>NZ_JACBYV010000001.1:1487969-2975938 GCF_013408425.1 Pseudomonas flavescens | reverse complement strand
ACCGGCCAGGGCGTGGCACGCAGCGCCGCACGGCTGCGCCTGGGTCGCTGGAGTGTGCTGGCTCAGACGCTGCTGCTGGCGCTGGTAGCCATCGGCTGCGGTGTGCCGCTGGTGATGCTGGGGTTCTGGATCGTCGAGGGCAGCTCGGCCAGCTTCCCGGTGCTGGAAATCGCCGAGACGCTGTGGTCGTCGCTGACCTATTCCTTTGGTGGTGCCTTGCTCAGTTGCCTGCTGGCACTGCCGGTATGCCTGGTGGTCGTGCGCTACTACGGTCGCATGGCGACGCTGGCGGATCGTTTGCCGTACCTGCTGCACGCCTTGCCGGGCCTGGTGATCGCCTTGTCGCTGGTGTTCTTCGCCCTTGGCTACGTGCCTGCGCTTTATCAGACCAGCATCCTGCTGCTGGTGGCCTATGCGTTGTTGTTCATGCCCATGGCTCAGGGGCCGATCCGCGTGGCATTGGAAAAGGCTTCACCGCAGCTGGAAGAAGCCGCGCGCACCCTGGGGCATACGCCGATCGCCACCTTTCTGAGGGTCACCTTGCCAATCATCTCGCCCGCTATCGGCGCCGGGTTCGTACTGGTATTTCTCGACTGCATGAAAGAGCTGACCGCCACCCTGATCCTCGGCCCGACCGGTCTGGAGACCCTGGCGACCAAGGTCTGGTCGCACACCGGCAACCTGGAGTACGCCGGCGCCGCGCCTTATGCGGCGCTGATCGTGCTGGTGTCGGGGTTGCCGGTGTATCTGCTGACCACGCGGGCCTATCGGCGTACGTAGATATGGCGTGTAGGGGGCTGGGCGCCTAACCCGTCCACCGCAGCGACCCTTAACGCCCTCGCTTGCAAGGTGTATCGTGCGCAGCTCTCCAGCGTCCGCAGAGACGTATCCGATCAGACCTGATTAGCGTTATCGCAGTCCCGCTTCAGGAGCAGGCTTCATGAGTTTCACCCGTAGACAGGTGTTGGGCGGTTTGGTCGGTCTTGGCGTCGTTGGCCTGGGCGCTGGCGGCGCACGTTATTGGTTGGGGCGCCCGTTCGACCGCAAGACCCACGACTACGAGCTGATCGCCGCGCCCCACGATATCGAGCTGGTGCCCGGTCATGTCACGCCTGCCTGGACGTTCGGCGGCCAGGCACCCGGCGTCGAGTTGCGCTGCCGTCAGGGTGATGAGCTGCGTGTGCGCTTCATCAATCACCTGCCCGAGGCCACCACCATTCACTGGCACGGCATACGCCTGCCGCTGGAGATGGACGGTGTGCCCTATGTCTCTCAATTGCCTGTGCTGCCGGGCGAATACTTCGATTACCGTTTCGTTACCCCGGATGCCGGCAGCTACTGGTATCACCCTCACGAGTCGAGCGCCAAACAGCTGGGGCGCGGCCTGGTTGGCCCGCTGATCATCGAGGAGCGTGAGCCCACCGGTTTCCAGCACGAACGCACGTTGTGCCTGAAGAGCTGGCACGTGGACGAGCAGGGAGCATTCACCGAGTTCAGCGTACCCCGGGAGGCTGCCCGCGAGGGCACCCGTGGGCGCCTGTCGACCATCAATGGCATCTCGCTGCCCACCCTGGAGCTGCCGGCTGGACAGGTGGTACGCCTGCGGCTGATCAACGTCGACAGCACCGTCACTTACCGCCTCAACCTGCCAAAGGGCAATGCCCGCATCTACGCGCTGGACGGTAACCCGATCCAGCCGCGCCCATTGGGCAAGGAATACTGGCTGGGGCCGGGCATGCGCATCGACCTGGCGCTCAAGGTGCCCGAAGTCGGCAGCGAAGAACTGTCGTTGCGCAATGGGCCGCTGCGCCTGGCCACCATCAAGTCCGTCGCCAGCAGTGAGCCCGCCGCCGAGTGGCCGCCCGCGCTGCCGCCAAATCCGGTGGCCGAACCGGATCTGCAGCGCGCCGAAACCCTGCGCTTCAACTTCGAGTGGGCAGCGTCACTGGCATCCCCGGCCGATGAAGCCGCAGGCCGCTACAAGTACTGGCAGATCAACGGCCAGGCCTGGGACATCAACGACAAGACCTGCGCCGATCGCCCCATCGCCAGCCTGAAGAAGGACGGTCACTACATTTTCGTGCTGCGCAACATGGCCCAGTACCAGCACCCGATCCACCTGCACGGGCTGATCTTCAAGGTGCTGGACTCCAATCGCCGCAAGATCGAGCCGTACTACACCGACACCTTCCTGCTCGGCAAGAACGAGACCGCGCGCATCGCCTTCGTGGCCGATAATCCTGGTGTATGGATGTTCCATTGCCACGTCATCGACCATATGGAAACCGGCCTGATGGCCGCCATCGAGATCGCCTGACGTGAGTGCCCTGACTTGAGAGCCCCGCTGATCATCGACCGCAGCCACGACGAGCGCTTCATGCGTGAAGCGCTGGAGCTGGCAGGAAAAGGCGCCGAGCTCGGCGAGGTGCCGGTCGGCGCTGTGCTGGTGCAGGATGGCGAGGTGATCGGCCGCGGCTTCAATTGTCCGATCTCCACCAACGACCCCAGCGCCCACGCCGAAATGGTCGCCATCCGCGCCGCCTCCCAGGCCGTCAGCAACTACCGTCTGCCTGGCAGCACCCTGTACGTGACCCTGGAGCCCTGCGCCATGTGCGCCGGCCTGATCGTCCACTCGCGGGTACAGCGCGTGGTGTTCGGGGCCAGCGAACCCCGCGCCGGCATGGCCGTGAGTCGCGGGCAGTTCTTCGACCAGGGCTTCCTCAACCACCGCGTGCTGGTCGAGGGCGGGGTGCTGGCGGAGGAGTGTGGGGCGGTGCTGAAGGCGTTTTTCAAGGCGCGGCGGGGATAGATAGGCGAGTGCGCCTGCTGTTTTTTGAATATCAGTGGTCTACCGCAATCGGCTGCCAGTTCATTGTTCAAGCTATCCAGGCTAGATAGGATTTAACCCACGCTGCTTTTACTCGTAAAGGATTTTCAGTGATCAATTTTTATTGTCCGTCCGTCTCTCCTCATTCGCCTTCTTGTAGCGTGTATTTTTATCTTCGGGATTAGCATGCGTTGTCTGTGTGGTGAGAGTGTTTGGGAGTGGGTCGGGCTGTAGTCGTTTTTAGTGGTAATGGGTGATTTATGAAAGTTAAATATTTATTTTTTTTCGTCATCTTGCTGTGTTCTTGTGCGACGGTTAAATCTGAGCTGGAAACAGGATCTGTTCCAAGCGAAGAGGTAGCAATCGTTATTGGGCGATCAGTTGTTTTTCATAATGAGCATGAGGTCGTTTCTAACGAATCGGGCATTCTCGCTCCGGCCACCATGATTCATGTTAGGCGTTTTGCGGGGGCGGAGTCGGTCGTGAAAGACTTATATGCTGCAGGGCAGTATGCTATAAGAGCTACTCCACTAAATGGGGGGTATTTTGCAGTAAGTCTTCCCCCTGGGAATTACTATATCTCTGAGTTTACTTACCCCAATATGGTAGATGGCTTTGTTGGGATGAGAAGCTATATGCCAACTCCAAATAGTGTCGTGGCAAAGCCGGTGATGAGTAGTTTCCAGGCTTCTGCCGGAAAGATTAATTATGTTGGGACCATTGTTCATAATGTTAATGATCTTCCGGTTTTGAATGAGGGTACCCCGGACGAACGAAAGCAATGGAGCTGGTCATATTCAATTCTCAATGAGTACGCGGCTACGGAATCATGGCTGTATAATGTGCATCCTCAGCTCTCATCCTTTGTGATAAAGGAATCGACTATAAAGACCACGCCCTATCCATGATTGATGTGTGCCGGTTATGAACTCGCACTAATTTGTGTGCTGCATCACCTAATGACAGCTGTGTTTGTCTCCAAGGTGCTACCTTTTAATTTAAGATGATAGAAATTTGCGTGTCAGGATGAGATAAAAGAGCGTTGACGAGCACGTCAGTTCTCTAAGGCAGTTAGACATCTAACGATTTGAATGGCTGGATCTCGGAGGCTAAGTTTTGTACAGACTGCCTATCCTAGGTTTTTAGGAGTAATGCAATTGATCAAAGCAGGGATGTTGGTTCTGGCGGCACTGCTGGGCGCAGCTGCCCAGGCGGCCGAGCGGCAGGTTTATCTGGTTGCGACGGTGCATCTGGACGGGTCCAACCAGGCCCAGAGCATCTTTCTGCACGAGCCGAAAATTACCGAGTTACAGGGCTGCCTCGATGCCGTGCGCAAGGGCCAGCGCGAGCGTGACTGGCAGCAGTATCACCATATCTTCCGGCGTGATGCGTTCAAGGGTTTCACCGGGCATATGCGTTATCGCTGCGCCTATAGCGATCTGCAGATCAGCGGCTGGTACGACGGGCCGCGCTACAACCAGCCCTACCTGATCACCGTCGATGATGATTCCGTGCTTGGCGTGACCCGTGCACCGAGTCAGGCGCAATGCTCTACGCAATTGCGGGCACTACCGGCGAAGAAGCAGGCGCAGAGTTTCTGTGCGATGGGTAACCAGAGCGTTACCTCGCGTTAGTGTGTGGCGTACCCGTAACTCAAGGTGGGTCGGGCTCCAAGTGTTCGGGCTATGGCAATGCCGTCAGGCCTCGGGTTGGCCGCGAATGATTGAGTTAACAAGTGCCGGAAGAGCGGCCACGCTAGGGATTTTGTGGTCTGGCTGAAGCTTGTGTTCGACGGCATCCCGGCCTTTTCCGGTTTCTACCTGTACGGTACTGATACCAGCGGCCTGGCCACCAGCAATGTCGGTCAAACGATCGTCCCCGACGATAATTGTGCTTGCCGCTGAAGACCCGAGATCGGAAAGAACGGAGGCAAAAAATGAAGCCGAAGGCTTGCCGCAAATAGTCGCTTTCGTGCCCGTCGCATATTCAAGTGCTGCAATATAAGCGCCGCTGTCCAGTTCGGGCCCATGCGGGGTAAGACTGTATGCATTCTTGTGCATTGCAATAAGCTTTGCGCCTGACCTTATGAGCTGGAATGCTCGGTTAATGGTGGTGATGTCAAAGCCGTCGGATACCCCGCCAACAATGATGTAGTCGGGGTTTTCTCTGTTCAACTGCGAGGAGGGGAAAAGCGGCCTGACAGCGTCCGGTATCAGCAGGTCTGTGTAGCTTGCTGCGGATGTAGATACCCACTGTGCCGCCGCTAGAGAGGATGTGTAGATATGGCTTGCTGTGATGTTGGTGAAGCCAAGACTCTGTAGTTCCTGTGCGATTACCCCGGGAGAACGTTCGCTAATGTTACTCAGTAGCTTGAATTTGAGGCCAAGTCTTTCTATGGCCAGCAGGGCTTCGTTGGCGCCTTCAATCGCTGTTCCTTGAAACGTAAGTGTTCCGTCTATATCGAGTAGAACGGCATCCAGCATGATTGATGTCGCCTCGACTACCAGGGGGATCTCCCCCCAGCCCTGCACTGAGTTTTAGTCGTATCGCTTTCAGGCTCTGCTGGTCATGGGGCAGCGGAAAACGTCTTACGGTTTTCCACCGCGCATGAACGTCAGATCACCCTGAACCCATGGGTGCCATCCCGGCCGAGTTGTTCGACCAGGCCGAACTCCCAGTCCAGATAGCCCTGCATCGCCTCGCGCGGATTGTCCGTGCCCTCGTACGGGCGGCGATAGCGGTCGCTGCGCGGCACGGCCAGGTGCTGTTCGCCGGATTCGTCCGGCAGGCCGGCGGCGAACCAGGCAGCATTGCCGCCAGCCAGCAGGAACACCGGTTTGCCGGTCAGGGCCTGCAGTTCATCCACCACGAAGCGCGCCAGCAGGCTGCTGCCACAGGTGACTACGTAGCGTTCGGCCACCGGCAGGTTCTCCAGGGCCTGTGGCAGTTGTGCGCGGATGGCCCAGTGAGCCCCGGCGATGTGGCGTTTGACGTGGTTGGCGCTGGTGGTGAAGTCGATCACCACCGTATCGCCTGCTGCCAGCCAGCTTTGCAAGGTGTGCGGGCTTATTTCCTCCGGCTGCGGCAGAGCGGGCAGGGGGGCGATCCAGGCGCCGGTTTCGCTGAAGGCGCTCTGTGGCAGGTTGTCCAGCACGTGCACGTCCCAGCCCAACTGAGCCAGCCAGGAGGCGCTCATGTTGGCGCGCACGCCATCGTCGTCAGCGAGCACGATGCGCGCGCCACGTACGCTGGCGAAATGATCGGTTTCCTGAACCAGTTGGCCGCCCGGCGTGGAGCGCGCGCCGGGCAGGTGACCGGCTTCGTACTCTTCCGGCGTGCGCACGTCGAACAGATAGGTGGTACGCGCCGGTTGCGCCTGCCAGGCGCTCAGGTGCTCGAGTGTGGCGCGGCCGACGCCGGCCTTGTCGGCCACGACGCGGGCCGATCGTGCGGCCTGTTCATGGTTGTTGGTGCTGACCCCGCCGAAGCGCCGGCTCTGGCCATGCTCCAGTTGCTGGCCGGCCAGGGTCCAGCCGATGGTGCCGTTGCGTAGCGCGGCGACCGGGTTGGGCACGCCGGCATTCACCAGCGACTGGGTGCCGATGATGCTGCGGGTGCGCCCCGCGCAGTTGACGATGATTTGCGTGGCCGGATCAGGCGCCAGCTCGCGGGCGCGCAGCACCAGTTCGGCGCCCGGGACGCTGATCCCGGTAGGGATGCTCATGGTCTGGTATTCGTCGAAACGGCGGGCGTCGAGCACCACCACGTCGGCCTTGGCATCGAGCAGGGCCTGTACTTCTTCGGCCGCCAGCGAGGGCGTGTGGCGCTGGCTTTCCACCAGTTCGCCGAAGGCCTTGCTCGGTACGTTGACGTCACGGAACAGCTCGCCACCGGCGTTGCGCCAGCCGGCCAGCTGGCCTTCCAGCAGGGCCACGTCGCTGTAACCGAGTTGCAGCAGGCGCTCGGCGGCGACCCGGGCCAGGCCTTCGCCGTCGTCGTAGACGGTGATCGTGGTGTCGCGGCGCGGCACCCGGGCGTAGATCTCCAGTTCGAGTTTGGAAAGCGGAATGTTGGCGGCGAACAGTGGGTGGTCTTCGGCGAAGGGTGCTTCTTCACGCACATCGATGAGGGCGACTTCCTGCTGTTGCAGCAGGGCGGTGCGGATATCGGCGAAAGAGCGGGTTACGACTTGGCTCATGGTTCAGGACTCGTGTTGGGCGGGCTGCCGTTGGGCAATGGAAGGCGGCGTGGAGTAGCCGGAGATGAACAGTTTTTCGCTGCCGTCCTCGCGGTACACGGCGCGATGCACCGCACCGATGTCGGCACCGTAGACGTGGATGCTGATCGACACGCGATCGTCGAACGCATTGCTGACCTGATGGATGTCGCCAATGCGCGGCGATACCGCTTCCACCTGGCCAGGCTCCAGGCGCACGGCATCACCATCGGCATGCAGGCTGCCGTCGGCCTGACGGCTGAAGCCCTGGGAAGCCTCGGCGCCGCGCAGCATGCCGATCAGCCCCCATACACGATGGTCGTGCACGGGCGTGCTTTGTCCCGGGCCCCAGACGAAGCTGACCACCGAGAAGCGTCGCGCCGGGTCGAGGTGCAGCAGGTACTGCTGGTAGCGCTCGCTGCTTGGCTGGGCCAGTTCGTTGGGCAGCCAGTCGTCATGACTGACCAATTGCTGCAGCAGCTCGCCACCGCGTTCGATCAGGGTGCCCTCGTCGGGCTCGCGGTTCAGCAGGTCCGAGAGGCTGGCAACGAAGACATTCAGGCGTTGTGGCGTTGCGGGATGACTCATGGCGGGAATCCGTAGCGGTTTGAAGCCTAAGGTAGCAATCCGCTATTGATTATAAAAATTCAATTTATTCATAAGCTAATATGCGTATTGAGTAATTTCAGGCGCGTCGTTCGGCTCGCTTCGCTCCGCTGCTCGCTTCACTCTTCGGGCATGCCGGGGCCATTTCCATGCTCATGGCCTGGCCAAAGCCCACGCTTGAGCCTGTTTCCTTGGTTTTGATTGTTTTGCATATTAGGTTATTCCTAAAATGAATTTCATTTCCTGTTCTGCTGTCTATAAATTTTATAAGAAATAGCCAGTAAAGACGTTTTCATTATAAGTGGGCGTTTGCAGCACCTTGGCTCCCGGACATGACTACGTGACAGGAATCGCGACATGAGCATTGAAATCATCGGCATGATCACCGCGGCGCCAGCGTCGGAAGTGGATCAGCCTCTGGGCAATGCGGTGGATCCGGCGTTCGTCGCCAGGTTCGCCCAGGCTCATGAAGCGGCGGGCTTCGACCGGGTGCTGGTTGGTTACTTTTCCAACGGCCCGGAGGGGGCGGTGGTCAGTTCCTTCGTGGCTGCCGCGACGCACAAGCTGGGCATCCTGCTGGCATACCGGCCCGGGATGATCGCACCGCCCCTGGCCGCGCGGCAGCTCGCCACGCTGGACCAGTTCAGCGCTGGTCGGCTGGCACTCAATGTGGTCAGCGGCGGTAATGACGAGGACCTGCAGCGAGACGGCGACTACCTCGATCATGCCCAGCGTTATGCCCGCACCAACGAATACCTGCGCGCGCTGAAGGCCGTCTGGACGGCCGATCAGCCGGTGGATTTCAGCGGCGACTTCTACCGCTTCCAGGGCGCCTCGCCTGCGGTGCGCTGTACGCAGCGGCCGCACATCCCGATCTATTTCAGCGGTGCGTCGGCTACGGCAGTGCAGGTCGCGGCGCAGCATGCGGATACCTACATGTTGTGGGGCGAACCTCTGGCTTCGGTGGCCGAGCAGGTCGCTTGCGTCAGGACGGCAGCTACTGCATATGGCCGCACGCCGCGATTCTCGGTGTCGTTCCGGCCGATCGTCGCGGACACCGAGGAGGCTGCCTGGAAGCGTGCCGCCGAGATACTCGAGCAGGTTCGCGAGAACCGCGTTCGTCTGGGTTTGCCGCTTACCGAACACGCTCCCGAGAACGTCGGCTCCCAGCGTCTGCTGGCGGCGGCGGGGCAGGGGGAGGTGCTGGACAGTCGCTTGTGGATGGGCGTCGCGCGGCTGACCGGCGCGCGCTGGAACTCCACGTCGCTGGTCGGCACGCCGGAGCAGGTCGCCGCGGCGCTGGGCGAGTACTACAAGCTTGGCGTGTCCACGTTTCTGATTCGCGGTTTCGACCCGCTGGGCGATGCCATCACCTACGGGCAGGGGCTGATTCCCGCCATCCATGAACATATCGCCCGTCTGGGCAACCCAGCAGAGGAAACCTTGCAATGAAACTGTCCGCATTGTTGCGTACCGCGTTGGCTGGCGCGCTCCTGGCCGCGCCGGTGGTCCAGGCTGCCGAGCAGATCACCCTGCGCGTGGGAGACCAGAACTACTACAACGTCCGCGCTTCGGTGGAGGCGTCCGGGGTGCTCGAAGGCGCTCCCTACAAGGTCGACTGGAAACACTTCCAGTCCGCCGCGCCGGTCGCCGAAGGCCTGGATGCCGGTGCCCTGGACCTGGGGTTTCTTGGCGATTCGGGGTTTATCTTCCTGGCCGCCAAGGGCGCGCCGGTAAAGCTCATCGGCGTATCGCGGCAGAACCCGGATACCATCGCCCTGCTGGTACCCAAGGATTCGCCGGCCAAGACCATCGCTGACCTGAAAGGCAAGAAGGTCGCCTACTGGCCGGGAGCCTGGAGCCAGCAACTGACGTTGCGTGCGCTGGAGAAGGCCGGGCTGCCCCGCGACTACGTGCAGTTCGTCAAACTGATGCCCATCGACGCCGCCGCGGCATTGCCACAGGGCAGCATCGACGCCTTCCCGGTGTGGGAGCCCTACATTTCCCAGCAGATCGTGTTTTCCGGCGCCAAACCGATCATCACCGCCCGCGACCTGATGCCGGGGCTGTCGAGCATCGCAGCCAATGCCGCTACCCTGGACGAGAAACGCGCGGCCATCAGCGACTTCCTCGGACGTCTGCAGAAGGCCCGCGCCTGGGTCGATGCGAACAAGGAAACCTACGCCGACCTGTGGGCGAAGAAAGCCAATCTCGATCAGGCGGTATCGCGCCACTGGATCGGCCAGGCCAACATGAGCGTCGGGCCGGTGGATGAACAGGCTGCCCGTGACTATCAGGACACTGCCGACTTCCTCGTCGAAACCGGCGCACTGCCAGAGGCATTCGACACCAGGACGGTCATCGACACCTCGTTCGGCAACGCCTTCAAGTAAGACGGGTCTGTCCCCGTACCACGCAACGACTGTCTTTCGAGCCTGTGAGCGTTCCAACGCAGCAGCTCCCGCGCATCACCGCCACTGGAGCTTTCTGCATGTTCCCTTTTCGCTTTACCACCGTTTCTCTGCTGGCCGCACTGTCGTTCAGCAGCCTGTTGCAGGCCGCCGAGCCGGTCACCATTCGCCTCGGCGACGTGAAGGGCGATCGCTACGCCTCGCTGCGCGCCTCGGGTGAGCTGGAAAACCTCGATTACAAGGTCGAGCTGACGCCCTTTGCTGCGGGTGCCCCGGTGCTCGAAGCGCTGAATGCCAATGCCCTGGATGTCGGTTTCACCGGCGATATTCCGTTTCTCTTCGTGCATGCTGCCGGCGCCCAGTTGAAGGCCGTTGGCGCCTGGCGTTACAACACCGAGACCGTGGCGCTGGTTGTGCCGAAGGACTCGGGCGCGCAAGGCGTGGCGGATCTCAAGGGCAAGCGCATTGCCGTCAATCGCGGCGGCTGGGGGCATTTTCTGGCGCTCGGCCTGCTGGAGAAGAACGGCCTGACAGACAAGGACGTGACCTTCTCCTTCCTCGGCCCGGTCGATGGTCGTGCCGCCCTGGTGCGTGGTTCGGTTGACGCCTGGGTGCCGTGGGAACCCTACACCTCCAATGCCATTCTGATCGATGGCGCGCGAGTGATCGCTGACGGGCGCGGCATCATGAGTGGTTATTCCTATGCCCTGGCCAGCGACAAGGCCCTGGCCGATGCCGACAAGAAAGCCGCCATCGGCGATCTGCTGGTTCGCCTGGCCAAGGCCCAGCAGTGGGCGCTCGCCCATCCACAGCAGATGGCCGACGCCCTCTCCGAAGACCTCAACATTCCCCAGAACGTCGCCCGCCGCTGGGTGGAAGAGGCGCGCATCCAGCCCGCCTCATTGGACGAAGAAGTCGCCACCAGCCTGCAGAAAGCCGCTGACTTCTTCCATCGCCACGGCGTGTTACCGAAAAAGCTCGACGTACAGCAGGCGTTCGATTTCAGCCTGGCAGGAGACGTGCGCAAGGCGATTGCGGAGGATCAGTCGCAGGCCGCACGCTGACAGCGATATCGCCCGCAAGCGGGCGGGGCTAATCCAGTGATCCCAATCGTAGGAGCTGGCTTGCCAGCGATGCGATCCGGCAGGCGCTATCGCCCGCGAGCGGGCTCCTACGGACCGTGGCTAATCCAGTGATGCCAATTGTAGGAGCTGGCTTGCCAGCGATGCGATCCGGCAGGCGATATTGTCCGCAAGCGGGCTCCTACGGACTGGTGGTGATCCAGTGATCCCAATCGTAGGAGCTGGCTTGCCAGCGATGCGATTCGGCAGACGCTATCGCCCGCAAGCGGGCTCCTACGGACTGGGGCTGATCCGGTGATCCCAATCGTAGGAGCTGGCTTGCCAGCGATGCGATCCGGCAAACGCTATCGCCCGCGAGCGGGCTCCTACGGACCGTGGCTAATCCAGTGATCCCAATCGTAGGAGCTGGCTTGCCAGCGATGCGATCTTGCAGGCGATATCGCCCGCAAGCGGGCTCCTACGGACCGTGGCTGATCCGGTGATCCCAATCGTAGGAGCTGGCTTGCCAGCGATGCGATCTGGCAGGCGATATCGCCCGCGAGCGGGCTCCTACGGACTGGAGCTGATCCAGTGGTTCCCATTGTAGGAGCTGGCTTGCCAGCGATGCGATTCGGCAGACGCTATCGCCCGCAAGCGGGCTCCTACGGACTGGGGATCACCTTGCTCCGGCCGGCGAACCGATCTGACGACTGCAGTGGTCTGGAGGAGGAACCCTTCACGACAGCGCGCTAAAGCGGCGTCTTGTCCTGCTGTTCGGGGTGGTCCTTGGAGACGCCGGGGACGTGCAGGCCGCTTTCGGCGACCTGGCTGCCTTCCAGTTGCGGCTGGGTCACCCAGGTGAGGATGTCGTAGTAGCGGCGGATGTTGCGCACGAAATGCACCGGCTCACCGCCGCGGGCGTAGCCGTAGCGGGTCTTGCTGTACCACTGCTTCTGCGACAGGCGCGGCAGGATCTTCTGTACGTCGAGCCACTTGTTGGGGTCCATGCCCTCGGCTTCGGTCAGCTTGCGGGCGTCTTCCAGATGGCCACCGCCGATGTTGTAGGAGGCGAGGGCGAACCAGGTGCGATCCGGTTCGGGGATGCTGTCCGGCAACTGTTCCTTGACGTGCACCAGGTACTTGGCGCCGCCCTGAATGCTCTGCTGCGGGTTGAGACGGTCGGACACACCCATCGCCTGGGCGGTGCGCAGGGTCAGCATCATCAGCCCGCGCACGCCCGTCTTGGAGGTGGCGCCGGGCTGCCAGAGCGATTCCTGATAGCCCACGGCGGCGAGCATGCGCCAGTCCAGGCCGTTTTCCTGGGCGGCTTTGCGGAAGTGTTTCTCATAACGCGGCAGGCGTTGCTGCAGATGCTGGGCGAAGGTGTAGGCGCCGACGTAGCCGAGTACATCGACGTGGCCGTAGTAGCGCTCCTTCAGACGTTGCAGGCTGCCGTTGTCCTGAGAGCGGCGCAGAAAACCGTCGACCTGATCGAGCAGGCTGGTGTCTTCGCCCTGGGCCACGGCCCAGCCCAGATTGCGCGAGTCGCCGAGGTCGAAGCCAACGCGTACGTTGGGGAAATACACCTGGTTCATGGCCAGCTCGTTGGAGTCGACCAGGGTCAGGTCGATCTGCCCTTCATCGACCATACGCAGCAGGTCGACCACTTCCACATCGGCCGACTCCTCGTACTGCAGGTCCGGCTCCTCGATCTTCAATGCAGCCAGCTGTTCGGCATGACTGCTGCCCTTGAGCACCAGGATTTTCTTGCCGAGCAGATCCGCAGGGCGGCTCGGGCGGCGTTGGCCGTTGCGGTAGACGATCTGCGGAGTCACTTCCAGATAGGGCACGGAGAAGCGTGCGCTTTGCTGGCGCCCCTGGCTTTCCACCAGACCGGCGGCCGCGAGCACCGGCCCGTTGGGCTGGCCGAGGCGGGAAAACAGGTCATCGAGGTTGTCGGCGGTCTGGATTTCCAGCTTCACGTCGAGATCGTCGGCGAAGCGCTTGACCAGTTCGTACTCGAAGCCGGTTTCACCGTTGCGATCCTGGAAGTAGGTAGCCGGGCTGTTGCGGGTTATCACGCGCAGCACGCCTTCCTCCTTGATACGCTCAAGGCTGCTGGGAGGTTCCGCGCAGCCGCTGAGCATCAGGAGTAATCCGATCGCCGAGAGCCAACCGGCGTAGCGCTTGCCAATCAGGTAGGAGGAGGGCATCGGGGCAGTATACGCCAACGTCGTGCCGTTCCATATCTGGACAGCACCGCTTCGCTCTGCTAGGCAAATGCGCTTTTTTCGGCTTATGTGGCTCGCCACGTGCCGATGACCGCAGGGCGCGAGCGGGCGTGCCGCAGACGACGCTTTAGGCTAGAATATGCGGCCTCAAAGTACACCCCCTTCCCAGAGGCTGTCCCCGATGTTGATCCTGCGCGGCGCTCCCGCCCTTTCTGCTTTTCGTCACGGTAAATTGCTCGAGCAACTGACCGGCAAGGTTCCTGCTGTGACCGGCCTTTACGCCGAGTTCGCACACTTTGCCGATGTCGACGGTGCGTTGAGTGCCGATGAAGAGCAAGTGCTGGCCCGTTTGCTGAAGTACGGCCCGAGTGTGCCGGTGCAGGAGCCCAGTGGTCGTCTGCTGCTGACCATCCCGCGTTTCGGCACCATTTCGCCCTGGTCGAGCAAGGCCAGCGACATCGCCCGCAACTGCGGCCTTGGCAAGATTCGCCGCCTGGAGCGGGGCATCGCCTATTACGTGTCGGGTGAGTTGAGCGACGCCGATGTGCAGCAGGCGGCCGCCCTCCTGCATGACCGCATGACCCAACTGGTGCTGAGCAACCTGCAGGACGCCGCCAAGCTGTTCAGCCATGCTGAGCCCAAGCCGCTGACCGCCGTGGATATCCTCGGTGGCGGCCGCGCCGCACTGGAAAAGGCCAACACCGACCTGGGCCTGGCCCTGGCCGAAGACGAGATCGATTATCTGGTCAGCGCCTTCCAGGGCCTGAAGCGCAACCCGCACGACATCGAACTGATGATGTTCGCCCAGGCCAACTCCGAGCACTGCCGCCACAAGATCTTCAATGCCAGTTGGGACATCGACGGCGAAAGCCAGGAGAAATCCCTGTTCGGCATGATCAAGAACACCTACCAGATGCACAGCGAAAACGTGCTGTCCGCTTACAAGGACAACGCATCGGTCATCGTCGGCCACACCGCCGGGCGTTTCTTCCCCAATCCTGAAACGCGCCAGTACGGCGCGGTGCAGGAGCCGGTGCATATCCTGATGAAGGTGGAAACCCACAACCACCCGACGGCCATCTCGCCGTTCTCGGGGGCTTCCACCGGTTCCGGCGGCGAGATTCGCGACGAGGGCGCCACCGGCCGCGGCGCCAAGCCGAAAGCCGGTCTGACCGGTTTCACCGTCTCCAACCTGAATATCCCCGGCTTCGAGCAGCCGTGGGAGCAGGCCTACGGCAAGCCCGAGCGCATCGTCACGCCGCTGGACATCATGATCGAAGGCCCACTGGGTGGCGCCGCGTTCAACAACGAATTCGGTCGTCCGGCGCTGACTGGCTATTTCCGTACCTTCGAACAGTCGATCAGCACTCCCCATGGCGACGAAGTACGCGGTTATCACAAGCCGATCATGCTTGCCGGTGGCATGGGCAACATCCGTGAAGATCACGTGCAGAAAGCCGAGATCACCGTTGGCGCCAAGCTGATCGTGCTCGGCGGCCCGGCCATGCTGATCGGTCTGGGCGGCGGCGCCGCTTCGTCGGTCGCCACCGGCGCCAGCTCGGCCGATCTGGATTTCGCCTCGGTACAGCGCGAGAACCCGGAAATGGAACGCCGCTGCCAGGAGGTCATCGACCGCTGCTGGCAACTGGGCGACCAGAACCCCATCGCCTTCATCCATGACGTTGGCGCCGGTGGTATCTCCAACGCCTTCCCGGAGCTGGTCAACGATGGTGGCCGCGGTGGCCGCTTCGAACTGCGCAACGTGCCCAACGACGAGCCGGGCATGGCCCCGCACGAGATCTGGAGCAACGAGTCCCAGGAACGTTATGTATTGGCCGTCAGCGCCGTCGATTTCGAGCGTTTCCAGGCCATCTGCGAGCGCGAGCGCTGCCCGTTCGCGGTAGTCGGTGAAGCGACCGAAGAGCCGCAACTGACCGTAACCGACAGCCATTTCGGCAACACGCCGGTGGACATGCCGCTGGAAGTGCTGCTCGGCAAGCCGCCGCGCATGCACCGTTCGGTAACCCGTGAGGCCGAGCTGGGCGATGACTTCGATCCGAGCACCCTGGACATCACCGAAGCCGCCGAGCGTGTATTGCGCCACCCGGCCGTGGCCAGCAAGAGCTTCCTGATCACCATCGGCGACCGCACCATCACTGGCCTGGTCGCCCGAGATCAGATGGTCGGCCCGTGGCAGGTTCCGGTGGCCGACGTCGCCGTCACCGCTACCAGCTTCGACGTCTATACCGGTGAAGCCATGGCCATGGGCGAGCGCACCCCGCTGGCACTGCTCGACGCCCCGGCGTCCGGGCGCATGGCGATCGGTGAGACCCTGACCAATATCGCCGCTTCGCGCATCGAGAAACTCTCCGACATCAAACTGTCGGCCAACTGGATGTCCGCCGCGGGTCACCCGGGCGAAGACGCACGTCTGTACGACACGGTGAAAGCCGTCGGTATGGAGCTGTGCCCGGAACTGGGCCTGACCATTCCGGTGGGCAAGGACTCGATGTCGATGAAGACCAAGTGGAGCGAGGAGGGCGCGGAGAAGAGCGTGACCTCACCACTGTCGCTGATCGTTACCGGTTTCGCGCCGGTCGCCGATGTGCGCAAGACCCTGACTCCCGAGCTGCGCATGGACAAGGGCGAGACCGATCTGATCCTGATCGACCTTGGCCGTGGTCAGAACCGCATGGGCGCTTCGATCCTCGCCCAGGTGTACAGCAAGCTGGGCCGTCAGGCGCCGGACGTCGACGACGCCGAAGACCTCAAAGCGTTCTTCGCGGTGATCCAGGGCCTCAACGCCGACGGTCACCTGCTGGCCTACCATGACCGTTCCGACGGCGGCCTGCTGGTCAGTGCGCTGGAAATGGCCTTCGCCGGTCACTGCGGCCTGAACCTGCAGCTCGACGGCCTTGCCGAGGGCAGCGAGGAACTGGCGGCCATTCTGTTCAACGAAGAACTCGGTGCGCTGATCCAGGTTCGCCAGGACGCTACCCCGGACGTGCTGGCGCAGTTCAGCGCTGCCGGCCTTGGCGACTGCGTCGCGGTGATCGGCCAGCCGGTCAACAACGGCGATGTGGCCATCAGTTTCAACGACCAGCCGGTGTTCACCGGCCAGCGTCGCCTGCTGCAGCGTCAGTGGGCCGAGACCAGCCATCGCATTCAGCGTCTGCGTGACAACGTCGACTGCGCGGACCAGGAGTTCGATGCGCTGCTGGAAGAAGACAACCCTGGTCTGAGCGTCAAGCTCGGCTTCGACGTCAACGACAACATCGCTGCGCCTTACATCAAGAAGGGCGTACGTCCGCAAGTTGCCGTGCTGCGTGAGCAGGGTGTCAACGGTCAGGTGGAAATGGCTGCGGCCTTCGACCGCGCCGGTTTCGCCGCGCTGGACGTGCACATGAGCGACATCCTCGCCGGTCGTGTCGACCTGAACGACTTCAAGGGCCTGGTCGCCTGTGGTGGTTTCTCCTACGGCGACGTACTCGGCGCCGGTGAAGGCTGGGCCAAGTCGGCACTGTTCAACGCCCGTGCCCGCGATGCCTTCCAGGGCTTCTTCGAGCGCAAGGACAGCTTCACCCTAGGTGTGTGCAACGGTTGCCAGATGCTCTCCAACCTGCACGAGCTGATCCCGGGTAGCGAGTTCTGGCCGCACTTCGTGCGTAACCGCTCCGAGCAGTTCGAAGCCCGCGTGGCCATGGTTCAGGTGCAGGAGTCGGCGTCGATCTTCCTGCGTGGTATGGCCGGTTCGCGCATGCCGATCGCCATCGCCCACGGTGAAGGCCATGCCGAGTTCGAAAGCGAAGAGGCACTGCTGGAGGCCGACCTGTCCGGCACCATCGCACTGCGTTTCGTCGACAACCACGGCAAGGTCACCGAGAGCTACCCGGCCAACCCCAACGGTTCGCCGCGCGGGATCACCGGCCTGACCAGCCGCGATGGCCGCGTGACCATCATGATGCCGCACCCGGAGCGCGTGTTCCGCGCCGTGCAGAACTCCTGGCGCCCGGACGAGTGGCAGGAAGATGGCGGCTGGCTGCGCATGTTCCGCAATGCGCGGGTGTGGGTCGACTGATCCGCAGTCGGTGACAAGAAAAACGCCAGGCATTGCCTGGCGTTTTTCGTTTCAGCGTTACGGCTAAGGCTGCACCCGCAGGGTGGGGAGGCCGTTCCGGCTTGGGTAATCACAAGATTTTCGTCGCGCCGTAACCCATCATCGCTGCAACGCACAATGTCGTCAGGTGAAGTGTGCGACGCATCGCCCAATCCCATTACAACGTCTTTCCGGTCGGGAACGGCGCCTTGTGGGGCGAGTCTGAATATATCAGCAGTGTCGGCTACGTCACGAACCCGGTACGGCAATGTGCCATCATTCTGTGGCATGATTAGCTCATTGTTTTCAGCGACTTGCAGCGGAGTAGTTGATGTACAAATTTTGTTTCTACGTTCCGGAAAGTCATCTGGAAAGCGTCAAGTCCGCCGTATTCTCGGCTGGCGGTGGGCGTGTCGGCGACTATGAACAGTGCTGTTGGCAAACCCTGGGCCGCGGGCAGTTTCGTCCGCTGGAAGGCAGCGCGCCGTTCATTGGCCAAAGCGGTGAGCTGGCAACCCTCGCCGAATGGAAGGTCGAGCTGGTGGTGGCCGATGAGCTGATCCACAACGCAGTCAAGGCCATGAAGAAAAGCCATCCCTACGAAATGCCCGCCTTCGAAGTGTGGCGTCTCTCTGATTTGACGTTCTAGATTCCATAAAAAAGGCCCCGCAACACCAGATGTTGCGGGGCCTTTTCCGTTTTCGCTTACTTCAGGTTCTGCTTGAGCGCTTCGCCGGCCTGCTGTACTGCCAGGCGCACGGTCGGCACCTGGCTCAGTGCATTGAGCAGGCCATAGTCATGGATCATGCCGTTGTAGCGAACGGCGGTGACGGTGACGCCGGCAGCGTTGAGGTTGCGAGCGTAGGCTTCACCCTCGTCACGCAGCACATCGAGCTCGGCTGTCTGCACCAGAGCTGGCGGCAGGCCTTGCAGTTGCTGCCTGGTCGCGCGCAGAGGCGAGGCGTAGATTTCCGCGCGCTGCTTGGCATCGGTTGTGTAGTTGTCCCAGAACCACTTCATCATGTTGCGGGTCAGGAAGTGCCCCTCGGCGAATTGCCGATAGGACGGCGTATCGAAATTCGCATCGGTGACCGGCCACAGCAGAGCCTGGAATTTCAGCTTCGGTGTGCCCTTGTCCTTGGCCATCAGCGCAACCACGGCTGCCATGTTGCCGCCCACGCTATTGCCGGCCACGGCCAGCCGCTTGCCATCCACCTCGATCTGCTGACCATGCTCGGCTACCCAGCGTGTCGCGGCATACGCCTGATTGATCGCTGTCGGGTAATGCGCTTCGGGAGACGGCGTGTAGTCAACGTAGATCGCAGCGGCGCCGGAGTGGTTGACCAGGTCGCGGATCAACCGCTCATGGGTTGGGTAATCGCCCAGCACCCAGCCGCCACCATGGAAGAACATGAAGCCGGGCAACGTGCCTTTGGCACCCGCCGGACGAACCACCGTGAGGTTGATGGTCTGGCCGTCGACAGTGATCGCCTTGTGGCTGACGTCCGCTGCCGGCAGCTTGGCGCCAGCCTGCGCGCCGCTGAGCACGGCGCGAGCATCCTTGGGCGCAAGGGTTTCAAGTGGTTGTCCGCCGCCTGCGGCGAGAGCGTTGAGGAACCCCTGCGTTTGCTGCTCGACGGCGGGGCTTTCTGCAGCGAATGCATGGCCGATGGACAGAGCGAGTGCGGCACTGGCGAAGACTTTGGTGAGTGTCATGAGCGCGTTCCTTTGAGGCGAGTGAGTTCAGGTGAGGGTCAAGCGCACGGCGATGTGACGACGGGTGAAGCTTTGGGCTGCATGGCTGTGATGCTGTCTTGGTAAAATACTTTGCGCGCAAAGTAATTTGCTGGCAGTGAATTTATTGCTATTTAATTTTGTGCGCAATATAAATTTTGATGGTCGTGTCGCCGAGCGTCATAGCCGACGTGGGAGGCCGCTAGACAGGTGCGAGTGGCGAAGTGCTCATGGCAGGAGCAGCCCTTCTTGCAGGGCGCAGTAGCGAGGATGGACGAGGGTGAAGCGGCGAGTTCGCTCGCCGCACATGCCAGGGGTTGGCAAGCGGTTTCGATGAGTCAGAAGGCCCTGTAGAGCGCGCTGGTCACTTCACCGCGCTCCAGGGCTGGCTGCAACGCTACTCCGTCGCGACCAATTCCTGCGCAGGTTCCCGCTCCGGCCGACGCTGGATGCTGCCGCAGGCGATCAGGCCGACTTCGAACAGTAGCCACATCGGCACCGCCAGCATGGTTTGCGAGAATACGTCTGGCGGGGTCAGCAGCATGCCGACCACGAAGCAGCCGACGATCACGTAGGGTCGGCTACGGCGCAGCGTGTCGACATCCGTCAGCCCGGCCCAGACGATGATGAAGGTTGCCACGGGAATTTCGAAGGCCAGCCCGAATGCCAGAAACAGGGCGAGGATGAAATCCAGATACAGGGCGATGTCGGTCATCATCTCCACGCCATCCGGCGTGACGCTGGCGAAGAAGCCGAACATCATCGGGAACACCGCGAAGAACGCGAAGGCCATGCCTGCATAGAACAACAGAATGCTCGAGACCAGCAGGGGCACTGCGATGCGCCGCTCGCGGCGATACAGCCCCGGTGCCACGAACCCCCACGCCTGATGCAGCAGTACCGGCATGGAGAGGAACACGGCGACCATCATGGTCAGCTTGAATGGCGCCAGGAAAGGCGACGTCACGCTGGTTGCGATCATGCTCGCGCCTTCGGGCAGGTAGCGGCGCAGCGGTTCGGATATCAGTGTGTAAAGGGTCTGCGCGAAGGGGAACAGGCCGAGGAAGGCCAGCAGAATCACCAGCAGGCAGCGCACCAGCCGCTTGCGCAGTTCGCCTAGGTGAGCGGTCAATGGCATGCTGCTCATGCGCTGCCCTCCGATTTGCCTACGGCTGGTTGCGGCTCCTGCAGGTTGATGCCGCGACGCAGTTCCTGCTCCAGTTGCCGCAACGGCGCGGCGTCCAGCTCCTTGCTCACGGCCTGGGCATCGAGTTCACGTTCTACCTGATCACGCAGCATGCCCATCGCCCGTTTTGCCTGGCCAAGGCCGCGCCCCAGGGTGCGGGCTGCGACCGGCAGGCGTTCCGGGCCGAGCACCAGCAGTGCCACCACGCTAACCAGCAGCAGTTCGGTGAAGCCTATTTCGAACATCAGGCCTGGCGATCCGTGTGGGTGTGGGACTGTTGAGCGGTTCCCGACAGCGGTGCCTGCTGCTGGACCTGTGCCGGCGACTCGTCCGCTTCGCTGTTGCTGGCCATGGATTTGCGGAAACCCTGGATGGTTTCACCGAGATCGCCACCCAGCGTCTTGAGGCGTTTGCTGCCGAACAACAGAAACACGATCAACAGCACGATGACCAGTTGCCAGATACCGATGCCGCCCATGAAAACTCTCCAACGCTATGAAATTGAAGGGCTAATCTGCCTGGGCTTTGTGACGCTACGGTGACGCGTCGATGACGAAAAAAGGTGGCTGCCACCTCTCTGCAACATTCAGCCTGTTGACTGTCGGCTCTTGGTTCGAGGGGTGAGCGATGGGTGGCAGGCGGCAGCACGGCGCAGCGTTATTGATGGTGCTGGTGGCCTTGGCCATGCTCGCCGGTGGGCTGGCGTGGATGGTGCAGCAAGGGCGGCAACAGGTCGATGCGGTGCGCCTGCAACAGCAGCGAATCCAGGCGCGAGCCATGGAGGTCGCCGGCCTGGCGTTCGCCGAACAGGCACTCAGGGATCCTGCCTGGCGGCAGAGCCCGTTGTTCTGGCAAGCCCTGCGTGGGCAGCCGTTGCGTTACGACTTCGCCGGCGGTGCGGCGACCTTGCGCATTCGTGATCTGCACAGCTGCTTCAACGTCAATGCGCTGGCCGGGCAGGAGGCCGAACGGGCCGAGCGTCAGCTGCAATACCTGCTCGGTGACGACCTGGCCGCCGAACAACTGGTGCATGCCCTGGCTGACTGGATCGACAGCGACGGCCAGAGCCGCCTGCACGGTGCCGAAAGCGATCAGTACCTGCGCCAGACGCCGCCGCGGCTCGCTGCCAATCAGCCCATGGTGGACATGAGCGAACTGAACCTGCTGCTCACACCGCAACCTGGCCGACAGCTGCGTTATCCGCAACTCTGTGCGCTGCCGCAGACATCGGGCTGGCGCTTGAATGCCAATGCCCTGAGCCTGGAGCATTTGCCCCTGCTCGATGCGCTCTACGAGGGTGAGTTCGCACGCTCGCTGCTGACCCGCATCATCACCGGCCGACCAGCCAACGGTTACCCCGATGTGGCCGCTTTGCGCGAGGCATTGGGAGCCGTGGACGACCTGGCGTTCGAGCGCCTCAGTGAGGGCTTGCTGCTCAACAGCGGTGATTTCATGCTGCAGCTAGAGTTCGAGCAGGATGACCGGCTGATCAGCAGCCAGTTTCAGGTGCAGGCTCAGGGTGTGGTGCGCTGGCATGCGCAGGTGCCGGTGCAGCGGGTGCAGGTGATCAGCCGCGAACCCTTGCCATTTGCCTTGTAGCGCAAGTCGCCTAGCCGTGCAGGAGCCCGCTTGCGGGCGATGCGATCTTGCTCATCCTGCGGATGGGGATGCCGTTGCCATCGATCGCGGCCTGCGCACCGGGTATTCAGATGAATTGACGGCACGTCCGCGGATCGCCGGCAAGCCGGCTCCTACAAGATCGGTGTGCCTGCAAGCTGGGCGCCCGGCACTGCATTCGTAGGAGCCCGCTTGCGGGCGATGCGGTCGTGTTCATCCAGCGGATGGCATGCCGTTGCCATTGATCGCGGCCTGCGCACCGGGTATTCAGATGAATTGACGGTACGTCCGCGGATCGCCGGCAAGCTGGCTCCTACAGGATCGGTGTGCCTGCAAGCTGGGCGTCCGGCACTGCATCCGTAGGAGCGTCGCCCCCGGCGCGAATGCGCTGTTAGCCAGCTCTGACGATACGTGGTGATCTAACCCGTAGGAGCCCGCTTGCGGGCGATGCGATCTTGCTCATCCAGCGGATGGCATGCCGTTGCCATTGATCGCGGCCTGCGCACCGGGTATTCAGATGAATTGACGGTACGTCCGCGGATCGCCGGCAAGCCGGCTCCTACAGGATCGGTGTGCCTGCAAGCTGGTCGTCCGGCACTGCATCCGTAGGAGCGTCGCCCCCGGCGCGAATGCGCTGGTAGCCAGCTCTGACGATACGTGGTGATCTAATCCGTAGGAGCCCGCTTGCGGGCGATGCGGTCTTGCTCATCCAGCGGATGGCATGCCGTTGTCATTGATCGCGGCCTGCGCACCGGGTATTCAGATGAATTGACGGTACGTCCGCGGATCGCCGGCAAGCCGGCTCCTACAGGATCGGTGTGCCTGCAAGCTGGTCTTCCGGCACTGCATTCGTAGGAGCCCGCTTGCGGGCGATGCGGTCGTGTTCATCCAGCGGATGGCATGCCGTTGTCATTGATCGCGGCCTGCGCACCGGGTATTCAGATGAATTGACGGTACGTCCGCGGATCGCCGGCAAGCCGGCTCCTACAGGATCGGTGTGCCTGCAAGATGGTCGTCCGGCACTGCATTCGTAGGAGCGTCGCCCCCGGCGCGAATGCGCTGGTGGCCAGCTCTGAGGATACGTGGTGATCCAATCCGTAGGAGCCCGCTTGCGGGCGATGCGGTCGTGCTCACCCAGCGGATGGCATGCCGTTGCCAGCAATCGCAGGCTACGCACCGGGTGCTTTGGTAGCCGGTGTCGAGCGTGGCGATACACGGAAAGAAGGGCCTGGATGTCGCGGTGCTCGATCCAGGCTAAGAGATACGGCACGAGATGACCCCGTGCCGCGTGGGCCGGTCAGACGCCGATTTCGCCACCGTCGTTGCGCTGGATCACCACCGTGGAGGCGCGTGGGCGGACGCTGGTGCCGGCTGGCGTTTCGTCCGTGGCGACGTCGGTGGATGGCCAGTTACCCGGGTGCTGGATGTTGACGAAGATGGTCTTGTTGTCCGGCGTGAAGGCGATGCCGGTCACTTCGCTGCCGTTCGGGCCAACGAAGAAACGGCGCAGATCCACCTGATTCTGAGCATTGACCGGGACTTGCTTGCCGCTGGCATCGACCAGGTTGGTGGGGATTACCGCCAGCATCTGGTCGTTGGTGTAGCTGGTCACGCTCGATTCGCCGTTGTCGGTCTGGATCCAGAGAATCCCGCGGCTGTCGAAGCTCATGCCATCCGGGCTGGCGAACTGGTTGAGTTCGGTCAGGCCGGAGCGGTTGATGTCGGGGGTGCCCGAGGCGTTGGCGCCGAACACGAAGATATCCCAGGCAAAGCTGAGCTGATCGTCGCTGTCATGCCAGCGGATCACGTGACCGTGACGGTTCGGGCCGCGTGGGTTGGCAGCGTCGACCGCGGCCGCAGTGCGCGCGCTGTTGTTGGTCAGGGTCAGGTAAACGTCGCCATTGAGCGGGTTGACGGCGGTCCACTCCGGGCGGTCCATCGGCGTCGCGCCGACGGCATCGGCCGCGCCGCGGGTGTTGAGGATGATCCCCGGCAGGTCGGTGAACTTGGTGCCCAGGGTGCTGCCGTCGGTGGTCTGGGTGGCCGCTACCAGAGGGATCCAGGCACCGGTGCCGTCGGCATCGAAGCGGGCGACGTACAGGGTGCCGCTGTCCATGTACTTGGCACCGGTGGCCAGGCGGTCGCTCGGGTTGGCATCGGCAGCGTCCCACACCGCGTCGGAGACGAACTTGTACAGGTACTCATTGTTCGAGTCATCACCGGTGTAGAACACCACCGGCTTGCCGACTACCGGCAGCGCCGGCCAGCAGCCTTCGTGGCGAATACGGCCCAGGGCGGTACGCTTCACGGCACGGGTGCTGGAATCGTACGGATCGATCTCGACGATGTAGCCATAGGTGCTGGCTTCGTTGCGGTAGTCGTCGGTCGCCGACGCACCGCTCGGGGTGATGTTGAAACGGGTGAATTCGTCGTTCTGTTCCGAGGCATCCCCGGCAGCGGTTTCCCAGCCATAGCGGCCAGTGCTGGTACCGACACCGATACGTGACTGATCGGCAGGACGGGGGGAGGTGTTGATGAAGATCGACGGCCAGTTCTCTTCGCAGGTCAGATACGTGCCCCACGGGGTGTAGCCGTTGCCGCAGTTGTTGTTGGTGCCGCGGGTTTCGGTGCCGTTGATCGAGAACTTGGTCTTGACGTGGTCGGTGCCGCGCAGCGGGCCGGAAATATCCATCACGGTGGCGGTGGTGAAGCGACGGTTCAGCGGATCGTTATCGACGACCTGCCAGCGGCCGCTGACCTTGCTGATGCGGATCACACCCGCGCCATGGGCGTTGATCTCCTTGCGCACTTCTTCGGCTGGGCGCCGGCCGTTGACCGTGGTCTGGCCGTTCGGGTGCAGGGCGTCTTCGTCGATGTATTCGTAGTTGATCGCCATCAGGCCATCATCGGAGCTGCCGTTGATGGGGAAGAAGTGCATGCCGTCGTGGTGCATGCCTGCCGAGTTTTCCTGCTCGGTGGAGGTGTTGCTGCCATCCGCTTTCCAGGTGCCACCGGCGCTGTTGAACGGCGTTCCCCAAGGGGCCAGCACATAGGCGCTGTAACCGGCAGCTACCACGCAGGCATCGGTGCGCGAGCCGGCAATCGACTGGAAGCCGAGAGCCAGTTTCGGCTCGGCGGGTGGCTCGGTGGAAGGGCTGTCATTGCTGGAACCGCCGCTGTCGAAACAGCCGGTGAGGCCGGTGCCCGCGATCATGGCGATCGCGGCGCCCAGGCCACCGCGCATCACGCTGCGGCGGCTCAGGTACGAATCCAGAACCGATGCCATCGGCAGGTTGCCACTGGGGTTGCGGTCCAGGTTATCGCCGGTATCTCGACTCATCAGGTCATGTCCTTTTTCTGTTGAAGCGGCTTGAGGAAACCGGGACTTTAGAGACCGAATGTGATGATTTTCTGGCAGTTCTGTTAACGGCTATTGAAAGCTTTGTGACGCTACCTTTCTGATTTATCTGATTTTTTCGATTGATGACCGAGGTATGGCTGTCGAATAACCGCCATTAAACTGTCACATAAGCTGCCCAGTATCCCGCCCCGACAATGCATAAAGATGAGGCGAGCGGGGCGATGACGAACATCGGCAGACGTGAAGTGATGAGCTGGATGGGCATCGGTGCAATGGCCCCGATGCTCAGCGCCTGCTCGGGCTTCGCAACCCCGCGGCAGAATGGCCAATCCGAACTGGAATTGCTGTATTTCGCCGATACCCTGGATGCCCGCCAGCCGGGTCAACCGGTGGTGCCGGCCACTCGACTGGGGCCGGTTTCCCACCTTGGGCGAGCGCCCTGGCTCAGTGGCAGCAATGCCCACCAGGCCCGCAGCGAACTCAATCCGCTGCTCGATGCGCGCCTGGCCGAAGGCGTCAGTACCGGTGGTTACGCCGTACTGGGTGCCTTGCTGGAAGAGCTGCGTCAGCGCCACGGCGCCGAGCGCTGCCTGACCCTGGAGAACGGCCAGGGCTGGAACGGCAGTGGGCTGGCCTATCTGACCCAGGGAGAGAGTGGCGCGCAGGGTAGCCAGTTGCTGGGCAGCGAGGTGCGGGTCAGCAGCGATGAACGCGTGCTGTGGCCACAACGCTGTGCCGGCCTTTATCGGCATTTCGCTCGGCCCGTCGTCGGTGCCGGCCTTGCAGACGCCGAGGCGCTGGGTAGCGAGCCTTTCACCATCATCCGGCGCGCCGGGGTGCGGATCGCGGTAGTGGGGATTACCGACCCTTATGCCGGGGATCAGAATGCCTCACTGAAACAGTGGTACCAATCGCTGCTACCGGCCTTCAGGGAAGCACGTGCCCAGGCCGATCTGGTCATCGCCCTGGCCGATGTGGGGACCGGTCCCGGCCTGTGGCTGGCCGAACGACTGAGCGATGCCGATCTGCTGTTGTGTGCCCGTGGTCAGGACTTCTGGCCGGCGCCGATCGAGGTGCTGCAGAGCAGCGGCAGACGGGTGCCGGTGGTGCTGGGCGGCTGCCGGGCCAGCGGTGCCTTTCATATCGCTTGCCAGCGGCAGGCGGGGCAATGGACCTTCGTCGCGCGCTTTCACCCAGCGTTCGAACATCTGCTGTCCCCGGCAGGTCAGGCGCATGCGGCGCGCCTGCGGACGCAGTTGCAGGGCCAGCGAGCGCCTCACGCCGCCTGGCTCGATCAGCCCCTGGCCAAGGCGCCGCAGGCGCTGTGGCGTCGCGACACCCGGGGTGGCAGCTGGGACCGCCTGCTGCATCAGGCGCTCTCCGATGACGGCCAGATGCAGGTGTTGCTGCCTGGCCTGCGTTACGACAGCCCGGTAGCCGCTGGCCAGGCGATTACCCGAGAACAACTGATCAGCCTGACTGGCGGCTATCCGGCCCCCGTCGTGGAGGCGCCGGTAAAGCCGCTCGAAAGCGTGCTGGAAAACGCAGCCGATCAACTGTTCGGCGATCCCCTGTTGCTCGACAACAGCCAGGATCTGCCGCGCTGGCAGGGGCAGGCCTGGCAGGTCAACTACAGCCCGACCGGCAAGCGGGTTTCCGGTCTGGCTCCACTCGACGGCCTGTGCCGCAGCGTGTCACTGACCGATGACGCCAGCCCAGGCGAACCCCTCTGGCAGCGTGTGGAAGCCTGGCTGACCAGGCAGCCAAGCGACTGGCAGCTACCTGCTCTGCATCTGCCCAGCGTGCGTTACGTACAGGGCCATCCCGGCTGGCATCCCAGAGGCGTCAGTTGATCAGCGCGCAGCGACTGTGGAGCGGCTTTTGGCTGACCCTCGGTGCCTGGCTGGCGGCGCAGTGCGTATTGCAGCTCAGCCGTGAACCGCAACCGGCCCGTGCCGCTGCCGTCGATGTGGCAGCGCCCCCTGGCCTGCTGGTGGGCCACTGGCAACTGAATGCCGATGGCGACGCACTGCCGCTCACGCGCCTGCCGATCCAGTACCTGGGCGGGCTGCGCGCGGTGCCGCTGAGCGCCACCGTGGTGGTGTTGCGCTACGGCGAGCAGGTCCGCAGCTTCAGCCGTGGGCAACGCCTGGGGCCCGGCATCGTGCTGCAGGACATCGACGAAACAGGGCTTATTTTCGATAACCAGGGGCGGCGCGAGCGCCTGCCCTGGCCGCCACGGCCTGCCGTGACCGGCTTCAAGCGGCAAGGATAAGAGATGATCGTTCGCTACTGCCTGGCCGCTCTGCTGGCCTTGGGCTCGACCCAGTCTCTGGCCGATGACGTGCTGGATCTGCCGGTCGCCGAGTCGCCGCTGTACGAGGTGAATTTCGTCGACACCGAGCTCAGCGAGTTCATCGACAGCGTGTCGCAGATCACCGGGACGACCTTTATCGTCGACCCGCGGGTCAAGGGCAAGGTCACCGTGCGCACGGTCGAGCGCCATGACAGCGAAGCGATCTACGACATCTTCCTCGCGCAACTGCGTGCCCAGGGTTTCGCCGCGGTCAATCTGCCTAACGGCAGCGTGAAGATTCTCCCCGATCAGGCGGCGCGCCTGGAGCCGGTGCCCGTGGACCCCAGCGGCGGGCAGCAGGCGGGCGGCGATGGTATCGCCACCCGGGTATTCAGCGTACGCAACGCTGCCAGCGAACAGCTGCTCGGCATCCTCAAGCCGCTGATCGACCCTCGGGTGGGTGTCATCACACCGTATCCCGCCGCCAACCTGCTGGTGGTCACCGACTGGCGCAGCAATCTGGAACGTATCGATCGTCTATTGGCCGAGCTCGATCAGGTCAGTGACGAGCCGTTGCAGGTGATGCCCCTGCAGCATGCCAGCGCTGCCGACACCAGCGTGCTGATCACTCGCCTGCTGGCCAGCGAGAAGGGCGGCGACAGCGCCCAGGTGATCGCCGATCCGCGCAGCAACGCCTTGCTGGTACGAGGCAGTGCCGATAGCCGCGAAAGGGTGCGCGCCCTGCTGACACAACTGGATCGGCCGGGTGGCGAACTGCGCAGCTCCAATACCCAGGTGATCTACCTGCGCCATGCCAACGCCAGTGAGGTGGTGAAGGTGTTGCGCGGTCTCAGTCAGGAGGCCCCCCAGGCCCCCGGCGAGGGCACGGAGGGCGTCCAGGCTGCGCGCCTGCCGATCAGTGATTCGGGGGTACGCCTGGAGTACGAGGAGGGCACCAACGCAGTGGTGATGGTCGGCCCGGACAGCGAGCTGGCAGCCTACCGCTCCATCGTCGAACAACTGGACATCCGCCGTGCTCAAGTGGTGGTCGAGGCGATCATCGCCGAGGTCTCCGATTCCCGTGCCGAAGAGCTGGGCGTGCAGTGGCTGTTCGCCGACGAGAAACTTGGCGCCGGGGTGGTCAACTTCAGCGCGGGCGGCGCGAACATCGCGGGTATCGCCGGTGCGGCGGCCAGTGGTGACAATGCCGCCCTTGGTGAGCTGCTTTCGGGGGTCAACGGCGCGACCGCCGGCATCGGCCATTTCGGTGGCGGGTTCAATTTCGCCGTGCTGCTCAACGCGTTGAAGAGCAAGAGCGGCTTCAACCTGCTGTCCACGCCGACGCTGCTGACCCTGGACAACGCCGAGGCGTCGATTCTGGTTGGCCAGGAAGTGCCTTTCGTCACCGGTTCGGTGACCCAGAACAACAGCAACCCGTACCAGACCATCGAGCGCCGCGAGGTCGGTGTGAAGTTGCGCATCAAGCCGCAGATCAATATCGACAACAGCGTGCGTCTGGATATCGTTCAGGAAGTGTCTTCGATCGCCGACTACGCCTCGGCCAGCGATGTGATCACCAACAAGCGCGAGATCAAGACCAAGGTGATGGTCGAGGACAATGGCCTGATCATTCTCGGCGGGCTGATCAGCGATGAAGTCAGCAATACGGATCAGAAAGTACCGCTGCTCGGTGACATTCCCGGGCTCGGCCGGCTGTTTCGTTCCTCCGGCAAGAGCGGCGTCAAACAGAACCTGATGGTGTTCATTCGTCCGCGCATCCTGCGTGACGGGCCAAGCATCGCCAGTTTCAGCGCCGACAAATACCAGAATCTGCAGCGCGAGACGGCGCTCAAATTACCCGCGCTGGATGGCGATGCCCGGCTGCAGCAGCTCTTCCCGGCAAGCCGCGCACGCCTCGATGGAGGCGCCTGGTAATGAGCCTGTTGCCCTACCGTCTGGCCCGTCAGGCCGGCCTGGCCTGGGTGCCCAGCGAGGGTAGCTGGAGCCTGTGGCTGTGCGATGACGCCGACAGCGACCAGTTGCAGGAACTGTTGCGTGTCGAAGGTGCGCCCGGCGCGGTGTGTCACTTGCCGCGGGCCGAGTTCGAACGGCGCCTGGGCCAGCTGTACCAGGCCGGCGAGGGGGCGAATGCGGCGCTGATCGAGGGCATTGGCGAACAGGTCGATCTCGACAGCCTGATGAATGACATGCCACGCATCGAGGACCTGCTCGAGAGCGACGACGAGGCGCCGGTGATCCGCCTGATCAATGGCCTGTTCGCCCAGGCGCTGCAGTTGCAGGCCTCGGATATCCATATCGAGACCTTCGAGCAGAGCCTGGTGGTGCGCCTGCGCATCGACGGCCACCTGCGCGAGGTTCTGCGCCCGCCACGGGCGTTGTCAGCCATGCTGGTGTCGCGGATCAAGGTCATGGCACGGCTGGACATCGCCGAAAAACGCCAGCCCCAGGATGGCCGCATCACCCTGCGGGCCGCCGGCCGCGAGGTCGACGTGCGGGTTTCCACGCTGCCGGGCATTCATGGCGAGCGGGTGGTGATGCGTGTGTTGGACAAGCAGGCCAGCCTGCTGGCGCTGCCCAACCTGGGAATGCCGCCTGCCGTGGAGCAGGGCTTGCGTGCCTGTCTGGGCCGCCCCAACGGCATCGTGCTGAGCACCGGCCCGACCGGCTCGGGCAAGACCACCACCCTCTACGCCAGCCTCAACAGCCTGAATGACGGCAGCCGCAACATCCTCACCGTCGAAGACCCGGTGGAATACGCCATCACCGGTATCGGCCAGACCGCCATCAACCCGCGTGCCGGGCTGACATTCGCCAGTGGCCTGCGGGCGATCCTGCGTCAGGACCCGGACGTGATCATGCTTGGCGAAATCCGTGATCGGGAAACCGCGCAGATTGCCGTGCAGGCCAGTCTCACCGGGCATCTGGTGTTGTCGACGCTGCATACCAACAGCGCAGTGGGCGCCGTGACGCGGCTGCGCGACATGGGTATCGAGCCCTTCCTGATCGCCTCCTGCCTGCGTGGCGTGCTCGCCCAGCGCCTGGTGCGCCGCCTGTGCAGTTGCGCCGAGCGTAGACCCTTGCAGGCCGCCGAACGGCAGTTGATGCCGGAGCTGGCCGGCCTCGAGTACAGCTTTCATCCGGTCGGCTGCGAAGAGTGCCAGGGTTGCGGTTATCAGGGCCGCCTGGGGCTCTACGAATTCATCGAGCTGGATGCCGGGCTGATCGCGCTGCTGTACAGCGGCGCCAGCGAGGTGAGCATGCAGGCCTACCTCGAGGATCGTCGGCAGAGCCTGTCGGCCATGGCCTGCGACTGCCTGGCACGCGGCGACACCAGCCTCGCTGAAGTGCTGCGTGCGGTGCAGGGCTGAGTATGCCGACCTATCGCTATCAGGCCGTCGACCTGGCTGGCAAGCCGCACAAGGCCAGTCTGCAGGCGGACAGCGAGCGCCACGCCCGGCAGCTGCTGCGCGAGAGCGGCTTGTTCGCCCGCGAGTTGCATCGTCACGACCCGCAAAGCCGGCAGCCGCGCCGCCAGCGGGTCAGCCGTGCGCAACTGTGCGAGCTGACCCGGCAACTGGCGACCCTCACCGGCGCAGGCATTCCGCTGGTCGACGCACTGGGTACTCTGGAGCGGCAGCTGGTCCAGCCAGCGCTGCGCAGCCTGCTGGTGGCGGTGCGCGGCTCCCTCGCCGAGGGCGTTGGCCTGGCCCGCAGCCTGGCGCGTCAGGGCGGCGTGTTCTCGACGCTGTATTGCGCGCTGGTCGAGGCGGGCGAGCGCTCCGGTCGCCTGGCCCAGGTGCTCGAGCGCCTGGCCGAGCACCTGGAACAGGTCCAGCGGCAACAGCACAAGGCCCGCACCGCGCTGATATATCCGGCCGTGCTGATGGGCGTTTCCCTGGCCGTGGTGATCGGCCTGATGACCTTCGTGGTGCCCAAACTCACCGAACAGTTCACCCATGCCGGGCAGAGCCTGCCGTGGATCACCACGCTGCTGATCGGCATCAGCAATACGCTGGTGCTGCTCGGCCCCTGGCTGCTGGGAGCGGCACTGCTGGCGGCATTGGTCGGCAAGCTGCTGCTGCGCAAGCCGCACTGGTGCCTGCGCCGCGATGACCTGCTGCTGCGCCTGCCCCAGGTCGGCGTGCTCCTGCAGGTCCTGGAGAGTGCCCGGCTGTCGCGCAGCCTGGCGATCCTCGCCGGCAGTGGCGTGCCATTGCTCGAAGCCCTGCAAGTGGCGACCGCCACGGTCAACAACCGGCGCATCCGCCTGGCCCTGGAGCGGGTCGGCAGCGAGGTGAAGGGCGGCGTCAGCTTGCACCGCGCTCTGGAGGCCAGCGGCCATTTTCCACCGTTGCTGCTGAACATGGTCGCCAGTGGCGAAGCCAGCGGCACCCTGCCGGACATGCTCGAACGCGTGGCGGACAACCAGGAGCGTGGCTTCGCCCGCCAGGTGGACACCGCCATGGCGCTATTCGAACCCCTGATGATTCTGGTGATGGGCGGCGTGGTGCTGTTCATCGTAATGGCCGTGCTGCTGCCGATCATGCAGCTCAATCAGGGCCTGACACTTTGAAGAGGAAAGCCATCATGTGCAGCAATCGTTTCACTCAACGGGGCTTCACCCTGATGGAAATCATGGTGGTGATCTTCATCATGGGGCTGTTGATCGCCGTGGTTGCGCCCAGCGTGCTGGGTAGCCAGGACAAGGCCATGAAGCAGAAGGTGATGGCCGATCTGTCGACCTTCGAACAGGCCCTGGACATGTACCGCCTCGACAACCTGCGCTTCCCCAGTAACGAGCAGGGGCTGTCGGCCCTGGTGATCAAACCCACCGTCGAACCGCTGCCGCGCTCCTGGCGCGCTGACGGTTACATCCGCCGCTTGCCGCAGGACCCGTGGGGCAATTCCTACCAGTACCGCAGCCCGGGCGAGCATGGTCGGGTCGATGTCTATTCGTTGGGCGCCGATGGCATCGCGGGCGGCGAGGGCATCGATGCCGACCTGGGCAACTGGGAGCTTTGAGACGTTGCCATGAACCGGAATGACAGCGGGGTGGAAGGCCCTTACGTAGGATGGACAACGCCGTTTTTTTCCACCGTTGCGATCGTGAGCGGTGGGCGGGTGAAGCGTCGTCCATCCTGCGTGGCTGATGCCATTGTGGATGAACCGGTACGTTGGGTGGACAACGCTCTTTTTGTCCACCATTGCGATCGTGAGCGGTGGGCGGGCAAAGCGTCGTCCACCCTACATGGCCGGGAGCTCTGGTAGGTGTCCAGGCAGCGCGGTTTCAGCCTGCTGGAGCTGCTGGTCGTGCTGTTCATCGCCGGCTTGCTGACCAGCCTCAGTGTGGCCTGGCTCGACAGCGGTCAGGCGCCGGCACAGCAGGCGCTGGAGCGCCTTGCCGCGGCCAGCCGCGCTCAGGCCGCAGTGGCGCTGCATGCCGGACAGATTCATGGCCTGCGCTGGAATGGCCAGCGCCCGGAGTTCGTGCGCCAGGTACGCGACAACGATCAACTGCACTGGCAGGTCGAGGCGGTCGCATTGGGGGAGTGGCCGGCAATGTTGCGACCTGACTGGCCGGCTGCCGGTGAGCCGCGTCTGGTCTTCACGCCAAACGGGGTCGGTCGTCCGCAGGCACTGCGCTGGCATTGGCCCGATGGAGGCGAACGGTGGCAGTGGGACAGCGCCGGTCGCTTGCAGCGGACGTCGCTGCCATGAAGCGCCAACGGGGTTTCACCCTGCTTGAAGTGACGGTCGCCCTGGGTATCGCCGCCACGCTGGCGGTCATGACCAGCCAGGTGCTGCGCCAGCGCCTGGCCGTACAGCAGAGCGTCCAGCAGCATCAACTGGGGGCGTTGTGTGCTCGTGAGCTGGAGGCACGCTTCGCGGTCGAGCAGCTCTGGCCTGCGCAGAACAGCCTCGCTGGCGTTCTTGCCCAGGGCCACGAGAACTGTCACTGGCAACTGCAGATGCAGGGCACCGGTGTGCGGGATCTGCGGCGTGCCGAGTTGAGCCTGTTCGCTGATGGCGATCGCCGCGAGTCGCTGGGGCTGTATCAACTGTTTCTGGTGCGCCCATGAGGGGCAGGCAGCGCGGTTTGACCCTGGTGGAACTGCTGGTCGCCCTGGCGTTGACGGCGTTGCTGGGTGTGCTTCTGGCGGCCCTGGTCAATGGCTGGATCAACGTTCGTGAGCGCTTGGCGCAAGGTTCTGCAGGGATGCCGGTTCTGGATTTCTGTCTGGCACTGGAGCGTCGTTTCGATACCACCGTGCTGCGTCAGCTCCATGAGCGGCGGTTACCGCTGGCCTTCAACTGGCTGGACTGGCGGCCGGACGAGCTGCAACTGCAGTGGGTCGCGCTGGGTGCCTGGCCGAGTGCCGAGGGCGGTGCCCGTCTGCAGCGTCAGCGTCTTGATTACGACCGCCGCAGCCAGCGTCTGCTGCTGCACACCTCCAGCGATCTGTACGCCGCAGCCGCACCTGTCTGGGCACTGCGCGAGCAGCTGGATCGGGTGGAAGCGGTGAGTTTTACCTTTCGTCAGGACAGCCGCTGGCTGGCCTGGCCATCGACGGACAGGTTGCGACCCGACAGGGGCGTGCGCCTGACTTTTCAGCGGGATGGAGCACCCTATGTCTGTACGTTCGCCCTGCCGTGGGGCCGTTCATGAAGCGTGAGCGCTGGCGCCGCCGCGCGGCACGGCCCTGGCTGTTATTGCGCCCGGGCGCGGATGCCCAGGCCTGGCAATGGGCGCGGGTAGAGCAGGGGCGCGTGCAGGCGTCAGGTTGTGGTGCGCCGCCGCCGATCACGGGCGCACGGGTGGCATTGGTGCTGCCGGGTGAGCTGTGCAGCCACTTTCAGGTGCCCGCGCCGCCTGGGCTGAAGCGTCACGAGTGGCCGTTGTTGCTCGAGGATCGCCTGCTGCAGAGCGCTCAGGATCTGGCCTGTGGCTGCCTGGCCCGCGAGCCCGGCTCCATGCAACTGGTCTGCGTCGAACAAACGCTGCTGGATGGCTGGCTGGCCCGGTGCGCCGAGTGGCAACTCGATGTGCAGCGTTGCTGGGCGCAGTTCCAGCTATTACCGGTGCCGGCCCCAGGCTCGGCATGGTGCTGGCGACAGGACGCCGGCGCGAGCCTGTTCGTCGGTCGCAGTGCCGAGGCGCGCCTGCACTGGCTGGCCTGGCCAGTCGCGCTTCAGGCGGCAACGCCTGCCGGTGTTTGGCGCGAGCTCGAGATGCACACGGTCGAGGGCGATTGGCCCGAGCCTCTCGCCGCGCTGGATGGCATGCCCAGCCTGTTCGAGCGGCGCCGGGGCAAACGTCAGGTCCGCCAGATGAGCCCTGGCCTCTGGCGCCTGCCTGCTGCCTGTCTGGCCGTGGCCGTGCTCTGGGCTGGCCTGTGGTCCAGCCAGCAGTGGCGGCAGCAGGGCGTCTATCAGGCGCAGGTGGAAGCGCTGGTCGGGCCGGTCGCATCATTGCGCGAAGCCGCGCAGCGGGTGAGGCAGCAGCGTCTGGGCGCGGATGAGCGACAGCTTCGCTTGCGGCAACTGGAACATCTGCAGACCGAACTCGATGGCTGGTTGCGGGCCAACGGGAGCTGGCAATTGAGCGCTGCGCGGTTCGATGGTCAGCGCTGGGCACTGCGTCTGCAGGGGCATGAGGTCATCGACGATGCACCCTGGCAAGCGATGGCCAGCGCCATAGGCGTGGCGGTGCAGGTGACTCAAGCAGGCGACGCTCTCAATCTGACCTTCGACCTGGGAGCCGCATCATGAGGCTGAATCTCGAAGGACGCGGCGTACGAATACTGGCGGTGGCGATCATCGCCGTGTTGCTGGGGCTGCTGGCCTGGCGTGAAGGCCAGCAGCGCTGGCAGACGTTTGGCCAATGGCAGGCGCTGGCCCAGTCGGCCCAAGCCCTGCGGGCCGCCAGGACACTGACCGTCGATGACCTGCAGCAGGTCGCCAAGGCCCGTGCAATCAGCATCGAAACGCTGGAGCCTGGCAGTGAAGAGTGGCTGGTGCGCGGGCGGTTGAAGGATGAGCGCGTGCTACAGGACTGGCTCCAGCAGTTGGAGGGAGAGGGTGCACGACCGTTGCGCTGGGGGCTGCGGCGTGACGACTCGGCGCTGCACTTCGAATTGGCGTTGCAACGATGACGCGGCGTCGTTGGCTGTGGGCATTGCTGGTCTTTGTCATGACGCTGCTGGTCGAGCTGCCCGCCCGCTGGCTGTTGGCGCCGCTGCCCGTCCCGCTGGCAGGCATCAGCGGCAGTATCTGGCAGGGGCAGGCCGAGCGCCTGGGCGATCTCGGCCCGTTGCGCTGGAATTGGCAACCCTGGCGGCTCAGCGCACAGGCGAGCGCTGGCTATCAGGGGCAGCGCTGGCAACTGCAGGTGTCCGGCTGGCCCTGGGCCTGGCATGCCTCGTTGCAACCCGCCAGCGATCCACATACGTTCGTGACCGGTTACCGCTTGGCAGGGCAATGGCAGGGCAGCATCGAGTTGAAAGGCCGTGGAACACGCTGCCTGTCAGCCAACGGGAATTTACAGGGTGATGATCTGGCGCTGCTCGCACCCTGGCAGCTGGACCTGGGACGTGCGCGTGTGGCGCTCGATTGCAGCGCTGGCTGGAAATTGGCAGGGCAGTTGAGCCTGGCTGGGCAGCATCATGCCGACCTGGCGGCCGATCTGCTCGCCAGGCAAGCCAGGTTGACGGGGCGAGTCGAGCCTGGCGCGGCACTGCAACCGGTGCTGGTCAGTGCGCAGTGGCTGGCGCCTGGCGGCAGTGAGGTGGCGCGCAGTATCCGTTGGTAATCACGCCCTTTCAGGGACGAATCTCGATCAGCGTGCCGTCTTTCACCAGGCCCCAGACCTCGCGCATGTCGGCGTTCTTCATGGCGATGCAGCCTTCGGTCCAGTCCAGCGTGTGGAAGAACCACTCAGGGTATTCGTCGTCCACTGGCGTACCGTGGATCATGATCATGCTGCCCGGCTTCACCCCGGCGGCTTTGGCCTGGGCCTGATCGCGGGCGTTGGGGTAGGAGATGTGCATGGATAGCTGGTAGTTCTCGCTCTTGCGGCGCCAGTCGATCCAGTAGAAGCCTTCCGGCGTGCGCAGGTCGCCTTCGCGCTGCTTGGCACCGAGCGGCTGCTTGCCCAGGGAAATGCGATAGGACTTGAGCGTTTCACCCTGGCCGATCAGGTACAGCCGACGCTGGGACTTTTCCACCAGGATCTTGTCGACGGTCGCGGCGGGGGAGGCAGGCGCGGTGGCAGCCTGACCAGCGAAGGTCAGAGAGAGCAGGGTGAAGGCGAGCAACCAACGCATGGGATTTCGACTGAGCGGATGGCCGGCGGGCGGCGGAGGCTCATTCTAAGGCAGGCGTATAGGAGCGCCTAGGGGATCGCGACAAGAGCCGCCATTGGTATCGGTAGCCTGGCGTAGAGCGAAGCGAAACCCGGGAGGCGGTATCTGGTCTGCCCAAGGCTACCGAAGCGGGCAGCGACACCCAGGGGAATCCCCCAGGTATCGCCGCTCGACGCCGGGCTACTGCCTGTCAGTACAGCGACGGCAGTTCGTTGGGGCGCAGATCGAACACCAGCACTTCGGCCTGTTCGCCGTTGCTCAGGTGCAGATCACGCACATCGCGCAGCCGTACGCCATCGCCTGCCTGCAGCGGCTGTCCGTTCAGTTCGACGCTGCCGCGAGCGACGTGAACGTAGGCATAGCGGTTCTCGTCGAGCTGCAACTGAGCCTGCTCGGCGCCGTCGAACAACCCGGCATACACCCGCGCACTCTGCCGCACGGTCAGCGAGCCATCGGCGCCGTCCGGCGAGATGATCAACTGCAGGCGGCCGCGTTTCTGCGCCTCGCTGAAGTGCTCCTGCTGGTAGCGTGGCTCGGCCTGGCGCTCGCTCGGCACTATCCAGATCTGCAGAAAGTGCACCGAGTCGCTGCGCGAGTGGTTGAACTCGCTGTGCGAAACACCGGTTCCTGCGCTCATCAGTTGCACGTCGCCAGGGCGGATCACCGAGCCGGTACCCAGGCTGTCCTTGTGCTCGAGAGCACCTTGCAGCACATAGGAGAAGATCTCCATGTTGCGGTGCGGATGCTCGCCGAAGCCCTGACCGGCAGCCACGGTGTCATCGTTGATGACCAGCAGGTCCGAGAAACCTCTTTCTTTCGGGTTGTTGTAACTGGCGAAAGAGAAGGTGTGAAAGGAGTTGAGCCAGCCATGGTTGGCGTGGCCACGATCGGTCGATTTACGGATAGCCAGCATGATGAATCCTCCTGTTGATGATCGCTGCCTGATTCGGCTGCATGGGGGAAGTCTACTGACTATCTGTGGATTGATTAACTTGCTGTAAATGGACTTATTGTCTTCTTTGGGTTGACTATTGCGTCAGGGTCAGCCGCCCATGTGCTGAATCTGTTCCTTGATGAAATCCGAGAACACCTGCACCGCTCTGGCAGTCTGCCGGTGTTGCGGGTACACCGCGTAGACCGCCGCCGGCGCCGGCCAATGCGTCTCGAGTATGGGAACCAGTGCGCCACTTTCCAGCGCCTGCCCGATGATGAAGGTGGGCAGGTAGGCGATGCCCATGCCGGCGATGGCTGCATCACGGATCAGTTCGCCGTTGTTGGCGCGCAGCTGACCACGCATGGTCAGGTTGCGGGCCTTGCCCTGATCGCGCAGGCGCCATTCGACATGCCGGCTATGGCCGTAGAGCAGGCAGGCATGCGGCTGCAGATCATCGAGGTTCTCCGGCGTGCCGCGTTCGTCGAGATAGGCCGGGCTGGCGCAGAGAATGGTCTGCATGTCGGTCAGGCGCTTGGCGATCAGGCTGGAGTCTTCCAGGGTGCCGATGCGGATCGACATGTCGTAGCCGTCGGCGAGCAGGTCGACGGCGCGGTCATTGAGGTCTATTTCCAGATTGATGTGCGGATGCTGCTGCATGAACTGCGGCAACAGGTGGCTCAGGTGCAGGGTCGCGAAGGTCATCGGCGCACTGACCCGCAGAGTGCCGCGCAGTGAAGCCCCTTGGGCCGACACCAGTTCCTGAGCGTCGCGCAGGTCGGCCAGGATGGTGGTGGCCTTGTCATGCAGCAGCACGCCCAGTTCGGTGGCCTGCAGGCGCCGCGTGGTGCGGTTGAGCAGGCGCACGCCGAGCAGCGCCTCGAGCGCGGCGACACGCCGACTGACGTACTGCTTGGTGACGCCGAGGGCATCGGCGGCTGCGGTGAAACTGCCGGTGTCGAGGGTGGTGACGAACAGGCGCAGGTCTTCGACGTTCATGGGCTTCTCATCGGTTGGCCTGCGATTATTACCGGGTGCGTGGGCTTCACGCCATCGGCTATCCTCGGCGTCTGCCTCAATTGCCCAGGACGCTGCGATGTTCACCAGCAAGTTGCCGTCGATCGGCACCACCATCTTCACCACCATGTCCCAGCTCGCCGCCCAGACCGGCGCCATCAACCTGTCCCAGGGCTTTCCCGATTACGATGGCCCCGAGGCGCTGCGCGAGGCCGTCAACCGGCACATCGCTGCCGGGCACAATCAGTACGCGCCGATGACCGGCCTGCCGGCGCTGCGCGAGCAGATCGCCCTGAAGATCGCGCGCCTGTATGGCCGCCAGGTCGGTGTGGACAGTGAGGTGACCGTCACGCCCGGCGCGACCCAGGCGATCTTCTGCGCGATCCAGGCGCTGATTCATCCCGGCGACGAAGTGATCGTCTTCGACCCGAGCTACGACAGTTACGACCCGGGCGTCACCCTGGCCGGCGGCCGCTGCGTGCACGTCCCGCTGGCCAGCGGCGATTTCGCCATCGACTGGCAACGGCTGGAAGCGGCGCTGAGCCCGCGTACCCGGCTGATCATCCTCAATACACCGCACAACCCCAGCGGTGCGCTGATCAGCCGTGAAGAGCTGGATCGTTTGGCCGCGTTGATCCGCGACCGCGACATCTATCTGATCAGCGACGAAGTCTACGAGCACCTGGTGTTCGATGGTCGCCAGCACGCCAGTGTGCTGAGCCATGACGAACTCTATGCCCGCGCCTTCGTGGTCAGCTCGTTCGGCAAGACCTATCACGTCACCGGCTGGAAGACCGGTTACGTGGTGGCGCCAGCCGCGCTGAGCGCCGAGCTGCGCAAGGTTCATCAATACGTCAGTTTCTGCGGCGTGACCCCGCTGCAGTGGGCGCTGGCCGACTTCATGGCCGCCTGCCCCGAGCATGTGGACGAGCTCCCCGGCTTCTACCAGGCCAAGCGCGATCTGTTCTGCGACCTGCTGGGGGGCTCGCGCTTCACCTTCAGCCGCACGCCGGGCACCTATTTCCAACTGGCCGACTATTCGGCGATCCGCCCTGATCTGGACGACGTGGCCATGGCCCAATGGCTGACCCGTGAGCATGGCGTGGCGGCGATTCCCGTGTCGGTGTTCTGCCAGACGCCGGATCCGGCGCAGCGTCTGGTGCGTTTCTGTTTCGCCAAGCGTGAAGAGACCTTGCGCCAGGCAGCGGAAAAACTACGGCAGATATAGTTGCGCCGCGGGGAAGACGAACGGTAGGAGCGTCGCCCCCGGCGCGATGGTGGTGGCCATCACGCAGAATCGTGGGCGTGACGATAATCGCTGCGGGGTCGCAGCTCCTACAGCTGGGCAACGCAGCTTTATTCACATCGCACGGATCCGCATCCAGCAAGAGAGGCATTGATGAGCGAAGCAACCAATCTGCAACTGGCGCTGATCCAGAGCGACCTCGCCTGGCACGATCCCGAGGCCAATCGCAGGCATTTCGAAGCGCAGTTGCAACAGGCTGCTGGCGCCGAACTGGTGATACTGCCGGAGATGTTCAGCACCGGGTTTTCCATGCAGTCGGCCGAGCTGGCCGAGCCGGAAGATGGCCCCACCAGCCGCTGGCTCAGCGAGCAGGCAAGGCGGATCGGCGCGGTGATCACCGGCAGCCTGATCATCCAGGCCGCCGATGGCAGCTATCGCAACCGCCTGCTGTGGGCGCGACCCGATGGTTCGCTGGCGCATTACGACAAGCGCCACCTGTTTCGCATGGCCGGTGAACACGAGCACTATGCGGCGGGTGACCGCCAGGTGGTGTTCGAGGTCAAGGGCTGGCGAGTGCGGCCACTGATCTGCTACGACCTGCGTTTCCCGGTCTGGAGCCGTGATCCCCAGGGCACCGACCTGCTGCTCTATACCGCCAACTGGCCCGCGGCGCGGCGCCTGCACTGGAACCGGCTACTGCCGGCCCGAGCCATCGAGAACCTGTGCTACGTGGCCGCGGTGAACCGCATCGGTGTGGATGGCAAGAATCACCCCTACAGCGGCGACTCCCAGGTGCTGGACTTCCAGGGCGACAGCCTGCTCGATGCTCACGACAAGGCCGGCGTGTTCCATCAGCGCCTGGATGGCGCCGCATTGGCTGCCTATCGCGAGCGTTTTCCAGCTCATCAGGATGCCGATCCGTTCGAGTTTCGCTGAATCAGGAAGGTTGCACGCAACGCCCGGAAATGGCTCCTGCGCAGAGCGTGGGAACGATCGTCAAAAGCGCATCGAATCGACCATCCGCAGGATGGGTCGGGCCGCGTAGATCGAGGAGCGAAGCGACGATACCCATCAGGCCTTGCAAGTAGCCCTTGACGGGTATCGCTTCACTCGACGCCGTCCTACGGCAACGGCGCTTTTACTTCATTGCCTCAGTACGCGCTGGCCTGGTTGAGCATGGTCACTTCGTCGGCGCTCAAGTGCAGGCGGGTGGCGGCAACCAGATCGGCCAGTTGCCTGCTCGATGTGGCACTGGCGATGGGCGAGGTAATGCTCGGGCGGGCGATCAGCCAGGCGAGGGCAACCTGGGCTGGCGTCGCGTCACGGGCTGCGGCGACCTCATCGAGCGCGGAGAGGATGGTGACGCCGCGTTCATCCATGTAGCTCTTGACCATCTCGGCGCGGGCGCCAGCGATATCGTCGCGGGTGCGGTACTTGCCGGTGAGAAAGCCGCTGGCCAGGGAAAAGTAGCTGATCACCCCGATGCCGAGTTCCTGCACCACCGGCTCCAGTTCCTCTTCATAGGTCTTGCGTTCGTGCAGGTTGTAGTGCGGCTGCAGGCTCTGGTAGCTCGGCACGCCCAGGCGCTGCGCCACCTGATGCGCTTCGCGCAAGCGCTCGCCGCTGTAGTTGGAAGCGCCGATCACCCGCACCTTGCCTTGTTCGATCAGGCGGGAGAAGGCGCCCAGGGTTTCTTCCAGAGGGGTGTCGGCATCGTCCTGATGGGCCTGATACAGGTCGATGTAGTCGGTCTGCAGGCGTTTGAGCGAGTCCTCCACGGCTTTCTGGATGTAGTCCGCCTTGAGGCCTTCGCCGCCGTGGCCCATTTCCATCCCGACCTTGGTCGCCAGCACGATACGTTCGCGCTTGCCGCTGCGTTTCAGCCATTTGCCGATGATGCTTTCCGACTCGCCACCCTGATGGCCGGGGGCCCAGGCCGAGTACATGTCCGCGGTGTCGATGAAGTCCAGGCCGTTGTCGACGATGGCATCGAGCATGGCGAAGGACTGCGCTTCGTCCAGCGTCCAGCCGAATACGTTGCCACCGAAGGCGATGGGCGAAACCTGCAGGCCGGACTGACCGAGAGTGCGTTTGGACATCTAATGCTCCTCGAGTTGATGGGGCGTCAGCGTGTGACCGCCCGACCGTCTGCGAGGTTCGCCTGGTAAACGCCCTGGCCGCACGCAGGCATACCGCAGAAACGCGACCGGCCCGGTTCGCGAGGGCGAGACCGGGCCGGTGGCGGGTGGCGATTGGCCTGCGTTACGCGGCGTGCTCGTCCTTGGCCAGGGAGGCCATGTCGATCACGAAGCGGTACTTCACGTCACTCTTGAGCATGCGCTCGTAGGCTTCGTTGATGTTCTGGATATCGATCATCTCGATTTCCGAAACGATGCCGTGTTCGGCGCAGAAATCCAGCATCTCCTGGGTCTCGGCGATGCCGCCGATCAACGAGCCGGCCAGGCGGCGGCGCTTGAAGATCAGCCCGAACACTTCCGGCGACGGGTGCGGTGAGTCGGGGGCGCCGACCAGGGTCATGGTGGCGTCGCGCTTGAGCAGCCCGAGGAAGGCGTCAAGGTTGTGCGGCGCGGCGACGGTGTTGAGGATGAAGTCGAAGCTGTTGGCGTGGGCGGCCATCTCGTCGGCGTTCTTCGACACCACCACTTCGGCCGCGCCAAGGCGCAGGGCATCTTCACGCTTGTTCGGCGAGGTGGTGAACAGCACCACATGAGCGCCCATGGCGGCAGCGATCCTCACGCCCATGTGGCCAAGACCACCAAGGCCGACCACACCGACCTTGTCGCCGGGCTGGACGTTCCACTGGCGCAGCGGCGAGTAAGTGGTGATGCCCGCGCACAGCAGCGGTGCGACCGCAGCCAGGTTGTCGCTGTGGCTGATGCGCAGGACGAATTTCTGGTCGACGACGATGTTGTCGGAGTAGCCACCAAAGGTGTTTTCGCCACCGAATACCGGGCCGTTGTAGGTGCCGGTGAAGCCGTTCTCGCAGTACTGCTCGAGGCCTTCGGAGCAGGACGAGCAGCTCTGGCAGCTGTCGACCATGCAGCCGACGCCAGCCAGATCACCGACCTTGAAGGTCGTTACCGCGCTGCCCACTGCGGTGACCTTGCCGACGATCTCGTGGCCCGGTACCGATGGGTAGAGGGTGTTCTTCCACTCGTTGCGCGCGGTGTGCAGGTCGGAGTGGCAGACGCCGCAGTAGAGGATGTCGATCTGCACGTCGTGGGTACCGACGGCGCGGCGCTGAAAGCGATGGGGCGCGAGAGGTTTGCTGGAGTCCTGGGCGGCGTAGCCGAGAATGGTGGTCATGGGCAATTCCTATCGTTTGCAATGCGGCTGCGTATGCCGCGGGGGGTGACAAGCGTAGCGCTGGACGCTCGAATGTCGATTGCACAATCCTGCTGCGCTCTGTCCTGATCCTCCATCGAATGCCGTTCGGATCGTTCCTCACGTGAGTATGGTTGCCCCGTTCTCGTTGGCGCGCCGCGCGCGCGAATCGCGGGCATGGCCCGCTCCCACAGAGTGGTTTGAGTTGTTGAGTGCGCGATATTCAATCCAGGCCGCGTCTTTGAAATCGGCGCGTTCCTTCCGCTCTGGATGGGAATGCCGCGTCCGGTAAGCGATATCCCGTGGCAAGGGCGAGGAGGGGGGAGATCGATAAAACCGTGTGGGCGCGCGCAGTGCGCGCGAATCGCGGGCATGGCCCGCTCCCACGGGATGGTTTGCGTTGCAGAGTGCGCGATATTCAATCCAGGCTGCGTCTTTTGCTTTGGTTCGTTCCTCCCGCTCTGGATGGGAATGCCGCGTCCGGTAAGCGATATCCCGTGGCAAGCGGAGGGGGTGGAGAGCGATAAAGCCGTGTGGGAGCGCGCAGTGCGCGCGAATCGCGGGCATGGCCCGCTCCCACGGGGTGGTTTACGTTGCCGAGTGCAGGGTTTCAACACGGGCTAGGTCTTTGGGTTTATCGCGTATTGAGCCGTGCGCGCAGCAGTGGGGTGAGTTGGTCGAACAGGGTCTGTACCGAGCGCAGGGCCAGGCAGTCGGGGCGGGTCAGCAGCCATAGGTCGGTGTCGCAGTCGGCCAAGGCGTCACTCAGGCGCTGCACGCCTTCCAGGCTGCGGGCCATGAAGTCGGGCAGGGCGGCGACACCCAGGCCTGCCTGTACCAGCGTGGCCACCGCCGACATGCTGCTGCAGCGGTAGCGCGGCACCAGACTGGGGTGCACCTGATGCCGCCAGGCCACGGTGATGTGGTCGGGCATTGAGTCGTCGGGGGCGATCCACGGCACCGAGGTGGGTGCCTGCACGAATGCTTCGCGGTGCTCGGGACGGCCGCAGATGTAATAGGCGGTGTGCCCCAGTTGCCGGCCAACCAGATGCTCGGGCGGTGCGTTGGACAGGCGCAGGGCGATGTCGGCGTCGCGGCGGCTGAGGTTGGCGAAGGTGTTGGTGGTCGCCAGCTCCAGCGCCAGCGCCGGATAACGCGGCATCAGCTCGGCCAGGCTGGGCAGTAGCAGGTTCTGCAGCACGGCGTCGGTGCAGGTCAGGCGAACGGTACCGCTGATCACCTTCTCGCCATGTTGCAGGGCGATGCGCGCCGCATCCAGGGCCTGTTCCGCACGTTCTGCCTGTTCCGCCAGGGCCTGGGCGCTCTGAGTCGGCATGTAACCGCGGCGGCTTTTCTCGAACAGCGCCACGCCCAGGCTGGCTTCCAGCTTGCGGATGGCGCGAAATACCGTTGATACGTCGACATGCAACTGCTCTGCGGCTCGCGCCAGGGAGCGTCCGCGCACTAGAGCGAGTACGAGAGCGAGGTCGGCATGGCTGATCTGGTATTGCGTCGATGCAATCATGAATTGTCTGAATGCCAGTATCGGTTGCGTATGCGCCCACTTATACTCAGGGCGTTGCCTAGAATCAATTACCCAGAATAATGAGGCGCCAGGCTCGTGAGATGTCTTCCGCGGGCGCGCCGAGCCAAAAGGAATGATTTTCCATGACTTCGGTAACCCCACGTGTCGTCCAGCTCAACGAGGCGAACACTTTCCTCAAGGATCATCCGGAGATCCAGTACGTCGATCTGCTGATCACCGACATGAACGGCATCGTGCGTGGCAAGCGTGTCGAACGCGCCAGCCTGCACAAGGTGTATGAGAAAGGCATCAACCTGCCTGCCTCGTTGTTCGCGCTGGACATCAATGGTTCGACCGTCGAAAGCACCGGCCTTGGCCTGGATATCGGCGACTCCGACCGCATCTGCTACCCGATCCCCGACACCCTGTGCAAGGAACCCTGGCAGAAGCGCCCGACCGCGCAACTGCTGATGACCATGCACGAACTGGACGGCAAGCCGTTCTTCGCCGACCCCCGTGAGGTATTGCGTCAGGTGGTGGAGAAGTTCGACGAACTGGGCCTGACCATCTGCGCCGCCTTCGAACTGGAGTTCTACCTGATCGACCAGGAGAACGTGAACGGCCGTCCGCAGCCACCGCGTTCGCCGATTTCCGGCAAGCGCCCGATCTCCACGCAGGTTTACCTGATCGACGACCTCGACGAGTACGTCGACTGCCTGCAGGACATGCTCGAAGCCGCCAAGGAGCAGGATCTGCCGGCCGATGCCATCGTCAAGGAAAGTGCCCCGGCGCAGTTCGAGGTCAACCTTCACCACGTCGAAGATGCCATCAAGGCCTGCGACTACGCCGTGCTGCTCAAGCGCCTGATCAAGAACATCGCCTACGACCACGAGATGGACTCGACCTTCATGGCCAAGCCCTATCCGGGCCAGGCGGGCAACGGTCTGCACGTGCACATCTCGCTGCTCGACAAAAAGACCGGCCAGAACATCTTCGCCACCGATGACCCGGAACAGCACGCACCGCTGCGCCATGCCATCGCCGGCATCCTGGAAACCATGCCGGCTTCGATGGCCTTCCTGTGCCCGAACGTCAACTCGTACCGCCGCTTCGGCGCCCAGTTCTACGTGCCGAACGCGCCGAGCTGGGGCCTGGACAACCGTACCGTGGCGGTACGCGTGCCGACCGGCAGCAGCGACGCCATCCGCATCGAGCACCGGGTAGCCGGCGCCGATGCCAACCCGTACCTGATGATGGCGTCGATTCTCGCCGGCATTCACCACGGCCTGACCAACCAGCTGGAGCCGGGCGAGCCGATCGAGGGCAACTCCTACGAGCAACTGGAGCAGAGCCTGCCGAACAACCTGCGTGATGCCCTGCGCCAGCTCGACGACAGCGAAGTGATGAACAAGTACATCCGCCCGGAGTACATCGACATCTTCGTCGCCTGCAAGGAAGCGGAAATGCACGAGTTCGAGACGACCATCTCCGACCTCGAATACAACTGGTACCTGCACACGGTCTGACGGAGCGGCGAGCATGACAATCACTACCCGCCAGGACTGGGAGCAGCGCTACCGCAGTCTGGACATCGAGGCGCGTGCCTTCATCGACGGCGCCTACCGCGACGCCGTGGGCGGCGCGACCTTCGACAGCGTCAGCCCGGTGGACGGTCGTCACCTGGCCCGCGTGGCCAGTTGCATGGCCGAGGACGCCGAGCTGGCCGTCAGGGCTGCCCGCGCGAGTTTCGAGCGTGGCGACTGGGCCCATCAGGCCCCGGCGCAGCGCAAGCGTGTGCTGATCGCCTTCGCCGACGCGTTGCTGGCCAATGCCGAGGAGCTGGCGCTGCTGGAAACCTTCGACATGGGCAAGCCGATCAGCGACTCGCTGAGCATCGACGTGCCGGCGGCGGCCAACGCCATCCGCTGGAGCGCCGAGGCGATCGACAAACTGTATGACGAGGTGGCGCCGACGCCCCGTGACCAGCTTGGTCTGGTTACCCGCGAAGCGGTCGGCGTGGTGGCGGCCATCGTGCCGTGGAATTTTCCGTTGATGATGGCCTGCTGGAAGCTAGGGCCAGCCTTGGCTACCGGTAACTCGGTGATTCTCAAACCGTCCGAGAAGTCGCCGCTGACCGCTATTCGTATCGCCCAGCTGGCGCTGCAAGCCGGTATTCCTGCTGGCGTGTTCAACGTGTTGCCCGGTTATGGCCATACGGTTGGCAAGGCGCTGGCGCTGCACATGGACGTCGACACCATCGTGTTCACCGGCTCCACGAAAATCGCCAAGCAACTGATGATCTACGCCGGCGAGTCGAACATGAAGCGCGTGTGGCTGGAGGCGGGCGGCAAGAGCCCGAACATCGTCTTCGCCGATGCACCGGATCTGCAGGCCGCCGCCGAGGCCGCTGCCGCTGGCATCGCCTTCAACCAGGGCGAAGTATGCGTGGCGGGCTCGCGGCTGCTGGTGGAAAACTCCATCAAGGAGCGCTTCCTGCCGATGGTGGTCGAGGCCCTGCAACGCTGGAAGCCCGGCCATGCGCTGGATCCGCAGACGCGTGTCGGCGCCCTGGTCGATGACGGCCATCTGGACACCGTGCTCGGCTTCATCGAGGCCGGTCGCCAGCAAGGTGCGGTGATCATCAGCGGCGGTGAGCGTGCCCTGCAGGAAACCGGCGGCAGCTATGTGCAGCCAACGATCTTCGACGGCGTGGACAACGCCATGCGCATCGCCCAGGAAGAGATCTTCGGCCCCGTGCTGTCGGTGATCACCTTCGACAGCGACGAGGAAGCGGTACGCATCGCCAACGACACGCCTTATGGCCTGGCCGCTGCCGTTTGGACGCGCGACATCTCCCGGGCGCACCGCACCGCGCGGGCACTGCGGGCCGGCAGCGTGTGGGTGAACCAGTACGACGGTGGCGACATGACCGCACCGTTCGGTGGTTTCAAGCAATCGGGCAACGGGCGTGACAAGTCGCTGCATGCCTTCGACAAGTACACCGAACTTAAAGCCACCTGGATCAAGCTCTAGCGACCTCGGGTGACCTGCCTCGCGCCTGTTTCTGCAAACAGATGCGCTGGTATCGGCGCCCGATGGGATGGCTATGCGGAGCGGAAACTTTGGAGTTCCTAGGGAGTTTCACATGACTCAACACGTCGACAGTTACTACGCCGCCTCGCGCAATCCGCGAGTCGATTACCCCGCGCTCGGCGAATCCGTCGAGACGGATGTCTGCGTCATCGGCGCCGGTTATACCGGCCTGTCCACGGCGCTGTTCCTGCTCGAGCATGGCTTTCGCGTGATCGTGCTGGAAGCCGCCAAGGTCGGCTTCGGCGCCTCGGGGCGCAACGGTGGGCAGATCGTCAACAGCTACAGCCGCGATATCGACGTCATCGAACGCCAGGTCGGCGCACGCCAGGCACAGCTGCTCGGCGAGATGGCCTTCGAAGGCGGGCGCATCATCCGTGAGCGGGTCGCCAAGTACGGCATCCAGTGCGACCTGAAGGATGGTGGCGTGTTCGCCGCCATCACCGACAAGCAGATGGGCCATCTCGAGTCGCAGAAGAAGCTGTGGGAGCGCTACGGCCATACCCAGCTGGAGCTGATGGACGAGCGCCGCATTCGCGAAGTGGTCGGCACCGAGCGCTATGTCGGCGGCATGCTGGACATGAGCGGCGGTCATATCCATCCGCTCAACCTGGCTTTGGGTGAGGCCGCTGCGGTGGCATCCCTGGGCGGTGCGATCTACGAGCAGAGCCCGGCGACCCGCATCGACCGTGGCCCGCAGCCGGTGGTGCACACACCGAACGGGCAGGTGAAGGCCAGGTTCGTGGTGGTGGCGGGCAACGCCTACCTGGGCGGGCTGATGCCGGAACTGGCAGCCAAATCCATGCCCTGCGGCACTCAGGTGCTGACCACCGAGCCGCTGTCGGACGAGCTGGCCCATAGTCTGTTGCCGCAGGATTACTGCGTGGAAGACTGCAACTACCTGCTCGACTACTACCGCCTCAGCGCCGACAAGCGCCTGATCTACGGCGGCGGCGTGGTCTACGGCGCCCGCGACCCGGCGGACATCGAAGCGATCATCCGACCCAAGCTGCTCAAGACCTTCCCGCAGCTCAAGGACGTGAAGATCGATTACACCTGGACCGGCAACTTCCTGCTGACCCTGTCGCGCCTGCCGCAGGTCGGTCGCATCGGCGACAACATCTACTACTCCCAGGGGTGCAGTGGCCATGGCGTGACCTACACGCACCTGGCCGGCAAGGTGCTGGCCGAAGCACTGCGCGGCCAAGCCGAGCGTTTCGACGCGTTCGCCGGCCTGCCGCATTACCCGTTCCCAGGCGGGCAGCTGCTGCGGGTGCCGTTCACGGCCCTGGGCGCCGTTTATTACCAGTTGCGCGATCGCCTCGGTATCTGATGCTGCGCCTGCCGACGTGATCCGTCGGCAGGCTTTTCCGGAGAGAACAACATGACCCGCATGCCCCTGATCGGCGTTACTGCCTGCCGGCAGCAACTTGGCAAGTACGATTCGCACACCGTCGGCGACAAATACGTCGAGGCCGCGGCTTACGCCGGCCTGCCGCTGGTACTGCCAGCGCGCAGCACGCCGAGCGATCCGCATCAACTGCTCGCGCAACTGGACGGCATCCTGTTCACCGGTTCGCCTTCCAACGTCGAGCCCCGTCATTACCAGGGCACGCCGAGCATCGAGGGTACTCAGCACGATCCTCGTCGCGATGCCAATACCTTGCCGCTGCTGCGCCTGGCGATCGAGAAGGGCGTGCCGGTGTTCTGCATCTGCCGCGGCTTCCAGGAACTCAACGTGACCCTTGGCGGCACCCTGCACCAGCGGGTCCAGGACCTGCCGGGTTATCTGGACCATCGCGAGCCGCAGAGCGAATCGGTCGCCGAGCAGTACGCGCCACAGCATGCGGTCACCGTGCAGCCGGGCGGAGCGTTCGAGCGCATCGGCTTGCCGTCGCAGTTTCAGGTCAACTCCCTGCATAGCCAGGGCATCGATCGTCTGGCCGACAGTCTGCGCATCGAGGCCCAGGCGCCGGATGGCCTGGTCGAGGCGGTGTCGATACCGGGCTCACCAGGCTTCCTGATCGGCGTGCAGTGGCACCCCGAGTGGCGCTTCAGCGAAAACCCCGAGTCGCTGAAGCTGTTCCAGGCATTTCGCGATGCCTGCCAGGTGTATGCGAAGACCCGCCAAACACGCTGAATCCGCCTGAACCCTGCCGGGTTCGAGGCGCTCTGACGAACAATTCTAAAATGATGGCAGAGGCTTATGAGTGAATCATCGACCGTTCAGGGAAGCCCGCTAGCGGCCACCGGAGCCTCTTCCAAGGGGCTGGCGCAAGGCAAGGTCGGGCTGCTGGCCTGCGTGGTGTTGGGCATTTCCACCATCGCGCCGGTCTATACGCTGACCGGCGCCCTCGGCCCCACCGTCCGCGAAGTCGGTGTTTACCTGCCGGCGGTATTCATCGTCGGCTTCCTGCCGATGCTGCTGGTGGCGCTGGGTTACCGGGAGCTCAACGCTGCCGAACCGGACAGCGGCACCTCGTTCACTTGGTCGGCACGGGCATTCGGGCCGATGATCGGCTGGATCGGTGGTTGGGGGCTGGTTACCGCCACGACCATCGTGCTTTCCAATCTGGCGGGCATCGCGGTGGACTTCTTCTACCTGTTTCTCGCCCAGTTGACCGGGCTGGATTGGCTGGCGGACCTTACCCAGAACCTGCTGGTGAACATAGTCACCTGCTGCATCTTCATCGCCATGGCCGTGTGGGTCTGTTGCCGGGGCATCGGCATGACCATGGGTGTGCAGTACACGCTGGTGGCCCTGCAACTGGTGGTGCTGATCGGTTTCGCGCTGGCCGCCTTCGCCGCTGCGCCGGACAGCTCGCCAGTGGTCTTCCATCCCGAGTGGTTCAACCCGTTCAACATCGACTCGTTCTCTGCCTTCGCAGCGGGTCTGTCGCTGTCGATCTTCATCTTCTGGGGCTGGGATGTCTGCCTGACGGTCAGCGAAGAGTCGGTGGGCAGCGAGAAGGTGCCTGGGCGCGCGGCGACCATCACCGTGCTGCTGATCCTCGCCCTCTACCTGTTCACCGCGGCGGCTACCCTGCAGTTCGCCGGCACCGGCGATACCGGTCTGGGCCTGGGCAATGCGCAGATCCAGGAAAACGTCTTCGCCCACCTGGCTGGCCCGGTCATGGGGCCGTTGGCGATCCTGATGTCCATCGCGGTACTGGCGAGCACGGCGGCGTCGCTGCAATCCACCTTCATTTCACCGGCGCGTACGTTGCTGGCGATGGGGTATTACCGGGCGGTGCCGAAGCGCTTCGCCAGCGTGCATCCGCTTTCGCAGACGCCACGTTACGCGACCATCGCTGCGGGCATCGCCACGGCGGTGTTCTACGTGACCATGCGCACCCTGAGCGAGAACGTGCTGGCCGACACCATCACCGCCCTGGGCATGATGATTTGCTTCTACTACGCGCTGACCGCCTTCGCCTGCGTGTGGTATTTCCGCCACAGCCTGTTCGACAGCGTGCGCCACTTCTTCATGCGTGGGCTGTGCCCGTTGCTGGGGGCGGTGATGCTGTCGATCATCTTCTGGCAGACCACCTTCGACAGCATGTCACCAGACTTCGGCAGCGGCTCGCACATCGCCGGCCTCGGCCTGGTGTTCGTGATCGCCGTGGTGATTCTGCTGCTCGGCCTGGTGCTGATGTTCATCGCCCGCTGGCAGTCCCCGGCATTCTTCCTCGGCAACACCCTGCAGCGGCAGGTGAAACCGGCCAAAGCGCAATAGGCCACAGAACCATCGCTCCAGAAACGACAAAGGGACGCCAGGCGTCCCTTTGTGCATTGGCGGCCGAGCGTCAGGCTGCCTGGGTTTTCCCGTCGGCCTGGCGAATGGCGCGGTTGAGTGCGCTGAACAGAGCGCGGAAGCTCGCGGTGGTGATGTTCTCGTCGATACCGATGCCGTGCAGTGGACGTTGGCCGTCGAGACGGATCTCGATGTAGCAGGCCGCCTTGGCGTTGGCGCCACCGCCGATGGCGTGCTCGTGGTAGTCCATGATTTCCACCGCCAACGGTACGCTCGACACCAGGGCTTCCAGTGCACCCTTGCCAGCACCGCTCCAGCGTTGCACGGCGCCGTCCACCTGCACTTGCACCTCGACGTTGCTGTCGCCGTTCTCTTCCTGCAGGCGATGGCCTTTCAGCTCATAAGGCGCCTTGGCTTGCAGGTACTCGCGCTCGAGCAGGCCGTGAATCTGTCCGGCCGTCATTTCCAGGCCCAGGCGATCGGTCTCGCCCTGAACCACCTGGCTGAACTCGATCTGCATGCGACGCGGCAGGTTGATGCCATATTCCTGCTCGAGCAGGAAGGTGATGCCACCTTTGCCTGACTGGCTGTTGACGCGAATCACCGCTTCGTAATCGCGGCCGATGTCGGCCGGGTCGATTGGCAGGTACGGGACTTCCCAGATCTGGCCTTCCTTCTGCTGGGCGAAGCCCTTGCGGATGGCGTCCTGGTGAGAGCCGGAGAAGGCGGTGTGCACCAGGTCACCGACATAGGGGTGACGCGGGTGCACCGGAATCTGGTTGCAGTCTTCGACCACCTTGCGCACGGCGTCGATGTCGGAAAAGTCCAGTTGCGGGTCGATGCCCTGGGTGTAGAGGTTCAGCGCCACGGTCACCAGGCAGACGTTGCCGGTGCGCTCGCCGTTGCCGAACAGGCAGCCTTCGACACGGTCGGCGCCCGCCATCAGGCCCAGCTCGGTAGCAGCCACACCCGTGCCACGGTCGTTGTGGGTGTGCAGGCTGATCAGCACGCTGTCGCGCTTGTCGACGTGCCGGCCGAACCACTCGATCTGGTCGGCGTAGTTGTTCGGCGTGGCGTTCTCGATGGTGGCCGGCAGGTTGAGGATCAGCTTGTTCGCCGGGGTTGGCTGGAACACGTCGATCACCGCGTTGCACACCTCGACGGCGAAGTCGATTTCGGTGGAGCTGAATACTTCAGGCGAGTACTCGAAACCCCATGCTGTTTCCGGTGCGCCCTCGGCCAGGCGCTTGATGGTGGTACCGGCCGCCACGGCGATGGCCTTGACGCCAGCCTTGTCCTGGTTGAAGACGATCTTGCGGAAGCTTGGCGCGCAGGCGTTGTAGTAGTGAACGATGGCCTTCTTGGCGCCCTTGAGCGATTCGAAGGTGCGCTCGATAAGGTCGTCGCGAGCCTGGGTCAGTACCTGGATGGTGACGTCATCCGGGATGTGGCCGCCTTCGATCAGTTCGCGCACGAAGTCGAAATCGGTCTGCGAGGCGGACGGGAAGCCCACTTCGATTTCCTTCAGACCCACGGCGAGCAGGCACTTGAAGAAGCGCATCTTCTTCTCGGCATCCATCGGCTCGATCAGCGACTGGTTGCCATCGCGCAGGTCGGTGGACAGCCAGATCGGCGCCTGGTCGATGATCTTGTCCGGCCAGGTGCGATCCGGAATGTTGATCGGGGTGAAGGCGCGATACTTGTTCGAGGGGTCTTTGAGCATGCTCATGGAAAATTCCTGAAGACGAAGGCCGGCAACGGCCGAACTGAAAACAAAAAGATGAAGAGGGATAAGCGGGGAGCGGGTTTGCCGACGTGCTTGGCCGCCAACAGACCCTAGCGCAGTCGCTGGGCGACCAGGCAGAGATTGGCGTGTTGCCGGAGGAGGATGAGGGTTTGCGAGACATTCATGTGGCTAACCCTAACCAGTGAGGGGAAAGCTGGCAAGCCTGTCTGGGAAATTGGTGAAAACCACCAAGGTGAGACCCTTGGTGGTTTTTTATTGCGCTATCTGTGTTTTTTCAGCTGCTGCATTGCGTGCCATGAGCAGGCGCGTCTTGCTGCTCAGTTTCCGGCATCGAGTACCGGACGCAGCTCGCGCATGTCGGCACCGCTCGGGTGCTGGAACACGCGCAGACCGAATTCCGGGAGGATCGCCAGCAGGTGATCGAAGATATCCGACTGATAGCCCTCGTATGGCACCCAGGCCACGGTGTTGGTGAAGCAGTAAAGCTCCAGCGGCAGGCCGTCGGCGGTGGGCTGCAACTGACGGACGATCTGCGTCATGTTCTGGTTGATGCCCGGGTGCTGACGCAGGTAATGCTCGACGTAAGCACGGAAGGTACCGAGGTTGGTGACCCGGCGCGTGTTGGCCGGCTCCTGGGCGGCCTCGGCCAGCTCGGTGTTCCAGCTCAGCAATTCGCTCTGCTTGCTGCTCAGGTATTGGCCGAGCAGCAGGAAGCGCTGCAGGTGAGCGATTTCGTCTGGGCTGAGAAAACGTACGCTGGTCTGGTCCAGATAGATGCTGCGTTTGATGCGACGGCCACCGGACTCCTGCATGCCGCGCCAGTTCTTGAACGGATCGCTGATGAAGCGCTTGGTCGGGATGGTGGTGATGGTCTTGTCCCAGTTCTGCACCTTGACGGTGTGCAGGGCGATGTCGATCACGTCGCCGTCGGCATTGAGCTGAGGCATCTCGATCCAGTCGCCGACACGGACGATATCGCTGGAGGAGATTTGTACGCTGGCCACCAGCGACAGCAGTGTGTCCTGGAAAATCAGCATCAGTACCGCAGCCATGGCTCCGAGACCGGAGAGCAGGATCAGCGGCGAGCGGTCGATCAGCGTCGCGACCATCAGAATCGCGGCGATGGCGTAGATGACGATGGTGACGACCTGGATGTAGCCCTTGACCGGCTTCAGGTGCGCATTCGGTCGGCGCTGGTAGAGGGTGTTGACCAGATTCAGCACGCCGCCGATGGCCAGGGCGATGGTCAGGATGATGAAGGCGCTGCAGACGTTGTTCACCACCGTGACCGCGGCAGCGGGCAGATGCGGGACCACCTTGATGCCACTGGCGAGGATCATCGCCGGCACGATGTTGGCCAGGCGTCGCACGACATGGGAGTCGGCCAGGGCCTTGTCCTGACCGACCGTGGTCGAGCGCAGTACCCGATAGAGGCCGCGCACGAGGATGCGCTTGACGATCCAGTTGGCGATCCAGGCGCCGAGGATCAGCAGGCTCAGGCTGATCAGGGTGTGCAGTTCGGGGTAGTTTTTCAGCCATTCGAGAGTGGCGTCGTAATGCTCTTTCATCGCGTTCCTCAGCTTTCAGTCAAACCCGCTGCGAGAGAGTGCCCTTGTGCAGCGGCGGCGTACCTTAGCAAAAGCGGATCACGATCAGGCGTTTCTGTCAGGTTTGTTCAATATTGAAGTGGCTGCGGCTATGCTCGACGCTGAGTCGACACCTCTCCAGGAACTCTCGTATGTCCCGAATCGGCTGTGGCGCTATCACGCTGCTGACGCTCCTGCTCGGTGCCTGTGCGCAATCGCCGGCGCGAGATGAAAATCTGCCGTTGGAGCAACGCCTGGCCAGCCTCGGCTACCGGCAGGGCGAAGTGGTGGATGCGCTGCAGCGCTTCGATATCGACGGATGGCAGTACCTGGACAAGACCCACATCATCCTCGGTGACGGGCCCGGACGATCCTATCTGGTCACCTTCTCGCGACCGTGCCGCAACCTGAACGTCAGCAATGGTCTGGGGTTCAGCACGACCGTGGGATTGCTGACACGCCTGGACCGCATCGTATCGAGCGACGGCAGCGGCTTTGCCGAACACTGCCTGATTGGCGAACTGCATCGTCTGGAAAAGGTGCCCAAACCGGGCAAGTGACTCCGTAAGTACGGCTGCCAGGTGAGCCGCTCCCGTACCAGGGCACGAGAGCGGAGGGCGATCAGAACTCGCCGCGCAGGGTCACGGCGAAGTTGCGGGGTTCGCCGTAGTAGTAGTTGGCGCCGGTTACGCCAATCTTCTCGTAGTAATACTTGTCGAAAACGTTGTTGGCGTTGAGTTGTGCCGAGTAGTGCTCGTTGAAGCGGTAAGCGAGCATGGCGTTATACACCGCATAGCCTCCCTGTTCGGCACGGGCGGTTCTCGCTGTATTGGTTGCATAGGTGTCGCTTTGGGTCTGAACGCCGCCGCCTACCGTCCAGTTGGACAGTTGGCCCGGCAACTTGTACGAGGTGAACAGACGCATGAGGTGTTTGGGGTCGGTGGTGCGAAGGGCATTTCCGGTATTGGCGGCGCTATCCTTGAGATACTCGCTGGTGGTGTAAGTGTATCCGCCTGTGACTTGCCAGCCCGGCGCCACCTCGCCAGAAATTTCCAGTTCGACGCCTTCACTACGGCTTTTGCCCGATGCGCTCATGCAGGAACCCTGTGCAAACGTGGGCTGACAGGTAATGCCATTTGCGAGAGCTTCGGCGTCCTGCAGGCCTTTGCCTATGAGGTTGGTACGAAACACCGCGATGGAGCTGTTCAGGCGTCCTTCATAGAATTCGCCCTTCAGCCCAAGTTCGTAGACTTCACCCGTCATGGGCTCAAGCAGAGAACCCGAGGTGTCGTAGCTGGTTTGTGGCGCGAATATTTCGGTATAGCTGGTATAGGCACTGATGTTTGCGGTCAGGTCGTAGATCAGCGCGGCGTAGGGGACGACCTCTTGGGTGACCTTGTAGTCGCCCGTTGTGCTGTTCTGGTTATCGAAGTCGTACCAGTTCAACCGTGCGCCGATGATGGCATTCAGCGGGTCGGCCAGCGACAGGTTCAAGCTCGCGTAGGTGGCTTTCTGAGTCGTGATGGTATGCGCCTGAGGATTCACCGTCGGGTTGATACGGTCTTTGTTGACCGTCGACGGATTCCAATTGCGTACATCTACCCCGCGGGCGTTATAGCCCCACACGGACTCGTTGCCGATGGCGTCCGCTTCGTTCCATTCCGCGCCGGCGGTGAGTCGATGTTCACGCCCGAGCACGTTGAATGGGCCATCCAGCACGGCCCCGAGGTTGCTGTAGTTGGTTCTGCCACCACCATCGCTGAAGTTGTAGTTGACGTCCCACAGGTAAGGGTTGGTAGCGCCCACCGATCTTGCCAGCGAGGTCTGCTGGAAACCGTGATCCTTGTAGGCGAGACGGCTGCGATTACCGTTCAGTTTGAGATTCCAGCCGCTGTCGAAGGCATGCTCGAGTTCGATGAAGGTATGTGCGTTGGTACGGTCCCAGCGTGCCCAGTTCGCGCCCAGAAAAGTCGAGCGCGAGAACGGCAATGGCGAACCATCGAAGTCAGGCACCAGGCCACCCCAGGCACCCGTTGCATCCATTTCCGTGTATTCGAAACCACCTGTCAGCGTGGTTCTGTCAGTGAGGTCTGCTGCCAGCACGGTATAGAGCACGTTCTTGCGCTCCATGCGTGCGTCCTGAAAGAAGTCCTTGTCGCTGTGCACCGCAATGACTCGTCCACGGATGGCGCCGCCCTCGGTCAATGGGCCGGAGATATCGGCGGTGTAGCGGTTCGCTTCCCAGGAGCCAGCCGTGTAACTCGCTGACCCCTGGAAGTCGCGTGTCGGGCGTTTGCGCACCATGTTCACGGTGCCGGACGGGTTGCCGGAGCCACGTAGCATGCCGCTGGCGCCACGCAGCACCTCCACGTGATCGAGCGTGGCGACATCCGGCTGGATGAAGTTGCCATTGCGCGAATCGATGTTCAGGGTGGCACCGTCGAACTGCAGGGCGTCGATCTGGTAGCCCCGGGAGTAGTAGTTCACCCGCTCGCTATCGGTCTGGTCGACCACCACGCCAGGTGTCTGCTGGAGCATCTCCTTGAGGTTGGTCAGGTTCTGATCCTTCATGCGCTGTTCGGTCAGTACCGTCACCGACTGTGGGGTGCGGCGCAGCGACTGCGGCGTCTTGCCGATGCTGACCGCCCCGGTGGTGTACGAGCCACTGCCTTCGGTCGTGCCGCCCAGGCCGGTGCTGCTGATTGCTGTCGCGCCCAGCTCCATGGCGCTGCCGACGTCCAGGCGTTGGCTGAGAATGAAGCTGCCATTGCCCTGGTTCAGGGCTTCCATATCGCTGCCTTGCAGCAACTGGTTCAGCCCTTCATGAGCCTCGTATTCGCCTTGCAGGCCCGGCGAGTTCTTGCCGGCGGTTTGCTGCGGGGTCGTGGCCAGGGTGATCCCGGCGGTACGGGCGAACTGATTGAGGGCATCGGCCAGCGGCCCGGCAGCAATCGAATAACGCTTAACGCTGGCAGTGCTACCGGGCTCGTCCGCCAGCAGGGTGGCTGGGGCAGCGGCGAAGCCCAGAGCTGCCCCGAACAGGGCGTGGCGCAGGGCGCGATTGAGCGGGGTGAGGCGGGCGGCGTTTAAGCGTGGTTGCATGGGGCTCACTGTCGACGGAACGGCTATGAATAGGAATGGTTCTGATTCCTTGCCGAACCGTGTCGGAAAAGCCGACAGTTTTTTCCAACTTTTTTCAGCGCGAGAACGACGCTCTTTTCAGCCTGCGCGCAGATGCGAAGTGGCTGGCGTCAGGCCGCTTCCACCCGAACCCACCAGCGCGTCATGTACTGCACGCGAATCGGCAGGGTCTGCGCCATGACCCGCAACAGTTCATCCGTATCGCCGAGACGGAACACGCCGGACAGGCGCAGATCGGCAACGCTGCGGGTGTAGCCGAGATGACCGTTCCGGTAACGGCCGACCTCGTCGAGAAAATCCTGCAAACGCATGTCGCGGGTGACGATCAGCCCCTCGCGCCAGGCGGAGGGGTCCATATCGTCACGCTCGAACGCTGAAGCGCGGCCATCGGCGACCCGGTAACGATTTCCGGAAGTAGCCAGAAAGGTGGGCAGCCCGGCCACCGCGACCTGACCCTGTTCGACATGCAGGTTGATACCGCCATCACGTATGCGCAGGCCGAAGCGGGTGGCCGGCTCGGCTCCCGCCTGAGCCTCGAACGATCCGTACGGGGTACTGACCCGCAAGGGACGCCGGCTGTTGGCTGTGCAGCTGACGAACAGTTCGCCCTGACGCAGGACGATCAGGCGCTGTCTGTCGTCGAGGCGTACATCCACGGCGGTGTCGGTGTTGAGGTCGAGTTCGTCACCGTGGCCGAGGGCCAGGTGGCGATGTTCGCCCACGGCGGTTGCCTGGTCCGCCAGTAGCGGCTGGACGATGGACAGATCCTTGGCCAGCCAGGCACTGCCACCTGCCACGGCAGTCAGCGACAGCAGCTTGAGTGCCTGTCGACGGCGCAGACGCATGGCCGAGTTTTCCAGCGTATCGACGGTGCCTGCCGGCAGGGTCCGCAGATCCTGGCTCAACTCGGCATGCATGCCGCTGACCCGCTGCCAGGCGCGTTCGTGGCCGGCATCCTCGCGTCGCCACTGCTCGCACTGGCGACGCAGCGCGGGGGCGTCGTCCTGCTGCAGGCGCATCAGCCAGCCGATCGCCTGCTTGACCCGGCGTGCTTCGGCATCCTTGTTGGTCAGGTCGCTCATGCATCTTCGCCATAGCGCAGCAGATAGCAGTGATACAGCGCGTCGGCGATATAGCGCTCTACGGAGCGAACCGATACACCCAGACGCTCGGCGATTTCCCGGTATGACAGGCCTTCGCACTGGGCAAGCAGAAAGGCGGTGCGAACCCGGGGTTTGAGGCCGTCGAGCATCAACGCGATGCGTTCGAGCAGCTCCAGCACCAACTCCCGGGATTCCGGCGAGGGCGCTTCCGCGTCCGAAAGGTGCGCGATGCTCTCCAGCCAGGCGCGCTGCAGCTCTTCACGGCGCCAGTGGTCGATCACCAGGCCGCGGGCGACGGTACGCAGAAACGCGCGGGGCGTATCGATGGCGCTCAGGTCGCAGCGCTGGATGACCCGCACAAAGGTATCGTGGGCGAAATCCGCAGCATCGCTGGCATTGCCGAGGCGGCCGCGCAACCACGTCTTCAGCCAACCATGATGGTCGCTGTAGAGCGTGTGGATGACGGTGCGCTGAGGTGAGTCGAGGGCTGACATGAAGAGCCAGGAGTGAGTCTGATAATTCCTCGCATTGTCATTCCCGCGGCGGTTCTTTGCAATGCCGCGGGTTGCCAGATGATAAGCGGCACCCATCAATCACCCAGTTCAGGCGGGTTCGGTTCGACCCTGATTCCGACTGCCTGCACTACCCCGAGCCGCCGACCGGCGTGCCTCAGTTGGCGTAGGCGTATTCTCCGCCTCGTTGCAGGGCGCGTTGGTAGGCGGGGCGGGCATGGATACGTTCGAGGAAAGCCTTCAGCCGAGGGCGGCTGGCATCCAGCCCGCCTCGCGAAGTGGCCGCCTCCAGTGGAAAGCTCATCTGGATATCGGCCACGCTGAATTGCTCACCGGCGAACCAGGTGCTCTTGCCAAGCTCGCCTTCCAGATAGTCCAGATGCAGTTTCAATTGTGGGTTGATCAGCAGGTTCTTGACCTTCTGCGCAATGCCGCGGGCGACGGGTTTGACGAAGAAGGGCATGGGGCTGTTTTCCACCTTGTCGAATACCAGCTTGAGCAGCAGAGGCGGCATCGCCGAGCCTTCCGCATAATGCAGCCAGTAGTTGCAGCGCAGACGCTCGGGGCTGTCTGCTGGCGGTAACAGGGCCGGGCCATGACGGTTGGCCAGGTAGTCGATGATGGCGCCGGACTCGGCCAGGGTCAGGTCGCCGTCGGTAACCACCGGCGACTTGCCCAAGGGGTGCACGGCGCGCAGCTCCGGCGGGGCCAGCATGGTCTTGGAGTCGCGCTCGTAGCGCTTGATCTGATACTCCACGCCCAGTTCTTCGAGCAGCCAGAGGATGCGCTGCGAGCGCGAATTGTTCAGGTGATGGACGGTGATCATCGTGGCTCCTGGTCGTGAGGGGGCGATAGCCATCCATGAAGCGCTGCGTTCAGGGCGATCAGCCAGTGATCGCCACTCTACACGTCAATGCCCGGCGCTGGCTAAGGCTTGAACGCACCAATGAAGATCGCCGGATCGACCCGTGCATCGTTGAGGCTGACGTTCCAGTGCAGGTGCGGCCCGGTGGCGCGTCCGGTGGCGCCGACCTTGCCGAGCACGCCGCCGCGGGGTAGCTCGTCGCCGACCTTCACGCCGACCTCCGACAGGTGGCAGAACATGCTGATCAGGCCCTGGCCGTGGTCGACGAAAACGGTCTTGCCGTTGAAGAAGTAGTCGCCCACCAGAATCACCTTGCCGGCCGCGGGTGCCTTGATCGGTGTGCCGCGATTGGCGGCGAAGTCCAGCCCGGAGTGCGGGTTGCGCTCCTCGCCATTGAAGAACCGGCGCAGCCCGAAGGGGCTCGACAGCGGGCCGTTGACCGGCTTGTCGAACATCAGGTTGCTCGGCTGCCGTGGGCTGAACTGCTGGTAGGCACGGGTCTGCTCGGCCAGTTCCCGCTCGATGCGCGCGAGGTTCTTGGCGTTGGGGTTGACCTGCTGCTGGTTCTTGATGGTGATGCGCTGCTCGACGTAGGTCTTGCTGCCCACCTGAAAGCTCAGACGCTGGCCGCCCGTTTCGATCTGCTGGGTGCCGGGTTTGACGCTCAACGGAATGCCGACGATGGCGATCCAGCGCTGCTGATCTTCATGCACCACCAAGACCGGCTTGCCCTGGTAGGTGGCGCTGGGTGCACTGGCCGAGGCACCGAGTTCGACCACGGCGACGCCACCCGGTACCGGCTTGTTCAGCAGGCGGCTGATGAAGCCTTCGGCGTGAGCGGGCAGGGCGAGGCAGAGGGTGAGCAGCAACAGCAGGGAGCGCATTGATTTTCCTTTTTTATCGAGGCTTGAGAGGGGCTCTTTCAGGGTGAGGGGCGTTCTGCGAAACCGCGATACGGCCACCAATCGCCAGCAAGAACCAGGCGCCCCGGACTTCCACGTGAGTTTTCGGCAACCTGTAGGAGCCCGCTTGCGGGCGATGCGAGCGTGGCCATGATCTTCAGTCCAGCAGCGAAAGCGTGACGGGCGCGACATGATTGTCCTCGACGCGTACGTCCAGCTCGCCTTCACCAAGGCGCGCCTTGAGGCGCTGCCCCGGTTGGGTGGCGGCAGCGCTGCGGATGGCCTGGCCACGGTCGTCGAGCAGGATGCTGTAACCGCGTCCGAGGGTCGCCAGGGGGCTGACCACGTGGAGCGTCTGCATCTGACTCTGCAGCAGCAGGCGGCGGGCCTTGAGGCCTTCCTTCATGGCCCTAGGCAGACGTTCGGCGAGGCTGTCGAGACGCTGGCGCAGCAGCTTGAGATGACGGCCCGGATGCTGCCCGGCCAGGCGCGCCTGCAACTGCGCGAGCTTGTGGGCACGCTGATTGACCTGATGCGTATAGGCACGGCGCAGACGCATGTCGAGATCGTCGAGGCGCTGGGCTTGCTGACGCAGCCGTTCGCCGGGATGGCGCATGCGCCGGGTCAGGCCTTCGAGGCGCATGCGTTCACGGGCCAGGCGGCCGTTGATGGCCAGGGTCAGACGACGTTGCAGCACCGTGACCCGCTGCACCAGGTCATCGCTATGGGGCGCCAGCAGTTCCGCCGCGGCTGACGGCGTAGGAGCGCGCACGTCGGCGACGAAATCGCTGATCGACACATCGGTTTCATGACCGACCGCACTGACGATGGGCGTGACGCAGGCGTCCACGGCGCGTGCCACGGCTTCTTCGTTGAAGCACCAGAGGTCCTCCAGCGAGCCGCCGCCACGGGCGAGGATCAGCGCATCGAAGCCCTGGGCGTCAGCCAGCTTCAAGGCCCGAACGATCTGTGCCGTGGCCTCGCGGCCCTGTACGGCGGTGGGGATCAGGCTCAGTTCGACCTGCGGAGCACGGCGACGAAACACGCTGATGATGTCGCGGATCACTGCGCCGGTGGGCGAGCTGATGATGCCGATACGCCGCGGGTGAGCCGGCAGAGGGCGCTTGCGTTCGGCGGCGAACAGGCCTTCTGCACCGAGCTTCTCCTTCAAGGCCTCGAAGGCCAGGCGCAGGGCACCGTCACCGGCCGGCTCCACGGCGTCGAGAATCAGCTGATAGTCGCCACGGCCCTCGAACAGCGAGACCTTGCCGCGCACCTTGACCGCCAGACCATCACGCAGCGCCTGGCGTACCCGTGCGGCGTTCTGCCGGAACAGCGCACAGCGCACCTGAGCCTGGCTGTCCTTGAGGGTGAAGTAGACATGCCCGGAGGCTGGCCGTGCGAGGTTGGAAATCTCCCCCTCGACCCAGATGCCGCCGAAGACATCTTCGAGCAGCAGGCGCGCACGGTTGTTGAGCTGGCTGACGCTGAGCACCTCGCGGTCGAGGTTCAGACGTTGGAACGGGTCTTTGATCATGGACGGCATCATAAGCCGAGGCGCGTGTGGCCGAAACCGTGCGTCATCAAATGAAGCAGATACGCCAGCCTGCGACGCGACGCCGCTGCAGTTGCAGCGGGCTCTGGCGTATCATCGGCATGCAAATGATAATCCTCCGCACAGGCGGCCTGTTGGTTCAGGCTGCGACTGCCCCGAGCCATCATGAATCCGACTTCTCCACTCTCCGCACCGCGCGTTCTGGTGGTCGACGACCATCGCAAGATTCGCGAGCCGCTGGCCGTTTATCTGCGCAAGCACGCCTTCGACGTGCGTACCGCGGAGAGCGCCGAGGGCATGTGGCAGTTGCTCGACGCCCAGTGCTTCGACGTGGTGGTGCTGGATGTGATGCTGCCGGACGGCGATGGCTTCGAGCTGTGCAGCCGCCTGCACCGGCGCAACGGCGTGCCGGTGATATTGCTGACCGCCCGCGATACCACCCGCGACCGCATCCGTGGGCTGGACCTGGGCGCCGATGATTACCTGACCAAACCCTTCGAACCCCGGGAGCTGGTGGCGCGCATCAACAGCGTGCTACGTCGGCGCGGCCCGCTCAGCGCCGAGCCTGCGCTGTTCGAACCGACGCCGCAGCCGCTGCTGCGCCATTACCAGTTCGCCGGCCTGGCGTTCGCCAGCGGCAGTGGCAGCCTGAGCGACAGCAGCGGGCAGTCGACCCGTCTGAGCACGGCGGAAGCGCGTTTGCTGCAGGTCTTTCTCGACCATCCGAACCAGGTACTGGATCGCGCCCGACTGATCGACCTGACGGCTCGCCCGGACAGCGATGTGTTCGATCGCACCATCGACCGCCAGGTCAGCCGCCTGCGCCGCAAACTGATCGACAGCGCCGGCTGTGAGGACCTGCTGCGCACCGTATGGGGCGGCGGCTACATGCTGGTCGCGGAGGTGACGCGCTCATGAGGTGGCTGGCGCGCCTGTGGCCGCAGCGTTTGATTCATCAATTGGCGGTGTTGCTGATCCTCGCGCTGCTGGCTTCCCACGGCATTGCCGTCCTGCTGCTGCAGCGCACCGGCGCGCTGGTGCATCCGCTGTCCCGTGCCCAGATACTGGAGCGTCTGGGTACCGCTTACCACGCGGCCGTGGAATTGAATCAGGGCGATGGCGAGCGCCTGTTGATATCGATGGGCGGCGTCGAGGCGCGTTTCTGGATCGCCGCCGAGGCGGATGTTCCAAGCTTCGAGATGCACCCGGAAGAGTTGCGCCTGACCGCCGAGTTGGCCAATGAGCTACAGGCGCCTGCAGAGCTGATCCACATGCAGCTCGAACGCATCGGCGGCGGGCCCGCGCGCGAAGACGTGCTGAGCCCTGCCGGCTGGGAGCCGTTACGCCTGCGCAGCAGTATCAGGCTGCCGTCGGGGCAGTACCTCAATGCCCTGCAGCATCCATCCGGTGCCTATGAATGGAGCCGCCTGCTGGCATATGCCTTGCCGGTGAGCATCGTGCCGATTCTGTTGATCCTGCTGTTTTTCATGGCCCGGGTGGTGCGCCCGTTCAGGACGCTGGCCGCGGCCACCGAACGCATCAGCCGGGGCGAGCGCATCGCCCCCCTGTCGCTGTCGGGCCCGCGCGAGGCTCAGGAGCTGAGCCGAGCCTTCAACCTGATGCAGGAGCGCCTGGCTCGCCATGTGGAGGGGCGCACGCGAATGCTCGCAGCGCTGAGCCACGACCTCAATACACCCTTGACCGAGCTGCGCTTGCAGCTCGAACTGCTCGATGACGGCCCCTTGCGCGAGGACCTGCTCGACAGCCTCGACGAGCTCCGTGCGATGGTCGCCGAGACGCTGGACTTCATCCGCGACGATGCCGTGCAGGAACCGACGGTGCGCCTGTCGTTGACCGCGCTGCTCGATGATCTGGCGCGACGTTATCGCACCTTGGGGCAACCGGTCAGTTGGCAGAGCGGGCCCGAGGTCTTCTGTCGTTGCCGACCGTTGGCGCTCAAACGCGTGCTCACCAACCTGATCGACAACGCCCTGCAGCATGGTGGGGATGCCGTGATCAGCTTGGAGCGTACCGCAACGGGCGAGATAAGCCTGGAGGTCCTCGATCATGGGCCGGGCATTGATCCCGCGCGACTGGAACAGGTGTTCGAGCCGTTCGTGCAGTTGAATGCGGAGAACGGTGCGAGCGGGCTAGGGCTCGGCCTGGCCATCGCGCGTGCGTGCGTGCAGGCCCACGGTGGTGAACTGACCCTGGAAAACCGCCCGCCCGCCGGCCTCTGTGCGGTAGTGCGTTTGCCGGCCGGGGGCCCTTGAGTTGCGCCGCCCGGCAGTGCTCCTATCGTTCCTCACGCTTCGCGTGGAATGCCTTCGCAGGACGCTCAGCCCGTAGGGTGGGCTTCAGCCCACCACCACAACGGCCACAGCCCGAAGCACTGAACCGCATGTTCTGAACCTACAGCCAACATCGGCGTTGAATGGCTTTGGTGGGCTAAAGCGCCACCCTACGGTTGATGCCTCTGGGAGTAGGGTGGGCTTCAGCCCACCACCCAAAGCGCCCACAGCCCGAAGCACTGAACCGCATGCTCTGAAACTCCAGCCACCATGGCATTGAATGGCTTTGGTGGGCTAAAGCCCCACCCTACGGTTCATGCCTCTGGGAGTAGGGTGGGCTTCAGCCCACCACCACAACGGCCACAGCCCGAAGCACTGAACCGCATGTTCTGAACCTACAGCCAACATCGGTGTTGAATGGCTTTGGTGGGCTAAAGCGCCACCCTACGGTTGATGCCCCTGGGGGTAGGGTGGGCTTCAGCCCACCAAATCCAAGCGCTCAACCCTCCGATCGTTCCTCACGCTCCGTGTGGGAATGCCTGCGTAGGACGCTCTGCGTCCAATCCGGGTGCAGTGGCGGGCGCGGAGCGCCCAGGGCCGAATTCCCACGCGGAGCGTGGGAGCGATCAAACTGTTTCGGCCTTGAGAAAATCCACGAATGCTCTGAGCGGCGAGGGCACGTGGCGGCGGTCGTTGTAATACAGATAGGGGCCATCGAATGCCTGCCACCAGTCCTCCAGTACCGGTATCAGTGCTCCCTGTGCGAACAGTGGGCCGAGGTATTCCTCGAAGGTGTAGATGAGGCCAACGCCACCGATGGCGGCACCCACTTCAAGATCCTGGGACGAGGAGAGCAGCGGGCCCTGTGGCGGTACGCGCACGATGGCGCCGTCTTTTTCGAACTCCCAAACACCCAGCTTGCCGCTCTCGAAACGATGGCCGATCAGGCGATGCTCGAGTAGGTCGCGGGGATGTAGCGGCATGCCGTTTTTCTCCAGATAAGCAGGCGATGCGGCTGCCACGAAGCGCTGCCGACGAGGCCCGATGGGTACTGCGATCATGTCCTTGGCGACACTTTCTTCGTAGCGCACTCCCGCGTCGTAGCCGGCAGCGATCACGTCGATGAAGGTGTTGTCCATCGTCACTTCCACGCTCACGCCGGGATAGCGCTCCAGAAAAGTGGGGATCAGCTGCGGCAGCACGAAGCGGGCAATCGGCACCGGGACATTGAGGCGCAGCGTGCCGACCGGGTGTCGCGCATCGTTATCGAGGTCGCTGAAGGCGGCGCCTATCTCGTCGAGGGCAGGGCGCAGCCGCTCCAGCAGGCGAGCACCGACTTCGGTCGGAAATACGCTGCGAGTGGTGCGGTTGAGCAACCTGACGCCCAAGTCGCTCTCCAACCGGCGCACGCAATCGCTGATCGATGACGCCGACATGCCGCGTTTCTGCGCCGCCACCCTGAAGCCGCCGGCTTCCACGACCGCTGCAAACAGGGCGACATCCGTCAGGTTGGGCTGGCGCATGGCCGAACTCCAGAAAGGAAAACTGGATTGTACGAATGGGCGTACATAGCGTCCATTTTTGTGCGGCTTATCACCGGTAATTCAACGGTGAACAATGCCTCACGTCGACGTGCCGCCTTGCCGCGGTCCGTCAGATCATTCCCTACGTGAGGATCGAACCATGACAGACACAACCCTGCAGATGGACCCCACAAACGCTGCCAGCGCGGCCTGGCGCAAAGGCCTGGCAACCATCGGTCTGGCCCTGAGTTGCGTGCTGGAATCCGGCGTGTCCAGTGCCCAGAGTCAGCCGAAGCCTGACTGGAGCCTGTCGGATATGCCATCGCAGAGCGGGCGTATCTTTCTGGTCACCGGTGGCACCAGCGGCATGGGTTATGAGGATGCCAAGGCGCTTGCAGCGGCTGGTGCCGAGGTGGTGATTGCCGCACGCAATCCACAGCGCGGCAAGGAAACCATCGCTCGCATCAAGCAGGAAGTCCGTGGGGCCCAGGTGCAGTTCGAAGCGGTCGACCTGGCTGACCTGGCGTCGGTCAAGGCGTTGGGCGAACGCCTCAATGCCACCTTGCCGCGCCTCGATGGGCTGATCAACAACGCCGCGGTAATGGCGCCGCCAGAACGTGGCACGTCGGCCGATGGCTTCGAGCTGCAATTGGCCACCAACTATCTTGGGCATTTCGCGTTGACCGGCCATGTGCTGCCGCTGTTGCGCAAGAGTAGCTCGCCTCGGGTCGTCACGCTCTCCAGCATCGCGGTCACACGGGGCAGCATCAACTTCGAGGACCTGCAATCCGAGCAGGCCTACAACCCCTATGCGTCCTACGCGCAGTCCAAGCTGGCCGTGCTGATGTGGGCTTTCGAGCTGCAGCGCCGCAGCCAGGCGCAGGGGTGGGGTATCCAGAGCATCGCCGCGCACCCGGGGGTTGCCGTAACCGAGCTGATCAAGCGCGGCCCTGGCCTGGAAAGCGACTTCGGACGTGACTGGGCCAAGGATCGTGAGCGCTACCACTCCGCTGCCCAGGGGGCATTGCCGACCCTGTACGCGGCCACCGCGCCAGACGCGCAGGGCGGTGCCTACTATGGGCCAATCGGCGAAGAGGAGAAGCGCGGGCCGCTTGGCCTGGCCAGCGTGCCAGCCGCGGCGAAGGACATCGACGCAGCGGCTCGTCTGTGGCAGGTTGCCGAGCGGTTGACCGGTGTCAGCTACCGTTGAGCCTCGTGGCAGGAGTGTCATCATGCTCTCAGCAACCCTGACGCAGCGTCTCGGCGCTGCCATCAACGCCGAACGCCACGAACTGAATCCCGCGCTTGCGGGGTTCGCCCTGTTTTTCTGTCTGTTCTCCGGCTATTTCATGCTGCGGCCCATCCGCGAGTCGATGGGCATCATGGCCGGTATCGAGAACCTGCAATGGCTGTTCACCGCCACCTTTGTGGTCATGCTGGTGGCTGTGCCGTCGTTCGCCTGGCTCAGCTCTCGGGTGCCGCGTATCCACTTCGTGGATTGGGTCTACGGGTTCTTTTGCGTGAACCTGCTGGCATTCGCCGGGCTGTTTCAGCTCGGTGACGACAACGTCTGGCTGGCGCGGGTGTTCTACGTGTGGATCTCGGTCTACAACCTGTTCGTGGTGTCGGTGGCCTGGAGCCTGATGGCCGATGTGTTCGACGGGCACCAGGCCAAGCGGTTGTTCGCCTTCATCGCGGCCGGCGCCAGTGTCGGCGGCCTGGTCGGGCCGGCCATGAGCGCGCTGCTGGTCGGCATCGTCGGCCAGTCCGGCTTGGTCCTGCTGGCAGGTGTACTGCTCGGCATCGCCCTGGCGCTCAAGGCGCCGTTGATGCGCTGGCGGGACGTGGGTGGCGCCGGCAGACCGGGCGCTGCATCCATCGAAAGCACTCGCAAGCCGGTGACGGGCAATCCATTCAGTGGTCTGACGCGAGTCCTGCAATCACCTTATCTGCTGGCGATTGCCGGATTCGTGGTGCTGCTCGCGACCGTGACGACCTTTCTGTACTTCGAGCAGGCGCGCCTGGTGGCCGAACGCTTTCCCGACCGCGAGTCGCAGATCCGGGTATTCGGCATCATCGATGTGGTCGTGCAGGCCGGTGCCTTGCTGTCGCAGGTGTTCATCACCGGGCGCATCGCGCAGAAAATGGGCGTGCGCATGCTGCTGGCGATCGTGCCGATATTGGTCTGCGTTGGCTTTATCGGGCTTGCCCTGGCGCCGACGTTCGCCATGCTGGCAGCGCTGATGGTCGTCAGGCGCATCGGTGAGTACGCCTTCGTCAGGCCCGGCCGGGAAATGCTCTTCGCACCGCTGGATGCCGAGAGCAAGTACAAGGCGAAGGGGTTTATCGACACGGTCGTCTACCGGGCAGGTGACGCAATCAGTGGCTGGTTGAAGAGTGGCCTGGACATGCTCGGCCAGGGTGCGGTGCTGGTGGCGACCGTGGGTGCGCTCTGCGCATTGGTATGGGGAGTGCTCGGCTGGTACCTGGGTAAGCAGGCCGACAAGATGAGCACGCGCGCCACGCCGGAGGCGAAAGAGGGGACGAGGGTGGTGCTGGCCAGTCACTAGTGATCGTTCCTCACGCTCCGCGTGGGAATGCCTTTGCAGGACGCTCCGCGTCCAACTCAGGTGCGGTAGCGGGCGCGGAGCGCCCAGTGCTGCGTTCCTACGCGGAGCGTGGGAACGATCGAATAGCCAGCCACCATCGGCGTTGAATGCCTTTGGTGGGCTAAAGCCCCACCCTACGGTTCATGCCCCTGGTGAGTAGGGTGGGCTTCAGCCCACCACCTCGATCGTTCCTCACGCTCCGCATGGGAATAATTTCGCAGGACGCTCTGCGTCCGACTCAGGTGCGGTAGCGGGCGCGGAGCGGTTCCTACGCGGAGCGTGGGAATGATCGAATAGCCAGCCACCATCGGCGTTGAATGGCTTTGGTGGGCTAAAGCCCCACCCTACGGTTCATGCCTCTGGGGAGTAGGGTGGGCTTCAGCCCACCACATCGATCGTTCCTCACGCTCCGCGTGGGAGTGATTTTGCAGGACGCTCTGCGTCCGACTCAGGTGCGGTAGCGGGCGCTCCGCGTGGGAATGATCGAATAGCCAGCCACCATCGGCGTTGAATGGCTTTGGTGGGCTAAAGCCCCACCCTACGGTTCATGCTTCTGGGGAGTAGGGTGGGCTTCAGCCCACCACATCGATCGTTCCTCACGCTCCGCGTGCGACTCAGGTGCGGTAGCGGGCGCGGAACGCTCAGGGCATCAGAAGTCCAGCGACGCACCCAGCCAGTAGGTACGGCCATAATTGACCGTGCCGTCGTCCTCGTCGTTGAGGCGTTTGTTACCCAGGTTGTAGACGGCCGAGTTGAGTGTCAGGTTCTGCGTCAGCTTGTACGAGCCACCGATGTCGGCAGTGGTGTAGGCGCGGGACGATTGGCCGGTCAGCGTAGCGCCATATTCCTCGCCGCTGTAGTTGGTGGCAGCCCAGGCCAGGGTCCGGTCATTGATATCCCAGTCGGCACGCAGGCTCGCCTTGCGCTTGGGTGTCAGGGACAGCGGCCGGCCCTTGTCGACGCCGCTCTTCTGCTCGGAATCCAGGTAGGTGAAGTTACCCTTGATCGCCACGTTGGCCAGCGCCTGCCAACTGCCGTTCAACTCCAGGCCACGGATCACCGCTTTGTCGACGTTGACCCGCTCCATCACGGTCAGGCCCTGCCACTGTTCGGTGGTGGTGACCGTGGACAGCTTGTCCTTGAAGTCGTTGTAGAACAGCGTGGCGCCAGCCGACAGGTCGTCACGGTTCGACCACATCGCGCTCAACTCGTAGTTGGTGCTGCTCTCGGGTTTGAGGTTGGAATTACCGAACTGCACGAAGCGGTTGCGGCGCACCACGGCGTAGTCGTCGATTACCGCGCGCAGTTCCGGCGCCTTGAAACCGCGGGCCACGCCACCTTTCAGCGTCCACTCGTTATTCAGGTGCCAGACGCCATAGACACGTGGGTTGACGTGACTGCCGTACTGCTCGTGATGATCCAGACGCACGCCGGTGGTGAGGGCGAAATCGTCGGTGAGCGACCATTCGTCTTCGGCGAACAGGGCCTTCTGTACCACCGAGTATTCCTCGTTCTCGCGCTCGCGAGAGGTGCCGCGGTTGGCCTGGTTCCAGTCGGTCAGCGTGGCTTCGTTCCACTGCACGCCGGTGGTGGTGACGTGATAGTCGGTAGGGATCACCAGCTTGCCGTCCAGCACGCGGTTGCGGATCTTCGGCTTGCGCCCGAACACGTCGGCCTGCGCCGGTGTCGCCTTGCCTTCGCGGCTGGTGGTTTCTTCGGCGAACGACAGTGTCGAATCCGCCCAGCCCCAGCGGCCTTCGTGAGTCAGCGACCAGTGATCACGGTTGTTCTTCTGTTCGCGGGTCGACCAGTTGGCGCTGAGACCATCGCCGTTCTTCAGGCGCGAGGCGCCCGCTTCGAGCAGGAAGTCATGATTCTCGGTCGGCGTAAGGGCCAGGCGAGCGGTCAGGCTCTTGTTGTCGGACTTGGCGAAGCCTTCGTTGGCTTCGACGTCGTCATCGGCCTGGCGGTCGAGGTAGCTGCCCCAAACCTGCAGGCCGAGCACTTCGTTGATCAGCGGGCCATTGAGATAGAACTGGGTGTTGCGGGCATTGCCCTGATCGCTATTCGGGCGTGCCGAGTAGTCATAGGAAATGTTACCGCCCCACTCGGGCGATACCTTGCGGGTGATGATGTTGATCACCCCACCGATGGCATCCGAGCCGTACAGCGACGACATCGGTCCGCGCACCACCTCGATGCGCTCGATGGCTGCCGTGGGCGGCACGAAGCTCTGCTCATAACCCCGGTTGCCATTGACCCGTGAGTCGCGCCCGCTCTGGCGTTTACCGTCGACCAGAATCAGCGTGTAGTCGCCAGGCATGCCGCGAATCTGGATGTCGGTCTCGTTGGCGCCACCGTTGACCACCACACCTTCCACATCACGTACCGCATCACTCAGGTTCTGCACCGAGCGCTTGCGCAGATCATCACCGCTGATCACCGTGACCGACGCCGGGGCGTCTTCCAGATTCTGGGCAAAGCCGGAGGCGGTCACCACCATGTCGTCCAGTTCGACGGTGTCGGCATGGGCGAAGGTGCTGCCAGTGGCCAGGCAGAAGGTCGCCAGGCGAATCAGGGTGCCAATACGGCGGCGAGGGAAGGGCGCGTGCATGGAGTGTTCCTTAAGAATCGTTTGCAGGCGCGAATCGTATGCATCCATGGCGAGGAAGGTTGGACAAAGTGAGACAGGCTGGTCGCGTGGGTTGGGAACTTGGAGTGTCTGTTGGAACGTGCCGCGGACAGCAGATCTGCCGATAGCCTAATGGTTGACCTTGAAGGCTACGTGTACCAGTGCCAATTGCGGCAATGCCCGCGATCATCCATGCAGGCTTCCGCGACCGCGATTGCGGAGAAGCCGATGAGGACCAATGTCGCCACAACGCAAGCCGTTATCGAGCCCCAACCACGCTTTTCGGTGCAGAACACCTTGAAGGAGGCAATCAACCCCAGCGCTAGCAGTGCGAGCGCCATATGAGACATCAGTAGCTTGAGTATCAGTTCACCAAAGCCCCCAGGCCCATCACCGCGGATCATCAGCGCCTCTCTGACGAATAGAGAAAACAGAGCCGAGTTGAATAGGTTGTAGGCCAGGCATGCCACCAACGCTCTTGGATTTCTCCGACGGCCATTGACGGTGCTGCTTGTCGGTTCGCCGGTATGTCCGCACGGCGTTTGCTTGGGACGCTTCAGCATGGCGCTAATGTTTCACCCGAATGCCTTCGCCGCAGCGGGCGGTAAAACGCTCTAGACGATCACGGCGCTCCATGTCATTGCTGTGATCCTGATTCGACAGTCTGTTGGCGTGCCTTATGGCTGCGTTGAACGAAGCCTCTTCGCTGGCAGAGGCAGGTTCAAAGGCGCCCCGAACCCTATGGTCTTCGTCGAACTGCGCGTCTCAGCTTCTGAACACCAGGTTGTATTGATGGTCCTCGGCGTCTTCATCGTAGTGGGCAGTATCGACCTCCAGGGCGACACGGCCTGCGAAGTCAGGCACGGGCGAGCGCAACGCTACCCAGGCCATGTTGGTATCGGGCGAGAACCTCACCACGACAAGACCCGGTTGCCATTCGACGCACCAGTAGATGGCTCCTGCGCTGAGTATGTAACTGTAACGAGCGCCGGTTTGCAGTATCGCCGCCGGCCCGTCGAGATAGTCCTCCTCGCTCAGCGGTTGCAGATGAGGGATCACGCAGCGGGTGAGGTAGCCAGCGTCTTCTGGCGCGACCGGGCCGGTGTAGAGACCGTCGGGGCATGATTGTTCACTGATGGGTACGATGTACTTCATAGGCGCATTGAATCTTGAAAGAGTGGTTCAGTGAGGAGCGCGGTGGACAAGCTTAGCGTTGGCTACGCGACCCTATCCACCCTATATGTCCGGGCTATCTAGTCATTGTACGGGCACCGTGTACCACTGCCTGGCTCTGAGAATTATCGTTCGTTTCGGGATTTCGACATCTGCATCGGCGATGCTCACTTTGCCCAGGTGCAAGGTCCATCGTGATCCTGCCTCTGGTGGCGATGTATCGAAACGCAAGTCAACGCCGCCATGCACTCCGCCGCTATCGTTGGGGTTCACTGCCGGTTGGTGTACGGCGATATCCGGAATTTTCCCTGCCCACGGAAGGCCCGGCGATATGTTTTCTGCATGCGGGCTGGTGATATAGAGCGTTGGTGTAAGGCGTTCGCCGTTTTCCTTTTCCATGTAGGCACCTTTGGCCGAATAACTTATTGGGGCTGAGCCTCTTTTGAAGTCATTCACATACAGGTAGATCCAGGTGCTGGACGTGTCTACATAATGGATTTTCGTGGCGATTTCGAAGGGCTGTGGTTTTCCGTCAGTGGTCACTTCAAACCTGTGAATACTCGGCCATGCGGCCTCGCCCTCGAACCAGGGTTGAGGCGGTGTTGAACCGATGCAGGCACTGAGCAAAAAACAAAGCGCATAAACAGTGCTTATCTTCCATGGCTTGCACATGACTACCTCTACGGCCGACGTTTGGTTGAGGCACTTTTGCCCGCGCCCAAAAGCAGTATGGCGTATTAGCCACAGGCGTCAGCGAGTACTCAGCTCTCAGGCAAAACGGCTGGCGCCTCGGCCGCTTCATTGGCCAGTTTCAGCCTGTCGGCCTTGCAGATGTACTTGGGCTTGTTCTTCGGCGCCAGCTTGGCGTTGGCCTTTTTGGCGTGGGCCTCTAACAGCTGCTTTATCTTCTTGCGGCGGTTCATGATTTCTCTGCTCTTTGTCGAAGGGCCCGATACTAAAACGCCCATTGAGCCGGGCTGACGCGGTGCGTCATTCCGGCCCAATGGGCGTTTTTCGTGAGGGAAGGGGCTTAAACCCGCTCAGCCCACATATCGTACTCATCGGCATCGACGATACGCACGCGTACCTTGTCGCCCGGCTGGAAGTCGGTGCCTTCGATAAAGACGCTGCCGTCGATTTCCGGGGCATCGGCCCAGGAGCGGGCCACGGCGCCCTGGTCGTCGACTTCGTCGATCAGTACGTCCATTTCGCGGCCGATCTTCATCTGCAGGCGTGCGGTACTGATGGCCTGCTGGTGGGCCATGAAGCGATCCCAGCGATCCTGTTTGACGTCATCCGGGACGATATCCACGTCCAGGTCGTTGGCCGGCGCGCCTTCCACCGGCGAGTACTGGAAGCAGCCGACGCGGTCGAGCTGGGCTTCGGTCAGCCAGTCGAGCAGGTACTGGAAGTCTTCTTCGGTTTCGCCGGGGAAGCCGACGATGAAGGTCGAACGGATGGTCAGGTCCGGGCACTGCTCGCGCCAGGACTTGATGCGCGCCAGGGTGCGGTCTTCGAAGGCCGGGCGCTTCATCAGCTTGAGGACGCGCGGGCTGGCGTGCTGGAAGGGGATGTCCAGGTAAGGCAGGATCTTGCCGGCGGCCATCAGCGGGATGATGTCGTCGACGTTGGGGTACGGGTACACGTAATGCAGGCGCACCCATACGCCCATGCTGGAGAGCGCTTCGCAGAGCTCTTTCATGCGTGTCTTGACCGGCTGGCCGTTCCAGAAATCGGTCTTGTACTTGAGGTCGACGCCGTAGGCGCTGGTGTCCTGGCTGATCACCAGCAGCTCCTTGACGCCGGCCTTGACCAGGCGCTCGGCCTCGCCCAGCACGTCACCCACCGGGCGGCTGACCAGCTTGCCACGCATCGACGGGATGATGCAGAAGCTGCAGCTGTGGTTGCAGCCTTCGGAAATCTTCAGGTAGGCGTAGTGGCGCGGGGTGAGTTTGACGCCCTGGGGCGGCACCAGATCGATCAGCGGGTTGTGATCCTGGCGCGGTGGCACTACGTCGTGCACGGCGTTGACCACCTGCTCGTATTGCTGCGGGCCGGTGACCGACAGCACGCTGGGGTGCACGTCACGGATGCTGCCTTCTTCGACGCCCATGCAGCCGGTGACGATGACCTTGCCGTTCTCCTTGATCGCTTCACCGATCACTTCCAGCGACTCGGCCTTGGCGCTGTCGATGAAGCCACAGGTGTTGACCACCACCACGTCGGCATCCTGATAGGTCGGCACGACCTCATAACCTTCCATGCGCAACTGGGTGAGGATGCGTTCGGAATCGACCAGGGCTTTCGGGCAGCCAAGGGAGACGAACCCAACTTTCGGGGTGGCGGTGGTGGTCATGCGGGCGAACCTCAGGCTGAGATGATGCGGGCGCTCGGGCGCCTCTGATCAAAAAGTGCGCAATTCTAGCGGCGAGCGCGAGACTTTGCCAGCACTGCCGACGGGCCGTGCTGCACGCCGACGCCTGGTCTCACCTCAGAGGCTCAGTTGTGTCTACTTCTGGCGCTTCTGGATCGCCCCGATGAGCCGCTCGGCCAGCGCCGGGTAATCCTTGTCGTAGTGATGCCCGCCGGGCAACTGTAGTTTCTCACCGACGCTCTGCTCTTGCGTGCAGCCGCTTTCCGGCGCCTCTTCGCTGCCATAGACGCACAGCACCTTTTCCGCCGGCAGCTTGACCAGCTCCGGCCCGGTGGCCGCTTCGCTGGCATCTTTGCCGAGCCAGCCCTGAACGCGGATCTCGAAGGCGCCGCTGCGCGCCAGGGCCAGCAGCAGCACGGCGTCGACCTGGCGCTTGTCGCTGTCGGGCAGGCGGTTGTAGAGCGCCGGCATCACATCGGCGCCGAATGAGTAGCCAATCAGCACGAAGCGTTTGGCGTGCCATTTCTCCCGGTACTCGCGCATCAGTTCGGAGAGGTCGCTGGCGGCTTGTTCGGGGCTCTTGCGCTGCCAGAAGTAGCGCAGGGTGTCGACGCCAACCACCGGGTAGCCCCGTTCGGCCATCTGTTCGGCGACTGCCTTGTCCAGGTCACGCCAGCCGCCATCACCCGAGTAGAACAGGCTCACGGTCTCGCCGGGCTGGGTTGCCGGCACTTCGACCACCGGCAGGGCATCGCTGGCGCCTTGCAGCAGGCGACGCAGTTGCGCGGTGAGCAGCGCCTTGGGCGCGGTCTGGTAGTCGCCGATCAGGGTTTCGGCATTGCTCTGCTGGCGCACGAAGCGCGCGCTGGCGTCATCCGGGTTGTCGTTCCACACGGCCAGCCAGTGACCCTGTGCGCTGCTCGTAGGTGGCGGCGTATCGCAATCGGGTTTGTCCAGCGAGAAGCCAACGGAGAGCGCCTGGGCCTTGTCATCATTCTGGGTGGCGAGCCAGCGCCAGGCGAGCATGGCGGCATTGTCGCTGCCAGCGAACAGGTTCACTGGGCCGTCCATCTGGGCGGTGGCCTCTTGCAGACGTTTGGCCTGGACCTCGCAGCTCTGCGCTATGGCCTGGTACTGGCCGATCATGGCGTGATTGGATTGCGCCAGTTCCAACAGCTCGGCATCGCTGAGTTGCTGGTCGGTGGGCAGGGCCAGGAGCACGCGACGTTGCACCCTGTCACCCGGCGTGACTAGCACCAGATCGCCGCCGGAGGCCAGTGGCTGGCGTGCCAGGCTGGCTTCGGCGGGCGGCCGCAGCCAGTAGTAGAGGCCGCCAGCGAGCGGCACGAGCAGGAGGATCAGTATCGGTATCAGGCGTTTGGCAGTACGGGTCATCAACGTTTCACCAGTCCGGTAAAACCGCCGGCGATCAGCGCGGCGGTATCGGTCAGCGCCACCAGCGGATCGAGCCCGGCAGGTACGGCCATGTAGCGGGGTTCCCAGTCCGGCTGGAACTTGTCCTTGAAGCGACGCAGGCCTTGGAAGTTGTAGAACGCCTCACCGCGCTGGAACACCAGGGCGCCAAGGCGCTGGGCCAGTGGCGCACCGCGACGCGGCTGCAGGCCGGAGAGCGGTACCATGCCGAGGCTGAAGCGGGCGAAGCCGGCTGCCTTGAAATGCAGGATCAGGCCGAGCATGAGAAATTCCATGGTCAGCTTTGGCGCATCCGGCAGCACACGCATCAGATCGAGAGTGGCGAGGTCGCGGCTGTCGGTCTCCAGCAGGTTGGCGAAGGCCACGGCACGGCCCTCGACCCGCGCGACGACGATACGGAAGTGACGCAGATAGGCGGGGTCGAAACGACCGAGGGAAAAGCCTTTCTCGCGCATCTGCTTGCCGTTCAGCCAGGCATCGGAGATGCCGCGCAGTTCGTCGAGAGGCGCTTGGCCGGGCTCGAAGAATTCCAGCACCAGGCCGTCGCGCTGCCCGCGGTTCCAGGTGTAGCGCAGGTCCTTCATGGTCTTGCCGGTGCTGTCCAGGTCGAAGCGATTCAGATCGACCCGGGCTTCCTCGCCCAGCTTGATGGCGGTGAGGCCGATGTCCATGTACAGCGGCAGGTTCTCGGCGCGCACCTGATAGAACACCGGGCGGGTGTGGTGGCGGTCGCACAGATCGCGGAATTGCCAGACCAGCTCGGCACGCCGCTGCGTGGTGCCGATTGGATCGAACAGGGCGACCATGCTGCGGGCGCGGCGCGAGTACATCAGAAAGGCATCGCCCTGCGGGTGTACCAGCAGGGCCTTGTCGCCGGTCAGTGCGAGGCCGCCATCGGCCTGGTCGGAGGCCTTGATGATCTGCGCTGCGCGATCCAGTTCTTCGCTGCTTGGCAGGGTGATGGCCGGTGGTGCGGCGCGCAGCAGCCAGGCAAGGAAGACCACGCCGAGCAGCAGCACGCAACCGAGGGCGGCACGCAGGCCCCGTGGTGCATCGGCGTTGACCGCGAACTGCCACCACAACTGGTGTTCGTAGGGCACGTCCTGATAGGCGAAGAACAGCAGCCAGATGGAGGCACCGAGCACGCAGGCGCTGGCCGCCAGGTGCCAGGGTGAGAACGGCAGCTCCATGATGCGGCTGGGGCGATAGAAGTAGGGGCGGAATAGGGCCAGCAGGCCAGCGGTGATGCTCAGCAGCAACGCTTCCTCCCAGTCGAAGCCCTTGAGCAGCGAAAGCACCGCACCGGTGACCAACAGCCCAAGGGTCATCGCCCAGGCCGCGGAGAGACGGCGGCGCAGCCCCTGGGCCAGCAGCAGACAGAGCAGGCCGATCAGGCTGGCGCCGAAGTGCGAGGCATCGATCAGTCGGTGCGGAATGAGAAAGTCGAGAATCTCCAGGCGTTCGTCCAGGCTCGGTGTCGCGCCGGAGAACAGCAGCACCATCCCCGAGATGAACACCAGCAGCGCCAGAACTGGAGCGGCCAGGCCGCTGGCCGCACGAATCGCCTGGCGGGCATCCACCAGACGGCGCAGCTCGATGGCCAGCAGCAGCAGGCAGGCCACCAGCAATGGCAGCACGATATAAATGAGGCGATACAGCAGCAGCGCTGCAGCCAGGGGGGCAGCGCCCAGTTCGTTGGCGAAGGCTGCCAGCAGCACCGCCTCGAACACCCCTACGCCGCCGGGCACGTGGCTGAGCACGCCAGCGGCCAGCGCCAGCAGATAGACCAGCAGGAAGGTGGTGAAGGGCGGCGCTTCGGGCAGCAGCAGATACAGCACGCCTGCTGCGGCACTGACATCGACCAGGGTGATCAGTACCTGAAGCAGGGTCAGGCGTGTGTCGGGCAGGCGCAGCAGGTGCCTGTGCAGGCGCACGGTGACGCAGTCCGGGGCTGGTCTTTCCGCCAGGCGAGCGCGGTGCAAAGCCAGAAGCAGCGCCGCGCCGAGGGCCAGAAGAACCAAACAGAGGGCGATCAATACCGGTGTTGGTAGGTGCAGGGCGGCGGCCGCTGCACCAGGATCCGCCAAGGCTGCGAGGGCTGCCAGCAGGGGCAGGGCGCAGCCGAGTGACAGGCTGGCGAATACCGTCATGCGCGCCACGTCACCGGCGCCGATGCCATGGCGGGCATACAGGCGATAGCGAATCGAGCCCCCGGAAAGCATCGACAGGCCGACCGCATTGCCGATGGCGAACGCGCAGAAGCCGCCGGTGGCCAGTGTGCGGGCTGGCAGGCTGACGGCTGCGTAGCGACTGGCCGACCATTCGTAACCGAGCAGGGCGATGAAGCCCAGTATGGTCAGGCCAACGGCGCCGAACAGATTCACGGTCGGCACCGCCAGTATGGACTGGTGCAGCGCACTCGGGTCGAGTTCATCGAGCAGATGCCGGCAGGCGAGCAGCGCCACCACGAATAGCAGCAGGGCGGCACTCAGCCCCAGCGGCTGGCGGTATCGGTCCAGGCGTTGGCGCCATAGCAGCAGTTGAGATTTGGGCAGGGAAGGTGGGGCAGTAGCGTCGGAGCTGGCGCGCATCGGATACCTCTTGGGTAGTGCGGCTCAGATTGGAAGGCGGAAGCCAAGTTTCTTTGTGTGACAAATAATGTATGGGTACAGGCGTGCCGCTTCAAGGTGTGCATGCCTGACACCGGGAAAGATTTATCTGCAGAAGAGGATAGTGCCTGAAGAGAGTGTGTGCAGGTGGTGCCCGGACGTTTTCAGGCGCCCATAAAACGAAAGCCCCGACAGCTAGGCTGTCAGGGCTTTCGTTTCGAAGGTGGTTGCGGGAGCCGGATTTGAACCGACGACCTTCGGGTTATGAGCCCGACGAGCTACCAGACTGCTCCATCCCGCGCCGGCAATTCTATATGGAAACGGACATCTGTCAATCGATTTGTGCTTTTCAATCAATTAGTTAAATCGACAGAGCGGAAAAACAAAAAGGCCACTCGATTGAGTGGCCTTTTTGAGTATCTGGTTGCGGGAGCCGGATTTGAACCGACGACCTTCGGGTTATGAGCCCGACGAGCTACCAGACTGCTCCATCCCGCGCCGGCAATTCTATATGGAAACGGACATCTGTCAATCGATTTATGCTTTTCAATCAATTAGTTAAATCAATAGGGCAGAAAAACAAAAAGGCCACTCGATTGAGTGGCCTTTCTGAGTATCTGGTTGCGGGAGCCGGATTTGAACCGACGACCTTCGGGTTATGAGCCCGACGAGCTACCAGACTGCTCCATCCCGCGGTCGCCATTCTATTCATCTGAGGCATGCTGTCAACGCTTATCTGGGAAAAAACTGTTTTCCGTTCAATCAGTTAGCAGCGCTGCGCACGTGTCGTAGACAGTCTAGCCCCTGCCATGCGGGCCTTTCAGGCGGTTTTATGGCGTCAGCGCCCATGGCATGCAGGGCGATGAAATGCGCAACGTCGAGCTGGAAGGCTGTTCTTATATACAGTAAGGTGCCCATCCACCTTTGCCCGCCGCTGTTCATGGTCGGCCAGCTCTCTCGTTTTCAGGTCTATGGCACAGCGCAAGATCATCCATATCGACTGTGACGCCTTCTACGCCTCCGTCGAAATGCGCGACAACCCGGCCCTGGCCGACAAGCCCATGGCCGTGGGCGGCTCGGCGGATCGGCGCGGAGTGATCGCCACCTGCAACTACGAGGCGCGTGCCTATGGGGTGCGCTCGGCCATGGCCTCGGGGCATGCGCTGAAGCTGTGCCCGGACCTGCTGATCGTCAAACCCCGCTTCGATGTCTACCGCGCCGTATCCCTGGACATTCACGCGATCTTTCGCGACTACACCGATCAGATCGAGCCGCTGTCCCTGGATGAGGCCTTTCTCGACGTGTCCAACTGCCAACACTTCGGCGGCAGCGCCACACGTATCGCCCAGGACATTCGACGCCGGGTATCCAGCGACCTGCATATCACCGTGTCGGCAGGGGTCGCGCCGAACAAGTTCCTGGCCAAGATCGCCAGCGACTGGCGCAAACCCAATGGCATATTCGTGATTACCCCCGATCAGGTCGAGGACTTCGTCGCCGAGTTGCCGGTCACCAAGCTGCATGGTGTCGGCAAGGTGACCGCCGACAAGCTGACCCGCCTGGGCATACGCACCTGCAGTGACCTGCGCGAGTGGAACAAGCTGCGCCTGGTGCGTGAGTTCGGCAGTTTTGGCGAGCGCCTGTGGAGCCTGGCCCATGGCATCGACGAGCGCGCGGTGCAGACGGACAGTCGCCGTCAGTCGATGAGCGTGGAAAACACCTACGATCAGGATCTGCCAGACCTGGAAGCCTGCCTGGCGCAACTACCTGCGCTGCTGGAAGAGCTGGAGCGGCGCATGACCCGCCTGGACGGCAGCTATCGGGTGGGCAAGCCCTTCGTCAAGGTCAAGTTCCACGACTTCACCCAGACCACCCTCGAACAGGCCGGCGCCGCCCGTGATCTGGACAGCTATCGAGCCCTGCTCAGCAACGCCCATGCGCGCGGCAACCGACCGGTACGTTTGCTGGGCGTGGGCGTGCGTTTGCAGGATTTGCGTGGCAAGCATGAGCAGTTGGATCTGTTCACGCCCGTTGAGTCGTAAATAGGCAGAGCTGCGCCAGTAGTCCCCAAAGCGTATCGCCGGCAAGCCAGCCCCTACGTGTTGTCTGTGCACAGCAGTTGCCAGGCACAGCACCATGTAGGAGCCCGCTTGCGGGCGATCAAGGTTTTCCGCCGATCGCCACGTCGGCCCCGGCTCTTATTCGTCAGGCCACAGCCGGATCGGTTTGCCGCTGGCTGGCCACAGGCGCAGTTGCTCGATCGGCGAGATATCCCAGCGTTCGATGGTGCTCAGGCTCTGCAGGAAACGGCTTTCCTGTTCCATCAGTGCCGGTGCGCACATTTTGCGGGTGCTGCCGGCCTGGCTGAAGGTCAGCTTGTCGCCTTCACGCTGGTAACTGGCGAACCAGTGGTTGCAGCCGGCGTTGCCATAGGCGCGACCGTCGTCATCCAGGGTGATGGTCAGGTGGCTGTTGTCGATCAGCGGACGTTCGCCAATCCATTCGACGCGGTAGACGCGCTCGGTTTCCAGTTGCACCGGTTTGCCGGCGCAGCCAGCCAGGGCGGCGGTCGCCAAGCCCAGGGCGAGAAGCGGTTTCATCAGGCCTCCTTTTTCAGACACGCAGGACACAGGTGTTTGTCCTGCTGTTTACGCCAGCCCAGCTCCACGAGGCGAGCATCGGCAGCGGGCGTCTGGGCTTTCTTGCCCAGCGCACTATCGACCGCGAATTCGAAGTCCAGTTGCTTGCCGCAACCGTCGCAGGTGACTTGCCAGTTGAAGATCGACAGTTCGGTAAAGGCAGGCCCGTGGGCGACCGCAACCCACTGGCCGGGAGGATTGATCAGGTGGCGAACCTTGTCGACCTGCAGACGCATGCTCAGGTCACGGCTGCCTTTGAGGCTGACCACCAGGGCGTCGTTGCTCTTGATCGAGCCGCCGTTACCGGTGACCTGATAACGGCCGGGAGCCAGCGCGCGGCACTCGATCAGGGTGTGTTCGGGGTTGAGCAGGTTGTAGCGGAAATCGTGTTCGGCCATGGTTCCTCCGGGTGAGGAGGGCATTCTAGCAGGCCGCGATTGGGGAGGGCGGGGCGGTGAAACGCTGTTTGATCACGTTCCACCCTTGGCTCTTCAGGCCGCTGGGAAGATCTCGCGTAGCGCGGCACGATAGAAGTCGAATGCCGCAACGGCGCCGCTGACCGCTTCTTCGCGCTGGGGCTCGGTCAGCTCAAGGCCGTCGAGCAGGGCGACGAACTGGCGCCAGTGCAAGCCGCGACCATCCGGGTGGGCCGCCAGGTGGCGGGCGCCGTTCTCGGCATCGAGGCCGATCTGCTGGGTTTCCTTGAACAGAAAGGCCGCACCCAGGTTGGAACCTTCACTGCAATACAGCCAGCCCAGGGCTGCATGGGTGCTGGTGGGGGCCACCGCTGGCGGGGCGGATGGCACCACCAGATCCAGGTCGGCCATATCCGCGCACACCGCTTCGAAACGCGGCAGCTCACTCAAGCCCGGCAGCAGACGATTGAGTTCGATATCGTCATACAGCGCGTCGATGGAACCATGGAAGCGATGCTGCAGGCGCAGGAAATAGCCATAGCGCAGCAGGCTCTCGAACGGACGGGCCTGCATGACCAGTGTATCGACGCTGTCATGGTCGCGGCTGGTGCCGGCTTTCAGGCGTTTGCTCAGGGGCAGTTGCGCGGTGGGGTGGGCGATGGCTGTCATCGTTGGGCTTCCGGTGCAAGATTCTCAATGAGGCCGATGATGGCGAGAACCCGGGTGCAGGGCAATCTGCGGATCATTAAGAACGCTTAACCGTTCAAAACGCCGATTCACGTATCAGAATAGTCAGCACGCGGCGCCACGCCTGCATCAGCGGGCTGCGGGCATCACCACTGATCGAGGCATTGCCACGCAGGGTGATCGGCATCGCTTCGCTGTGGTTGTCCAGAGGGCGCAGTTGCACACGATACAGCGCCTGTTCGGGAACCGGTACACGCTGCTCATCGAGTTGCGCCGCCAGCGCGCCCTGATAAACCGACGCCAGTTCCGGGGCAGAGGTGAGCTGGCGTACTGCGGTCTGGCCAATGTCCTCGACCTGCAGCAGGCGGCGCGGGCGCCCCGGATCTTCTGGCAGGAACCAGGCCTGAGCGCCGACCTGCAGGCGCTCGCGATCCGCCTCGCCGACGAACGCTTCGACCCGTTCGCTGCCTGCATTGGCGACCGTGCCCAGCCATTCGCCTGCAGGCAACCATTCACCTGCGGCCAGCGGAGCGGCGCTATCGACCAGCACGCCATCGAACGGTGCCTTGACCTGCAGTTGCGCCATTCGCTCCTGCAGGGCAAGACGCCGCTCGAGCGCCACCTGTAATTCTTCCCGGGCGATCGACTGGCGGGCGGATCCTTCACTGGCGCGAACCTGCAGGCTGCTTTGCTGGCGCAGTTGCTCGATTTCTCGCTCGAGGCCTTGCAGGTCGTGCTGCAGCTGCGCCGAGTGCAGGCGAAACAGCGTTTGCCCAGCACGTACGGGTTCCCCCGGCTGCACCTCTATACGCTCCAGCCTGGCGCCCGCCGGGGTGAGCAGAATCGCCTGTCGTTCTGCGCGTAACAGGGCTGGCGCCTCGATTCGGCTGCGCCACGGCCAGGCCAGCAGAAAGAGTGCGACCAGCAATACGCTGGCGCAGATCAGGGTGTTGCGGTTCATGCGGTAGTCCTTGCGGCGTTGGTGCCAGTGGCGCAGCTCGCCGATGATCGGGCGGAGAATGAAATGCACGATCTCGACGATGAACAGCAGCACGCCGAGCAGCTTGAAGGCGAAGTGATAGACCAGCAGGGCGATGCCCAGAAACAGGAAGAAGCGGTACACCCAGGTGGCGAATGCGTAGCCCAGCAACACGCGCCGCAGCGCCGGTGCGAAGTGTTCGGGAGGCGCATCGCCGAAGCCGAACAGGGTTTCGCGCATGCGCCAGCGGGCGAGGGCGAAGGCGCGCTCCTGCAGGTTGGGTACGTCGAGCAGGTCGGAGAACAGGAAGTAGCCGTCGAAGCGCATCAGCGGATTGAGATTCACCGCGAGGGTGAGTATCCAGGTGGTACTGGCCAGCATGAATGCCGCGCTGCGCAGCATGCCATCCGGTAGAAAGCTCCAGGCCAGTGTCGCCCAGGCGGCCAGACACAGTTCCACGCCCATGCCGGCAGCGCCGATGGCCATCCGTTGACGTCGTGAGGTGAGCCGCCAGGCGCCGCTGGCGTCGGTGTAGAGCACCGGCCACAGGACCAGAAAGGCCACGCCCATGGTCGGCACTCGGCAGCCATAGCGTTTGCAGGTGTAGGCATGTCCGAATTCGTGGAGCACCTTGGTCAGGCTCAGCGTTACGGCTGCCAGCAGCGCGCCTTCCAGGCTGAAGAAATGCAGGAAGGTGTGTAAGAAACTGTCCCACTGGCGCGCCGCCAGATACAGGCCAAGCACTGCTGCCGTGAGCGTGGCCAGTGCGAAGCTGCGGCTGAACAGCGGGGCGACGTGGCGATAGCTGCGCGACAGGAAGCGATCCGGACGAAGCAGCGGAATGCGGATCGACAGGTAGTTGCTCAGCAGCCAGGCGCTCCAACCGCTGCTCTTGCCCGCTTCGCCGCGTTTGCGCAGATCGGCCAGGGCTGCGTCACCACTGACTTCGACCAGTTGCATGCTGCGCAGGAACTGGCTGAAGGCGTCGACGTCCTCACGGCTCAGGGCCAGTGTGGTTTCCCGGTTAATTGCTTCGGCGATTGCCTGGGCACTGCCCATCTGCCAGCGGGCGAGAATTTCCGCTTCGGCCCAGCCGATCCGGTAGAAACGCCCGCGGGCAGCGTCTTCGAGTGTCCAGCTTGGCGCGCCGTCTCGCGAGCGAGGGCCTGGGTGTAGGCGCAGGGTCCGGCGCAGATCGGGCAGGCGTGGTGCGCGATTCGTGGAGGGCAGAGCGAGCGGTGCGTTCATCTACCAGCCCAGGTGGACGCGCAGCGCTGCCAGGGGGCGGCGCAGCAGGTAGTGAATCAGCAAGGTACGTTCGCCATATAGCTTGGCCGTGCCCTTGAGGCCGACGCGCAGGCGCGGGTCGGCCTCGCTGAAGCCCGCTTGCAGGCGGTAAGCCATGCTGCCGTCCGCACTCGCTGAGGCACGATAGCCATAGCGCTCGAGGCTGGCGGGGAGGGGGCTGCCCGGTTGGCTGTTGAGAAACAGCAGCACCTCGGCACCCGGCTCCAGGGCGATGGCATCGGCCACCGGTAGCTGGATTTCCAGGCGCGCGTCGTGGGGATCGGCGACCTGCATGATGCGCTCGCCGAGGCTGACCGGCCGGCCGATCCAGTCACTGGGGTCGTCGAAGATCGCCACCCCATCACGGGGGGCCAGAATCAGGCTGCGCTGCAGGTTGTCTTCGATGAAGGCCAGGTCGGCGCGGGCCTGGTCGCGACGGGTGATCAGTTCGGCCAGGGCGGCCTTGGCACGCTCGTCGAACAGTGCCTGCTGGCGCGTCTGGCGCAACTGGGCGTCGGCCGCCGCGAAGGTTTGCCGGGACGATTCCAGTCGGCTTTCCAGCTCGCGCTTGTCCAGCTGTACCAGCGCATCGCCGTTCTTCACCTCCTGGTTGGGTTGCACCAGAATGCGTTCGACCACCGCCTGCAGCGGGGCACGCAGCACCGCCGGGTTGCGCGGCATGATTTCGGCCGGGGCCAGTACCGTCTGATGCACCGGCAGCAGCGCGGTCGACAGTGCCAGGGCGCAGGCGACCAGCGCGATCCGCCGTGGTCGCTTGCGCAAGCGATTGACCAACGAGCGCTTCTTGCCGCCCATGAGGCTGGCCCAGGCATGCCCGTAGGCGTCCAGCAGTAGCTCCAGCAGCGCCCGTTCCGGACGTGCCAGCGCGGGTTCGCGGCTCAGCAGCAGGCTGCCGAGCACCTGGCCGTCGCGGTCTTTCAGAGGCAGGCGCAGCAGGCGGGGCGCCAGGTATTCCGACCATCCGGCCTGCAGAGCAGCGGGGGCATCGGCGGTGCTCAGATCACGCAACTCGGCCGCCCGGGGCTGGCTATCCCAGCCCGAACAGAGGCGGCCCAGAAACAGCATCAGGGGAGCATTGGCCTCTACCTGGGCGAGCCCGGAGCAGGCGCTGATACGTCCCTTGTCGGCATCCCACAGAAAGGCTTCCTGATAGTCGAGTAGCTGGCGCGTATCGTTGACCATCAGGAAACCGAGGCCGGCCACGTCGTTCTGGGCGCGGGCGCGACGCTCGAGTTGCAGCAACAGCGCCATGCGCTCGGCGCGTTTGTCAGGCAGGGTGGTGACACTGGCGTTCATGAGCCATCTGCCGGCGGTTGCAGCAGCGCGACGCCGCTCATTCCCGGGAGCAGACCCGCGTTGTCGCCGGTGATGCGCGCGAATACCTTGAGCGATTGGCTGAGTGGGTCGATGGCCGCGCCGAGCCGTTCGATCTGCGCGGGGTAGCGTTGCCCGGTTTCGTCCAGTTTGACCTCGAACTCGACGCCGGGCTTGAGCCAGGTCATCCAGGTCGAGGGGGCGATCAGTTCCAGCTGGTAGGCGCTGTCGTCATAGATCGCCAGTAACTCGGTGCCTTCGGCGACGTGCTGGAAGCGCTGTGCCATGCGTTGCGAAACACGTCCGGCAAAGGGCGCATCCAGATTGCAGCGCTTCAGCATGGCGCGGCCCACGCCGCTTTCCGCCTGGGCCACGGCCATGTCGGCCTGGGCCTGGGCGACCTCGGCCTGGCTGATGGATTCCAGGGCATCGAGGCGCTTGGCGACGTCGAGCTTCTTCTGCGCACCGCGCTGCACCGCTTCACTGCGGTTGAGTTGCGCGCGCTGCACCGAACAATCGAAGGCGGCCAGGCGCTGGCCTTCCTTGAAACGATCACCTTCCTTGACGGCCAACTCGGTGAGCTTGCCGCTGAGCTCGCTGGACAGCACCGTCTGACGGACCGGGCTGAGCTGCACACGCAGCTCGTTGCTCGTTTCATCGGCATGGGCGAGGTTGGCTGCCGTGGCGACCAGTATCGCCAGGACGGAGGGCCAGAAGCGTTCCGTGGCGCGCGGCTGATCAGCGGCCATTGGCCTGCTCCACCGGAACCAGCTCGGCGCCCCGCAACGAGCCGAGGCTTTCCCACATATCCAGGCGCAGGGTCTTGGCGGGTGGCTGTGCACGCTGGGCTACCAGTGGCGCGCTCGTTGCCGCAGCCGTCACCAGCGGCGTGGAGGTAGCGTAATGAACCTGTTGCGTGGCGGCGATGCCGGCCGGCACGGCACCCTGGCCCTGGTTGAGGCGCATGGAGTTGCCTGCGATGGCGCGGGTCAGCTCATCGACGCTGCTGCCAGCGATGCGTTCGGGCAGCGGATCGAGGCCGGCGGCCTGGTAGACGGCGCCGTGAGCGACCTGCAGTTCGGCGAAGGCGCGGTCGCGGGTACGGGTCGCCAGTACCGTTTCGGTTGCCGTGCGTACGCGCTCCAGTCGGCTCTGCGCCTGGCTGGAGAAGGCGCTTTCACTCTGCCGCAAGATGCCGCGTTGCACCTGCTGCAGTTCATTGGAACGGGCGAACACCTGGCTGGAACGCTCGTACTCGCGCCAGGCCACGTTGACCTGGGTTAGCACCGCCATGCGCATGGCCTGGCGGCGCAGCTCGGCGACCTGCAGGCGGGTTTCACCGGTTTTCTTGATGGCCGGGTAAGCCAGGACGTTGAACAGGTTCCAGCTCACCTGCATGCCGGCGTCGGCCCAGTTGTCGTTGACCAGATAGCTGTTGCTGTCGTAGTTGGCGCCGACGAACAGGTTGGCTCCCGGCAGCAGCTTGAGCATCGCGGCTCTGGTTTCCAGCACGGCATTGCGTGCCTGATAGCTCTCGCTGCGAATCTCCGGGCGCTCCGTCATGGCGGTCACTTCGAGATCCGCCAGGTTGTAGGCCAGGGCCGGTTGGGTGTAGCTCGATTCGTCCGGCAGAACCAGGCTGAAGGTCGTCGCCGGCGGCAGATTCATCAGGCTGGCTAGGCGCGCCTTGGACACCGCCAGTTCACCTTCCACCACTTCGAGCTGGCGGATCATTTCCAGCAGGCTCTTCTGGTAGCGCAGCGATTCCAGGGGCGCAACGAGGCGCTGGCGCTCGGTCTGCCGGGCCTGGTCCAGAGCGCCGCGGGCATCACTCAAGGCGCGTTGCACCTCCGGCTGCAGGCGCTCGGCGCTGGCGGCCTGCCAATAGGCGTCACGAACCTGCTGAACGATATCGGCGACCACCTTGCGGCGCGCCTCTTCGGCGGCCAGTACCTTGTTGGCCTGGGCCTTGGCGCTGAAGTAGCTGACCCCGAAGTCGAGTACGTTCCACGACAGGCGCAGGTTGGCGTCGCGGCTGGAACGGTCGCTGCTGGTCGACGGCTCCAGGGATTGCCGCCCGGTGGTGACCGATTCGCTGGATGAACCGGCGACATTGTCGCGTCCCTTCCACCCGGCACTGGCCGCCAGTTGAGGCAGCAGGCTGAGGTTGGCGACGCTCAGGCTGTTGTCTTCCAGGGCGCGCTGCATCAGGCCCAGGCGCTGTTGCAGGTTGTACTTCACGGCGCGGGCCATGGCTTCGTCCAGGCTGATGGCGCGCGTCACCGGCTCCTGATCGTCGAACATCGCGCTGCGATCTTTCTGCGCGTCGGCCAGTTGCTGCTCGGGTGTCAGCTCTTGCGGGGTGACCGCGCAGGCACTCAGGCCCAGCGCGGCACAGGCGATGGCCAGACGCAGGGTGGAACGGTCGAAGGTTTTGCGGTTCATTGATCGATGATCCTTGGCAGTGTTCAGGCGATATGGCGTGTGGTGACAGCGACCGGCTCCCCAGCCAGGTCGCTCAATTGCTCGAGCAGCTCGAGCGCTTCGCTGAGCAACGCGCTCGAGGTGTCCTGGCGTATCCGCTCCGGCAGCGACTCTGCTGCGGGAGCGGGTTGCTGCAGCGCTTCACTGGTGCTTTGCGCCGCCGCGCCCTCGGCACGAATGTCCATGGGCGTACGCTGTTCGTGGCCCTCGCCATCGCGGCTGATCAGGGTCAGGCGCAGCACGCCATCGCGCTGCAGGCGCTCACGATCGATGCGCAGCTCCCCGCTGCGCGCATCGAACGATGCCCAGCTCGGCAGCGGCAGGCCGTTGGCCAGGGTGATGCGCTGCGGTGCACTGCCATCGGGCAATTCCCCGGGCAGTTCGAGGGTGATGCTGCGGGCACCGCCCGAGCTCAGGTCTACGCTTGCGCTCAGGCGCGAGCCCTCGACGCTGAAGCTGCCTGCGCTGTTCTGGTGGCCCGTATCGGTGAGCACCGTGTCGGCGTTGGCCAGTTGCTGGCTCAGCGAACCGCGTCCGTCGGCCAGGCCGTTACCGCTGCTGCGCAGCAGGCTTTGCACCGTTGGTGCCGGTTGCGCGGAGGTAGGCGCTTCGGCCGGGGTGTTGGCCGTTACATCGCTGGCTCCGAACAGAGGGGCGTTCAGGGCCTGGCCGCCGAAGCTGGCAGTTGGCGTCGTGTTCGCCTGCTGCGCGAAGCCGGTGTTCAGCTCCGGCAGGGCGGCTTCGCCCGTGTCTTGTACCGGGGGCAGGGCCACCGCCAGGGTTAGCGTGCGAGAAACCGTCGCGCCATGTGGGTCGGTGGCGGTGATGGTAATCGAATGATTGCCCGCCACATCCGGCGCGGTGCCAGACAGGGTGCGGGTGGCCGCGTCATAGCTCAGCCACTCGGGCAGCTCGAGTTCCCAGGTCAGGTCGCTGTCATTGGCGTCGCTGAACAGATTTTGCGGCAGGGTAACGCTGTAGCTTTCCCCGGGAGCTGTTCTGTCCAGGCTGTAATCGCTACCAGCGACCGGCGCGGAGTTGCTGACGTTCAGCGTCAGCTCCAGCGAGACGGCGCCGCCGCTCGGGTCTCTGGCCGTGACCACCACGCTGTGCTCACCCATTACGGTCGTGTTGCCGGAGATGACGTGGGTGGTCGGGTTGAAGCTCAGCCCCGCAGGTAGACCCGTCACCGTCCAGGTCAGGCTGTCGCCTTCGGGATCGCTGAACAGGTTGGCCGGCAGCGTGATGCTGTAGGCCTGACCGGCCTTGGCCTGGTTCAATGCGTAGTCGCGGTGCGCGTCGTTGATCAAGGGCGCCTGGTTCGGCGCCAGCAGGGTGACGTCGACACTGCGCGCCTGGCTGTTCACGGCACCATCATTGAGCACGATGCTGACAGCGTGGCTGCCTGGCACAGCCGAGGTGCTGGTGTAGGTCACCTGGCGCAGCAGTGCGGTGGCTTCGCTCTGGGTCACGCCAACGCCAAAGCTCAGTACCGCTCTATTGCCGTTCTGCGTCAGTGTTGCGACGTCTACATCACCACGCACAATGCGCTCGCCATCGAGATGGTAGGTGCCATTGTTGAGAAAGCCGAACTGATCGCCGCTCTGGCCGCTGATGGTGACGCTGGCGCCCTGGTAATCATTGGCGGCATCCAGTTCGGCATCGTTCAGGGTCAGCGCTGGGAACAGCACGACAGGTGCGCCGTTGACCTCGACGGTAGGGCCTGGCACCGCAGGTGCATTGAGCACCAGCAGTTTGCTGCCGGTGACGATAACGCCGCCATCGGCCGACACCGAGATATGGCTGGTCCCTTGCAAGCCGTTCTGCGAGGAGTCGAGCTTCTCCAGGGTAATGGCCGAGTAGTACGCCACCGAGCCGTCGGCACGGATGACGAACAGGGCCTTGCCGTCGCTGGAGACGGCGATGTCTTCGACCGTCGGGGTGTCGTTGAGGGTGCCCTGGTGGGTGAGGGCGCCGGTGGCGGGGTCGAGACGGAAGGCGTCGATCTGCTGCGGGTGGTCATGGATGATGGTGGTTACCGGCGTGCCATCCCCGCCACCGCCTTCAGTCGTGGTGGTGCGGCTGTTGGCGATGATAATGGTACGGCCATCGGCGCTGACGGCGATGTGCTGAACGCGGTCCAGGGTGATGGTCTTGCCGGTGGCGTCGGTTTCGCCTGAGTGGATATGGCCCAGTGAGCTGAGGCCACCGTTGGCATCACGCTTGTAGACGAGCAGGGTCGAGCCATTGCTGGGGTGCGTGACGACGAACACCAGCTCGCCTCTGACGACGATTTCCTGTGGATCCCACAGGTAAGGCGCGCTGGTCATGGAGCCTTCGAGGGTGGTGGCCAGGCTGATTGCACCCGTTACCGGGTCGCGGTTGTACACGTACAGGTTGGTGGTGTGGATCAGGTACAGGTTCTTGCCATCGTCGGACAGGGCGAGGCCCTTGATATTCCACAGCGACTCGGAGAATGAACCCTGCACCTGCAAGGTGCCGTCGGTGCCGATAGTGAACCAGGCGATGGTGTTGGCGTTGCCGTCGACCTTCAGCACGTACAGGCTGTTGCCGTCGGCGCTGAGTTGCAGGCTTACGACCTCCTGTTGGCCTGGGAGGGTTTGCACATGGGTCAGTTCGCCCGTTTCGGTATTGCGGCTGAACAGCGCGATGTTGCCTTGGCTGTCGGCCACGTAGACGCGGCTGCCATCGCTGGACACCACGCTGGTGGTGGGTGTCGAAAGGCCGGGAATGTTGGTCAGGTCTTGCAGGCGTTCGAGGTCGCCCAGCGACAGGATCGGGTCATCGTTGATGGCTGGCGCGTCGTTGACGGCGGTAATCGCGATGTTCAGGTCTTGCGCGGTTGACGCCAGGCCGCGCTGGTCGGCCAGCTTGATGCTCACCTCGACCCTGGCGGGCGGTGCGTCGCTGCTGTTGGCGTAGGTGACCTGGCGCAGCGTGTTCTGTACGTCGGCCGTGGTCGGGATGGCGCTGTGGGCATCGGTGAAGGTAATGGTCATCACGCCATCGGCAACGGTTACGCTGCCGATCACCTTGCCATCCTTTTGCAGGGCGTTGCCCGCCAGGGTCAGGCCGTTGCCGGCCTTGAAGCCCAGGCTGTCGGCGGAACTCTTGCCGTCACCCAAGGTGATGGTGAGCGTGGCGCCATCGTAGTTGCCGGCACCGCCATTGAAACGGTCCAGTTGAGTATCGCCAATGCTTGCGCCCGGCGCGATCAGCACCGGTTCCTGCTGCTCGGTGTAGGGTACGGAGCCTGAAATACCGCCCAGCGTGGGTGGCGTGTTGGGCTCAGTGGCGGCGGTAAGGTTCACCACGGCACTTCGCTGTACCACGGTGGTGTCGTTTTCGCGCCAGTCGGCCACGCTTTCCACGATGCTCAGGCTGATGTTGCGTTGACCGCTGCTCTCATTGCCGGTGTGGCCGTAGCTGAGGCTGTCGATGACCTCGGTGGTGGCCGCGGCAGAGCGGGCTACGTAGAGCGTGACCGTGGTGGTCCCGGTGCCGGCGTTGTAGCTGACCATGTACTGGATAGCGCTTCGGCCGACGAATACGCTGCCGTCGATGCTCCGGGCAAGGTCGACCCTGCCGCCGTCCACACCCAGCACGTCGCCTGCGGTTACGCCGGTAATGGTGACGATGACCCGGTGAATGTTCTGGCCCGCCTCGACGGTGTCGATGGTGGTGTTCTCGAACAGTGGCACCCGCTCGCCTTCGGCATTGAAGGTTGGGGTCAGTGCGGTGGTGTCGATGATGGCGGTGTCGTTCACGCCCACCAGGTTGACCTCGAGGGTGCGCTCGTCACTGAAGCCGCTGCCATCGTTGAATGTCAGGTTGAAGGTGGCCTTGCTACCCCCGGCGGTAGGGTCGTCGCTGGCGTTGCGGTAGGCGATGCCGCGCAGCACGTTCTGCGCGTCGGCACGGCTGACGTCGCTGGTGAAGGTCACGGTCAGCGTGCCGTTGGCCGAGGCCAGGGTGGCAAGGCTCATGTTGCCAAGCCAGATGGCGCCGTTCCTGAACTGCAGGCCGCTGCCGTCGAGGAAGTCGAATACGTCATCGGCATTGGCCTGGCCGTCACGGCTTATCACGATGGATGAGCCTTTGTAGTTACCGGCGCCGTTGTTCAGCGCATCCAGTTGCGGGTCGGACAGGGTACCGCCAGGCAGCAGCGCGACGACCTGGTTCAGGGTGGCGGTTTGGGCCGAGCTCACCCCACCCTCGTTGATGCTGACCGAGAAGCTCATTTGCTTGGCCGGCTCGCCAGACAGGTTGTCGTAGGCGATCTGACTCAGGATGTTCTCGGCCTGGGTTTGCGTGGCCTCGCGGGTGAAGGTCAGGGTCAGCGTGCCATTGGCCTGAACGAAGTCGGCGATCACCGTGGTGCCATTCAGAATCTGGCCGTTGACCAGGCTCAGGGCGTTATCTTCCAGGAAGGTGAAGCGATCGGTGCCCTGGGCCCCGCCAGTGCGTTCGATCACGATGCTCGCACCGGCAGTCAATGCGGCGCTGTAGCTGGCGTCCGGAAGCAGGACCGAAGCGTCTGCCGCCTCTACATAGCTCACGCTGGCGGGCTTGAGGTCGAGTACCAGCAGCCCCTCGTTCCAGGAGAACGAACCGGTCACGTAGAGCTGCGTGCCATCGGTGCTGAAGTTGGCGCCACGCAGCTCGGTGCCGTTATCGGCAAGGCGGGTGAGTGCACGTGCGGCGCCCAGCGAGCCGTCGCTGGCACGGGCATGCAGCGTCACCTGTTTTCCGCCGACGACGACCAGGAATTGGCTGTCTGGGCTGACGAGCAGTTGCTTGATCGGCCTCTGCACGTCAACCACGTTGCCGCTGAGGGTCAACTCGCCGCTTGCCGATATCGAAAGGCTGCGCAGGCTTTCATCGTTGTCGATGAGGTACAGCGACCTGCCGTCTGCGGACAGCGCCAGGCGGCTGACGTAATGCTCCTGCCCATTGCCTTGCACATCAGGGCCGCGGGTGAGGGCGCCGTCACTGCCGACCCTGAACACGCTGAGCAGGGTATTGCCGCCGGTGGTGGCGACATACAGGAAGCTGCCGTCGGCAGACATTTGCAGGTCGGTGAAGCTACTGTCGCCCGGTGGCGCGAAGGTACTGCCGGCTACCCAGCCGTCGGCGCCGCGCTGCAACACGGTCACGCCGCTGGAGCTGCTGACGTAGGCGGTGTTTTCGCTGATGTGCAGGTCGTTGACCAAGCCGAGGTCTGCACCGATCGCGCCGAGGGCGGTGAGGGCACCGGTTTCGCTGTCGCGGGCGAACAGGGCGATCCCTTTGTCGGTGATGGCGTACAGCGTAGTACCGTCAGCCGATACCCCCAGGCCGCTGGCGCTGAGCAGGCCGTTCTGGTCGTTCGAATCGAGGCTCGACAGCAGTTGCAGCGTACCGTCCGCGCCACGCTGGAAGACGTGGAGGGTGCTGATCGGTACGTCGGCGAGGGCGTCCGAGTTCCACACGGTAGTGGTACGCACCACATACACCTTGTCGCCTACCTGGATGACGCTCTTGGTACCGTCGTACGGGCTTGGGTAGTCGCTGGAGCTGATGATTTCGGCCACTTCGCCTGCGCCGACTTCGGCGCCCAGGGTCGGGCTTTGGTTAACCGTCACTTGCAGGGTATTGCTGATCTGCAACTGAGCGGTGTCCTGGCCACCGTTGGCGCTCCCGCCGTTGTCCTTGATGCTGGTCAGGGTGACGGTGCGCTCGCCCGTGGTGCCGGTGGCCTTGTCGAGGTTGGCATAGCCCAGCCCGCTGACCAGGGCGCTGGCTTGGGCGCCTGTCAGCCCGGCAGCGCTGGACAACGTCACCGTGGCCGCACCGGTGGTGGTATCGAGGGTCACGGTCCAGGCATGGCCACCGCGGGTGGTGCCGCTACCCGCGACCAAGGCAATGCTGCTGCCATCGATACGCAGGGTTTCGTTGGCGCCATCCTTGAGACCGGAGACGGTGAAGGTGAGGCCGTTGATCAGCTGGCCTTGCTCGGTGGTGGTGATGGCTGCACCGCTGAACAGTGTCACAGCGGCGCGCCCGGCATCCTGGCTGAGGTTGGGACGTGGCGTGGCGCTGGCCTGCGGGGCGTCGTTGATCTGGGTGACGGCCAGGGCCAGGGTGATGCTGTCGGTGCCGCTGGTGAACTGGTCTTTCACGCCCAGGGTGAGGCGGATGCTGGCGCCGGGGTCGGCGCTTGCGTTGGTGTAGGTGATCTGGCGCAGAACGGCGTTGGCGGTGGCGGTGCTGACGTCGGCGGTGAAGACGATGGTCAGCTTGCCGTCGACGTTGCTCAGGCTGGCGATCTTCTGGCCATCGAGGCGGACTTCCTCGCCAACCAAGCTCAGGCCGTTGCTTGCGCTGAGGCCGAAGCTGTCATCGGTATTGGCACGGCCTTCGCGTTGCAGGGTGAGGGTGGCGCCGTTGTAGTTGCCGGTGCCGTTGGCCTGGGCGTCGAACTCGGTGTCGGAGAGGGTCAGGCCACTGGCTGGGGTAGTGGTTTGTTTCTCGGTATAGGGCACGGATATCGCGTCTTCGACGGCGATATGGCCTAGCCCCTTGAAGTTGTAGAAAGACCCGACGTAGACCGACGAACCGTCAGGGGCTATTGCGATCCGTAGGGCACGGTAGTCGCCGTTGGCACCGTTGTACCCCACGGTCTTGACCAGCGTTGGCTTGCCATCGCTGCCGATGCTGTAGATGTGCAGCGCTCCGGTGTTGTTGCCTGCGTAAAGCGTTTTTCCATCGTCAGACAGTTGCAGCCCCCAGACCTGGCTGGCGGAAAGAGCGCTGGGCGTGGTGAGCGTTTTTGCCCTGGTGTCGTAATGGAAGGTCAGGATGCTTCCGGGGGAACCGGTCGAAATGTAGACATAGCCGTCGTCGGAAACCGCGATGGTGCGGACAAAGTTGCCGATATTGCCGGTGTGGCTGGCAACTCTGACCAGTTGCCCATCCGCATTGCGCTCATAAATGACCAGTGAGTTGGTACCGGTTACGAACACGCGGCTCTGGGCGTCTATCGCAATGGCGTAGCCGGTGCCGCCGAAAGTTTGGTCGGTGAAGGTCTCTGCTGTGCCTAGGGTGCCATCCGCGCCGATCGCGTAGGCATAAAGCGTATTGCCTGCGACCGCGTAGATATGGCCGTCAGCCGAGGTGGCCAGGTATTTGACCTGCGTATTTCCGAGCGTCACGCTCTCGCCGGTTGCACTGAGTGTGCCGTCGGCATTCACGGTGAATTTACTCAGGACATAGCCTGTCTGGCCTTCTTTTTGGCCAACCAGATACAGGTACTTGCCGTCGGCGGAATAGGCGGCTGAGGCAGAGACGCGCAGACCATCGACCTCAATGCCATTGCCGTTGTTGCCATCGTTGCTGGCGCCTTGCACGAACCGCTGTAGCTGGGTAAGAGCGCCGGTCGCCGGGTCGCGGCTGTAGACGGTGAGCGTGCTGTTTCCGGTTGGATTCAAGGCGTGTTGAGTCGAGTCATTACCCAATACGATCACGGTTCGACCGTCGTCGGATATTTCAATGCTGTAGACAGATGCGCTGTAGCCGTTGATACGCCCATCCGAGGTGTGGATCAGCCCACTGGTGCCCGGTGAAACGGAGGGCGGGCGGTTATCGGCCTCCGCCTGGCTGATTACACGAAGTACCACGGTGTGTTGGGCGCTAGCGCCGTGTTCGTCGGTAGCGGTCACGACAAGGGCGTAATCATTGACCGCGCTCGGCGCGCCACTGAGCGTGCGGGTCGCCGGGTCGAAACTCAGGCCCGCTGGCAGCCCACTGACGCTCCAGGTCAGGGTGCTGTCGCTGTATAGGGCGTCGGCATCGCCGAACAGCTCGGCGGGCAACTCTTGGCTGTAGCCAGCGGTGCCGACCACCACGGAAGGCAAGGCGGTGATGGCATCTGCACTGACCACCGGCGCGCGGTTGGCGATCTGTTCGACCTCCAGCACCAACGCCAGCTCGGCGCTCTTGCCGTCACTGTCGGTGGCGATGAGGGTCAGGGTGTGCGTGCCTGTTTGCGTCGTGCTGCCGGAGAGGGTGCGTGTCAACGGGTTGAAGTGCAGGCCAGCGGGCAACCCGCTGATCTGCCAGGTCAGCTTGCCACCGTCGGCGTCGGTGAACAGGCCGGCAGGCAGAGTGATTTCATAGGCTGTTTCGCTGGTGGCCTTGGGCGGACGATAGCCATCGGCATTACCGCGTGGGGCGCTATTGGCCCATAGCTGCAACACCTCGGTGTTGCTGGCCAACAGTCCATCGCTGCCCTGCAGGGTCAGGCTGACGAAACTGCCGGCGGTGAGGCTGGCGGCACTGCTGTAGGTGACCTGGTGCAGTACCTGGTTGGCAACGGCCTTGCTCGTGTCGCCAGTGAAACGAACGGTGAGCTTGCCATCGCCTGCCACGCTGAACGTGGCGATGACGTTGCCGTTCAGGGTGATCGAGGTGCCAGACAGCGCCAGCCCGTTTTCATTGGCGAAGCCAAAACTTCCACTCGAAACACTGGCAGCGAGGGTGAAGTCGGTACCGTTGTAGTTACCGTTGCCATTGGCGAGGGCGTCGAAGTTGCTGTCCTTGAGGGTGATGCCAGAGGCGACTTTCGTGGCTTCGCCAATGTTCAGGGTCTGCACGGCGCTGTAGCGGGTGACGCCTTCGCTGGCTGACACCAATACAGAGCGGCCATCGGCGGAAAGCGCGATGTCGCGGATATCGGTTTGGGTGGCGATGCTGCTCAAAAGGTTCAGGGTGCCATTGGCGGCGACCTTGTAAACCATCACACCGCCATCGCGGCTGCTGGCATAGAGCAGGCTGCCGTCACTGTTCAGGGCAATGTCGCTGACACGAGGCAAGGACTGTGTTGCTACCAGCGAAAGCTCATTGCCCGTGGCGTAGACGTCGATGGTGCCGTTGCCTGGGTGAGCGATGTAGAGGTAGCGACCATCCTGGGACACCGTCAGGCTGTAGTCGACCGCGGCGAAGCCGGCGGCGCTGCTGTTGAGGCTGGCCACTTTGGTAAGGGTGCCATTGTCGTTGCGCTGGTAGCTGATCAGCACATGGGCGGTGCCCGAATAAATCACATAGACATGGTTGCCGGAGACGGTGACCGAACCGTTTCGGCTGTTGCTCCCGCCTTCACCCTCGGCACGGGCCAGGAACGTGATGCCGCCGGTTGCGACATCACGGCTGAAGATGGCGACATCGTTGCTGGACGTGCCGACGTACAGGTAGCTGCCGTCTTGCGAAAGCGCCAACCCGCCGGTCGTGCCGCCATTGCTGCTGTTGACCTTGGCGGCATGCTCGATTGCACCGCCGTTGACGTTGAGAACGTAGATGTAATCAGGGTTGTATTCAAACTGGCCGGCGCCCAGGGTATCGATCAGGTAGATCGAGCGGCCATCGGCGCTGATGACCATTTCGGTGGCCGTGTTCATCCCCTCGACGGTGAGGGTTGCGACCAGCGTCAGGCGGCCACTGCTGTCCACCGAGAATGAAGTGATGGCGCCGCTGCCCGCCACGTAGGCGTACTTGCCATCGCTGGAATAAACCACCTCGGTCGCGCCGCCAATGCCCAGTTGCTCGGGGCTGAACGACTCACGGGGTGTGAGCGACTGGTCGTTGACCAGCACCGGTGCGGCATTGATCCGGTTGTCCAGGGTAACGGTCGCGCTGATGTCCAGCCTGGTGCTCTCACCTGTGTCGCTGAGGCTTTGCAGCGTGATGTGGCGATCGCCGGCTTCGACCGTGGTGTCCCGGGCCTGGTACTGCAAGCTGTCGATCAGGGTTTCGATCTGCTCGGGCGTGACAGCGCTTGAGGTCCCTTCGAAGTTCAGGCGGATAGTTGTCGTCGCGCCGCTGACCTCGACGGTGTAGCGATAGCCGTTGGCGTTCGTGAAGCCCGACTGGTTTTCCAGGGCGAGCAGCTGGCCATCGACGTGCAGCCCTTGGTTGGCGCCGCTGGTGTCGAGGGTGACGACGAGCTCCTTGAGCTCTTCATTGTCGGCGGCCAGGGTAACGTCGACGTTCTTGAACAGGTCCACCGGCGGAAAACTGTCGGTGCTGCCGGTAATGGTGATTACGCTGTTCTGCGGCGTCGCCTTGACCCCGGGCGCCTCGGCGGTCGCATCAACCTGGGCAGCCACGTCCGCGGCGGTGGCCACTGCAGCGGCATCCAGAAGGATGCGCGGCTCCAGAGCCAGAGCCCGGAAATAGCGTTGCGAGTGCTTGCGTGTGGTCATGGCAGTCTTCCAGGACAAGGGGCGGTGAAAATGAAAGAGTGGGATGAGAGTCGGGGCTACTCGACCAGCCGGACGTAGGAGCCTTGCCTGCGTATCTCTTCGAGAATCTTGTCGAGGCGATCCTGTATGCCGCCTTCGGCGGTCGTGAAGTCGAAGCCGGGCAGGTAGGTGATGTCGCCCGCCTGTTCGGCGCAGCGGGCCAGGCCGGGGCCGGCAAGGCGGCGGAACTCGGAGGCGCCGTTGATCAGCGTGCCTTCGGCGCCCAGGTCGTTGTTCTCGATTTCGTCCTGGCCGATCGCGATCATGAAGAAGCGCAGCTTGCGTTGGCGAAAGCTGTCGCACAGCCGGGCGAAGCGCTGTGTTCTCAAACTCTGGTTTTCGCCGTCAGTGCCAGCCTCGCCATCGATGGCCTGGGCCGTCTCGGCGTTGTAGGAATCGCTGTCGAACCAGCGCTGGCCGGTGGTGTTGACCAGCATGACGATGGCCTTGTAACTGTCGCCGCCATCGTCCTTGAAGTCCTTGGGCAGCTCGTCCGGCAGATCCCAACCGCTGCTGCCCCGGAAGGCTGGAGCCAGCGCCATGGCGCTCCAGCCCATGGCAATGGCGTAATTGACATTGAAACGCGTGGACATCTGATCGAGGCGCTCTTCGATCTTGTCGAGGTCATTGCTCAGTGGCAGCAGGGGGGCCGAGGGGCAGCCTTTGTCGGCGACCATCCAGCGGGTATCGTTGGTGCCGGTGGCTTGGCCATCCAGCGGCGGAGGGCCGATCCAGCTGATTGGCGTGGCGCCGGGGCTGCCGTTTTCTGGCAGGTCATCGCGATAGTAGATACGGAATTGTCCACTGGGCGCGCGATCCCAGAAGTAGTTCTGCCCACGGCCCAGGCCGCGGTACATGCACAGCAGATTGGCGCGGCGATCCGGAATGCGGCGATCCTGCAGACCCGCGTAGCCACTGCGGAACAGTGTGGTCAGTTCCACCGGGCGCAGGGCGCCGGTCATTGCCCAACCGTTCAGGCGTCGCGCATGGTTGGCGCTGGGGCCCGGCGGGGTTCGTGACGTCGGGTTGGTGTAATCCGGCGAGACGTTGACCGCCTGGCTGTAAGGCACCAGTGCCAGCCAGGCATCGTCGCGCCCCTCTACCAGCTTTCGGGCGAAGCGCATGCTCTGGCGACGCAGTACGCGCAGATTGCTTTCGTTTTCCGAGCCCGTGTTGGGTAAGGCCAGCGCGACCTCCAGGCCGCTGGGTTGCACCTCGACGGTGGAGTGCACGCGGATCTCTTCCACCTCGCCACCGAGCAGTTCCGGACTGGCCTCGAAGACCACCTCGACTCTGTAGCGCGTGCGTTGCTGGTCATCGGTTTGCTGGCTCAGCACGATGGCCTCGCTGCTGATCTGTTCGCCCAGAGCGCTGTCCATGCCGAGGTTGTTGAGTACGTAGCCCTCGGCCAGCAGCTGCAGCTTTTCCAGGGGTTGCTCACCATTGAGCAGACGCTCGTTACCCACCGCCATCGCCGCAGCATCGGTCGCGCGTTTGATCTGGCTGGCGCTGTTGGTCATGCGGCTGGTGTCCAGCGCATAGGCGGTGGCCAGCAGCGCGCCGCCGATGGCCAGCACCATGAAGGGCGCGACGCTGCCACGCTGCTGCGTGCGGCGCATCATGGGCGGCGATCCTCACGCAGAGTGCAGCTGAGGATGAGAGGGCAGTTGAGGCAGAGGTGGGCGGCTGTCATGGAGGGTAGGCGAGCGATCCGTGGGCGATGCTGGTGGGAGGTGCCAGAATGGGTATAAAGATAAGAATAATTCCCAATATCAGGCAATCGCCGCTTCATTAAGAATGCTTAATGAGCGCTGTGCAGTGGGACTGCAGGCCCGTGCGTCAGGGAGGTCGTTCGAAGGTGATGCAGGGGCTCAGTGGCTTTCCAGCTCTGCGTGAACGACCTGCTGCGGGCGTTGTGGCTCCGTACGTGACCACAGCCACAGTGCCCCGCATGACATGCCGCCACCGGCAGTCAGCAGTAGCCATAGCGGCGGTTGATGCCAGAGCAGCACGGCCAGACACAGCAGCATGCTCAGGCTCGCTGCCCATTTGGTTCTACGTGCCACCACCCCGACCTGCCAGTCGCGCAGCAGGGCACCGAACAGGCGGTGTTGCAGCAGCCAGCGATGCAGTCGAGGCGAGCCCTTGGCAGACGCCCAGGCGGCCAGCAGCACGAACTCGGTGGCTGGCAGGCCGGGGAGGAGTACGCCGAGAATCGCACAGCTCAGGCTTAGGTAAGCGAGCAGCAGATAGGCCATGCGTTTGATGCGACTCATCGGCGGCTGCCGGCTGGCGTCGGAAGCATCCCGGGAGGTGTTGGCGGTCATGGCGAGAATCCGTTCTGGAGAGCGCGCAGTTAAAGAGACGTGCCGCTGGCCATCAAGTTAAGAGGGCTTCATGTTTGCGGTGGGGGCGTCTCAGTCCTGATAATCCACGCCGACTTCCTCGCTCAGCAGCCGGTCCAGTGCGACTTCGCTGTAGACCATTCGCCCAAAGGCGATGGCCTGCATGTCCTTGTCCAGCAGCAGGCCATTGCTCAGTGCCAGGTTGTCACTGTTGCGACAGAGCTGCACGACCAGTATCGACGCGCTGCTGGCCGCGGTCTCTTCGCTTTCTGCCGCTGTCCGTTCTATCTCCTCGGGGAGTTCGCCCGTGTAGCGCTCGCCTTCCGAGTTCTCGGCGCACAGCCCTTCGAGATTGCCCCGTCGCAGTGGGCGCCAGGTCATGCTGCGGTCGAGGTTCACCTTGCTGATCAACAGTTCGTAATCGCCCAGGATATCCGGCGCAGCGACCTGATCGATAAGTGCCTGCAGGCCGTCCTGATCAAGACGGTTCTGCATGGCCAGCGTGCTGGCGATGCCATGGGCCGATTGTTCGAGGTGGGCGCGAGCCAGGTTGATGTTGTACAGATCGCCGATCAACAGGGCTGCGCCGATCAGCAATGGCAGGCTCAGGGCGCCTTCGACCAGGGCATTGCCGCGCTGACGCTTGAGGCTGTTGCTCATCGTTCTTGCTGCTCCGCTTCACGCTCGCTGGTCAGGTTACCCAGCAGTTGGCGGTACTGATATTGAAAGGCGTCACCCAGGCCGAACAGGGCCGGCAGTGGGGTGATGAAATGCTGGGTCATATCGACGGTGACGCTCAGTACTTGGGGCGAAGCGTCCCCATCATCGAGCTCGGCATTGGGCTGGCCGCCGCCGAACTGGCGCAGGTTGTCGAAGGCCAGCAGCTCGACCTGCAGGTCGCTCTGGTCGAGCAGGCCATAGGAGCCTTCGACCAGGCGGGTCTCGATGGCCTCCTGAAGGGTTTCCGGGCTCTGCTGGTAGAAGGCGCGATCCTGGCGGAAATCCTGTAGCGAGCGCTCCAGCGCCAGGCTGCCGACGCCGATCATCAGCGCGATGCGCGCCAGTTCGAAGATCATCATCACACCGAACAGCAGGACCGGCAGGATCAGCGCGGTCTCCACGGCGGTGACGCCATCCTGCTCGCGCAGCAACGCCTTGGCATTCATGGCTTCAGTCCTGCTCCTTGAGTGACAGAGGCTGCTGACTGGCGGCCAGCAGTTCGCTTGCCAGCGGCGCGCCACCCTGAATGCGTTCGCGGGCGGCGCGGAAGCCGTCGAGAATCCGCGTGGCGTATTCCTCTTCCAGATTGTCGAGCAGGACCCGTTTCGCGGTGTCGTCATGGCCGGAAATCACATAGGCCAGGGCGAGGTTGAGCTGCAGTGAAATATCGCCTTGGCCGCGTGCGCCGTTGAGCAGGCCAATGGCCCGGCTGCTGTCGCCATTGGCCAGCCAGGACAGTGCCAGATTATTCAGCGCCGGGCTGTAGCCAGGGGCGTTTTGCAGGGCCAGTTCGAATTGTTGGCGCGCCTGATCGTTCTGGCCTTGCAGGTTCATCGCCACGCCCAGGCCGTTAAGGGCCGTGGCATCGTTGGGGCTGGCCTCCAGGGCGCAACGGAAGTCCCGTTCTGCCTGGGTGGCCTGACCCAGTGCCAGGCGTGCGCGCCCCGTGCCGTTGCACAGCGCCAGACGTTGCTCGTTCGGCAAGCGGCTGCTGTCGCTGGCGAGCGCCAGCTGAGCGCGCTGGTACAAGGCCAGGGCTTCCTGCGCAGGTCGCACGGCACTGGCGACGCTGGCGTATTCGAGCAGGTAGCTGCCATCGAGCTGGCCGCGTTCGTCCATGCGCGCATAGACCGCGTGAGCCGCCTGCAGGCGGCCATTGTCACGCAGGGTGTGGGCGAGATGCAGGGCTTCCCTGGCTTCCTTGCCCAGTGAGGGATTGGCGTTCGGCAAGCCGATGCTGGCGCAGCCGCTGAGTGCCAGGACCAGCAGGGCAGGCAGGAGAAGAGGGCGGATCAGGTGCATGGCAGGTCTCGATTCATTGGCTGAGCAGGCGGACGATGCGCACCATGGCCGGTGCACCCATCATCGCCACGATGGGGGGAAGGATCAGGGTCATCAACGGAACGCTGAGTTGGGCAGGCAGCTTGCCGGCGCGCTCTTCGAGCGTGAGGATCAGGGTCTTGCGGCTTTCCTCGGAAATGGTGCGCAGCGCCTGAGACAGCGGCGTGCCGTAGCGTTCGGCCTGGATCAGGGTCGCGACCATGCTCTCGATACCTTTGGCACCCGTGCGTTCGGCGAGATTGAGCAAGGCGCGCGGGCGATCGCTGAGGATCTGCAGCTCGGCATAGGTGTAGCGCAGCTCGTCGGCCAGCTCCGGGGCCGAGAGGGTCAGCTCCTTGGAGACCACCTGCAGCACACGGCCGAGGGGCAGACCGGCTTCGGCACAGATCACCATCAGATCGAGGCCGTCCGGCAGGCTGCGTTCCAGGCGTTCGCCGCGCTGAGCGCTGCGCAGCTTGAGCCAGACTTCCGGCAGGGTGGTACCGACGAACAGCGCGATCAGACCGCCTGCCAGGCCGTTGAGGCCCAGCCGCGAACCAGGTTCGAGCACACCGAACAGCACGATACCGGCCAGCAGCAGACCCAGTGCATATTTGCCGGCCAGCAGCAGGCCCAGCGCTTCGCGGTTGCGCAGGCCGGCCATGGATAGCAGCCGCCGCAGTTTCTGGCGATCCTGGTCGGTGCCGGCGAGCGTTTCACCCACGCGCGCCACCGGCAGCAACAAGGCCTGCAGGCGTGGCGGCAGTTGCATGCCCTGCTGGCGCAAGATGTCGTTGACTTGAGCCGCTCCCAGAGCAGGGCTGCTCCGCTGGCTGCCGGGCAACAGCCGTTCACGCAGTGCCGCCGGTCTCGAACGCTGGTGCAGGGCGATCAGCAGCAGGCCGATGCCAGCGAGCAGAATGGCCAGGGCGACGCTGGCCAGCGGGTCATCGAGCCAGTTGGTCATGACACCCTCCGAACCATCAGTTGGGTGATCGTCAGACCCAGGGCGACGCTACCGAAGGCGTAGAAGAGCACGATATTGCCGGTCGGGTCGTTGAGCAGGAAGTGAAAGTCCTTTGGCGAATTGAGGTACATGTAGCCCAGCGCGAAGGGCACCAGTGAGGCGACGATCTTTGCCGATGCACGTGCCTCGGAGGTCTTGGCCTGGATCTTCAGGTGCAGTTCCTGGCGGTCGCGCAAAGTGGCGGAGAGGCGGTCGAGGGTTTCTCCAAGACGGCCACCGGCTTCCTGGTTGATGATCAGGATCACCGCGAAGAACCGATACTCGTTGAGCGGAATGCGCCGTGCCGAATCCTGCATGGCCTGGCGCAACGGCACGCCGAGGCGCAGCCAGTTGTCGATCAGGGCGAATTCCAGGGCCAGGGGGCCTGTGAGGTTTGGTCCGACCAGCGCGAAGGCATTGCTGACCGGCACCCCGGCACGGGCGGTACGGGTCACCGCGTCGATGGCTTCCGGCAGGCTCATCTTCAGTTCGTGCAGGTGCTTGGCCATGCCGCTGCGGTACCCCAGCAGGGCCAGTACGGCGAAGGCGAACAGGCCCAGCAGCAGGCTGCCGAGCACGGGGAAGGGCGTTTCGCGGCCGAGCAGCACGCCGATCATCAAGCTGGCGAATGCGGTCAGGGTCACGCGCATGCCGAGGTTCTTCTGCCAGCCCAGCACGCTGAGGCCGAGCCAGATACGGGCGATATGCGGGCCGAGCAGGGGCAGGTCGGCGAATGGCGTGCGCTCCATGTCGCGCAGAATGCCGTCTACCGTCGGCAGGCTGCTGTCCTGACGAGCCTGGCCGTCCAGCGTCGCCTTGAGCTTCAACAGGCGCAGGTGCACGGCCTTGTCGCCCTGACCGCGTCGGGACAGGCTGCGGGCCGCGAGCACGGCGAGAATCACGGCGACGAATACCAGCAGGGTCAGCAGGTCGAGTACGGCGTCCATCAGTGCTGGCCTTCGAACAGGTGTGCGTGGGTGCCGTAGAACTGCGGGCGCTGCCCGCTGGCCACGTACTGCCCGACCAGGCGCCCCTGGGCATCGATGCTGCTGGTCTTGAAGGCGAACAATTCCTGAGTCTGGATCACGTCGTTTTCCATGCCGCACACCTCGGTGATGGAGACGATCCGTCGACCGCCGTCACGCATGCGTTCGACCTGCACGATCAGGTTCACGGCACTGGCGATCTGCCGGCGAATGGCTTCCAGAGGGAGCTGCATGCTGGCCATCATCACCATGTTTTCCATACGCATGATGGCGTCGCGTGGGGTGTTGGCGTGCACCGTGCAGAGCGAACCGTCGTGGCCGGTGTTCATTGCCTGCAGCATGTCGAAGCTCTCACCGCCGCGCACCTCGCCGAGAATGATGCGGTCCGGGCGCATGCGCAGGGCGTTGCGTACCAGATCGCGCTGGTCGACCTTGCCGGTGCCTTCGGCGCTGACCGGGCGGGTCTCCAGGCGCACCACGTGAATCTGTTGCAGTTGCAGTTCCGCTGCGTCTTCGATGGTGATGATGCGGTCATCGAAGCTGATCTTCTGCGACAGGGCGTTGAGCAGCGTGGTCTTGCCCGCGCCGGTGCCGCCAGACACGATGATGTTGAGCTTGGCGACCATCGCCCGGCGCAACACCTCGACCATCTCCATGGACAGCGCGCCGCGTTCGGCGAGGATCTCCAGCGACATGTTGCGCCGCATGAACTTGCGGATCGAAATGGTCGTGCCGTCGATCGCCAGTGGGTAGGTGATGACGTTGACCCGGCTGCCGTCGGCCAGGCGCGCATCGACCATCGGATGGCTTTCGTCGATGCGCCTGCCCACGGCGGCAGCGATGCGTTGGGCGGTATTGAAGACGTGTTCCTCGTCGACGAAAGTGATCGACGACAGTTCCAGTTTGCCGAAGCGCTCGACGAACACCTGGCCGGCGCCGTTGACCAGAATATCGTTCACCGAGTCGTCGGCCAGCAGCGGCTCGATGGGCCCGATACCGACCATCTCGTTGAGCATTTCCTCGCCGATGGCTTCCTCTTCCTGGCGCGACAGCTGCAGGCGATTGTCGTCGCAGATGCGGCGGATCATCGACTCGATCTGCCCGCGCAACTTGTCGCGCCCCATGGCCGCCGCCTTGAGAGGGTCGATCTGGTCGTAGAGGTAGCCGCGAATCAGCTTGCGATTCTGTGCTCCGAGGCTATCGGTGGGGCGTGCCTGTGCAGTGCGCTGCACGCTGGTGGCGCGCACGTCCTGGGTTGCTTCGGGGGTCGCTTGCGGCGCAGTGGTCTTGCGCGCTTCGCGGCTGCGGGTGGGATGGCGGATAAGCATCGACGGTATCCTCTCAGGCCGCAGGGCGCTGACGGTTCAAGACCTGGCGCAGGCGTGCCAGCAGGCTGCCCGAGACGCTGGCAGCGCGTTTCGGTGAATGACCGGTGGCGAGGTCGGCCAGGTCCAGCAGCGCATCCTTGAACCCGGCTGCATCGTCCAGCCTCAGTGGCCCGCTCAGCAGGCTGCCGGCCAGAGCGCCAGCGGCATGGGGCAGCAGCAGGTCGATGGGGCGCTCGATGAACGCCTCGAACTGCTCTCGTTCGACGACCGCCGAGGCATGGCCGCGAGCGGCGTTGGCGACCACCAGCAATTGCTGGCCGTCGCTCTCGTCACCGATTTCGCGCAGCAGGCGATGCAGGTTGCGAGCGTCCTGTACGCTCAGGTCGGTGATGACGATGCGCGTCTGGGCGTGGGCCAGCACATCGAGGCTGCCTGGCGGCTGGCTGGCCGGCAGATCCCAGATCACCTGGTTGAACAGACGGCAGAGGTTGCCGCCGAGGTTCAGCAGGTGCTCGCGGTCGAGCGCGGCATCGGCACGCAGCACGGGTGTCTGGGCCAACAGGTGCAGGCGCTCGTTGATTTGTCCCATGGCCCGTTGCAGCAGGCGGGTGTCGATCTCGCTGCTGGACAGCGCGCCGGCCAGGCCGGCCTCGCCGTCATAGCCGAGCAGCAGATTCTGATCGCCGTTGCTGCGGTCGAAGTCGACGATCGCAGTGGCCGTGTGGCGTTGTTGCGACAACAGCAAGCCGAGGCCGGCGGCCACCGTGCTGGTGCCGCAGCCGCCGGATGCGCCGGTGACGGCGATGGTACGACCACTGCGCACACCATGCGGGTCGCTGTGGCCGAGGGTGCGGGCGCGGTTCAGGGTCGCGGCGAGCAGATCCAGCGGCACCGGCTTGACCAGGTAATCGAACACGCCGCCGTGCAGCAGGCTGCGGTACAGGTCGACGTCCTGCTTGCTGCCCAGGGCGACGATATGGCAGGCGGGGTCGCAGACTTCGGCCAGTTCGGCCAGTGACTGCAGGGGCAGCGGATCGTCATCCAGATCGACGACGAGAAGCTCCGGTGACGGGTTGCCGCGACTCCAGGCGATGGCGGCGGCCAGGCCTCCGGTACGCGCCTGTTCGGCGCCGAGGCCGAGGCGGGCGAGGCGTTCGCCGTAATGCCCGGCCTGTTCGCTGTCGACGGCGAACAGCATGAGATTCGCCGTGGCTTGGCTGTGGATCGAGGTGTCGTTCATGTCGCGATTCTCTCTGCGCCGGGCCCGGGGGCTCAGTCTTCCTGGAAGTCGATGTCGAGCAGTTCACGGATCTCGTCGTCGTGGTAACGGCCAACCGCATTCACGGCAGCCATGCCGTCGCCGGCATCCAGCGCCTGAGGACGCATCAGGTCACGTGGGTCCGAGACCATGCGGGCGAGGTTGGCGCGGGTGGCGCAGCCCAGCGGGCCAACGGCCTCGTAGGGTTTGACCGTCCAGGCTTTCTGGTTGGCGATGCTGCAGTCCGGCACTGTCACGACCAGGGCTTCGGAGACCACCTGCAGATCCCAGTCACCACCATTGGCCGCTTCCAGGCGCGACGGCATGACGATCACCTGCTGCGCGGGCGCGCCCTGTTCGCGCAGTACGCTGGCCAGCCGCTGAGCCAGGCGCTCGCCGCTCGGGGTATAGGGCTGCAGGGTCAGCGTCTGCTGTGACAGCCGGCCCTGGGCGCGCAGGAGGGTGTTGAGGTTGTCCAGTGACTCGGCCGTGAAGCTGCCGTTGCCACTGGCCTGCAGTGAGGCGACCAGCGCGGAGGGGGCGACGCTGGCCTGTGGCGCGGTTTCGTACGGGGCCAGGCGTTGTTCGCGCAGTTGGTTGATGTGCCGGTCACAGCCGGAGACCAGCAGTGAAACTGCCAGCAGCGGCAGCAGCGATCGAATGGACATGGTGACGCTCCTCAGAACAGATAGCCGGCGGTGGCCTGGGCAGGTAGCTGGGCATCCAGCGCACGAATGCCGCGGCCAGGTGTTTGCAGATCGCCGGGAGCGGTGGGCTCGACCACATAGGCGGTGGCGATGATCACCAGTTCGGTGTCTTCCTGGGTGTTGGTTTCGGTCTCGAACAGGCGGCCGAGGCCGGGAATGCTCTTCAGCCCGGGCACGCCATTGATCTGTTGCGCGAGGTTGCTGCGCAGCATGCCGGCGAGGGCGAAACTCTGGCCGCTGGCCAGTTCCACCGTGGTATCGGCGCGGCGCACCTTGAAGGCCGGGATGGTGAAACCGTCCAGCTCCACCGCGCCGTCGTTGGACAGGTCGCTGACCTCGGGTGCCACGTGCAGGCTGATGCGTTTGGGCGACAGCAGGGTTGGCGTCATGCGCATGATCACGCCGTACTGTTTGTAATCGATGTTCACGCTGTTGTTGACGAAGGTCACGATCGGCACCTCGCCACCGGCAGCGAAACCGGCGGTTTCGCCGGACATCGCGGTCAGGTTCGGCTCGGCCAGCACCGTAGCCAGGCCGTCTTCGGAAAGAGCGGTGAGCAGGCCGGCCACGGTGGTCGAGCCGTTGCGGTGGAAGCCGCCGGCCACCGCGTTGGTGGCCGTGCCGCCGCTGAAGGCGCCAGTGGTCGCGTCGAACAGCGACGCGCCATTGCGCAGGAAGTAGTTGCCGTCTTTCAGCGCGACGTCCCAGTTCAGCCCCAGCGAAGTGCTCAGGCTGCGAGAGACTTCGACGATGCGCACGCTGATGTTGACCTGGGCGGAGAGCTCGACCTTTAGCTGGTTGATCACTCTGGGTGCGGGTGTCTGCCCCTGCTGACCGCCCTGCGGTGCACGGGCATTGCCGCCCGCGCTGCTGGATGCTGCGCCGAGGTTGGCCTCCACGCTGTCCATCACCTGCTTGGCCTGCTGCGGGGTACGTACGCTGCCGCGTACGATCAGACTGCTGCCGGACGGCAGAAACTCGACCTTGGCGCCGGGAATCTCGTGGGCGATCTGGTCGCCCAGGCGGCCGAGTGCTGCCATATCCTGGCTGGCTACCAGGCGGATGGCGGAAATCACTTCATCGTTGCCATCCAGCGCGTAGAGCGTGGTGGTACCGGGGGCCTTGGCGAACACGAAGACGCTACCCGGCGTCGGCACCTGATAGCTGGCGATTTCGGGGTTGGCCACCATCACGGTGGCGGCGGCGCGTGGCAGTTGCAGCAGGCGGCCCTGGTTGAGCATCAGTTGCACGGTTTCGGTTTCGTCGACCTGCACAAGTTGCTTGCGCACCGGGCGTGGAGCAGGTTTTGGCGTGGGGCTTGCCGCCTCGGCGGGGCTGGCCATGCCATTCTGCGCGTAGTACTCGCGGGCGAACTGCAGATCCAGATCCGGGTTGTAATCGGCCGGCTCTGCAACCGGCAGATCGAGTTCTTCCTGTGTTTGCGCTTGTGCGAACCCGGAGGCGAGACTGCCGGCGGCGAGCAGACAGGTCAGGGACAGGGCGAGAGGGGTATACGCGAACTTCATTCTCGGTATCTCGGTTGGCCGGCTCACCGGGAGCCAAATTGCACGGCGGTGGCTGCATCGCCACGGAAGGTCTGCACGTTCGGTGTAGAGGTTTGCGCCGACGCCTTGTAGACGCTGGTGGTCTGGGCCAGCGTGGTGACCCGGTCAGTGCCTAGCTTGGCCTGCCCGTCGCTGGCTTCCAGGCTGCTGCGCAGAACCAGTTGCAAGGTGCCGATCTGGCTGGCCAGGGCCAGGCGTTCGGCATACACGGGCGGGACTTCCAGGGTGACGATTTCCGGGTAGGAGTCAGGGTAGGCGTCCGGGCCCTTCTTCTGAGCCTTGGCGTCTGCCACCGGCATCGGCTGCAGCGGGCTGCGCACGCGGTTGTTGATCGACAGCACGCGCACGTCCTGCAGCAGGGTCTGTGCTGCCAGGCGCGGCGTCTGCTGAGCGTCGCCCTGGGCTTGTTCCTGATCGCGCTGCAGGTTGACCAGCACATCGACTCGGTCGCCCAGGCTGAGCATGCTGTACAGGCTGGCACTGTTGCTGGTCGGTACGGCGATGGCACGCATCCCTGGCTTGACCACGGTCGCGATGAAGCCGGGTTCGTTGGCCTTGACCACCAGGTTGCTGGTCAGCGCGGCACCGGCGGCAATCGGCTGGCGCACGCTGGCACCGGTCAGCAGGCGGCTTTCTTCACCCCCCTCGACGAAATACAGGCGATCGTCATGGGCCGTATCGCTGGCTTGCCAGCGCAGCGCCGACGGGTCGATGAAATCCCCTGGGCGCAGGTCACGGCTGGCGACCAGAATTGCCGGGTGCCTGGGCTTGGGCTGCTCCACGGGCTTGCTCTCGACCACTTGTGGAGGGGGCGGTGGTGGGGTGAGCAGTACGCGAGCCAGCAGCGCAGCGCTACCGGCAACCAGCAGGGTGCCGGCCAGAAGAAGGACGGAAGGGGTTTTCATGGTTGAACCGTGCACTCAGTAGTGAATGGGGCCTAACAGCGTGTAGAGGGCACCCGCCGCGATGGCCAGGCCGTACGGGATTCCGGCAGGCCTGTCGTCGGTCAGTACCGTTGGCGTAGGTATCTGCAGGGATGGACAGTTGGCGCCGAGGCGTTGCCAGGCCTGCGCCAGTGCGGTCTCCAGCGTCGCGAGCAAGGGCAGGGCCAGTGCCAACAGGCCACCGGCCAATGCGGTGACGATGAGGAAGGTCACTTGATTGCCCTGTCCCATCCACAGGCAGATGACTGCCATCAGCTTGACGTCCCCCGCACCGACTCGACCGAGACAGAACAGGCCGTAGCCCACCAGCATCACCAGCGTGGCACCCAGCAGGTTGCGGGCGATGCGCTCCAGCAGTTCGCCGCCGCTCAGGTCGCCCCAGGGGCCGAAACCGAACGGCGCGCAGACCGGCAATATCAGCCACAGTGCCAGCAGCACCAGAATCAGCAGGTTGTGTATGCGCCGGTAGAGCAGGTCCGAGGCGCAGACGAAAGCCAGCGCCGGCAGCAGGACTAAAAGGCTGAAGGTATCCGTGTCCATGGGGTGCTCCAGCCTGGATGCTTACTTGCTGCTGCCGGGATTGTTGGTATTGGTGATCTGGTCGGCGATCGACGAGAAACGCTCCTTGAGAGCGGTGACGAACACACCGTCCGAGCCGAAGATCACGCCAATGGCTGCGGCCATGGCGGCGGCGAGAATGCCGTATTCGATGGCGGTCACACCGCTTTCATCGGCCAGGAATTTCTTCAGTTGGTTGGCCATGGGCACAACTCCTTGGATGCATTTGGAGGGTGATTAATAGAGAGTGATATTAGGATTCATTATCAATTGAGCTTCAAGCGGCGCTTCATTAAGAATGCTTAAGGAAGGTTGCCGGGCGGCTGCAATCAGGCGATCGAGGCGTGTTTCGCGGGGTCTGTCACTGCGTTGTCGGGCAGCGGTCTGGCGGCGGCCTTGAGACGTAATATGGCGCGCAGGCCGGGCTTGTTGTCTTCCAGAAGCAGTTCTCCGCCGTGCAGCTCGGCGATCGCCTTGGTCAAGGTCAGGCCCAGGCCATTGCCGGGAATATCCGCGTTGAGGTGCAGGCGCTGGAAGCGCTCGATGGCCTTGCCGTTGAGCTCTGGCGCGATGCCGGGTCCGCTGTCGGCCACGCTCAGGTGCGCCCAACCGGCCTGGCCATAGGCGCTGAGCGTGATGGGCCGGCCGGCCGGGGCGTACTTGAGGGCGTTATCGATCAGGTTGGCCAGCGCCTGGAACAGCAGGGCCTGGTCGCCATACAACAGCAAGTCGTTGTGCCTGATCTTCAGTTCGCAGCCGCGCTCCTCTGCCAGAGGCAGGTAGTAGTCACAGATGTCTTCGAGCAACTGGCGTGCCCCGAGTGAGCTGAACTGGTGGGCGCAGCGGCCGGTCTCCACCTCGGCCACCCGCATGACCGCACGGAACAGGTTCTGTATGCGTTCGCTGTCCTGCACGGCGCGTAACAGCTCTTCGCGCGGCTCGCCTTCGAGGGTCTCGGCGACATTCAGCAGGCGGTTCTGCAGGCGGGTAAGCGGTGTGCGCAGTTCGTGGGCGATATGGCTGGTGATGTTCTGCACCTCGTCCATCAGCCGGTTGATGCGCAGCAGGGCGTGGTTGATCTCTTCGCCGAGCTGATCGAACTCGTCGCCGCGATGGTCGTAGGGCACTTTCACGCTGTGGTCGCCACCGGCATAGAGCACCAGGGCATCGCGAATACGGTTGATGCGATACAGGTTACGCAGGCTGAACGGCAGGCTGATGATCAGGATCGAGAGCAGAATGATCAGCAGGCCGGCACCAGCCATCAGCGGGATGATGCGTGTGCGCTCGAGCATGGGACGCAGGTCGTAGGCGCTGAAATACTGACCGCCGTCGTTTAGCGGGACCACCAGACCGAGCATTTCACTGGGGTTGCCCTGAGCGTCCAGTAACTCCGCATGGCGCCAGTTGGTTTCGCAGGGGGCAGGGCAGTCGCTGGGAAACAGATGGGCATCGCCGTACAGCGCTGTGCCTTGACTGTCGAGCACGATGGAGTGGCGGTCCTTGCGTATCTCCATTGGCTGACGGTAGCGCAGTGCCGAGGCGACCTGAGGCGCGTTGGCCAGGCGGCCGTGCATCTGCTGGGTGCGGATGTCGAGCAGAATCATGTCGCGAACATGGTTGCGCATGATGATTTCGAGCAGGTGGTTGCTGAGGATGATGGAGGCCAGGGCAACCAGCAGGCAGATGAAAGCCACCGTCGTGGCCTGGCGGAAACTGCTGGTATTGAGTAGTTGATGCAGGCGGTTGTTAGCCAAGTACATAGCCGATCGCCCTGATGGTGCGGAGCAAGGCGGGCTTGAAGTCCTTGTCGATCTTGTTGCGCAATTTCGACAGATGCACGTCGATCAGGTTGGTCTGCGGATCGAAGTGATAGCCCCAGACCTTTTCCAGCAGCATGCTGCGCGTCACCGTCTGGCCACGGTTCTCGGCCAGCACCTGGAGCAGCTTGAATTCCTTGTCGGTGAGGTCGATGCGCTGTCCCGAACGCGAGACCTCGCGGCGGCCCAGGTCGATGCGCAGGTCTTCGATGTGCAGGCTGTCGCCCGCTTGTGCCTGCGGTCGGCGGCGGATCAGCAGCTCGAGACGCAGCAGCAGTTCGGTGAAGTCGAAGGGTTTGCCCAGGTAATCGTCGGCACCGGCGCGCAGGCCTTCGATACGATCCGAGGTCTGGTCGTTGGCCGAGAGAATCAGGATCGGTGGATGGCTGCGACCGTTCAGGCGGGTCAGCACTTCGATGCCGTCCATCTTCGGCAGGATGCGGTCGAGCACCACCACATCGAAGGCCTCGGTCTGGATGATCTGCAGTGCACCTTCGCCATTGTCGACCATTTTGCAGTTATGGCCGGATGCGTGAAGTTTGCTGCTGATCCAGCGGCTGACGGCTACATCGTCTTCGACTACGAGCACACGCATGAACTGTTCCTCGCCCCGACTCCTTCTTCGCGAGCGCCTTTTTAACAGGCCGGACGAGGAGGCAGGAGTTAAGAATTCTTAATTTTAGTGTTAATGATTCTCATTATGCAGCAAATCTGAACTAAGTTGATAGAGTTTTGTCATGCGCGCTCAATTGGTGTATGAGCGCTGCATGCGGTTGGGGGGGCTGCCGCCAGCGCCAGGCCGGCGAGGCGAAGGGCTGCATCAGGCCTGGTAAGGGCCTTGCGGAACACCTGCAGTGGTGTTCCGCCGTTCACATTGGTGGCTGGCCAGGCTCATTCCTGAGTCGGTGCCTGATCGAAACGAGCCCGCTGCTGCGAATGGGCTGATCCTGCTTGAGCTGGGTCTCGCTGTTCTGGCAGGCGGCGCGCAGTTGCGGTACGCCGCAGTATCGAGTGGCGCCATGCAAGCGATGGATGCGCTCGATCAGCGCATTGCGGTCGCCGTCGGCTCGGGCCTGACGGATGGCCTGGAGGTCGCCTGGCAGCCCGGCCAGCAGCATGCTCAGCATGTCGGCGGCCAGGTCGGCCTTGCCAGCGGCCAGGCGCAGGCCTTCCTCGTTGTCGAGTACCGCGGTGGGCGGTGCAGCGATATCCGCGGGGGCATGGTCCTGGTTGGCGCCCTGCAGCGACAGGCCTGTCCACTTGAGCACGACCTGTGCCAGTTGCCGCTCGCTGATCGGCTTGGTGAGGTAGTCGTCCATACCGCTCTGCAGCAGGGTGCGTTTCTCGTTGGCCAGGGCATGGGCGGTCAGCGCGACGATGGGCATCGGCGAACGAGCGCTGTCCTGTTCCCACTGGCGAATCGCTTCGGTGGTCTGGCGCCCATCCATACCCGGCATCTGCACGTCCATGAGCACCAGGTCGAAATCCTCTTCGCGGGTGATGGCCAGGGCATCGAAGCCGCTGCTGGCGACCGTGACCACGGCGCCCATGTCGTCGAGCAGGGTCTGTACCAGCAGCAGGTTGGCGGCGTTGTCGTCGACGCAGAGGATGGCGGGCGAGCGCGTGGCGCTGCGGGGTGCCTGCTGGCGGATCTGCTTGGGCACCAGCAGGTCGGTCAGTGCGCGTTGCAGCCTGCGCGTACACGCGGGCTTGGCCTGCAACTGGCTGTGCCAGTCGGGCACGCAGTCCTGATACTGCGTCTGCTCGGTGGTAGGGCACAGCACCACGCTCTTGCAGGTCAGGTGCTCGAGGTCCCAGACGTACTTGCTCAGCTGATCCGGCGGCAGATAGCTGGCCGTGACACCGAATACCGCGCAGTTGAATGGCTGTGCAGAACGACTGGCGGTGCTCACGGCTTCGCAAAGGCTTTCCGGGTCGCTGAATACGCTGACCTGCAAGCCGCAGTCTTCCAGTTGATGCTGCAGCGCCTGCCGGGCCAGTTCGTGGGCTTCCAGCACGGCAGCTCGGCGTCCGGTGAGCGCGCGCGGTTGATCTTCCGCGTCACTGCGCGCCTTGGGCAGGCTGAGGCTGACCCAGAACTCGGAGCCTTCGCCGGGGGTGCTGTCCACGCCGATTTCCCCACCCATCTGCTCGATCAGACGCTTGGAGATCACCAGGCCGAGCCCGGTACCGCCGGCCTGGCGCGAGATGGAGTTGTCCGCCTGGCTGAAGGCCTGGAAAAGCGCACGCAGGTCTTCTTCGGCGAGGCCGATGCCGGTATCGCGTACGCTGATGCGCAGTTGCGCGCGGTCGGCCGTCTCTTCCTCGAGCATGGCACGAATGACGATGCTGCCTTCACGGGTGAACTTGATCGCGTTGCTGACCAGGTTGGTGAGCACCTGCTTGAGGCGCAGCGGGTCGCCGGACAGCGACACCGGGGTGTCACGGTAGATCAGCGAGAGCAGTTCCAGCTGCTTTTCGTGAGCGGCGGGGGCGAGGATGGTCAGGGTGTCCTGGAGCAGGTCGCGCAGGTTGAACGGGATGTTCTCGAGCACCAGTTTGCCGGCCTCGATCTTGGAGAAGTCGAGCACCTCGTTGATGATGCCCAGCAGGCTGTCGGCGGACTTTTCGATGGTGCTCAGGTAGTCCTGCTGGCGCGGGCTCAGCTCGCTCTTCTGCAGCAGGTTGGTGAAACCGAGAATGCCGTTGAGCGGGGTGCGGATCTCGTGGCTCATGTTGGCCAGGAACTCCGATTTGATGCGGCTCGCCTCCAGGGCTTCCTTGCGGGCGAAGTCCAGTTCGATGTTCTGGATCTCGATGGTTTCCAGATTCTGCCGCAGGTCTTCGGTGACCTGATCGATACTGTGCTGCATTTCCTCCTGGGCATTCTGCAGGGACTCGGCCATGCGATTGATGCCCGAGGCGAGTTCGTCCAGCTCGTGGCTGCCCAGTGGCGGCAGACGGGTTTCCAGATGGCCGTCCTTGAGCAGGGCGACGCCATTCTTGATGCGCAGCAGGGGGTCGTTGATGCTGCGGCTCATGCGCAGCGCCAGCAAACCGGTGATGATCAGCCCGGTGACCACCAGCAGCAGGCTGGTCAGCAGGCTGCGATAGCCGCTGAGCAACGTGTTGTGATGCGACAGTTCCAGCTCCACCCAGCCGATCGGGTCGCTGCCCGGGCTGGACTCTTCGCCGCTGAGGGTCAGATGCTGGGCCATCACCGGCAGCAGAAAGCGGGTCGCGTCCTGGCTGCTTTGCTGGGCGACGTCCACGGTGTCGCTGTCGATGGTGGGCCGCTCGTTGAGCATGCTGGGGCCGGCGTGGGCCAGGCGTTCGTTCTGCGTGGCGAGAAAGCTCACCGCGCGCACGTCCGGCTGTTCCAGGGCTTCGGTGGCGATGCGCTGCAACAGCGATTTGTCGCTGTGCAGCAGTGCGGGCGCAGCCAGAGGCGCCAACTGCTCGGCGATCATGTGCCCGCGCTGCAGCAGTTGCGCCTGCAGCCCGGAGAGTTGCATCCAGATGAAATAGCCACCCAGCACCAGCGCCAGCAGGCTGGTAGGCAGCAGGGTAAGCATCAGTACCCGGCCCTTGATGCCGATATCCTTGAACACGCGACGTCCCCTTTCCACGATGCCAGGCAGTGTAGCGATTCCGCCGTGCAGACGCTTGCCTGGCGTTCGACTGCTTACCGGGTATGCCGCTAATAGGTAGAATCGTTCACATTTGCTTTCAGAGCGCTCTCGTCATGATGTCCTCAGCCACCCACGCCATCCGGATTCTCGCGGTCGAAGATGACCCGGCTCTCGCCTCCCACCTGCAGGCTCATCTGCAGGGTTGCGGTTTCGAGGTTACCGTCAGCCGCGACGGTAGCGAGGGGTTGCGCCTGGCTCAGGAGCAGGATTTCGACCTGATCCTGATGGACATTCTGCTGCCCGGCAGCAACGGCCTGGATGTGTTGCAGCGCCTTCGCGAGCGGCGCCATGTGCCGGTGATCCTGATGTCTGCGCTGGGCGCCGAGCAGGATCGCATCGCCGGGTTCAGCAAGGGGGCCGACGACTACCTGCCCAAGCCATTCAGCCTCGGCGAACTCAGCGTGCGTATCGAGGCGATCCTGCGTCGGGTGGCCTACGAGCGGCGTGAGCAGCCGCCGCCCTTGCAGGAAGGCGCGCTGAAATATGACGAAGACCGTTCCGATGTCTGCCATGACGGTCACTGGGCGTTGCTGACACCTACCGAGTACCGTCTGCTGGAAACCTTCTCCCGGCATGCCGAGGAGGTGCTCAGCAAGGCCTTCCTTTATCAGCATGTGCTGCACCGCGGTTATGCCCAGCATGACCGTAGCCTGGACATGCACGTCAGCAACGTGCGCCGCAAACTCAAGCAGATCGGTTACACCGGCATGCGCCTGGAGTCGGTCTGGGGCAAAGGCTACGTGCTGACCGGTCGGGAATCCTGAGGTGCCCGGCCGGCACTCGCTGTTCTGGAAACTGGTCGTCGGGCTGGCGCTGTTCTGCCTGCTGATCATCAGCCTGCATGTGGATCTCGACAAGCGTGTCTACGACTCGATGTCCATTTTGTCCGACTCCAGCCAGCGGGCTATGCGCGGCTTCGCGCAGGAGGCCGAAAGCGCCTGGACAGAGCGAGGAACCCCGGGGCTGGATGATTTTCTCCGTGAGTTGCGCGAGCGCGAGGAGGTCTGGGCCATGGTGGTGAATGACGATCACCGGTCGCTGTCCTCGCAGGCGCTCACTAGAGAGGAGGCGCTACGCCTGGACTTCGTGCGCAGCCTCGATCAGAAGGTCGGGCGGCCAGGCGGGCGGCCGACCTTTTACGTGCCCTTCAGTGACGGCCATACCCGTCTGGTGATGGAGCTGCCGCCACGGCTGGACCCGCGCTACTACCAGCCGCTGTGGGAGTTTTTCCTGCGCCAGGTGCTGCCGGCCTCGCTCGCCATACTGCTTGGCACCTTGCTGTACCGCCTGTTCATCGCGCCGCTGGTGATCCTGCGCCGCCAGGCCAATGCCCTGAGCGCCGGGGACCTGAGCGCTCGCGTGGGGCCACCGGTGGCGGCTCGCAAGGACGAGCTCGGTGAGCTGGGACGGGCTTTCGATCACATGGCCGAGCGCCTGCAGGGCACCGTTGCCTACCAGCGCCGCCTGCTGCGCGACCTGTCCCATGAGCTGCGAACGCCCTTGAGTCGCCTGCGCGTTGCCGCTGACGGCGAGAGCGACCCGCAGGTGCTGCGCCAGCGTCTGGATCGTGAAATCACCATCATGCAACGCCTGGTGGAAAACTCTCTGGAGCTGGCCTGGCTGGATTCCGAACGCCCGCAGTTCGCCCGTGAGCCGATTCGCCTGGTGCAGCTCTGGGACATGCTGGTCGAGGATGCCTGTTTCGAAACGGGCTGGTCGAGCGACCAGTTGCAGTTCCAGGTGGATGAGAGCTGCCTGGTCGCCGCCAACCTGACCAGCCTCGCCCAGGCCCTGGAGAACCTGCTGCGCAATGCCATCCGCCATTCGCCAGCCGACGGCAGGGTGCGTTTGCTGGGAGAGCTGGAAGGGGATAGCTGGCACCTGCGCCTGGTCGACGACGGGCCGGGCATCGATGTCCGTTATCTGGAGACCATCTTCGAGCCCTTCTCGCGGCTGGACAGCGCACGACCCGGTGACGGTGGCTTTGGCCTCGGCCTGAGTATCGCCCGTAGTGCCATCGCCTTGCAGGGCGGCCGCCTGTGGGCCGAAAGCCCCCCCGGCAGCGGCCTGCACATGCATCTGCTGCTGCCAGCCGCCGAGCTCCGGGAGCAAAGTGTATAGAGTGTAAATGACGTTTACTCTCATATGATATTTACTATCATTTGCGCCGTTATGACGGCGGGGACGCCTCTAGAATGGCTGCCTGAGTAATCAGTTCCGACATCCCCGTCCGCCGATTTCTGCCCGCTTGGGCATGACGCGTATGGGGTTGAAGGGACGTCTATGAATCCGAAGTACAAACCGAATCTGCTAGCCACGGCCATCATGCTGGCGTTCAGCGCGCCAGCGGCGGTGTATGCGCAAGTGACCGAAATTACCCTCGACGAGGCGGCAGCCAGCGGCGAAGGCAGCGTTTCTGCCGAGGGAACACGCGCACTGGAAATCGGCGAGACCCGGGTCATTGGTACGGCCGAGCAGGAGCTCAAGCAGGCCCCCGGGGTGTCGGTGATCACTGCTGACGACATTCAGCGTCACCCGCCTGCCAACGACCTCTCGGAAATCATTCGACGCATGCCTGGCGTAAACCTGACAGGCAATAGCGCCAGTGGGCAATTCGGCAACAGCCGGCAGATCGACCTGCGTGGCATGGGCCCGGAAAATACCTTGATCCTGGTCGATGGCAAGCCCGTCACCTCGCGTAATTCGGTGCGCATGGGCCGCTCCGGCGAGCGTAACGGTCGCGGCGACAGCAATTGGGTACCGGCCGAGGCGGTTGATCGCATCGAAGTGCTGCGTGGCCCGGCTGCTGCGCGTTATGGCTCGGGTGCCGCAGGTGGTGTGGTCAATATCATCACCAAGGCGCCTGGCAAAACGGTTTCAGGCTCCGTCACTGCATATACCAACATTCCGGAAGACAGCGATGAGGGCGCGACCCGTCGCTTGAGTTTCAACACAGCAGGGCCGCTGACAGAAGATTTGTCCTACCGTGTCTATGGCAACTTCAACAAGACTGACGCCGATGAGCCGACGCTCAACGGCGAGCATGCGGCCGGTACCAATCCGGCTCCTGCAGGGCGTGAGGGCGTGCGCAACAAGGATCTCAATGCGCTGCTGCGTTGGGATATGAATGATCAGCAAACTTTGGAGTTCGAAAGCGGTTTTAGCCGTCAGGGCAACATCTACGCTGGCGAGCGCGCCCAGGATCACCCCAGTACGATCGCCAATACCACCGGCCTGCTGGGCCGGGAAACCAACACCATGTACCGCCAGACTGCCGGCGTTACCCACCGTGGTGATTGGGATTTCGGCACCTCGCAGCTCGGTCTTTCCTACGAGAACACTCGCAACCGTCGCATGTCCGAAGGCCTTGCCGGTGGGCCGGAAACCGGTATCAACGGGACGGATAAGGCGACCTCCGAGCTGCAGAACTACCGCCTCTTCGGTGAGCTCAACCTGCCGCTGGAGCTAGGTTTCCACCAGACCCTGACGGTCGGTGGTGAGTTCGTGCGCGAAGAACTGGACGATCCGTACTCCAACAGCCAGTCGGGTAGCTACAACGGCGCAACGCTGCCAGGCATGAGTGCCGGTGGGCGCAGCGGGGAGTCGGACGCCGACAACTATGCGCTCTATATCGAGGACAATATCGAGCTGACGCCGGACTGGACGCTGACGCCTGGCCTGCGCTTCGATGACAACAGCATCTTCGGCAGCAACTGGAGCCCGAGCCTCAACAGCTCCTACAAACTGACCGACACCATTACCCTCAAGGGGGGAGTGGCCAAGGCGTTCAAGGCGCCCAATCTGTATCAGTCCAACCCCAACTACGTGTATTTCTCGATGGGTAATGGCTGCCCGATCAACTCCCCGAATCAGGGCGCCGGTTGCTACATCCTGGGTAACGAGAATCTCGATGCCGAGACCAGCATCAACAAGGAAATCGGCATCGCGTTCGATGACGCGGGCTGGATCGCGGGGTTGACCTACTTCCACAACGACTACAAGGACAAGATCGTCGCCGGCATGGGCAACGGCAGCGGTCCGGTTCAGCTCATTCCTGGTACGGGTACCAATGTCGCACAGGTTTTCGAGTGGGAAAACGCCCCCAAGGCCATCGTATCCGGCTGGGAAGGGAACCTCACGGTCCCGCTGCTCGGCACCCAGGGCGAGACCCTGAGCTGGAATACCAATTTCACCTACATGATCCAGAACAAGAACAAGAGCACCGGCGAGCCGCTGTCGGTGATTCCGAAGTACACCGTCAACTCCATGCTCGACTGGAGCGTCACCCAGGCGCTGGATCTGTCGCTGATCGTCACCCATTACGGCAAACAGGAACCGCGACGTCTGACCACCGATGGTGGCGCTGCCAGCGGCGATGCCTTGCGGGCACGTGATCCCTACACGCTGGTCGGTCTGGGGGCCAACTACGAGCTGAGCGAAAACTGGCGTTTCGCGGCTGGTGTCAGCAACCTGTTCGACAAGCAGATCCGCCGCGAGAGCATTTCCGGTGCCGAAGGCGCCAACAACTACAACGAGCCAGGTCGAGCGTTCTATGTCTCCGCGACCACCTCGTTCTGACTAGTCGCATCCAGGCCATCGCCCCTTGCACAGGGCGATGGCTTTTCGCGTTTCTACGGATCGAGATCCATGGCTGCCGAGTACATCACCGACGTTCCCTATCCGCATTTCTTCCAGCGGGAAACCACGCCGATCTGGCTGAGTTTCGCGGCCCGTGCGCTGGGGCGTGCGAGCCCCGACTTGCGTCAGCCATTCGTGTCCTGCGAGCTGGGTTGCGGTCAGGGCTTCGCCACCGTGCTGCAGGCTGTGGCCAACCCCCATGGGCATTTCGTTGGAGTGGACTTCAATGCTCGGCACATCGCCCACGCCCGAGCGTTGGCCAAGGCCGCAGGCGTGAGCAACGTGGAGTTCGTCGAAGACAGTTTCCAGGCCATGCTGGAGAACGCCAGCCCATCGCCACGATACGATTTCATCATCCTGCACGGCGTGTACTCCTGGGTTCCCTCGGCGGATCGGCAACGGCTCCGGCAGTTCGTCGAGCGGCAACTGAAGCCGGATGGCATCGTATTCCTCGGCTACATGGCACAGCCCGGGCTGGACTTCTTCGCGGCGCCTCGACGTTTCGTGCAGCAATACGCACAGACCCTCTGCGGCTCTTCCGCGCAACGCGTCGTCGAAGCCTTGCGTGCACTGCAGCGTCTGTGCGCGAGTGGTGCGGGGTTGTTCGCCCATGATCGGCAAGTAGCCGGGCATATCGAGCGCAGCCTGCAGGACGACCCTTGTTACCTTGCCCACGAGTTGCTCAACGAGCACTGGTCGACGCTGCCGGTCGCCGAGGTGATGGCGGACTTCGAGTCGTGCGGCACGGGGTATATCGGCAGCGCCAGCCTGATGGACAACATCGACGACCTGTCCCTGCCGGCGAACGTCATCGAGCAGCTCGCCGGGCTGCAGGGGGCTGCCCTGCGGGAAACCTTCAAGGATCTGGCACGCAACCAGACCCAGCGCCGCGATCTCTACCAGCGTGGCGGCAGCACGCTCGACGAATACGCGCACAAGGCTGCCTTGTTCGATCAGGTAGTGGCCGCGTTACCGGGGGCGCCGGCCAGCGGGGGCGTGACATTCGATACGCGGATTGGCGCGGTCGAGGGCGCCGAGCAGCTGTTCTCGCCGATTCTGCAGGCCCTGGCGCAGCGTCCGCAGAGCTTTCCCGCTTTGTTGAGGTTACCCGCGCTGGCAGGGCAGGCAGGGAGTATCAGCCCGGCGCTGCAAGCACTGGCTGCCGCCGGGCACGTGCATCCCTTGCTGCCCGGCCAGATCGATCTGGCGGGCTGCCAGGCCTTCAACAGAGTGATCAGCGAGCGCGTTCTTGGCGGTGCTCGCTATTCCCATCTGGCGGCGCCAAGTCTGGGCTCAGGGATCTCCGCTAATTTCGTCGAGATGGCTGCCGCGCGGGTTCTGCTCGACCATCCGCACTTGCGTGGCGCGGCGCTTCGCCAGACCGTGGACGCCTTGCTGCGAAAGGTCGGCTGGCAGCCCCTGGCCAACCCCGTGGATCCCCTGCAGGCCCAACTGAGCCGCTTCGAAAGCGACACGCTGCCCATCTGGCAACAACTCGGTGTGGTGGGCTGATGAACGCATGGCTGGGCATCTTCGTCCTGTTACTGACAATCACTGGTGTCGCCGTGGCCAGGCCGGATCTTTCCCAACCGCTGGGGCCGACCCTGGCCGATCACGGTTCTGCCCATTACCGTTTCACCCAGCAGGATCTGGCTTCCGTTGACGGCCAACGCCATTACCGCATCTGGATCGCTACCCCCAGACAGGCCGCGCCTGCCTCTGGCTATCCGGTGCTTTACCTGCTCGATGGCAACGCCGCGCTCGGTGCATTGCAGGAGCAGCAGTTAGTTGACCTGGACCGGCGTGGACCGCCCGTGCTGGTGTTCGTCGGTTATGCCACTGACCTGCGTTTCGATGCGACTGCCCGGGCGTACGACTACACACTACCGCTGCCCGGCGGCGAACCGGTGATCGACGATATAGCCCGTCAGCGCCACGGCGGGGGGGCGGATCTGTTCCTCGATCTGCTCGAGCAGCGCATCAAGCCGCTGGTCCAGGCTCGGGTCAGCATCGACCCGCAGCGACAAAGTCTGTGGGGACACTCCTATGGCGGTCTGCTGACCCTGCACGCGCTGTTCACCCGTCCTGACAGCTTCCAGCGCTACATCGCTGCCGATCCTTCGCTGTGGTGGCAGAGCGGTTTCATTCTTCAGGAGGCCCGGGCGTTCATCACCAGAGGGCAGGCGTTCGACCTGACGCTGCTGACCGGGGGCGCAGAGCGCAAGCGCCCGCCTGTCGACAAGGACGAGGCCCCGCACGTGCGCGCGCGCCGCGAGGCCACCGCAGCAGTACCGGCCAACGCCGCCGAGCAACTGGTCGAGCGCCTGGCGGCCATCCCGCAAGCCCGCGTTCGCTATCGGCGCTATCCGGAACTGAGTCACGGCCCGATGCTGCCGGCCTCGCTCGGCCCGGCTCTGCGCCTGAGCGCCGGAGACGATACCGCCGTTGCCCGAGTGGTGCCGCAATGAGCCGGTTCGGCGCGGCGGCGATGCACCCGGAATTTACATATGTAAATGAAAATCCTGAACATTTTTGCCGCAGTATGGCTGCTGCCGCGAAGCCAGGACCGTGCCACTGCGCTGCGACCGCCTGCAGGGCGCAGCCGTTCGTTTCACCCTAAAGAAAGGAGGTTTCGATGATTGCTAGCTTATCCCGATGCTCACGCCTGCTGGCGTTTTCCGGCCTGGTCGCGCTGTTGCCACTGGGCAGTGCCGTGGCCGAATCACGCACCCTCGATACGGCCTTCGGTGCGCTCGAGTTGCAGGGCACGCCGCAGCGTGTGGTCACCCTGGGCGAGAATGCACTGGATGTCGCCCTGGCCGTTGGCGTCAAGCCCCTGGGCAGCGTTGCCACGCGCGGTGGCAGCGATGTGTCGGCGTACTTGAAGAGCAAGGCGGGTGATATCCGCATCGTCGGCACCGCCCGGGAAACCAATCTGGAGTCGGTGTTCGCCCTGCAGCCGGATCTGATTCTGGCTTCGCCGGAGCTCACCCGGGATCAGTACCAGAAGCTCAGCCTGATCGCGCCGACCGCGGTGCCCAAGGGCAACTCGTTCCAAGACTGGCGCAATAATGTCGAGTTCTATGGCAAGGCTCTTGGCAAGGTCGATGAAGCCAAGGCCGCCATCGCCGCGGTCGACACGCGCATCCGGAGCATCAAGAGCAGGGTCGAGCCGGGGCAGGTCGCTTCGGTGGTGCGCTGGAGCCCGCAGGGGCCGGGCGTGATGTCCCAGCACCTGTTCGTGGGCCAGCTGCTGAGCCAGCTTGGTTTCAAGGGCACGGCAATGGCGGCGGAACTGACCAGCAAGCCCCATAGCGATGCCCTGAGCCTAGAGAACCTGTCGCGCATCGACGGTGACTGGCTGTTCCTTGCCACCCTCAACGCCGATGGCGACAAGGCCCTGGAGCAGGCCCGCCAGCAGCCGGCATTCGCGCGCCTGAAGGCGGTCAGCAGCGGCCATGTGCAGAGCGTCGACGGGCAGATCTGGAGCAGTGGCAGCGGGCCGCTGGCTGCCAACGTGATTCTCGATGACGTGGAGAAGGCCGTCGCCTCGCAATGACCGTGGATGTGAAGGGCGGTCGTCCGCCACTGGCCAAAGCGCTGGCGGGGGTGGCCGCGTCGTTGGCGCTATTGTGCGTTGCCAGCCTGCTGATCGGCGCGGGGGAGGTCGGTATCACCCGGAGCCTGTGGGCGCTGTTTGGCGCTGCGGATGACGAAGCGCGCTTCGTGCTCTTCGAGTTGCGCCTGCCCCGCACGCTGCTGGGTGTGCTGGTCGGCGTCGCGCTGGGGGCCGCTGGTGTGGTGCTGCAGTCGGCGACCCGCAATCCGCTGGCCGAGCCCGGTCTGCTGGGCGTGAGTGCCGGGGCGTCCTTCGCGGTGGTGGTGGCGATCAGTCTGGGCGCCAGTGCGGCCACCCTGAATCTCGGCGTGGCCATCGCGGGCGCCATGGCGGGTTGCCTGCTGGTATTGCTGGTCACCCAGGTGCGTGGTGTCGGTGACGATCCGGTGCGCCTGGTGCTGGCCGGTGCAGCCTTCTCGGGCATTCTCACCGCCATCAGCACCTTGATTCTGCTGCACGACCAGCGCAGCGCCGACGAGATTCGTTTCTGGATCATCGGTGCCCTGGCCGGTCGCCCTCAGGATGTATTGACCTGGAGTACGCCTGGCCTGGTGCTGGGCTTGCTGCTGCTCGTGCCGTTGATCCGCCCGCTGGCTGCCCTGGCCCTTGGCGAGAAGATGGCCACCGGTCTCGGCCACCATCCTGGCCTGACCCGGCTTGGCGCCTTGCTGGGCGTGGCCGTGCTGGTCGGTACCGCCACGGCGGCGGCCGGCCCGATGGCCTTCGTTGGCCTGGTCGTGCCGTTCGTGGCGCGTCGCCTGCTGGGGCCGGACATTCGCCGCACCATCGGTGCGTCGCTGTTGCTCGGGCCGATCATCGTGTTGTTCGCCGATATCCTGTCGCGCCTGCTGGTCAGCCCCTACGAGCTGCCGATTGGCGTGGTGACCGCCCTGATCGGCGCGCCGGTGCTGATCGCCGTGGTACGTAGCCACAGGTTGCCGACCTTATGAGTGGCCCTCTGTCGTCCATGCCCAAGGCACCGAGCGGATACTGGTTGCTGGCGTTTGGCTCGCTGCGCGTGCTGTTGAACAGGCGTGGCGTGTTCGCCGCACTGGGGCTCTCGGCGGCAATCGTGCTCATCACCGGCATCAGTCTGGCCTCCGGCGCCGCTGGCCTGTCCCCATGGACGGCCCTGGCGGCTGCGTTTGGTCAGGGTGAGCCCATGCACGTGTTTCTGGTTCAGGAGCTGCGCTTGCAACGCCTGGTCGCCGGTCTGCTCACCGGCGCGGCGTTCGGGATTGGTGGCTGCTTGCTGCAGACCCTGGCGCGCAACCGCCTGGCTACCCCGGGAGTGATCGGCATCGACGACGGCGCCACGGCCTTCGCCGTGGCGTCCATCGTTGCCGTACCCACCACCCTGGCACCTTCCGCGCTGGCGCTTACCGGCGCTACCACTGCGGCGGTGCTGGCTTTCGGTCTGAGTGCCGGTGCGGGTGCCCGGGGCTATCGCTTCATCGTGGTCGGCATCGCCGTGGGTGCCGTGTTCGGCGCGCTGACCAATTTGATGCTGGCACGCGCCGATATCGATGCCGCCAACGTGGCCTACCCCTGGACGGTCGGCAGCCTCAACGCGCGCCCCGCGCTGGCCATCTGGCTACTGGGTATCGGCCTGACCCTGTGCCTGCCACTGGTCAAGTACCTGGCTCAGCGCCTGGAACTGATGCGTTTTTCCGACAGCGTGGCGGTGGGGCTTGGCGTGCGTCTCAGGGCCATGCGCCTGCTGACCCTGATCACTACGGTACTGCTCACCGCGCTGGCCGTTGCGGTGGCCGGGCCGGTGGGGCTGGTGGCCCTCGCCGCGCCGGAGATGGCCCGCTACCTGAGTGGCCATCGCGGCGTGCCTGTGCTGTGTTCGGCATTGGCGGGTGCGCTGTTGATGACCTGTGCGGACTGGGTCGGGCGTACCTGGCTGGCACCCATCGAAATTCCCGTCGGGGTGATCACCGCCGTGGTTGGCGGGCCCTATTTGCTGTGGATCCTGTTGCGCCAGCCGTCGCGCAGACTGACATGAAAGGCCGCCCCCATCGGCGGCCGCTGCGGAGTTGAGCCGATGACTACGTCCAAGCTGTTCGCCACTCGGCCCGAGGCCGAGGTTACCCTGCAGGCCGAGGGCCTGAGCCTGGGTTACCCCCATGCAGCGATCATCGAGCGCTTGTCCCTGCGCATTCCGTCAGGACAGGTGACCGCCATCGTCGGCCCCAATGGTTGTGGCAAATCGACCTTGCTGGCCGGCCTGTCGCGTTTGCACAAACCCAGTGCCGGCGCGGTGCTGCTCAACGGCCGGGCCATCGGCAGCCTGCCGTCCAAACAGGTGGCGAGGCAACTGGCACTGCTGCCCCAGGACGCCACGGCACCCGACGGCCTGACCGTTTCCGAGCTGATCCGCTTCGGTCGCCAGCCGCACCAGAGCCTGCTGCGTCAGTGGTCGGCGGACGACCAGGCCATCGTCGAAGAGGCGCTGCGCGTGGCCGACCTGCAAACACTGGCCGAGCGTCCGCTGGAGTCGATGTCCGGTGGCCAGCGCCAGCGCGCCTGGATCGCCATGGCGGTAGCGCAGCAGACGCCGTTGCTGTTGCTCGACGAACCCACCTCGGCGCTTGATTTAGGCCACCAGATCGAAGTGTTCGAGCTGATCCGCAGCTTGGCGTCGGTGGGCAAGACCGTGGTGATGGTGGTACACGACCTGTCCAGCGCCTGCCGCTATGCCGATCATCTGGTGGCGATGAAGGCGGGGCGTATCGTCGCCGAGGGTTCGCCGGTCGACATCGTCACACCGGCACTGGTCGAGGAGCTCTACGACGTACGCTGCACGCTGATGCGCGATCCGCTCAGTGGCACCCCGGTGATCGCGGGTGTCACGAGGGGCGCCCGCACGGCCGAGGGTTGAACCTCCGTGAATCCTAGACCGATCCGTTATTAGCTTAGATCGTCTTGTTTGATGGTCTTGATCCGTTGGCCTGCGACGCAGAGGGCTGGGGCTCCAGCGCTACCCGACAGCCGTTGCCAGCCAGTCGACGGCGATGCAGGTGATAGTAGGGCTCGGACCTTTTTGCCGGTATCATTACCGCCCCCTGCAGCCGTCTGGACTCGATCGACGCTATGACCCCGCAATACCCCACGATCGCCGAATGCGTCGGCAATACGCCTCTGGTTCGCCTGCAACGACTGGCCGGCGATACCAGCAACACCCTGCTGGTGAAGCTCGAAGGCAATAACCCGGCCGGCTCGGTGAAAGATCGCCCGGCATTGTCGATGATCACCCGTGCCGAACTGCGCGGTGACATCGAACCCGGCGACACGCTGATCGAGGCGACTTCGGGTAACACCGGCATCGCACTGGCCATGGCCGCAGCGATCAAGGGCTACAAGATGATCCTGATCATGCCGGACAACTCCAGTGCCGAGCGCAAGGCGGCGATGACCGCCTACGGCGCCGAGCTGATCCTGGTGAGCAAGGAGCAGGGTATGGAGGGTGCCCGCGATCTGGCCCTCTCCATGCAGGCCGACGGCCGCGGCAAGGTGCTCGATCAGTTCGCCAACGGCGACAATCCGGTTGCCCATTACACCGGTACCGGCCCGGAAATCTGGCGCCAGACGGGCGGGCAGATCACTCACTTCATCAGCTCCATGGGAACCACCGGCACCATCATGGGCGTGTCGCGTTACCTCAAGGAGCAAAATCCGCACGTGCAGATCGTCGGTCTGCAGCCTATGGAGGGCTCGGCGATTCCGGGCATCCGTCGCTGGCCGGAAGAGTACCTGCCGAAAATCTTCGAATCCGAGCGTGTCGACCAGATCGTCGACATGGCGCAGGCCGAGGCCGAAGACGTGATGCGTCGCATGGCACGCGAGGAGGGTATCTTCTGCGGCGTGTCCTCCGGCGGTGCGGTCGCGGCCATGCTGCGCCTGTCCAGGCAACTGGAGAATGCGGTACTGGTCGCCATCATCTGTGATCGCGGTGACCGCTATCTGTCCACTGGCGTGTACGACGCCACGGAGAACTGATGGCCGGCAAGAATGGCGGTCTGCGCTTTCAGCCAAGCGGCGGCACGCGAACGGCTCAGGTGCCCGTCGGCAAGAAACAGCGTCTGAAGATCGAGCGGCTGGCCAATGACGGCCGCGGTATCGCGTTCATCGAAGGTCGAACCTGGTTCGTCAGCGGCGCGTTGCCCGGTGAAGAGGTCGAGGCGCGGGTGCTCGGTGCCCGCAGCAAGGTCGTGGACGCGCGTACCGAACGGGTCTTCCAGGCCAGCTCAGAGCGCCGCGACGAGCCGTGCGTACACGCCCGCGTGTGTGGCGGCTGCAGCGTGCAGCACATTGCCCATGGCGAACAGCTTGCCCTGAAGCAGCGCATGCTCGCCGAGCAGCTCGAACGTCTTGGCGGCTTGCGACCCGATATCTGGGCCGAGCCGCTGAGCAGCCCCGAATTCGCCTACCGCCGCCGTGCACGTATCGCCGTCCGTTGGGACATGCGCGGCAAGCGCCTGGAAGTTGGCTTCCGCGCGGCGGCCAGCCAGGACATCGTCGCCATTGGCGACTGCCCGGTACTGGTCGAACCGCTGCAGCCGATCCTGCGTGCGTTGCCCGCGTTGCTCGGCGGATTGCAGGCACCTCGCGCCATCGGTCATGTCGAGCTGTTCCAGGGCACCGCCAGTGCCGTTCTGGTGCGCCACACCGACGCCTTGAGCGAGGTGGACCAGGCTCGACTGCAAGCCTTCTGCACGGTGCATCGCGCGCAGCTGTGGCTGCAGGGCGAGGGTGAGCCTCAGCCGGTGGATGCCGCGCAGCAACTGGGCTATCGGCTGGACACCTGGAACCTGCAGTTGGCTTACCGGCCGGGTGACTTCGTGCAGGTGAATGCCGCCGTCAACGAGGCGATGGTGGCCCAGGCCTTGCACTGGTTGGCGCCGCGTAGCGATGAACGGGTGCTGGATCTGTTCTGCGGGCTCGGCAACTTCGCCTTGCCGCTGGCCCGGCAAGCGCGCGAAGTGATCGCCGTGGAGGGCGTGCAGGCCATGGTCGAGCGTGCGGCAGACAATGCCCGCGCCAACGGCCTGGGCAATGCGCACTTTTATCAGGCCGACCTGTCCAAACCGCTGACCGATACTGACTGGGCTGCGGGCGGTTTCGACGCTATTTTGCTCGACCCGCCACGTGATGGTGCGCTGCAGGTGGTTCAGCGGATCGCGGGCCTCGGCGCCAAGCGGCTGGTTTACGTATCCTGCAACCCGACTACCCTGGCGCGGGACAGTGGCGAATTGTTGCAACAGGGTTATCGACTGAAAAAAGCCGGTATTCTGGACATGTTTCCGCAAACGGCACATGTTGAGGCGATGGCGCTGTTCGAGCGCTCATGACATGCCTGGGGGCGCGCTGGGCAACTGTCCATCGGATGCCTCTCCAGGCCTCGGGCAGGTTCCGAGATGTAGGTAGATAATAAGTGCAATGGCGCACAGGGATTGCGCCGATGTGGTCAAACCGACCGGCTCGCAGAAGCCAGGCGACATTTAGTGGGGCACGCCCCGCTGTAGGGAAGGTAAAGATGGTTCAGGTTAGAGTGCACCAGCCCATCAACGATGATGGCAGTATCAATCTCGAGGCCTGGTTGGAGCACGTTACGAGTGTCGACCCCGCACTCGACCGTGATGCTCTGCGTGACGCTTGTGAGTTTGCCCGAGCGGCCGAGCAGCAGGCCAACGCAGCACAGAATCTGTGGACCGAGGGCTCGTCCAGCTACAGTGCCGGGCTGGAAATCGCCGAGATCCTCGCCGACCTCAAGCTCGATCAGGATTCCCTGGTCGCTGCGGTGATTTATCGCGGCGTGCGCGAAGGCAAGATTCCCCTGGCTGACGTCCGTCAGCGCTTCGGCCCGGTAGTGGGCAAGCTGATCGAGGGGGTGCTGCGCATGGCCGCCATTAGCGCCAGCCTCAATCCGCGTGGCGAGTCCCTGGTGCTCGGTTCCCAGGCCCAGGTCGACAACCTGCGCAAGATGCTGGTGGCGATGGTCGATGACGTACGCGTCGCCTTGATCAAGCTGGCCGAGCGAACCTGTGCGATCCGCGCGGTGAAGGACACCGACGAGGAGCGTCGTCAGCGTGTCGCCCGTGAAGTCTTCGATATCTATGCGCCGCTTGCCCACCGTCTGGGCATTGGTCATATCAAGTGGGAGCTGGAGGACCTGTCCTTCCGCTACCTCGAGCCCGAGCAATACAAGCAGATCGCCAACCTGCTGCACGAGCGCCGGCTCGATCGCGAGCACTACATCAACGAAGTGATGGAACAACTGCGCGACGAACTGGAAGCCACCGGCATCAAGGCGGACATCAGCGGCCGGGCGAAACATATCTACTCGATCTGGCGCAAGATGCAGCGCAAAGGCCTGCAGTTCAGCCAGATCTATGATGTGCGTGCGGTACGCGTACTGGTGCCCGCGGTGCGCGATTGCTACACCGCGCTGGGTATCGTGCACACCCTGTGGCGGCATATTCCCAAGGAGTTCGACGACTACATCGCCAACCCCAAGGAGAACGGCTACCGCTCGCTGCACACCGCCGTGCTGGGGCCCGAGGGCAAGGTGCTGGAGGTGCAGATTCGCACCTCCAACATGCACGAAGAGGCCGAACTCGGCGTCTGCGCCCACTGGCGCTACAAGGGCACCGACGTCAAATCCGGTTCCAGCCATTACGAAGAGAAGATTTCCTGGCTGCGCCAGGTGCTGGAGTGGCACGAGGAGCTGGGCGACATCGGCGGTCTGGCCGAGCAGTTGCGTGTCGATATCGAGCCCGACCGAGTCTACGTATTCACCCCTGACGGCCATGCCATCGACCTGCCCAAAGGCGCCACGCCGCTGGACTTCGCCTACCGCGTGCATACCGAGATCGGTCACAACTGCCGTGGCGCCAAGATCAACGGTCGCATCGTGCCGCTGACCTACAGCCTGCAGACCGGCGAACAGGTCGAGATCATCACCAGCAAGCAGGGCACGCCGAGCCGTGACTGGCTGAACTCGAACCTCGGTTACATCACCACCTCGCGGGCGCGGGCGAAGATTGTCCACTGGTTCAAGTTGCAGGACCGCGACCAGAACGTCGCTGCCGGCAGAACCATGCTCGAGCGCGAGCTGGCGCGGGTAGCGCTGCCACCGGTGGACTTCGAGAAGCTCGCCGAGAAAGCCAATCTGCGTACCGCCGAGGATATGTTCGCGTCCCTGGGGGCCGGCGACTTGCGTCTGGCGCAACTGGTCAATCTCGCTCAGCAACTGGTAGAGCCGGAGCGTGGGCACGAGCAGCTCGAGCTGATTCCACGCAAGGCGCAGGGCTTCAAGCCTGGCAAGCGTGGCGACATCCAGATTCAGGGCGTCGGCAACCTGATGACGCAGATGGCCGGCTGTTGCCAGCCGCTGCCGGGGGACCCCATCGTCGGCTACATCACCCTGGGGCGCGGTGTCAGCATCCATCGTCAGGATTGCGCGGCGGTCCTGCAACTCGGTGGGCGCGAGCCGGAGCGGATCATTCAGGTCAGCTGGGGCCCGGTGCCGGTGCAGACCTACCCGGTGGACATCATCATTCGTGCCTACGACCGCTCCGGTCTGCTGCGTGACGTGACCCAGATGCTGCTCAACGAGAAACTCAACGTACTGGCGGTCAACACCCGCTCCAACAAGGAAGACAACACGGCGTCGATGTCGCTGACCGTTGAGATTCCGGGGCTGGATGCGCTGGGGCGTCTGCTCGGCCGCCTGTCGCAGTTGCCCAACATCATCGAAGCGCGGCGCCATCGGGCACCTTGAGCCGCTAGACAGGGGGCAAGGCGCACCTGCGCCTTGCCCCCTGTATCGACTGGAAGACTTCATGTACCAACTTACCGACCTGCTCAACCTCATGGCCCGCCTGCGTGACCCGCAGCATGGTTGCCCCTGGGATCTGCGTCAGTCCTACGCCAGCATCGTGCCGCACACCCTCGAAGAAGCCTACGAAGTAGCGGATGCCATCGAGCGCGAGGCCTTTGCCGAACTGCCCGGCGAGCTCGGCGACCTGCTGTTTCAGGTGGTTTACTACAGCCAGCTGGCCAGGGAAGAGGGGCGTTTCGAGTTCGCCGACGTGGTCGATGGCATCACCCGCAAGCTGGTTCGTCGCCATCCCCATGTATTTCCCGATGGCGACCTGTACGGCCCCGTGGATCAGCCACGGCTGAGCGAGGCCGAGGTCAAGCAGCGTTGGGAGACCATCAAGGCCGAAGAGCGTGCCGAGCGCTCAGCGGCACCTCAGCAACTGTCATTGCTCGATGACGTGCCCAATGTGTTGCCAGCCCTGAGCCGCGCCAAGAAGCTGCAAGGCCGGGCCGCTCGGGTCGGTTTCGACTGGCCCGATGCACTGCCGGTGCTCGACAAGGTGCGCGAAGAGCTGGACGAGGTGCTCGAGGCGATCAGCGAAAACGATCCGCAAGCCATTGCCGAGGAAATCGGTGACCTGCTGTTCAGCGCCACCAATCTGGCGCGGCATCTCAAGGTCGATCCGGAAGCGGCGCTGCGGGCAGCCAATGAAAAATTCGAGCGGCGCTTCCGTTTTATCGAGCAGGCATTGCGCGAAGCAGGGCGCCCCATCGAGAATTGCACACTGGATGAGCTCGATGCCCTGTGGGGTGAGGCCAAGAAGAACGAGAGGCAGCGAGGCTGCTGAACCGGGGTGGCACTGTCGCCTTGATGGAAATCCGATGGGCGTGCCCATCTCATTAAATTGTCTGCGGATAGGTAGGTTATGGCGATTTCATTACGTGACCAGTTGCTCAAGGCCGGGTTGGTCAACGAGAAGCAGGTCAAGCAAGCCAGCAAGCAACAGCACAAGCAGCAGCGAATGGTGAAGAAGGGGCAGGCCGAGGAGGACAAGTCCGGTCAACTGGCCGCCCAGCAGGCCAAGGCCGAGAAAGCCGCCCGTGACCAGGAACTCAACCGCCAGCAACAGGAAAAGGCCGAGCAGAAAGCCCGTGCTGCGCAGATCAAGCAACTGATCGAAATTTCCCGGTTGCCCAAGCTGACCACCGAGGATTATTACAACTTCGTCGACGACAAGAAGGTCAAGCGCCTTTCGGTCAATGCGCTGATGCGCGACAAGCTGAGCCGAGGCTCCCTGGCCATCGTCCGTCATGGCGGCGGCTACGAGGTGATTCCCCGTGAAGCGGCGCTGAAGATCCAGGAGCGCGACCCGCAGCGTATCCTGTTGCTCAACACGCCAACCGAAGCGCCGGACGAGGATGATCCGTACGCTGCGTATCAGGTGCCCGACGACCTGATGTGGTGAGTGCCTGACAGTGAAAATTGAAAAGCCCGCGATCCGCGGGCTTTTTGTTGCGATTCCGATCAGTGCGAGTGGGCGACTTCGGAGGACTCCAGTTCCGCCTGGTAGGCGACTGCCTCTTCTTCAGAGGGGAATATGCCGACCAACTGGTCGTTCTGGTGGACGTCCCAGATGCGTTTGCCTTCGGCCTGGGCTTCATGAGACATGTGGTGTTCGTCACGCTCGGTCACTACTACTACGCTCATTGTTCTTTCTCCAGTTTTGCCGGATAGATGCGGCGCAAAGCCTTCACGGTCGCGCTTAGCCTGCTAAGCAACGACACGATTAGGACTGTAGTAATTAGTTACAAGTTCCGCAAGCGCTTCGCTTGGCGATTGGCGATGGCTCTAGAATGGGCCGCCTGGCCTGGCGGTATTCTGCAGGCATGAAAAAGCCGGGACATGCCCGGCTTCTCGTTTCCTGCTGCTCGACGTCAGTCGCGGCGGCCTTCGACGGGTTTGCCGTCGACCGTGCCCGACTTGAGCATGATCTGGTATTCCTTGCCGTCCTTCTCCACTTGGTGCAGGCGCACCAGCAGGTAGTCCCAGTCCTTGGCGAACCAGAGGATGGTCTTGCGGCTGCTCTGCGTGGGGTCACGCACGCGTTCGACCTTGATCGCATCGATCAGTCCGGCGCTGGTGCGCACCACTTCTTCGCCAAGCACACGGAAGTCGTAGGTTTCGATTTCGTCACCGTCGACCACCTGATAGCTCATGCTCTTCTCGCCAGCGGCAACGTCATGCTGCAGGACGAGCTGGTAGGTGGACTTGTCCTGCATGCCGCGGTTGAGCGGAAAGCGCACGGGGTCGCCACGGTCGCTGCCGATCACCTGTTTCTGCGACCAGTCGAAATCGAATTCGACATCCTTGCTCTTGCCCAGGCCGCTGCGTTCGAACTTGTAGCTCTGCGGCAGGAAGGCATCGTCCTCGACCGTGAAGGTGCTCTGCTCGGTCAGGCCGGCGACCAACATCGAGGCCTTGAAGACCAGCTGCCAGCGTCCATCGTCTAGTTTCTGCAGGCTGCGTTCGGCCGAACCGCTGACCGGTACCTGTTTCCAGTCGGCGGTATAGCTGGCGGAGAAGGGCTTGGGCTCTTCGGCGAGGGCAGGCAGGCTGAACAACGCCAGGGCTAACATTAGGGCGCGGCGCATGGAGTCTCCTTGCTGTTGATGAGGTAGCCGGTAGCCGGCAATGCATTGCCGTCGAGCAGCGGGCCCGACTCGCCGAGGCGCAAACGGCCTTCGGCGAACCAGCGTACGGCGAGCGGGTAGATCTGGTGCTCCTGCACGTGAACCCGCTGCGCCAGGCTGGCGGCAGTGTCTTGCGACTGTACCGGGATTACTGCCTGTACGACCAGAGGGCCACCATCGAGTTCCTCTGTCACGAAGTGCACGCTACAGCCATGCTCGGCGTCTCCGGCTTGCAGAGCGCGCTGATGGGTGTGCAGGCCTTTGTGGCGAGGCAGCAGCGATGGGTGAATGTTCAGCAGGCGCCCATGGTAGTGGCGCACGAACCCGGAGGTGAGGATGCGCATGAAGCCTGCCAGCACCACCAGTTGTGGCGCGAAGTCATCGATGGCCTGCATCAGCGCCTGGTCGAAGGCATCGCGCCCGTCGTATTCGCCATGCTCCAGAACGCGGGTCGCGATACCCGCGTCCCGCGCTCGCTGCAGGCCGAAGGCATCGCTGCGATTGGCGATCACCGCGGCGACTCGCGCCGGGTTTTCGCCCTGGTCGATGCTGTCGATCAGCGCCTGAAGATTGCTACCGGTGCCGGACAACAGCACCACCACGTTACAGGGTCGCGGCATCAGTGGCTTTTCAGGTTGTTCAGCACGACGCGCTCGGCACCTTCGGCGGCCGCGGCGATCTGACCGATGACCCAGGGCTGCTCACCAGCGGCGCGCAGGGTCTGCAGGGCGACTCCGACATGCTCCTGGGCTACGCAGATGACCATGCCCACGCCGCAGTTCAGCACGCGGTGCATTTCGTGCTCGTCGACGTTGCCTTTTTCCTGCAGGAAGTCGAATACCACCGGACGCTGCCAGCTGGCCACGTCGATCACTGCCTGGGCGTTGTCCGGCAGCACGCGCGGGATGTTGTCGAGCAGGCCGCCGCCGGTGATGTGGGCCATGGCCTTGACCGCGCCAGTGTCCTTGATCAGCTTGAGCAGGGGTTTGACGTAGATGCGCGTCGGAGCCATCAGCAGGTCGGCCAGCGGTTTGCCATCGAGTTCGGTCTTCTCGATGTCGGTAGCGGACACTTCGAGGATCTTGCGGATCAGCGAGTAGCCATTGGAGTGCGGGCCGGAGGAGGGCAGTGCGATCAGTGCGTCGCCGGTAGCGACCTTGGAGCCGTCGATGATCTCGGCTTTTTCCACGACGCCGACACAGAAACCGGCCAGGTCGTAGTCTTCACCTTCGTACATGCCAGGCATTTCTGCGGTTTCGCCGCCGACCAGCGAGCAGCCGGCCAGTTCGCAGCCGGCGCCGATACCGGTGACCACGGTGGCCGCCACGTCGACGTTGAGCTTGCCGGTGGCGTAATAATCGAGGAAGAACAGCGGCTCGGCGCCGCAGACCACCAGGTCGTTCACGCACATGGCGACCAGATCCTGGCCGATGCTGTCGTGCTTGTTCAGGTTCAGGGCCAGGCGCAGCTTGGTGCCCACGCCGTCTGTGCCGGAGACCAGTACGGGTTGCTTGTAGCCGGCCGGGATCTCGCACAGGGCGCCGAAGCCACCCAGGCCACCCATGACTTCAGGACGGGCGGTGCGCTTGGCTACGCCCTTGATGCGCTCGACCAGGGCTTCACCCGCGTCGATATCTACACCTGCGTCCTTGTAGCTGATGGAGGGTTGCTTGCTCATAGATCCAGGCCTTTGGAAGGGGAAAAGTCGGAATAGCACCGGCCCCTCGGGGCCGTTCTGCGAAGGCGCGCGATTTTATCAGGCTTGCCCGGCAGCGGCCAGCCACAGCGCCGGGCGGAGGCTGATCGATATGTCCTGCGAGGTTCGAAAATGAAACCCACGCTCTGGGCGCAGGTCACAAACGGACACGGCACCAGCGTCTGACGTGGCAACGCGGCTTGCGATGCGAGGGCAACAGCCCCTAAGGTATAACGCCTCGGCTTCTGCCGTGCGCCGTCTTCTTTCCGTCGAGAGTCCCAATTCATGCGCCCGACCTTCCGCCCGCTGCTTCTTTGCCTGTCGCTCCTCAGTCTGCCGACCCTGGCGGCTACGGTCAGTGACCTCTATCAGGTGAAGGAGCCGGTCGCCAGCCAGCAGCCCGAGGAACGTGATGCCGCCCTGCAACGTGCCGTAGAGACACTGGTGCTGCGCCTGACCGGCAAACCTGAGGCGGCCAAGGGCAGTGCGCTGGCGGAGCTGCGCAAGGACCCTCAACAGATCGTCAGTCAGTACGGCTACGAGGGTGATCACCTGGTGGTCGATTTCGATGCCGTGTCCACGGATCGCTCGCTGCGCCAGGCCGGGCTGCCGCTGTGGGGTGTCAATCGCCCGGCCATTCTGGCCTGGTGGCTGAACGATACGGCCAACGGCTCGAACATGGTCGGCGATGGTCAGGCCAGCGCCGAACCCCTGCGGCTGGCTGCGCAACACCGCGGTCTGCCGTTGCGCCTGCCGCTGGCGGATCTTAGTGAGCAGTTGCTGGCGACCAGCGAAAATCTCGCTGCGAAGGATCCGGATTCCCTGCGCTCGGCCTCCGAGCGCTACGGCGCCGACGCGTTGCTGGCCGTTCGTGCCAGCGAGGCCGATGGCAAGTGGCAGGCCAGTTGGCAGCTGTGGCTGGGCGAAGAGCGCGAGCAGGGCAAGGCCGAAGGTGCCGATCAGGCTGCTCTGGCCGATGCCGTGCTGCTGGCGGTGAGCGAGCGCCTGGCACCACGTTTCGTGGTTGCGCCGGGCGCGAGCACGACCCAAACCGTGGAAATCATCGGTGCCGATCTGTCGCGCTACGCCGAGCTGCAGCGCGTGCTCGAACCCTTTGGTGCGCAGCTGCAGTCGGTGCAGGCCGATCGCCTGACCTACAGGGTCAGCGCCAGCGTCGAACAGTTGCGTACCCAGCTGGGCTTATTGCAGTTGCGTGAGGTCTCCGCCGCCGAGCTGGCTGCCGAGGCACCCGCTGAAGCCGAGGCGCCGGAGCCCGTGGATGCGGGCCAGGTGCCTGCCGAACCTCAGGCAACACCTCCCGCGCCCGCCATCGTGCCACGTGACGATGTCCTGCGCTTTCGCTGGTAGACTGCCCGCAATCTGAACCGAACCGTTTCGCTGTCGACTGCTCCGGGCTCCCGCCGCTTGCCCGCGGCAGTCGAGCGCGCCGTGATCCGTCACTTCCCCCCTGAGGATTGAGCATGCCCCTTTCGTCTCGCTGGCTATGGATAGCTGCATTGCTGGTGCTGGGTGGCTTTCTGTACGTGTTGCATCCCATCCTTTCGCCTTTTCTGATCGGCATCCTGATCGCCTACCTCGGTGATCCGCTGGTGGATCGTCTCGAGCGTCTGAAACTGTCGCGCACCTGGGGCGTGATCGTGGTGTTCACGCTGTTCACGTTGCTGATAGCGCTGGCGATGCTGGTGCTCATCCCGATGCTCGGCAAGCAGCTGGCGCGCCTCTACGAACTGCTCCCGCAGATGCTCGACTGGGCGCAGAACCAAGCGTTGCCGTGGATTCAGGTCAAGCTGGGGCTCAACGAGGGCTTCTGGCGCTTCGATCAGCTCAAGGCGGCGATCTCCGGCCATCTGGGGCAGACCACCGATATCGCCGGGCTGATTCTTTCCCAGGTGACGGCGTCGAGCCTGGCGCTGATGGCCTGGGTCGCCAACCTGCTGTTGATTCCGGTGGTCAGCTTCTACCTGATGCGTGACTGGGATCTGCTGGTCGCCAAACTGCGCAGCCTGGTGCCGCGCGACAACGAAGGCGTCGTGGTGAAGCTGTTCGCCGAGTGCCACGAGGTGCTGGGTGCCTTCCTGCGTGGGCAGTTGTTGGTGATGCTCGCACTGGGTGTGATGTATTCGGTCGGCCTGATGGCCATCGGCCTGGAACTGGGCTTGCTGATCGGCCTGCTGGCCGGCCTGGCCAGCATCGTGCCTTACCTCGGTGTGGTGGTCGGGATCGGTTCGGCGCTGATTGCCGGACTGTTCCAGTTCGGCGGCGATCCCTATCCGCTGCTGGCCATCGCCGGGGTATTCGTGGTTGGGCAGATGCTCGAGGGCATGCTGCTGACTCCGCTGCTGGTCGGTGATCGCATCGGCCTGCACCCCGTGGCGGTGATTTTCGCCATCATGGCGGGCGGCCAGTTGTTCGGCTTCACCGGCATTCTGCTGGCTTTGCCGGTGGCGGCGGTGATCATGGTGCTGCTGCGCCATGTGCACGATCTGTACAAGCAATCCGAGGCTTACAGCGGAGAGAAGCCCGGCGCCTGAAATCCCTGGCATGGCCGCTGCCAGGTACCGGCGTCTCGCTGGAAACCTGGCGCGGTACCGCTCTGGTTACCTAAACCCTTGTATTGCCTTGGAAAGTACATCAATGACAGGGCGCCTCCAAGGGTATAGACTTTGCCACCTTTATCCAGAGCCTCGATCTGGCTCCGACGAGCCTTCCCCCCAGCATGAAACCGATTCAGTTGCCCTTGGGTGTGCGTCTGCGTGACGACGCTACCTTCGCCAATTACTACCCGGGCGCCAATGCCGCAGCCCTGGGGTATGTCGAGCGCCTGTGCGAAGCGGACGCTGGCTGGACGGAGAGCCTGATTTACCTGTGGGGCGGTGAGGGTGTCGGTCGCAGCCATCTGTTGCAGGCCGCCTGCCTGCGTTTCGAGCAGCTTGGTGAGCGTGCCGTTTACCTGCCGCTGGCCGAGGTGGTGCAGTACGGCCCGGAGATTCTCGACAATCTCGAGCAGTTCGAGCTGGTTTGCCTGGACGACCTCGAAGCAGCCTCCGGTCAGCGTATCTGGGAAGAAGCGCTGTTCCATCTGTTCAACCGCCTGCGCGACAGCGGCCGCCGCTTGCTGCTGGCAGCGAACGCTTCGCCTCGTGAGTTGCCGATCAAGCTCCCCGACCTGAAATCACGTCTGACCCTGGCACTGGTATTCCAGCTGCAGTCGCTGTCCGATGAAGACAAGCTGCGCGCGCTGCAATTGCGCGCCTCGCGGCGCGGGCTGCATATGAGCGACGACGTGGGGCGCTTCATCCTCACCCGTGGCGAGCGCAGCATGAGCGCCTTGTTCGAACTGCTCGAACGCCTCGATCAGGCCTCATTGCAGGCCCAACGCAAGCTGACCATTCCCTTCCTGAAAGAAACCCTGGGCTGGTAGTCGGCGTCGGGGCTCTGGCCCGTTTGCCGAACCATGCGACTGCAGGCATCCAGCCGAATCCGCGGCAGGCTGACTATTCGCCGGCAAGCCGGCTCCTACAGGGCTGCATCGATACCAGTCACGTAGGAGCCCGCTTGCGGGCGATGCGATTGCAGGTATCCAGCCGAATCCGTGGCGTGATGACTATTCGCCGGCAAGCCGGCTCCTACAGAGCTTTGTCGGTGCCAGCCACGTAGGAGCCCGCTTGCGGGCGATGCGATTGTAGGTATCCAGCCGAATCTGTGGCGTGATGACTATTCGCCGGCAAGCTGAACTGGTCAAGTAATTCTGGACACCGTTTATGGTTTAGGCCGCCAGCTTCTCTGCAGCCACGGGTGATCGGTAGCCGTTATAACTGTGAGGCCTGATGGTGTTGTAGCGCGTGATGTAAATCTGCACATCCACCCGGGCCTCATGCTCTGTTTCATAACCTCCATCGGGCACCCATTCCGACTTCAGGCTGCCAAAGAAACGTTCCATTGGAGCATTGTCCCAACACTCGCCTTTGCGACTCATGCTCTGCTGAAGACCATGCCGGCTCAGCTCATCCCTGAATCGATGGCTGGTGTACTGGCAGCCTTGATCGGAGTGGAACAGCACATTTGTCGGGTGCCCCCGCAGTTCAATGGCCATTCGCAACGCCTCGCAGGCTAACGCCGCATCCGAAATCAACGAGAACGACCAGCCCACGACACGCCGGGCAAACAGGTCTAGAACCACCGCCATGTAAAGCCACCGTTTCCCAATCTTGATGTAGGTGACATCCCCACACCACACCGTGTCAGGAGTCTTTACATCGAACCGGCGCTTGAGGACATGCGGTGCCGTTAACGCCTCTACTCCTGAGGACTTGTACTTGTGCCGGCGACGTTGCCGACTGGCGATACCGGCTTCAAGCATCAGTCCACTCGCCTTGAAACGGCCCACCCGGTGGCCGTCGGCCTGCAGCAACTTGGCCAACGTGCGAGCACCAGCCGATCCTCTCGTGGCTCGGTGATGCCTGACCAGCTTGGCCTTGAGCTGCTCGCGCTCAGGGCAAGGTCGGCCTTTGCGTTGACGCCAGTTGTAAAAGCCGCTGCGACTGACGGCCAGTACACGGCAACATTCATTGATGTCGTACTGCTCGCCCAGCTTTTCGATTAACGCGAAGGTTCCTTGGCGTCCGCAAGCAGGAGAGCACTGGCCTTTTTTAGGATTTCGATGTCCCGGTCTTTTTGCTTGAGCAAGGCATGTAACCGCTGAATTTCTCGCTGATCAGAGGTTATCGCCTTGGCTCCAACCGGCGTGATGCCTTCACGCTCCTGGCGCAACTGACTGACCCAGCGGCGAAGTGCGGTGGGCCCGATATCCAGATTGGCGCAGACCTGGGGCACTGATTGCCCTTCGTCCAGCACCATGCTGGCCGCCTTGATCTTGAAATCGTTCGAGTAGGAGTTACGCATAACAAAACACCCCCTGTTGTGGACGCCATCATAGCGCCCGATTGAGGTGTCCAGATTTATTAAGCCAGTTCAAGCCGGCTCCTACAGGGCTGCATTGATACCAGTCACGTAGGAGCCCGCTTGCGGGCGATTCTATTCCCCGGCAGCGCCGATGCGCTGGTACTGCGCGCACCAGCGGGTGTAGAACAGCGCGCTGGTGAACAGGCTCAGGCTGAGGATGATTTCCAGCCAGCCGAACAGTTGCTTGGACGGGTCGAAGGCCGCAAGCACGCCCTGGATGAAATACAGGTTGACCACGAAGCAGGCCCAGGAATGCGTTCGCGGATGACCGCCGATGATGCCTGGTGCAAGCAGCAGCAATGGCAGCATCTGGAATGCCAGCACCGCCCACAACAGCGAACTGGGTACCGCTGCGTAACCCAGGTTCCAGATCAGCAGCAGCGCCGCCAGCCCCAGAAAGCTGGCCAGGCTCAGGTAGCGGCACAGGCGCAGGCGCGGCAGCAGCCAGTCGATGCTGGGAAGTGGCTTAGCGGTTCTGCCCACGGTCATTTCCCAGTGTGGCGGCGATGCTCGCCAGGCGTTGGCCCAAGGCGCGGCACAGGGTGATTTCATGCTCGTCCAGCGCACGCTTGCCGTCGGCGCCTGCGTGATGGCTGGCGCCATAGGGCGTGCCGCCGCCGCGCGTCTCGACCAAGGCCGACTCGCTATACGGCAGGCCGGTGATCAGCATGCCGTGGTGCAGCAGCGGCAGCAGCATCGACAGCAGCGTGCTCTCCTGGCCACCATGCAGGCTGGCGGTGGAGGTGAATACGCCGGCTGGTTTGCCGACCAGGCTGCCGGTCAGCCACAGGTTGCTGGTGCCGTCGAGGAAGTACTTCAGCGGTGCGGCCATGTTGCCGAAGCGGGTTGGGCTGCCCAGGGCCAGGCCAGCGCAATTCTTCAAGTCGTCGAGGCTGGCGTAGGGCGCGCCCTCGGCCGGAATGGCAGCGCTCACCGCTTCGCACTCGGCAGATACGGCGGGGACGGTGCGCAAGCGCGCCTCCATGCCTTGCATCTCCACGCCTCGGGCGATGTGGCGAGCCATCTCGGCAGTGGCGCCATGTCGGCTGTAATACAGCACGAGGATGTAGTCATTGCTCATGGCAGCAGGTCCAGGACGTTCTCGGGAGGGCGGCCGATCACGGCGCGGTCGCCGGCGATCAGGATCGGTCGTTCGATCAGGCGCGGGTGAGCGGCCATGGCCTCGAGCAGCTGCGCTTCGCTGAGGGTTTCGTCCGCCAGATTCAGTTCGCGGTACTCGTCTTCGCCGCTGCGCAGCAGTTGCCGCGCCGGGATGCCCAGCTTGGCCAGCACATCGCGCAACTGCGTGGCGCTGGGAGGCGTATCCAGATACAGCAGCACCGTCGGTTGCACACCGCGCTCTTCGAGCAGTTGCAACGCTCCGCGAGATTTGGAGCAGCGCGGGTTATGGTAGAGCGTCAGGTCGGTCATGAGAGGGTCGCTTCTGGCGGCAGGTGAACGCTATTCTAACCACGTAGGCGCCCTGCGCTGAACCAGGTGCGTCAATGGATCCGAACCTAAGTGCGCGCTCAGCGTCTGTTATGCGTCGGCTGCATCGCCCTTGCCCGATTTCGGCGTGGTTTCAGGGGCTTCGGCCTCAACGCTACCCGGCTTTTCGATTCACTGGCGCGGCGTACTGACGCCGTGCTGAGCGTGATGTCTGCAGGGCGGTAGTTCGCGAGATATGGATCGGTTCCGAGAGGTAGGTATGCAGCAACTTTTGCGCGACTGGTGGGAGTTCGTGCGATTTCTCTGGCATCGGTTTTTCGAAAACCGCGGTGCCGACAATGCCGCCGCACTGACTTACACCACGCTGTTCGCTGTGGTGCCGATGATGACGGTCACCTTTGCCATGCTGTCTGCGGTTCCCGCTTTCCAGGGCAGTGGCGAGCAGATCCAGGCGTTCATATTCCACAACTTCGTGCCCTCGGCGGGTGAGGCGCTGCAGGAATACCTGAGCGATTTCACCACTCAGGCACGTCAACTGACCTGGATCGGCGTCGCGGTACTGGCGGTGACGGCGTTCTGGATGCTGGTGACCATCGAGCGTACCTTCAACACCATCTGGCGGGTTCGGCAGCCGCGCCGGGGTATTTCGACCTTCCTGCTGTACTGGGCGATTCTCAGTCTCGGGCCGATGCTGCTCGGCGCCGGTTTTGCCGTCAGCACCTACATCGCCTCGCTTTCGCTGCTCAGCGGGCCGGATGCGGTCGTCGGTGCCAAGACTTTGCTGCGTTTCACGCCACTGCTATTCAGTGTCGCAGCGTTCACGTTGCTCTACGCCGCTGTACCCAATGCGCGAGTGCCCCTGCGGCATGCGTTCTGGGGTGGCCTCTTCACGGCGATATTGCTGGAGCTTGCCAAGGCACTTTTCGGCATCTACGTGCGCCTGTTTCCAGGTTATCAATTGATCTACGGGGCGTTCGCCACGGTGCCGCTGTTTCTGTTGTGGATCTACATGTCCTGGCTGATCGTGCTCGTCGGCGCCGAACTGGTGTGCAACCTCGGCGTATCCCACCACTGGCGCAAGCAGGCGATGCCTCGCGTGCTGGTGTTGCTGGGTATTCTGCGAGTCTTCCAGGCGCGGCAGCGTACGGGGCTGAAGGTGCGTCACCGTGATGTGCAGCGGCAGGGCTGGCTGTTGCCTGGGCATGAATGGGAGGAGGTGTTGAGCTTTCTGGAGAACCAGCGTCTGGTTGCCTGTACGGGCGGAGACAGCTGGATGCTCTGTCGCGATCTTGGCCACTACTCGTTGCAGCAGTTGCTGGAACGTAGTCCCTGGCCGCTGCCGCATCTCAATCAGTTGCCGGCAGAGCTGGACGAGCCCTGGTATCCCGCGTTGCGCCAGGCGCTGCAGCGTCTGCACGAGGAGCAGACGCTGCTGTTCGGTGACAGCCTGGCGCACTGGCTCGAAGGCGACGGAGGTGACAAAAAATGACAGATTGCGCGTTAGTTGCGCGCCCATTCTGGCAGGGGGCGGTGGCGAAACTCGGTGAAGTCCTGTCGTGTCGACGTTTAACTGGCGTCAGCACAATGGCATGATTCTGGCTAAGTGCCATACTCAATAGGTTGTCGATAGCCGGGTCGGGGAATGCATGCCATGAGTAACGCCACAGAGAAGGTCGTCATGCTTCATCCGCGAGATAGCAGGGCCGCGCTGGAGAGCCTGAATCGCATCACCGGGCTCACGTTCAGCCGCTGGCCCGAGTCTCTCGTTTGCAACGCGCGAATGGGGGCGCCAACGGTGGCACCTTCGCGCCCCGCAGAGCCAGGCGCCGATGCACCCGCCAGTCAGGCGTTCGCCTGATTTCCTTGCGTTTGCGCTATCGCCGGCTCGACAGCTTGGACGAATAGCTCTTCGACCTTCACCTCGATTCGCGGCAATGCCGTGCGCAGGCGAATCTGCATGTCCTCGATGCGCTGCGAAACGGCCAGGCGCGCGATGCCTGACAGAAGGATTCTGTCCTGGGCGCCCACCTTGGCATGATCCAGATTCACCGAGCGCAGTTGGCCACCGTCGCGATAGCTGACCTGCAGCGAGACCAGGCTGTTGGCTTGACCTGGCAGGTGCAACCAGGCAGCGATGTTGAATTCGGCCACCCGGCCTTCGTAAGCGGTGAGTTGCAAGTGCGCACCCTCGATTAGGTGCGCCGGTACGTGGCCGATCAGCGTGTCGTGAGCGTTGGGCATGGGGCTTTCCCTGGCTGCAAAAGGACGTCAGCGCGAAAGTATAAAGAGCCCACCTGTTGCAAGACTGTGCGCCAGGCCGGCGTTCGGTGTGACCTGTCTCTCATTTATGGCAGTTCGAGCGGGTGGCGGCTAACCGTGGCGCTGGCCAGATTGCAGGGTGGCAGTTGCAGTTGGTTCTGGCTGACCGCGTTGGGTAGCTGCAGCCAGAGATTCTCTTCGTCGGCGAACTGGTTGCGTGGCACCCACAGGCCGTGGTGCCAGCCGTTGCGGGGTTTTGGTGTGCTCTGCAGGATGCCGAGGTGGGGCTGGCTGCTGGGTGTGCGCCTGAGCCAGGTCGGTTGCGCCAGTCCCTTGAGGTAGCGCAGGCCGAGATGCAGGCCCTCGGCATTCAGGTGCCGCCAGCAGACCAGCGCGAGGACGTCGCTCTCGGCGATCAGCAGCACCAGTTGGCCGATGGGCAATGTGCTCGCTGCCTGGGCGGAGCAGAGCAGGCGCGCGCCGCCGGGGCCGACATCGAGGATCTGCCCCGGCGTGCATTGCGGGCGTTGCTCGAGCAGTTGCGCATGAATGGCCGGTACGCCAATCGCCAGCCGGCAATCGCTTTGCTGCGGTGTACGCAGGTGGCGGCGTTGATTGTTGCCGTACCAGTGCTGTTGTACCCGTTCGAGCAGCTCACGCTCGGCGCTGCTCTGCAAGGGTGCAGGCTCGCTCAGCGCCACCTGCAGTGCGCCCAGTTCCAGGCGACGCAGCGTATCCGAGCCGGCTTCCGGTCGTTGCAGATAGGTCAGGCAGGGCTGGGCGCGAGCCAGATCGATCAGCGCGCCTTCGGATTTGTCCTCCACATCCCAGGGCAACAGCCGGGCGGTCGCTGCCAGCGGTGCCAGGGCCGCGAACAGTCGCTCGCTTTCTTCGGGAAGCAGGTGGGGCGGATTGCTCAGGGCCAGCAACAGCATTTGCTGGTAGAGGCCGCGCAACGTATCGGCAGGCGTTGGCAGGAAGGCTGCCGCCACTGGTTCGTCGAGGCAGTCCTGCTGCTCGCCGAGCCAGTACAACAGGTGGCTGTCGCGCCACAGTTCGGCGGCGGGCTCGCGGTACTGCTGATAGTTGCGCAGCAGCGTCTGGGCAATGAAGTGCTGGGCCATGTACAGGCACCAGGCCAGGTGAGGGCGAGACGGCTTGTGCCCCTGGAATATTTGCAGCAACAGGCGCTTGAAGCCGATGGCCAGCTCGCTGCACAGCGCAAGCAACTGCACCGAAGGCACGCCGTGTTCGGCGGCGCTGTAATGACGATATTCATCGCTGAAATTTTGCAGCGTGCGCTGCCTTTCGAGTAAGGTCATTGCACTGCGATTGAGGCGTGCGAGCAATGCTTGCGTCTCCTGCAGTCCGGCTTGCACGGGCTGCTGGCGAGCCGCGTCGAGCCGCTCGGCCAGTTCGGCCTGGGTAGTCGATTTGGTCTGCTGCGCGTCGGGTACGTCGAGCTGCAAGGCATCCAGTGTCATAGCAACCCTACCGGTATGAGGACCGTTTCCATGGTAAAGCGACTCCAGTCAGTCATTCGGATCATGATGGTGCTCGTCGCCGGATTGGCGCTGGCGGGATGCGGGGATGACTTCGGTGTCGACCAGCATGGGCGAAAGGTAGCGGCTGAGCGCCTTGAAGGCCAGTGGTTGGTCATCAATTATTGGGCTGAATGGTGCGGCCCCTGCCGTTCCGAGATCCCCGAGCTGAATGCACTGAGCCCGGAGCTGGAGAAACAGGCGGTAAGTGTGTTCGGTGTCAACTTCGATGGCTTGCAGGGTGATGAGCTCACCCGTGCCGCCGAGGCGCTGGGCATCGAGTTCACCGTGCTGGCCAAGGACCCCGCCGAGCGTTACGGATTGCCACCCAGTGATGCACTGCCGGTGACCTATATCGTCGACGACAAGGGTAAGGTGCGCGAGCGGTTGCTTGGCGAGCAGAATGCCGAGGGGCTCAAGGCGCGCCTCGCTGCATTGCGTCAGGAAGGGTAGAGCGGTGACCGGTTCGAGTATGCACGGCCATGTGACGGGGCGCGTTCAAGGCGTTGGTTTTCGCCAGGACACCGCGGCCGAGGCCGTCCGTCTGGGGCTGTGTGGGTGGGTGCGTAACCTCGGTGATGGCCGGGTCGGAGTGTCCTTCGAAGGCGATCCAGCTGCTGTTCGCGCGTTGGCGAGCTGGCTGAAAAGTGGGCCACCGCAGGCCAGGGTGACCGAGCTCGAGCTGCAGGAGCAGCCCTGGCAAGGGCACACGGATTTCGTCGTGCGCCGGTGAGTGCTTAATCTTCGCCGGGATCGGCGACCAGCCGTCCTGCATCATCGGTCAGCGACTTGAGAAACGCCGCCTGCAGTTCCGGGTCGTTGCGCGTCAGTTCGATCAGGCTCTGTTCGAGCTCGCTGGCTTCTTCTTCGAGGCCCAGTTCGGACAGGCGCTTGACCCGATGTACCCACTGCTCGACTTCCGCGCCTTCGAGATCGTCATAGATCAGGTCATGGGCCTCGCGCAGCTTGCCGCGCAGGGTTCGGCTGACCAGCAACGTGGCCTCGGCACTGGTCGAGTCCTGATCGTCGTTCACCGTCAGCAGCAGCGTGCCGATACGGGCGATGTCCTGATCGGCGAAGGGGCCGTCGAGCAGGTTCAGGCGCAGCACGCCGTTGCGATCGGTCAGTAGTTCGTGGGTCTGGTCGCCGGCCTTGATCAGCACTGGCCGCTCGGCCCACGGCAAACTGGAGTATTCGGTACGGGTGTCCTGACGTTTTTCATCGATACCCGCCAGGTTCTGTTGCGAGCGGCCGTTGGACTCGACGTTCATGAACGGATTGATGCCCGCCACGCCGTAGCTGATCCAGTCCTTGGTCGCTGTATCCGGCAAGCGCCCGAGGGCCACCACGTTGAGCACGTTGGCGCCAACGCCGCCAACGATGGCCACCGCGCCCAGCGGCACCTCGTAGATTTCGCGCCAGGGCTGATACGGTGTGTAGCGATCGTAGTGGCGCGTGACCTCGAAGGGCGTCACCTCGAAGACCTTCTGCTCGTGCACCCGCACACGACGCTGCGGCAGCTCCAGGACCTGAGGCTGGCCGACGTCGATCTGCAGGCTGTGGCTCAACAGTTTGCGCTCGATGCGCTCCTCGTGCTCGCTGCGCTGTGGCAAATGATTGGCACAGCCAGTGAGGAGCAGGGCGCCACAGGTAGTGGCGCCGACGAGGCGTAAGGTGCTTCGCTTGAACATGACGGCTCTTTGGCGGGTCAGCGGCGGATACGGTTCTGGATGAACGACAGGACATCGGCAACGGCAACCGGCTGAGCCTCGGTTTCCACGCGGCTCTTGTATTCCAGATTGCCTTCGGCGAGACCGCGGTCGCTGACCACGATGCGATGCGGGATGCCGATCAATTCCATGTCCGCGAATTTGATGCCCGGACTGGTCTTTTTGTCACGGTCGTCGAGCAATACGTCAAAGCCGGCAGCGGTAAGCTCCGCATACAGCGTGTCAGTCGCCTCACGCACCGCGTCGGTCTCGTAACGCAGCGGCACCAGAGCGATCTGGAAGGGCGCCAGGGTGTCGTTCCAGATGATGCCGCGCTCGTCGGAGTTCTGTTCGATGGCAGCTGCCACCACGCGGGAAACACCGATGCCGTAGCAGCCCATGCTCAGGGTGACCGGCTTGCCGTTCTCGCCCAGCACCTGGCAGTTCATCGATTCGCTGTATTTGCTGCCCAGCTGGAAGATGTGCCCGACTTCGATGCCACGCTTGATTTCCAGGGTGCCCTGGCCGTCCGGGCTCGGGTCGCCGGCCACCACGTTGCGCAGGTCGGCAACGGTCGGCACGGGCAGGTCGCGCTCCCAGTTGACGCCGAAATAGTGCTTGTCGTCGATGTTGGCGCCGATGGCGAAATCGCTCATCAGCTCTACCGAGCGGTCGATGATGATCGGCAGCGGCAGATTCAGCGGGCCCAGAGAACCGGCGCCAGCACCGATGGCAGCACGCAGTTCGGCATCCGAGGCCATTACCAGCGGGCTGGCGACGCCCGGCTGGTTGCCTGCCTTGATCTCGTTCAGCTCGTGGTCGCCACGGATGATCAGCGCGATCAGCTTGCCTTCTTCTTCGGCGTGCACGATCAGCGTCTTGATGGTGCGCTCGACGGGCAGATCGAAGCCATCCACCAGTTGCTGAATGGTTTTCGCGTTTGGCGTGTCGACCAGGCGCAGTTCTTCAGCGGCTGCCGGGCGAGTGGTCTCGCGAGGAATCGCTTCGGCCTTTTCGATGTTGGCAGCGTAGTCGGAGACATTGCTGAACACGATGTCATCTTCGCCGGAGTCGGCCAGCACGTGGAATTCGTGGGAACCGGCGCCACCGATCGAGCCGTTGTCGGCCACTACCGGGCGGAAGTTCAGGCCCAGGCGGGTGAAGACATTGCAGTAGGCCTGGTGCATGCGGTCGTAGGTCTGCTGCAGGGAAGCCTGGTCGGCGTGGAAGGAGTAGGCGTCCTTCATGATGAATTCACGGCCACGCATCAAGCCGAAGCGCGGGCGGATTTCATCGCGGAATTTGGTCTGGATCTGGTACAGGTTCAACGGCAACTGCTTGTAGCTGTTCAGCTCGTTGCGGGCCAGGTCGGTGATGACCTCTTCGTGGGTTGGGCCAACGCAGAACTCGCGGTCATGGCGATCCTTCACGCGCAGCAGTTCCGGGCCGTACTGCACCCAGCGACCGGACTCCTGCCACAGTTCGGCAGGCTGAATGGCGGGCATCAACACTTCCAGGGCACCGGCAGCGTCCATCTCTTCACGCACGATCTTCTCTACCTTGCGCAGGGTGCGCAGGCCCATCGGCAGCCAGGTATAGAGACCGGAGGCGAGCTTGCGGATCATCCCGGCGCGCAGCATCAGCTGGTGGCTGATGACGACAGCATCGGAAGGCGTTTCTTTGAGGGTCGAAAGCAGGAACTGACTGGTACGCATGATGGGCCGTTCTGTCGGTTGCAAAGGGGATTTTTATGGCTCGGCATTGTACGGCGACAGCTCTGTGGCGTACAGGACGCAGAATACCCGTGAGGGATGGGAGTCAGGCTTGTGCGTCAAGGCGGGGCGTCACGTCTGCTCGGGCATTCCATATTGGTGCGCTTGTGGGCGTCTGGAGTCGATCTCTGGCTGGTTCAATGTGCTGTTCGTGGCTGACTCGCCTCGAGGGTTTCTTTCAGTCAATAAAAAACCCGGCCGAAGCCGGGTTTTCTGAACCGTTATCAGGCTTGCGCGAGATTACAGAACGCTGAGCGGGTAGTTCACGTAGAAGCGGACTTCGTTGGTGTCAGCGATGTTGACGTCGCTAACTGCCGAGTTGGCACGCAGCAGCGAAGCACGCAGGCGGAAGGACAGGTCCTTGGCTGCGCCGCTCTGTACGGTGTATTTCACCTGGTTGAAGAACTCGTGTTCTTTACCGTTGGTATTGGTGATCACGCCGCCGTCGCGGGAAGTGATGTTGTCAGCCCAGATATAAGCGGTCTTGAAGCTCAGGCCTGGGACGCCGAATGTAGCGAAGTCGATGTCATAGGCAGCTTGCCAGGAGCGTTCGTCTTCCAGGTTGAAGTCGGAGAGGAAGCTGTTGGCTACGAAAATCGCGCCGCCGCCGTCGCCGTTGCCATACAGGAAGCCCTGGCTGCCGGTGTTGCGCTGGTGAGCGATGGTGAAGGCGTGAGCGCCGATGCTGTATGTGGTCGCGAGGCTCCAGATGGTGTTGTCGCCGCCACCAACCTGGCGATTGTAGTCGCTGTCATAAATATTGAAGTCGAAGCTCAGAGCCTGTTCTTCGGTCAGCGGCAGTTTGTAGTTCAGGTTGCCGTACTTACGCTTGTACTGATCTTCCAGGTCGCTGTAGTAAAGAGCGGCGCTAAAGTCATCAGTGAACGAGTAAGAGCCACCTACAACGTCGATCGACTTCAGGCGAGCGCTATCGCTGCCAGACTGACGCATGGTGTTCTGAGCGGTGAAGCGACCAGCATTCAGCTCGAGACCTTCGATCTCGGTGCTGGTGATCATGGTGCCTTCGAAGGTTTCCGGCAGCAGACGGCCGTCATCGTAAGCCAGGACCGGCAGGGCAGGCATTTGCGAGCCATAGGTCACTACGGTGTTGGAGAAGCGAGCCTTGACCGCAGCATTCGCGATGCTCAGGTCTTTACCTTCGTTCTCCGGGAACATGCCAACGCCGCGACGGCCGCTGCCAGTGTCGAGCTGCCACAGAGCGCCAGCATAGGCGTTAACGCCAAAACCAACGGTGCCTTGAGTGAAGCCGGATTCGAATACAGCGCGAGCACTGGCGCCCCATTCTTCGGAGTAGCCGTTGCCGCGATCGCCACGGGAAGCGCCGTTCCGAGCATCACGGTTGTAGTACATGCTGCGCGCAAGGAGCGACAGGCTGCTGTCTTCGACGAAACCCTTGGATTCGGACTGGTCCGAAGCCACTGCCATTTGAGAGGTACCCGCGGCTACTGCCAGGGCGATTACGCTCCACTTCATCACTCGCATCGTGATTTGCTCCTTTGGTTTAGAAGAGTAGTTCCACTGCTCAGTTGGTTGTTATGGAGAGCAGCTCTATTTCTTTTTGTGTCGGATGGAACTTATAGCACGGCGCTTTGTATGGCGATAGTTTCAATCTATCCACTGGTCGCACTCCTCTGCTTTTGTCGCAAAGCGGCTAGGAGGTACGTCGCAATCTCAAGCATCTCCACTCGTGCAGCACCTGCCGACTATTTTTCAGCTCTTGATCAGGCGCGGTGACGTTACCACGTTGCCCTGAACAGGAGCGTTGCAGGCTTTAAAGCAAGACTCGTGCTCAAATTGCCCATGCCGCCGAATAAATAGGCCAGTGCGTCTAAATAGGTCGTTTTGCGGAATGAAAATACAAATTTTCGACCTAAAGTTGTCATTTTCAGCGCAGTACTTAGGAAGCTTATTAGTAGGTGGGAATCTTTGGGTGGGTTTTCTTGATAATGAGTTTTAATTAAGGTCTCGGCTGTTCCGGCAATGTTTACTTTGGGAAACAATATGGTGCGTGTTGAAATTTTCTTGTGGGGGCTCTGCGACTTTTTGGTGCATCACTGCCAGGGTTAAATTTTCGCCAGATGCCCGGTATGCTGGCCGCCCTTGTTTCGGTCGCCGACGCTCCTTCGGTGGCTACCTTTTACGTCGAGTGGTGAGTTGATGTTCGTTCTGGATTCACGCCTGCAGCAGGACACTTTCGTGCTCGGGGAATTTCCCCTGAGCCGTCTGCTGCTTAGCAACGATGCGCGCTATCCGTGGTTCATTCTGGTTCCGCGCCGGGAGGATGTCAGCGAAGTGTTCCAGCTCGATGCCGATGATCAGCGTGCCCTGTGGGCGGAAACCGCGCTGCTTGCCGAGGTGCTGAAGGATGCCTTCAAGGCGGACAAGATCAATATCGCCACCCTCGGTAATGTGGTCAGTCAGTTGCACATGCACGTGATCGTGCGTTACCGCGGCGATGATGCCTGGCCCGCTCCCGTGTGGGGTCGCCACCCGGCGAAGCCTTACCAGCCGGAGCAGGTGTCCGCTCTGCGTGAAAGGCTGCGTTCGGTCATGCCGGGGCAGTTTCGTGCAGGGGATGCATGAATGAAGGTTCTGGAAGATCGCATCGTCGAACTGGAGAGCCGTCAGGCGTTTCAGGACGACACCATCCAGGCGCTCAACGATGCGCTCGTGGAGCAGCAAAAACTCATCGAGCGACTGCAACTGCACATGCAGGCGCTGGCCAAGCGGCAGGACGAGGTCAGCCCCTTCGGCAGTTCTCAGGATGAGGCGCCGCCGCCTCATTATTGAGTGCATGCCTCGAAAACCAAAAAGCCCGCATCGCTGCGGGCTTTTCTTTGTGCGGTGATTCAGCGTCGGGTCGGCAACGCCGCGATCACGTCTTCAGCCTGCAGGCCCTTGTCACGCTGCATCACGGAAAACTCGACGCGCTGGCCTTCGACCAGAACGCGATGGCCTTCGCCGCGAATGGCGCGGAAGTGCACGAAGATGTCCTCGCCCACATCGCGGGAGATGAAGCCGAAACCCTTGGAGGTGTTGAACCACTTGACCGTACCGGTCTCGCGATCACCCAGGTCCTGTGGTACGGAGGTTTTCTGCCTGTCGAAGCGCAGATTGGTCGCCAGATGCAGGGCGACAGCGATGGAAATGATCAGCAGGCTGAACAGAAGAGCTGGCTGCTCGGCGATCAAGGGCAGCGGTGCAAGCAGAATCAGTGCTTGCAGCAGTGTGCCGAGGATCAGCAGGGCGCACACCAGGTTTTGCAGTTGTTGACGCAGGTTGTTGTGCCAGATCGGGAACTGAGTGGCCAGTAGTAGATTGAGAAAGCCGAAGAGAGCCAGGCACAGGGCGTCCGCATGTTGCAGGAACGGCTGGGCGTGGTCGCTCAGGCTGGGTGTGGTGGATAACAGCAGGGCGGACAGCCCCACCAGCAGGTGGACGATTTTCAACATGTTTAACGCACTCACTTGATAAAGGATCACCAGGAAGAGCTGGCTCCACGCGATTTGCCGTGACGTAAGGGCGATGGAATAAACGAGAGGGCCAGCCTATGCGTCTTCCGAAGGCTCGGCATGACGGCACGGGGCGTATTTAACAGCAAAGGAGGGGGCTTCTCAAATCAGCGCTGCGATAGTGTGCGGTTGTTGCGCGAATATGGAGGCGGGAATGAATGATGGCCGCCAGAGTGGCGGCCATCGAGGGGGATCAGGAAGCCAGCAGGCTGCGCAGCATCCACGCGGTTTTCTCGTGAACCTGCATGCGCTGGGTCAGCAGGTCGGCGGTCGGCTCGTCGCTGACCTTGTCCAGCAGCGGGAAGATCCCGCGGGCGGTGCGCACCACCGCTTCCTGGCCCTGAACCAGCAGTTTGATCATCTCGTCGGCGCTCGGCACATTTTCCTCTTCCTTGATCGAGGACAGGCGCGCGTAGGCGGCGTAGGTGCCCGGCGCCGGGAAACCCAGGGCGCGGATACGCTCGGCGATGGCGTCGACAGCCAGCGCCAGTTCGGTGTACTGACCTTCGAACATCAGGTGCAGGGTGTTGAACATCGGCCCGGTAACGTTCCAGTGGAAGTTGTGGGTTTTCAGGTACAGGGTGTAGGTGTCGGCCAGCAGGCGCGACAGACCTTCGGCGATGGAGGCGCGATCCTGTTCAGCGATTCCGATGTTGATTTCCATGGATTTTTCTCCTGTTGGTGGTAATGGGGCGCTTAGCCTTGCAGATGGGCAGAGCCTATCATGGTGAACCCGAGTGACCATGTGCTTTGTATCAATGGCAGCGATCAGCGAAAACTATGCGTGACGTCGATGGATGCTTGCTCGGCTGCGCGGTGCTGCTTAACCATATATAATCGGCTGCTTTGCTGCAGCGACACACCGTCTGGCTTGTCCGTGCCAATCCGCGCAATGCTTAGCGCCGGATCGGACGAAAGACGCCGGCTCGCGGTTCAATGAATTTCAGACTCAAGAGAAGCGATTATCCCCATGATGCGCAGCCACTATTGCGGCCAGTTGAACGAAAGCCTGGAAGGCCAGGAAATCACCCTCTGCGGATGGGTTCACCGTCGCCGTGACCACGGTGGCGTGATCTTCCTCGACATCCGTGACCGTGAAGGCCTGGCTCAGGTGGTGTTCGACCCGGATCGCGCCGACACCTTCGCCAAGGCTGACCGCGTGCGCAGCGAATACGTGGTCAAGATCACCGGCAAGGTACGTCTGCGTCCGGCCGGAGCGGTCAACGCCAACATGGCCTCTGGCGCTATCGAAGTGCTCGGCTACGAGCTGGAGGTGCTGAACGAAGCGGAAACCCCGCCGTTCCCGCTCAACGAATACTCCGATGTCGGTGAAGAAACCCGCCTGCGCTATCGTTTCATCGACCTGCGCCGCCCGGAAATGGCCGAGAAGCTCAAGTTGCGTTCGCGCATCACCAGCAGCATCCGTCGCTACCTGGACGAGAACGGCTTCCTCGACGTGGAAACGCCGATCCTCACCCGCGCTACCCCGGAAGGTGCCCGTGACTACCTGGTGCCGAGCCGCACCCACGCCGGCAGCTTCTTCGCCCTGCCGCAGTCGCCCCAGCTGTTCAAGCAGTTGCTGATGGTTGCCGGCTTCGACCGCTACTACCAGATCGCCAAGTGCTTCCGCGATGAAGACCTGCGTGCCGACCGCCAGCCGGAATTCACCCAGATCGACATCGAAACCAGCTTCCTCGACGAAGCCGACATCATGCATCTCACCGAGACCATGATCCGCAACCTGTTCAAGGAAGTGCTGGGCGTCGAGTTCGCCGAGCTGCCGCACATGACCCTGGCCGAAGCCATGCGTCGTTTCGGCTCCGACAAGCCGGACCTGCGCATTCCGATGGAGCTGGTCGACGTTGCCGATCAGCTCAAGGATGTCGACTTCAAGGTCTTCTCCGGCCCGGCCAACGATCCGAAAGGCCGCGTTGCCGCGTTGCGCGTACCGGGCGGGGCGAGCATGCCGCGCAAGCAGATCGACGACTACACCAAGTTCGTCGGCAACTACGGTGCCAAGGGCCTGGCCTACATCAAGGTCAACGAGCGCGCCAACGGCGTCGAAGGTCTGCAGTCGCCGATCGTCAAGAACATCGCCGAGCCGAACCTCAACGTGATCCTCGACCGCGTTGGCGCTGTCGACGGTGACATCGTGTTCTTCGGGGCCGACAAGGCCAAGGTGGTTTGCGATGCGCTGGGCGCGCTGCGCATCAAGCTCGGCCATGACCTGAACCTGCTGACTGCCGAGTGGGCACCGCTGTGGGTCGTCGACTTCCCGATGTTCGAAGAGAACGACGACGGCAGCCTGACCGCCATGCACCACCCGTTCACGTCGCCGAAATGCTCGGCCGAAGAGCTCGAGGCCAACCCGGCCGCGGCCCTGTCCCGCGCCTACGACCTGGTGCTCAACGGTACCGAACTGGGTGGCGGTTCGATCCGTATCCATGACAAGGGCATGCAGCAGACCGTGTTCCGCGTGCTGGGCATCAGCGAAGACGAGCAGCAGGAGAAGTTCGGCTTCCTGCTCGACGCCCTCAAGTACGGTGCACCGCCCCATGGTGGTCTGGCCTTCGGCCTCGACCGCCTGGTGATGCTGATGACCGGTGCGAGCTCGATTCGCGAAGTCATCGCCTTCCCGAAAACCCAGAGCGCTGCCTGCGTCATGACCCAGGCGCCGGGTGTAGTGGACGGCAAATCGCTGCGCGAGCTGCACATTCGCCTTCGCGAACAACCCAAGGCGGAGTAAGCGCCAAGCGGTATGCCGAGCCCAGGGAAACCTGGGCTCGTTCATTGTGAAATCTGAAAAATCTGGAGTGGAATATGGCCGGTCATTCCAAATGGGCCAACATCAAGCACCGCAAGGGACGCCAGGACGCCAAGCGCGGCAAGATCTTCACCAAGCTCATCCGTGAGCTGACCGTCGCCGCCAAGCATGGCGGGCCGATCCCGGCGGACAATCCGCGCCTGCGCCTGGCCGTCGACAAGGCTCTGACCAACAACATGTCCCGCGACGTGATCGACCGTGCCATCGCCCGCGGTGCCGGTAACAACGAAGCCGACAACGTCGTCGAGTTCAGCTACGAAGGTTATGCGCCGAGCGGTGTGGCGATCATCGTCGAAGTGATGACCGACAACCGCAACCGCACCGCCGCCGAAGTGCGCCATGCGTTCACCAAGTGTGGCGGCAACCTGGGCACCGATGGCTCGGTGGCTTACATGTTCGAACGCAGAGGGCAGATCGGTTTCGCTTCCGGCGTCGATGAAGATGCGCTGATGGAAGCAGCGCTGGAAGCCGGCGCCGATGACGTGGAAATGGGCGATGACGGCGCTGCGCTGGTCTCGACCAGCTTCACCGAGTTCCATGCGGTGAACGAAGCGCTGAACGCTGCCGGCTTCAAGGGTGAAGAGGCGGATATCGCCATGATCCCGTCGATCAGCGCACCGATCACCGATCTGGAAACCGCGCAGAAGGTATTCAAGCTGATCGATATGCTCGAAGACCTGGACGACGTACAGAACGTCTACCACAACGCCGAAGTCTCCGACGAGATCATGGAACAGCTCGGCTGATTCCTGGCTGTGGCTGAAACCGGAGGTAGCCATCGGTACCTCCGGCTGCCTACCACGCTGCAGGAGTCGACTTGCCAATGAATCGATCTCGGCCGCGACACACCTGCTTGAATGTCGTAACCGCAATCGCCCGCAAGCGGGCTCCTACGACAGGTGTCTACCCAATCCATCTGCCGCGCAGAGGCCCAAAATTGTAGGAGCTGGCTTGCCAGCGAATCGATCTCGGCCGCTACACACCTGCGTGAATGTCGTAACCGCAATCGCCCGCAAGCGGGCTCCTACGACAGGTGTCTACCCAACCTATCTGCCACGCAAAGGCTCAGAATTGTAGGAGCTGGCTTGCCAGCGAATCGATCTCGGCCGCTACATACTTGCGTGAATGTCGTAACCGCAATCACCCGCAAGCGGGCTCCTACGACAGGTGTCTACCCAATCCATCTGCCGCGCAGAGGCCCAAAATTGTAGGAGCTGGCTTGCCAGCGAATCGATCTCGGCCGTGACACACCTGCGTGAATGTCGTAACCGCGATCGCCCGCAAGCGGGCTCCTACGACAGGTGTCTACCCAATCCATCTGCCGCGCAGAGGCCCAAAATTGTAGGAGCTGGCTTGCCAGCGAATCGATCTCGGCCGCTACATACTTGCGTGAATGTCGTAACCGCAATCGCCCGCAAGCGGGCTCCTACGACAGGTGTCTACCCAATCCATCTGCCGCGCAAAGGCCCAAAATTGTAGGAGCTGGCTTGCCAGCGAATCGATCTCGGCCGCTACATACCTGCGTGAATGTCGTAACCGCAATCGCCCGCAAGCGGGCTCCTACGACGAAGTCTGCACAATCCACCTGCCGCGCAAAGGCTCAGAATTGTAGGAGCTGGCTTGCCAGCGAATCGATCTCGGCCGTGACACACCTGCGTGAATGTCGTAACCGCAATCGCCCGCAAGCGGGCTCCTACGACAGGTGTCTACCCAATCCATCTGCCGCGCAAAGGCTCAGAATTGTAGGAGCTGGCTTGCCAGCGAATTGATCTCGGCCGCTACATACCTGCGTGAATGTCGTAACCGCGATCGCCCGCAAGCGGGCTCCTACGACAGGTGTCTACCCAATCCATCTGCCGCGCAAAGCCAAAAATTGTAGGCGCTGGCTTGCCAGCGAATCGATTTCGGCTGCGATACATCTGCGTGAATGTCGTAACCGCAATCGCCCGCAAGCGGGCTCCTACGACGAAGTCTGCACAATCCATCTGCCGCGCAAAGGCTCAGAATTGTAGGAGCTGGCTTGCCAGCGAATCGATCTCGGCCGCGACGCGAAGGTTCCAGGTGAAAGGCGCAGCCCGAGGTGGGCAGGGTCGATGGTGCCTGATGCCTAGCGCTGACTCGCTTCGCGCAGCGCGGCATGGTGAGCGGCTTTGGCCAGGTCGTAGGCATCCTCGGTAAGCAGGTACGCGGCTTCGCTCAGATAGCGCAGGTCATTGGCGTCTGCCAGTGTGATGGTCATCAGCGCCAGGCTCTGCAACAGGCCGCGCACCGCGCTGAGGCGTTGCTCCGCGCTTTCCTGCAGGTCGATATAGGAGCGGCTGGTATCGATCAGCAGCACGGGTGCGCTGCCTGGATTGCTGGACAGCGGCATGAGGTCAGTCATGGTGCCAGCCTCCTTTCTTCATCACTGGAAAGGCTGCGTACGGACGGATCAAGGGTATACGACGTCATGGGCTGGTGCTCCTATATCTGCTGAAGAGCTGCCACGAACCGTCGCCAAACGATTTGGGTGGCAGCCGTACGCGGGTTGGCGAACCGGGGATATAGGAACCCGGCAGACCCGAAGGTCTCCCGCGCACGGCCGCCATAACACGGCATTGCGGGCACAAAAAAGCGCCTGCAATGGGGTAGACGGCGCCTGTGCGCCTATATCTGATCGGGTCGCCAAACCCGTTCGCTGATTTTGCAGCGACGTGGGAAGGGTAGCGTGGCAAATGGTCAACGGCAAGCCGGCTGCGAGTGGCACGCGCGGGGTGCTGAGGCCTTGGGTCCGCGGTGCGGGCGCGATCACCGGCATACGAATCGGCGATCGCTCCCCGCGAGCGAGCCTGGCCTTTACTGGCAAAACGGTGCTTTCAGGCATTTATGTCCGACGGGCTGTGGATCCTGTGGATGACGGCAAGCTATCGACGACCCTATACTCGCGCCTGGATAAATAGACAGTGTGGCAGCCGATGCCACTGGTGGATGAAAGGCATGACGCTGATTCTGGGAATCGACCCCGGTTCCCGCATTACCGGTTACGGCGTGATACGCGATACGGGGCGCACTTGCGAATACGTAGCGTCAGGCTGCATTCGAACGGGCAACGGACCGCTGCCCGAGCGCCTGCAGATCGTCTTTCGCGGCGTCAGCGAGGTGATTCGCACCTTCGGGCCGGTGACCATGGGGATCGAGCAGGTATTCATGGCGCGCAATGCGGATTCTGCGCTGAAGCTTGGCCAGGCCCGTGGCGCCGCCATCGTCGCCGCCATGGAAGCCGGCCTGGAAATCAGCGAGTACACCGCGACCCAGGTCAAGCAGGCAGTGGTAGGAACGGGCGCCGCCGACAAGCAACAGGTGCAGATGATGGTCATGCACCTGCTCAAACTGGTGCAGAAGCCGCAGATCGATGCCTCGGACGCCTTGGGCATCGCCCTGTGTCATGCTCATCATCGGCAGAGTCTCATTCCCCATGGGTTGGCCAGCGCCAAGCGGCGCGGCGGTCGTCTTCGTTTATAGGTGCCTGGTCAAGATGTGCCGTGTGTCGGCGCTGCTGCATCAAAAGCAAGCTGGTGCACGGGACATCAACAGGGCCCACGTTTTCTAAATTGAAAGGAATGCGCCGGTGATCGGACGTTTACGCGGCACTCTGGCGGAAAAGCAGCCGCCACATTTGATTCTGGATGTGAATGGTCTGGGCTATGAGCTGGAAGTCCCCATGACCACGTTGTACCGTTTGCCCTCGGTGGGTGAGCCGCTGACGCTGCACACCCACCTGGTGGTGCGCGAAGATGCGCACCTGCTGTACGGCTTTTTCGAGAAGCGTGAGCGCGAGCTGTTTCGTGAGCTGATCCGCCTCAATGGTGTCGGCCCGAAGCTGGCCCTGGCCTTGATGTCCGGCCTCGAAGTGGATGAGTTGGTGCGCTGCGTGCAGGCTCAGGATACGGCCGCGCTGGTGAAGATTCCCGGCGTCGGCAAGAAAACCGCAGAGCGCCTGCTGGTCGAGCTCAAGGATCGCTTCAAGGCCTGGGAGACCGTGCCCGGCATGGCCAACCTGGTGGTTGAACCTCGTGCGGGTAGCGCAGTCACAAGCGCGGAGAATGATGCGGTCAGTGCGCTTATTTCCCTGGGCTACAAACCGCAGGAAGCCAGTCGCGCCGTTTCGGCGGTCAAAGAAGATGGGTTGAGTAGTGAAGACATGATTCGTCGTGCGCTGAAGGGAATGCTGTAGATGCTCGAAGCAGACAGGCTGGTCACGGCAGGTGGTCGCGACCGCGAAGAGCAGGTCGATCGTGCCATTCGTCCGCTCAAGTTGGCCGAATACATCGGTCAGCCTGTGGTGCGCGAGCAGATGGAGCTGTTCATCCAGGCGGCCCGCGGCCGCAAGGAGTCCCTCGATCACACGCTGATCTTCGGTCCGCCGGGGCTGGGCAAGACCACCCTGGCGAACATCATCGCCCAGGAAATGAACGTCTCCATCAAGAGCACCTCGGGCCCCGTGCTCGAACGCCCGGGTGACCTGGCTGCGCTGCTGACCAACCTCGAACCCGGCGATGTGCTGTTCATCGACGAGATTCACCGTCTGTCGCCCATCGTCGAAGAAGTGCTGTACCCGGCGATGGAGGATTTTCAGCTCGACATCATGATCGGCGAAGGGCCTGCCGCTCGTTCGATCAAGCTCGATTTGCCGCCTTTCACGCTGGTCGGCGCGACCACCCGGGCGGGCATGTTGACCAACCCGCTACGTGACCGCTTCGGTATCGTGCAGCGTCTCGAGTTCTATAACACCGAGGACCTGGCGACCATCATCATGCGCGCGGCGGGCATTCTCGAATTGCCGATCGAGCCCGAGGGGGCCTTCGAGATCGCCCGCCGGGCTCGTGGCACGCCGCGTATCGCCAACCGTCTGTTGCGCCGCGTGCGGGATTTCGCGGAAGTGCGCGGGCAGGGCGAGATCACCCGGCAGATCGCCGATCTGGCCTTGAACCTGTTGGATGTGGACGAGCGCGGCTTCGATCATCAGGACCGTCGCCTGCTGCTGACCATGATCGAGAAGTTCGACGGTGGGCCGGTCGGGGTCGACAGCCTGGCAGCGGCGATCAGTGAAGAGCGCCACACCATCGAGGATGTACTGGAGCCGTATCTGATCCAGCAGGGTTACATCATGCGTACGCCGAGAGGGCGAGTGGTCACGCGACATGCTTATTTGCACTTTGGCCTGAATACGCCGAAACGCATGGATGAGCGACCGACACCTGACCTGTTCAGCGATGGAGATGGGCAATGAAAAAAATACTTGTCGGGCCGATTGGCAAGACTCGAGGCTGGCACTAGAGTATGCGCGCGCAATACGCTGGTCAGCCGTTCGCCCATCGCTGTCGTGTTTACTACGAAGACACCGATGCCGGTGGTGTCGTCTATTACGTCAACTACCTCAAATTCATGGAGCGGGCTCGAACCGAGCGGCTGCGCGAACTGGGTTTTGCCCAGTCGACGCTGGCGGGAGAGGGCCTGTTGTTCGTCGTGCACTCCAGCGAGGCGCGCTATCACGCGCCGGCGCGGCTGGACGACGAAGTGCTGGTGAGTGCCGAAGTAACCGAATTGAACCGTGCCAGCCTGCGCTTTCGTCAGCAGGTGAGGCGAGTGACGGATAACGCGCTGCTCTGCGAAGGGCAGTTTTTGGTGGCCTGTGTGGGCGCCGACAATTTCAAACCCCGGGCCATGCCTCCGTCTCTGCGAACAGCCTTCGCCGAGCAGGTCGGTACCGGTACATCTACTGCAGGAGAGTAAGCGTGGAAGCCAACGCCGTTGACCACATGTCTATGTGGAGTCTGATCAGCAACGCCAGCCTGGTGGTGCAGTTGGTGATGTTGATCCTGGTGGCCGCCTCGGTCACTTCGTGGGTCATGATTTTCCAGCGCAGCAACTTGCTGCGTGGCGCCAAGCGTGCACTGGACAATTTCGAGGAGCGCTTCTGGTCCGGTATCGACCTGTCCAAGCTGTATCGTCAGGCAGGCAGCAACCCGGATCCGGATTCGGGCCTGGAGCAGATCTTCCGTGCCGGTTTCAAGGAATTCTCCCGCCTGCGTCAGCAGCCCGGCATGGACCCGGATGCAGTCATGGATGGCGTTGCCCGCTCCATGCGCGTTGCCATCTCCCGCGAGGAAGAGAAGCTCGAGCAGAGCCTGCCGTTCCTCGCCACCGTCGGCTCCACCAGCCCGTACATCGGTCTGTTCGGTACCGTCTGGGGGATCATGAACTCCTTCCGTGGCCTGGCTCAGGTGCAGCAGGCCACCCTGGCGACCGTAGCGCCCGGCATCGCCGAGGCGCTGATCGCCACGGCGATCGGCCTGTTCGCTGCGATTCCCGCCGTTATTGCCTACAACCGCTTCGCTGCCCGCGGTGAAATGCTGATCTCGCGCTACTACACCTTCGCCGATGAGTTCCAGGCGATCCTGCACCGCAAAGTGCACAGTAGTGAAGACTAAGCCTCAGGCGATCAATAGATAGGTTTTCAGAGCCATGGCCAGAATTCGCAACAGACGCAAGCCCGTCGCCGAGATGAACGTAGTGCCCTACATCGATGTGATGTTGGTGCTGCTGGTCATCTTCATGGTGACGGCGCCGATGCTCAACCAGGGGGTCAAGGTCGACCTGCCGCAGGTCAGCAGTGAAGTGTTGCCTCAGGACAACGATTCACAGGTGCTGACCATCTCCATCAAGTCCGACAAGTCCTACTACTGGAACATGGGCACTGAGGTGGATACCGATACCGTGCAGGATCGCGCCCTGACCCTCGACGAGATGACCCGTGCCGTCACGGCGATCATCAATCAGACTCGTAGCCAGGGTAAGAAGGTGCAGGTGTTCGTGCGTGGCGACAAGTCGGTCGATTACGGCACCGTGATGTCCGCCATGGGTGGCTTGCAGCAGGCTGGCGTGGGTAACGTCGGTCTGATTACCGAGGCGCCCTGATGCAGCAGCGTGAACGCTCACCTTCGGAAAGCCTTTTCTGGCCGGTGATCCTGGCCGTAGGCCTGCATGTGCTGATGTTCGGCATGCTGTTCGTCAGTTTTGCCTTCGCGCCCGATCTGCCGCCAGCGAAACCGATCGTGCAGGCTACCCTGTATCAATTGAAGTCGCAGAGCCAGGCCACTACCCAGACCAATCAGAAGATTGCGGGTGAGGCGAAGAAGACCGCCGCGCCGCAGTTCGAGACCGAACAGCTCGAGCAGAAGAAAGCCGAGCAGGAAAAGCAGGCGCAGGCCGAAGAGCAGAAGCAGCAGGCAGCGAAAGCAGCGGAACAAAAGAAAGTCGAGGAAACTCGAAAGGCCGATGCGGCGAAAAAGGCTGAGGCCGATGCTTCCGCGGCGAAAGCCGCCGAGCAGAAGAAGCTGGCCGACGTCGCCAAGGCGAAAGCTGCGCTGGAGGCCGACAAGAAGAAGGCCGCTGAAGCGGAAGCGAAGAAAAAAGCCGCTGAGGATGCCAAGAAAAAGGCAGCCGAAGAGGCCAAGAAGAAAGCGGCAGCCGATGCAGCGAAGAAGAAAGCTGCCGAAGATGCCAAGAAAAAGGCCAATGCCCAGGCAGCCGAGCGCAAGGCCGTCGAGGACAAGAAAGCGGCGGCTCTGGCCGAGTTGCTGTCCGAAGACACCGAGCGACAGCAAGCGCTGGCCGAGACACAGGGCGATCAGGTTGCGGGTAGCCTCGATGATCTGATCGTCAAGCTGGTGAGCGAGCAGTGGCGGCGTCCGCCGTCGGCGCGTAATGGCATGAGTGTGGAAGTGCTGATCGAGATGTTGCCCGATGGCACCATCACCAATGCCAGTGTCAGCCGTTCCAGCGGCGACTCGCCGTTCGACAGCTCAGCAGTACAGGCAGTGCGCAACGTAGGTCGCATTGTAGAGATGCAGCAACTGGATCGGGCTACGTTCGACCAGCGTTACCGGCAGCGACGTGCCGTCTTCAAACCGGAGGATTTAGGTCTGTGAATACCCTGATGCGAATCATTGTACTGGGGCTGGCCATGCTGGTCGGTTCCGTGCAGGCGGCTGATCCACTGGTGATCAGCACCGGCACCGATCGGGCCACCCCGATCGCCGTGGTGCCTTTCGGCTGGCAAGGCGGCAACGTCCTGCCCGAAGACATCGCCACCATCGTCGGTAACGACCTGCGCAACTCCGGTGTGTTCGAGCCGATCCCGCGGCAGAACATGATCAGCCTGCCGACCCAGGGCAGCGAAGTCATCTACCGTGACTGGAAAGCGCTGGGCGCCCAATACGTGCTGGTTGGCAACATCGTGCCCAACGGTGCACGTCTGCAGATTCAATTCGCCCTGTTCAACGTGGCCACCGAGCAGCAGGTGCTGACCGGCAACGTGGGGGGGAGCACCGATCAACTGCGCGACATGGCTCACCATATTGCCGACCAGTCGTTCGAGAAGCTCACCGGCGTCAAGGGTGCATTCTCCACCCGCATGCTGTATGTCACTGCAGAGCGTTTCGGTGTCAACAACACCCGTTACACCCTGCAGCGTTCGGACTATGACGGTGCTCGTGCAGTGACCCTGCTGCAATCCCGTGAGCCGATCCTGTCGCCGTCGTTCGCGTCGGATGGCAAGCGTATCGCCTATGTCTCATTCGAGCAGAAGCGCCCGCGCATCTTCGTGCAGCACATCGATACCGGTCGTCGCGAGCAGGTCACCAACTTCGAAGGCCTCAACGGCGCCCCTGCCTGGTCGCCGGATGGCAGCAAGCTGGCGTTCACCCTGTCGAAAGACGGCAACCCTGAAATCTATGTCATGGACATTGGTTCGAAGAACCTGCGCCGTGTCACCAATCATTACGCCATCGATACCGAGCCCTTCTGGGGCAAGGACGGTCAGACCATCTATTTCACCTCCGACCGTTCCGGCAAACCACAGATTTACAAGACCAACATCAATACTGGTGCGGTCGACCGAGTGACCTTCGTCGGCAACTACAATGCCAACCCTAAATTGTCTGCCGACGAGAAAACCCTGGTAATGATTCATCGCCAGGATGGTTACACCGTGTTCAAGGTAGCGGCACAGGACCTCGAGCGTGGCAATCTGCGCATTCTTTCAGATACAAGTTTGGATGAGTCGCCTACTGTTGCGCCCAATGGCACCATGCTAATCTACGCTACCCGCCAGCAGGGGCGGGGAGTCCTGATGTTAGCGTCCGTTAACGGTCGCGTTAGGCTCCCTCTACCTACCGCTCAAGGCGAAGTTCGAGAGCCATCCTGGTCCCCCTTCCTGAACTGATGCGCGGTGCTTCACCTGTTTGTATGCTTAACACACTGGGGTTCATTAGGAGTTACACATGGAAATGCTGAAATTTGGCAAATTTGCTGCACTGAGCCTGGCTCTCGCCGTGGCTGTTGGCTGTTCCTCCAAAGGCGGTGACACCGCTGGCGAAGGCGCTGTAGACCCGAACGCTGGCTACGGTGCAAACACCGGCGCCGTCGACGGCAGCCTGAGTGAAGAAGCCGCTCTGCGCGCTATCACCACTTTCTACTTCGAATACGACAGCTCTGACCTGAAGCCGGAAGCCATGCGCGCTCTGGACGTTCATGCCAAAGACCTGAAAGGCAATGGCGCTCGCGTCGTCCTGGAAGGCCACGCTGACGAGCGCGGTACCCGCGAATACAACATGGCTCTGGGCGAGCGTCGTGCCAAGGCCGTTCAGCGTTACCTGGTACTGCAAGGCGTTTCCCCAGCTCAGCTGGAACTGGTTTCCTACGGTGAAGAGCGTCCTGTTGCCACCGGCAACGACGAGCAATCCTGGGCTCAGAACCGTCGCGTCGAACTGCGTAAGTAATTCGATATGCGAATGTGCCGACGTGTAGTAACCGTAATGGCGCTGAGCCTGCCGCTTGCGGCCTGGGCTCAGATTCCCGTACAGGATGGCAGTACCGGTAACGGTGGTGGTAATCCGAATGCCGGTTACGGCACGTCTGGCGCCTACGCCGGAGGTGGGGTGGAAACCCCGTCTTCGGCGCAGGGCATGCTGTTCAATCAGCTCCAGCAGATGCAGCAGGAAATCGCGCAACTGCGTGGCATGCTCGAAGAGCAACAGAACGATATTCAGCGTATGAAGCAAGAAGGCCTGGAGCGATACCAGGATCTTGATAAGCGTCTGAGTAGTGGTGCCGCAGCCGGTGCTGCAGCCACACAGAATTCTCCAGCCACGGGTGCCAGCAATGGTGCCGGTGGTGCTTCCGCGGGTGATGCAGGGCAGGCACAAGCCTCCGGCGAGCCGGCAGACCCGGCCAAGGAAAAGCTGTTCTACGATGCAGCTTTCGACCTGATCAAGGCCAAGGATTTCGACAAGGCCAGCCAAGCCTTCGCAGCATTCCTGCGTCGTTATCCGAACAGTCAATACGCGGGCAATGCCCAGTACTGGCTTGGTGAGGTGAACCTCGCCAAGGGCGATCTGCAGGGTGCGGGTCAGGCCTTCGCCAAGGTCAGTCAGGCCTATCCGCAGCACTCCAAGGTGCCGGATTCGCTGTTCAAGCTGGCCGATGTGGAAATCCGCATGGGCAACAACGACAAGGCCAAGGGCATTCTGCAGCAGGTCATCGCGCAGTACCCGGGCACGTCGGCTGCCCAGCTGGCCCAGCGTGATCTGCAGCGCATTCAGTGAGCCTCGGCTTGTGAAAGAAACCCGTGCCTGTCGCGGGTTTTTTTTGCCTGCAAACCGGGCACTTGACCTGCAGGCCGTCGCCAGCAGACGTCAAAAATGGCTGCCAGCCATGCTTTTCGTTTAGAATCGCCGTCCTTTTTCGCAACGGAGGCGGATGGCCTGTTTCGCCGTCACGCCCGTGGCCCTTATGAAAGATACCCTGCGCATTACCGAGATCTTTTTCTCGTTGCAGGGGGAAACGCGTACTGCCGGCTTGCCGACGGTATTCGTGCGCCTGACCGGCTGCCCCCTGCGCTGTCAATACTGCGATACCGCCTACGCCTTCAGTGGCGGGAAAATCCTCTCGCTGGACGCCATCCTCGAGCAGGTGGCGAGTTACCGTCCGCGCTATGTGTGCGTTACCGGTGGCGAACCGCTCGCGCAGCCCAACTGCATTCCCTTGCTCCAGCGTCTGTGTGACGCCGGTTACGACGTGTCTCTGGAAACCAGTGGCGCGCTGGATGTTTCCGCTGTCGATATTCGGGTCAGCAAGGTCATCGACCTGAAAACGCCGGGTTCGGCCGAGGTGGCCCGCAACCGCTACGAGAATATCGAGTACCTGCAGCCGCGGGATCAGGTCAAGTTCGTGATCTGTTCGCGTGAGGACTACGACTGGTCGGTGAGCAAGATCATCCAGTACGGCCTGGCCGAGCGTGCCGGCGAGCTGCTGTTTTCGCCGAGCCACCAGCAGGTGAGTGGGCGTGAGCTGGCCGAATGGGTGATCGCCGACAATCTGCCAGTGCGCATGCAACTGCAGCTGCACAAGATTCTTTGGAACGATGAGCCGGGGCACTGACATGAGTGAAAAGAAAGCGGTCATCCTGCTATCCGGTGGCCTCGACTCCGCGACCGTGGTGGCGATGGCCAGGGAGCAGGGCTACAGCTGCTACAGCATGAGCTTCGACTACGGTCAGCGGCACCGTTCCGAGCTCCAGGCAGCCGAGCGGGTCGCCCGGCAGTTGGGTGTAGTCGAACACAAGGTGATCGGCATGAACCTCGGTGGTATCGGCGGCTCGGCGTTGACCGACTCGAGCATCGATGTACCGCAGAGCCCGACCACGGGTATTCCGGTCACCTATGTGCCTGCACGCAATACCGTTTTTCTGGCCCTGGCACTGGGCTGGGCCGAGGTGCTGGAAGCCCAGGACATCTTCATCGGCGTCAATGCGGTGGACTACTCCGGTTATCCCGATTGCCGGCCTGAGTTCGTCGAGGCCTTCGAGCGGGTGGCCAACCTGGCGACCCGGATGGGCGTGGAAGGGCAGGGCATCCGTATCCAGGCGCCGTTGCAGATGATGAGCAAGGCTGAAATCGTCCAGGAGGGTTCGCGTCTGGGGGTGGATTACGGTCTGACCGTTTCCTGCTATCTGGCCGACGATGACGGCCGTGCCTGTGGGAAATGCGACAGCTGCCGTTTGCGCTCGGCCGGCTTCGCCGCCGCCGGTGTGCCCGATCCCACCCGTTACCAGTAAATTATTTTCCGGTGGGTGTTGAATTCCTGAATTAAATCAGTATCATGCCGCTCGCACCACGGGTCGTTAGCTCAGTTGGTAGAGCAGTTGGCTTTTAACCAATTGGTCGTAGGTTCGAATCCTACACGACCCACCATCTCAAGCCTTCCAAGTGAAGGCGCAGAAAAAAGCCCGGATCTCTTGAAAAGATCCGGGCTTTTTTCGTTTCCGGCAGTCAGTCTGTGCTGGCGAGCCGTCAAGGCCCGCCAGCGCGTCGCATCAGACTTTGACGATCCAGCCTTGCGGTGCTTCGACATCACCGGACTGCACGCCGGTCAGCTCGCTGTACAGGCGGCTGATGGTCGGACCGACCTCGGTCTCGCTGTGGAACACGTGCAGCTTGCCCTGGTACTCGATACCGCCGATCGGGGTGATCACGGCAGCGGTGCCGCAAGCGCCCGCTTCCTTGAAGTCGCCCAGGCGGTCGATGAATACGTCGCCTTCGATGACCTTCAGGCCGAGGCGGCTCTGGGCTAGTTCGATCAGCGACAGGCGGGTGATGCCTGGCAGTACCGATGGCGATTTCGGGGTGACGAATTCATCGTTGTGAGTGATCGCGAAGAAGTTCGCCGAGCCCACTTCCTCTATCTTGGTGTGGGTCTGCGGATCGAGGTAAATGCAGTCGGCGAAGTTGTTCTTCTTGGCCTGCGAGCCGGGCATCAGGCTGGCGGCGTAGTTGCCGCCGACCTTGGCTGCGCCGGTGCCCTGGGGGGCGGCGCGGTCATAGCCGGAGATCACGAAGTTGTTAGGCTTCATGCCGCCCTTGAAGTAAGGGCCGACCGGGATGCAGAACACCGAGAAGATGAACTCCGGCGCGGTGCGTACGCCGATGTTGTCGCCAACGCCGATCACGAACGGGCGCAGATACAGCGCGCCACCGGAACCGTATGGCGGGATGAAGCGCTCGTTGGCGCGTACCACCTGCTTGCAGGCCTCGATGAATTGCTCGTTCGACGGTGCCGGCATCAGCAGGCGCGCACAGCTGCGCTGCATGCGCAGAGCGTTCTGGTCAGGGCGGAACAGGTTGATCGAGCCATCCTTGCAGCGGTAGGCCTTGAGGCCTTCGAAGCACTGCTGGCCATAATGCAGGGCCGTGGAGCCCTCGCTGATGTGCAGTACGTTGTCTTCGGTCAGGTTGCCCTGATCCCATTCACCGTCGCGCCAGTGCGACAGGTAGCGCTGGTCGGTCTTGATGTAGTCGAAACCCAGCTTGTCCCATTCGATGCTTTCGTAAGCCATGACATCCTCAATCGCTGAACGACCACCGCGGGGCGCGCGCGTGGTCGATGTTTTCCAAAATGGTGATAACGGTGCTTCTTGCAGAAGTCGCATTCGGCCTCTGCGCGACTGAACCTGGTTGGCCACCTGCGGCCCTGCTGCCTGGCGGCTGTCGCTCGGCCAAGTCGTTGTCCTGATGCTGATGATGCGGCGGATTATCCTGGCGATCAACCGGTGGATCGATGCGAGGTCGTCCGGGCGATTGAAAATCGTCCGACAAAGCCCTTAACATGCGCGCCCGCGCAAGGTTCGCAGCCCGCGGCTGTGCAACCTGCGACGCCCCTCTGCCTGTTCCGGCCAGCCCGGTGCGTCTGGCGGTATACTCAACGTTCCGTGCTCATAGACCTCGATAGGGCCTGACGACATGACGCAGATTGCCGAACGACTTCTTGTCCAAGCTCATCTCGATGCCAAACAGCCAGAGACGCTGACGGCGGAGCAGGAAGCGTTCTACCGTGATGAAATTGGCAAAGAACTGAAGCGCCAGAATGCCGTTCTGGTCGCCCACTACTACTGCGACCCGGTGCTGCAGGCGCTTGCCGAAGAAACCGGTGGCTGCGTGTCCGACTCGCTGGAGATGGCCCGCTTCGGCAATCAGCATTCGGCGCAGACCGTGTTGGTCGCCGGCGTCAAGTTCATGGGCGAGACGGCGAAAATCCTCAACCCTGAAAAGCGCGTGCTGATGCCGACGCTGGAAGCCACCTGTTCTCTGGATCTGGGTTGCCCGGTCGACGAATTCGCCGCGTTCTGCGATCAGCATCCGCAGCGCACCGTGGTGGTTTACGCCAATACCTCGGCAGCGGTGAAGGCGCGGGCCGACTGGGTGGTGACGTCCAGCTGCGCCGTGGAGATCGTCGAGCACCTGATGGACAACGGCGAGAGCATCATCTGGGCGCCGGATCAGCATCTGGGGCGTTTCATCCAGAACAAGACCGGTGCCGACATGCTGCTCTGGGACGGTGCCTGCATCGTCCACGAAGAGTTCAAGGCCCGCCAGCTGGAAGAAATGAAGGCGCTGTATCCGCAAGCGGCCGTGCTGGTGCACCCTGAGTCGCCGACCGCGGTGATCGACCTGGCCGATGCGGTTGGCTCGACCAGCCAACTGATCGCTGCCGCGCAGCGGATGCCGAACAAGACCTTCATCGTCGCCACCGATCGCGGCATCTTCTACAAGATGCAGCAGCTGTGTCCCGACAAGGAGTTCGTCGCGGCGCCGACAGCTGGCAATGGCGCCGCCTGCCGCAGTTGTGCCAACTGCCCGTGGATGGCGATGAACACCCTGCAGCGCACCTTGCAGTGCCTGCGTGAGGGCAGTAACGAGGTGTTCGTCGACCCGGCGCTGATTCCCAGAGCGATCAAGCCGCTCAAGCGTATGCTCGACTTCACCCAGGCGGCACGCCTGAAGCTCGCTGGCAATGCCTGACAGCAGCGGCACTCTGCAAGGGCAAAGCGCCAAGCGAGAGACGGCTGCAGGAGACTACCAGGCCCTGACTTGGCGCTCGTTCATCAGCGCAGCATCTCTTCGGTCATGCGCTTCTCTTCGATCAGCTCTTTCTGGCGGGCGTCGATGCGTGAAGCCAGCTGGAAGTTGTTGCTGGCGCGGCGCTTGGCGAAGTCGAGCTGCTCGATGGCCTGGTTGAAATCCCCCACCAGCGCGAAGAACTCTGCCCGGGCCTGATGCAGGCCGATGGTGTTGCCGCTGAGGCCGCGCACTTCCGCAACCTGATACCAGACGTCCGGATCCTTCACGCGGCGCTTGAGCAGATCGTTCAGGGCCTGCTCGGCCTCGGGAATTTTGCGTTGTTTGAGCAGCAGGTCGATGCGCGCCTGGTTCAGCGGGTAGTTGCCAGGGTACAGGTCGAGCAGACGCTTGATGCGCTGATCGGCGGCGGCGAGGCGGTTGGCTGCACTGTCCAGGCTGATCTGCGCCAGGTTGTAGGTGACGTCGTCCGGTGCCTTCTGCAGCAGGGGCGCCAGGGTGTCGCGTGCCTCGTCGAACTGGCTGCCCTTGATCAGGGCGATGGTCAGGCCATAGCGGGCGGCGTCCATGTTCGGGTTTTCATCGAGCTGGGCACGGAAGCGTTTGGCGGCGATGCCCGGGGTTTCTTCATAGGTCAGCTGCACCCGGGCACGCATCAGCTGGTAGCGCAGGCTGTCTTCGGTGCCGCCAGCCTGGTACTGCTCGGCGCGGTTGCGGGTATCGGCGATACGCGATTCGGAGACCGGGTGGGTCAGCAGGAATTCGGGTGGCATGCGGTCGTAGCGGTACTGACGCATCAGGCGTTCGAACATGCTCGGCATCGAGCGGGGGTCGTAGCCGGCCTTTTCCAGGTTGACCAGACCGATGCGGTCGGCCTCCTGTTCGTTCTGCCGGGAGAAGCGCCGCTGTTCCTGAATCGCTGCTGCCTGGGTCGAGGCGATGGCGGCGATGCCGGCATCGCCGGCACCCGCTGCCGCTGCGACGATACCAGCGAGCATCGCGGCCATGACCGGCAACTGCATGCGTTGCTGGGCCTCCAGGCCGCGGGCGAAGTGGCGCTGCGACAAGTGGGCCAGTTCGTGGGCCAGTACCGAGGCGTATTCGCCTTCGGTCTGCGCGTAGAGGAACAGCCCGCCGTTGACGCCGATGATCCCGCCTGGCGCTGCAAAAGCGTTGATCTGCGGGCTGTTGAGCAGGACGAACTCGAGGCGCCGGTCCTGAACCTGGCTGGTTTCCGCCAGGCGGTAGACGCTGCTTTCGACGAAGTCCTTGAGCTGCGGATCCGACAGTTGGCTGACCTGGCCGCGGACGATGCTCAGCCAGGCCCGGCCCAGTTGATACTCCTGTTGCGGAGAAACCATCGACGAGCTGGCATCGCCAAGTGATGGCAGGTCGTTGGCCATCGTCGGTTGTGCCAGCAGGCAGGCGAGCGTCAGCAGGGTAGGGCGCAAAACATTCATGCATGGAGCTCTTGTCGGATCAGTGCCGTACTGTAGCCGGGAGGCACTTGCCTGACCAGCGTCGGCGGGCCTTGGGTTATGCTGTCGGCCTGGAAAAACGGAGGGCGTTATGGGGGATGTAGCGGTGTGGCGGGGCGAGCATCAGGCCGAGCTGGATGCGTGTGGCTTGAATTGCCCGCTGCCTTTGCTCAAGGCCAAGATGGCGCTCAATGGCCTGGCCAGTGGCGAGGTGCTCAAGGTGTTGGCCACGGATGCCGGGTCGCAGCGCGATTTCCGGGCCTTCGCCCGGCTGGCTGGCCATGAGCTGCTGCGTGAGGAAACCGAGGGTGACGTGTTCCGTTACTGGCTGCGCAAGGCGTGATGCCAGGGTGAAGAGGTCGCCATGAAAAATGCCGCTCGAGAGCGGCATTTTTCATATGTATCAGGCTTTGTTGAGGGCCTGGGCTGCGGCCAGTACCTCATCGACATGGCCGGGCACCTTGACCCCTCGCCATTCCTGGCGCAGTACGCCGTTCTTGTCGATCAGGAAGGTGCTGCGGTCGACGCCCAGGTACTCCTTGCCGTAGAGCTTCTTCAGCTTGATCACGTCGAACAGCTGGCAGACGCTTTCGTCCTTGTCCGAAATCAGTTCGAAGGCGAAGCCCTGCTTGGCCTTGAAGTTCTCATGGGTCTTCAGGCTGTCGCGCGACACGCCGACGACGACCGTGTTGGCCGCAGCGAAGGCCGCGTGGCCATCCCGAAAGCCCTGGCCTTGGGTGGTGCAGCCCGGAGTATTGTCCTTCGGGTAGAAGTAGATCACCAACTGCTTGCCCTTGTAGGCGGCCAGGTTGAACTCGCCGCCCGTCGCGGGGGCGCTGAAGTCGGGGACAGGGGCGTCGATAGCGATGGCCATGAAGGGCTCCTTATGGGTTCTGTGGGCGCCAGGGTTCGATCAGCGCATCCAGATTCAGCGCGTCGGCGAAATCCAGGAACTGGTCGCGCAGCCAACTGATCTGGGTGCCGGCTGGCAGGGTGACGGTCAGCGTGGCGTTGAGCATGGTGCCGCCGGTCTGCGGCGCCTGATAGGTGTCGCAGGTCAGGGCCTCCAGTTCGACGCGGTGATCGATGAAGAACTGGCACAGCTCGTTGAGGATGTCCGGGCGGTACACCGAGCTGACGTAGGCCACGTAGGGCAGCGCCTGGGGGCGGACCTCCGACGCTGCGCTACGGATCACGTTGGCGGTGAACTCATGCTTCTTGGAGAGTGCCGGCAGGCCCGTTTCCAGGCGCGCCAGGGCATCCCAGTTGCCAGACACCTGCAGCACCAGCGCGCTGAACTCGCCGTGGCGGCTCAGGCGCGTGCTGACGACCGCGCAGCGGTTTTCATGGCTGGCTCGGCACAGTACGTTGGTCAGCTCCATGGCGTTGGTGCCGAGTGCACTGATGACGAGGAATTGTTCGCGAACTGGGGGGGTGGACATGCAGCCTTCCTAAACGTTGAACGCTCGGCTCTATAGACAGTGCCAAACAAACTCGCAGGGTAGCGAAAAGCGCCCGCCAGGGGAATGACCAGATACCGCTATCGGCAAGCGAAGCGCGGCGCCAGAGGCATGCAATGACGGTCGTTCACGCCACCTGCTACTTAGCTTGTGCAAGGCTGGTGGCGCCAGTACCATTACGGCTCTCTTTTTCAGCAGGAGCGGTTGCATGATTGCGGGCAGTATGGTGGCACTGGCCACGCCCATGGATGCACAGGGTAATCTCGATTGGGATGCCTTGAGCAAGCTGGTGGATTTCCACCTGCAAGAGGGCACCAACGCCATCGTCGCGGTCGGCACCACGGGTGAGTCGGCGACCCTCGATGTCAACGAGCACATCGAAGTCATCCGCCGCGTGGTCGATCAGGTCGCCGGGCGCATCCCGGTGATCGCCGGCACGGGTGCCAACTCCACCCGCGAAGCGGTCGAGCTGACCCAGAACGCCAAGACCGCCGGCGCCGATGCCTGCCTGCTGGTCACGCCGTACTACAACAAGCCGACCCAGGAAGGCCTGTACCTGCACTTCCGCCACATTGCCGAAGCCGTGGCCATTCCGCAGATTCTCTACAACGTGCCGGGGCGTACCGCCTGCGACATGCTGCCGGAAACCGTCGAGCGCCTGTCCGCCGTCGACAACATCATCGGCATCAAGGAAGCCACCGGCGACCTGCAGCGTGCCCGTGACATCCTCGACCGTGTCAGCTCGAACTTCCTGCTCTATTCCGGCGACGACGCCACGGCGGTCGAGCTGATGCTGCTGGGCGGCAAGGGCAACATTTCCGTGACCGCCAACGTGGCCCCGCGGGCGATGAGCGACATGTGTTCGGCGGCCATGCGCGGTGAAGCGGCGATCGCACGGGCGATCAACGACCGCCTGATGCCCCTGCACAAGAACCTGTTCATCGAAGCCAACCCGATTCCGGTGAAATGGGCGCTGAACGAAATGGGCATGATGGCCGACGGCATTCGCTTGCCGCTGACCTGGCTGAGCCCCCGTTGTCACGAACCGCTGCGTCAGGCCCTGCGCCAGTCCGGTGTATTGGTCTAATCGAGGAATTACGACGCATGAAGCGACTGGCCGGACTTTCCGCACTTGCTCTGATCATCACCAGCACCAGTGGCTGTGGCTGGATCTGGGGCGAAAATGGCTACTTCCGCGATCGCGGTAGCGATTACCTGACCGCGCGGCAGACCGCACCGATGCAACTGCCTGCCGATGTCGAGGCCAAGCGTCTCGATCCGCTGCTGCCGGTGCCGAATCAGATCCGCAACAGCGACGTGGAGGGCGAGTACGAAGTGCCGCGCCCGCAAGCACTCGCCGTTAGCGAGAGCGTCAGCGAGTTCAGCCTGCAGAACAGCGGCGACTCCAGCTGGCTGGTCGCTCAGCGCGTTCCCGCTGAAGTCTGGCCGGGTGCCCGCCAGTACTTCGAGGACGGCGGCTTCCGCATCGTCGACGAGCGTCCACAGACCGGCGAATTCAGCACCGACTGGCAGCGCTTCGATGCGCTGTCCAGCAGCATGCAGAGCCGCCTGGGCGGCCGTGTCGCCGGCCTCGACAGCAACACCGAGACCCGTGTGCACGTGCGCCTCGAGCCAGGCGTACAGCGCAACACCAGCGAAATCTTCGTGGTCACCGCTCAGCGTCCGGCCGGCAGCACCAGCGACGTGCCGTTCACCGAGCGTAGCGTCAACAAGGCATTGGATGCCGCGCTGCTCGACGACCTGCAGGCCAGCCTGACGCGCAGCGTCGAGCAGGGCGGTTCGGTATCGCTGCTGGCCGGTCGTGACTACGACGCACCGAGCCGCGTGAGCCTCTCCGCCGATGGCAATGGCAACCCGGTGCTGAACCTGAGCACCGACTTCGACCGTGCCTGGTCCGGCGTTGGCCGCTCGCTGCGTATGGCTGACCTGCGCGTCGACGACATCAACCGTACCCTGGGCGTCTATTACGTCAACCTGGCCGAAGGCCCGCAACGTGCCAACGAGAAGCCTGGCTTCTTCAGCCGTCTGTTCGGCGGCTCGGAGAACAAGGACGACATCGAAGCTCGCGCCGAGCGCTATCAGGTCCGCCTGACCGCCGTTGGCGATACCGTGCAGGTGACGGTCGAGAAAGACCTCAACACCATCGCACCGGCCGATGTCGCACGCCGCGTGCTGGACATGATTCAGGAAAACCTCGGCTAAGGATTCTTGGCGAGTGGTTGGCGATAGGCGAAACCTCCAGGGGTTTCGCCTTTTGTTTTCACAGGCAGGCCAACTGGGGCCTCTAAAAACCTAGGCGAGGCAGTCGGCGCAAGGCGAGAACAGGCGAAAAGCGCAGTTCACGAGTTGTAAATGAGCATCTCGAGCCTGTTTTCAACGCAGCGATGACAACGCAGGTAGTTTTTAGAGGTGCCCTCCGGCGCTGTTGCTACTTACCCGGCCGTCGGTCGTCAGCTTTGACGAAGAGCGGCGCGACTTTCACGCGACAAGGCGGAATCTCGATATGACCACACCTTCCCTGAGCCTGAAAAAGATCTATTCGGGCAAAGTCCGCGATCTCTACGAGATCGACGACAAGCGCATGCTGATGGTCGCAACCGATCGCCTGTCGGCTTTCGACGTGATCCTCGAGCAGCCAATTCCGGAGAAGGGCAAGATCCTTACCGCCATCTCCAACTTCTGGTTCGACAAGCTGGCCCATGTGGTGCCCAACCACTTCACCGGTGATCGCGTCGAAGACGTGGTGCCGGCCGCCGAGCTGTCGCTGGTCGAGGGCCGCGCCGTGGTCGCCAAGCGCCTCAAGCCGGTTGCCGTGGAGGCCATCGTGCGCGGTTACCTCGTCGGTTCGGGCTGGAAGGAGTATCAGAAGAGCGGCACCGTATGCGGTATCCAGCTCCCCGCCGGTCTGAAGGAAGCCGCCAAGCTGCCACAGCCGATCTTCACCCCGTCGACCAAGGCCGCCGTGGGCGACCATGACGAGAACATCAGCTTCGAGCAGTGCGAAGCGATCATCGGTGCCGAGCTGGCCGCCAAGGTGCGCGACACCTCCATCGCGCTGTACGTCGCGGCAGTCGAGTACGCAGCCACCCGCGGCATCATCATCGCCGACACCAAGTTCGAATTCGGCCTCGACGAAAACGGCACCCTGACCCTGATGGACGAAGTGCTGACCCCCGACTCCAGCCGCTTCTGGCCAGCCGACAGCTACGCCGAAGGCACCAACCCGCCGAGCTTCGACAAGCAGTTCGTGCGCAACTGGTTGGAATCCACCGGCTGGAACAAGGAGCCGCCAGCGCCGGCAGTACCGGCCGACGTCGCGCAGAAGACCGCCGACAAGTACCGTGAGGCGCTGACCCGTCTGACTGCCTGATTGCGCAATGCCAGACCGTGCGCCGCCGTTACCGTAAAGGGCGGCGGCGTTCTCGTTGAGGGTCAGGGGTTTTGCCTGGCAGCGGTTCGGCGCTTGGTGACATCTTCAGCGGGGTACAGGGCGCTGCGTTCGCTTGCGAGCGCTACGCCCCAGGGTTTCCACGCTGCAGAGCTTGGTGTAGGTTATTTCACGGGTGCCACCGCAATCGCGGCAAGGCAGGTTCAGTTTCGCGCAGGTCGGGCCGCCAGCGCAGAGTAAATGCAGCATGATTCCAGCCTTTTCTTGCCAATCCTTCCCTCGATACCTTCCCTCATCGCCGCCACACAAATCTATCAGCGTCATCTCGGCAGCCGCGATGCGGTGCAATGTGGCCTTGCCCGGAGTTACCCGCCGATGAGCGTTGCGCCGGAATCAGAGTCGCTCCAGGAAACGGGACCCCGTTACCTCGGTTATGCGAGAGCCAGTGAAACGCCAAACCTGCTCAGCCAGCTGTTCGGGCTGGAGCTGGCGGGATGCACCCGGCTCGTTTCGGAGCAGACCAAGAACAACTGGCGCAACCGCCCCGAGCTGACCCGCTTGCTCGCCGAGCTGGGCCCAGGTGACGTGCTCACCGTGACCAAGCTCGATCGCCTGGCACGCAGCACGCGAGAGTTGTTGGAGATCGCCGAGCGGATTCACGTCAGTGGCGCGGGGCTTCGCAGCCTGTCCGAGCCCTGGGCTGACACCACCACGGAAAACGGTCTGGCGGTTCTGGCGGTTTTCGCCGGTATCGTCGAGTTCGAGCGCTCGCTGATTCTCGAACGAACCAAGGACGGCCGCGACGCTGCCAAAGCCCGCGGCGTGAAATTCGGCGCAAAACCCACGCTGTCCAGTGAGCAGATCGACGAGGCGCGCCGCTTGATCAACGAGGACGGGCAGTCCGTCGATCAGGCCGCCAAGGTACTCAAGGTTCACCGCTCCACGCTCTACCGGGCGTTGCGGCGGGTGGAGAAACAACAATCTAGTGACTGATGCGCGATTTTTATCAGCTATCGCCATGTTTAAATATATGTAGTTATGAGTTGAGCGCCATCTGCTTAAACTCACGGGTCAGCTTTTCAAAACGCGCTGTATCACAGAGTCGGCAAAGAAATGGCATTCTCCGCCCCGTGAACATTGATTTCAGGCCATTGCATTTTTCGCAGTTTATGTGGGTGCCAGTGTAAGCGGTCAGAGGTTCAATGAGTTGCTCGTTCAGCCGGCTGGCAAGAAATGCGACTTGGCTTCGCTCAAACTGATTCGACAGCCGTAGGTTGCGAAGCTGAGAGCAGCGAGCAAGGGATGTGATGTCATTGGTTTGAAGTTTTATATTAAGCAAAGAAAGCTTGGTGAGTTTAGGAAGTTGCGATACAGGCTCAATGGAATTGAGGCGAAGAGGGGAGGAGCCGCCCCCAAGGTTGCCAGACAGGTTCAATTCGACCAGCTCATGCAACTCGTGGATACCATCAATATCCCGTAATTTTGGAAAATCTGATACGGAGAGATGTGTCAGATTCTGGAGCTTAAAAACAGGCATTAAGCTTTCAATTTTCGTTGCCCATTCCAATGCAAGTTCTCGAGTGTTAATGAGTGAATCAATCCCTTCAAGCGAGCTTAGTTTCAGGTGATAGAGGCGTAGATTTGTAGCAGTGCACTTGGATAGCAACGTTGGCCAGACTTTAATCGATATGTTGCGAAGATCGAGTTCAGCACTGCCTTAAAGTTGCTTCGCAGGAAATGCGCTATCCAGTAGTAAAATCATTGTCTTTCTATACCTGCCGTGTTGTGGTGCCTGCGGTTTTCTTGGCTCATAGGGGGAAGGTATCCTGTGTCTTTTTAGTGATTCGTGGCTCCAGCAGCTTCTGTTGGGTCCACTTGGTATATAGCGGATTTCGCTGTTCTCGTGCTGTCCTCTATTGCCCATTTAGGTGATAGCAGTCTGGCTACCGGCGATGCGCCCCCATCGACGCATCCTGTCTGCCATGCATACCCAGAGATCTCACCAACTCTTCGGAGTTTTCTGCAAAAACTCCAGAGGTTTTCGCAAGAAGCCGTCACCAATCTGCCTCTACATTCCGCCATCCACTTCTGCGTCGTGCGATCGCCAGATACCCGTATCTGAGCTAGACCCAAAGCAGGGGTATCCCACAGATAATCTCCATAACAAGAGGATGGGCGTGATGTTCAAAGCCAGTCACGTCTTGCACCAGGAGTTCCTTGACCGGATCTCCGCTGCCAAGGCCGCCGATTTTTTCCCTGTCATCAGCGCCAACTACAACGTTGACGAGGCAGCCTATCTCGGCGAACTGCTGCAGCTGGCCGATCCCGGTGCTGCCGGTATCGATGCCGTTCGCCAGCAGGCGCGCAGCCTGATCCAGGACGTGCGTGGTCGCGACAACGCGGTCGACACCCTCGATGCGCTGCTGCGTCAGTACAGCCTGGATACCCAGGAAGGCCTGATGCTGATGTGCCTGGCCGAAGCCCTGCTGCGGGTGCCGGATGCCGCCACCGCCGATGCCTTGATCCGCGACAAGCTCAGCGCCGCCGAGTGGGAGCGTCACCTCGGCAAGAGCGACAGCGTGCTGGTCAATTTCGCCGCCTGGGGGCTGGTGATGACCGGCAAGGTGGTCGATCCGCAGACCCGCGATGGCCGTCCGAAGAACGTACTCGGTCGTCTGATCCAGCGTTCCGGCGAGCCGGTGATCCGCGCGGCCATGAACCAGGCCATGAAGCTCATGGGCAAGCAGTTCGTGCTCGGCCGTACCATCAGCGAAGCGCTGAAGAACGGCCGCCCGGAGCGTGAAAAGGGCTACACCTATTCCTTCGACATGCTCGGTGAAGCGGCGCTGACCGCCGAAGACGCCGAGAAGTACATGGCCGACTACCGCAAGGCCATCGATACCGTCGGCGCCGAGCCGCAGGTCGGCCCGGGCCCGAAGCCGTCGATCTCGATCAAGCTCTCGGCACTGCACCCCCGTTACGAAGTGGCCCAGCGCGAGCGCGTGCTGAGCGAGCTGTTCGCCAACGTGCGCGAGTTGGTGATCCGGGCGCGCAAGCTGAACGTCGGGATTTCCGTGGACGCGGAGGAGGCGGATCGCCTCGAGCTGTCCCTGGAACTCTACGAGAAGCTGCTGCGTGATCCCGCCGTCGCCGGCTGGGGCGAGTTCGGTCTGGTGATCCAGGCCTATTCCAAGCGCTGCCTGCCGGTGCTGGTCTGGCTGACCCTGCTGGGCAGGGAACTCGGCGAGAAGATGCCGCTGCGCCTGGTCAAGGGGGCCTACTGGGACAGCGAGATCAAGCAGTGCCAGGTCTGGGGCCTCGACGGCTACCCGGTGTTCACCCGTAAGGAAGGCACCGATACCTCCTACCTGGCTTGCGCCCGCTACCTGCTCAGCGAGTTCACCCGTGGCGTCATCTACCCGCAGTTCGCCAGCCACAACGCGCACACCGTCAGCTGCATCCTGGCCATGGCCGCCGAGCAGACGTCACCGCGCGAGTTCGAGTTCCAGCGCCTGCACGGCATGGGCGATGCGCTGTACGACACGGTGCTGGAGACGCATCGCAAGACCGTGCGCATCTATGCGCCGGTGGGGGCTCACAAGGATCTGCTGCCTTACCTGGTGCGCCGCCTGCTGGAGAACGGTGCCAACTCGTCGTTCGTTCACCAACTGGTCGACCCGAGCGTGCCGGTCGAATCGCTGATCGATCACCCGGTCACCCAGCTGAGCAGATTCGCCAGCCTCGGCAATAACAAAATCCCGCTGCCACCTGCGCTGTACGGGGCCACACGGAAAAACTCCCAGGGCATCAACATGAATATCCAGAATTCTTTGACCGAGCTCGAAAACGCCTACAAGCCGCAACTCGACCGTCAATGGCAGGCTGCCCCTGTGATAAACGGCCAGACCCTGAGCGGCACCGCCCAGCAAGTGCGCTGCCCCTTCGACCTGGACAAGGTGGTCGGCACTGCCCAGTTCGCCACCGCCGCCCAAGCCGCCCAAGCGCTGGATGGCCTGAGTGCCGCCTGGCCGCGTTGGAATGCGGTCGCTATCGATGAGCGGGCAAGCATTCTCGAGCGCCTCGCTGACCTGCTGGAGCGCAACCGTGCCGAGTTGATGGCGCTGTGCACCGTGGAAGCCGGCAAGTCCATGCAGGACGGCATCGACGAAGTCCGCGAAGCCGTGGATTTCTGCCGCTACTACGCGCAGCAGGCGCGCCTCAAGCTGGGCCGCGAAGAGCTCAAGGGCCCGACCGGCGAGCGCAACGAACTGTTCCATGAAGGCCGTGGCATTTTCGTCTGCGTCAGCCCGTGGAACTTCCCGCTGGCCATTTACCTCGGCCAGATCAGCGCCGCGCTGGTGGCCGGCAACGTGGTGCTGGCCAAACCGGCCGAGCAGACCAGCCTGATCGCCGCACGCGCCCTGGAACTGATGTTCGAAGCCGGCCTGCCAGAGGATGTGATCGCCTTCCTGCCAGGCGACGGTGCCACCCTGGGCGGCGTGTTCTGCCGCGACCCGCGCGTTGCCGGCGTGTGCTTCACCGGTTCCACCGACACGGCGCGCATCATCAACCGTCAGTTGGCCGAAAAGGACGGCATGATCGCCACCCTGATCGCCGAGACCGGCGGCCAGAACGCCATGATCGTCGACTCCACTGCGCTGCCTGAGCAGGTGGTCAAGGATGCCGTCGGTTCGGCCTTCACCAGTGCGGGCCAGCGCTGCTCGGCACTGCGCGTGCTGTACGTGCAGCGCGATATCGCCGAGCGGGTGATCGACCTGCTCAAGGGGGCCATGGCCGAGCTGAAGATCGGCCCGACCCACCTGCGCGAGAACGATATCGGCCCGGTGATCGACGCCGAAGCCCGTGAAGGCTTGCTGGCGCACATCAACCAGCTCAAGGGCGAAGGCAAGCTGATTGCCGAGGCCTCGCTGCGTGCCGATCTGAACGGCCACTTCATCGCACCGGTGGCGTTCGAGATTGGTGGCATTGACGAACTGAAGAAGGAACAATTCGGTCCGGTTCTGCACGTGGTTCGCTTCGACGCCAGCGATCTGGAGAAGGTTGTCGCGGCGATCAACGCCACCGGGTACGGATTGACCCTTGGCATCCACAGCCGAAACGAGGAAACTGCCGCCCGCATCGAAGCCCTGGCGCGGGTCGGCAACCTGTACGTGAACCGCAACCAGATCGGTGCGGTGGTCGGCGTACAGCCGTTCGGCGGCTGCGGCCTGTCCGGTACCGGCCCGAAAGCCGGTGGCCCGAGCTACCTGTTGCGCTTCGTCAACGAGCGCACCACGTCTGTGAATACCACGGCGGTGGGCGGAAACGCCTCACTGCTGTCGCTGGGCGACGAGTGATACCAACGGGCAGAAATCATCAGGTTTCTGCCCGTTTTGCTATTGGGGGCGTATGCCCCGAATCGGTAACGCCATCTGCGGTTAGAAGAATGGCTTATCTGGAGCACGACCGTGACCGATGGTCGTGATGTGCCAACTGGACCGGGTAATCCCCGGTTCGAATAAAAACAAACGAGAGGGGCATTCCCCAAATGACTGCAAGTACTCCCATGCTGGTCACCTTCGTGGTCTATATCCTGGCCATGGTGCTGATTGGCTTCGTTGCCTACCGCGCGACCAAGAACTTCTCCGACTACATCCTCGGTGGGCGCAGCCTCGGCAGCTTCGTTACCGCTCTGTCGGCTGGCGCCTCGGACATGAGTGGCTGGTTGCTGATGGGCTTACCAGGCGCGATCTTCATCGCCGGTATCTCGGAAAGCTGGATCGCCATCGGCCTGATCCTCGGCGCCTGGTTGAACTGGCTGTTCGTTGCCGGTCGCCTGCGTGTGCATACCGAGCACAACAACAATGCGTTGACCCTGCCAGACTTCTTCACCCACCGCTTCGAAGACACCAGCAAGGTGCTGCGAATTTTCTCGGCAGTGATCATCCTGGTGTTCTTCACCATCTACTGCGCCTCGGGCGTGGTGGCCGGCGCCCGCCTGTTCGAATCGACCTTTGGCATGAGCTACGACACCGCCCTGTGGGTCGGCGCAGCAGCCACCATCGTCTACGTGTTCGTTGGCGGCTTCCTGGCAGTGAGCTGGACCGATACGGTGCAGGCCACCATGATGATCTTCGCGTTGTTGATCACCCCGGTGTTCGTGATTCTCGCCCTGGGTGATTTCGACGCGGCCATGGCTACCATCGAACAGGCCAACCCGGCCAACTTCGACATGTTCCGCGGCCTGTCCTTCGTCGCCATCGTTTCCCTACTGGGCTGGGGCCTGGGCTATTTCGGCCAGCCGCACATTCTGGTGCGCTTCATGGCGGCCGATTCGGTCAAGTCGATTCCGGCCGCACGCCGTATCGGCATGATCTGGATGATCCTGTGCCTGGGCGGCGCTGTGGCAGTCGGCTTTTTCGGCATCGCCTACTTCGCCAACAACCCGGCGCTGGCCGGCCCGGTCACCGATAACAGCGAGCGTGTGTTCATCGAACTGACCAAGATCCTCTTCAACCCATGGATTGCCGGCCTGGTGCTGTCTGCCATTCTGGCTGCGGTGATGAGTACCCTGAGCTGTCAGTTGCTGGTGTGCTCCAGTGCCCTGACCGAAGACTTCTACAAAGCCTTCCTGCGCAAGGGCGCTAGCGAGAAGGAACTGGTATGGGTCGGTCGTGGCATGGTGCTGCTGATCGCCATCGTCGCGATCATTATCGCCTCCAATCCCGATAGCAAGGTGCTGGGCCTGGTGTCCTACGCCTGGGCTGGTTTCGGTGCCGCCTTCGGCCCTGTGGTGATCCTCTCCTTGGTGTGGAAAGGCATGACCCGTAACGGCGCGTTGGCCGGTATGGTGGTCGGTGCATTGACCGTGGTGCTGTGGAAGAACTTCGTCGGGCTGGGTCTGTACGAGATCATCCCGGGCTTCATCCTCGCCACCCTGGCCATCGTCATTTTCAGCAAGATCGGTCGCCCGGCAACGCCAGCGATGGTCAAGCGCTTCGACGAGGCCGAGAAGGAGTATCAGGACGCGCACATCTGATCGCGCTTCCGTAACTCGATTGACCAGAGGCCCGGGCATTGTCCGGGCCTTTTCGTTGCGGCCTGCTGGTAAGCTGACGGGCCAGGAATCAGGAGCCCGATATGAGTACGTCCAAAGATCCGCTGCACGGCATCACATTGCAGGCCATTCTTGCCGAACTGGTCGAGCAGTTGGGTTGGGACGGCCTGGCACAGCGCATCGATATCCGCTGTTTCAAGAGCGACCCGAGCATCAAGTCGAGCCTCACCTTCCTGCGCAAGACGCCCTGGGCGCGGGAAAAGGTCGAAGCGCTGTACCTGAAGCTCAAGCGCTGATTGATACCCTTGTAGGATGATGTCGAGCACAGGAGCACAGGGTGAATGGCGTTTGAGAAATGGCAGCGTCCCTGACCTGGCCGACCCCGTCCCGTAAGGTGGGCTTCAGCCCACCAGCCAGCCGAATCGAATCCTGACTGTCTGCCGTGCTCTTGGCAGTGGGTGTCGGATCTCTGTTGGGGGCGGGCAATTGGTGGGCTGAAGCCCACCCTTGTATCTACGGTTGCGAGCAGGCTCTGTAGGCGCGTCGATGCACTACCTGTGGGAACGGGCCATGCCCGTGATTTCGCGCGCACGGCGCGCTTCCACAATGCTCGCCTATATACGGCATACTGCTCCGCTGCGCTTGGTGCGTAGTCAACGCTGAAACCAGAGGAATGGCAGGCAGATGGATCGTTGGCAGGCGATGCGGGTATTTGTGAAGGTCGCGGAAACCGGCAGCTTCGCCAGTACCGCGCGGCAGATGCACATGAGTGCGCCAGCGGTAACGCGCATCGTCGCGGGCCTCGAGGATCTGATCGGCGCCCGGCTACTGGTGCGCACCACGCGCTCGGTGAAAACCACCGATGCAGGCAACCGTTATCTGCAGGATTGCCGGCGGATTCTCGGCGATATCGCCGAAGCGGAACTGGCCGCCGCTGGCCATTACGCCGAGCCCTCCGGCAGCCTGGCCGTCACCGCGGCGTCGATGTTCGGCCACCTGCACGTGCTGCCGCTGGTGCTGGATTACCTGGATGCCTACCCGGGCATGCATGCGCGTACCTTCTTCGTCGACCGGCCGGTGAACATCGTCGACGAGGGCATCGATGTGGCGGTGCGTATCGGTCATCTGGCCGACTCCGGCTTCACCGCCATTCAGGTCGGGTCGGTGCGGCGGGTGATCTGTGCGGCACCGTGCTATCTGCAGAAATATGGCCTGCCATCCACGCCCGCCGATCTCAAACATCACCGTATCGTCGTGTCGCAAAGTGCCTGGGCCTCGCCGGAATGGCGCTTCGCCGAGGGGCAGCGGGTGGTTGTCGACCCGGTTCTGCACTGCAACACCAACGAGTCGGCGATCGCCACCGCGAGCGCCGGGTGGGGGCTGACCCGCGTACTGAGTTATCAGGTTGGCCCGGCCCTGCAGGAAGGCGCGCTGCAGATCGTGCTCGACGCCTTCGAGGAGCCGCCGTTGCCGATTCACGTGCTGTATCCCGAGGGGCGCCAAGCGCCCGCCAAGGTGCGCGCGTTCGTCGATCTGGCCGTGGCGCGGCTGCGCGGTAATCCCTTGTTCAATTGAGCGCACCACGACGTGGAAGTGGCCTTTCACGGAAACAAAAGTGCCGGGGCTGTGGCTTTGCTCGGGCAGTTGCAGTCCAATGTTCAGCGAATCACCAATAGGGAAGGTATCGATGAGCCAGCAATCTCAATTCGCCCTGCTCAAGAGCAGGCGCTTCCTGCCGTTCTTCATCACCCAGTTGCTTGGCGCATTCAACGACAACATCTTCAAGCAGTCGTTGATCCTGGCGATCCTCTTCAAGCTCAGCCTCGACACGGACAGGGACCTGATGGTCAACGTGGCGGCGATGCTGTTCATCCTGCCGTTTTTCCTGTTCTCCGCACTCGGTGGGCAGTTCGGCGAGAAGTTCGCCAAGGACTGGCTGATTCGCCGGCTCAAGTTCTTCGAGATATTCATCATGCTGATCGGGGCGGCCGGCGTGCTGCTCGGTAACCTCGCGCTGATGCTCGCGGTGCTGTTCGCCATGGGCCTGCAGTCGGCGCTGTTCGGCCCGGTCAAGTATTCGATCCTGCCCCAGGCGTTGAAGCCCGAGGAGCTGGTCGGTGGCAACGCGCTGGTGGAAATGGGCACCTTTCTGGCGATTCTGGCTGGCACCATTGGCGCCGGCATCATGCTCACCAGTGCCCATTACGGGGTGATCGTCGCCGTCTCGGTGGTGCTGGTGGCGGTGATCGGTTACCTGACCAGCCGCGCCATTCCGCGTGCAGACGCCGCGTTGCCGAATCTTGCCCTGGACTGGAACATCCTGCGCCAGACCTGGCTGACCCTGCGCATGGGCCTGACCCAGCCCAAGGCGGTCTCCCGCTCGCTGGTCGGCAACTCCTGGTTCTGGTTTCTCGGCGCGGTGTACCTGACGCAGATTCCGGCCTATTCGAAGGAGTGGCTGCACGGTGACGAGAGCGTGGTCACGCTGATTCTCACCGTGTTTTCGGTGGGCATCGCCCTGGGGTCAATGCTCTGTGAGCGGATGAGCGGGCACAAGGTGGAGATCGGCCTGGTGCCGTTCGGCTCCATCGGCCTGTCGGTGTTCGGCATTCTGCTGTGGTGGGGTTCGGGTGGTGTGCCGGAGGCGGCACAGCCGCACAACTGGCTGGCGCTGCTCGGCTATGGCCATGCCTGGTGGGTGCTGGGCTCGATCCTCGGCATCGGGGTGTTCGGCGGTTTCTACATCGTGCCACTGTACGCCCTGATCCAGTCGCGTACCGCCGAGAACGAGCGGGCCCGGGTGATTGCCGCCAACAACATTCTCAATGCGTTGTTCATGGTGGTATCGGCGCTGGTGTCGATCCTCTTTCTCAGCGTTGCCGGCCTGTCGATCCCGCAGCTGTTCCTGGTCATTTCGCTGATGAACGTGGCGGTCAACAGCTACATCTTCAAGATCGTCCCCGAATTCACCATGCGCTTCCTCATCTGGCTGCTCGGCCATTCGATGTACCGGGTGTCGCACAAGGGGCTGGATGCCATTCCGGACGAGGGGCCGGCGGTGCTGGTTTGCAACCACGTGTCGTTCGTCGATGCACTGCTGATCGGCGGCGCGGTACGCCGGCCGATACGCTTCGTCATGTACTACAAGATCTACAACCTGCCAGTGCTCAACTTCATTTTCCGCACCGCGGGTACCGTGCCGATCGCCGGGCGCAGCGAGGATCTGCTGGTCTTCGATGCGGCGTTCAAGCGCATTGGCGAGTACCTGCGTGACGGCGAGGTGGTATGCATCTTTCCCGAAGGCAAGCTGACCGCTGACGGCGAGATCGACGAGTTCAAGGCAGGTGTCGAGCGCATTCTGCAGGACAACCCGGTGCCGGTGATTCCCATGGCGCTGGGCGGGTTGTGGGGCAGCTTCTTCAGTCGTGATCCGCAGAAGCGCCTATTCCGCCGGTTCTGGTCGCGGGTCGATCTGGTCGCCGGTACGCCAATCGAGGCAACCGCGGCCACACGACAGGTGTTGCAGGCAGAGGTTGCCGCGTTGCGTGGCGACAGGCGCTGAGCTGCGATTTCTCTGCCACTCAACGAAGAGCCCGCCAATCGGCGGGCTCTTTCATTTCAACCGTGGCTCATCTTCAGCCCGACCAGGCCGCAGATGATCAGTGCCACGCTGGCCAGGCGGATCAGCGCCATGGACTCACCAAACAGGATGATGCCGGCGATCACCGTGCCCACCGCGCCGACGCCGGTCCAGATGGCGTAGGCGGTGCCCAGGGGCAGCTCCTTCATGGCCAGGCCGAGCAGGCCCAGGCTGACGACCATCGCCGCGACGGTGAGGAGGGTGGGCAGGGGGCGAGTGAAGCCGTCCGTGTATTTCAGGCCGACGGCCCAGCCGACCTCGAACAGGCCAGCGAAGAACAGAATGATCCAGGACATAAAGCGACTCCCGTGTGGTGGGGTCGTCCCCGGCAGTAAGGCACTCGAACCCAGGGTCGTCCCCGGCGTGCCCCACTATTGTGCATGAAGTGTCTGGCGGGGCAAAACGCAGAGGGGGTCCGATCGCCTCCTATGCCGCGTGGGCAATGCCGTTAGGAACTGGGCATGCGAATTTGGTGGGCCGAAGCGGATCGCCGCCCGGCCCACCCTGCAGGTGCGTCGGTCACTTGTCCCGGTCGTCCTTCATGCGGCGCAGGAAGGTCGCCAGCAGTGCACCGGAGAGGTTGTGCCACACGCTGAACAACGCGCTGGGAACCGCCGCCAACGGCGAGAAGTGGGCGCTTGCCAGGGCAGCGCCGAGCCCGGAGTTCTGCATGCCGACTTCGATGGACAGCGTCTTGCGCTGCGCCAGCGGCATGCCGGTCAGTACGCCAGCCAGGTAGCCCAGGCCCAGGCCCAGGCTGTTGTGCAGGACCACGACGGCCATGATCAGCAGGCCGGATTCGGCGATTTTCGCCTGACTGGCGGCGACAACAGCAGCGACGATGGCGACGATGGACAGCACCGAAACCAGCGGCAGAATATCCACCGCAACCTTGACCCGATCACCCAGCACGCGCTGTACCACCAGACCAATGATGATCGGCAACAGTACTACCTGGAGGATCGACACGAACATCGCCCAGAAAGACACCGGCAGCCATTCCGAAGCCAGCAGCCAGATCAGTGCCGGTGTCACCACGGGTGCCATCAGCGTGGTCACCGAGGTGATCGATACCGACAGGGCGACGTCACCACGGGCGAACCAGGTGATCACGTTGGACGCCGTACCACCAGGGCAGCAGCCGACCAGAATCACGCCCACGGCGATTTCCGCAGGCAAGGCGAACAGTTTGCACAGCAGCCAGGCCAGGCCCGGCATGATGATGAACTGGGCCAGCACGCCGACCAGCACGCGCCCCGGTCGCCGGGCCACTTCACGAAAATCTTCGGCCTTGAGGGTCAGGCCCATGCCGAACATGATCAGCCCGAGCAGTGGCACGATCCACGAGGTCAGCGGCAGAAACGCACTGGGGATCACGAACGCCAGAACGGCGAAGAGCAGGACCCAAATGGCGAAGGTGTTACCGACGAAGCGGCTCAGAGCGATCAGCGCAGACATGGCGGAGATTCCGTAATGACGTGTAGCGGGCTCCGCGGCCGGAAGAGCGTGCGGAGCTGGTTATTGTTGGATGCTGGCGCGGGTGTCAGAGGTGACGGCAGCGCAGTGACGCGGGGCGCTTTTGACGTGCGCCATGTGAGCGTAGCGCGGTGGACGGACAAGGCGCCGTCCACCTGACTGATTGGCGCTATCTCAGAGGCCTTGCGGGGTGTCTTCGCCGCCCAGGGCTTCGAACAGCGCTGGCAGGAACTCGATCAGGGTCAGCATCATCAGCGTGAAGCTGGCGTCCTGCTGGCTCAGGTCATCATCGCCGCCATCCTGCTCGGCCTGTTCCTGCAGCAGGTCTTCGAACTTCAGGCGCTTGACCACCAGCTTGTCGTCGAGCACGAAGGACAGCTTGTCCTGCCAGGCCAGCGACAGTTGCGTGACCTGCTTGCCCGAGCTCATGTGCAGCTGGACTTCTTCGCCGGTCAGATCCTGACGCTTGCAGCGCACGATGCCGCCGTCTTCGTGGGTGTCGCGCAGCTCGCACTCGTCCAGCACGTGGAAGTCGGCGGCTGCCTGCTGGGCCTTGACCCAGTCGGTCAGGGTCGCGCTTGGGGCGATCTTCACGGTCAGCGGGCGAACTGGCAAAGAACCGATGGCTTCACGCAGGGTGGAGAGCAGGTCTTCGGCGCGCTTCGGGCTGGAGGCGTTGACGATGATCAGGCCCTGAGCTGGCGCGATGGCGGCGAAGGTGGCCGACTTGCGAATGAAGGCGCGCGGCAGGAAGGCCTGGACGATTTCGTCCTTGATCTGCTCGCGCTCCTTCTTGTAGACCTTGCGCATCTGCTCGCTTTCGATCTCGTCGACCTTTTCCTTCACGGCGTCCTTGACCACGCTACCCGGCAGAATGCGTTCTTCCTTGCGTGCGGAAATCAGCAGGAAGCCCTGGCTCTCGTGCACCAGCGGCGCATCGGCGCCCTTGCCGAATGGGGCGACGAAACCATAGGTCGCCAGTTCCTGGCTGGCGCAGGGGCGGGCAGGCTTGGCGGACAGGGCTTTTTCAAGTGCTTCGGTTTCGAAGGAAACGTCTTGGGTGAGGCGGTAGACCAGCAGGTTGCGAAACCACATGAGCGGTGTGTCTCCAGTTTGCGGGCGCGCGCTTGGCGCGCAAAAAATCATGAGTCCGTGCGCAAGGCTTCTGCATCGGTGCAGAGCGTGGGCAGTCTGGCGGCAGATGTTCGATACGCCGCGCGACGATCAGACCAGCGCGAGGGCGCATTATTCCTTCCAGCGGCGGATTAGGCCAACCCTGTATCGAGGCAGCCTCAGGTTTGTGCGCTGAAACCGTGATGATTCCTAAGCCTTTGGAACGCCAATAAATTTTTTTCACAAAGGGGGTTGCCAAGGTGCGGGTCGCTCTCTACAATGCGCCCCACTTCGAGAGTGAAGGGTGATTAGCTCAGCCGGGAGAGCATCTGCCTTACAAGCAGAGGGTCGGCGGTTCGATCCCGTCATCACCCACCAATCGAGGTATGCGCAGCGGTAGTTCAGTCGGTTAGAATACCGGCCTGTCACGCCGGGGGTCGCGGGTTCGAGTCCCGTCCGCTGCGCCATATATAGCTTCCAGGGCCCACTGAACACCCGGAAGCAACGCGAAAAGCGCCCTAGGGCGCTTTTTTCGTTTCTGCGTTGTGTATCGATGCATTCCTGCTCTTGGGACGCCAGGCTTTCACCTGGGCCGCAAGAGACCGTAGCGGTCAGATCGCGCCAGGGCGAAAGGGCGGTTCGTCGTCCAGATCGTCGAAGCCGTCGATGATGTCCGGCACGTCGTAGCGCTCGACTTCAATTTCCACTTCTTTCTTGCGGCTCGTGCCGAGAAGGCCGACCACCGCGCCCAGGGCCAAACCGGCCGCGGCGAATTTCCATGGGTGGCGATGCAACGCCACGTTCAATGTGTCGGCACCCTGTTTCACCTGATTCTTAACCGCCTCGGCGCTGTCCGCGAGGTCGTGCAGCTTCTGCCTGGCTGCGTGAGTGCCCTGGTCCAGGGACTGCCGGGCTTCGCGCAGTGCGTCGGCAAGTGACTCGTGGTCGGCCGGTTCGGCGAATCGCTCAGCTGGCTGCGGGCGACCGCGGGTCTGTTCCACGGCCAGCCAGGCCAGGCCGATGGCGGTCATGGCCACTGGAACTGGGTTGGCCTTGAGGGTCTGCCCCAGCCGTTCGGCCATTTCCAGCCCACCGCTTTCACGGCCGTAGGCGAGCGCCTGATCGATCAGGCGCTGGGGCGTCAGGCGTGCTTCCACATTATCGATCAATGCGTCGATGCGGCTGCGCTGCTGATCGATTTCCTGCTCGAGCACTTCCGGAGACTTGAGCGATTCGGCTGCGATGGTGCTGTGGGTACTCATGACATTTGCCTCTGCACGGCTTCCTTGTCTTTCTGCAAGGAGTCCAGGGTGCGTTCGGGGGTGAGTTGAGAGGGCGTGAATTTTTGCTGGCCGACCTTGAGCATGACCAGGCCGATAATGATGACCACCACCCCGACGATCAGCGCAGCCAGCCAGGGCGCCACCACGGTGCTCAATCCGTACACGGCCGAAAGCAGCAGCATCAGCACGCCACAGAGCAGCACGATGGCACCGCCAGCCACGGCAGCGATGCCGGTCTTGGTGGCTTGCAGGGAGGCATTGAGCTCGACCTTGGCCAGCGCCAGTTCCTTGGTGAAGAGCGTCTGCACTTCACGGGTCAGCTGGCGCAGCAGGCCGAGCAGGGAAGGCTCTACCGGAGGTTGCCGCGGGTCTTCGGTCATTGCAGAACTCCTTTTCCTACGTGACGTTCCAGCCGACGCTCGCGCTTGAGCAGCACGCGGCTGGCCAGGAAACCTGCGGCCAGACCGGCAGCTGCCAGCCAGAACGGGTGGGTATGGGCGAAGCGGTCGACGGTGTGTACGGCGTGCCCACTGGCGTTGTTCAGGGCATCGCGCAGGGCGGCGAGCTGCCGTGCCGCCTCTTGCAGGCGGTCGGCAGATGGCGCTGCATCGAGATTTTCCAGGTCGGCGATGGTCGAGCGGGCGACCTGGGCCAGTGCTTCGAGTTCGTCGGTGTGCGACTGATCGGCCTGGATGCGTGCGCGCAGCTGCTCCTGAGCATCCTGTTGCCAGTGCCCGGAAATGATCTTGCCTGGGCGCTTGTGAGGCCGTTCTTTGCTGTCGTTATCCATGTGGCTACACCTGTTCGTGATTGAAAGGGCTGTACGTCGTCGTTATCGGCTGTGCTCGCGACCGGCGAGTTCGTCTGCAAGGGGCGTATCGATATTCACGGGCGCGGGCGTGACTGGCGTAACCGGTGCAGGGGACACTGGTGTCACCGCGGGTGAGCGCGTTCGGTCTGCCAGCTCTTCGGCCATCAGTACCAGCTCCTGCAGACGCTGGACCCGGGCACGCAGGTAGCGGATTTCTTCGAGGGGATCTCGCGCTGCACTCTTCACGCTGCAATGACCGCTCAGACCACGCAGCAACAGCAGGCCGCCGGCACTCAATTGGCGATTACCCTGCTGGCCCTGCTTGCTGGCGCCCAGGGCAGCCAGCAACAGACCGCCACCGATCGACAGCAAGCGCTCCCAGCCTCTCACGTTCTGGCGTGCCGGGCCCTCTCGGGTGGGTTGCGACTGCGGTTCGAAGGCGACCATGGGTTCACTCCTGCCTGGTAGTTGATGGAAGCTGGATCAGCGCGCTCAAACCGGATCGGGCTGAGGCTTGTCCGGCAGTACATCGTTGTCCGGTTCCTGGGGATGGCCGAGGGGAGGCTGCTCGCCTGGCGTGTCCAGTGTGCCTGGGGCCTGGGTAGGGTCCTCTGGTAGTCGCTGGGTCATTACCTTCCCTCCGCTCTCGATGCTCTTGGTGGTTTGAGGGTCGCACGCGCTGCATGTTCGATCTTTTTGCCAAGAGACATGCGCATGCCGCCATCGCCAGGCCCCAGCCTGGCACAGGCGCAGCGGCCTCCGGCAGAAACCTTAAACCTCTGCGCTGCGGGCCCGGTCAAGATCCCTGCGCCCGGCAGTGAAGCTGTCCGGGCGATCCGTCGCGCACGCTGAACGCCGCGTGGCAACTCCATCCATGTCGGCCCTTTATGGGCCTGAACTTCGAGCGAGTTTTCCATGAGCATGACAGTCGCAGATTTCATCGTCGAACGCCTCCATGAGTGGGGCGTGCGACGTATTTACGGTTACCCGGGTGACGGCATCAACGGTGTGTTCGGCGCCCTGGCCAGAGCCGACGGCAAGATCCGTTTCATCCAGGCCCGCCACGAAGAGATGGCCGCTTTCATGGCCTCGGCCGATGCCAAGTTCTCTGGCGACCTGGGCGTGTGCATCGCCACCTCCGGCCCGGGTGCCACCCACCTGCTCACCGGTCTGTACGACGCGCGCATGGACCATATGCCGGTACTGGCCATCGTCGGCCAGCAGGCCCGCAATGCGTTGGGTGGGCATTACCAGCAGGAAGTCGATCTGCTGTCGATGTTCAAGGACGTGGCCGGCGCCTTCGTGCAGCAGGCCAGCTCGCCGGCGCAGGTCCGTCATCTGGTGGACCGCAGCATCCGCACGGCGCTGGGCGATCGCCGGGTAACCGCTATCATCCTGCCCAACGACCTGCAAACGCTGCCCTACGAGGAGCCGGCTCGCGAGCATGGCACCCTGCATTCCGGGGTTGGCTACAGCCGTCCACGGGTGGTGCCTTACGACGCTGACTTGCAGCGTGCCGCCGAGGTGCTCAACGCGGGCAAGAAAGTGGCCATTCTGGTCGGTGCTGGCGCGTTGGGGGCGAGCAGGGAAGTGGCGCAGATCGCTGAATTGCTCGGTGCCGGTGTCGCCAAGGCACTGCTGGGCAAGGCGGTGCTGCCCGATGAACTGCCCTGGGTGACTGGCTCCATCGGCCTGCTGGGCACCAAGCCCAGCTACCAGATGATGAACGAGTGCGACACCCTGCTGATGATCGGCTCCGGCTTTCCCTACGCCGAGTTCCTGCCCAAGGAAGGCCAGGCCCGAGGGGTGCAGATCGATATTCAGGCGGACATGCTCGGCTTGCGTTACCCCATGGAGGTCAACCTGCAGGGGGATTCAGCCGATACCCTACGGGCTCTGTTGCCGTTACTCGAGCGCAAGAAACTGCGCACCTGGCGCAAGCGCATCGAGCGCTGGACGGCGCAGTGGGAAACCACCCTGCAGCGCCGCGCCATGGCTTCTGCATCGCCGATCAACCCGCAGCGGGTCGCCTACGAGTTGTCGCCGCGCCTGCCGGATCGCGCGGTGGTCACCTGCGACTCGGGCTCCTGTGCCAACTGGTTCGCCCGTGACGTGAAGATCCGCGAAGACATGCTCTGTTCCCTGTCCGGCGGCCTGGCGTCGATGGGGGCGGCGGTGCCCTATGCGATCGCCGCCAAGTTCGCCCACCCGGATCGACCGGTTGTCGCGCTGGTGGGAGACGGCGCGATGCAGATGAACAACATGGCCGAGTTGATCACCGTCGCCAAGTATTGGCAGCAGTGGCAGGACAAACGCTGGATCTGCGCGGTTTTCAACAATGAAGACCTCAACCAGGTGACCTGGGAACAGCGGGCGATGGAGGGGGATGCGAAGTTTTCAGCGTCTCAGGACATTCCCAACGTGCCCTATCACCAGTTCGCCGAATCCATCGGCCTGAAAGGTATCTACGTCGACCGCGAAGAGGATGTCGCCCAGGCCTGGGAGCAAGCCTTCGCTTCGGACCGGCCGGTGCTGATCGAATTCAAGACCGATCCAGACGTACCGCCGCTGCCGCCGCACATCACCCTGGCTCAGGCCAAGGCGTTCGCTTCCGCGCTGTGGCAAGGCGACCCGAATCAGGGCGGGATCATTCGGCAGGCCACCAAGCAGGTGCTGGGTTCGATCCTGCCGGGCAAGGCGCGGCGCTAACGGCTGGCTTCGGCCAGCAGTTGCGCGTGCCAGTGCGGCGGGAGTCGGCAGTGGTCAGCTACAGCCGCTGACGCGTCAGCTGATCAGGCAGTGATTCGATGTCGCCCAATGGTGGTTTTGCGTGGCTTCACCTTGCCGGCATTCGCTACGCGAGGGGACGGCCAGGTGCTGGTGATCGGATCGACGGCGCCGGGCTTTTCCCTGAACTCTGCCGCTTGCCGGTCAGTCAGGTGTTACAGGTTCAGGAGTGAAAACCCATGCTCATTTCTCTGCACAAGCAGGTCGCACTGGTTACCGGTGGCAGTTCAGGCATTGGCGCGGCATCGGCGATAGCGCTGGCGCAGGCCGGTGCCGCGGTGGTGGTGAATTATCGATCCGGGCGCGAGGCGGCGCAGCGACTGGTCGAGGAGATACGTAGCGCCGGCGGCGAGGCGATTGCCGTGGGTGCGGACGTGTCCAGTGAGAAGGAGGTCGAGGCATTGTTCGCCGAGACCGTCTCGGCCTTTGGGCGGCTGGACATCCTGCTGGCCAACTCGGGCATGCAGCGTGATGCGCCAACGGTGGACATGAGCCTGGAGGACTGGAACCAGGTGCTGCAGGTCAACCTCACCGGTCAGTTTCTCTGCGTGCGTGCGGCCCTGCGGCAGTTCCGTCAGCAGGAGATTCGCGAGGCGGTGTCGCGGGCGGCCGGCAAGATCATTCAGATGAGTTCGGTGCATCAATTGATCCCGTGGGCAGGGCGCGCCAACTACGCGGCGTCCAAGGGTGGCCTCGATCTGTTGATGCGCAGCGTGGCTCAGGAGGTGGGCGAGCAGCGCATTCGCGTCAATGCCATCGCGCCTGGGGCGATCCGCACCGCGATCAACCGCGAAGCCACCGAAGGCGAAGCCGCCAAGTCATTGCTCGAGCTGATTCCCTACGGCCGTATCGGCGATGCCGAAGATATCGCCAATGCGGTGGTCTGGCTGGCTTCCGATGCGGCCGATTATGTCCACGGCACGACCCTGTTCATCGACGGTGGTATGAGCCTTTACCCGGAGTTTCGCGACAATGGTTGAGATTCAGGGGCGTCAGATGCCCATCGAAGCCCACGGCATCATTGGTGACATGCGCAGTGCAGCACTGGTCGCTGACAGCGGTTGCGTGGACTTTTTCTGCTGGCCGGATTTCGACAGCCCGTCGATCTTCAGCGCCTTGCTCGACAGCCCCGAGGCTGGAGTTTTTCAGCTGGCGCCGGATCTGCCCGGCGCGCGTCGGCAGCAGCTTTATCTGCCCGACACCAACGTGCTGCAGACACGCTGGCTGGCCGAGTCTGCCGTGGTCGAGTGCACCGATGTCATGCCGATCAATGCCGATGTGGACGACCATCCGCGGCTGATTCGCCGGATTCAGGTGGTTTCCGGCCATGCACGAATCCGCATGCGCTGCCGTGTTCGTCACGATTACAGCCGCGCTGACACGGTCGCGGAGATGGCGGGCGACGATGTGCTCTTCCACGCACCCGATCAGCCGAGCCTGCGCCTCTCCGCCAGCCAGTCACTGAAGATCGATCGGCATTGTGGGGTTGCCGAGTTCGAGTTGCAGGAAGGCGAACATGCCGAGTTCGTGCTGGGTGCGCCAGACGATCCGCTGGTCGCTGCCGGTGCCTGCGAGCATTGTCTGGAGGCCACCGTTGCCTACTGGCGGCGCTGGATCAAGCAGTCCAACTACCGCGGGCGTTGGCGCGAGATGGTGCACCGCTCGGCCCTGGCACTGAAGCTGCTGACCTCACGCAAGCACGGTGGCATTCTCGCTGCGGCCACCTACGGACTGCCCGAGGCAGCGGGGGGCGAGCGCAACTGGGATTACCGCTACACCTGGATTCGCGATGCCTCGTTCACCGTCTACGCATTCATGCGCCTGGGCTTTACCGAGGAGGCCAATGCCTTCATGCGCTGGGTGCGCGAGCGCGTCGACGACTGCTCGGAAACCCCGGCTCACCTGCGTATCCTCTACAGCCTTCGTGGCCAGCACGAATTGCCGGAGACCTCTCTCGATCATCTTTCCGGGCATGGTGGGGCGCAGCCGGTACGGATCGGCAACGAGGCCCATGATCAGGTTCAGCTGGATATCTTCGGCGAGTTGCTTGACGCGGTGTACCTCGCCAACAAGTACGGTGAGGCGATCTCCCACGACGGCTGGCACCATGTGGTGGGCATCGTCGATCAGGTCTGCGACAGCTGGCAGCAGAAGGATGTCGGCATCTGGGAGATACGCGGCGAGGAGCAGCACTTTCTGCATTCGCGGCTGATGTGCTGGGTAGCGCTGGATCGAGCCATCCGTCTGGCGGAGAAGCGCTCGCTGCCGGCGCCTTTCGCGCGCTGGAACGACCAGCGTCAGGCCATTCATGACGACATCTGGAGCAACTTCTGGGATGAGGACTGCGGGCACTTCATTCAGCGCATCGGCTGTCAGGACGTCGACGGTTCGATGCTGTTGATGCCGCTCATGCGTTTCGTCGGCGCCAGCGACCCACGCTGGCTGGCGACGCTGGAAGCCATCGAGCAGCAACTGGTGCGCGACGGCATGGTCTATCGCTACCGCACCGACGACGGCCTGAAAGGCGAGGAGGGCTCGTTCGTCGCCTGCTCGTTCTGGTACGTGGAGTGTCTGGCACGCGCCGGGCGTGTCGATCAGGCGCATCTGGAGTTCGAGCAGCTGCTGCGCTACGCCAACCCGGTGGGGCTGTACGCCGAGGAGCTCGATCGGCGAGCCCATCACCTGGGCAATACGCCGCAGGCGCTGAGTCATCTGGCGCTGATCAGTGCTGCCAGCTTTCTCGACCACAAGCTCAGTGGCGAACGTACCACCTGGCAGCCCTGAGCGACGTGCGCCGGGTCACGCTCGTTTCTCATCCGGCGGCACGGATTTGCGCACCGGCAGCACGTCGATGATCTCGATGCCTAGCTGCCGAATCAGCTCTCGCACCGAGCCGCTCGCCTGGTTCGCACCTTGCGAGAGATGGCCGGCAGGCAGCTCGGCGCTGAGTACGGTGAATTCCACCGCTTTCATGTTGGGTATGAAGCGGGTGGTGAGGGTCTGGAATCGCCTTTCGCCGTCGCGCGAATAGATGATCAAACAATCCATGGTCACAATGCCCTGAAGTCCGTTGATATGCAGTGCAGGCTATGTGGCTGCCCCAGAAGGCAAGGCGGGCACCGGTCATGGCCGTCGTGTCGATGATCCTTCGATCAGGCCGGATGCCGGTTTCACTGCGCTGGGCAGTGAATGTTGTTGCGCGCGGGAATGCAGGTCTGCGCGGTACGGGTCTGATGCCCGAAGCCGCAGCATAGGCGATAAAACTCCTGGGCGAAAGCTAGCGTGAGGGCATGAGCTCGACTCGGCGAACGACGAATGGCTCGACCGATGCCCAGGCCCTGCCTGGGTTTCGTATGACCCGTTGCAGGCGCGATGTTGGCCGGGCAGTCAGGTTTTGCTCTTCAGCCCCGCCCAGGCGACTGCGCCGAGAATCAGCAGGCCGCCCAGCACCATGCCGACGCTCGGTACCGAGCCGAAGAGCAGCCAGGCCCCGGCGATGGCGTAGATCGGCTCCATGGCGATCACCACCGCTGCGGTGTGCGTATGGACATGGCGCAGCGAGGCGATGAACAGGCTGTAGGCCAGCGCCGTGCAGAGCACGCCCAGGGCCGCCAGTTGCCACCAGTCGTGGCGGCCGATCGCGGGGAGCTCCCACAAGCACCAGGGCAGCAGCGCCACGCTGATGGCCAGGCATTGCCACCAGCACGACGACAAACCATCGACCTTGCTGGAAACGTGTTTGTTGGCGACCGCGATGGCAGCATAGCTGGCGCCGGACAGCACGCCCCAGAGCAGGCCCTCGGTAGCACCATCGCGCAGGTCGAAGGAGGGTGTGACCAGAACCAGGCCTGCCGATACCAGCAACAGAATCAGCCGGTCGCTACGTCCCAGGCGCTGACCGAACAGCAGGCGCTCGAGCAGTGCTGTAAAGGCCGGAAACGACGCGAAGCCCAGGGTGGCCACCGCCACGCCACCGGTCTTTACCGCCAGGAAAAACAGAATCCAGTGGCCACCCAGCGCCACCCCGGTGGTCAGCAGCCTGGCGATGGTGCCACCGCTGATGCCGCGCCAGGGTCGCAGATTCAAGCACAGGCAGATCATGCTCAAGGCCAGCAGGGCGAACGCGGCACGGCCGAGCACGATCATGCTCGCGCTGACGTTCAGCGATTCGCCGAACAGCGCGGATACGCCCACCAGCAGGGCGGCGCAATGCAATTGAAGGTGGGCGATGCGCTGACTCATGGTGTGCCTTGCAGGTCTGTTTGTCGGATAGCGAGCAGGGTGCCAAGAGCGGGTGATCCCGTAAAACGGATTATAGTGTGGCTTGTTATTCGATAATCGAATGGTAAGCCATGGCCAGACAGGATTTGCAGATCGATTGGTTGCAGGCATTCGTCGCGGTGGTCGGCAGTGGTTCGCTGACGGCCGCGGCCGCGGGGCTGGCACGTTCGCAGTCGGCGGTAAGCATGCAGATCAAGAAACTCGAAGCAGCGGTGGGGCGTCCCTTGCTACTGCGTGGGCCACGGCACCTGAGCCTGACGCCGGCAGGCGAAGAGTTGCTCGGGTATGCCCGCAAGCTGCTGCGGGTGCACCGTGAAGCGCTGCTGGCCTTGGGTGGCGTGCGGCTGGAGGGCAGTATCTCGCTTGGTATCCCCGATGACTACGCGCTGGGTTATCTGACCCCGTTGCTCAACGACTTCGCCAGCGCTCAGCCCGCTGTGCAGGTGAATCTGGTGTGTGAGCCTTCCACGCAGCTGATTCCCAAGGTCGAAAGCGGCGAGATGGATGTGGCCATCGTCACGCGTGACAAGCCGCAGCGCGGCGAGCTGCTGTTTCGCGAGGAGCTGGTGTGGGTCGGCAATGCGCGACAGGAAACCTGGCGGCTAACCCCGCTGCCCATTGCCGTGTACGAGTTGGGCAGCCAGGCGCGCAGCCGCGTGCTCAAGAGCCTCGAGGTGTTGGGGCGCGATTACCGGGTGGTCTACAACAGCCCCAGCGTGGCCGGGCAACTGGCGGTGGCGCAAAGCGGCGCAGCGCTCGGTGTATTGACCCGGTGTTGCGTACCGTCCAGCTTGCAGGTGCTTGGCGCTGCCCAGGGGCTGCCGGGCCTGCCATTGCTCGATGTGGTGGTGATACGCAGCCGTGCGCCTGCACTGCCGGCACTGGTCGATGCTCTGCATGAGCAGGTGCTGCAGACCCTGCGTCGGGATTTCGAATGATCAGTGGGCTATAGTCGCAGGCCCCTGCAACGGACATCACCGAGGACCGTATGAACTGTGCAGCACTGGGTATCGAGTATCCGATCATTCAGGCGCCGATGGCTGGCACCGCCACACCGGCATTGGCCGCAGCGGTCAGCAATGCCGGTGGCCTGGGTTCCATCTCCATCGCTGCGGTAAAGGCCGACGCCGGGCGGCAGATGATCATCGAGACCCGTGCCGGCACCCGCAGGCCGTTCAACGTCAACGTCTTCTGTCATCGCCCCAGCGTTGTCGATCGGGCCGCGGAGCAAGCCTGGCTGGATCACCTGCAGCCTTACTTCGCCGAGTTCGATGTGCCGACTCCACGAGCCATCGGTGACATCTACAGCAGCTTTCAGAACGATGACGGTCAGCTCGAGGTACTGCTGGAAGAGCGCCCGCCGATCGTCAGCTTTCACCTTGGGCTACCTGCCCAGGATCGTATCGATGCGTTGAAGAAGGCCGGCATCACGCTGCTGGCGTCGGCGACCACGCTGGAGGAGGGGTACCAGCTGGAAGAGGCCGGTATCGATGTGATCGTCGCCCAGGGTATCGAGGCGGGTGGCCACCGTGGCGTCTTCGACCCGCTGCGTGGCGATCAGGGGATCGGCACCCTGGCGCTGGTGCGTGTGCTGGTGCGCCATCTGTCGCGACCGGTGATCGCCGCAGGCGGCATCATGGACGGCGCCGGTATCGCCGCTGCCATGACCCTGGGCGCCTGCGCGGCCCAGTTGGGTACGGCATTCATACTCTGTCCGGAGTCGGCGGCCAACGATGCTTACCGAGCCATGCTGGGCAGCGTGCGCGCGCAGGTCACGCAGGTGACCACGGTGATCTCCGGGCGTCCGGCGCGCGGCATTCTCAACCGCTTCATGGCCGAGGTGGGCGCGGCCGGGCATCCGCCGGTGCCGGGTTTCGGTATCGCCTACGATGCCGGCAAGCAGCTCATCGCCGCAGCGGCGAAAGCCGGTAATGCCGAGTTCGCTGCTCATTGGGCGGGGCAGGGTGCCGCCCTGGTACGGGCCATGCCGGCAGCCGAGCTGGTGGCGGTCCTGCAGCGTGAGTACCTGGCTGCGCGTACCTGAGGCTGGTTAACGCGAGCGGAACGCCCGGCTGGAGATGCTCACGCCATTGCCATCCGGGTCCTTGCTGTTGGCGAAGCCGTAGCCCTCGCCCTGGTGGATCGGGCCGAACTCCAGGCCATTGCTCAGCGCGCGACCGCGGAAGGCCTCCAGGTTCTCCACGTCGAACACCAGCTTGACGCGGGCCTGGTTGCCTTTCAGCGATACCGCGGCGCGGTGTATCAGCAGAATGAGGCCGCCACGAGGGTGGTGCAGCTCGATCACGCCCTGATCTTGCGCGCTGCTCACGAAGCCGAAATGGCGCTCGTAAAAGGCGCAGGTCCTGCCCGGATCACTGGCATACAACATGACTCGGGTGCTGGGGGCGCTCATCGGCGGTGTTCCTGTAACGGGGTGGGCAGACGCAGCCGCGATGACCTGCATACGGCGCACATGAGCGCTGAGTATGGGCCAAGACGCTTACGGGCCGACAGTGCCAAGCGGTCGGCCAGGGCGAAGCGGCCTGATTCAGGCGGTATGCAGCTGGACTTCTTCGATGGTGTCGTGTCGGTCAGGGGCTTCCACGCCGGTCAGTTCACTGATCAGCGCCCATTGCTGATCGAGTTCCTGGCTGACCGCACCAAGGCGGGTGATCATCTTCGAGGCGGCGGAGCGAACACCGCTGTCATCGCTGCGCAGCAGATCGAACGACAACGCGGTCATCGCGGCTGTCATGTGAGTGATCGTGCGTGAAGTGAGGGTGAGCAGTTCGGTGAGTTGTTGTTCTTTAGCGGTCATCTCGCGCTTCCTTGACTGGACGAGTCGATGCATTGCGTTGGGTTGAACTGCACTTGGCTGTCATATCCTTGATCAGCACATTGCAGGACGCCGTTCACGAACGAGCGTCGTGATGCGAGCAAAATGATATCACCGTCACACCTGGCGCTGGCAATATGCTGCATGGGGTTGGATGCAAATAATTTTCATATGTGCGTTTTAAACCCGGACCGCTTTTTTCATGCGCTCTGACGCAACTGGCAGTGGCCGTTCGCAGCCCTTGAAAGGTTAAATAGCTGCCACCCCGTGCGTCTGGATAGCGGCAGCGTTTAAACTGCGCCTCACCGACGCGTCGTGCGGCTCTTGTCGCGAGCGTCTGGAGCCTGGGTTGGCGCTGTAAGAAGTTGTCGCATGCCGGCAATGCTGCCCCTCGAGCACCCCCTACAATCTTTCGCATCGCTGGCCCGTCGGGGCTTGCGTGTCTCGTCAGGAGAGTTCCGATGTCCGTTCAGCACGACCCGGTGCAACGCGCCGATTTCGACCAGGTGATGGTGCCCAGCTACGCGCCCGCGGCCTTCGTGCCGGTGCGTGGTGCCGGTTCGCGCGTCTGGGATCAGAGTGGTCGTGAACTGATCGACTTCTCCGGCGGCATCGCCGTCAACGTGCTGGGCCATGCGCACCCGGCGCTGGTCAAGGCGCTGACCGAGCAGGCCAATACCCTCTGGCACGTGTCCAACGTATTCACCAACGAGCCGGCGTTGCGCCTGGCCAAGAAGCTGGTCGATGCCACCTTCGCCGAGCGCGTGTTCCTCTGCAACTCGGGCGCGGAAGCCAACGAGGCGGCCTTCAAGCTGGCGCGTCGTGTGGCCCATGACCGGTTTGGCGCTGACAAGTACGAAATCATTGCCGCCACCAACAGCTTTCACGGGCGCACCCTGTTCACCGTGAGCGTGGGTGGCCAGCCGAAGTACTCCGATGGCTTCGGACCGAAGATCCAGGGCATCACCCATGTGCCGTACAACGATCTCGACGCGCTCAAGGCGGCGATCAGCGACAAGACCTGCGCCGTGGTGCTGGAGCCCATTCAGGGCGAGGGCGGCGTACTGCCAGCCGATCAGGCCTACCTGCAGGGCGCCCGCGAGCTGTGCGATCAGCACAATGCGCTGCTGGTGTTCGACGAGGTACAGAGCGGCCTGGGCCGCAGCGGTCATCTGTTCGCCTACCAGCACTACGGCGTGACGCCAGACGTGCTGTCCAGCGCCAAGAGCCTGGGCGGCGGCTTCCCGATCGCCGCGATGCTGACCACCGAGGCGCTCGCCAGCCATCTGGCGGTCGGCACCCACGGCACCACCTATGGCGGCAACCCGCTCGGGTGTGCGGTGGCCGGCGCGGTCCTCGACGTGATCAATACCCCCGAGGTGCTGGACGGCGTGAAAGCCAAGCACCAGCGCTTCAAGGCGCGCCTCGAGCAGATCGGCGAGCAGTACGGTGTGTTCTCCGGTGTGCGCGGCATGGGCCTGTTGATTGGTGCTGTGTTGTCCGAGGCCTGGAAGGGCAAGGCGCGCGCATTCTTCGACGCCGCGGCCGAAGAGAATCTGATGATCCTTCAGGCCGGGCCGGACGTGGTGCGTTTCGCACCGAGCCTGGTGGTCGAGGACGCCGATATCGACGAAGGTCTGCAGCGCTTCGAGCGCGCGGTGGCCAAGGTGGTTGCCGCTGCCTGATTTGCCTGGCGGCCCGAGTGCCGCCAGTGCTCTTGCCCGTCCGCCCGGATGTTCCGGCCGGCCCCATGGATGATGGTTCTCGCTACCGGGACTGCTGTGCCCGGGCTCTGCTTAAGGAGTGACACCATGCTGGTTATGCGCCCCGCGCGAATGACCGACCTCGCTGAAGTGCAGCGCCTGGCTGCCGACAGCCCGGTAGGGGTCACCTCGCTGCCGGACAACGCCGAGCGGCTGCGCGACAAGATCGCTGCCTCCGAGGCCTCGTTCGCGGCCGAAGTGAGCTTCAATGGCGAGGAACGCTATTTCTTCGTGCTCGAGGACAGCGAGTCCGGGCGCCTGGTCGGCTGCTCCGGCATCGTCGCCTCGGCAGGCTATTCCGAGCCGTTCTACAGCTTTCGCAACGAGACCTTCGTTCACAACTCCCGTGAGCTGAAGATCCACAACAAGATTCACGTGCTTTCGCTGTGCCACGATCTGACCGGCAACAGCCTGCTGACCAGTTTCTACGTCGAGCGCTCGCTGGTCGACAGTGTCTGGTCCGAGCTCAACTCCCGTGCTCGTCTGTTGTTCGCGGCCTGCCACCCGGAGCGGTTCGCCGATGCCATGGTGGTGGAGATCGTCGGCGAGAGCGACGACGCGGGCGAGTCGCCGTTCTGGGATGCGGTGGGGCGGCATTTCTTCGGCATGAGCTATGGCGAGGCCGAGCGACTGTGCGGCCTGCGCAGCCGGGCCTACCTCGCCGAGCTGATGCCCCACTACCCGATCTACGTGCCACTGCTGCCGGATACCGCGCAGGAGTCCATGGGCCTGGTGCACCCGCGTGCGCAGGTGTCCTTCGACATTCTCATGCGTGACGGTTTCGAGACAGATCACTACATCGATATCTTCGATGGCGGGCCGACCCTGCATGCGCGGACCTCGGGCATTCGCTCCATCGCCCAGAGCGTGCTGGCGCCTGTGGTGTTCGGCGAAGCCGACGGCAGCGGCCGCCCCTATCTGGTCAGCAACGAGCAGTTGCAGGGCTTTCGTGCGGTGATCGCCGAGATGAACTGGGCGCCCGGCCAGCCCGCTGTGCTCGACCCGCTCACCGCGCAGACGCTTGGTGTCGTCGAAGGCGGTCAGGTAAGGCTGGTGGCGGTATGAAGGTGTCAGCAATGAATGCCACCTGGCTGGCTCGCAGTTTTTCGGAGGCATCATGATCGTTCGCTCCGTACGTGCCGGCGACCTGCCGGCGCTGATTGACCTGGCGCGCAGTACCGGCACCGGGTTGACCACCCTGCCGGCCAACGAGGCACGCCTGGCCTACCGGGTCGGTCGTGCCGAGAAGACCTTTCGCGGTGAAGCCGAGCGCGGCGATTGCGATTACATGTTCGTGCTCGAGGACGACGACGGCCGCGTGCTGGGTATTTCCGCGATCGCGGGTGGCGTCGGCTTGCGGGAGTCCTGGTACAACTACCGGGTCGGCCTCACGGTCTGCGCCTCTCAGGAACTGAATATCCACCGCCAGGTGCCGACCCTGTTCCTGGCCAATGACCTGACCGGTCATTCGGAGCTGTGCTCGCTGTTCCTGCACGCCGATCACCGCAACGGCCTGAATGGGCGCCTGCTGTCCAAGGCGCGCCTGCTGTTCATCGCCGAGTTTCGCGAGCAGTTCGGCGAAAAGATCATCGCCGAGATGCGCGGCGTGTCCGATGAGCAGGGCCGTTCACCGTTCTGGGAATGCCTCGGCCGGCACTTCTTCCGCATGGAGTTCTCCCAGGCAGACTACCTCACCGGCGTCGGCAACAAGGCGTTCATCGCCGAGCTGATGCCCAGGTTCCCGCTGTATACCTGCTTCCTGTCCGAGGCCGCACGGGACGTGATCGGCCGCGTGCACCCGGACACCGAGCCGGCCCTGGCGATGCTCAAATCGGAAGGGTTCAGCTATCAGGGGTACGTCGACATCTTCGATGCCGGCCCGGCCATAGAGGCGGAGACCGCGAAGATACGTGCGATTCGCGACAGCCAGTTGCTGGTTCTCGCCATCGGTACGCCAGGGGACGATGCGCCGGTGTATCTGGTGCACAACCGCAAGCGCGAGGATTGCCGAATTACCGCGGCAAGGGCGCGCATGGCCGCTGGCACTCTGGTGGTCGACCCGCTGACCGCCAGGCGCCTGCGCCTGAGCGTGGGGGATCAGGTGCGCGCAGTGATGTTGGCCGCGCAGGCCTGACGCCGTGTTTTCGATGTGATCGGGGGCGACGTACCGTCTGCTCCGACCGGTGATGCCGCCATGAGAGCGGCAGCCGTTACAGGTACAAGGCCATCGCCTGCGGTGGCCTGTCGAACCGTGAAGCCTGGAGTGATAGACCATGAGCACGCATTACATTGCAGGTCTCTGGCAGATAGGACAGGGCAATACCCTGGAATCCCTCGACCCGGTCAGCCAGCAGGTGCTCTGGGTCGGCCGTGAAGCTGATGCCGAGCAGGTCGAAGCCGCTGTGCAGGCCGCTCGCGATGCATTTCCTGAATGGGCCCGTGTGCCATCGAACGAGCGAATCGCGCTGCTCGAGCGTTTTGCTGCGGTCCTCAAGGCCCGGCAGGATGAGCTTGCGCAGGCTATCGGCGAAGAGACCGGCAAACCGTTGTGGGAGGCTGCTACCGAAGTCGCCAGCATGATCGGCAAAGTGGCCATTTCGGTTCAGAGCCACGCAGAGCGCACGGGGCACAAACAAGGCGTGCAGGGCAGCGTGCTGCGCCACAAGCCACACGGCGTGATCGCCGTGTTCGGTCCCTACAATTTTCCAGGCCACCTGCCCAATGGGCATATCGTGCCGGCCTTGCTCGCTGGTAACTGCGTGGTATTCAAACCCAGCGAGCAGACGCCGAAAGTGGCCGAGTTGACGCTCAAGTGCTGGATCGAGGCGGGCTTGCCAGCGGGCGTGCTGAATCTGCTGCAAGGGGCGCGGGAAACCGGCGCCGCGCTGGCGGCTCATCCGGGTATCGATGGGCTGTTCTTCACCGGCTCCAGCCGCACCGGCAATCTGTTGCACGCTCAGTTCGGCGGCCACCCGGAGACCATCCTGGCGCTGGAGATGGGCGGCAACAATCCGTTGATCGTCGAACAGGTCGCCGACATCGACGCGGCGGTTTACTGCATCATCCAGTCCGCTTTCCTCTCCGCCGGTCAGCGCTGTACCTGCGCCAGGCGCCTGCTGGTCCCGGAAGGGGCCTGGGGCGACGCGCTGTTGGCGCGTCTGGTCAGCGTGGCGGCAAGCCTCAAGGTCGGTGCGTTCAACGCCCAGCCGGCGCCGTTCATGGGGGCGGTGATCTCCCTCGATGCGGCTCAACACCTGCTCAAGGTGCAGATGCGTCTGGTCGACAAGGGCGCGCGACCGCTGCTGGACATGAGCCAGCCGCTGGAAGGCGCCGCCCTGCTGACGCCCGGGATCATCGACGTGACCGCCGTGCAGCCGCGCAGCGACGAGGAGATTTTCGGGCCGCTGCTGCAGGTGATTCGCTATGCCGACTTCGATTCCGCCATCGAGGAGGCCAATGCCACCCGTTTCGGTCTCGCGGCCGGTTTGTTATCCGATTCCCGCGAACGTTACGAGCAGTTCTGGCTGCGCAGCCGCGCCGGCATCGTCAACTGGAACAAGCCGCTGACCGGCGCCGCCAGCAGCGCGCCGTTCGGCGGCATCGGCGCTTCGGGTAACCACCGCCCCAGCGCCTACTATGCGGCGGACTACTGCGCCTACCCGGTCGCCTCGCTGGAAAGCGAGCGTCTGGTGCTGCCCGACAGCCTGGCGCCGGGAGTCAGCCTATGAGTCGTTCAAGCGCTTCGGCCTGCGAGCTGAACATCGACGGGCTGGTTGGCCCCACGCACAACTATGGTGGCCTGTCCTACGGCAACGTCGCCTCGCAGAACAACGGCCAGGTCGCCTCCAACCCTCGGGAGGCCGCCCGTCAGGGGCTGGCCAAGATGAAGGCGCTGATGGACATGGGCTTTGCCCAGGCCGTGCTGGCGCCTCAGGAACGGCCCGATGTGCAGGCGCTGAGGCGCTGCGGTTTCAGTGGTAGCGACGCTCAGGTGATCGAGAGGGCGGCACGCGAGGCCATGCCGCTGCTGGTCGCCAGTTGCTCGGCGTCGAGCATGTGGACGGCCAACGCCGCCACCGTCAGCCCGGGTGCCGATACCGCCGACGGGCGCGTGCATTTCACCGCGGCCAATCTCAACTGCAAGTTCCATCGCTCCATCGAACACCCGACCACCAGCCGTGTGCTGGCGGCGATGTTCGCCGACGAGCGCTACTTCGCCCACCATGCCGCCTTGCCTGCGGTCAGCCAGTTCGGCGATGAGGGAGCGGCCAATCACACCCGTTTCTGCCGTGACTACGGCGAGCCGGGTGTGGAGTTCTTCGTCTTCGGCCGCAGTGCCTTCGACCTGCGCCTGCCGGCACCGCAGCGCTATCCGGCGCGACAGACGCTGGAAGCTTCCCAGGCGGTGGCGCGTCTGCATGGTCTGCGTGACGCTGCAGTGGTGTTCGCTCAGCAGAACCCTGCGGTGGTCGATCAGGGCGTGTTCCACAACGATGTGATTGCGGTGGGTAATGGCGAGGTGCTGTTCCACCATGAAGATGCCTTCCTCGACAGTGAACGGGTCATCGGCGAACTCGGTGACAAGCTCGCGCGTCAGGGCGGCCGATTGCAGACGGTTTGCGTGCCGCGCCATGCGGTGGGCGTCGAGGATGCGGTGCGCTCCTATCTGTTCAACAGCCAGCTGTTGACCCGCGCCGACGGGCGTATGCTGCTGGTCGTGCCGGAAGAATGCCGCGGCAACCAGCGGGTCTGGGCCTATCTGCAGACGCTGCTGGGCAGCGATGGGCCGATTGCCGAAGTGCGCGCCTTCGACCTCAAACAGAGCATGCAGAACGGTGGCGGTCCGGCGTGTTTGCGCTTGCGGGTGGCATTGACCGCTCGGGAGCAGGCGGCGATGAACCCCGGCGTGATGCTCACCTCGGGGCTTTACGAACGGCTGTTGCAGTGGGTCGATCACCATTACCGGGATCGCCTGAGCGAAAGTGATCTGGCCGATCCACAGCTGCTGAACGAATGCCGAACCGCGCTGGACGAGTTGACCCGAATTCTTGGACTTGGCGCCGTATATCCCTTTCAATTGAATTGAGTCGGCTCGCACCATGAGCCGCCATTGACCCTGGAGTACCTATGAGCGACGCCCTGCAACTGATTCTCGAAGACAGCGACGGCACCCAGCTGGAAACGTCGTGCACCCGTTTCGCCGTGCTCTGGCAGGGCAAGGAAGTGTGGATTCAGCAGGTCGGCAACGGCCAGTTGATGATTGGCGTGGATGTCGCCGAGGGTGATACCGAATACGCCAACCTGCTGCTGCGCCCGCTGGCGACCAACCTGGTGAGCCTGGAGTTGGAGATGGAGCCGGCCGATGACGGCGCCGATGACGATCATGTCCATGGTCCGGATTGCAATCACTGAGGAACGCCCATGCTCGCCCTCGGCAAACTGCTCGAACTGACCCTGGCCGGCCACGAGCCGGCCTCGAAGATCCAGCTGACGCCGGAGGGTACGCGCCTGCGATGGCTGGCCGAGGGGGCACTCGAAGTGACACCGGCTGGTGGTCGCGACAATGGCATGGACCTGCTGCTCTCGGCGGGTATCCATGGCAACGAGACGGCGCCGATCGAGCTGCTCGACAGGTTGCTGCGGCGCATCGCCCGTAACGAGCTGCAGCCGCACGCGCGTTTGCTGCTGCTGTTCGGCAACCCACCGGCGATGCGTCGTGGTGAACGCTTCATCGAGCAGGACATCAATCGCCTGTTCAGTGGTCGGCATGAGCTGAGCAGTGGTGCCGAGGCGATGCGCGCCTGTGAGCTGGAGCACCTGGCGGCTTCGTTCTTCGCCGATGCCGGACGTACCCGCCTGCATTACGACTTGCATACGGCCATCCGCGCGTCGCGGATCGAGCAGTTCGCCCTGTATCCCTGGGTCGAGGGGCGTCGTCAGTCGCGGCACGAGTGTGCCCGCCTGCAGGCTGCCGGCATCGACGCGGTGCTCCTGCAAAGTCAGCCATCGACCACCTTCAGTGCCTACACCTACGCCGGGCTGGGGGCCGAGGCATTCACCCTCGAGCTGGGCAAGGCCAGACCGTTCGGGCACAACGAACTGGTCAATCTGGACCGCCTGGAGCTCCGTCTGCAAGCACTCATCGAAGGCTGCGAACCGCCGGTGGACGAGGCCGCTACCGAGCACCTTCAACTGTTCGCCTTCGCCCGTGAGGTGATCAAGCACAGCGACGCCTTTACCTTGCACCTGCCCGCCGACGTGGAGAATTTCACCGAACTGGCGCCCGGCTATCTGCTGGCGGAAGACCTGGCCAGCAGCCGCTGGGTGGTCGAGGAGCAGGGCGCACGCATCATTTTCCCCAACCCCAAAGTGCATAATGGCCAGCGCGCCGGCATCCTCATCGTCCCGGCCGAGGCCTCTCTACTGGGGTGATGGCATTGCCATCCTCCGTTCACCTGCTCGCACAGGAGTGCCCATGCCTATCATCGATCTGCGTAGCGACACCGTCACCCAGCCCACTGCCGGCATGCGAGAAGCGATGCTGGCCGCCGAGCTGGGCGACGACGTGTATGGCGAGGATCCGACCGTCAACCGCCTGGAACAGCGCCTGGCGCAGCAACTGGGGTTCGCCGCGGCGCTGTTCGTACCGACCGGTACCATGAGCAACCTGCTGGGCCTGATGGCCCACTGCGAGCGCGGCGACGAATACGTCGTCGGCCAGCAGGCGCATACCTACAAGTACGAGGGCGGCGGCGCTGCCGTGCTCGGCTCGATTCAGCCCCAACCGCTGGACATGGAACTCGATGGCTCGCTGGATCTGGCCCGTGTCGAGGCGGCGATCAAGCAGGACGACTTCCATTTCGCCCGCACCCGTCTGCTGGCGCTGGAGAACACCATGCAGGGCAAGGTACTGCCGCTGGAGTATCTGGCTGCCGCCCGCGCCTTTACCCGCGACAAGGGCCTGGCGCTGCACCTCGACGGTGCTCGCCTGTTCAATGCGGCCGTCAGGCAGAATGTCGAAGCGAGTGAAATCACTCGGCATTTCGACTCCGTTTCCGTGTGCCTGTCCAAGGGCCTGGGGGCGCCGGTAGGGTCCGTGCTGTGCGGCAGTGAGGCGCTGATCGGCAAGGCCCGGCGCCTGCGCAAGATGGTCGGTGGCGGCATGCGTCAGGCTGGCGTGCTGGCGGCCGCTGGGCTGTACGCGCTGGATCATCAGGTCGAGCGGCTGGTCGAGGATCACGCCAATGCCGATTGCCTGGCGGCAGGCCTGCGTGAGCTGGGTTACTCGGTCGAGCCGGTGCAGACCAACATGGTCTACGTGCAGATCGGTGAGCGTGCCGGCGAACTGAAAGCCTTCTGCGCCGAGCGCGGCATTCGCCTCAGCGCTGCACCACGTCTGCGTATGGTCACCCATCTGGATGTGGGGGCCGATGCTGTGGGGCAGGTGATCGAGGCCTTCGCCGCGTTTCGCGCCTGAGGCTGCCCCATGGGCCAGGCTCCTGCCATGCCGACCTGGCCTGCGGGCCGTATCATGCAGCCCGCTTCCGGTTTGCCGGCCAGTGGTGCAGGCCGCTGATTTCCGGCCATCGAGCCTGCGGGAAATAATTCAGGCTATGCCCTAGCCGCCACGGACAAGCCCGATATAATGCGGGCTTTTGCCGGCTTCGCCGTGGCCGCCTGTTTTCCTGGAAAATGCCAATGAAAAGCGCAGAAATCCGTGAAGCTTTCCTGAGCTTCTTCGAAGAGAAGGGGCACACCCGTGTCGCTTCCAGCTCCCTGATTCCGAACAACGACCCGACGTTGCTGTTCACCAACGCAGGCATGAACCAGTTCAAGGACTGCTTCCTGGGCCTGGAAAAGCGCGCCTATACCCGCGCCGCGACCAGCCAGAAATGCGTGCGTGCCGGTGGCAAGCACAATGACCTGGAAAACGTCGGCTATACCGCGCGTCACCACACCTTCTTCGAAATGCTCGGCAATTTCAGCTTTGGCGACTATTTCAAGCGTGATGCCATCCACTTCGCCTGGGAATTCCTCACCGGTGAGAAGTGGCTGAACCTGCCCAAGGAAAAACTCTGGGTAACGGTCTACGCCACCGATGACGAGGCTTACGACATCTGGAACAAGGAAGTCGGTGTGCCAGCCGAGCGGATGATCCGCATCGGCGACAACAAGGGCGCGCCATACGCGTCCGACAACTTCTGGACCATGGGTGACACCGGCCCGTGCGGCCCGTGCACCGAGATCTTCTTCGACCACGGCGACCACATCTGGGGCGGTCCACCCGGCTCTGCGGAAGAAGACGGCGACCGTTACATCGAAATCTGGAACAACGTGTTCATGCAGTTCAATCGCACGGCTGACGGTGTTCTGCACCCGCTGCCGGCGCCGAGCGTGGACACCGGCATGGGCCTGGAGCGCGTCAGCGCGGTCCTGCAACATGTCAACTCGAACTACGAGATCGACCTGTTCCAGAGCCTGCTCGATGCCAGCGCCCAGGCTATCGGCTGCGCCAACAACGGCGACGCGTCGCTGAAAGTGGTGGCTGACCACATCCGCTCCTGCAGCTTCCTGATCGCCGACGGCGTCACCCCGTCCAACGAGGGCCGCGGCTACGTGCTGCGCCGCATCGTCCGCCGCGCCTGCCGTCACGGCAACAAGCTGGGCGCCAGGGGCAGTTTCTTCCACAAGATCGTCGCGGCACTGGCCAGCGAGATGGGCGAAGCCTTCCCGGAGCTCAAGCAGCAGCAGGCGCATATCGAGCGCGTGCTGAGAACCGAAGAAGAGCAGTTCGCCAAGACCCTGGAGCAAGGGCTGAAGATCCTCGAGCAGGACCTGGCCGAACTCAGCGGCACGGTGATTCCGGGCGAAGTGATCTTCAAACTGTACGATACCTACGGCTTCCCGATGGACCTGACCGGTGACATCGCCCGTGAGCGCGAGCTGACCCTCGACGAGGCCGGCTTCGAGCGCGAGATGGAAGCTCAGCGCGTGCGTGCGCGCTCCGCCAGTTCCTTCGGGGTGGACTACAACAGCCTGGTCAAGGTCGACACCGATACCCGCTTCCTCGGTTACACCGCCACCGTTGCCAGTGGCGAGCTGCTGGTGCTGCTGCGCGACGGTCAATCCGTCGACACCCTGAGCGAAGGCGAGGAGGGCGTGGTGGTTCTCGACCAGACGCCGTTCTATGCCGAATCCGGAGGCCAGATCGGTGACTGTGGTTTCCTCGAAGGCCCGGGCGTGCGTTTCGACGTGCGTGACACCACCAAGGTCGGTGGTGCCTGGCTGCACCACGGCGTGGTCAGCAAGGGCAGCCTGAGCGTGGGCGCCACCATCAATGCCGAAGTGGATGCCTCGGTGCGTACTGCAACCGGGCTCAATCACTCGGCGACTCACCTGTTGCATGCCGCGTTGCGTCAGGTCCTTGGCGAGCACGTGCAGCAGAAAGGTTCGCTGGTGGACAGTCAGCGCCTGCGCTTCGACTTCAGTCACTTCGAGGCGATCAAGCCGGAGCAGCTCAGGGAGCTGGAAGAAATCGTCAACCGCGAAGTGCGCCGCAATACGCCCGTGCAGACCGAAGAGATGGATATCGAAAGCGCCAAGGCCAAGGGTGCCATGGCGCTGTTCGGTGAGAAGTACGGCGACAACGTGCGCGTGCTGACCATGGGCGATGGCTTCTCGGTCGAGCTGTGTGGCGGCATCCACGCCAACCGCACCGGTGATATCGGTGTGTTCAAAATCGTCAGCGAAGGCGGTGTGGCAGCGGGTGTACGGCGTATCGAAGCGGTTACCGGTGCTGCCGCGTTCGCCTACCTCAATGGTGCTGAAGAGCAATTGAAGGAGGCCGCGTCGCTGGTCAAGGGCAGTCGCGACAACCTTCTCGACAAGCTCGCTGCGGTGATCGATCGCAATCGCCAGCTGGAAAAGGAGCTGGACCAGCTCAAGGCCAAGGCTGCCAGTGCAGCAGGCAGCGACCTGGCCGGTTCGGCCGTGGAGATCAAGGGCGTCAAGACGCTCAGCGCGCGCATCGATGGCCTGGATGGCAAGGGCTTGCTGGCGCTGGTCGATCAACTGAAGAACAAGCTCGGCAGCGCAGTGATCCTGCTCGGCGGCGTGCAGGACGACAAGGTCGTTCTGGTGGCCGGTGTGACGCAGGATCTGACTGGCAAGCTGAAGGCCGGTGACCTGATGAAACAGGCCGCTGCTGCCGTCGGCGGCAAAGGTGGTGGTCGGCCGGACATGGCGCAGGGTGGTGGGGTCGATGCGGCCGCACTGGACGGCGCTCTGGCGCTGATCGGCCCGTTCGTCGAGCAGGGCCTCTAAGGCCCGTAACGCAAGCGTGGCCAGATCGCCCGCCGTGCCCGGCGAGCGGTCTGGTGGTGTGCGGTGTTGTCTGTTTAATGGGCGCCCTTCATGGGCTGAGGCAGCTTTGAAATGGCTTTGATCGTACAGAAATTCGGCGGTACTTCCGTCGGCACCGTCGAGCGTATCGCGCAGGTCGCCGAGAAGGTGAAGAAATTCCGCGAAAAGGGTGACGACATCGTCGTCGTGGTATCGGCCATGAGCGGCGAGACCAATCGCCTTATCGAACTGGCCAGGCAGATCAGCGATGACCAGCCGATAGCCCGCGAGCTGGACGTGATGGTGTCCACCGGCGAGCAGGTGACCATCGCGCTGCTGGCCATGGCCCTGATCAAGCGTGGCGTGCCGGCGGTGTCCTACACCGGCAGCCAGGTACGCATCCTGACCGACAGCGCGCATACCAAGGCGCGCATCCTGAGCATCGACGACACCAATATCCGTGCCGACCTGAAAGCGGGTCGCGTGGTGGTGGTGGCCGGCTTCCAGGGCGTCGACGAGCAGGGCAACATCACCACCCTCGGGCGTGGTGGTTCCGACACCACTGGCGTCGCTCTGGCGGCGGCCCTGAAGGCCGATGAGTGCCAGATTTACACCGATGTCGATGGTGTCTACACCACCGACCCGCGGGTGGTGCCGAAAGCCCAGCGCCTCGAGAAGATCACCTTCGAAGAGATGCTGGAAATGGCCAGCCTGGGCTCGAAAGTCTTGCAAATTCGCTCGGTGGAATTCGCCGGTAAATACAACGTCCCGCTGCGCGTTCTGCACAGCTTCCAGGAGGGCCCGGGCACCCTCATTACCCTTGATGAAGAGGAATCCATGGAACAGCCGATCATCTCCGGCATCGCTTTCAATCGCGACGAAGCCAAGCTGACCATCCGTGGCGTACCTGATTTGCCGGGCGTTGCGTTCAAGATCCTTGGCCCGATCAGCTCCGCCAATATCGAAGTGGACATGATCGTGCAGAATGTCGCTCACGATAACACCACCGATTTCACCTTCACCGTGCACCGCAACGACTACCAGAGCGCCCAACAGGTGCTGGAAGCCACTGCGCGCGAGCTGGGGGCCCGTGAGGTGGTCGGTGACGTCAACATCGCCAAGGTGTCCATCGTCGGCGTCGGCATGCGTTCCCACGCCGGTGTGGCCAGCCGTATGTTCGAGGCGCTGGCCAAGGAAAACATCAATATCCAGATGATCTCCACCTCCGAGATCAAGGTCTCGGTGGTCATCGAAGAGAAATATCTGGAATTGGCGGTGCGTGCCCTGCACACTGCGTTCGAACTCGATGCTCCGGCCCGTCAAGGCGACTGAGGCATCTGCAAGAGGCGCGGTCATTCCGCGCCTTTTGCTCTTTTGGTCGGTGTTGGTGGAACTTTCTTTCCGTCCGCGCTGGTCAAAACTCGGGTGCTGGCGGTTTCGTCTTGATTCTGGCCGGTGCTTTGCAACCGCTTAAAGACTTGTTGTCCGAAATTGAATCCGTAAGGAGAAAGGAATGCTGATTCTGACTCGCCGGGTCGGAGAGACCCTGATGGTGGGTGACGAAGTCACTGTCACCGTGTTGGGCGTTAAAGGTAATCAGGTGCGGATTGGCGTCAATGCGCCTAAGGAAGTCGCCGTTCACCGTGAAGAGATTTACCAGCGCATCCAGAAAGAGAAGGGCGAAGAACCAAACCACTAATTTTTATCGAAATTTTGGTTTGCAAACGGGGAAAACATGTTTATCATGCGCCCCGTGTTGCGGAGAGGTGGCCGAGTGGCCGAAGGCGCTCCCCTGCTAAGGGAGTACACCTCAAAAGGGTGTCGGGGGTTCGAATCCCCCCTTCTCCGCCATTATTTGGCAAATCGGGCTCAGGCCGGATTGGCAAACAAACCAGAGGTGATCTGGTCTAAAAACACCAACGGACTCATAGCTCAGCTGGATAGAGTACTCGGCTACGAACCGAGCGGTCGGAGGTTCGAATCCTCCTGAGTCCGCCATCTTGAATGGCTTGTAGCAGTACGGGCCATTTTGTTTCAACCAGCGGTGATCTGGTCTAAAAGCGCCAAGGGTCGCATGAAGGCGCATTGGCTTTCAGGTGATCTGCAACGGACTCATAGCTCAGCTGGATAGAGTACTCGGCTACGAACCGAGCGGTCGGAGGTTCGAATCCTCCTGAGTCCGCCATATTGAATGGCTTGTAGCAGTACGAACCATTTTGTTTCAACCAGCGGTGATCTGGTCTAAAAGCGCCAAGGGTCGCATGAATGCAACGGCATTCAGGTGATCTGCAACGGACTCATAGCTCAGCTGGATAGAGTACTCGGCTACGAACCGAGCGGTCGGAGGTTCGAATCCTCCTGAGTCCGCCATACCCAAAAGGGCCTGCAGTGATGCAGGCCCTTTTTCTTTGTCTAGCGTTTTCCCATTACGCAGTCATTCTGGTCGAAACTGACCGTGCGCCGCTCGCTGTTGTCCTTGCTGGTGTAATGGTAGGTCGTCTGGCCGTTGCGTTGGCTGATGCGCTGTGGCTTGCCTGGCGCGCTCTCGACGTCCTTGCGGGTCATGCCGGTGCGTATCTGCTTCCTGATGATCGCTTCGCGTCTGGCGCTGCCTATGATGGCATTGCCACAGCCGTCCTGCTGCTCGCCGATCACGGTCAGCGTCTTTTCAGAGGGTTCCGTTGCGCTTTTCGGTGTGGGCTCTGGGCGCGTCAGTGGGGTGACGACGCTCCCGGGGTTGGGGTTGTGGGTGTCCTGAATTCGCTGCTGCTGACTTTCGCTGCAGCCATATTGGCTGAAGGTGATATGGCCATCGCCATGTTCGCAGCGAAACACGCTAGACGCGGGCAGTGTGGTTGGGCTGAGCAGAATGGCGTAGACGGCTGTGCAGCGTATCCATTGCATGGTGACGTCCTCCCTGACGTGTTCTGGCAAGCTTAGTCGCTGCTCTGCCCGTTGCCACGTGCCTTCTGCCTGATGACGTGCGTCGCAGTATTCGAACTCATGCGGACGGGTTCAGGAAAACGCTGCAAGCGCTTGTCTTGCCATGCCTTTGTCACGTACATGGCTGATTAGCGTGTTATTATTCGTCTGTCAGCCCCGCCGGGGCTTGTGGATCCTCACCATGGACTTACCCAGTAGTAACTCAGAATTCCAAGTGTGCAATCACGTATTGACTGATTGACCCTCGCGGGCGCGCGCCGCCGCTGGGGGCGGAGTGTGCCATGTCAGAAGTAGAAACCAAGAAGCCGCAAGAAAGCCTGCAGGACCGACTCGCTCAGGTCGTCGAGTTGCTGCAGCGGCACAGACTGGTCGAAGACCTTACCCATCGCCAGGAAGGCCACCACCAGGACCGCGTCGAAGGTCTGGTGCATCGGCAGAACCTCGCCGAGCTGCAGCGCAAGCTCGATGATCTGCACTCCGCCGACGTCGCTTACATTCTCGAAGCCCTTCCGTTGGAAGATCGTCTTGCCATCTGGCAACTGGTCAAGGCGGACCGTGACGGCGACATCCTTCTCGAAGTGTCCGACGCCGTGCGTGAGACGCTGCTCGCCGACATGGAGGATCATGAGATCCTCGCGGCGGCCAAGGAGATGGATGCCGACGAGCTGGCGGATCTGGCATCCGAACTGCCGCGTGACGTCGTCCATGAGCTGATGGAAACCCTCGACGCTCAGCAGCGCGAGCGGGTGCGTTCCGCGCTGTCCTATGAAGAGGAGCAGGTCGGTGCGCTGATGGACTTCGAGATGGTCACCATCCGCGAGGACGTCAGCCTGGAGGTGGTGTTGCGCTACCTGCGTCGCCTCAAGGAGCTGCCGGGGCATACCGACAAGCTGTTCGTGGTCGACTACGACGGGGTGCTCAAGGGCGTGCTGTCGATCAAGCGTCTGCTGGTCAACGACCCGGAGAAGCAGGTTGCCGAGGTCATGGCCAATGACCCGGTCAGCTTTCATCCCGATGAAGACGCCTATGACGCTGCTCAGGCTTTCGAGCGTTACGACCTGATCTCTGCGCCGGTAGTCGACAAGAACGGCAAGCTCATTGGCCGCCTGACCATCGACGAGATGGTCGACCTGATCCGTGAGGAAAGCGAAAGCGAAGTCCTCAACATGGCGGGTCTGCGTGAAGAGGAAGATATTTTCGCATCGGTCTGGAAGTCGGTGCGCAACCGCTGGGCCTGGCTGGCCGTCAACCTGATCACTGCGTTCATGGCCTCGCGTGTCATCGGCCTGTTCGAGGGCTCCATCGAGAAGCTGGTGGCACTGGCGGCCTTGATGCCGATCGTGGCGGGTATCGGTGGTAATTCGGGCAATCAGACCATCACCATGATCGTCCGCGCGATGGCGCTCGATCAGGTCAGTACCGGCAACGGCAATACATCGCGGCTTATTCGCAAGGAACTGGGCGTTGCATTGATCAATGGCCTGGTCTGGGGTGGGGTGATCGGGGTGGTGGCCTACGGTCTGTACGACAGCTGGTCGCTGGGCGTGGTGATGACTGCGGCAATGACGCTCAACCTGCTGTTGGCTGCGCTGATGGGGGTGCTGATCCCCATGACGCTGATGCGCTTGGGGCGTGACCCGGCGATGGGCGCCAGTGTGATGATCACTGCGGTAACCGACAGCGGTGGTTTTTTCATCTTTCTCGGGCTGGCTACGCTGTTTCTCCTCTGATGGGGAAACAGCTTTTCTGAAGCAACAAAAAAACCGGCCTGGAGCCGGTTTTTTGTTTTCGCAGATTCAGTCGTCGTTGCCGGCGGCCATCTCAGCGTCGTGCGCGATCAGTGCGACGAGTGCATTTTGCTGGCGACGCGACAGCTGGCGGAAGCGCTGCAGCAGTTCCCGCTCGTGCAGGGAAAGCTCCGGGCTGTCCAGGCGCACATCGGCCTCGTCGTCCAGTACGCCTTCCTGAAGCATGCTCTGCTCCAGGCGGGCGATGATCTCGGAGTTCATGCTGCGGTGGTGTTGGCGGGCGACATCAGCGATGCGCTCGCGCATGCCGTCGGGCAACCGAACGACGAACTTGTCAGCCGTACGGCTGGAGTAGATAGCCTGTTTCATAGGGCGCATACATCAACCAATTAGTTCAAGGAAACGAAGCCGTAATGGCATATAGCTACGAGATTGTCGTTACTTCGACCATCCCAAGCGGCAGCCGTTCAACCGCGGCCAGCATTTTGTCTGGTGATCGTGCTTCTTGTCAGCAAATAATTGACGCCAATTACGTGTCGTATTCTGGCCTGGGTAAAGGCTTTTTGCCAGCACCAATTATCGAAATTATTTTCAAATGCGCTGTAAGTCCCATTTAGCGGGCCTCAATTGTCAAATCACGGATACGCCATGATGGCTTTGGCCAGAGTGAAACAGCGGTTTTGCGGGGGAACGTATATGTGTATGTATGTGACGGGCGACGAGTCCGCGGCAAACCAGCCGGCTTGCAAGACCGGGCGCATCATAGCGCCCCATCTGGTTCATGCAGTGAACTACTTCGCTATGATGGGAGATTGTCTGCAGTGACAGATGCTACGGAGGTCGTTGCGAATGGCGGGTAGGCTGATCTATCTCATGGGGCCTTCGGGGGCGGGCAAGGACAGTGTGCTCGACGCCGCGCGGGGAGTGCTCGACGCTCGAGGCTGCAAAGTGGTCAGGCGGGTGATCACGCGCTCCGCCGAGGCTGTCGGGGAGGATGCTATCGCCGTTTCACCCGAAGCGTTCACGGCACGTCTGCAGTCCGGTGACTTTGCCATGAGCTGGCGAGCCAATGGATTGTGGTATGGCATCCCAAAGGAAATCGACGTCTGGCTGTCCGCCGGCCATCAGGTACTGGTCAACGGTTCTCGTGGGTATTGGGAGGAGGCTCGGCAGCGTTATCCGCAACTGTTGGCCATCCTGTTGGAGGTTGACCCCGACGTACTGCGCTCGAGGCTGCTGCGTCGTGGTCGAGAAACGCTGGATGAGATCGAAGCCAGGTTGGCGCGCAATGCCAGGTTCGCTGGTGGTGGGCATGGCGCGATTGTTCTGGATAACTCGGGCCCCATAGAGCAGACGGTTGCCAGGTTGGTGCAACTGATCGATACGCCAATCCAATTGCGCGATTAGCGCGCATCCAACGGCTTCGCGGTGGAGGGTTGGCGGCTAGCGAAGGATCGGATCGAACTTGACCCGTTTGCCGATCAGCAAGGCGACCGTCAGTGATACCACACTGATCGGTAGCGCGATCCGTGCGGCTGCAGTCAGCCATTCGGCTTGGCCAGGGGCCATCCACAGCAGGCTTGCCGATACCACTGCCATCAGCAGAAACAACAGGGCTGGTTTGGACATCATGCTCTCCTCGCGTTCTGCGGTTGGCATTCAGAAAAATGGGTCATGGGGGCCATTCTGGTCATCTCTGGAGATCTGCGGCGGAATGCGATCGGAAAGTCCGTCGATCAGCCAGATTGCCACACAGGCGATAGTGGCCAGCAGCAATACGAAACCTGGGAAAAATACGCTCCACATGGCCCGGCACTCAGAAGGTGAAACGCTGTTGCGGGCGGGGTTGCCACTCGCTGTTGGTCAGGGGCTTGGCCTCGAACTGGCCAGGCTCCACCTTGGTCGCGTGCTGAAACTGTACGGGTGTGGCGCGCATTTGCTGGACCAGCTGCATAGCCGTGGCCTGCTGCTGATTATTTTGAAAGTTGGCGAATGCGGCGCCTGCTAGCAGGGTCAGAGCGATGGCGGTGGCCAGGGCGATGAAGCTGTTCATGGTGGGGTTCTCGCATTCGGATTCTATGCGAGTAAAAGAGCAGTTCCCGTGCCAATCTTTTTAAATAAAAAAATACTTATAAATCAATCACTTAAATAACTATTTACGGCTTGTTGCCGTGCATGTTGCAAGGTCGCTCGACTGCCGCATTGCAAAATGCATGAACGTCGCCAGGCGTCAGTCCAGGGGCAGCTCCGTCGTGCGCTTCACTTCGCTCATCGCAATGCCTGAATGCGCCTCCTGTACGTGTGGTCGCTGCAGGAGTTGGTCGCGCAAAAAGCGCTCATAGCTGGCGATATCCCGTGCCACCACTTTGAGCAGATAGTCAGAGCTGCCCGCCATGGTGTAGCACTCCAGAACCTGCGGATAGCCGGTTATCGCCTGCTCGAATTCGTCGAGATTGCTGCGTCCGTGTGCCGACAATTTGATGCTGACGAAAACGGTGATGTTGAAACCTAGCCGTTTATGGCTGAGCAGTGCGACCTTGCGTTCGATGAAGCCTTCCTCCTGCAGGCGGTTGATGCGTCGCCAGCAGGGGGACTGGGACAGCTCCACTTTCTTGGCTATCTCGGCGGCGCTCAGGTCGGCATTGCGTTGCATCAGGCGCAGGATGCGGCGGTCGATGGCGCTCAATGGCTCGTGCATGTTCGTTTCCGGTTAGTCGTTTTTATTGGAACGTTCATGCTCAGTATTGGCATTGGCGGCGCAAATGAGAAAGAAAAAATCGCTGCGCTCCGGTCTATGCTTAAGGTAGCCATCCATACAGTGATCCTGATGGATGTGGACAGGTGGTACCTACCGTTGCCACTTGAAAAGGTCGCCATAAAAACAACAGGAGCGCCGCCCTATGTCTTTGGCCGAAATCCGCCTGGACGACAAGTACCGTCTCGCCACGGGTCATCTGTACCTCACCGGCACCCAGGCACTGACTCGCCTGCCCATGTTGCAGAAACAGCGTGATTGCGCTGCGGGCCTGAATACGGCCTGCTTCATTTCCGGTTATCGCGGATCGCCGCTGGGTGGGTTGGACAAGAGCCTCTGGGAGGCTCGCGAGTTTCTGCAGCAGAACGCCATCCACTTTCAGCCCGGCGTCAACGAAGAGCTCGGTGCTACCGCGGTCTGGGGTAGCCAGCAGACCAACCTGTTTCCTGGCGCCCGCTACGATGGGGTATTCGCCATGTGGTATGGCAAGGGCCCGGGTGTCGACCGCAGTGGCGATGTGTTCAAGCACGGCAACTCGGCGGGTGTCTCGCCCCATGGCGGTGTGTTGCTGTTGGCGGGTGACGACCACGGCTGCAAGTCGTCGACCATCGCACACCAGAGCGAGCATGCCTTCATTGCCGCTTCGATTCCGGTGCTCAACCCCGCCAACGTTCAGGAAATCCTCGATTACGGCATCATCGGCTGGGAGCTTTCGCGCTACAGCGGCTGTTGGGTCGCACTGAAAACCATCGCCGAGAACGTCGACTCGTCTGCCGTGGTGGATGTCGACCCGCAGCGGGTCAAGGTCAGCCTGCCCGATGATTTCGAGCTGCCGGAAGAGGGCGTGCACATTCGCTGGCCGGACCCGCCACTGGCCCAGGAAAAACGTCTCAACGTCTACAAGATCTACGCGGCCCGCGCTTTCGCCCGCGCCAACGGCCTGAACAGGGTCATGCTCGACTCACCCAACCCGCGGCTGGGGATCATCACCACGGGCAAATCCTATCTGGACGTACGCCAGGCGCTGGAGGATCTGGGGCTGGATGACGCGCTCTGTTCGCATATTGGCTTGCGCGTGCTCAAGGTCGGCATGAGCTGGCCGCTGGAGCCGGTGTCCGTGCACGACTTCGCCGATGGGCTTGATGAGATTCTGGTGGTCGAGGAAAAACGCAGCATCATCGAGGATCAATTGACCGGTCAGCTCTATAACTGGCCCGTCGGCAAACGGCCGAGGGTGGTGGGCGAGTTCGACGAACAGGGCCAGTCGCTGTTGCCCAACCTGGGTGAGCTGACGCCAGCGATGATCGCTCGGGTCATCGCCCGGCGGCTGTCTCCCATCTACACCAGTGATGTCATCGAAGCGCGACTCGGCTTTCTCGATGCCAAGGAAAAGGCCCTGGCGGCGCGCAGCTACAGCACCGTACGTACCCCGCATTTCTGTTCGGGTTGCCCGCACAACAGCTCTACCAAGGTGCCGGAAGGCAGCCGAGCCATGGGCGGCATCGGCTGCCATTACATGACCCAGTGGATGAATCGCAGCACCGAGACCTTCACGCAGATGGGCGGAGAAGGGGTGACCTGGATCGGTCAGGCGCCGTTCACCGATACGCCACACGTGTTCCAGAACCTGGGTGACGGCACCTATTTCCACTCAGGGCATCTGGCCGTGCGCGCTGCCGTCGCGGCAGGCGTCAACATCACCTACAAGATTCTCTACAACGATGCGGTGGCCATGACGGGTGGTCAGCCGGTGGACGGCGAGTTGCGCGTCGATCAACTGAGCCAGCAGGTATTCGCCGAGGGTGTGAAGCGCATCGCGGTGGTCAGCGACGAGCCGGACAAGTACCCGAGTCGCTCGACCTTCGCGTCGATCACCACCTTTCATCACCGTCGCGAGCTGGATGCCGTGCAGCGTGAAATGCGCGAGTGCAAGGGGGTTTCGGTGATCATCTACGATCAGACCTGTGCGACCGAGAAGCGCCGCCGGCGCAAGCGCGGCAAACTGGTCGATCCGGCACGGCGGGCTTTCATCAACTCCGCCGTATGCGAGGGCTGTGGCGACTGCAGCGTGAAATCCAATTGCCTGTCGGTGCTGCCGCTGGAGACGGAACTGGGGCGCAAGCGGGAGATCGACCAGAACGCCTGCAACAAGGATTTCAGTTGCCTGGACGGCTTCTGCCCCAGTTTCGTGACCGTGCACGGCGGGCAGTTGCGCCAGCCGCAGGCGGTCGGCGCGGGGGCGTTGTTCGTGGCGCTACCGGAACCGCGCCTGCCGTCGTTGCAGCGGCCCTGGAGCATTCTGCTGCCCGGTGTCGGCGGCAGCGGAGTGACCACCGTTGGGGCATTGCTGGGCATGGCGGCGCACCTGGAAGGCAAGGGCTGTACCGTGCTCGATCAGGCGGGCCTGGCGCAGAAGTTCGGCCCGGTGAATACCCATGTGCGCATCGCCGCCCATCAGGATGATATCTGTGCGGTGCGTATCGCCGCCGGTGAGGCGGATCTGCTGATCGGCTGCGACCTGGTCGTGGCGGCGGGTGAGGATGCCCTCGCCAAGCTCAACGAGCAGGTGTCCCACGCGGTCATCAACAGCCACGAGGCGGCCACGGCCGAATTCACCCGCAACCCCGATGCTCAGGTTCCGGGGCAGGCCATGCGCCAGGCGCTGAGCGATGCCGTTGGCGCGAGCAAGACCTGGTTCGTCGATGCCACTCATCTGGCGACTCGGCTGTTGGGCGATAGCATCGCCACCAACCTGTTCATGCTCGGTTATGCCTACCAGAAGGGCCTGGTGCCAATCAGCGCCGAGGCCATCGACAAGGCCATCGAACTCAACAACGTGGCGGTCGCATTCAATCAGCAGGCATTTCTCTGGGGACGGCGCGCGGCGCATGACGCCGCAGCCGTCGAGCGCCTGGTGCGGCCAGCGATTGCAGAGGCCCCGCGTTGCGAAACGCTGGAGGCCATCATCGAGGATCGGGTCACGCGTCTGACCGCTTATCAGAATGCGGCCTACGCCGAGCGCTACCGGCAGTTGGTGATGCGCGTTGGCGAGCGTGACAGCGATCCTCAGCGGCGCCTGAGTCGGGCCGTGGCGCGTTACTACTTCAAGCTTCTGGCCTACAAGGACGAATATGAAGTCGCACGCCTGTATAGCGACAGCGCTTTCAGCGAGGCATTGCGGGCGCAGTTCGAGGGTGATTTCCGCCTGCAGTTTCATCTGGCGCCTTCCTGGCTGAGCCAGACCGACAAGGTGACGGGCGAGCCTCGCAAGCGCAGCTTCGGGCCATGGATGCTGAGGGCATTCAAGGTGCTGTCGACACTGCGCTTTGTGCGCGGTACCTGGCTGGACCCTTTCGCACGCAGCGAGGAGCGCCAGCTGGAGCGCAGCCTGATCGACGATTACGAGCGCAGCGTGGGCAAGCTGCTGGAGGCGCTGAGCTCCACCAATTACCCGACGGCGCTGATGATCGCCGAGCTTCCAGAGCAGATTCGCGGCTACGGGCATGTCAAGGAGAAGGCGGTGCTAAGCGTGCGTGAGCTGGAGCGGCAGTTGCAGATACGCATGAAGGCGGGTGAGATTGCGGTGGTGAGGCTGTTCGAACCGGCGGCCTGATGAGCGATGGCATGTCAACGGCATGACAAATCTCGTCGTGATGGTTAACATGCCGGCCGGCTGCTGTAATGGGCGGTGGGTCTAACGGGTCTCCTTAGTTCAACGGATAGAATAAGCCCCTCCTAAGGGCTAGATGCTGGTTCGATTCCAGCAGGGGACGCCATGATCCGGCGCCGAGGATGGAGATGTGCCATCGCGGTTCAGCCATACCAGTTTGCGTTAGCCTGATAAAAATCAAAAAAAAGACCCGGCAAAAAGCCGGGTCAATAACCGTGATTAGCCTGATGAGGAGATAAACTGGAGCTTCCGACTGGATGCATTCAGATTATCAAGCCAGCTTCGCAGCTGACGAAGTAGATAATAATGATTCTCGATCATTAGTCAATAGAAATACTTCTCATTTCTGATCCTGATTTTTCCTGGGCCATTTTTGCTCAGGAAAATCAGCGATTTGCACGCTGCTAAATTCTTTCGCAAGCGTGTCATCTTGCCGCCTTGCAGGCTACGCTAGGGGTCTTTCCCTCAGCCAGGTATGCGACATGTCCGATGAGCCTAACGATGTGCCCCGCCCAGAGCCGCTGACCAGCGCCGAGGCCCGGGTATTGGGTTGTCTGATCGAGAAGCAGGCCACGACCCCTGAAGCCTACCCCCTGACCCTGAATGCGCTGGTGCTGGCCTGCAACCAGAAGACCAGCCGCGACCCGTTGATGAACCTCACCCCTGGCGCTGTCGGTCAGGCCTCGCGAAGCCTGGAAGAGCGCGGTTTTGCGCGGTTGGTCATGGGCAGTCGCGCCGATCGCTGGGAGCAGCGGGTCGACAAGGCGCTGGAGTTGGTGGCGCCACAAGTGACCCTGATAGGCTTGCTGCTGTTGCGTGGGCCGCAGACGGTCAGCGAGCTGCTCACTCGCAGCAACCGCCTGCATGATTTCGACGATGCCGATCAGGTGCAGCACCACTTGGAGCGTCTGATCGGGCGAGACCTGGTCAGCCTGGTGGGGCGGCAGCCGGGGCAGCGCGAGGATCGCTATGCCCATCTGCTGGGGGATCCGGCTGAGCTGCAGGCGCAGTTGCACGAGCGTGCGGCGCAGGGGGAGCGATCGGTCACGGGATCTTCCGCGGATCGCCTGGAGGCACTCGAGGCGCGTATTGCCGAGCTCGAAGCCCGGCTGGCGGTGCTTGAAGGCAATGCTGCCGTTTGAGTGGCAATGCTGGTCGGGCGGTACCTGCAGGGGCTGCGATTCAGGCGGCGGAATAATGAACTGTTGCGGGTCACGCATTATCCATATGGCACTGCGACCGTCGGCTCCGGCCTGGATGGCTGCTTGTCCATCGGGTGTCGTTGATCGAGGTTGAGTCTCCTGCGGGAGCTGGTTACAAGGAGTCGTTGCAGTCCAATGCGTTTGATCTGGAAGTCTTTCAGTTCGCTGTACATCGCCACTGTCCTGATGCTGCTCGGCTCGGGCCTGCTGAGTACCTATCTGGCGCTTCGGCTGGCCGAGTCCGGGGAGGGCGTGTGGGCCGGTGCACTGATGGCGGCCAACTATTTCGGGCTGGTACTCGGTGGCAAGATCGGCCACCGGCTGATCGCCCGGGTCGGGCATATTCGCGCCTACGTCGCTTGTGCTGGTGTGGTCACTGCCGCGGTGCTGGGGCATGGCCTGCTCGACTGGCTGCCGGCCTGGCTGGTGCTGCGTGTGCTCGTCGGGCTGGGGATGATGTGTCAGTACATGGTCATCGAAAGCTGGCTCAACGAGCAGGCCGACACCAAGCAGCGTGGGCTGGTGTTCGCCGGTTACATGGCAGCGTCCTATCTTGGACTGGTGCTTGGCCAACTGGTCCTGGTGGTGCATCCGACCCTGGGGCTGGAGCTGCTGATGCTGGTGGCGCTGGCGTTCGCCCTGTGTCTGGTTCCCGTGGCGCTGACCCGACGCCTGCACCCTGCGGCATTGCATCCGGCACCTTTGGAGATGCGTTTCTTCTTCAAACGGGTGCCGCTGTCGCTGACCACCATCGGTGTGGCGGGCCTTATGATCGGCTCCTTCTATGGCCTGGCGCCGCTCTACGCGGCCGATATGGGGCTGGCGACCGAGCAGGTCGGTATCTTCATGGGTTGCTGCATTCTGGCGGGCCTGATCGTTCAGGCGCCGCTTGGCTGGCTGTCCGATCGTTTCGACAGGGTCAAGCTGATACGCGGCATGTCAGGGATCATGGTGGTGGTCGCCGCCCCCCTGGCCATATTGTCCGAAGCTCCCCTGTTGTTGCTGATTTCGGTGGGTTTCATCGTCAGCATGCTGCAGTTCAGTCTCTATCCGCTGGCCGTTGCATTCGCCAATGACCACGTGGAAACCGATCGACGTGTGTCGCTGACCGCCATGCTGCTGGTGACCTTTGGCGTCGGTGCCTGTATCGGCCCACTACTGGTCGGTGTGCTGATGCGCTTTTTCGGCGCCAACATGCTCTACGCGTTCTTCTGTGTCTGCGGGCTGTTTCTGGTCTGGCGGGTGCGCTCGAACATCGTTACCCACCTTCACCAGGTCGATGATGCGCCACTGCAGCACGTGGCCATGCCAGTCAACATGACCGCTTCGCCGCTGGTGGCTGCGCTGGATCCGCGCGTCGATGAGCAGGTGGTGCAGGAGCAGATGCAGGAGCCTGTCGTTACCGATCCCGATGTACAGGGTGGCGACGATCTGCAAGACAGGCCTGCGCCATCGCCGCAGGCCTGAGCTTATAGAAAGGTATCGCTTTCAAAGCGTCGGGCTTCGCGTTGCAACTGGTAAACGAAACGCTCTACCAGTCGCTGCTGCAGCCCACTGAGGTTGGCGAAATGCAGGCCAGCGAAGGTCAGGTCGAGCTTGTCGTCATAGCGGGCATGGCGCAACTCCACGGCGGCCTCCAGGCGGCCGACTGGCAGTAGGGCGTAGAAACCTTCGTACACTTGTCCTGGCTGCAGTTTTTCGCTGGCGTTGCCGGGTAGGCGAACCTTGCACCCCGAGGCGGAGATGTCCAGCATCAGGCCTTCGAGCGGCGTGCGCAGTTTGGCACCGATGATTTCCACCTTGACCTGATCGGATTGCTTGAGAGCGGCCCGGAACGCATTGCGGCGCTGGTGGTAGAGCACCTCACCGGGAATACCGCCGACATAGCAGCGCTCGCCCTGATATTCACTCGCCTGCATGCCGGTTGGGCAATCCCAGGCAATGCGCACGCCGTCATGCAGCGATTCGACGCGAAAGGCTTCGCCATTCTGCATGTAGCGCTCACCATCGCTGGGCATCATTTCGTCGAGAACCAGCAGGTTCTGATCGCGGTCCACCTCGATCACATAGCTCTGGAAGCGCTGGTTGCGTTCATGGAACACGATCACCAGGGGATCATGGTGTTGTTGCAGAAGGCGTAGGTTGGCAACGATTTCCACGGGTGCCTTGAGCACTTTCGGGGGTTGCGGGCCACCATCCTGAACGAAGGGGTTGGACACGGTCCAGTGATCTCCGGGGCAAGGTACTACTGCGTCAATGATAATGCCATTTTGACATCATTGCGCATCTTGTCGTTATGTCAGGCCTGGCTCAGCGGGCGCTTGCCGCCGATCTTAGCGGTACTCCCGCTGCTGTCATAGAGCGATGGGGTCTCGTTTCCACGCAGGATGCCGAGCATTTTTTCTGCCGATTTCTGGCTCGAGCGGATGACCCGACCGTTGCGCAGGTTGGCACTCTGGCAGTTCTCGAGCAGGTCACTCAGGCGGTCGCTGGCGGCCATCAGCGCGGCACCTTGAGCGGAGCGTTGCGCGAGTGCCTGCAGGCCTGCGCGGTCAGCGCTCAGATGAAGACCAAGAAGAATCTGAGTGCGGGCCTTGCCATGTTGATCGAGACTGGCCAGCAGTGGCTGCTTGTCTGCCAGTATCTGCTGCAGACTGGGCAGATCGTTGTCGCTGAGAGCCTGGAATTCGCTCTCTATCAGCTCAAGCAATCGCTCTGCGTGGCCGATATCTTCGTTGAACAGGTCGAGCAGGGTCGTAGCGGTCATGAGCGGGCTCTCTGGGGTAGAACCTATCCGAGCTCTGCCAGCTTGGGTGCCGGCAAAACGTCAAAGCGGTTTCTGGGCGTCCAACACCCCAGCGCGAGCCCTGGGACTAGCGCTGGGACTCGAAGTTGAGCAGCTTGCTGGCGACGCGCTGGCTGTCGACCTGATAGCTGCCATCGGCGACGGCCTGCTTCAGCTTGGCTACCCGGTCGGTATCCACAACTGGCTGATCGCGCAGCTTGTCGACGGTTTTCTGCAACTGTTGCGCTTCGCTGCTCAGCTGAACGGATTCGCCGCTCTTGCTGCTGACAGCTGTTTTCTGGGCTGCGGCTTCGCTGCCACCGGCCTTGTTGTCGATGGCTTCGTTCTTGCCGCCCTGGGCGCTGCCGGCACGTGTGGTGCTGGCTGGCGTGGTGCTGTTGAGTCGGTTGAAATCGATGACCATGATGCAGAACCTCTGACGGAGTTTGGACGCTTGCCTAGTTTGTCGGCTATGCCCGAGAAAACTTTAGGCAAAAAAATCGCGTCGCTCGCACAGTCTAAAACACCCATCTGCGCCAGTCAGCCAATCCGTTCGCCAATCTGCCAGATAAATGAATACCCATGATACCTACATCGACACTTCGACTTGCCCGGGGCCTGTCACCCGAGCGCGAACCACGCGCTGCGAGCGCTGGTTGCGTACGCTTATCTGCTTGCCTATGGCGCCATCCGAGAGCGCTTCGCCGGGCATGCGCACATTGATGCCGCCGCTGCGCGCGCTGATTACGACCTGGTCACCGCGGCGGATGACCTCGGCCTGGCGGATATGCACGGGCGCCAGGACCTGGTCCGGTTGCATGGCGCGCGTGGCCTTTCTGCCGATCGCCTGCTCCATCTCGGTCAGGTAGCCCTGATTGAGCAGGCCGACATCACGTTCCGCCAGCATTATGTCGGCTTCGCCAAGCACGCCTTCGCGTTTGACCGGGCGTACCAGGGTGACCACTTCGCGATAAAGACGCACCTGGCCGGGTACGAATACCGTCCAGGGGGCCGCGCCGTCACAACGCACGCGCATGGTCACCCGGCCTACGGGTTCAGCGGGTGTTTCCAGGGTGGTGGTCAGTGGCTGATCGCATAATGGCAGGCGCAGGCGTGGGTCCAGACGGTTGATCTGCACCTCGTGGCGCGCCTGGATATTGCTGCGCTGCAAATAGTCCTCCACTGCCTGCTCAAGAAAGCGCTGGGTCTCGCCGATAAGCTGATCGGGCAGGGTGACTGAGGCAGTTGTCAGCGTGCTATAGCCGAGCGCCATCAAAGCAGGTAAAACTGCCAGGCAACGAAGGCTCTTGGCCATCGCGCGTCGAATAATTGTCGTTTGTGCATTCATGTCTGGTTGGAAGCAAGGCGCGTGCCGCCTGCTACGCTGACCAAATCAGATGCGTAATTGGAATCATGGGAGCCCGTACATGGCCGGTGTGATGGATTCGGTCAACCAGCGTACTCAGCTGGTTGGGCAGAATCGCCTGGAACTGTTGCTGTTTCGTCTCGACGGCCCACAGCTGTACGGGATCAACGTCTTCAAGGTGAAGGAGGTGTTGCAATGCCCGAAACTCACCATCATGCCCAAATCGAGCCCGGTGGTTCGGGGTGTGGCGAATATCCGCGGCGGTACCATCCCGATCCTTGACCTGTCCATGGCGACGGGCAAGCGACCGCTGGGTGATCTGCAGGGCAGCTTCGTCATCATCACCGAGTACAACACCAAGGTGCAGGGCTTCCTGGTGCGCTCGGTGGAGCGCATCGTCAACATGAACTGGGAAGAGATCCATCCGCCACCCAAGGGCACCGGGCGCGACCATTATCTGACGGCGGTCACGCGGTTGGATGACAAACTGGTCGAAATCATCGACGTGGAGAAGATCCTCGCCGAGGTGGCGCCGACTTCCGAGGTGATTTCCGTCGGCGTGGTGGATGTCGAGACCCAGACCAAGGCTGTCAGCCAGCACGTGCTGATCGTCGACGATTCGTCGGTGGCGCGTAAGCAGGTGATGCGCTGTCTGCAGACGGTAGGGGTCGAGGTCACCGCCTTGAATGATGGACGCCAGGCGCTGGACTTCCTGCGAGCGATGGTCGACGAGGGCAAGGTGCCGGAGCAGGAACTGCTGATGATCATTTCCGATATCGAGATGCCGGAGATGGACGGTTATACCCTGACCGCTGCGATCCGCTCCGATCCGCGCATGCAGAAGCTGCACATTCTCCTGCATACTTCACTATCGGGTGTATTCAACCAGGCGATGGTGAAGAAAGTGGGGGCCAACGATTTTCTGGCGAAATTCCGTCCGGACGATCTGGCCTCTCGCGTGGTCGAACGCATCAAGTCGAGCGATCACTCGGCATAACGCAGGAATTGCCCGGATTCACTGAACGGGCGGTGGCGGCAAAATCGACAGGTGGGCCTTGGCCTACCTGCCGCATTCGATTTTTTAGATGGGCGAGGCTCAGCGAGTGTCTTCAGGTAATTTGGATTTCGAACAGTTCCGGATCTTTCTGGAAAAAGCCTGTGGCATCGTGCTGGGTAGCAATAAGCAGTACCTGGTTTCCAGTCGGCTGAACAAGCTGATGGAGACCAACGGTATCAAGACCCTGGGCGAACTGGTGCAGCGCATGCAGACCCAGCCGCGCAGTGGTCTGCGCGAGCAGGTGGTCGATGCCATGACCACCAACGAAACCCTGTGGTTTCGAGATGCCTATCCGTTCGAAGTGCTCAAGAATCGAGTGTTGCCCGAGCTGATCAAGGCCTACCCTGGGCAGCGCCTGCGAATTTGGTCGGCGGCCTGTTCGTCGGGGCAAGAGCCCTATTCGCTGTCGATGAGCATCGATGAGTTCGAGCGCAGCAACATCGGCCAGCTCAAGACCGGTGTGCAGATCGTGGCCACTGATCTTTCGCCGACCATGCTCAACAACTGCAAATCCGGTGAGTACGACAGCTTGGCGATGGGCCGCGGTCTTGCCCAGGAGCGGCTGCAGCGTTACTTCGACCCCAAGGGGCCGGGGCGCTGGGTGGTCAAGCCGGCGATCAAGAGCCGCGTCGAGTTTCGCCCGCTGAACCTGCTGGACAGTTACGCCAGCCTCGGCAAGTTCGACATCGTGTTTTGCCGCAACGTGCTGATCTACTTCTCCGCCGATGTGAAGAAGGACATCCTTACGCGCATCCATGCGATGCTCAAGCCAGGCGGTTATCTGTTCCTTGGCGCTTCCGAAGCCCTCAATGGTTTGCCGGAGAAGTACCAGATGGTGCAGTGCAGCCCAGGGATCATTTACAAAGCCAAGTGATTCAGCGATAGCGAAAAGGAGGCCCCACCGGCCTCCTTTTTTCATTCGGTTCGTTCTCCTCGCCTGACGGTGTTCCGTCACCCTCGCGTCAGAAAAGCGGCAAGCCCTGGTTCAATTGCCGCTCTCAGCTTGCCAATCGGCGGAAAAGCTTTGCCGCCCGCGCCTGCCGCTTCCCTTTGTTTTAGCTTATCCAGCTGATTTATAAGATAAAAAATAAATTGGCACGTGCTTTGCTGAGAACTTTGCACGAAAACCGGCTGGCCGATACGGCAAAGGTTCCTGAGATGAGCATCAGCTTTGATAACGCGCTTGGCATTCACGAGAAGGCACTGGGCTTCCGCGCTCAGCGTGCCGAGGTGTTGGCCAATAACATGGCGAATGCCGATACCCCCAACTACAAGGCGCGAGATCTGGATTTCGCCTCCGTGCTGGCCCAGCAGGCTGCCAAGAGCAGCGGCAGCGGCAACTCCGGTCTGAAAACCACCAACAGCCGGCATATCGCAGCAGAAGGCGTGCCAATGGGCGATGCGGCGTTGGCTTATCGAACGCCGACTGCGCCATCGATCGATCAGAACACCGTGGACGCTCAGGTCGAGCAGGCCAACTATGCCGAGAACTCGGTGGCTTTCCAGACCAGCTTCACGCTGCTCAACAGCAAATTCAAAGGGCTCGTCAGCGCCCTGCGTGGTGAATAAAGGAGCCCGATATGTCACTTACCAGCGTTTTCAACATCGCCGGAACCGGCATGAGTGCCCAGAGCACTCGCCTGAATACCATTTCCAGCAACATCGCCAACGCCGAAACGGTGTCTTCCAGCATCGATCAGACCTACCGGGCTCGTCATCCGGTATTCGCCACCGTGTTTCAGCAGGCCCAGGGTGGCGAGAACGGTTCGCTGTTCGCCGATCAGGATCAGTCAGGCGCGGGTGTTCAGGTACTGGGTATCGTCGAGGATCAGAGCAGCCTGATGCCACGTTACGAGCCTAACCACCCGGCCGCCGACGAAGCGGGCTACGTGTACTACCCCAACGTCAACGTGGTCGAGGAGATGGCGGACATGATTTCTGCCAGTCGTGCCTTCCAGACCAACGTGGAAATGATGAATACCGCGAAGCAGATGATGCAGCGCGTTCTGACCTTGGGTCAGTGAGCCGGGAGTGAGAGATGAGCACTGTTGATGGCGTCAGCTCCAGTTCGGTACTGGACAAGTATCAGGTCAAGCAGGATTCCACCACGCAGAACAAGGAGCTGGGCAAGGACCAGTTCCTCAACCTGCTGGTGGCGCAGCTGAACAACCAGAACCCGCTTGAGCCTCAGGGCAATGGCGAGTTCATCGCCCAGCTGGCGCAGTTCAGTACCGTTGAGGGCGTCGAGAAGCTCAACTCGAGCATGGAAACCATTCTCTCCGGCTACCAGTCTTCCCAGGCCCTGCAGGCTTCTTCGCTGGTCGGTCGCAAGGTGATCGTGCCGGTGGACAAGGCGGTGGTCGATACCAGTGAAAGCTTCAAGGCCAGTGCCGTGCTGCCAACCAGCAGCAGCAACGTGTACGTCAACGTTTATGACACTGCCGGTGCGGTGGTGAGCCGCATCAACCTGGGTGAGCAGCAGGCTGGCAACGTGAGCTTCATCTGGGACGGCAAGGATGCCAGCGGCAATGTGATGAAGCCGGGTACCTACAGGTTCGAGGCGCAGGCGACCTACGGCAACGAAACCAAGGGGCTCTACACCTTGCTGCCGGCCAACGTCGACAGCGTCACGCTGGGCGGCAACGAATTGATGCTCAATCTTGCAGGGGTCGGCAATGTGCCACTTTCGCAAGTGCAGGTCATTGGTCAGTAATTAACAGGCTATAACTGCCGGGCTTTCGGCAAGGAGATTTTTCATGTCGTTCAATATCGGTCTTAGCGGCCTGCGCGCTGCAACCAGTGACCTCAATGTGACCGGTAACAACATCGCCAACGCCGGTACTGCGGGCTTCAAGCAGTCGCGTGCCGAGTTCGCCGACCTGTATGCCTCGTCGATGCTCAGCAGTGGCTCCAACCCGATCGGTAGCGGTGTGCTGCTCAGCGATGTGTCCCAATTGTTCAGCCAGGGCAACATCAACTACACGCAGAACTCGCTGGATCTGGCCATTCAGGGCAACGGTTTTTTCCGCACCAGCAACAATGGCGATATCAGCTACACCCGTGCCGGTTACTTCGGTACTGATCGTGAAGGCTTCATCGTCAACAATTTCGGCCATAACCTGCAGGGTTATGGCGTGGATGCCAACGGTAATTTGCAGAACGGCATCATCGGCAACCTGAAGGTGGAAACGGCTAGCCAGGCGCCTAGGGCTACGTCCACCATTACTCAGCCGTTCAACCTGAACTCGACCGAGAGCGTCCCGGTGCTGCGCCAGAGCGCCTATGACGGCGCCTATCAAACCGCGTTCAACGGCTCTTTGTTGCCGGGTAACCCGAACCCGACGCCTGCCGAGATCGCGGCCGCCACTGCGGCTGCAACGCCTGCACAGCTTGCGGCTGCCAATGCGGCGGGGGCTGCGGCGGGTACCACTGCAGCCAACGCTTCGTTCAACCCGGCGGATCCGACCAGCTACAACCGTTCCACCTCGGTCAATATTTACGACGCCCAGGGCAATGCGCACTCCTTCACCCAGTACTTCGTGAAGACCGGAGCGAACAACTGGGACGTGAAGATTCTGGTGGACGGTCGTAATCCGCTGGATCCGACCAGTACTCAGGCGCTTTCGGCAGGGGTGAGCTTCGACTCGTCCGGCAAGCTGCAGACCATCGATCCGGCAAGGCTGAGCACAGGGTTGTCGATGAACCCTGATGGCACCCTCAGCATGAATGGCTGGGTGCCTGCGGCGCCGACCAATGCCGAGGGTACGACCTGGGCAGCAAACGGTTCCACGGCCAGCGGGGCGGTGAAGTTCGATTTCCGTGGGTCTTCGCAGTACAACAGTACGTTTGCGGTCGCCAAGGTCGAGCAGGACGGTTATAGCACCGGGGAGCTGTCGGGCCTGGAAATTGACGAGACCGGTGTTCTGTTCGCTCGCTATACCAATGGCCAGACCAAAGTTCAGGGCCAACTGGTGCTGGCCAACTTCGCCAACATGCAGGGGCTTACACCGGTTGGCAAAACGGCGTGGGTTCAATCGTCGGCATCTGGTGAGCCGGTCATCGGCACGCCAAAAAGCGGCACCCTGGGGTCGTTGCAGGCTGGGGCGCTGGAAGATTCCAACGTCGAGCTGTCGGATCAGCTGGTCAACCTGATCGTTGCCCAGCGCAACTATCAGGCCAACGCCAAAACCATCGAGACCGAGAGCGCCATCACGCAGACGATCATCAACCTGCGTTGATGCCCGCGTCAGGGAGTCGTTGCCGCTAGCGGCAACAACTCGCCAAGCGACAAATTACAGGCTCCCTCGGGAGCCTGTTTCGTTTATATAAATCCAATAAAATCATTAGGTTGCGATTTTTTGTGGTTGGTGGCACGTGAATTGCTTTTAAGCTCTTGTCAGAGTCGCGGGCGAGTTGCCCCACCTCGGAGGAAACATGGACAAGATGCTGTACGTCTCCATGACTGGTGCCCACAACAACACGTTGGCCCAGCGTGCCCACGCCAACAATCTGGCGAACATCTCCACGAGCGGTTTTCGCCGCGATTTCGAGCAGGCGCGCTCGATGCCGATTTTTGGAGAAACGCAGCCTAGCCGTGTGTTCGCCATGAGCGAGCGACCCGGTACCGATTTCACGCCTGGCTCCTTGCAGGAAACCGGTCGTGATCTGGATGTGGCGATTGGTGGCAAGGGCTGGTTGGCCGTGCAGTCGCCCGATGGCACCGAAGCCTATGTGCGTACTGCGAGCCTCAACGTGGATGCCATGGGCATGCTGCGCACCGGTAATGGCATGCCGGTGATGGGCAATGCCGGGCCGATCGCCGTGCCGCCCGAGCAGAAGATCGAGATTGGCCAGGACGGCACCATCAGCATCCGTGCCTTGGGCGAGGCGCCCAATGTGTTGGCCGAGGTCGACAGGTTGCGGCTGGTGAACCCGGACCTCAAGCAGATGCAGAAGGGCAGCGACGGCATGATCCGTTTCAACGGCCCGCAGCCACCGGAAGCCGACGCCACCGTGCAGATTACTTCGGGCTTTCTCGAGTCCAGCAACGTCAATGCCGTCGAGGAAATGACCTCGATTCTGGCGCTGTCCCGGCAGTTCGAGCTGTCGGTAAAGATGATGCGTACCGCAGAAGACAATGACACCGCCATGGCGCGTGTCTTGCAAATGACCTGATAACCAAACGCGCGGCGCCATGAATCCGGCGCCCGAGGAGAAACGCTATGCTTCCGGCACTTTGGGTCAGCAAGACCGGCCTGTCCGCTCAGGACATGAACCTGACGACCATTTCCAACAACCTGGCCAACGTGTCCACCACGGGCTTCAAGCGCGATCGCGCCGAGTTCGAGGACCTGCTGTACCAGATCCGTCGCCAGCCTGGCGGTCAGTCCAGCCAGGACAGCCAGCTGCCTTCCGGCCTGCAGCTCGGTACCGGTGTGCGTATCAATGGCACGCAGAAGATCTTCACTGCCGGTAGCCTGCAGACCACCGAGCAGCCGATGGACATGGCGATCAACGGCCGCGGCTTCTTTCAGGTACTGATGCCCGATGGCACGGTGTCCTACACCCGTGACGGCAGCTTTCACCTGAACTCCGATGGCCAGGTGGTGACGTCTCAGGGTTTCGCGCTGGAGCCGGCCATCGTGCTGCCACCGGAAGTGCGTACCTTCACCGTGGGTGAGGACGGCACCGCGTCGGTGACCACCACCGGCAACCCGCAGCCGCAGATCGTCGGCAACATCCAGATCACCGACTTCATCAACCCGGCGGGTCTGGAAGCGATCGGCAACAACCTGTTCCTGGAGACCGCCTCCAGCGGTGCGCCGCAGGTCGGCACGCCCGGCCTCAACGGCTTGGGTACGACCCTGCAGAACACCCTGGAAAACTCCAACGTCAGCGTGGTCGAGGAGATGGTCAACATGATCACCACTCAGCGCGCCTACGAGATGAACTCCAAGGTCATCTCCACCGCTGACCAGATGCTGTCCTTCATCACGCAGAACCTTTAAGAAACCCGGGGTAGGGCAGCAGCTCACCCCCTGATACGCCTGAACGCTGTGAGGTAGTGGTTATGAACCGCTTGGTGTGTGTGTTCTCGATTCTCGGCAGCGTAGTGCTGAGTGGCTGCGTGGCGCCGGTCGCCAAGCCCAACGATCCGTACTACGCACCTGTGTTGCCACGCACGCCGCTGCCGGCCGCGCAGAACAATGGCTCGATCTTCCAGTCGGGCTTCGAGAACAATCTGTACGGCGACCGCAAGGCGTTCCGCGTGGGTGATGTGATTACCATCAGCCTGAGCGAGCGCATGCAGGCCAGCAAGAACGCCAGCTCGCAGATGTCCAAGGACAGTAATGCCAATATCGGCCTGACGTCGCTGTTCGGCGGTGGCGTATCGATCGACAACCCCAGCTCCAGCCTCAATCCGCTGAAGGCCGAGAACCTGGGACTCAGTGCCCAGTACGGCGCCCAGCGTGACACCAATGGTTCCGGCCAGGCCGGGCAGAGCAACAGCCTGACCGGTTCGATCACCGTGACCGTGGCCGAAGTACTGCCCAACGGGTTGCTGGTCGTGCGCGGTGAGAAGTGGATGACCCTCAACACCGGTGACGAGCTGGTGCGCATCGCCGGTCTGGTTCGTTCCGACGACGTTGCTCGTGACAACACCGTGGCCTCGACCCGTATCGCCGATGCACGCATCACCTATTCCGGTACTGGCGCCTTCGCCGATGCCAGTCAGCCAGGTTGGCTGGATCGCTTTTTCGTCAGCCCGCTGTGGCCGTTCTGAGGTTCATGATCATGCGCAAATGGATCATCACCGTTGCAGCTCTGCTGCTGGCCTCGACCGCTCAAGCCGAGCGACTCAAGGACCTGGCCAGTATCCAGGGTGTGCGTAGTAACCAGTTGATCGGTTACGGCCTGGTCGTGGGCCTCAATGGCAGCGGCGACCAGACTACCCAGACGCCGTTTACCGTGCAGACCTTCAACAACATGATGGCGCAGTTCGGCATCAAGGTGCCGGAAGGCGGCAACGTGCAGTTGAAGAACGTCGCTGCGGTGTCGATCCACGCCGACCTGCCGCCTTTCGCCAAGCCCGGGCAGACCATCGACATCACCATTTCCTCGATCGGCAACGCCAAGAGCCTGCGCGGCGGCAGCCTGTTGATGACGCCCCTCAAGGGGATCGACGGCAACACCTACGCAATCGCCCAGGGCAATCTGGTGGTGGGCGGTTTCGATGCCAGCGGCGCCGATGGTTCGCGCATTACCGTCAACGTGCCTTCGGCCGGTCGCATCCCCGGTGGCGCCACGGTGGAGCGTCCGGTGCCGAGCGGCTTCGATCAGGGCAACACCCTGACACTGAACCTCAACCGTCCGGATTTCACCACGGCAAAGAACATCGTCGACCACATCAACGAGCTGCTCGGCCCAGGTGTGGCCCAGGCGCTCGACGGCGGCTCGATTCGCGTCAGCGCGCCGCTCGATCCGAGTCAGCGCGTCGACTATCTGTCGATTCTGGAAAACCTCGAGGTCGACGTCGGTCAGGCGGTTGCCAAGGTCATCATCAACTCGCGCACTGGCACCATCGTCATTGGCCAGAACGTGCGTGTGCAGCCGGCAGCCGTGACCCACGGCAGCCTGACGGTGACCATCACCGAAGACCCGATCGTCAGCCAGCCGGGCGCGCTGTCCGGCGGCGAGACTGCGGTAGTGCCGCGTTCGCGTGTCGGCGCCGACGAGGAAATGAAACCGATGTTCAAGTTCGGCCCCGGTACCACCCTCGACGAAATCGTGCGTGCGGTGAATCAGGTAGGCGCTGCGCCTTCCGATCTGATGGCCATCCTGGAGGCGCTCAAGCAAGCCGGCGCTCTGCAGGCCGACCTGATCGTGATTTAAAAGGAGCGGGACATGGATACTCGACTCGCGGCCGCCGGCACCACCACTCTCGACACGGGCGCCTATACCGATCTCAATCGCCTCAACCAGTTCAAGGTTGGCGGCGACAATGAGGAGAACATTCGCAAGGTCGCGAAGGAGTTCGAGTCGCTGTTCCTCAATGAAATGCTCAAGACCATGCGTTCGGCCAACGAGGTGTTCGGCGAAGGCAACTTCATGAACAGTAACGAGGCCAAGACCTACCAGGACATGTACGACCAGCAGTTGTCGGTGACCATGGCCGGCAACAAGAACGGTATCGGTCTGGCGGACGTGATGGCGCGGCAAATGTCGAAGATGCGCAGCGTCAGCGATCGACCCAATCCATTCGCTCAGGTCGATGCGCCGGTGCCTGCTGCGCCGAGCAAACCGCTGGCTCGCACTGAACAGACCGCTGCGCCTATGCAGGTCGAAAAGGCCCAGGGTTCCGCCGAAGGCGAACGCAACGACATGGCCTTGCTCAATCAGCGTCGTTTGTCGCTGCCGGGCAAACTGGCGCAGCGGATCCAGGCTGGTATCGTGCCGAGCGCCGAGGCGGCCAGTGCCTCCACGGCTGCGGGAACGCCCGCGGGCGATGCGGTCGGCAAACCCCTGGCCAAGGGCGACTGGTTGCCGGCCAAAGCCTATGCCGCACCGGCCGAACGCAGCCTGAACATCAACGGCAGCGAAGAAATCGCCAGCCGCACGACCTTCAAGTCGGCCAAGGAATTCATGGAAACCATGCTGCCGATGGCCGAGAAGGCCGCGGCCAAGCTGGGCGTCGATCCTCGCTATCTGGTGGCGCAGGCAGCACTGGAAACCGGTTGGGGCAAGTCGATCATCAAGCAGGGCGATGGCAGTAGCAGCCATAACCTGTTCGGTATCAAGACCCACAACAGCTGGGGCGGCGATTCCGCGCGGGTGATGACCACCGAATACGAGAACGGCAAGCCGGTGAAGGAGGCCGCGTCCTTTCGTGCCTACGAATCCTATGCCCACAGCTTCGAAGACTACGTGAGCTTTCTGCAGAGCAACGGGCGTTATGAAAAGGCCCTGAGCTCGACCGCCAACCCCGAGCAGTTCGCCCGTGAGTTGCAAAAAGCCGGCTATGCCACCGATCCGCAGTACGCCAAAAAGGTGTCGCAGATCGCTCGCAAGCTGTCGACCTACCAGATGATCGCCGCCAACGGCGCGCCCTCCAACCAGGGATGATGAAGCATGGCTGACTTATTGAGTATTGGCCTGTCAGGCCTGTCGGCGAACAAGACCTCGCTGGCGGTCACTGGCCATAACATCACCAATATCAACACGCCGGGATTCTCTCGTCAGGATACGATTCAGGCTACGCGTACGCCGCAGTTCAGCGGGGCCGGCTATATCGGCTCCGGCACTACCTTGGTCGACATCCGCCGCAGTTACAGTGAGTTTCTCACTACCCAACTGCGCAGCAGCACCGCGCATAGCAGCGATGTCGCCGCTTACAAGAGCCAGATCGATCAGCTCGACTCGTTGCTGGCCGGCACCACCACGGGCGTCACGCCGTCGCTGCAGAAGTTCTTCTCGGCCCTGCAGACCGCTGCCGAAGACCCTTCCAATGTGCCCGCTCGGCAGTTGGTGCTTTCCGAAGCCGAGGGGCTGAGCCGGCGCTTCAATACCGTTTATGACCGCTTGAGCGAGCAGAACAGCTTCGCCAACAAACAGATGGGCGCCGTGACCGAGCAGGTCAATCGGCTTGCCACCTCCATTGCCAGCCTCAACGAATCCATCGCGGTCGCTCAATCCAATGGCAGTCAGCCCAATGACCTGCTCGACGCCCGTGAAGAGGCGGTACGCCAGCTGTCGACCTTCATCGGCGTCAATGTCGTGGCGCAGAACGATGGCACGCAGAACGTCTTCATTGGCTCCGGTCAGCCTCTGGTAATCGGCAGCAATGCTGCACGCCTGGAGGTGGTGCCTGGTAGCAACGATCCGAATCGCTCCGAGATACAGTTCATCGTTGGCGCCGCGCGGCAGACCATCACCACACAGGTTACCGGTGGGGAGTTGGGCGGTATCTTGCGGTATCGCGAGGAGGTGCTGGACAGCACCTTCAATTCGCTGGGGCGCCTGGCATTGGCGGTGAGTGATCAGGTCAACAGTCAGTTGGGGCAGGGCCTGGATCTGAAGGGCCAGGTGGGTGCCAAACTGTTCGGTGATTACAACGCGGAGTCACTGGCCCGCTTGCGCGTACTGTCGTCGTCCAGCAACAGCAGCAATGCGTCACCGATCCTGAACATCACCAACAGTTCGCTCTTGACCACCAGCGACTATCGACTGGAGTTCGACGGCAGCAATTACACGGCGCGGCGCCTGAGTGACAACCAGCCGATGACCGTCACCCAGAACCCTCCCGGCACCCTGAGCTTTCAGGACAGTGCCGGACGTAACCAGGGGTTCCAGATCGTTGTCGGCACTCCTGCACCTGCCGCGGGTGATTCGTTCGTGCTGCAGCCGACGCGCATTGGCGCCTCGACCATATCCACCGTGCTGGACCAGGCCGACCAGCTGGCGTTCGCTGCGCCGGTTCGCGCCGAGGCCAATCTGCAGAACCGCGGCAACGGTGTGATCAGTCAGCCGACGCTGCAGTCCACGGGTAGCAATATCGACCCGGCAGCGTTGCAGGCCGCATTTCCTCCGCTGACACTGACTTACGATTCGGCTGCGGGCGGTTTCAACGGGTTGCCTGCTGGTGCGACGCTGACCCGCGTCGATAACAAGGGGCAGCCGATCACTCCGGCGCCGACCCCGCTCTTCGAACCGGGCCAGCAGAACAACTACCAGTTGACCCTGGCCGATGGCACCAGCGTCAACATGAGCGTCAGCGGCCGTCCGGAAAACGGCGACCGCTTCAACATCGCCTTCAACCAGAACGGTGTTTCGGACAACCGTAACGCTCTGGCGCTGGTTGGCCTGCAGAACAAGCAGGTAATCGGTGTCGACCCCACGGTAACCGGCATTACCACCGGCTCCAGCTTCACCGACAGTTATGGCGACCTGATCGAGCGCGTCGGCACCCTCACTGCCCAGGCCCGCCAGGACAGCGAGGCGACAACTGCTATCCTCAAACAGGCGCAGGACAACCGCGATTCGCTGTCGGCGGTCAACCTGGACGAGGAGGCGGCCAACCTGATCAAGTTCGAGCAGTACTACAACGCGTCCGCCCAGGTGATTCAAGTTGCGCGCTCTTTGTTCGATACCCTGATCGGGGCATTCAGGTAGTGGCGTGAACGTGCTTAGCGGGTAGGGTGGGCTTCAGCCCACAAACACACAATACGATCAACCATCCAGCAATGGCCAGATGGTGAACAAATCCCAAGAGGGTGCGGCTCAGGCAAACGCCAGTCACCGCCAGAGAAGACGAGGCAGCTATGCGCATTTCCACTGTTCAGGCGTTCAACAACGGCGTGCAAGGCCTGCAGCGCAACTACGCCAATGCCATACGCACTCAGGAACAGATCAGCACCGGCAACCGCATCCTCACCCCCGCGGATGACCCGGTCGCCTCGGTACGCCTGCTGCAGCTCGAGCAGCAGCAGAATGTGTTGACTCAGTACAACGACAACCTGACGGCAGCGAAGAACAGCCTGAACCAGGAAGAGGCCACGCTCAATTCGGTAAACACCGTCATACAGCGCGTTCAGGAACTTGCCGTGCGAGCAGGCAATGGTTCGCTGGGTGTCGAGGAGCGCAAGTCCATCGCTGCCGAGCTGCGCGAGCGCGAGGATGAGCTGCTGGGCCTGATGAACACCAAGAACGCCCGTGGTGAGTATCTGTTCTCCGGGTTCCAGGGCAAGGCTGAGCCTTTCACTCGTAACGCCGATGGCACTTATTCCTACCAAGGCGATGAAGGGCAACGCAAACTGGAAATTGCCAGCTCCCTGAGCGTGGCTATCAGCGATAACGGCAAAAGAGTATTCCAGAACGTCACCAACGCCGGCCGTCTGGATGCGGCCGTCACCGCGCAGCCCGGCTCTACCCTCCGTGCTTCAACGCCTCTGGTGCAGGACGAAGTGGCATTCAGCGCAACGCCTGCCTTCCCTGAGGGGGGGATAGATATCGTTTTCGGCAACCCCGATGCCAACAGCTACGAGATCTTCGCTGCCGGAACCACTACGCCGGCGCTGGGTACCGGATCCATGGACGAAGAGCCTGGCTCGACTGACAAGCTGGTGTTCCGCGGCGTAGTGGTCAATTTCGACGGTGCACCCGCAAGCGGCGATACCGTAACCGTCACTTCTGACCCTAACCGGCAAAAGCAAGGCTTGCTCGATACCATAGGCAGCCTGCGCAAGTCTCTCGAAGACGCACCAGCGACCGAGGAGGGCAGTCGTCTTGCCCGTGACGCCGTGGCGCAAGCGATTACCAATCTGTCGCATGCCAGCACCACGGTCGACAGCACACGTGGTGAAATCGGCGCACGCCTGAACGTTGTCGAGAACACCCTCACCGATAACGAAGACGTTGGCCTGATCAATAAGTCGGTACAGGCCGAGCTACGCGAACTGGATTATCCCGAAGCGCTTTCGCGCTTGTCGTTCCAGACATTGATTCTCGAGGCTGCGCAACAGAGTTATGTGAAGGTGAGTAGTCTGAATCTGTTCAACAAGCTCTGATTGAGCGATCGGGTGTTGGCTTTGAAAATTAAATATTTAAGATTAAATATTTTGCGACTGTTCAGGAGCAATGATTGTGTTGGCAGTTAATGAGTATCTTCCTCAAGAGTCGCTGAATTTTTTTAATACCAGTATTTTTTTCAAGCTCCATGCCACGTCTAATAGTTATTATTTTCAGTGGCTGGTACATGAAAGGCCGGTGTTAACCCTGAATCTGTCAGAAACAGAAGAAGGTTGCTATATTAGTCCGGTGCGTGGCACCTATGGTGGGATAGATGGTATTACGAATGTTCGGCACTCAGAGAGTATCGCTTTTATTAACGAAGTAGAGCGCTTTTTGACTGAGCGCGGGGCTAGTAAGGTAAGAGTTTTATTACCGCCAAGTTTTCATGATCTTCATGGCGTGTCTTTACAGCAATTCCTGCTAGAGTCTCAAGGCTATCACAGCGTATTTTGCGATATTAACTATAGCGCACCGGTAGATGCCGTCGCTTTTGAAGCGCGGACATGTTCCGATAGCAAACGGCGCTTGAAAAACTTGAGGTCAAGCGGACTCTCTGTCACGCGAGGGGGCTCAGAGATGCTTGAAAAGGTATATGGTTTGATAGAAATTCATCATTCCGCTAAGGATTTCCGTTTAAGCATGACAATGGAACAATTGGCTTTAATGCTGAATGTATATCCTGATAATTTTGAGCTTTTCTGTGGTGAGCTGGATGGGGTCTGTATAGCTGCAGTTATTGGTGTTCATTTGAATGATAATATTTTTTATATATTCAAAATTGCTGACTTGCCTGGCTATGCAAATTTTAGCCCCTCAATCGCGATGGTACAGGCTTGCTACGATCAAGCCTATCAGCGTGGATGTAAATTCCTAGATTATGGGATTTCCTCAGTCGCTGGGGTTCCAAATTTGGGCCTTATGAATTTTAAACGTGGCCTAGGCTTCAGTGAAACGTTGAAAGTGACAATGGAGAAGTCCCTTGGATCGTGATATTGAGCGCTATGCTGCTAGTTATTCTGAAATGCCGTTCGAACCTGTCCAGGCTGAATTTCGGCGCGCTTTTGTTTTAGAGCAAATTGAGCGCATGGCGCCGCGTTCTATACTTGAAGTCGGATGTGGTTGGAATCCTCTGTTCATGGATGTCCAGAGTAAAATTAAAATATGCACAGTTGAACCTTCACAGCAGTTCTATGACCATGCATGTAGTTTGATCAAGGGGCACGGTAACGCAAGGCTCATACAAGGTTTCTTGGAAGAGGTTGCTCTGGAAGATATTGGGACTTTTGACTTGGTAATTTTGAGTGGCGTGCTTCATGAGGTTTCGCAGCCTTTAGCGCTTCTTGAGTCAGCTAAAAGATTTTGCTCCGCTCACAGTCAGCTGCACGTCAATGTTCCCAATGCTAAATCTTTTCATCGTTTACTTGCCTTGGAGATGGGGTTGATAGAAAGCCTCTACCAGCTATCTGAAAGTCAGCGGGCCTTGGAGCAAAACAATACTTTTGATCTAGATAGCCTATCTGCTCTTCTACAGGACGCTGGTTTCGTTGTTGGGGATGCCGGAAGTTACTTCGTCAAACCATTTACGCATAAACAGATGCAGTCTCTGATTGATCGAGGAATTATCAGTCGTACAATGTTAGACGGCCTAATGAGGTTGTCGAAACATTTTCCTAATAATGGGTCTGAGGTATATGTAAATGCCCGCCTTGCACTATGATCAAGTATTGATCGGTAACAATCTCGCTGTAATGGTTGCTGCATTGGCCTGTGCTGATGCAGGACAGCGGGTTTTATTGGCGACTGATGGTCTGATTCTAGGAGGACACTTTGCTGGGATTATTGCGGGGGGGAAGCTTTTTGACTTGGGCATGGTTGCCTTAGACCTGAAAGTATCAGGTAAGCAGCTTAATGATGTGCGTTACTATGATCCGGCTATTCGAAATCATAATGCTCATTTTGCTTCTTCAATAAAGGCATTCTTAGGAAGCCTTATCGATATACGTCGTGTCAACTGTCCTCAGGTTTGGCTTGAGGGACGCCGGTATCCTGATTATCTGTTGAGTAATAAGCTTGATGCTTTTCGAGGTGATGTCCTTGTACAAGAAATCACCAATGACCCGCATGGCCAGTCGACGCATTTACATGCGTCCAATAAGGTTTCCGATCCAAATTATCGCGACCTGAGTTATGCTAGCGCATCTGTTTATAATCATGGCAAATATATACATAATCGTTATATTGAACCGGTTTGCCAGAAAATTCTTGGCTGCTCCAGCGAATCAATATCTGCTAGCTTCCATCGCTTGGGATGGTTGCCCCTCTATTATCCCGAGACGCTAAATGAAGTCATTCGGGGGGAAGCCTGTAGCTTGCCTGAATATCCATTTTGGACGACGGATCAAGGTTGTGTCGCTGAACTGGTAAGATTTATTGCTCGCGCATTAGAGTCCCATTCGTTAGTGGATATTGATCGTTCTAGAATGTTGGCGGTTGATTCAACTCAGCAAACACCACGTCTGCGTTTAGAAAGTGGTTTGCCCATTGATTGTCAGCGTTTAGCGGCGGGGCTAGCGGATAGGAGACTGGCTGAGTTAACAGGAGTGCCAGTTATACGTCATTTGCAGCGCATAGATGTGCGTGTGGTTTTTCTCTTGATACACCGAGATAGCATGCCAGCTTTTTTTCCTTGTTTATTTATTGCTGATGAAAAGGTTGCTGCTTATCGAGTCACAGATCAAGACTCGATGGCCGGGCTTGATCCGCAGTGGCATAGGGTGTCTGTGGAGTTTAATCAAGACCAGTTCGTAAAATACTACCCTGACCCGGTTAAAGCCGATGAGGCAGTCTTGCATGAGTTGCTATACCTTTCAGTAGTATCTGAGTTGCGGTCTGCGCATATAGTTAGGACATTGGTAGCGCCCAAGGCTCTTCCTCTTCCTAGCTTGGACAATCTCCCATATCTTGATCAGCCGGTTTTCGATCTAGAGAGGCTTGGGCGCGTCGAGCTTACGGGTAGTTTATTAGGCGCGGCTCTGGCTTCGCTCAATGATCAGATTATTCAAGGAATGAAAATCGCTGCACGCTGATGCAAATCTGACGTGATCACATATAAGGGGGTATTCATGAGTGTGCAGAGCCAGAGAGTTTTACCATTTTTAGATCTGCTTGCTTTGAATCAGCGCTTCAAAGAACAGTTTATAGACGTAACAGAGCGTGTGCTATGTAGTGGGCGTTTTATTTTAGGTATGTACTGCTTGGATTTTGAGAAGGTGTTTGCGAGCTATTGCGGTGTAGCTCACGGCGTAGGTGTTGGCAATGGGCTTGAGTCTCTACAATTGATTTTGAAAGCGTTACTTGAACTTGACCGAATAAAGGTCGGTGATGGTGTTATTGTTCCTGGCAATACTTTTATTGCTACTGCTCTCGCAGTCACTAATAATTCCTTGCGGCTTCAGTTGGTGGAGCCTGATGCTGAATCCTTTAACTTGGATATTAACGAAGTTGAAGCTGCGATTGATGAGCGTACACGTGTAATTATCGCAGTGCACTTATATGGGCGTCTTGCGAATATGAGCGCACTGCGTGAGCTTGCAGAGCGACGTGGGCTTTTGCTAATCGAAGATGCTTCTCAAGCTCATGGTGCTAGCTTTGAAGGCCGTAAGGCTGGTAGCTGGGGAATTGCCGCAGGTTTTAGCCTTTTCCCAGGTAAACCGCTTGGTGCGCTGGGTGACGCGGGTGTAATTGTTACTGATGATCCGGAACTGGCCGAGACCGTTCGAGCTTTGCGCAATTATGGTAGTTACATCAAGTACCAACATGAGTATCTTGGGTCGAACTCTAGGCTCGACGAATTACAAGCTGCATTTTTGCTAATAAAGCTCGACCATCTTGATGCTGACAACCGTGAGAAGGCAAATATTGCCGAAATCTACTGTCAGGGTATAAAAAATAATGCCATATCTCTGCCACGGACGCCTAGTGCCGATGAGGTGCACGCATGGCATATCTTTACAGTACGCAGCACTAAGCGGTCGGCGTTGCAGGCTCATTTATTCAAGGAGGGAATAGAAACACTCGTCCATTATCCATTGCCTATTCATAAGCAGCCTGCTTATTCCGAATATAATCACCTTGCCTTGCCAATAACAGTAGAACTTTCCAATCAGGTGCTAAGTTTGCCCATTTATCCAGGCTTATGTGAGTCAGATATTCAGCGCGTCGTTGCTGCGTGTAATAGTTTTATTGGCTAGTAATTGGTCGATAGAGGAGAGGCTATGTCTCTACAGAACTGCAGAATAATAGATTTACCAAAGATAGAAGATAAACGTGGTAATTTGACTTTTATTGAAGGTGGGCGTCATGTTCCATTCGATATTGGTCGAGTCTATTATTTGTACGATGTTCCTGGTGGTGCTGATCGGGGGGGGCATGCGCATAAAAAATTGCATCAGTTGTTGGTTGCAATTTCAGGAAGTTTCGACGTTACCCTGAGTGATGGGAAGGCAAGCTTCAAGTATAGCTTGAACCGTTCTTATTATGGATTGTATGTTCCTCCGATGATGTGGCGCGACATAGATAACTTTTCCAGTGGCTCGGTATGCTTGGTTTTGGCTTCGGACTATTACTCTGAAGATGACTATTTTCGCGATTATGGTGCTTTCAGTCAGGCCGTTTTGGAACGTTCAGATGCTTAAAATAATTTCGAACTCTCTTGATGCAAACCCGGCTAAGCTACCTTTGGTTACAGTTTGTATTTGTACCTATAATCATGAGAAGTATGTTGCCGAGGCCATTGATTCAGTTTTGCAGCAAACGTATCAGAATATTGAAATCCTTTTGCTTGATGATGCTTCAACTGACAATACGGCATTGATTGTTAAGAGCTATGCAGATAAAAATCCTGAAAAAATAAAAGCTATTTTCCTAGACGTTAATGGTGGTGCTTCTGCCGCCTGTAATCGTGTTTTTTTCTTGGCTGCTGGTGAGTTTGTCGCTTTTCTAGGATCCGATGATCGGATGCGGCCTCTCCGTATCGAGAAACAGGTGGAGTTTCTACTACAAAACCCAGGATGCGTGGGTGTATTCACCGATATCTGTGTAATTGATCAGCAAGGCCGTTCCTTTGAAAGAAGTGTTGTATACGAAAATTTTTTCAATAGGTCTTTGGCGGATTTGCGAATAAATTTACTTAGTGGAAATTTTCTAAATTCACCTTCAGCCATGGTTCGCCGTGACGACATGAGGGCAACGGGCGGATACAATCCTCTTCTGCGTTATGTTCATGACTATGATTTTTGGGGAAAGCTTTTGGCAAGGGGGGAGCTCGGAAAGATTCCCCAAGTATTAACTGACTATAGAGTACATGGTCATAATTTGAGTGTCGGCGTTACGGGGGAAGGCGGTGTCCGGCTCAATATGGAAATGGTCTCGGTTATTATTGGCTTTGTCCGTACTTGGACGCTAGAGATGCTCGCTGGCATACCAGTGTTAACAAGTTTTCAAAAAAGAGACTTGCTGCTGGAACTTATCCAAGTACTTGAGTTGGTGGATCGGAAGTACTTGAAAGTTCCTGCTAATGGCTGCGCGCTGGCTTACGATCTTTCTCTCCAAGTCGCTTGGATAGATTCAGTAAAAGCCCGGCAGGCACAGGCGCGTATTGAAAAAATATTTTCGCAGGGTTTTTCATCTGTAGAGTTGCCCTTTTCAGGTGAAACCCCAATATGGCTTAAATCTCCTGCCCGGAGCTTGGGTGTCAACTTCAATTCTGGACTATCACTTGACAATTGGTTGGCTCGGCGGGTTTTGACCCCCGTTCAGGTAAGGTTGATCGAAGACGTAAGTCGGGGTCAGCAAGTTAGTCTTTCTTTGTTTATCTTTTGGTCTGGCGAAAATGTCGCCTTATTAAGGCAGACAATTGATAGTCTGGCGAACAGTTCTTCATTAGTTAGAATCAATCCCCTTGTGGTTCTTGCGTCTGATAGTGGTTTTCATTCTGAGTGTGCTGAATTTAAAGATATTGAATTTATTAGTTCCACTGTTGACAGTTTTCATGCGCTGAATGCTTGCATAAGCAGTTGCACGTCTGATTGGGTTCTGCAAGTCCAGGCAGGAGAAGAACTTCGGCCGAGCGGTTCTACTATGCTAGGTTTGGAGTCTTCTGCTGCAAATGCATGTAATGCTCTGTTCTTTGACGAGGTTTATAGTCAGGATGGTTCTGTGTGTGGAATAGCTTTACGTCCTAGCTTTAACCTTGACTATTTTCTCAGTTTTCCCTCTGCGTTATCGCGTCATTGGTTGTTGAGGCCTGCTGTAGTAAATGAGCTTGGTGGCTTCTCAGACCATTGTGGAGGGAGTCATGAGTTCGATCTGATCCTTCGTATGCTCGCAAAATTCGGCACCGATGGGATAGGTCATATAGCTGAGCCGTTGGTTCAATGTAGCTCGCCGTGCTTGATCGATAGTGGGTATGAACGACGTGCTTTAGTTAGCCATCTTAAGCAGCGTGGCTACGAACACTGCTCTGTTGGTGCAGACAAGCCAGGTCGCTACCGGATCGATTACGGTCATGCGCACACACCGCTTGTGTCTTTTTTGATTGTTGCTGGTGATCGCCTCCACTCATTGCAGCGTTGTATTGAGAGCATCCTTGAGAATACTCGCTATCCTTATTATGAATTGCTCATTATTCAATATTATGGCCAACCCGCCGAAGTGAGTTCTTGGCTGAGCGTTTTGGAAGGGCTTGGAGAAACTCGTATTCGTATTATGACGGCTGGAGGCCATAAAGACTCTCGCCAGATGCTGATTAACCAAGCTGCGTTTCAGGCTAATGGTGATTACGTACTGCTTTTTTCAGCCGATGCGGCGGCAGTTAGTGAGGAGTGGTTGAGCGAACTGCTGAATCATGGGCAGCGTCCAGAGGTCGGTTGTGTTGGTCCCAAGTTCCTGTCGTCGGATGGGAAAATAGCGCAGGCTGGTCTGATTCTTGGTTTGACAGGTCCGATCGGCTACCCCGATGTTGGGGAGTCCTTAGATGCACCGGGCTATATGCAGCGGCTTCAGGTTGTACAAAACAGTAGTGTTATAGGCCACGAATGTTTGCTGGTAGAAAAAAAACTTTATTTAGCATTAGGAGGGCTGAGTGAAAGTTCGATTTCTTTTCGTCATGCTGGTGCAGATCTATGTTTGAAGGCTCGTCAGGCGGGTTATCTGACCGTGTGGACACCCTTTGCGCAGTTGATGCTTGATCGTGTCGACACCACGTTCGATAGCGTTGCAGACCAGGACGCTATGTACGCCAAATGGCTACAGCAATTGCGGCACGACCCGATATACAACCCAAATTTCTCGCTGGCGCAACCTGGGGGCTTTAAGCTTGCCGATACTGCGCTTTCGTGGCGCCCCTTGGCTTCGTGGAAGTCCTTGGTAACTGTCCTTGCTCATCCTTCCGATAACTATGGTTCGGGCCACTACCGAGTGATACAGCCATTCACTGCATTGCAGGAAGCAGGGCTTATTCAAGGTGCGCTGTCTTCCGGCTTAATGCACGTGACGGATCTCGGGCGCTACGACCCGGATGTAGTCGTTTTGCAGAAGCAGATTGGTAATGACCGTTTCGAGGCCATGCGTCGCATGCAGGCGTTTTCACGAGCACTCAAGGTCTACGAACTCGACGACTACCTGCCGAATCTGCCTGTAAAAAGTGTTCACCGGGCGCAGATGCCCAAGGATATTCTGAAATCCATGCGGCGCGGGCTGAGCTATGTAGATCGTTTCGTAGTGTCCACCCAGGCCCTGGCCGAGGCCTGTGGCGGCCTGCACGATGATATCCGGGTAATCGAGAACTACCTGCCACCTGCCTGGTGGAAAGGGCTTGCCAGCCCGCGCAGCCGGTCCGGTAAACCCAGGGTCGGCTGGGCGGGTGGCATAAGTCACACCGGTGATCTGGAAATGATTGCCGATGTGGTGCAAGCGTTGGCCGATGAAGTCGATTGGGTGTTCATGGGCATGTGTCCGGAGAAGCTTCGGCCCTTCGTCAAGGAGATTCACCAGGGGGTCGATATCCTGGCTTATCCGCGTGCACTGGCTGCGCTCAATCTGGATCTGGCGGTGGCTCCGCTGGAGGAGAATCCGTTCAACCAGTGCAAGAGCAATCTGCGCTTACTGGAATACGGAGCCTGCGGCTTTCCCGTCGTCTGCAGCGACGTGCGCAGTTATGAAGGATCGCTTCCCGTCACCCGTGTGAAGAACCGTTACCGGGATTGGGCGGAGGCCATCAGGATGCATGTCGCCGACCTCGATGCATCGGCTCATGCAGGCAGTGCCTTGCACCAACAGGTCATGCGTGACTGGATGCTGGAGGGCGGCAACCTGATTGCCTGGCGGCATGCTTGGTTGCCTGACTGAAGGCGCACGTAGCGGCGCGATTCATCGGACTCAAGAATTCGTGAAGCGCGCCGACATGCTGTTCAGGATAAGGTTGAAGAGTCATGGCTCCCAGGCTGTCAAGGGAGTCGCAAAAAAATTCAACTTCTCTCCTAAAGCTTCGCAGATTCAGGTCGATAAAGAGTATGAAAGCGAACTCAATGTTGCCTGAGCATTGCAGGCCAGAGTCGCAAGCCCAGGCAAACACGTTAGTGTCCGATGGAGGACAAACATCATGGCTTTGACCGTAAACACCAACATTGCGTCGTTGAACACTCAGCGCAACCTGAACACTTCGTCCAACGCGCTCAACACCTCCCTGCAGCGTCTGTCGACCGGTTCGCGCATCAACAGTGCCAAGGACGATGCGGCTGGCCTGCAGATCGCCAACCGCCTGACCAGCCAGGTGAACGGCCTGAACGTGGCGGTGAAGAACTCCAACGACGGCATCTCCATGGCGCAGACCGCTGAGGGCGCACTGCAGCAGTCGACCACCATCCTGCAGCGTATGCGTGACCTGTCCCTGCAGTCGGCCAACGGCTCGAACAGCGAAGGCGAGCGTAAAGCACTGAACTCGGAAGTGACCGAGCTCAAGAAAGAGCTTAACCGTATCTCCAACACCACTACCTTTGGTGGCAAGAAGCTGCTGGATGGTAACTTCGGCACCACCACCTTCCAGGTAGGTAGCGCAGCCAACGAAACCATCAGCGTGAAGATCGACGAGATGAGCACTTCGTCGCTGAAGGGTAAGTATTACGAAGGGACCATCGCTTCGGGTAGTGGCACTGCGACTGCTTCTGGCACCGTTACGGTTTCCGGAACTGTGAATGGTACAGATTTCTCGGTTGACGTAACCGTGGCCAGTGGATCAACAGGGGAGCAGTTCAGTCAGGCTGTTGCTACTGCTATCAACGATGCCAACATCGGGGTCGGTGCTTTCGTGGACGACACTGGAGCCACCACTCTGATTTCTGGTCAGAACACAGATGGTACGGCGAATGCGCTTTCTGCTTTGAGTGTTAGCGGTACCGTGGCTGGTATCACTGCTGGTGCTTATGCTAGTGGCACAGCTGTCACCGAAACAGAAATGACCAACATCGACGTCAGCACCGTACAAGGTGCCCAGGAGTCGGTAATCGTCATCGACCAGGCTATCCAAGCGATCGACAAGCAACGTGCCGACCTCGGTGCTGTGCAGAACCGCTTCGAGAACACCATCGGTAACCTGCAGAACATCGCAGAGAACGTTTCGGCTGCACGTGGTCGGATTCAGGATACGGACTTCGCGGCAGAAACCGCGAACCTGACCAAGAACCAGATCCTGCAGCAGGCCGGTACTGCGATCCTGTCTCAGGCCAACCAGCTGCCGCAGGCGGTGCTCAGCCTCCTGCAGTAAGCCAAGTCGGCTAGGCTGCTCTAAACTCCGGGGGGAAGTGCATAGCGCTTCTCCCCGTTTTGCCTTGCGAGGTAAAAGAAATGGACATCGCAATAAATAGTTTGTCGCCAGTACTGGCAAAGCCCACAGGTACGTCTGTACCTGCTGCGTATGCCGGGGCGGCAGCTTCTTCAGAAGCGTCTAGTGACCAGCCTGCTGTGCGTCAGGGGCAGGCCGCGGCTGAAGATGCGGGGCAGATGTACGAGCAGGTGGATAATGCTGTCACGTCCATCCAGAGTTTCGTACAGAACATTCGGCGTGATCTCAATTTCAGCGTCGACGACTCGAGCGGCAGGGTTGTGGTCAAGGTCACCGACCGTGCTTCAGGTGATGTCATTCGCCAATTGCCGTCTGAAGAGGCATTGCGTTTGGCAGAGAGTCTGGAAGAGGTGCGCAGTCTCCTGTTCAAGGCCGAGGCCTGACATGGCTCGGTTTTTGAATGCAGGATGGGACTGAATGAACTTTCACGCATGAGCGTCAATATCGTGACGGAGTAGATTATGGCTATTGGTGGAGTTTCGACAGGCATCAACTCAGGGCTGCCCATCTCTGATTTGGTTACGGCGATGGTCAACGCCGAGAAGGCGCCCAAGGAAGCGCAGCTGGCGCGCCTGTCGACGTCGACGACCACCAAGCTGTCTGGCTTGGGGCAACTGAACAGCGCGCTCGGCGAATTCCAGACCTCGCTCAAGGATCTCAACAGCGCGACGCTGTTCGAGAAACGTACTGCCACGTCATCCAACACCAGTGCGCTGACGGCCACTGCCGGTAAGACGGCATCAGCTGGCAACTACCAGGTGACCGTGGACAGTCTCGCTTCGGCCAGCAAGGTAGCGACGAAAGCTCTGGACGGCACCTTCAAGAGTGGAGCTGGCGACGAGACGCTGAGCGTCAAGCTCGGCGAAAGCGGTACCGCTATCGATGTGAAGATTACCGCAGGGTCTGACCTTGCCAGTATTCGTGACCAGCTCAATACCGCGTTGAAGGGGAAGGGTGTAACCGTCAGCACGATCAACGATCCTGCCAGTGGCAAGTCTCGCCTGGTTTTCAGTGGTAACGAGACGGGCGAGGGCAAGGACGTCATCGTTTCCGGCAGTGGCGATCTTGCCGGTCTCAGTGTCGATGGTCGTAACAAGCTCGCTACGGGTGATGACTCCGCTGCCGGATTTATCGTCCAGGCGGCCAATGCCAAGTTCTCCATCGATGGTCTTGCGCTTACCAGCCCGACCAACTCGATCAAGGGTGCGATCGCTGACGTCAGCTTCGAGTTGCTTGCGGCAACCGAAAAGGACAAGCCACTGACCCTCAAGGTCGGTGAGGACAATGCCGGCGTCAAAGCAGGTATCAAGAAATTCGTCGATGCCTATAACAAGCTGATCAATACCACCAACGATCTGACCCGCGTCACCAAGGTCGGTGAGGATGGAACGCCGTTGGTCGGTGGTCTTGTAGGGGACTCGACCGTTCGAAATCTGCTTGGCGGTATTCGCAACGAGTTGGTGAACCCTGTTGGCGGTGATGGTGTGAAGGTGCTGGCGGATCTGGGCATTACCACCCAGAAGGACGGTACGCTGAAAATAGAGGACACCAAGCTCGATGCCGCACTGAAAAGCAATTTCGATGCGGTCGGGTCATTTTTCCTTGGTGATACCGGCTTGGCGAAGCGTCTCGATGGCCAGGTCGCTGCATACAGCCAGACGGGCGGCATCCTTTCGCAGCGTATGCAGGCGTTGGAGTCCACCCGAACCGATATCAAGAAGCAAACCGAAGATCTCAAGCTGCGTGTCGATAGTATGCAGAAGCGCTTGCTTGCTCAGTTCAACGCGATGGACGCTCTGGTCGGTCAGTTGAATGGTACCAGCAGTCAGCTGCAGAACACGCTTTCCAGTCTGCCCGGTGTAGTGAAGAAGAGTAGCTAAATGAACGGTCCTATCGATACTTACAAAAGCGTCAAAACCAGTCAGGTCGTTACGCCTTATCAGGCGGTACACCTCCTTCTGGATGGCGCCATCGAGCGAATCTCACTGGCGCTGCTGGCACAGCAGCAGGCTAATCCCGGGTTACGCGGTGAGGCGGTCAGCGGCACGATCTCCATCATCTCGGTACTGCAGTCGAGCCTGGACAAGGAGCTCGGCGGCGAGCTGGCGCAGAATCTCGACAACTTGTATGACTACATCAACCGCCGATTGGTTGGCGTAGCGCTCGACGAGACGCCGCGCAGGTTGGAAGAAGTGCAGGAATTGCTCACGCAGATCCGTGATGCCTGGAAAGCGATTGGCCCAGAGGTCGAGCCCACTGCAAGCTGAGCCGCTCTGCCGCGATCGGCCATACTGCCTTCCTCAGAGTGAGCAGGCTCGCCTACTCATGGCGGTTGAGTCGTTGCGCTCCAGCGCGAGCCACCATTTCTGGTTGTCCGAGCGTGTGCGCTCTTCGGTGACAGCCAGTTTCATGGTGTGACTTGGAATCTACATTAATGATTAATCCCCGCTAAAGCTCACGCCCTCCATGCCGATACATTAAGTATTCCCGCTGTACACTGGAGTACATCAGCATGAACGCCATGGCCGCTATGCGTCAGTATCAAAACGTCAACACTCAGGCTCAGGCCGTCGATGCCAGTCCGCATCGTCTGATCCAGATGTTGATGGAAGGTGGCCTGACTCGTCTGGCTCAGGCGCGTGGTGCCATGGAGCGTGAGCAGTTCGCGATGAAGGGTGAACTGATCGGCAAAGCCATTGGCATCATCGGTGGCCTGCGTGCTGGTCTGAACCTGGAGCAGGGTGGCGAACTGGCCGAGAATCTGGATAACCTGTACGACTACATGACCCGTCGTTTGCTCGAAGCTAATCTGAAGAACAGCGTCGAGCCGCTCGATGAAGTTGCCGGTCTGCTGCGTAATGTAAAAACCGGCTGGGACGCAATCGCCCAGTGACAGGCACGCGTGAAAGGAGCATCCCCGTGAATACATCTGTTCAGCGCTTGCAGAGCACCGGTAGCGCCATGCGTCAGGCGTTGTCCACCCAGGACTGGGCTGCCATCGGTGAACTGGACCTGCAGTGCCGCCAGGCTGTTGAAGAGGCAATGGTCGATGCCGCGGATGACGACGGCGCCCTGCGCGCTCGTATGCAGGAACTGTTGGATCTGTACAAGGATCTGGTGAGTGCCTGTCAGGTCGAACGTCAGCGGCTGGCCGGTGAGTTGATTCAATTGAATCAATCGCAACAAGGCGCTAAGGTCTATCAGCTGTTCGGCTGATCTGCCTAATCAGATCATGGGCCGAGGCGGTCCGCGCCTTGCCCGTCATCGCATGACTTCACCCCTGCACCGGGATGAATCCACCAGCTGTCGCGAAATATCACCCCGCCAATTTTTTAGTTAACAAAAAAACACGCCATAAAATTGACTAAGCGCCAATAATTGTCTTAACTGCTGGCCAAATGCTGGCGCTAAAAGGCGTTAGGTGGCTTTTTCTTTCTGGGCCAGACCAACTATGTGGCGTGAAACCAAACTCCTGCTGATTGATGACAACCTCGAGCGACGCCGTGATGTATCGGTGATCCTCAATTTTCTCGGCGAGGATCATCTGGCCTGCGGCAGTGGCGATTGGCGCGAGATGGCCGATCAGTTGGAATCCAGCAGAGTCGTGCTTGGCGTATTGCTCGGCGAGGTCCGTCTCAAGGGTGGAGCCCTGGACCTGCTCAAGCAGTTCGCTGCATGGGATGAGTTTCTCCCTGTGCTGCTGATCGACGAGCATGCCATCACCGAATGGCCGGAAGAGTTTCGCCGTCGCGTGCTCGCCACGCTGGAAATGCCGCCCAGCTACAACAAGCTGCTGGATTCTCTGCACCGTACCCAGGTGTACCGCGAAATGTACGACCAGGCTCGCGAGCGTGGTCGGCAGCGCGAGCCGAACCTGTTTCGCAGCCTCGTAGGCACCAGTCGGGCCATTCAGCAGGTGCGGCAGATGATGCAGCAGGTGGCCGATACCGAAGCCAGCGTGCTGATCCTCGGCGAGTCGGGCACCGGCAAGGAAGTGGTTGCGCGCAACCTGCATTACCATTCCAAGCGCCGTGAAGCGCCCTTCGTGCCAGTGAACTGCGGCGCGATTCCCGCGGAATTGCTGGAAAGTGAATTGTTCGGCCATGAGAAGGGGGCCTTCACCGGCGCAATCACCAGCCGTGCCGGGCGTTTCGAGCTGGCCAATGGCGGTACGCTGTTTCTCGACGAGATTGGCGACATGCCGCTGCCCATGCAGGTCAAGTTGCTGCGTGTGTTGCAGGAGCGCACCTTCGAGCGTGTGGGCAGCAACAAGACCCAGAATGCCGATGTACGAATCATCGCCGCGACGCACAAGAACCTCGAGAACATGATCGAGGGTGGCAGTTTCCGTGAGGATCTGTATTACCGTCTCAACGTGTTCCCCATCGAGATGGCGCCGTTGCGTGAGCGCATCGAAGATATTCCGTTGCTGATGAACGAATTGATTTCGCGCATGGAGCACGAGAAGCGCGGCTCCATTCGATTCAATTCGGCAGCGATCATGTCGCTCTGCCGACATGACTGGGCGGGCAACGTCCGTGAGCTGGCCAACCTGGTCGAGCGCATGGCGATCATGCACCCCTATGGGGTCATCGGCGTTGGCGAGCTGCCGAAGAAATTCCGCCATGTGGATGATGAAGACGAGCAAATGGCGGCCAGCCTGCGCGAGGAGCTCGATGAGCGTGCGGTATTGACCTCCGCTTCGCCAAGCCTGGGGTCGTCGGCCATGCTGCCTGCCGAGGGGCTGGACCTGAAGGATTACCTCGGTAATCTGGAGCAGGGTCTTATTCAGCAGGCGCTGGATGACGCTGGCGGGATCGTGGCGCGTGCTGCCGAGCGGCTGCGCATTCGTCGTACCACCCTGGTGGAGAAGATGCGCAAGTACGGCATGAGCCGGCGCGAGGACGAGGCCGGCGACGAGTAGGTCGCTGGCCGAAGCGAGATGGCGGCTCAGCGATCTGCTGCCGCCTCTGTGCCAGATTCCTGGCAGTGCAAGAATGGACCACCTGTCAGTCAGTCGATTGACGGCGCCCCGCTCAATGAATCCCTATCTGCCTGAAAATAAAGGATTTTATTTTCAGGCATGAGTATTGCTATCTCCTTGGCAACTGACCGTTCCATGACGGCTCGCCACGCGAGAGAGCGCAATGAAACCAAGCCCGCATCTACATGCCCAGATCGAACCCACGGCGCCCGCGCGGGCGGAACGTGGGGATCTGGAGCAGTCGCTGGCCTTGTTCGAGCAGATGTCGAGTCGGCTTGGCAGCTCTTACAGCCTTCTGGAAAATCGCGTCAATGAACTGACTGGTCAACTGGCCCAGGTCAGTGAGCAGCGCGTTCAGGAGTTGAACGAGAAAGAGCGCCTCGCTCATCGCCTGCAAAGTCTGCTGGATCTGCTGCCCGGAGGCGTGGTGGTGATCGATGGCCACGGCGTCGTGCGTGAGGCCAATCCCGTTGCCCGTGACATGCTCGGTGAGCCGCTGCTCGGCAGGCTCTGGCGTGAAGTGATCGCGCAGCGTTTTGCGCCTCGACAGGACGATGGTCATGAGATCTCGCTGACCGATGGCCGGCGTCTGTCGATATCCACGCGCTCGCTGCAGGGCGAACCAGGGCAACTGGTCCTGCTTACCGACCTGACGGAAACCCGTCGTCTGCAGGATCAGTTATCTCGCCACGAACGCCTGAGCGCCCTCGGGCGCATGGTTGCCTCCCTGGCGCATCAGGTGCGTACGCCGTTGTCCGCCGCGCTGCTATACGCCAGTCACCTGACCGATCAGGTGTTGCCGGTGGAGCAGCAGCAGCGTTTCGCAGGTCGCCTGAAAGACCGGCTGCACGAATTGGAGCATCAGGTGCGCGACATGCTGGTGTTTGCCCGTGGTGAGCTGCCGCTGTCGGATCGTCTGTCCCCGGGCCAGCTGTTCGATGCGTTCAGGCGCTCAGGCGAGTCGCTGGTGCAGGGTGTGGACGTGCGCTGGCAGTGCGACGCCTGGCGCGGCGAGCTGTTGTGTAACCGCGACACGTTGGTCGGCACGCTGCTCAATCTGGTGGAAAACGCCATTCAGGCGGCGGGGCAGGGCGCGCGCCTCAAGGTTCATGCCTATGTGCGTGGCGACACCTTGCGCTTGTGCATCAGTGACAACGGGCCCGGTATCGACGCTGCAACCCTGGCGCGTCTGGGCGAACCGTTCTTCACCACCAAAACCACCGGAACCGGCCTTGGGCTGGCAGTGGTCAAGGCCGTTGCCAGAGCTCACCAGGGTGAGCTGCAACTGCGTTCGCGGCCAGGGCGTGGTACCTGTGCCTTGTTGATTTTGCCGCTGATCAAGTCAGCGCATCCCACGATTCAGGAGTGACCATGGCTGCCAAAGTCCTGCTGGTTGAAGACGACCGCGCGCTGCGCGAGGCCCTGGCCGATACCCTGGAGCTGGGTGGCTATGACTATCGAGCGGTCGACTGCGCCGAAGCGGCGCTGGTTGCCATCGCCGAGGAACCCTTCGGATTGGTGATCAGCGACGTGAACATGCCGGGCATGGACGGCCATCGGCTGCTGGCTGAGATTCGTGAGCGCCAGCCTCAATTGCCGGTTCTGTTGATGACGGCGTTCGCGGCTGTGGAGCGTGCGGTCGAGGCGATACGCCGCGGTGCGGCCGATTACCTGGTCAAACCCTTCGAGCCCAAGGTGCTGCTGGCGCTGGTCGCACGGCATGCCTTGGGCCGTGCGGGTGGGCTGGAGCAAGACGGGCCCGTGGCGCGTGAACCAGCCAGCCTGCAATTGCTGGAGCTGGCTGCGCGGGTGGCACGTAGCGATTCCACCGTGCTGATCACGGGGGAGTCCGGTACCGGCAAGGAAGTGCTGGCCCGTTATCTCCATCAACAGTCGCCGCGCGCGGCTGGACCGTTCGTGGCCATCAATTGTGCAGCGATTCCGGACAACATGCTCGAAGCCACCCTGTTCGGTCACGAGAAGGGCGCGTTCACGGGAGCCGTTGCCAGTGCGCCGGGCAAGTTCGAACTGGCCGAGGGCGGCACTATCCTGCTCGATGAGATCTCCGAGATGCCGCTCGCCCTGCAGGCCAAGCTACTGCGTGTGCTGCAAGAGCGCGAGGTCGAGCGGGTCGGGGCGCGCAAGCCGATCAGTCTGGATATTCGGGTGCTTGCTACCAGCAACCGTGACTTGGCTGCTGAGGTCGCGGCAGGGCGGTTCCGTGAGGATCTGTTCTACCGCCTCTCGGTATTTCCACTGGCCTGGCGACCACTGCGTGAGCGTCCGGCGGATATCCTGCCCCTGGCGGAGCGACTGCTGGCCAAGTACGTCGGCAAGATGAATCTGGCGCCGCTGCGCCTCTCCGCTCAGGCGGTCGCCTGCCTGACCAGCCATCCCTGGCCGGGTAATGTGCGTGAGCTGGACAACGCCATCCAGCGTGCGGTCATTCTTCAGCAAAATGGCGTCATCGAGCCTCACGACCTGTGCCTGACCGCGCCGATCGGCTTCGCTCAGCCGCCCCAGGTCGCCCAGCCGCAGTTGGCTGTGGTGCAGAGCATGGCAGCGCCATCTGCGCCTGAGCCTGTCGTGGCGGATGGGGCGCTGGGTGAGGATCTGCGCCGCCGTGAGTATCAGGTGATCATCGACATCCTGCGCGCCGAGCGAGGCCGCCGCAAGGAAGCCGCGGAGCGCCTCGGCATCAGCCCCCGCACGTTGCGCTACAAGCTTGCGCAGATGCGTGACGCCGGTATGGATGTCGAGGCCTATCTCTACGCGAGCTGAGCGCGAGCAAGCGCTCTGAAAGCGTGCCGTAGTCCTGCATGCGTTCTAGGCAGCTATCGTATGGTGGGTTACGCGCCAGCTACACCACCAAACCAGGCGTCGGTACCCCCGCTGTAGGGTGGGCTTTAGCCCACCACATCGAATATCCGCTATCGCCAGCTTGTCCGTGGCGTGAACGAATCATCAGGTCGCTCCTCGCGCTTGGCGGTATGGGTGGGCTGAAGCCCACCCTACGTTTGAACGCGCTTCAGCGCGGCCCCGTCGGAGTGAGTGCAGTAGGGTGGGCTTTAGCCCACCAAATCGAATATCCGCTGTCGCCAGCTTGTCCGTGGCGTGAACGAATTATCAGGTCGCTCCTCGCGCTTGGCGATATTGGTGGGCTGAAGCCCACCCTACGTTTGAACGCGCTTCAGCGCGGCCCCGTGGGAGTGAGTGCAGTAGAGTGGGCTTTAGCCCACCACATCGAATATCCGCTATCGCCAGCTTGTCCGTGGCGTGAACGAATTATCAGGTCGCTCCTCGCGCTTGGCGGTATGGGTGGGCTGAAGCCCACCCTACGTTTGAACGCGCTTCAGCGCGGCACCGTGGGAGTGAGCGAAGCGAATAGCCTGGGATGCAGTCCCTGGGAGAAGTCGCAGGCAATAAAAAACCCGGCCGATTGGCCGGGTTTCTTGAATTTGGCTCCGCGACCTGGACTCGAACCAGGGACCCAATGATTAACAGTCATTTGCTCTACCGACTGAGCTATCGCGGAACAACGACGCGTATCCTACTGATTACGAAGGGGAAGTCAAGCATCTGCCTGCTTCCCCTCCAGCCACTCAAAGCACTTCGGCGATGGCCTTGGTGACGACTGGCAGGTTGCGGGTGTTCAGTGCGGCCACGCAGATGCGGCCGGTGCCCACGGCGTAGATGCCGAACTCGCTACGCAGGCGCTCGACCTGTTCGGTGGTCAGCCCCGAGTAGGAGAACATGCCACGCTGTTCGGCGACGAAGCTGAAGTCGCGCTTGGCGTTCAGGGCAGCGAGTTGCTCCACCATGGCCAGGCGCATGGTGCGGATGCGATCGCGCATTTCACCCAGTTCGGTTTCCCACATCACGCGCAGCTCAGGGCTGTTGAGTACGGCAGCGACTACGCTGGCGCCATGGGTCGGCGGGTTGGAGTAGTTGGTGCGGATCACGCGTTTGACCTGCGACAGCACGCGGCCGGTCTCTTCCTGGTCGCCGGTGACGATGGTCAGGGCGCCGACACGCTCGCCGTACAGCGAGAATGATTTGGAGAACGAGCTGGAGATGAAGAAGGTCAGGCCAGATTGGGCGAACAAACGCACCGCGGCGGCGTCTTCTTCAATACCGTCGCCGAAACCCTGATAGGCGATATCGAGGAAGGGCACATGTTCACGCTCGCGCACGATTTCCAGCACCGCTTGCCAGTCTTCGGGCGTCAGATCGACACCGGTAGGGTTGTGGCAGCAAGCATGCAGGACGACGATGGAGCGAGCCGGCAGGTTCTTCAGGTCTTCGAGCAGGCCGCCACGGTTGACGCCATTGCTGAAGGCATCGTAATAGCGGTAGTTGCGCACTGGGAAACCAGCGGTTTCGAACAGCGCGCGGTGGTTTTCCCAGCTCGGGTCGCTGATGGCGACGGTCGCGTCGGGGAGCAGGCGCTTGAGAAAATCAGCGCCGGTTTTCAGAGCGCCGGTGCCGCCGATGGCCTGGGTAGTGATCACGCGGCCTTGCTGGATCAGTGGCGAGTCGTTGCCCAGCAGCAGTTTCTGCACGGCCTTGTCGTAGGCAGCGATGCCTTCGATCGGCAGGTAGCCACGGGGTGCGTGGGCGGCGGTCAATGCGGTTTCCGCTTCGATCACGGCACGCAGCAGGGGAATGCGACCTTCTTCGTTGGTGTAGACACCCACGCCAAGGTTGACCTTGTCCGTGCGTGTATCGGCGTTGAATGCTTCGTTGAGGCCCAGGATAGGATCGCGCGGAGCCATTTCGACGGCGGAGAACAGACTCATGAGGGCGGCAGCTCTGTAGTGAGGGTGGGTTTAGAAACCGATTTACGTTCTTAGAGCAACCCCGGCAACTGAGACTAGGGGTTGCGCAAGCGGGCCGTTAGTATAGCGGCCCATATTCTGTGTCGCGACAGCGTACACCAGGTATGACGCCAGCTCTTTCGCGGCGTCACAGCCTTTTGAGGTATTTATGTCCGAGTTCCAACTGGTCACCCGTTTCCAGCCCGCCGGCGATCAGCCCGAGGCGATCCGGCAGATGATCGAGGGCCTGGAGGCAGGCCTGTCGCACCAGACGCTGCTCGGCGTGACGGGCTCCGGCAAGACCTTCAGCATCGCCAACGTCATCGCCAAGGTACAACGACCAACGCTGGTGCTGGCGCCGAACAAGACCCTGGCCGCGCAGCTGTATGGCGAATTCAAGTCGTTCTTCCCGAACAACGCGGTGGAGTACTTCGTCTCCTACTACGACTACTACCAGCCCGAGGCCTATGTGCCGTCGTCGGACACCTTCATCGAGAAGGATGCGTCGATCAACGACCACATCGAGCAAATGCGCCTGTCGGCGACCAAGGCGCTGATCGAGCGCAAGGACGTCATCGTGGTCTGTACCGTCTCCTCGATCTACGGTCTGGGCAGTCCCGAGGAGTACCTGAAAATGGTGCTGCACCTCGACCGTGGCGACAAGATGGATCAGCGTGCGCTACTGCGCCGCCTGGCAGAGCTGCAATACACCCGCAACGACATGGATTTCGCCCGCGCAACCTTCCGGGTGCGCGGTGATGTCATCGATATTTTTCCGGCCGAATCCGACCTGGAGGCGATCCGCGTCGAGCTGTTCGATGACGAGGTCGAGAACATCAGCGCCTTCGATCCGCTGACCGGCGAAGTGATCAGCCGCCTGCCGCGTTTTACCTTCTATCCCAAGAGCCACTACGTGACGCCGCGCGACACGCTGCTCGAGGCGATGGAGAAGATCAAGGTCGAGCTCAAGGATCGTCTGGACTACCTGCGTGGCGCCAACAAACTGGTGGAAGCGCAGCGCCTCGAACAGCGCACCCGCTTCGATCTGGAGATGATCCTCGAGCTGGGTTACTGCAACGGCATCGAAAACTACTCGCGCTACCTCTCGGGGCGCGATTCGGGGGCGCCACCGCCGACGCTCTACGATTATCTGCCCGCCGAGGCCTTGCTGGTGATCGACGAGTCCCACGTCAGCGTGCCGCAGGTCGGCGCGATGTACAAAGGCGACCGCTCGCGCAAGGAAACCCTGGTCGAGTACGGCTTTCGCCTGCCGTCGGCGCTGGATAACCGGCCGATGCGTTTCGAAGAGTGGGAGGCAGCCAGCCCGCAGACCATCTTCGTCTCTGCCACGCCTGGGCCCTACGAGGCCGAACATGCCGGCCGGGTGATCGAGCAGGTGGTGCGGCCGACCGGTCTGGTCGACCCCGAAGTCGAGGTGCGCCCGGCGCGCACCCAGGTCGATGACCTGCTTTCGGAGATTCACAAGCGTGTCGCCCTCGAGCAGCGCGTGCTGGTCACCACGCTGACCAAGCGCATGGCCGAGGACTTGACCGACTACCTGGGCGATCACGGCGTCAAGGTGCGCTACCTGCACTCGGACATCGACACCGTGGAGCGGGTGGAAATCATCCGTGATCTGCGTATCGGCACCTTCGACGTGCTGGTCGGCATCAACCTGCTGCGCGAGGGCCTGGATATGCCCGAAGTGGCGCTGGTGGCGATTCTCGATGCCGACAAGGAAGGCTTCCTGCGCAGCGAGCGGTCGCTGATCCAGACCATTGGCCGCGCGGCGCGTAACCTCAATGGCCATGCCATCCTCTACGCCGATCGCATGACCGGCTCCATGGAGCGCGCCATCGGCGAAACCGAAAGGCGCCGCGAGAAGCAGGTGGCCTTCAACGAGGCCAACGGCATCGTGCCCAAGGGCGTCTTCAAGGACGTCAAGGACATCCTCGAAGGGGCCGTGGTGCCTGGCGCGCGCAGCAACAAACGCAAGGGCATGGCCAAGGCGGCGGAAGAAAGCGCCCGTTACGAAGCCGAGTTGCGCTCGCCTTCCGAGATCACCAAGCGTATTCGTCAACTGGAGGAGAAGATGTACCAGTTGGCACGCGATCTGGAGTTCGAGGCAGCTGCGCAGATGCGTGACGACATTCAGAAACTCCGTGAGCGGCTACTGGCGGTATGAGTGGAGTTGGCAAACCGCGTATCTACCTGGCCGGTTTCGACGTGTTCAGGCGCGATGCGGTCGAGCATGGCGAATACCTGAAGCGTCTGTGCCGTGAGCAAGGCATGCAGGGCCTCTATCCATTCGATAACGAGGTCGCGGCCGATCTCGCGCCAGCCGAATGCGCGGCGCAGATATATCGGTTGAACCTGGCGATGATCCGCGAGGCGGATGCCGTGCTGGCCAACCTGAACCTGTTCAGAGGCTTCGAGCCTGACTCCGGGACGGCCTTCGAAATCGGTGCAGCGGTAGCCCTCGGCAAGCCCGTCTGGGCCTACTTTCAGGCCCAGGGCAGCATGCGTGAGTGGTTGCCTGGAGACGCTCTGGGACGTGACGCCGAGGGCTTCCTGATCGAGGATTTCGGCCTGCCGCGCAACCTGATGCTGGCCTGTTCCTGGGCCGGCTGCAGCGACAGTGTCGAGCGGGCCGTGCCGGCGCTGCACGATTATCTGCTCGGCCTGGCTGCCAGCCGCCGCTGAACCGATGCGGGCTCGGCGACCGCTCATCCGCTGTCAGCGGTGTATGCTTGGGAAACCTTACTCAAGATAAGGATGTCCCGTGAGCCTGTCGCTGTTGAACCGTTACGCCTTTTTTGCTTTCTGTGTGCTCTTTACCCTGGCCAGCCTGCCATGGGTTGGCGCCCATGAATGGCTATGGATGTTCACCCTGATCGGTGCTTTTCTGAGCCTGGTTGGCATCACCGACGTGCTGCAGAGGCGCCATGCGGTACGCCGTAATTACCCGATTCTCGGCCATATCCGCTATCTGGTCGAAGCCATTCGCCCCGAGATTCGCCAGTACCTGCTGGAGGCCGACGAGGATGAGCTGCCATTTTCGCGAGCCCAGCGCTCGCTGGTCTATGCGCGAGCCAAGAACGACGGCGCCGACAAGCCGTTCGGCACCCTGATCAACGTCTATCAGTCCGGTTATGAGTTCATCAGCCACTCCATGCGCCCGGCAACGGTCAGCGATCCTTGCGGTTTCCGGGTGATGATCGGTGGGCCGCAATGCCGGCAGCCCTACGAGGCGTCGGTATTCAATATTTCGGCGATGAGCTTTGGCTCGCTCAGTGCCAACGCCATTCGTGCGCTCAACCAGGGCGCCAAGCGCGGCAACTTCTATCACGACACCGGGGAGGGCAGTATCAGCCCCTATCACCGCGAGCACGGCGGTGATCTGGTCTGGGAGCTGGGCAGCGGGTATTTCGGCTGCCGTACGGCGGCCGGTGCGTTCGACCCCGAGCGTTTCGCCACCCAGGCACAAAGTCCTCAGGTGCGGATGATCGAGATCAAGCTCAGCCAGGGCGCCAAGCCTGGCCATGGCGGCATCCTGCCCAAGCACAAGGTTACCGAAGAGATTTCCGCTACCCGTGGCGTGCCCATGGGGGAGGATTGCGTGTCACCCTCACGGCACAGTGCCTTTTCCACGCCGCTGGAGATGATGCAGTTCATCGCTCAACTGCGCGAACTGTCCGGCGGCAAGCCGGTGGGCTTCAAGCTTTGCCTGGGCCATCCCTGGGAGTTCATGGGCATTGCCAAGGCCATGCTGGAGAGTGGCGTCCTGCCGGACTTCATCGTCATCGACGGCGCAGAGGGCGGTACCGGTGCCGCGCCTTTGGAGTTCACTGATCATATCGGCGTGCCCTTGCGCGAAGGCCTGCTGTTCGTGCACAACACCCTGGTCGGCTGTGGTCTGCGCGACAAGATTCGCATCGGCGCCAGCGGCAAGATCGTCAGTGCATTCGACATCGCCAGCGTTCTGGCGCTTGGTGCCGATTGGGCGAATTCGGCCCGCGGCTTCATGTTCGCGGTGGGCTGTATTCAGAGCCAGAGCTGCCACACCAACAAGTGCCCGACCGGCGTGGCGACCTAGGACGCTTTGCGGCAACGTGCGCTGGTGGTGCCTGACAAGGCCGAGCGCGTACACAGTTTTCATCGCAACACCCTCAAGGGGCTCGCCGAGATGCTGGCGGCCGCAGGTCTGAGCCATCCGTCGCAGCTCGAAGCACGGCATCTGGTGCGGCGCATGTCGGCCAGCGAGATCAAGCTCTACTCGCAGTTGCATGTATTCCTCAAGCCTGGCGCGCTACTGAATGCGCATATCGAGGGTGAGTTCTACGGGCGCATGTGGCAGATGGCACGGGCAGACAGCTTCGAGGCCTATCCTGGCTAGGGTCTGCTCGATGCCGCGCGGGCGACGCTCTGGAGCCATCGGGGCTGGCCCTGCTACTATTCGCACTTTCCGCGGAAACCCTCCAGGCCCTGCCTCATGCTGGTTTTCGCCCCATTGTCCCGGGATCTTCCATGACCACCGTCCGCACTCGCATCGCACCGTCGCCAACCGGCGATCCCCATGTCGGCACTGCCTACATCGCCCTGTTCAACCTGTGCTTCGCCCGTCAGCACGGTGGTGAGTTCATCCTGCGCATCGAAGACACCGATCAGGTGCGTTCGACCCGCGAGTCGGAACAGCAGATCTATGACGCCTTGCGCTGGCTGGGCATCGAGTGGAACGAAGGCCCGGACGTTGGCGGTCCTTATGGTCCATACCGGCAGAGCGAGCGCGGCGAGATCTATCGCAAGTACGCGCTGGAGCTGGTCGAGAAGGGCCATGCCTTCTACTGCTTCTGCACCCCGGAAGAGCTCGACCAGATGCGTGCCGAACAGACCGCCCGTGGCGAGACGCCGCGCTACGACGGTCGTGGCCTGCTGCTTTCCGAAGAGGACGTGCAGCGTCGCTTGGCTGCCGGTGAGCCCCATGTGATCCGCATGAAGGTGCCGAGCGAGGGTATCTGCGTGGTGCCCGACATGCTGCGCGGCGATGTCGAGATTCCGTGGGATCGCATGGACATGCAGGTGCTGATGAAGACCGATGGCCTGCCGACCTACTTCCTCGCCAACGTGGTCGACGACCACCTGATGAAGATCACCCATGTGCTGCGCGGCGAAGAGTGGCTGCCGTCGGCGCCCAAGCTGATCCTGCTGTACGAGTACTTCGGTTGGGAAAAACCGCAGCTGTGCTACATGCCGCTGTTGCGCAATCCGGACAAGAGCAAGCTGTCCAAGCGCAAGAACCCGACCTCGATCACCTTCTACGAACGCATGGGCTTCCTCCCTCAGGCGATGCTCAACTACCTGGGCCGCATGGGCTGGTCCATGCCGGACGAGCGCGAGAAGTTCACCCTGGACGAGATGGTCGCCAACTTCGATGTGCAGCGTGTTTCCCTGGGTGGGCCGATTTTCGATCTGGAGAAGCTGTCCTGGCTCAACGGTCAGTGGATGCGTGATCTGAGCGTCGAAGAATTCGCCGCCGGTGTGCAGAAATGGGCGTTCAACAGCGACTACTTGATGCAGATCGCTCCGCATGTACAGGGCAGGGTGGAAACCTTCAGTCAGATCGCTCCCCTGGCCAGCTTCTTCTTTGCCGGCGCAGTGCAGCCGGACAAAGCGCTGTTCGCTCACAAGAAGCTCTCCGACGATCAGGTGCGCCAGCTCATGCAACTGATCCTGTGGAAGCTCGAGGCCCTGCGGCAGTGGGAGAAAGAGCGCATCACCGGCTGCATTCAGGCGGTGGTCGAACACCAGGAGCTGAAACTGCGCGATGCCATGCCGCTGATGTTCGCTGCCGTCACCGGGCAGGCCAGTTCGGTGTCGGTACTCGACGCCATGGAAATCCTCGGTCCGGATCTCACCCGTTTCCGTCTGCGCCAGGCCATCGAGTTGCTCGGTGGCGTGTCGAAGAAAGAGAACAAGGAATGGGAAAAACTCCTGGCCAGCATCGCCTGATACCTGGCCACCGGTCGTTTTCCCTGCCGATACACCGGGTTGGATAGGTAAGTGTTTGTTATGTCAGCGAAAAAAAACGCATCACCGGCTAAAATTTTGTTGACAGGGTGCGGGGCCGCACTTAACATGCGCCCCGTCCTCGAGATGGGGCTATAGCTCAGCTGGGAGAGCGCTTGCATGGCATGCAAGAGGTCGACGGTTCGATCCCGTCTAGCTCCACCAATCTCGATAGCCACAACCGGTTCCTCGGAACAGGTTGAGTTGTAAAGAAGGGCTTTGCGTCCCCTTCGTCTAGTGGCCTAGGACACCGCCCTTTCACGGCGGTAACAGGGGTTCGAGTCCCCTAGGGGACGCCATTATTTCCAGCTGCAGTGCTTCGGCATTGCAGCCAGACCGAAAGGTTCTGGGGCTATAGCTCAGCTGGGAGAGCGCTTGCATGGCATGCAAGAGGTCGACGGTTCGATCCCGTCTAGCTCCACCAATCCACGACAGGCCAGCCTAGTGCTGGCCTTGTTCTTCGAAGGTTTCGTCCCCTTCGTCTAGTGGCCTAGGACACCGCCCTTTCACGGCGGTAACAGGGGTTCGAGTCCCCTAGGGGACGCCATTTTTGCCCGCTCTGCGGGATTTTTAAGGGTCACTTCTCACGAAGTGGCCCTTTTGTTTTTGTGCGTTCGAAAAAGCGTGCCGGCCAGGCGCACGGTCTCAGATGCGGCTTGCGCGGCGGCAGCCAAAGCCCCTAATGTCTGGCTCTGAACAGGGGCTGGTCGATAGAGGAAGGTTGTATGAGGCTGACAATGGATGCTGCGCGACGGTCTGCACGAGAGCTGGCCGTCAGTCCGGGGCGTCACTCGTGAAGTGGGATCGCCCCAATCCCTTCACTCTCGAGCTGCTGGTCGGCAGTGAGGACATCGACGGCCTCGGGCATGCCAACAATGCCGTCTACGTCACCTGGCTGGAGCGTTGCGCCTGGCGCCACTCGCAATCGCTCGGGCTGGATCTGGTCGAGTACCGGCGCCTCGATCGCGCCATGGCGGTGGTACGTCACGAGATCGACTACCTGAGCAGCGCCTACGAAGGTCAGGCGTTGTTGATCGGCACCTGGATCGTCGAGTCCGATCAGCGCTTGAAGATGGATCGCTGCTTCCAGCTGGTTCGCCCGCAGGACGGCGCTACGCTGCTTCGCGCAAAAACCACTTTCGTTTGCATCGAGCTATCCACCGGTAAGCCGAAACGCATGCCCGCCGAGTTCATCGAGGGCTACGGCAAGGCGCTGCCGAGTTCCTAGGTACTACTGCTGCGGCGCCAGAAACAGTTTCTGCTCTTCGTAGATCGCCTGATAGCGCCGCACTTCGCCGGGCTGCAGCAGGATCGACTGACTGCTGACCAGATCGATCTGCGCGCAGAAGCCTTCCCGCGACGGCGTGAGCACGACGCTGCGCTCGCCGCTGGGTACGTCCAGCGTCACGCTTTCGCCTGCGGGTATCGGCACCACTAACTGCTCGTCGACACGCAACTGCAAGTCGCAGGCATTCGGCGCGTTGCGGTCGCGACTGACGATGAGTTTGGCGCTGGCTGCCGGATCGATCGGTACGCCCTCGGAGATGGGCGTTGTCGCGAGGGCCGCGGGCGCGTGCAGCAGCAGTGCAAGCAAGCTGCCGGTCAGTAGAGGTCGGCTCATTGGGGCTCCAGGCGAGGCATCGGTATTGCAATGGACTGCGTGCGGCAGTCGGACGTTCAGCTCACCGGTAGCTGTCCTGGCTGGTCGGTCGCCGTTACACTACGCGCCGTTTTCGGGGGCTGTGACCGGCTCCAGCCGCCTCCCGTGTTTGTCGGGCTTCAGTCATTTTTCGAGAGAGTCGCTATGCAGATCGCCCTGGCGCCCATGGAAGGATTGGTCGATGAAATCCTTCGCGACGTGCTGACCCGGGTCGGCGGCATCGACTGGTGCGTCACCGAGTTCATTCGTGTCACCGATCGGGTATTGCCACGATCCACCTACCGCAAGCTGGCTCCCGAGTTGTTCAACGGTGCCAGGACCGCGGCGGGTACGCCGCTGCGCGTGCAACTGCTCGGCTCAGACCCGCAATGCCTCGGTGACAACGCCGCCTACGCCTGCAGGCTTGGCGCGCCAGTGATCGACCTCAACTTCGGCTGCCCGGCGAAGACCGTGAACAAATCACGGGGCGGGGCGGTGCTGCTCAAGGAGCCGGAGCTGTTGCACGCGATTCTTTGCGAGGTGCGCCGCAGCGTGCCGGCCGCCATCCCCGTTACAGCCAAGATGCGCCTGGGGTTCGACCACAAGGACTGGGCCATCGATTGTGCCCAGGCCCTCGCTGAAGGTGGCGCGTCGCAGATCGTCGTGCATGCCCGCACCAAGGTCGAGGGTTACAAGCCTCCGGCCCACTGGGAGTGGGTGGCGCGGGTTCAGGAGGCGGTAGCGGTTCCGGTCTACGCCAACGGTGATATCTGGTCGCTGGAAGACTGGCGGCGCTGCCGCGAGGTGAGCGGCGTCGAAGACATCATGCTCGGTCGTGGCGTGGTCGCGCGGCCCGACTTGGCGCGGCAGATCGCTGCTGCGCGGGCAGGGCAGGATGCCGGGGTGATGACCTGGGAGGAGCTGCAGCCGCTGCTGGCCGACTTCTGGTTGCAGGCACGGCGCAAGATTTCCCCGCGCTATGCGCCGGGGCGGCTCAAGCAGTGGCTGGCCATGCTTACCCGCAGTTACCCGCAAGCCGTTGAGCTGTTCGCCCAGGTGCGCCGCGAAACCAGTTGCGAGCACATCGATGCGTTGCTCGGTGTCGCCTTCGCGCCGCGCGATCAGGGCCGTGAGGCAGGCTAGCCAGGTCGCTCAACGGCCGCCACTGACGTCCAGCAGCGCGCCGGTGGTGTAGGAGGCCTGTTCGCTGGCCAGCCACAGAATGGCTTCGGCCACTTCTTCCACGCGCCCGCCACGCGCCAGGGGAATGCTCCCGGCAACGCGGGCGACACGCTCCGGCTCGCCGCCACTGGCGTGGATCTCGGTGTCGATCACCCCGGGGCGCACCGCGTTGACGCGGATACCGTCGGCGGCCAGTTCCTTGGCCAGGCCAATCGTCATGCTGTCGACGGCACCTTTGGCAGCCGCGTAATCGACGTATTCCTCCGGAGCGCCCAGGCGGGCGGCGATCGATGAAACGTTGACGATGGCCCCGCCGCGGCCGCCCTGGCGGGTGGACATACGCTTCACCGCTTCACGGTTGCACAGGAAGCTGCCGAATACGTTGGTGGCGAAGACTCGCTGCCAGCGTTCGAGGCTCATCGCCTCCAGGCGCATCTGCTGCTCCAGGATGCCGGCATTGTTGACCAGCGCGTCGAGACGCCCCAGGTGCTCGTCGATCTCGGCGAAAAGCCGGTGCACCTGCGCTTCGTCTGCTACGTCTGCCTGTAGTGCCAGGGCTGTGCCGCCAGCTTCGACAATTTCACTGGCCAGCGCTTCGGCCACGCCGGCCTGCTGGCGATAGTTGATCGCTACCGCATAGCCACGCTGCGCAGCCAGGCGAGCGGTGGCGGCACCAATGCCCCGGCTGGCGCCGGTAATCAGGATCACTTTGCTCATCGAAAACTCCATTTCCAGCCCTTGAAATTTTTTTGGTGGTCCACATTTTCAATACTGCGGGATGCCGAAGTCGGGTCTCGCACTTTATCACTCGCTGAAAAATCAGGAGATTCAACATGAGCAACGCTTTTTCCATGACCCCGCTGTTTCGTCAGTCCATCGGCTTCGACCGCTTCAACGACCTGTTCGAGTCCGCCATGCGCAACGAGACGAGCAGCAGCTATCCGCCCTACAACGTCGAAAAGCATGCCGATGATCAGTACCGCATCGTCATCGCAGCCGCCGGTTTCCAGGATGAAGATCTGGATCTGCAGGTCGAGCGCGGTGTGCTGACCGTGACCGGGGGCAAGCGCGCGGGCAATGGCGACAACGTCACCTACCTGTATCAGGGCATCGCCCAGCGCTCCTTCAAGCTGTCGTTCCGGTTGGCTGACCATATCGAAGTCAAAGGCGCCAATCTGGTCAACGGCCTGCTCAATATCGAGCTGGAGCGTCTGGTTCCGGAAGAGGCCAAGGCCAAGCGTATCCCGATCGGCGCTGCGCGTCCGGCGCTGGAGAGCTGATTTCTCGCTTCGGCAATGAGAGAAAAGGCGCCCGGTTGGCGCCTTTTCCGTTTCAGCCCAGCCGCGGGCGTTGCATGCTGTGGGCCAGCAAGGCGCGGAACTCGTTCAGCGGCTGCGGACGGCTGAACAGGTAGCCCTGGTAACAGTGGCAGCCCTGGCTCTGCAGAAAGTCCAGCTGGCTCTGTTGCTCCACGCCCTCGGCGATGACCTCCAGGCCCAGGCTCAAACCAAGTGCCACCACGGCGCGGATGATTTCCGCGTCGCTGGGGTTGCTGGTGGCGTCGCGTACGAACGACTGGTCGATCTTCAACACGTCCACCGGCAGGCGCTTGAGGTAAGTGAGCGACGAATAGCCGGTGCCGAAATCGTCCATGGCGAAGCTCACCCCCAACTTGCGCAGGCGATTCATCTTGGCGATGGTTTCGTCGATGTCCTGAATGACGATGCCTTCGGTGATCTCCAGCTTGAGCATGCCAAGCGGCAGTCTGTTCTTGCGCAGGCAGTGTTCGACCCGTTCGACGAAATCGCTCTGACGGAACTGCCGGGTGCTGATGTTCACGCAGAGACTGAAGTTCTCGTCGATGATGCGTTCTTCCAGCAACTGCGCGCAGACGTGACAGGCTTCGACCATCACCCAGGCGCCGACTTCGAGGATCAGCCCGCTTTCTTCCAGAACATGGATGAACAGCGCCGGTGATTGCTCCCCCAGGGTCGGGTGCGCCCAGCGCAGCAGCGCTTCGGCACCGATGATCTGGTCCTTGCGTGCGTCTACCTGAGGTTGGAAATAGAGCTCGAACTCCCCGCGGGCCAGGGCCATGCGCAGTTCGTTCTCGAGGCGCAGGCGCTCGCTGGCAGCGTGCTGCATGGTGCTGTGGAACAGCTGGATGGCATTGCGGCCGGAATCCTTGGCTCGGTACAGGGCGATATCCGCGCGCTTGAGCAGATCGGCCGGGGTCTGGCCGTGATCCGGGATGAGTGCGATGCCGATGCTCGGGGTTACCTGCAGGCGGTGACCATCGAGCAGCATCGGTTCGGTGAGTAGTTTGCGTAGCTTGTCGGCAGTGCTGCGGGCATGGCTGATCACCTGATTGAGCTTGCCCTCGATGCCGGTCAGCAGCACCACGAACTCGTCACCGCCGAGGCGCGCCACGGTATCTTCCTCGCGCACGCTGACCTCCAGGCGTGCGGTGATCAGCTTGAGCACCGCATCACCGACCGGATGGCCCAGCGAATCGTTGATGTGCTTGAAGTGGTCGAGGTCGAGAAACAGCAGCGCGCCGCGTAGCCCATGGCGTTGCAGCAGGGCGATCTGCTGGGTCAGGCGATCCATCAGCAGGGCACGGTTGGGCAGGTTGGTCAGCGAGTCGTGATAGGCCAGGTGCTGGATCTGCGCCTGGGCGGCCTTGAGTTCGCCGATGTCGCGGGCGGTGACCAGCAGGCAGGGCTGCCCGTCCAGTTCGATCTGCTCGACCGAGACTTCCACCTCCACGCAGTTGCCGTCGCGATCCCGGGCGCGCATTTCCATGCGCTGGATATGCCCTTCACCGCGCAGCGTATCGAGCATGCGTCGACGTTGCTCGGCGTCCGCCCAGATGTTCACTTGCGCGGACGTCTGGCCGATTACCTCGTCCGCGCTGTAGCCGGTCAGGCGCGTGAAGCCGTCATTGACTTCGATATAGCGCCCGCTGTCACGGGTGGTGATGGTGATGGCGTCCGGGCTCGAGTGAAAGGCTTTGGAGAACTTCTCCTGGCTGGCCTTGAGCGCCGCCTCGGCACGCTGCTGCTCGGTGATGTCTCGAAATTTGCTCAGTACGCAGGGTTGTCCGCTCAGTTCCAGGCGCCGGCAGGAGACAACGCAAGTCATGCTGCGGCCGAGGGGGTCGATCAGGTCGATGCGCTCGTCGGTGAGGTCCGTGCCGTTGAGAATTTTCTGACGCAGGCCTGAGGATGCGGGCAGGGTTTGCCAGGGCTTGAGCTTGAAGATGTTGCGCCCGGTAATTTCCGCCGATTGCCAACCGAACGCCTGGGTGAACGCCGGGTTGATCTCCAGAATGCGGCCTTCGGGAAGCGTCGTCACGCAGATCGGGTCCGGGCTGGCCTGGAATACCGTGGCGAATTTGCGCTCGGAGGCTTGCAAGCGTTGTTCGCGCAGCGTGCGTTCGCTGGTGTCGATAAGAATGCCGGTCATGCGCACGGGCTGACCCTGGGCATCGCGATGCAGTTTGGCGGTGCTTTCCAGGTAATGCGTTTGCTTGCCTGGATGTACCGTTCGGTAAGTGACCTGATAATCCTGTCCATCATTGGGCAGCAGGTCCCGATATACCTGGCGCATGGCCTGACGATCCATCAGGGGAACGTGCGCGAAAAAATCCAGAAAGGGGCCGTGGAAGGGTTCGGCCGCCAAGCCGTGCAAGGTCGCTGCCCTTGCCGAGGCGAACATGGTATTGCTGGGGATGTGCCAGTCCCAGGTGCCAAGGTCCGCCGACTCCAGGGCCATGCGCAGGCGCTCCTGGCTGTCGGCCAGTGCCTGTTCCTGAGCGCGCTGGCGACTGATGTCGCGGATTACCCCGAACATCTTGTGCTGCCCGGCCTCGCCGGCCTGCAGGCTGCCGGTGATCTCCAGCCAGCGCAGGCTGCCGTCCGGCCAATGGATGCGGTGACGGATCGGCTCGGCGGTAGGCGAGCCGTCGAGCACGGCCTGGAACATCCGCATCACTTCAGTGCGTTCTTCTTCGGGTATCAGCGCCATGTAATCGACGGGGGCGCTCAGCGGGCTGTTGGGGTCGATGCCGAACAGCTTCTGCGCCCCGCGTGACCAGTTCACTTCGCCGGTGTCGACGTTCCAGAACCAGGCGCCGAGCCCTGCGCCATTGAGGGCAGCCAGCAGGTGCTGGGAGTCGTGCCAGGTCTTCTCGAACTCGGCAGGGTCGAGTGCTGGGACGTAGGGCAATGGCGGGCGTTTGTCATTGGAGTTGCCCATAACCCTTCCTCTACAAAAAAGGACGGCAGAACATGCGGTGAGGCTATCCGTGGCACGCAGCATGACGCAGGCGGCAAATGGCCTGCATGGGTATCAAGTTAGCCTTTGCCCGGGCGCGAAAGCAAGGCTGTCACGATGACTGTCGAGCAACTGCATGAAGGCCCTGGCAGCGTTGGACAGCGTACGTTCCGTGTGCACGATGTAGCCCAGTTGGCGCGACAGCTGAATGCCCGGCAAAGGCAGGCGTGCGACCTGATCATCGAGCATGGTGCGTGGCAGCACGCTCCAGGCCAGACCGATGGACACCATCATCTTGATGGTTTCCAGATAGTTGGTGCTCATGGCGATATTGGGGGTCAGGTCTTCGGCCTCGAACAGGCGCTGCACGATGTGGTGGGTGAAGGTATTGCCACCGGGAAACACCGCCGGGTGCAGGGCGACATCGGCCAGCGTCACGCCGCTGCTCTGCGCCAGCGGATGCTCCGGGGCGGTTACGAAGTCCAGAGGGTCGTCCCACACCGCCACGGCGCGTACCGGCTCACGGGTATCCGGCGCCAGCGTGATGACCGCCAGCTCGGCGCGCCCATGGAACACCTCGTCATAGGCCACCTCGGAATCGAGAAACTGGATGTCCAGAGCGACCTGGGGGTGCGCGCGGGTGAAGGCGCGCAGCAGCGGCGGCAGGCGGTGCAAGCCGATGTGGTGACTGGTGGCGAGCGTCAGGCGGCCGGTGATCTCGCCGTTGAGGTTGGTCAGCGCGCGGCGGGTGTCCTCCAGTACGTTGAGAATCTGGTAGGCGCGTGGCAGCAAGGCGCGGCCGGCCTCGGTCAGGCTCACTTCGCGGCCCAGGCGGTCGAAGAGGCGTACCCGTAGCTGTTGCTCCAGGCTGGCGATCCGTTTGCTCACCGCGGGTTGAGTGAGATGCAGGCGTATGGCCGCCTCGGAAAAGCTGCCAAGTTCGGCAATGGCGATAAACGCGTTGAGGGTGGCGAGATCCATTGGAGTTCCGAGGCTGGTTCGATGATCGCCGCATTCTGTCAGGGAATGCTTTGGATGAAAAATATGAATTTGAGTAATTTGACGACGAGTCGTAGCATTACCCCATAAGCCAAAGGGCTATTGCCCTGGCATAGAAAGACCGATGAGGACAGGCTGATGGCAGGCAAGACGCTCTACGACAAGTTGTGGGAAATGCACGAAGTGAAGCGACGCGACGATGGTTCGTCGCTGATCTACATCGACCGCCACATTCTTCACGAAGTGACGTCGCCCCAGGCCTTCGAAGGTCTGCGTCTGGCTCAGCGCAAGCCGTGGCGCATCGATGCCAACATTGCTACGCCCGACCATAACGTGCCGACCACCCGCGCCGAGCGCCAGGGCGGCCTCGAGGCCATCGCCGACGAGGTCTCGCGCATTCAGGTGCAGACCCTGGACGAGAACTGCGACGACTTCGGCATCCTCGAATTCAAGATGAACGACGTGCGCCAGGGCATCGTTCACGTGGTCGGCCCGGAGCAGGGGGCTACCCTGCCGGGCATGACCGTGGTCTGCGGTGACTCGCATACCTCTACCCACGGCGCTTTCGGTGCGCTGGCCCATGGCATCGGCACGTCCGAGGTCGAGCACGTGCTCGCCACCCAGTGCCTGGTCGCCAAGAAGATGAAGAACATGCAGGTGCGGGTCGAGGGCAAATTGCCGTTCGGCGTCACTGCCAAGGACATCGTGCTCGCGGTGATCGGCAAGATCGGCACCGCCGGCGGCAATGGCCACGCGCTGGAGTTCGCCGGCAGCGCGATCCGTGAGCTGTCCCTCGAAGGGCGCATGACCATCTGCAACATGTCGATCGAGGCCGGTGCCCGTGTCGGCCTGGTCGCGGTGGATGAAAAGACTCTGGACTACGTCAAGGGTCGCCCGTATTCGCCGAAAGGTGAGCACTGGGAGCAGGCGGTCGCCGTATGGCGTGACCTGGTGTCCGACGCCGACGCGCATTTCGACACCGTGGTCGAGCTGCGTGCCGAAGACATCAAGCCGCAGGTCAGCTGGGGGACTTCCCCCGAGATGGTCCTGGCCGTCGATCAGAACGTCCCGGATCCGGCCCGTGAAAACGACCCGGTGAAAAAGGATTCGATCACCCGCGCCCTCAAATACATGGGCCTTGCCGCCAACCAGCCGATCACCGATATCCAGCTCGATCGCGTGTTCATCGGTTCGTGCACCAACTCGCGCATCGAAGACCTGCGTGCCGCCGCTGAAGTGGCCAAGGGGCGCAAGGTCGCCAGCACCATCAAGCAGGCGCTGGTCGTTCCAGGCTCCGGTCTGGTAAAGGCCCAAGCGGAAAGCGAAGGGCTGGACAAGATCTTCATCGAGGCCGGTTTCGAATGGCGTGAGCCAGGCTGCTCCATGTGCCTGGCGATGAACCCGGACAAACTCGGCAACGGCGAGCATTGCGCGTCGACCTCCAACCGCAACTTCGAAGGCCGCCAGGGCGCCGGTGGCCGTACCCACCTGGTCAGCCCGGCCATGGCTGCCGCCGCTGCGGTGACCGGTCGCTTCATCGACGTTCGCGAATTGATCCAGGCCTGAGGAGCACGACATGACACCTTTCACTCAACACACCGGCCTGGTCGCTCCGCTGGATCGCGCCAACGTCGACACCGACCAGATCATCCCCAAGCAGTTTCTCAAGTCGATCAAGCGTACCGGCTTTGGCCCAAACCTGTTCGATGAGTGGCGTTATCTGGATGTCGGGCAGCCGAATCAGGACAACTCCAATCGGCCGATCAACAAGGACTTCGTGCTCAACTTTCCGCGCTATCAGGGCGCCAGCGTGCTGCTGGCGCGCGAGAACTTCGGCTGTGGCTCGAGCCGTGAGCACGCCCCCTGGGCGCTGGACGAGTACGGTTTCCGTACCGTGATCGCACCGAGCTTCGCCGATATCTTCTTCAACAACAGCTTCAAGAATGGCCTGCTGCCGATCATTCTGGCTGAGGAGGAGGTCGATGCCCTGTTCGAACAGGCCGAGGCTCAGGAAGGCTATCAACTGACCGTCGACCTGGCGGCGCAGACCGTCACTCGACCCGATGGCGTGCAGTACCGCTTCGAAGTCGATGCCTTTCGCAAGCACTGCCTGCTCAACGGCCTCGATGACATCGGCCTGACCCTGCAGGACGCCGATGCGATTCGCGCGTTCGAAGTCGGTTACCAGCAGCGTCAGCCCTGGTTGTTCGGCGCGATCAAGTAAGCCAGCGGTCTTCAGGGAGCAGGATAGATGTCAGGTCACGAGCAGGTGGTGCAACGCCAGTTTGGCGAGCAGGCCAACGCTTATCTCAATAGCGCCGTGCATGCACAGGGCAGCGAGTTCGCCCTGTTGCAGGCCGAGGTAGCGGGGCGAGGCGATGCCCGCGTGCTGGATATGGGCTGTGGCGCCGGGCATGTCAGCTTTCAGGTCGCGCCGCTGGTTGGCGACGTGGTGGCTTACGACCTCTCCGCGCAGATGCTCGCAGTGGTCGACAAGGCTGCCGCCGAGCGGGGCTTGAACAACCTGCGTACGGTGCATGGCGCTGCGGAGTCGCTTCCATTTGCCGATGGCGAGTTCGATTTCGTGTTCAGTCGCTACTCGGCCCATCACTGGAGCGACCTGGCGGTTGCCCTGCGCGACGTGCGGCGGGTGCTCAAGCCCGGTGGTGTGGCGGCGTTCATCGATGTTGCCTCGCCGGGCAGGCCGCTGCTCGATACCTACTTGCAGAGCGTTGAAGTGCTGCGCGATACCAGCCATGTGCGTGACTACTCGGTGTCTGAATGGCTGCAGCGGATCAGCGAAGCGGGTTTGCAGGTGCGCAGCCACACCCGGCAGCGTCTGCGGCTGGAGTTCGCGTCGTGGGTCGAGCGCATGCGTACGCCTGCGGTCATGCGCGAGGCCATTCGCGCCTTGCAGGCTGCGGTGGGCGAGGAAGTGCGCGATTACTTCGAGATCGCTGCCGATGGCTCGTTCAGCACCGATGTGCTGGTGCTCTGGGCGGAAAAATAAGGTTACGTGTTATCAGCGAGTGGGCCTGACGCCCCATTGACCCATGCCCCGCGGGCGCCGAACATGGCGCCCCTCGCGGCAGGGCGATAGGCGCAGGCCCGCTCAGGTTTCTAAATAATGTCGCGTTTGCCGCCTAGCGCATGCGCCTCGAGCTTCGTGAAGGAAATAGCGATGAGCAAGCAGATTCTGGTTCTCCCCGGCGACGGTATCGGTCCTGAAATCATGGCCGAAGCGGTCAAGGTGCTGCGTCTGGCCAACGACAAGTTCGCGCTGGACGTCGAACTGTCGTTCGACGAATTGGGTGGCGCTGCGGTGGACAAATACGGTGTGCCCCTGGCAGACGAAACCCTGGAGCGCGCACGCGCTGCCGATGCCGTACTGCTTGGCGCAGTGGGTGGGCCGAAGTGGGACAAGATCGACCCGGCCATCCGTCCGGAGCGCGGTCTGCTGAAAATCCGTTCGCAGTTGGGCCTGTTCGCCAACCTGCGTCCGGCGATCCTCTATCCGCAGCTGGCCGATGCGTCCTCGCTCAAGCCCGAAGTGGTCGCTGGCCTGGACATCCTCATCGTGCGTGAGCTGACCGGTGGCATCTATTTCGGCCAGCCCCGCGAGAGCAAAGTGCTCGATAATGGCGAGCGCATGGCCTACGACACGCTGCCCTACAGCGAAAGCGAGATCCGTCGCATCGCCAAGGTCGGTTTCGACATGGCTCGCGTGCGGGGCAACAAGCTGTGCTCGGTGGACAAGGCCAACGTGCTGGCGTCCAGCCAGCTGTGGCGTGCCGTGGTCGAGGAAGTGGCCAAGGATTACCCGGATGTCGAACTGAGCCATATGTACGTCGACAACGCTGCCATGCAGCTGGTGCGCGCACCCAAGCAGTTCGACGTGATGGTCACCGACAACATGTTCGGCGACATCCTGTCCGACGAAGCGTCGATGCTCACCGGCTCCATCGGTATGCTGCCGTCCGCTTCGCTGGATGCCAACAACAAGGGCATGTACGAGCCGTGTCACGGTTCGGCGCCGGATATCGCCGGGCAGGGCATTGCCAACCCGTTGGCGACCATCCTGTCGGTGTCCATGATGCTGCGTTACAGCTTCAACCAAGCTCAGGCCGCCGATGCCATCGAACTGGCCGTGAGCCGCGTGCTCGATCAGGGCCTGCGTACCGGTGACATCCACTCGGCAGGTACGACCAAGGTCGGCACCGCGGCAATGGGTGATGCGGTAGTCGAAGCGCTGCGTAGTCTGTAATCTTCCAGGCCGCTGGAAAGTGTCCGGCGGCTTGTTCATATAGGTGTAGTGGTTATGAAACGTGTAGGTCTTATCGGTTGGCGTGGCATGGTGGGTTCCGTGCTCATGCAGCGCATGCTGGAAGAACAGGATTTCGATCTGATCGAGCCGGTGTTCTTCACTACTTCCAATGTCGGCGGCCAGGGCCCGGCCATCGGCAAGGAAACCGAAACGCTCAAGGATGCCTACAGCATCGATGAGCTGAAAGGTCTGGACGTGATTCTCACCTGCCAGGGTGGCGACTACACCAACGAAGTCTTCCCCAAGCTGCGCGAAGCCGGCTGGAAAGGCTACTGGATCGATGCGGCGTCCTCGCTGCGCATGGCCGACGACGCGGTGATCGTGCTCGACCCGGTCAACCGCAAGGTCATCGACCATCAACTCGACCTGGGCACACGCAACTACATCGGTGGCAACTGCACCGTCAGCCTGATGCTGATGGCGCTGGGTGGTCTCTACGAAGCCGGCTTGGTCGAGTGGATGAGCGCCATGACCTATCAGGCGGCCTCGGGTGCCGGCGCGCAGAACATGCGCGAGCTGATCAAGCAGATGGGCGCGGTCAACGCCAGTGTCGCCGACGACCTGGCCGACCCGGCCAGCGCCATCCTCGACATCGACCGCAAGGTGGCCGAGGCCATGCGTGGTGATGTCTTTCCGGTCGACAACTTCGGCGTGCCGCTGGCCGGCAGCCTGATTCCCTACATCGACAAGGAGCTGCCTAACGGCCAGAGCCGTGAAGAGTGGAAGGCCCAGGCGGAAACCAACAAGATTCTCGGTCGTTTCAAGAACCCGATCCCGGTCGACGGCATCTGCGTGCGCATCGGCGCCATGCGCTGCCACAGCCAGGCGCTGACCATCAAGCTGAACAAGGACGTACCGCTGTCCGACATCGAAGGGCTGATCAGCCAGCACAACCCCTGGGTCAAGCTGGTGCCGAACCATCGTGAAGCGAGCATTCGTGACCTCGGCCCGACTGCCGTTACCGGTACGTTGAGCGTACCGGTGGGGCGCTTGCGCAAGCTCAACATGGGCTCGCAGTACCTGGGCGCCTTCACCGTGGGTGACCAGCTGTTGTGGGGGGCGGCCGAGCCGCTGCGCCGCATGCTGCGGATCCTGCTGGAACGTTGATCTGCTGACGGCACGCTACCACGCGTGCCGTGAAGGGGCGGGTGTATGGCGGTCGCATTGCGATTGCCATCGCCCGCCCCTTTGCTTTTCGGTAGAGTGCCGGGTCTGTTTCAGCTATCGAGCGTCAGGCTCCCCCTCATGACTTCTACCTTTGATATCGCCATCGTCGGCGCCACCGGCAGCGTTGGCGAATCCCTGCTGCAGATTCTCGAAGAGCGCGATTTTCCGGTCGGTGATCTGCATCTGCTCGCCAGCAGCGAATCTGCCGGCCGTACGCTAGCCTACAAGGGGCGCAACCTGCGTGTGCGTGCCGTGGACGGTTTCGATTTTCGCGCCGTGAAGCTGGTGTTCTTCGCCGCCGATCAGGCTGTGACCCTCGCCCATGTCGACGCGGTGCGCAAGGCGGGTTGCTCGTTGATCGACATAACGGGTGCCTTGCCGTGCGAGCAGGCTCCCCGCGTCGTGCCCGAGGTCAATGCCGCTGCGCTCGAGGGGCGTGAGGCGCCATTCATGCTCAGCAGCCCTTCCTCGGTCGCCGTGGCGGTAACGCTGGTGCTGGCCGCATTGAGAGAGCAGGTATCGGTGCGTCGGTTGGTGATCGACGCCGGGCTGGCGGTTTCCAGCCGTGGCAGGGAAGGGGTGTCCGAGCTGGCTCGGCAGACGGCCGAGTTGCTCAATGGCCGTTCGTTCGAGCCGCGTCTGTTCGATCGGCAGATGGCTTTCAACGTACTGGCCCAGGTAGACGAACCGGACGCGCAGGGGCACGGTCGCCTGGAACGCCGGGTGAACGAAGACATCAAGGCGTTGTTCGATGATGCCTCGCTGAGTGTCGCGGTCAGTTGTCACCAGGTGCCGGTTTTCTTCGGCGACAGCTTGAGCGTGACAGTTCAGTCATCTACACCTGTAGAGCTGGACAAGGTCATTGCAGCGCTGGATGCGGCATCCGGCATAGAACGGGTCGATGCTGGGGATTATCCGACCGTCATCGGCGATGCCGTTGGCCAGGATGAGGTGTACGTAGGCCGCGTGCGGCGCGGTTTGGACGACCCCAGCGAGCTCACTTTGTGGATTGTGTCTGATAATGTGCGAAAAGGTGCGGCTTTGAATGCCGTGCAACTGGGCGAGTTATTGATAAAACACCATCTGTAAAAGATACTTATCCGGAAATTTGAAGATCTATTCGAGCTTGGCAAATACTGAGCGCGCTGATTGTTGGCTGGGGGGCCTGAAAAGGGGCAGCCGACGATCACCAACCCTCTCGTTATGCGAGAGCAGTTAACACAAAGGAAAAGGCTATGGTTCGGGTTCGTAAACTGGTACTGGCTATCGCTGCGGCGACGGCGTTGTCTTCCGGTATGGCGCATGCGTTGGGTGTCGGCGAGCTGACGCTTCAGTCGTCTCTGAACCAGCCTCTGGTGGCAGAAATTGAACTGCTGGATGTTCGCGATCTTTCTGCGGCGGAAATGCGCCCTGCGCTCGCCTCGCCTGAAGAGTTCAACAAGGCCGGCGTCGATCGCCAGTATTTCCTGACCGACCTCAAGTTCACGCCTATCGTCAAACCCAACGGCAAGAGCGTGATTCGCGTCACTTCGACCAAGCCGGTTCGTGAACCCTACCTGAATTTCCTCGTGGAAGTGCTGTGGCCCAATGGCCGCCTGCTGCGTGAATACACGCTGCTGCTCGATCCGCCGCTTTATTCTCCGCAGGCTGCGGCTGCGCCGCAATTGCCTGTCGCTGCCCCCGTGCCGCGTTCAGCTACCCCCGCGGCGACGCCGCCACGTGCAGCAGCACCTGCGGCCACGCCTGCCGCCCCCCGTGCCGGGACCGCCGAGCCGGGCGGCGAATACCGCACCAACACCAATGACACCCTATGGGAAGTCGCCCAGCGCGTACGCGGCAACGGCAGCGTGCATCAGGCGATGCTCGCCATCCAGGACCTCAATCCGGATGCCTTCATCGGTGGCAACATCAACCGCATGAAGAGCGGCCAGGTGCTGCGCCTGCCCGATGCAGCGCAGGTTGCCAGTCGCAGCCAATCCGAAGCATTGGCCCAGGTCGGCGAACAGAACAGCTCCTGGCGCCAGGCGCGTAGCGCTCCGGCCGCCGCCGGCACCCGCCAGATCGATGCCACACGGCGTACCGGTGCTGGCGCTGCGCCTGCCGAAGTGCAGGCCGAAGACAAGCTCAAGCTGCTTGCCGCCGATTCAGGCAAGGCCACTGCTGGCAGTGAAAACGGCGCCAACAACAGTACCGCGCTGAGCAACCAGCTGGCAGTCACCCAGGAAAGCCTGGATTCGACCCGTCGTGAAAACGACGAGTTGAAAGACCGCATGACCGATCTGCAGAGTCAGCTCGACAAGCTGCAGCGGCTCATTCAACTGAAAGACAATCAGCTGGCCAAACTTCAGGCAGACGTCTCTGCACCTGCAGGTCAGGCCGCTGGTGCCGCAGGTGCCGCAGCAGAGTCGGCAACTGCGGCAGCGGCTCCCCAGGGGCAGGCTCCTGCCGCTCCGGCTGGCGCTCCAGGCAGCGAGGCTTCCACGCCTGTCGCACCGACGGCTGAAGCACCGGCTGCTCCGACCGAGCCTGCAGGCCAGACTCCTTTGAGCGGTGAGCCTGCTGCACAGACGGGTACCGATTCCGCCCCGGCTGCACCCGCCGATGGTGCTACCCCGGCCGCAGAACCCGCTATAGCCCCTGCGCCGGCCCCTGCCGAACCAGTTGCCCCTGAAGTTGCCCAGGCACCCGAGCCGGTAGTCGCCGCGCCCGAGCCGGTCGAAGAGGACAGCGCCCTCGACAACCTGCTGGCCAACCCGATGCTGCTGGGGTTGATCGGTGGCAGCCTGTTGCTGGCATTGCTGCTGGTGCTGTTGATCCTGTCGCGCCGCAATGCACGCAAGGAAGCCGAGCAGGAAGAGAGCCTTTCGGTGTATCAGGAAGACACCCATCGTTTCGATAGCGACCTGGAGCTGCCAGCCGACAGCCTGAACGATCTGCCGGACGACCTGAACGCTCCGCTGCAGCCTGTCAGTGAAGAGCGCGTTACTGCACAAACCGGTGACGCCCTCGGCGAGGCGGATATCTACATCGCTTACGGTCGCTTCAACCAGGCGGCCGAGCTGCTGCACAACGCCATCAACGACGAACCGCATCGCACCGATCTGCGCCTGAAACTGATGGAAGTCTATGCCGAACTGGGTGATCGCGAAGGTTTCGCTCGCCAGGAAAGCGAGCTGCGCGAGATTGGCGGTGCCAACGCCGAAGTCGAACAGCTGAAGAGCCGTTACCCAGCCATGGTCGCCCTTGGTGGCACCGCTGCGCTGGCGGGCGCTGCCGCCGCCGATGATCTGGACACCTTCAGTCTGGACGATCTGGCGCTGGACGAGCCTGCTCGACCCGTGGCATCGCAACCTGCCAGCGACGACTTCGATCTCGATCTGGATGCACTGGAAGCAGAGTTCGCCGCTGATCCGCAGGCCAAGCAGAGCGCTGACCGTTTCGACGAGATCGACACCCTGGGCCTGGATTCCGATCTGGATCTGCAGGCTCCCGAGCAACCGGCTGCCAGCAAGGACGACGCCGTGGCTTTCGATCTCGACCTCGGCAACGAAGCCGACAACCGTCAGGAGTTGGGCGGCGAACTGGCCGACTTCAGTCTCGACCTGGACTCGCCCAATACCCCGGCCGCTGCTCAGGAAGATGATTTCCTGCTGAGCCTCGATGACGACGCTGACAAGGCGCCAGCCAATGATTTCTCCTCCGCTCTGGCTGATGAGAAGGCCCAGGACGATTTCGGCTTGCCCGCTGATTTCGACCTGTCGCTCAACGAGGAAGCGCCGGCGCCGACCACGGGTGCCAGCTTCGCCGCCCAGCTCGACGACGTGACAGCCGAGCTCGATCTGCTGGCCGAAAGCCTCGAGCAGCAAGGTCAGCTGGAGCCGCAGGAACTGCAAGCGGATAGCTCATCGCTCGATGACGACGAGGATTTCGACTTCCTCTCCGGCACCGACGAGACCGCTACCAAGCTGGATCTGGCGCGGGCTTACATAGATATGGGCGATACCGAGGGTGCGCGTGACATCCTCGACGAAGTGATCGCTGAAGGTAACGATGGTCAGCAGCAGGAAGCGCGAGAGCTGATCGGCAAACTGGTTTGATACATGTCTGATGTGCGTACCTCGACGGCAGCCGAAATGGCTGCCGTCGGCATTTACAAGATTGCCCTGGGTGTCGAGTACCGTGGCGCCCGTTATCGTGGTTTCCAGCGCCAGCGTGACGGCGTGCCGTCGATTCAGGCGTCCCTCGAGAAAGCCCTTTCCAAGGTTGCCGGCGGTGCGCCTGTCACGCTGAGTTGTGCGGGGCGCACCGACGCGCTGGTGCATGCCAGCGGGCAGGTGGTGCATTTCGACACCACGGTCGAGCGATCCATGCACGCCTGGGTCATGGGGGCCAACATGAATCTGCCAGGCGACATCAGTGTCACCTGGGCCAAGGCCATGCCAAGGCATTTCGACGCGCGCTTCTGCGCCATGGCGCGACGCTATCGCTATGTGATCTACAACGATCAGATACGTCCGGCGCACATGGCCGAAGAAGTCACCTGGAACCACCGTCCACTGGATATCGAACGCATGCGTGAAGCGGCCCGCGTGTTCCTCGGTACCCATGATTTCAGCGCATTCCGTGCGCGGCAGTGTCAGGCCAAATCACCGATCAAAACGGTGCACCACCTGGAGTTGCTGCAACATGGTCGCTTCATCGTGCTGGATATCCGCGCCAATGCCTTTCTGCACCATATGGTGCGTAATATCGCTGGCGTGCTGATGACCATTGGTGCCGGTGAGCGTCCGGTCGAGTGGGCTGGCGAGGTACTGACTACCGGTGTGCGGCGTACTGGCGGCGTAACGGCCCACCCTTACGGGCTGTATCTGGTGCAAGTGGATTACCCGGCCGAGTTCGATTTGCCGACGCGTTATCTGGGGCCGCACTTCCTGTCCGGCCTGAAAGACGTGGCAATCCCGGAGTAGGCGGCGGGCAGAGTAATTAATGGCCCATCGCCTACGGTCATTTGTTACCATCCGGCCTTTCGCGGAGGTATTCGTCTGTTGTCAGTCGTTCGCTGCAAGATCTGCGGGATTACCCGCCTCGAGGATGCGCTCGCCGCGGTGGCGGCTGGTGCCGACGCTATCGGCCTGGTGTTCTATGCGCGCAGCCCGCGAGCCGTGTCGATCGAGCAGGCGCGGGCCATCGTGACTGCGCTGCCGCCTTTCGTGACCACGGTCGGTCTGTTCGTCGACATGTCGCGAGCCGAGCTCGATGAGGTGCTGGCTGCGGTACCGCTGGATCTGCTGCAGTTTCATGGCGATGAAACCGCTGCCGAGTGCGAAGCCGTCGGCCGGCCCTATATCAAAGCGCTGCGCGTTCGCGCAGGCGATGACGTGGCGGCGCTGGTGGACGTTTATCCTGGTGCCCGCGCAGTTCTGCTCGATACCTTCGTGGAAGGTGTTCCCGGAGGGACGGGGCAGGCCTTCGACTGGTCGCTGGTGCCTGCGCGATTGAGCAAGCCGGTCATCCTCGCCGGTGGCCTGACCGCGAGTAACGTCGCTGCGGCAATCGCCCAGGTGCGTCCTTATGCGGTCGATGTCAGCGGCGGCGTGGAGGCGAGCAAGGGCATCAAGGATGCCAGCCGGGTAAAAGACTTCGTACGCGCAGTGCGGGCGGTTGGCGAGTCGATGTGACGACGTCGCGCAGCGAGCCGTCCATACTCCTATCGCCGCGATAAGTGCGTGCTTTTTTCGTGGTCGGGTCAGGTGGCGGGCGTAACGCCGGCCCCTGAGGCGGCCACTTTGTGAATTCGCTTGTCATGTGCAACAAGCATGTTGAAGCCTACAGCGTTGGAGAATTGAGAGCATGAGCAACTGGCTGGTAGACAAACTGATCCCATCGATCATGCGTTCCGAGGTCAAGAAGAGTTCGGTGCCGGAAGGTCTGTGGCACAAGTGCCCGTCCTGTGAGGCCGTGCTGTACAAACCCGAGCTGGAAAAGACCCTGGACGTTTGTCCCAAGTGCAGTCACCACATGCGTATCAATGCGCGTGCGCGTCTGGACATCTTCCTCGACGCCGATGGTCGTGAAGAGATCGGTGCCGATCTGGAGCCCAGTGATCGCCTGAAATTCCGCGACAGCAAGAAGTACAAGGATCGCCTGGTCGCTGCGCAGAAGCAGACCGGCGAGAAGGACGCGCTGATTTCCATGAGCGGTACGCTGGAAGGCATGCCGATCGTGGCCTGTGCCTTCGAATTCTCCTTCATGGGCGGCTCCATGGGTGCCATCGTCGGTGAGCGTTTCGTGCGTGCCGCCAACGTGGCGCTTGAACAACGCTGCCCATTCGTATGCTTCGCTGCCTCCGGTGGTGCGCGTATGCAGGAAGCGCTGATCTCGCTGATGCAGATGGCCAAGACTTCCGCCGTGCTGGCGCGTCTGCGCGAGGAGGGTATCCCCTTCGTTTCCGTACTGACCGACCCGGTCTACGGTGGTGTTTCCGCCAGTCTTGCCATGCTGGGTGACGTGATCGTCGCCGAACCGAAGGCACTGATCGGTTTTGCCGGCCCGCGAGTGATCGAGCAGACCGTTCGCGAGAAGCTGCCAGAAGGTTTCCAGCGCAGCGAGTTCCTGATCGAGCACGGCGCCATCGACATGATCATCCACCGTGCCGAGCTGCGCTCGCGTCTGGCTCGTCTGTTGGCGCAGTTCACTCACCAGCCATCCCCTGCAGCGCTGCCGGTCACGGCATGACCCAGCGCTCCCTGGCCGAGTGGCTGGCGTACCTGGAGCGTTTGCATCCGAGCGCCATCGACATGGGCCTGGAGCGTTCCCGGGAGGTTGCCGAGCGCCTTGGGCTTTCCCGTCCGGCGCCGCGGGTGATCACGGTCACCGGCACCAACGGCAAGGGCTCGACCTGTGCTTTTCTCGCCGCGTTGCTGCGCGCCCAAGGGCTCAAGGTTGGCGTCTACAGCTCGCCGCACCTGCTGCGTTACAACGAGCGGGTGCAGATCGATGGGCAGGACGCCAGCGATGCAGGTCTCTGTGAGGCTTTCGCCGCCGTCGAGGCTGCACGGGGCGAAACCTCGCTGACCTACTTCGAGATGGGCACTCTGGCTGCCTTCTGGTTGTTCGAGCGTGCCGGTCTGGATTTCGCTGTGCTGGAAGTCGGTCTGGGCGGGCGCCTCGATGCGGTCAATCTGATCGATGCTGACCTGGCGCTGATCACCAGCATCGGTGTGGATCACGCCGACTGGCTGGGGGATACCCGCGAGTCGGTTGCGTTCGAGAAAGCCGGGATCATGCGCCCCGGCAAGCCGGCACTTTGCGGCGACTTCGATCCACCGCTGCCATTGCTGGAGCGGGTGGTGGAAATCGATGCACCGTTCTTCCTGCGCTGCCGGGATTTCGACCTGAGCATCGCCGAGGACGGCTGGAGCTGGTACGGGCTCACGCCGCGTGGGCACGTGCTGCGTCTGGCCGGCTTGCCACTGCTCGATCTGCCCATGGAAAACGCCGCGCTGGCTCTACAGGCCTATGCCTTGCTCGATCTGCCCTGGGATGCCGGCGTCATCGCCGCAGCATTGGCCGCTACCCGGGTAACCGGTCGCCTGGACCGTCGTCACTTGAACTGGCGGGGCAAGTCCCTCACTCTGTTGCTCGATGTAGGGCACAATCCCCACGCCGCGCAGTTTCTTGCCGGTCGCCTGCAGTCTCGTCCTGTCGAAGGCGAGCGCCGGGCAGTCTTCGGCCTGTTGGCCGACAAGGACCTGCCTGCTGTCGTGGCGCCCTTGCTGGGCGAGATCAGCCACTGGGCGGTGACGCCCCTGCCGACCGAGCGTTCGCGCTCTGCGGCCGAGCTGCATGGCCACCTGGTCGCCTGCGCTACCCAGGCCGAGATGTACGCCGATGTGGCAAGCGCTCTGCAGGCGCAGTGCGAGCGCGCCGCGGCAGGGGATGAGATTCTGCTCTTTGGTTCTTTTTTCTGCGTGGCCGAAGCCCTGATATGGCTGGAGCGTCACGCCCAGGAGGATGTGCAGGATGGCAATGCTGGATAGCGGAACGAAGCAACGTATTGTCGGGGCTCTGGTGCTGGTCGCACTGGCGGTGATTTTCCTGCCGATGCTGCTGTCCCGTCCTGACGAGTTGCGTCATGTGGTGGTCGACGCGCCAAGCATGCCGGCCAAGCCCGTAGTGGCTGAAATCGAGATGCAGCCGGTGATCGTCCCCGACCCTCAGGAATTGCCGCAGGAGCCGGTGCCTGGCGACAGTGCGGCTGCCGATCAGGCGCAAGCGCCCGTCGAACAGCCGATTGCCGAGTTGCCCGCCAGCCAGGAACCGGTCACCACTCCCGCTCCGCAGCCAACGCCCAGCAAACCAGCCGAAGTGGCGCCGCCGCCGCAGAAAGCACCAGCCGAGCGCCTGGACGCCAATAGCCTGCCGGTCAGCTGGTCGGTGCAATTGGCCAGTCTTTCCAGTCGCCCAGGTGCAGAAACGCTGCAGAAGACCTTGCGTGCCCAGGGGTACAACGCCTACATCCGCAGTGTCGATGGCATGAACCGGGTATTCGTCGGGCCGCTGATCGAGCGGGTCGAGGCCGACCGCCTGCGTGATCAGCTCAATCGTCAACACAAGCTCAATGGCTTCGTGGTGCGCTTTCAGCCTGAAAGCAACTGACTCGGTATCTGCGCTTAACCGATGGGCAGGGGTCTGCTAAAATGCAGCGCCTCTTCCATCGGTAGCCTGCATCGTGGCATTCACTTGGGTCGATTGGGCGATCATCGCCATCATCGTCGTATCGAGCCTGATCAGCTTGAGTCGAGGCTTCGTCAAGGAAGCCCTGTCGCTCGTCACCTGGATCATCGCTGGCGTCGTTGCCTGGATGTTCGGGGGCGCGCTTTCACAGCACCTCACTGCCTACATCGAAGCCCCTTCTGCCCGCGTTATCGCTGCCTGTGTGCTGCTGTTCGTATTGACCCTGCTGGTCGGTGCGCTGATCAACTATCTGATTGGTGAGCTGATCCGGGTGACCGGGCTTTCGGGCACGGATCGTTTTCTCGGTATGGTATTTGGCGCCGCCCGCGGTGCCTTGCTGGTCGTGGTCGCCGTCGGGCTGTTGAGCCTGGCGCCCGTCGAGCAGGATGTCTGGTGGCAGCAATCGACACTGCTGCCGCATTTTCTGTTGGTTGCAGACTGGTCGAAGAACCTCATATTGGGGATGTCCAGCGAGTGGTTGGCGAGTGGTATTCGCGAACCGGTCGAGCTGCCGTTCAAAGACGTGCTGCCGGGGTCCATTCCCGTCGGCACTGGTAATTAGTCGTCTCACTGAGTAGGGGTTGCGTCACATGTGTGGCATTGTCGGTATCGTCGGTAAATCGAACGTCAATCAGGCGCTGTATGACGGCCTCACCGTCCTCCAGCACCGCGGCCAGGATGCTGCCGGTATCGTCACCAGCTACGAGGGGCGACTGTTCCTGCGCAAGGACAATGGGCTGGTGCGCGATGTGTTCCAGCAGCGCCACATGCAGCGGCTGATCGGCCACATGGGCATCGGTCACGTGCGTTATCCGACTGCCGGCAGCTCCAGCTCGGCCGAGGCCCAGCCGTTCTACGTCAACTCGCCTTATGGCATCACCCTGGCGCACAACGGCAACCTGACCAACGTCGAACAGTTGGCCAAGGAGATCTACGAATCGGATCTGCGCCACGTCAACACCAGCTCCGACTCCGAAGTCCTGCTCAACGTGTTCGCCCATGAACTGGCCGTGCGCGGCAAGCTCAACCCCAGCGAAGAAGATGTCTTCGCTGCGGTCAAGGACGTGCACAAGCGCTGCCGTGGCGGTTATGCCGTGGTGGCGATGATCACCGGTTACGGCATCGTCGGCTTCCGCGATCCGAACGGCATCCGCCCGATCGTCTTCGGTCAGCGTCATACCGATGAAGGCGTCGAGTACATGATCGCTTCCGAAAGCGTGGCGCTGGACGTGCTCGGCTTCACCCTGATCCGCGACCTGGCGCCGGGCGAAGCGGTGTACATCACCGAAGAAGGCCAGCTGCATACCCGTCAGTGCGCACCTAACCCGCAGCTCAAGCCGTGCATTTTCGAACATGTCTATCTGGCTCGCCCCGATTCGATCATGGACGGTGTATCGGTTTACAAGGCGCGCCTGCGCATGGGCGAGAAGCTTGCGGACAAGATTCGGCGCGAGCGCCCTGAGCACGATATCGACGTGGTCATCCCGATTCCGGATACCAGCCGTACCTCGGCGCTGGAACTGGCTAACCACCTTGGCGTGAAATTCCGCGAAGGCTTCGTCAAGAACCGCTACATCGGCCGTACCTTCATCATGCCGGGGCAGGCTGCACGCAAGAAGTCGGTGCGCCAGAAGCTCAACGCCATCGAGCTGGAATTTCGCGGCAAGAACGTGATGCTGGTGGACGACTCCATCGTGCGCGGCACCACCTGCAAGCAGATCATTCAGATGGCCCGCGAAGCCGGCGCCAAAAACGTGTATTTCTGTTCGGCCGCACCTGCCGTGCGTTATCCGAACGTCTATGGCATCGACATGCCGAGCCCGCACGAGCTGATCGCCCATGGTCGCACCACCGATCAGGTTGCCGAGTTGATTGGTGCCGACTGGCTGATCTATCAGGATCTCGATGATCTGAAAGAGGCGGTCGGTGGCGGCAAGATCAAGATCGAGCACTTCGACAGCGCGGTGTTCGACGGCGAGTACGTGACCGGCGATGTCGATGAGGCTTACCTGAATCGTATCGATCTGGCCCGCAACGACGGCTCCAAGACCAGCAGCCAGGCGGTCAGCGAGATCATCGATCTGTATAACAACTGATCGATAAATAACGAGTAAATGACCGGGCCCATGTGGCCCGGACTGGTTTCTGGACGAGGACAGGATATGACACAGGAATGGGATGCGGGTCGGCTCAACAGCGATCTGGATGGTGTCGGCTTCGACACCCTGGCGGTACGTGCCGGACAACATCGCACGCCTGAGGGCGAGCACAGCGAGGCGCTGTTCACCACCTCCAGCTATGTATTCCGTACCGCCGCCGATGCAGCTGCACGTTTTGCTGGCGAAGTACCGGGTAACGTTTACTCGCGCTATACCAATCCCACTGTGCGTGCCTTCGAGGAGCGCATCGCGGCCATGGAAGGGGCCGAGCAGGCCGTCGCCACCGCTTCGGGCATGTCGGCGATTCTTTCCATCGTCATGAGCCTGTGCAGCGCTGGTGATCATGTGCTGGTGTCGCGCAGCGTGTTCGGTTCGACCATCAGCCTGTTCGAGAAGTACCTGAAGCGCTTTGGCGTGCAGGTCGACTATGTGCCGTTGGCCGATTTGCAAGGCTGGGCCGCTGCGTTCAAGCCGAACACCAAGCTGCTGTTCGTCGAGTCGCCCTCCAACCCGCTGGCTGAACTGGTCGACATCGCTGCGCTGGCGGATATTGCCCATGAGCGCGGCGCGTTGCTGGCCGTGGACAACTGCTTCTGCACGCCTGCGCTGCAGCAGCCGCTGAAGCTCGGTGCGGATATCGTCATGCACTCGGCGACCAAATTCATCGACGGCCAGGGTCGCGCCATGGGCGGCGTGGTGGCCGGTAGCGCCAAGCTGATGACCGACGTGGTGGGCTTCCTGCGTACCGCAGGGCCGACGCTGAGTCCGTTCAATGCGTGGATCTTCCTCAAGGGTCTGGAGACTCTGCGTATTCGCATGCAGGCTCACTGTGCCAGCGCCCTTGCACTTGCTCAGTGGCTGGAGCAACAGGACGGTATCGAGCGCGTGTATTACGCCGGTCTTGCCAGCCACCCTCAGCATGAGCTGGCTGCGCGTCAGCAGAGCGCCTTTGGCGCGGTGGTCAGCTTCGAGGTCAAGGGAGGCAAGGAGGGCGCCTGGCGTTTCATCGATGCCACGCGAGTGATTTCGATCACCACCAACCTGGGCGACACCAAGACGACTATCGCTCATCCTGCGACCACCTCCCATGGTCGCCTGTCGCCGCAAGAGCGTGCTAATGCCGGTATTCGTGACAGCCTGATCCGGGTTGCGGTCGGTCTGGAAGACGTCGCTGATCTCAAGGCCGATCTGGCTCGTGGTCTGGCAGCACTGTAAAAACCTTTATTTTAGAAAAAAGCGAAGCGGGGCCTTGACTTAGGTTAGATCCCCGCGTAAATTTCGCCTCCTCGCAAGGCCAAGGGTGATTAGCTCAGCCGGGAGAGCATCTGCCTTACAAGCAGAGGGTCGGCGGTTCGATCCCGTCATCACCCACCACTTGCCTTGAGAGAATCGGACGCAAGTCCACCGACGCGCAGCGGTAGTTCAGTCGGTTAGAATACCGGCCTGTCACGCCGGGGGTCGCGGGTTCGAGTCCCGTCCGCTGCGCCATATTTTCCATCCAAGACACCGTTCTGGGATGTGATACGAAAGCACTGCTAGCGTATCTGACGAAGCAAGAGTTGTACGGACGCAAGTCCACCGACACGCAGCGGTAGTTCAGTCGGTTAGAATACCGGCCTGTCACGCCGGGGGTCGCGGGTTCGAGTCCCGTCCGCTGCGCCATATCCACCTGCCTTGAGCAGGTTTCCTGAAAAGCGGCCATTGGCCGCTTTTCTTGTTTCTACTCCCCCTCATTCTTTTTGGCTGGCGCGCCTCTGTTCCAGGCCGTTGGCTGGAGAGGCATCGCGACCAAACTGCCTTTTCAGCGCAAGCCAGCTCATTGAGCGGCCGACTCGGCTTTCAGTCTTCGATATTCTCCAATCGAATAACCATCTGAGAAAAAGTGATTTTACGAAATAATCGGTAACCCTCATTCTTAGCAGCACCAGACAACTGGAATTCCGTTTTTGCTTAGACCGGCTCTAAGTCGGTACTTCCAGGAGTCTGTTGGTGATGGGTAATCTTCAATCCTCCGTGCGTTCCAATGCCGCCTGGCAGCAGGCGCGTGTGCCCGGAGAGGTCTTTGACCTTGGTGTACCGCTGCGTCAAGCGCTGGGTACGCTACGTCACGCCCCCCATGCGTCGCGTCCCGTTCTGGGTCGCCGTGAAGCGATTCTGCTCGGTACTTTCGCACTGGTGCTGCACGCTACGGTGCTGGTCTGGCTGAGCCAGCGGCCCGAGCCGGTGCTGCCCGAAGTGCCGGTGGAAATCCCGCCGATGACCATTGAATTCGCCGCCCCGACTCCGCCACCGGAGCCAGTGGTAGAGCCACCACCTCCCGAGCCGATCGTCGAGCCGCCACCACCTCCGCCGGTGGTCGATGAGCTTGCGGTGAAGCCGCCGCCCAAGCCGGAACCTCCGAAGCCAAAGCCGCAACCGCCGAAACCCAAGCCCGTGCCGAAACCGGTCGAGCCTACGCCTGCGCCGCCCAAGGTCGAAGCGCCACCGGCACCGCCCGCGCCACCCGCACCCAAGCCGGTGACCGAGACGCCGCCGTCGGCCAACGCCGCCTACCTGCGTAACCCAGCGCCGGAATATCCATCCCTGGCTCAGCGCCGTGGCTGGGAAGGCACCGTTCTTCTGCGCATTCGCGTGCTGCCCAACGGCAAGCCAGGCGATATCCAGATCCAGACCAGCAGCGGTCGTGACGTACTCGACCAGGCTGCAGTTAAGGCGGTACAGCGCTGGAGCTTCGTGCCTGCCAAGCGTGGCGATGTCGCTCAGGAAGGCTGGGTCACGGTACCGCTGGACTTCCGCCTGAACTGACGCTCACGGCAACACCCTTTTTCCACGAGCCCGGATCGTCCGGGCCCGAACCCCGTCATTGACATACCGTTTTCCGAGGACCGCACCATGAACCTGCTAGTCGATTCCCCCCTGCAATCGGTCGAACATGCCGTCATCTGGCTGCTGATCGGCTTCTCCGTCGTCACCTGGGGCCTGGCCCTGATCAAGGGCATCCAGTTCGCACGCCAGCGGCATCAGGATCGCAAGTTCCAGAAGCTGTTCTGGTCAGCCACCAGCCTCGATTCAGCTGCAGAGCTGGGGCAGAGCCAGTCGGGCGCCGTGGCTCACGTGGCTCAAGCCGGTTTCGCTGCCATCCAGGTACCGGACGGCCAGCAGCCGGGTGACCTGAGCCAGGCGATCAACCATCAGGATCGCCTCGAGCGAGCCCTGCGCCAGCAGATTCAGCGTGAGCGTCGCTCGCTGGAATCCGGCCTGGCGGTGGTTGCCTCCATCGGTTCTACCTCGCCTTTCATCGGCTTGTTCGGCACCGTATGGGGCATCATGGAAGCGCTCAAGGGCATCAGCGCGGCGGGCAACGCCAGCCTGGAAACCGTTGCCGGCCCGATCGGTGCCGCGCTGGTCGCCACCGGCGTGGGTATCGCCGTCGCGGTGCCAGCGGTGCTGGTCTACAACTACTTCCTGCGTCGCCTCAAGCTGACCGCAGCGGATCTCGACGACTTCGCCCATGACTTCTACAGCCTGGCGCAGAAGAGTGCTTTCAAGGTCATCGTCCATCCCGGCGCCAAACGTGGCGGTATCGTTACCGGGCAACCTGTAAAAGAGGCGGTGTGACATGGCGTTCTCAACCCAGGATAACGACGAAGTACTCAGCGAAATCAACGTTACGCCGCTGGTAGACGTGATGTTGGTGCTGCTGGTGGTATTCATCGTCACCGCGCCACTGTTGACCAACTCGATCCCGATCAACCTGCCGAAGACCGAAGCCGTGGCCCCAGCCGATCAGAAAGACCCGCTGGTGATCAGCATTGATGGCGACGGAAAGTTGTTCATCAACAAGGACGAGATTCAACCAGAACTGCTGGAAAGCAGCCTGATCCAGGCCAAGGCGGACGACGCCGAACTGAAGGTGCAGCTGCAGGCCGACGATCAGGTGGACTACGGTTCGGTCGCCAAGGCCATGGCCGCCATCGAACGGGCCGGTATCACCAAGCTGGCGGTGATCACCGCTCGCTGATTCAGCGCTCACCTGCCGCAAGACACGAGGGCCTGCAGCGATTGCTCAGGCCCTCGTTCGTTTCCGATCACCATCTCCTGGCCTCCCATGCATATCGATCTTCGCCAACTCCGCCATTTCATCGCGCTGGTCGAACACCGCAACTTCACCTCGGCCGCCGAGGCGATGAGCATTTCCCAATCGGCGTTCAGCCGCAGCATTCAGGCGCTGGAGCAGGGCTTTGGCGCGCGGCTGGTGGATCGCACCCGCAACCTGGAGCCTACCCGCAAGGGGCGGCTGGTCCTGGAACATGCCAGGCGGTTGATCGGCGATGCCCAGGAGTTGCTCAACGAGGTTCGCCAGTTCAATGAGCAGGATGCCGGCGAAGTTCGTTTCGCCTGCGGCCCGGCGCCTGCTGCCTGGCTGATGCCTCAGGCCATCGGCCTGTTCAACCGGCGCTTGCCCAAGGTGCGTCTGCGTTTTCAGGTGGATAACTGGCAGGCATTGGGGCAGCGTCTGCTGGCCGAGGAGTTCGAGTTCTTCGTGGCCGATAGCCGTAATTTCGAGATCGACCCGGACTATCAGGTGCAGCCGCTCAGCCAGCATCGCTGGGGTTTCTGCTGCCGTCAGGAACACCCACTTGCGCTATTCGATGAAGTTACCGTCGAGCAACTGCTCGGCTATCCGGTAGCCGGTACGGTGCGGCCGCCGAACCTGCGCAAGGCGCTGGTCGAACTCAGCGGCAAGCCGGACTTTCAGACCAGCATCGAGTGCGAAAATGGCTACAGCCTGGTGGCCGTGCTGCAGCATTCCGATGCCATTGGCACCACCAACGTCAGCGACAGCAACCCCCACTTAGGCGCCGGCGGTCTCAAGCTGCTCAAGGTGGCCGGTCTGGATATGCAGGGTGAGGAGTTCTATACCCACTACGGCATCATCAGCCGTGCGGGCTATCGCTTGTCCTATCCTGCACAGCTGATGATCGAGAGCTTTCTGGACGCGGATCGCCAGCTTCAGGAGCGTGAAGGGCAGCGACCTTGAGGCGAGCAGGGCTGCTGGCCAGCGTCGTACTGTTCGCCGCCTGTAGCCAGTCGCCCCCGCTCTTCACTGACGGCATCCAGCTGGCCGCCAAGGCACAGCAGCTCGACGCTTACCCGCTTCGGTCGGCCTCCTTCGCGGGCGGCGTGCGTAGCCTGGCCGACGTGGTGTATGCCACGCACGAAGGCTTTCGGCCATTGAACCTGGATCTCTATCTGCCGCCCGAGCCGCTGCCTGCTGCTGGCGCACCGCTGATCATCTATGTGCATGGCGGCGGCTGGGCGGGTGGTCACGCTAGGGCCAGTGGTGCCTTTACTGATTTTCCCGGCGTACTGGCACGCTTTGCCGCCCGAGGTTATGCGGTGGCCTCGATCAATTATCGGCTCAGTGGCGAGGCCCGGTTTCCGGCGCCGCTGGACGATCTACGAGCGGCCATGGCCTGGCTGCACAAACAGGCTTCTATCTATGCCCTGGATACCAGCAGGGTCGCGCTATGGGGTGGTTCGGCAGGCGGGCACCTGGCGGCGTTGGCGGCGCTGGACTGCACAACCGAGTGCCCGACGGTGCTGGTCAGCTGGTATGGCGTGCATGACCTACAGGCATTGCGTGATACACCGGGTTATCCGGCCATCAAGCATGCCGCGGGGCTATTGCTGGGCTGTGAGCTGACGCGTTGCGATCTCGCCGTTCTGCAGGCGGCCAGTCCTGTCGAGCGTATGCAGGGGCGTGGGCCGGCGACCTTGCTGATCCATGGTGATGCCGACCGCGTTGTGCCCTACGAGCAAACGTTGCTTCTGGCCGACCGCTTGCGTCGACGGGGCGGGACGGTGCGCACCCTGATCGTTCCCGGTGCCGGGCACAGCCTGGTCGGCGCTGATCAGGCCGCTACCACGGCAGATAACAAGGCCGCCCTCGAGGCGACCCTGGAGTTTCTGCAGCAAAATCTCTGACGCCTACAGACGCACCACCCGAAACTCGCTGATCAGCTGGCGTGACCAGACCAGGCGAAAGCCAAAGTATCCCGGCGCAGGTACGCCGTCGTGGCGGGCCTCAAAGAAGGTGTTGCCGTCAACCTGATAGCGGGTGCCTCTGGCGTCCACCTCGATGACGATCTGGTAGGTGCGGTTGGCTTCCAGCAGGTGCGCAGGATCCGCATATTCTCCAAGCAGCAGCCGCTGGCCGCTGCCGTCGTAGCGGCGAAAGCGGGTGGTGCTGTTGTAGTTGCCGCCCATGCCCACGTAGTAGAGATCCAAGTCGTCGTATTCGTCGAGGGCACCGTTGCGCGTGAACAGCTCTGCTCGGCCTGGATCACGCACGGCCCAGAACTGATTGAAGTCAGAAAGGCGGTCGTTTACGCCGCCTTCCAGCAGTACCTGCCGCTGGAACTCGATGCGGTAGGCACCCTGCAGCGGCTGCCTCAGCCAGACGGTCACGCCCTTGGGGCTATCGATCAGCAACTGGCCATGTTCGGCACTCACACGGGTTGCCGGATCCTCTGCTTCGACGTGCCAGCGTTGGCTGGAGAATTGAGTGAAATCGTCTTCGAGCAACACATGGGGCAACTGGCCGCCGCTGCTGGAGGGCTCGGTGCACACGGGTAAAGGCATTGGAAACTCTCTGTCTGGACAGGAGCGCCGACTGGGCGGCGCGTGTGTTCATTGTTCTACTGGGGGCGGGCCGGCCAGTGCCAATAGCGCCATTGCGGTCAGCCCCCATTGAGCAACGGCATTGGTCGACAGATTGGCGCTCGTGGTACTGCCCGAACGTTGGTCGATCACCGAAACCGGCTCGGCTTCGCGCAGCGGATAGAGGTAGGCCGGTGTGGGTACTTGCCGGTAGGTACGGTTGGGCTGCGGTATGCCGCCTTCGCCCTTGCCGAACTCCTGCCAGGCGCGGCGCTGCAGGGCCGCATCGTGCAGGTGATTGCCGGCGAAGGCGCTGAGCCGGGCATGGGCCTGGGTCAGGTTGGTCTTGGTCAGCGCTTGGCCAAGTGCTTCGCGTTGCTCCTGGGCGCTGGCGTTGTACAGGCGGCAGTAGTCCAGCCAGGCCCGCTCGAACGTGGCTGAAGGCAGTAGCTGCAGCAGCTCGCCACAAATCTCCGCCAGGCCGAATACCGCGCTCAGGTGCAGCACATAGAGCTGGCCACTGTCATTGCGGTCGAAGTGGCCGCTGGCAATGTGCATATCCGCCGAACCACTGAAGAAACCGTGTGGCTGGCTGGCAATGCTTTGCATGCCATTGAGCAGGCGCTGGCGGATGCCGGCATCACCGGTGCGTTCCCACTCGGTCAGCCAGGCGGCGGCGATGGCGCCCCAGTCGATACCGAAGAACAGGTTGACCTTGTCGGGATCCTGCGCCTTGCGCTGGCCGATCTTGCGCGCCGGTACCACCTCGCGCAGGGTGCGTAGCGCCTCCACCTGTTCGCGCAGCAGATCACCAGTGCGTTCGTCGGCAGTCAGGTAGTGCAGGAAGCGCCGATTGGCCGCGGTGGATACGCGTAGCTGCTTGGCGCTGTCGCCCCAGTGGCGCACGTTGTGGCGTGAACCCAGTGGTGCGAATGGACCCAGGTGGTGCACGTCGACCTCGCTGGTGTGCCGGGTCATGGCTTCGGCCATGCGGAACACATCGGCTCGGCCGCTGCGCAGAAAGTAGTACCAGAGCCACAGGTCGGTACTCAGCTCCGAATTGTCCCAGGCGTAGCCGCCGACGTCGTAGCGCCATACATGGCGGTCGCCATCGTAGGTGTGCATGACATCGCCGTAGTCCCAGAAGCCATACCATTTGCGCTGCTCGACCTCGCCTTTGTAGAAATCGAAGTACCAGGCCAGTTGCTCCTCCAGCTCGTCTTCGCCAGGACGCTGTCGCTGGACCGGCGACCAGGCCGGGCCGAACACGCCGGCGGCATGCAGGCGTTCCGGACTGGCCTGCAGCAGTGGCGGTTCCTGTATGCGTGCGGCGATGGCCAGCAATTGTTCGCTAGAAGGTGTGGCGGCGAGGAGTTCCAGCTGCAACTCGCTGGTGCGGGCGACACCCTTGGGAGAGCCGAAGCCTGGCTCGTAATCCTCGTAGGTGATGTCCAGCGCTTCACGTTGCCGCGTATGTGTGTCCTGGCCGAGGCCGTCGTGATAGAAGCGCAGATCCATCGGCTCGGCCTGGGGCGCCCACAGCCATACGGTGACCTGGGCGAGATCGCGGTGGGCGTCCTCGATATCCAGTTGCGCCGGATAGCTCTGCCAGAAGTTGCGCAGGCCGAATGCCACGCCGCCGCTGGGGGAGCCGAGGTAACCGACACCCGCAGCGCGCTCGCCATTGGCGACCTGCACCCAGCCCTGACCGCTGGCCGTGCGCTTGCTGATGCTGTACGCATCGGGGTGCGCCTGCAGCAGCCGATAGCTGCCGAATGCCGGCACATAGCCGAGGCCTTCGGCAACTGGCGAAACCAGCGGCGGTGTGGCCTTGCCTGCCAGTTGTGCCGCGACCACCCCGGGCCCAGGGTCTCGACGCAGGCCGCTGAGCCCGCGTACTGCCTCGCGCAGCAGGCCGCCATTGGCGGAGACGAAGCGCACATGACGATCATGCAGAGGGGCGTCCAGCGGTACACCAAAGCGCAGGCCGATGCCCTTGATGAAGTCGCGCTGTTCGTCAGCGTCGTAGACGATGGTATGCATCAGTCGTACTGCGGCGGAGCCCGCATAGAAGTACAGGCGCACGGTGAATGGCAATAAGGTTGGCAGGCCCGGGGTATCGCTGTGATGTTCGCCGCGCAGGGTGATGACCGCGCGTACCGGGCCGCGCTGCTCGATCTCGACCTGCGTGACTTGGCTGCGATAGTGACGTGTAAGCACCTCGTCCTGATCGGGGTCGCCTTGTACCTGCAGCACCAGCTCGCCGCCCAGCAGTGCCGGTTGGTTCTGACGCAGCATGCGTTCTATCAGCAGCGATCCACTACGGGGGATGATGCAGCGCAGGGCGCCGGTATCGACGCTGATCGACTCCGGCGATTCGCTGACCAGTGATGCTGCCCGTACGCGGCCTGCCGCCACGGGTTGCAAGCCATACCGCTCGCTGGGTGCCGAGTGAGGCCCCAAGGCATGTGCCGACCATTTCAGCGAGCCATCCGGCCACCAGGCCAGGGGCCAACTCTGCAGCGGCAGGGCGCGCCCCGCCGCATCGCGAATCTCGAAGTCGCTGGCAGCGGGCACCTGACCCTGGGCCCATGGGGTACCCCAGGTGACGCCGGCGAAGGCGGGAGGCAATTCACCGGTCAGCCAGTGCAGGGCAGCGCCCGCCGGTGCGGTACTGCCCTGGCTGCGTGAGTCAGCCAGGGCGCCTGCCGCCAGCAAGGGCGTGGCCAGAGCCGCGAGGCCACTGCCCTTGACGAAGGTGCGGCGGGAGAAGGTCAGCTTGTTCATGGTATATCCGTTCTGAAGCGTTCTGGAACCTGTTCACGATCTACGCAGCTACGAGGCAAAAGCGGTCATCGAAAGGGGGCTGAAGCCAGCCCACCCTAGGATCTACGTCCGCTGCTTTCGCTTCTCTCTTGCCGCCGCTTTAAAAGTCGTAGCCCAGGGTCACACCCAGCGTGCGTGGTTCGCCGCGGTTGCCGTACACCTCGCCATAGCTGCCGGCACTGAGGGTGCGGTAGTAGGTCTTGTTGAGGGCATTGTTCAGCCAGACCGAGGCATTCCAGCGGCCGTCGTCGTACTGCCCGCCCAGGCCGGCTGAGAGGTTGAGCAGGCCATAGCCGGGGATGCGCGTGTAGCGCGAGTTGTCGACGGTACCGTAGGCCCAGGAGCGATAGTTCCAGCGAGCCTGAACGTGCGCGTCGAGGCCGTCACCCAGGCCCCAGTCATAGCGGCTGGTCAGGTTGTAGGTGACCTTGGGCGAGCGGAAGACCTGCTCGCCGGAGAGGTCGCAGGTGGCCGGCGCGTTGCCGGCCAGGGTCACTTCCGCCGGGCAGCGGGCGTTGCTGAACTCCATGTAGCTGGCATCGAGTAGGGTGCCGTCGAGGTTCAGGCTCAAGCCGTCGATGGGCGTCAGGCCAATGCTGGCCGCCACACCGCGCGAGCGGATGCTGCCAGCGTTGATCAGGTACGAGGTCTGGAATTCCTCGTCATAGGCGTTGGTCTGGAAGTCGTTCACCCGCGACCAGAACAGCGCCACATCCGCGCTCAGACGTTGATCGAACCATTTGCTCTTGAGGCCCAGCTCCGCGCCGCGGGTGGACTCCGGGAGGATGAACAGACTTTCGGTGCCAGCCCTGCCTGCCGCGCCGGAGGAAATGTTCAGGCCGCCGGCCTTTTCGCCGTAGCCCAGGGTCAGGTAACCCTGCACGTCGGGTACGAACCAGTAGCTGAAGTTGAGCAGGCCGGAGGGCAGGAATTTGCGCTGCACCAGTTCGCCGGAGTTGAAGTCGTTGCGGTTGACCCGAACGAAGGAACCTTGTTTGCGCTGATGAGTGCCGCGCACGCCTGCAGTGATGTCGAACTTGTCGGTGACGTGCCAGGTGCCCTGGGTGAACAGCGAGAAGATGCGTTCGTCGATTTCGCCCCAGCGCTGTACCAGTTTGCCGTTGAGGTTGCGGTTGCCGTACCAGGTGGCAGCCTGGTCGTTGTCCGCGTAATTGTCGTGGGCGTAGGTGTCGAGGTTCTCGCCGAAGTACAGGGCGCCGAGGGCGTAGTCGAAATGCTCGCCGCGCGGTGAGTCCAGGCGAATTTCCTGGGACCAGATACGGTCGCGCACATCGGCACCACTGTCCGAGTAGAGCGGAATGTCGAGGGTATCGGTGGTGCTGGGTTTGTAACCGAAATATCGAAAGGCGGTGGTGGAGCGCAGGTTGTAGCCACCGTCGAGCGTCCAGTTGGCTTCGGCGGAAACCCCACCTTGCTGCAGGCGGGTGTTGTTCTCGTCGTCGGTATTCACGCCGCCCACCACCGGGCTCGCACCGGCACGGGCGGCTCGTTCGAGGAACAGATCACGGCCGTTGGTACGGTTGGTCGACTCCAGTACCGATACCGGCGCATTGCGTGCGTCATTCCAGTCGGCGATCAGGCGCAGGCTGAAGTCATCGGCTGGAACCCAGAGCAACTGGCCGCGCACACCATCCTTGATGCTGCCGCCGAGTTGATGGCCACTGTACTGGTTCTTGACGTAGCCACCGCGTTCGCTGTGGGATACGTTGATGCGCCCGGCCAGGGTTTCGCTCAGCGGGCCGGAGAACATTGCCTGGGTCTGGGTCAGGCCGCGTTGGCCGAAGGACTGGCGGATCGAGCCTTCCGGAGTGAACGTCGGCTTGCGCGAGCGGATGTCGATGGCGCCACCGGTGGTGCTGTAGCCATATAGCGTGCCTTGCGGGCCCGCCAGCACGGTCGCGCTTTCGATATCCAGCAGGTCGTTGGAAAGCATCCCCGGGCGGCTCAGGTAGACGTTGTCGAGGAAAAGGCCGACGCTGCTGGGCATGCCGATGTTGATCTCGGTGCCACCGCCGTCACCGATGCCGCGTACGGTCAGGCGGGTGTCGAACGGATCGACCACCGCCACGTCCAGGCCGGGCGCCAGTTGCGGAAGGTCTTCCAGGGACTGAATGCCCTGGCGCTCCAGCTCCTTGCCGTCGATCACGGTGGAGGAGCTGGGCGTGCGTTGAGGATCCTGTTGCAGGCGTTGGCCATCGACACGTACGGCTTTCAGGCGCGCGGTGTCCTGACTGACGTCGGCGCTCTGCGCCAGGGCCATGCCATGGGAAAGTGCCAGGGCCAGGGTGATGAGGGAGGGCAGGTGCTTCATGGTGCTTCCTTTCTGCGTGCAGGTGGCGCCCGCCGCCGGGCTTACCGGGCGGTGGGGCAGGCAGGGGGTTGAAAAAGGGTCAGGGCAGTTCGCGGGTCTGTTCGAGAAAACGCTCGTCGAGCCAGATATCGAGGTCGACAGGGCGGCGAATCAATTTGGCCTCCTGGGCGATCTCGATGGATTCGCGCAGCCGGGCGACGAAGGCGTCGTCCAGCTCCGGTGAAAGCAGCTGGGCCAGCTCGGCTCCTTCCAGCTCGGCGCGCAACAGGCTCTGCGGGTAGCCGCTCTGGGTGGCCTGCAGTTCGATGTAGGCCTCGCGGTTGGCTGGCTCGCCGGCCCAGCGCACGGCCTCGCGCTGCACCTTGATCAGGCGCTGCAACCATTGCGGGTGCTGCGTGGCGAAGCGCTCGGTGACCAGCACCAGGCCGCTCAACTGGCCAGCGCCGTGTTCGGTGTGCTTGGTCGACACCGGCAATTCGGCAAGGCCGCGTTCCGCCAGTGCCAGGGCGTTGTTACCGCCCCAGGTGGCGTCGATATGGCCGGCTGCCAGGGCTGCGCTAGCGGCAGCGAAGTCCAGGTTGATGACCTGCAGGTCTCGCTCGCTCAGGCCGCTGGAGCGCAGTGCGCTGATGAACGACAACTGGGCCGCGGTACCGCGGAACAGGCCGACGCGTTTGCCTTTTAGATCTGCCAGGGATTTGATCGATGAGCCAGGGCGTACTGCCAGGTAATGGTTGACGCCACGTGCAGCGGCGGCGATCACGCGGGTATCGAGATTGCCCGACCTGCCGACGATGCTGGCCAGGTCACCAAGAAATGCCATGTCTACCTGGCCGTTGGCGAAGGCCTCGTTGATCACCGGGCCGGCGCCTTTGACGAACACCCATTGCACGTCGATGCCATCGGCGGCGAACTCCTTTTCCAGGCGCTTCTGGGCATGCAGCACATCGACCAGACCGCCGCCTGCGGGTTTTCCGCCGGCGCCGATGTCGGACACGGCGATGCGGATTTGCCCGGCAGCCAATGTGCCTTGTGTCAGGCACAGCAGGGCTAGCAGTGCAACGCCTGCCTGCAGGCGGCGAAAAGAAGAAGCGAGCCGGGAGGCGGCCATGATCGATGCTCCGTGAAGGGCTGTGATGGGCACGGAAGATCAGGCAAATCCATCGAGCAAACTAATACTAAAAAATGATTTATTAGGTCGTAAATTGCATAAGCATGCTGTGGCGTGGCCTGGCGCCACTATGTGGAGACAGCAAAAAAACTATGCTCGAAATGCATTGGCGCCCTAGCTGCTGCCGACGTTGAATGCCCGCCGGTTTTCCCTTCGCGCGCGCAGAGCTGCCAAGGCTTGTGGCCAGGTGCCGCGGTCAATGCTTTCCCGGACTGCCCATGCCCAACACCCCCGCTGCTGCAACGCTGCAAGATCGCCCGGCCATGCCGCTTCTGCTGCTGATCGGCCTGACCCATCTGCTCAATGACATGCTGCAGGCGGTGCTTCCCACTCTCTATCCGGCACTTAAAGCCGAGTACGGCCTCAGCTACGGGCAGCTCGGGTTGTTGACCCTGGTGTTTCATCTGGTCGGCGCACTGTGCCAGCCGCTGATCGGTTATTGGGGCGACCGCCGCAGCCGGCCCTGGCTGCTGCCTTCAGGCATGCTGTGCATGGCCATCGGCCTGTGGCTGCTGGCGCAGGCAGAGTCTTTTGCCGGGCTGGTCTGGGTAGCGGCGCTGGTCGGGCTCGGTTCGTCGATCTTTCACCCCGAGGCGGCTCGCGCCTGCCGCCAGGTGTCGGCTGGGCGCTTTGGTCTGGCGCAGTCGGTGTTCCAGCTGGGCGGCAATATCGGCTCGGCGCTGGCGCCGCTGCTGATCGCGCTGGTGCTGCTGCCCGCTGGCGCCGAAGGGATGGCATGGCTGCCTGTTCTGGCGCTGCTGGGATTCATTCTGCTGGTATGGGCGAGGCGTGGCGTGAGTCGCTACCTCGGCGCGCGTTTGTCCATGGCTGCAGGTGAGGCGCCGACGCTAGGGATCGGGCGCCGACGCCTGCTGTTGGCGATGGCTCTGCTCAGCGTGATGATTCTCTCCAAGTACGCCTATCTGGCGGCGATGGCCAACTACTACAGCTTCTACCTGATCGAACGTTTCGAACTGAGCGTGGCCGACGCGCAACTGCAGCTATTTGTGTTTCTCGCCGCCGTGGCGGTTGGCACCTTGATGGGCGGGCCACTGGGTGATCGCATTGGCCATCGCTGGGTGATCCTGCTGTCGCTGCTCGGCAGTTGCCCGTTCACCTTGCTGCTGCCCCATGTCGGGTTTTCTACCTGTGTGCTGCTATCGGTGGTGATCGGCGTACTGATGGCGTCGGCCTTTCCCGCGATCATCGTCTATGCCCAGCAGTTGCTGCCAAACCGGGTCGGTCTGGTGGCGGGCTATTTCTTCGAGCTGACCTTCGGCGTGAGTGGTATCGCCGCTGCCGCGCTGGGCCTGCTCGCCGACCGCTGGGGTATCGAGGCACTGTTCATGCTGGTTGGCTGGCTTCCGTTATTGGGCTTGCTGGCGCTGTGGTTGCCGGCTGTACGGCGCGCGTAACTCAGCAAGTCATGGGTATAACGCCTGGCCGCTTCGAGGTTCAGCGTCTGATTTCGATGGAGGATGGCCTGGCCAAAGCGGCTGAATCGCCCTCCCGTCCGAATAGCGCGGATTAGTTCGAATTCCAACAGTTTCTTGGCTTTACCGCTTCAGTTGTGAGTGCTATTTTCGTTAATGAAAATGTCACATAACTGTCACATTCAAAGTGCGCAGCTAAAACAAGAACTGGAGTCTCAGGATGTTCGCCTTCTTCCGTCCCGCCCCTCATCGGGAAACCCTGCCCGAAGAACAGATAGACAGCACCTACCGTCGCCTGCGTTGGCAGATATTCGCCGGGATATTCATCGGCTACGCCGGTTACTACCTGCTGCGCAAGAACTTCTCCCTGGCCATGCCCTACCTGATCGAGGAAGAGGGCTACAGCCGTGGTCAGCTCGGCTTGGCGATGTCTGCCATCGCCATCTCCTACGGGCTGTCGAAGTTCCTGATGGGGCTGATTTCCGACCGCTCCAACCCTCGCTATTTCCTGCCGTTCGGTTTGCTGGTGTCAGCAGGCGTAATGTTCGTTTTCGGTTTCGCGCCCTGGGCTACCTCCAGCGTGACCATGATGTTCATCCTGCTATTCATCAACGGCTGGGCACAGGGCATGGGTTGGCCGCCCAGCGGCCGAACCATGGTGCACTGGTGGTCGCAGAAAGAGCGTGGCGGCGTGGTGTCGGTCTGGAACGTCGCCCATAACGTCGGCGGTGGCCTGATCGGGCCGCTGTTCCTGGTCGGTATGGGGCTGTTCAACGACTGGCACGCGGCGTTCTACGTGCCGGCTGCAGTGGCGTTGCTGGTGGCGGTGTTCGCCTTCATGACCATGCGCGATACCCCGCAGTCGGTCGGCCTGCCGCCCATCGAGCAGTACAAGAATGACTATCCGGAGGGCTACGATGCCAGCCACGAGAAGGAATTCAGTACCCGCGAGATCTTCGTCAAGTACATCCTGCGCAACAAGATGCTGTGGTTCATCGCCCTGGCCAACGTGTTCGTTTATCTGCTGCGTTACGGTGTGCTGGACTGGGCGCCGACCTACCTGAAGGAGGTCAAGCACTTCTCGGTCGACAAGACGTCCTGGGCGTATTTCTTCTACGAGTGGGCGGGCATTCCCGGCACGCTGCTGTGCGGCTGGATGTCGGACAAGGTGTTCCGTGGCAACCGTGGCCTGACCGGCGTGGTGTTCATGGCGCTGGTGACGGTCGCGACCGTGGTGTACTGGCTCAATCCGCCGGGCAACCCGATCGTCGACATGGCTGCGCTGTTCTCCATCGGCTTCCTGATCTACGGGCCGGTGATGTTGATCGGTCTGCACGCGCTGGAGCTGGCGCCGAAGAAGGCGGCAGGTACTGCAGCGGGCTTCACCGGCCTGTTCGGTTACCTGGGCGGTTCGGTCGCGGCAAGCGCGGCAATGGGCTACACCGTCGACCACTTCGGCTGGGACGGCGGCTTCGTACTGCTGATCGGCGCGTGCCTGCTGGCGATCGTGTTCCTGATCCCGACCCTGTGGCACAAACAGGCGCCGAGCGAAGAGCGCGCGTCTTGATCTGAATCGATCACCTCGGTCGTCGTGCCCTTTGCGGCAGGCGACCGAGCTGATTCGCCAAGTCGGCAGGTGGGGCCGGCGATGATTCTCCTCAACCCACCGCTTTCATCGTTTCCCTATCTCGATGCCCAACTGCTACCAAGCGATGGACGCCATTGGCAGGTCTTCCACCCGCGGCGGTGGAGCGCGGTATTCGCCATCCCCGGTCAGCTGGAACAGCAGCTCTTCGCGCAGTTGCTGGAACTCGTAGCCGTTGCGGTTGCGCGGATGCGGCAGGTCGATATCGACGATGCGTTTGATTCGTCCTGGTCGCGGTTCCATCACCACCACGCGGTCGGCGAGAAAGATGGCTTCCTCGACATCATGGGTCACCAGCAGGCTGGTGATGCCGGCACGGGCGCGGATGGTCAGCAGTTCTTCCTGCATCTGCTGCCGCGTCAGCGCGTCGAGAGCGCCGAACGGCTCGTCGAGCAGCAGGATGCGCGGGCTGCATACCAGGCCGCGGGCAATCGCCACGCGTTGCGCCATGCCGCCGGAGAGCTGGTGTGGATAGGCGCGCTGGAAACCATCCAGGCCGACCAGCTGAACGAATTCGTTGACCCGACGGAAACGCTCGGCCTGGGTCAGCCCCTCGTTGACCAGCCCCAATTCGATGTTCTGCTCAACGCTCAACCAGGGGAACAGGCGGTGCTCCTGAAAGACGATGGCGCTTTCACTGCCAATGCCGTCGACTGCCTTGCCATCGATCTGGATGGTGCCGCGAAACTCGTGGTCGAGGCCGATCAGCAGGCGCAGCAGGGTGGATTTGCCACAGCCGCTGGACCCCAGGATGGCGATGGATTCGCCTTCGCGGATCTGCAGGCTGAATTCGCGGATCGCTTCGAGTTCGCCGGCTTCGACGGGAAAGAACTTGCCGACTTTGTCGAAGCTGACGATGGGGGCTGAGGCGGTCATGCGTTTCTCCAGCGCGTGGCGCGCGCTTCGATCAGTTGTCCGAGATGGTTGAGCAGGGCGCCGGTAAGGCCGATCAGCAGCATGCCGGCCATTACCTGATCCATACGGAACAGTTGTTGGGCGCCGATCATCAGGCTGCCGATACCGCCATTGGAGGGCATGAAGTATTCGGCGCCGATGGTGCTCAGCCAGGCGAAGATCAAGGCCAGCTTCAAACCGGCGAAGATTGCCGGGGCGGCACCCGGCAGAATCAGGCGCAGCAAGCGCTGGCGGCTGTTCAGGCGCAGCGCGCGGGCGGCTTCGTCGAGCTGTGGTGACAGGTTGGCGACGCCGCGCTGGGTGGCGATCAGCAAGGGGAAGAAGGTGGCCAGACTGACGAATACCACTTTGGCCAGTTCACCGAGGCCGAACCAGGCCGTGAGCAGTGGCACCCAGGCGAAGATCGCGATCTGCCGCAGGGCGCTCAGGGTTGGCCCGAAGACCCGCTCGGCGGGTCGGTACAAGCCCAGCATCAGCCCGCTGAGCAGGCCAAGCGTGCTACCCAGCAACAGACCGCCGACCGCACGACCGAGGCTCTGCAGCATGGCCTGGATCAGGCTGCCGTCGACCAGGCCTTGCCAGGTGGTGCGCAGCACATCCAGCGGGGCGACCAGAATGCTCGCGTCTACCCAGCGTGCCATCACCGCAGCCTGCCACAGGGCAGCCAGCCCCAGCGGCAACAGCCAGGCCTGCAGGCGCGCCCAGCCCTTGGCACGACTGCGCAGGCGCAGTTCGGCAGTGGGCGGATGGGGCCAGTAGATCAAGCGTGCGTCGAGCCATTGCACGCCGCGGTCGAAGACGATACCGAACACGCCGATGACCAGGATGCAGACGAACACGATATCCAGCATGAACAACTGGCGTCCCCAGACCATCAGGTAACCGATGCCCTCGCTGGAGGCCAGCAGTTCCACTGCCAGTAGCGAAGACCAGCCGGTAGCCAGGGCCAGGCGCAGGCCAGCCATGAACGAGGGCAGGGCAGCGGGAATCATCAGGCGGGTGATGCGCAGGTGCCAGGGCAGGCGCAGTACGGCAGCCGCTTCGCGCAGGCGCGGTTGCGCATCACGCACACCGACCAGAGTGTGCACGGTGATCGGCACGATCACCGCCTTGATCAACACCACCAGCTTGAGCGCTTCGCCGATACCGAACAGCAGCATGAACAGTGGAATCCACGCCAGGGTCGGCACCTGTGCAAGCGCGCTGAAAGTCGGGTAGATCAGTCGTTCGGCACGGCCGCTGCTGCCCAGAAACGTGCCTAGCAGTACGCCGGCTGCCACACCGCCAAGCAGACCATAGGCGAGGCGCTGCAGGCTGATGCACAGGTTGAACCAGAGCTCGTCTCGGGCCAACTCCAGCAAGGTCTGCCAGACCAGCGCCGGGGTCGGCAGAATCTGCTCACTCATCCAGCCGAAGCGGCTGCCCAGATACCAGAGAGTAAACAGCACCAGCGGCAGCAGCCAGGGCACCGAACGGCTGGTGGAGAAAGCCGCACCGGAGCCCTGAACCTGAGAAATGGACAGAGGCGAGGCGCTCATGTGGGCGCTCCGACAGTGCTGGGCTTATGACTAAATGTTATTTTTTGCATAAGAAAACGAATATAAATTCTTTCGAGAAATAAGAGTCCGCATTAAAAGTGCCTCGCCGACGTGCGGCCAATGCATTCGCCACATATCTTCCATGCCTGCTGCGCATCACTCTGCCGCACCTGAGGCGTCGTAGCGCTGCCAGCGTTTTTGCAGGCTCTGCCGTTCTATGGCCTGCTCGACGAAGCGCGGCTCGAACCACTCCTCGACTTGAAAGGTGCGGCGGATAAGGCCCAGAGCCTTGGCTTTGTCGACGCTGTCCTGATAGCTGTGACGCAGGAAGCTGTCGAGCAGTGGCGAGGCGCGAAACGCCAGGTCATCGCCGCGATATTCCCGGGCGTAGAGCCCGGCGGGCACCGCGCTCTGTTGCGAGAGCAAGGTGATATAGGCGTCCAGGTTCTCCGCCTTGGAGATCCAGTCGGCATTGCTCACCAGCACGTCGACCAGCTTCTGGGTGGCCTCGGGGTAGCTTTCGATGAAGGCGTTGCTGGCGATCACGCCGGTCTGGGTGGTGGCGGTAACCGGCAGTTGCTTGGTGCTGACCGGGAACTCGATGCCCTGTTTGCTCAGCGCCAGAATGCCCATACCGGACCAGGCGGCATCGATCTGCCGGCCCGCCAATGCGGCACGAGCAGCGCTCCAGTCCAGGCTGACGATTTGCAGGTCGCGCTCTTTCAGGCCGGCGGCGGCCAGCACCCGGGCGAAGGACAGTTGATCCGCCGTGCCGCGGTACACCGAAACACGCTTGCCCTTGAGATCTTCCAGGCTCTTGATAGCTGATTCGGGCGTGGCGGCGAGGTACATGTTGGCGCCACGGCCACCCAGGATCAGCCGGGTATCCAGACCCGAAGCGCGACCGATGATCGCCGCCAGATCACCGAGGCCGGCGAAATCCAGCTGGCGGTTGGCGAAGGCTTCATTGACCGCTGGGCCGGCCCCCTTGAAAAAGTGCCATTCAACCTTGATGCCATCCGCTGCGAAGGCGTCTTCCAGCTGTTTGCGGATATGCGCCAGGCCGAGTACGCCGGATGCGAAGGGCTTGTCACCGGCGCCCTGATCGGGAGCGCCGATGCGGATCACCGCTGGCTGTTCAGCAGCCTGGGTAACCAGGGTGGTCAGCGCCAGCAGGGCGCTGCAAAGCAGATAGGTCAGTCGTTTCATAGGTCGGTCTCGGCGAGAAATCGTGAGGGGCATTTCACGAAGCCCGTGCTGCGCTGACAAACGCAAAGCGGGAATACTTTGTATGCACGACATGCAACACGGGGCTGGCAGGCCGTTGAAAAACTAACTGCGTTGTCATCGCTGCGTTAAAAACAGCCTGGAGCGCCAGCCCGGTCAAAATGCTCATGTACCGCTCGTACGCTCCGCTTTTTCGCCTGTATTTGCGGGGCCACCATTGGCCTCGCGCTGACTGCCTCGTCTACGTTTTTCAACGGCCTGCTAGACCCCGACCTGTGCCAGCGGCATGCCGGCCATCTGGTCGGCCAGTCCGGCATCGCTGCGTTCTATCTGCTCGACCATGGCCCGTGCCAGCGGCGACAGCGCCCGGCCAACACGGCTGACGATGCCATAGCGGGTGTTGAGTTCTTCCAGGTGGCAGGGCAGGTCATGCACTTCGAGGATCTGCAGTTCTTCGCTGAGCAGGTAGTCCTGCAGGTTGATCGGGTTGGCGATGCCGATGGCGTCCGAATAGCGCACCACGTTGAGCAATGCATGGCTGTATTCGCATTCCACTGCTGGCGCGAAGTCGCGGCGGCCGCTGTATTCGGTGAGCACCTTGCGGATGTTCGGCGGGCGAAAGGTGGTGGCCAGCGGATAACTGAACAGCTCCGCACAACTGACGCTTGGCTTGCTGGTGAGCGGGTGGCCGATGCGGCAGCAGAAATGCCATTTCTGGGGGCGCAGGCGGGTGATCCGGTAATCCGGATCGGCCTCGAAGCGACGGGTGTCAGCGACGAAAAACTCGATCTCCTCGGCTACCAGACGCTTGTTCAACTCCTGCCAGTTATCGACCTGAAAATGCACCCGCGCCTTGGGGTAGTCGCCAATGAAGCGCGCCACCGCTCGCGGAATCAGTTGCGCAGCAGGGGCCGGGCCACTGCCAAACAGCAAGGCGCCGGTGCCCGCGTCGTTGAACCGGCTGATTTCGTTGTTCAGGTCGTGGGCATCGCGCAGCAGGCGTCTGGCGTGCTCGAGAACCACCAGGCCCTGCTTGGTGGGACGCAGTTGCTTGTTGGCCCGATCCACCAGCTGGAAGCCAGCCGCATGCTCCAGTGCCTGGATGCTGCGGCTGAAGGCGGATTGCGAAAGGCTCACCGCTTCGGCCGCGGCAACGAAGCTGCGGTGCTCGGCGAGGGCGACGAAGTGGCGGAGTTGGCGGAGATCGATATGCATTTTCTACATGGAAAGATTCGGTCGAATGCAATTGCTGCAACGGCTCGTGGCTCTTTATAAAGGTAAACGCTTATTACGAAAACTTCGAAGTAAGCATAAATAAAGATCCGTATCGAATATCAAAAATCCGTTCTACGCCCGATTCGCCTCCGCCATACGGCAGCGCTCGCCGCGACATCAAGGAGCAATACATGAACCTGAGCTACCCCGAGCGCGCTGCCGTCTTATCGATTCCCTTGAAACCGCTGGTTGCTGCGCTGTTGTTCGGCTCTGCCTGCTTGGCTCTGCAGGCTCGCGCCGATGAGCCAGCCCCAGCCCCTCAGCCCGCCGCACAGAGTGGCACTGCGTTGGGCACGGTGACCGTCAATGCCCGGCGCCGCGAAGAAAGTGCGCAGTCGGTGCCGACACCGATCAGCGTGCTGGGGGGCGAGACGCTGGAGAATCAGCGCATCTACCGCGTGCAGGACATCCAGCAACTGGTGCCCAGCACCAGTGTTGCCTACGTGCATGCGAGGCAGTCGAGCATTTCCATACGTGGCCTGGGTAACAACCCGGCCAGCGATGGTCTCGAGGGCAGCGTTGGCGTGTACCTGGATAACGTCTATCTGGGTCGCCCAGGCATGGCCGTATTCGATCTGCTGGATGTCGAGCAGATCGATGTGTTGCGTGGCCCGCAGGGCACCCTGTTCGGCAAGAACACCACCGCCGGGGTGCTCAACATCACCACCCGCAAGCCGACCTTCACGCCGGAACGCAGCATCGAGACCTCGATCGGTGAAGACGGCTATTTCCAGACCAAGGGCAGTATTTCCGGGCCGTTGAGCGAGACCCTGGCCGGGCGATTCTCGGCTTACCGCACCCGCGACGATGGTTATGTCGACAACGTGCACAACGGTGACACGCTGAACGGCGGTGCCCGTCAGGGGTTTCGCGGGCAACTGCTGTTCAAGCCCAGCGAAACCTTCAGCCTGCGCTGGATCGGCGAGTACAACGAAGAGGATTCCAACAATGGCATTCTCTCGCTGTACAGCACCGGCCCCACCATCAATGGCGTCAACCGTTACGAGCAGCGCGCAGCCTCGGCTGGCGCGACCCTGGTGTATGGCAAGGATCGCAAGGTCAACTTCGATTCCGATCAACAGGTCACCGTGTTCCAGGGTGGCACTTCGGTGGAGGCCAACTGGACACTGCCCAACGATTTCACCCTGACCTCCATCAGCGCTTATCGCTGGTGGGATTTCACCCCGCGCAACGACGACGGCCTCAACGTTCCGGCATCGATCAATGCCGGCGTGGCCGTGCGTGACAAGCAGTATTCCCAGGAAATTCGCCTGGCATCGCCCACGGGCGGGGCATTCGATTACGTGCTCGGTGCCTACTATTTCAAGCAGGACCTGGATAACCGCTCGTTCAACCAGAACGGGCCACTGGCCGATGTGTGGAATGGCACGGCAGCAGGGGCCCTGGCCAACGTCAACAGTTTCGGCAATGGTCATATCGATACCGACAGCTATGCGCTGTTTGCCCAGGGCACCTGGCACCTGACCGACAAGCTGGATTTCACCGCCGGCATTCGCGGTACCTATGAGGAGAAGGATGCCTGGATTTCCCGTGATGCGCCGCAGGGCGGTGCTGCGGTCACTGGTGCTGCCGCGGCACAGCGTCAGGGGCGTTACGGTGCCTATGACTCGGGCAATCTCAGCCAGCACAGCTTCAGCCCTTCCGGGTTACTCAGCCTGAGCTACCAGTTCAATCCACAGTTGCTCGGCTACACGTCGCTGTCTCATGGCGAAAAATCCGGCGGGGTCAACCTGACCGTCGGTGCAGCGCCTACGGCAGGGGTCGATTCGCTGCTGGTCGGAACCGAGCGCGCCAACAATGCCGAACTGGGGTTCAAGAGCACGTTGCTCGACAACAGCCTGTTGTTCAACGCCAACCTGTTCTGGACCGAGGTCAACGGTTACCAGGCCAATGCCTATGACCAATCCACCCGCACGCAGTACCTGACCAATGCCGGCTCGGTTCGCTCGCGCGGCGTCGAAGCCGAAGCCACCTGGAAGCCGCTACGCGGGCTGACCCTCAACGCCAACGGCTCGTTCAACGATGTGCGCTACACCGATTACGAGAACGCGCCTTGCGCGCCGGAAGTGGCCTTCCAGGCGGGCGCTCCGGCCTCCTGCGATCTGACCGGCCATCAAGTGGTGGGTGCTTCGAAGTGGATCGCCAACCTCAACGGCAGCTATCTGTGGGACCTGGGTAACGGGCTGCAGCCCTATGTAAACGCCAGTTATGCGTTCCGTTCCCGGGCCGTGGGCACCATCGACGACTCCGAATACGGGCAGATCCCCAGCTATGCGCTGATCAACCTTTCCACAGGGTTGCGCGGTGACCTCGCCGATGGGCAGTGGGACGTTTCCCTGTGGCTGAAGAATGCCGGCGACAAGACCTATTTCACCAGCCTGTGGAACAGCGCCAACGGTGGTTACGCCGGCGTACTCGGTACCCCGCGCACCCTGGGCATGACTGCCCGTTACGACTTCTGAGGACCAGCCCATGCGAGTTACTGCACTGACCATTGTCAGCTTGTTTCTGGCTGGCGCCGTACAAGCGGCGCCCAGCGTCTATCCCACAGGTGTCACGCGTTACGATCCGGCCAAGGCCTGGAACGGCTATGTGATTTTTACCGGCGCGGATCAGCGAACGCGCTTGATCGACATGAATGGCAATCCGGTGCGCGAATGGCCCTATCGCGGTTTCCCCGCAGCGGTGATCGACCCGGCCGTCAATGGTGGCCGACGCGGCGATGTGATGCTACAAACCGCCGAAACCGAGCAGAAGGACCCACGGGCCTTTGGCAATGGCCTCAACAACCAGGCCATCGGCGTGCTCGACTGGGACGCCAAGCCTGTGTGGGAGTGGTCACGCCAGGCGCCGGGTGGCGCTGCCAGACAGCACCACGACGGGCAGCGGCTGGCCAATGGCAACACGCTGGTGCTGGCCAACAAGGTACACAAGATTCCGGGATTTGCGCTCGACGAAACGATCGACGATGTGATCTATGAGGTCGACGCGAATGGCAAGGTGGTCTGGCAATGGCTGGCCTCCGAGCACCTCGAAGAATTCGGTTTCAGCAAGCAGCAACTCGAACTGGTGCGCGCCAGCGACAAGGCCGATGTACTGCACCTCAATAACCTCAAAGCGCTGGGTCCGAACAAATGGTACGAACAGGGCGACCAGCGCTTCCACCCGGACAACCTGATCATCGATTCGCGAGAAGCCAACTTCATCGCGATCATCGACAAGAAGACCGGCAAGGTGGTGTGGAACCTCGGCCCCAACTACCCGAAGCTGGACACGCGCAATACCACCCTACCGCGCCCAGTGGACCAACTGGCCGGGCTGCATGACGCCAACCTGATCGCCAGGGGGCTGCCGGGTGCCGGCAATATTCTGGTGTTCGATAACCAGGGTGGCTCCGGCTATCCACCCGTCGCTGCCACGGTAACCACGGGGTCGCGTGTCGTCGAGATCGACCCGATCAGCAAGCAGATCGTCTGGCAATACAGCGCGGCCGACTCCAACCAGCCGTTGTGGGCCTTTCACAGCTCCTTCATCAGCAGCGCCCGGCGCTTGCCCAACGGCAACACCTTGATCGCCGAAGGCATGTTCGGGCGTTTCTTCCAGGTCACCCCGGCAGGTGAAATCGTCTGGGAGTACGTCAGCCCGTATTTCGGCCCGTTGTTTGGTTCCAAGGCCTCCAGCAACTGGTCGTACCGCGCCACCCCCGTGCCCTACGACTGGGTTCCTGCCGGCACGCCGCGCAGTGAAAAGGCGGTGCTGCCGCCAGCGCTGAGCGACTTCCGCATTTCCCAATGACACCCATGGTGGGCGGCGCCGCTGCGTCGTCCGCATTCTCTGGAGCCCCCATGAGCAATTACAACCAAACCCGCGATAACCAAGCCGAGGATGGCATTCCCGAGGGCGCCTGCCTGACGGCCGGCATCCCCGATACCACGGTCAGCCGTCTTGGCGCCATCGTGCTCAACCCCTATGGCATCGCACCGCTGACCGCGCTGATCCGCGACGGTGGGCAAACCCTCAGTAATGCCCGTGTGCGGGTGCTGGGCCGTGGCGAGCAGGGCATCGATATCGATTACCCGGTGAGTGACAAGGCATTGTGGACCCACGGCGGTATTCCGCTGTTCGGTCTTTACCCTGACCACCGCAACGAAGTGGAGGTGGCCTACACCTTGAGAGGCGAGCGCGTCCGCGAGCGTTACAGCGTCTATGCGCCGGCCGTACGTCTGCCGACCATCGCCGCTCAGCAAGGCGCTTTGCCGCTGGTCGAACCGGTCAAGGTCGATGCGTCCCTGAAGAAGCGTCTGTACCTGTTCAATCATCTGCTGACGGATGTCGCCGGCAGCAACCGTCAGTTGAAATGGAATGCCCAGGGTGGCGCCGCCGAATGGGATTCGGTGGGCATCAATTGGATCACCGATAGCCGGGGCGAGGTGCGCTGGTACCTGGACATCGAGCGCCTGCACGACTCGACCCGCGTCGATGGCCTGGGTGCCAGCATGGGCTTCCAGCAGACCGCCGATGGCAAGCTTATCTGGGGCCAGGGTCAGCGTTACTTCAAGCATGACCTGCTGGGGCGGCCGGTGTGGGAACGTCGCTTGCCGGGCAAGTTCGCCGACTTTTCCCACGAGATTCGTCAGACCGGCAAAGGCACCTACCTGCTGCGCGTCGGCAGCAGCGACTACCGGCGCGACGATGGCAAGCAGGTGCGCTCAGTGCGCGACCAGATCATCGAACTCGACGAGTCCGGTGAAGTGGTGGATTTCTGGGATCTGGGGCGCATTCTCGACCCTTATCGTGCCGAACTCCTGCATACCCTCGGCAAGGCTGCGGTGTTTCTGCCGGAGGGCGCGAGCAAGGGTGACAGCCTCGCCGACAACGAGGCGCAGGAAGGCGACAACCTGCCGTTCGGCGATGTACCGGGCGTCGGTATCGGGCGCAACTGGGCGCACGTCAACTCCATTGCCCATGACCCGGTGGACGACGGCATCATCGTTTCGGCGCGTCACCAAGGGGTGGTGAAGATCGGCCGCGACAAGCAGGTGAAGTGGATCCTCGCCGCGCCCCAGGGCTGGCGCAGCGAGTTGCAGGGCAAGCTGTTGACCCCCGTGAATGCCCGGGGCGAGCCGCTGGCGCGTGATGAACAGGGGCGCTACGCCGACGGTTTCGACTGGTCGTGGACCCAGCACACCGCGTGGCTCAGCGGCAAAGGCACGTTGACCGTGTTCGACAATGGCTGGGGCCGCGACTTCGCGCCGACGCGTCTGGAAGGCAATTACAGCCGCGCGGTGGAGTACCGCATCGATGAAGCCAAGGGCACCGTCGAGCAGGTCTGGGAGTATGGCAAGGAGCGCGGTGACGACTGGTACAGCCCAATCACCTCGGTGGTGGAGTACCTCGCCGACACTGACACGCAACTGATCTACTCGGCTTCGGTGAGCTATCTCACCAAGGAGAAGCTTACCCGCCCGGTGCTCAGCGAAGTGAAATACGGTACCCAGGACGTTCTGGCCGAATACCAGATCACCAGCCGCCAGCCGGGCAACGTGGGCTATCGGGCCTTGGTCATCGAGCTGGATAAGGCGTTCTGAGTCGGCTCAGAGGTGCTGGGCAGCGTCCCTGCTCAGCACTCTTCCTGACGATTTCGGTACTGGCTCGGCGGCATGCCGAACCAGCGCATGCTCGCCTTGTGAAAGCTGCTCTGATCGCGAAAGCCCAGGGTGGCCGAGATGTACTTGAGGCTGCGGTTGGAGTTGCGCAGAAAATTGTGCGCCAGCTTCAGGCGTGACTCCTCCAACAGCTGGGTGAAACTCACCGTCTCACGCTCCAGCGCATGCTGCAGGCTGCGTTTGCTCATGCTCAAGGTGTCGGCGATCTCGCTCAGGCTTGGGTTGAGCCCCTGGGTGAGTTGCTCCACCAATAGCCTTACCACGCGGGCGGCGATGGAGCCGTTGACCATGTCGTCGAGACGCGCCTGGGCGTATTCCTGATGCATGACGTGCAGTGCTTCATCTGCCGTCGGCAGGGTGTAGTCGCTGATTTTCTCGTGGAACGTCAGGCTATTGTGTGGCGCCGAGAAGCGCAGGTTCTCGCCGAACAGCTGCTGCAGGCGTTCGGTGTTCTCTGGCTGGGGGTAGGTGAACTCCGCTGCCAGCGGCATGGGCTTTTCGTGGGGCGTCAGCCAGTGGATCAGGCCAAGGGTCAACGCCGCGCCGGCATCGATGAAGGCGCGTGGGGCCGGCGTCGGGGCCGTGCCCACTTCCAGGCCAACCAGCTTCAAGGTGCCGTGTCCTTGTTCGAGAAGGATGTGCGAGCCATTGCTGGTCAGTGGGTGGAAGTCCGCCAGCAGTTTGAGCGCGCAGCCCAGGGTCGGGCTGGACATGATCGAGTAGCACTGCGCGCCAAGAATGCTCGGGTGAGCATGGACGTAGGTCGCGAGGCCGATATCCGGGTTGTTCGCCTGTTCGGTCGCCTGGGAAAACAGGCCATAGACCTGAACCAGCCTGATCGGCGCGCCGCGGCTCAGTGCAACGACCAGTTGGTGATCCAGCTTGCTCGGGTCGATACCTTGTTCGAGCAAGGTCTTGGCCATCACCTGGAAGCAGGTACTCGTCATCGTGTACATCGGCGTTTCCTGAGTCGCGGGCGATTTTGGGGACGAAGCAGATGAAGACTGCCCGTGGCGCGCGCGGACAAGAAACAGGTGCGCGGGAACACTATTCGAGTCTGTGCGGCGATGTAAACATAAGCGTGCTTATAAACATCCCTCCAGCCTATCTCAGTCTTTTTGCGACAAGCCGATATGACCGCGCCTTGGTCGTCAGTCGGTGTTGATCTCCATCCTCGATCCATAAAACCAATAAAGCGTTTCGTGAACACGTTGCAGACCCGAGCTGGCGCAAGCGCAGTCCCGGTGTGGCGGCGCGTCATCTCGATCCTGGGTTTTCTGGTCCATGCCAGGCTCGACTTCACGGGCCGTCTCTGTATCACGGGGCATGCATCGAGCGAGTGACGAGGTGCGCAGGGGCAGCATATGGAATGTCGTGTAATGCAGAACTATTTTCGGGTAGCCCAATGATCCACCTGGCGCAGACGCCTGCTGCCGTCACTGCCGTTGCTTCCACCGATGAGGCTCGAGCCCGCCATTTTTACGGGCAGTTGCGGCAGGGCCTCTTTCACCTCGCGTTTCAGCCTGTGGTGTCACTCGCGAATGCGCAGCGCGTGCTCTATCACGAGGGGCTGCTGCGCAGCACGGGTGAACCGCTTGGTTTCAACCCGTTCGCCGTTCTGGAGCGCCTGCAGTCGATCAGGCAGCTCGATCGCTGCGTGGTCAGCCGCGTGATCGCACTGCTGCAGCGTCACCCGCGCATGACCCTGGGCTGCAATATATCGGCGCAGAGCACCAGGCTGGACCCACACTGGGAACGCGTGCTGCAGCAGCTCGCGGACGATGCTGACCTGGCGCGACGGTTGGTCATCGAGATAACCGAAAGTTCGGCGCAGCCCAGTCATGAAAAGGCGATCGAATTCGTCCATCAATTGAGAAGCACCGGTTGCCACGTGGCGATCGATGACTTCGGGTCCGGCTTCGCGACCCTCACCTTCATTCAGCAAGGGCAGCCCGATCTGATCAAGATCGATCAGGGCTACATACGTCGGGCTCGGCAGTCACCCCTGCACGTCAAGACCCTGAAGCACCTGATCGGCCTGTGCAGCACCCTGGCCGCCCATGTCGTAGTCGAGGGCATCGAGACGGTCGAAGACCTGGCGATCGCCCAGGAGTGCGATGCGCAGTGGGTGCAAGGGTTTCTCTTTGCCCGGCCGAAGGCGCTGATCGATGGCCTCGAGGAGCCTTGCGTCATCGCCTTGAGATGACCGCGCGAGCAGGCCTCAACTGCACGTAATTGATATGCCCTCCAGGCCCGGCGACGTGCGCCTGAGCAGAATATTTAGTGATCCAGGAGCAGGTGAGATGTCGTTCAGGAATGTGAAAATCGGGTTGCGCGCGGGTCTGTCTTTCGCCGCGCTGGCGATTCTCGTGGTGGTTCTGGGGGTTACTACCCTGGGGCAGATGAAGCGCATGGACAGCATGTCCGATGCCATCGAATCGAAGTGGTTTCCCTCCACGCTGGCGTTGAACGAATTGAGTACCGCAACGCTGCGTATCAGGGCACTGACTTTGCGTCTCTACATCCTTGAAGACGACCAGGCGAGGCGTGCAGCGTTGGGCGCTATCGATGGCGCCAAGGCCGATCTCGAGCGCGTCCAGACGCGCTATGCGGAGCTGGTCGATTCCGAGGCCGAGCGTGCGCTCTATCAGCGCTTGGTCAGTGTCAAGGAACGCTACATGAAGCACCAGGTCGAGGTGGTGGATCTGCTGCTCAGTGGGCAGCGTGATAGGGCCAGGGCAGTGATCACCGGGGTGATGGCCGAAGAGGGCGACACCATCGTCAGCGAGCTGCAGGGGCTGACCGAATTCAACCGTCAGGGTGCCGCGCAAGCGTCGGCAGAGAGTGAGAGCGTGTACGGCAGTGGTAACACCATCGTGGTATCGGCGGTGTTGATCGCCACGCTGCTGACCCTCTTCCTGGCCATCTTCTTCACCCGCAGTATCGTCAGGCCGCTGAGCAAGGCGGTTGGTGTTGCGCAGACCATTGCCGCCGGCGATCTCACCCACGCATTCAGCGACGATGGACACGATGAGCCGGCTCAGTTGCTGCAGGCGCTGGCCGTCATGCAGGGGAGCTTGCGTGGCACCCTCCAGCAGATTGCCGATTCTTCGAACCAGCTGGCGTCCGCTTCCGAAGAGCTGCACGCGGTGACCGAGGATTCGACCCGCGGTCTGCATCAGCAGAACAACGAAATCGAACAGGCCGCTACCGCGGTCAACCAGATGACCGCGGCGGTGGAAGAGGTGGCGCAGAACGCGGTCAGCACGTCCGAAGCCTCCCGTGAATCGGACAGCAACGCACGCGTTGGGCAGAACCAGGTGCGCCAGACGGTCGACTCGATTCACCTGCTGGCCCAGGACGTCACCTCGACGTCCGACGAGGTCGGCAAGCTGGCTGGCAACGTGCGCAACATCAGCCAGGTGGTCAATGTGATCCGTTCGATTGCCGAGCAGACCAACCTGTTGGCCTTGAACGCGGCCATCGAGGCGGCCAGGGCTGGCGAGCAGGGTCGTGGTTTCGCGGTGGTCGCCGATGAGGTGCGGGCGCTGGCGCATCGTACCCAGCAGTCGACCCAGGAAATCGAGCAGATGATCGAGACCGTCCAGCAGGGCACCGAGCACGCGGTCAGGGCGATGGAAAGCAGCAGCGTACGCACCGAGTCGACCCTGTCCCTGGCGCAATCGGCCGGTCAGGCGCTGGACGGCATCGTGCAAGCCATCGGCTCGATCAACGAGCGCAACCTGGTGATCGCCAGCGCCTCGGAACAGCAGGCACAGGTGGCTCGCGAGGTTGACCGTAACCTGGTGAACATTCGTGATCTGTCCCTGCAAACCTCCGCGGGTGCCAACCAGACCAGCGCGGCCAGTCAGGAACTGTCCCGTCTCGCCGTTAGCCTCAATGGCCTGGTGGCGGGCTTCCGGGTCTGACCGAAACGGGCTGCTGCTGAGGTGATGCACAAGGGCGTGTGGTGTTTGCCAACACGCCCTTTTTCTCAGCGCACCACGGGTGCCGGGGCATCCGCGCGTGCCACGCCATCGCCCGCCCAGCCACCGCCCAGGGTCCTGAACAGGTCGGCCAGGGCGAGTTGTCGCTCGGTGCTGATCTGGATCAGGGTGGTCTGGTCGGTGAAGCTGCTGCGTTGCGCGTCGAGGTAGCGCAGGTGGTCGTCCACACCGCCTCTGTAGCGCGCCTCGGCCAGGGTTTCCGCAGCCCGGCTGGAGTCGGCCAGTGCACGCCGCGCGGCTTCCTCGCGGCGTAGCGTGTCGGTGGCGGCGAGGGCGTCGGCGACTTCTCGGAAGGCGGTCTGGATGGTGCCTTCGTATTCAGCCACCGCAGCGTCCTGGCGGACTTCGGCGAGGTCCAGATTGGCACGGTTGCGGCCACCGGCGAAGATCGGCAGCGATAGGCTTGGCGCGAAGCTCCAGGCCCGCGAGCCGCCATCGAACAGCCCCGACAGCTCGGTGCTGGAACTGCCTACCGAACCGGTCAGGGTGATGCGCGGGAAGAACGCCGCACGGGCAGCACCGATATCGGCGTTGCGTGCCTTGAGGCGGTGTTCGCTGGCCAGAATGTCCGGGCGCCGCTCGATCAGCGCCGAGGTGGTACCTGGGGCGATGTCCTGCAGCACCATCAGGTTGTCGCGCGGTTTGGCGGGCAGCAGGCGCTCCACGTCCGGGGTGCCGAGCAGCAGCACCAGGGCGTTGTCCGCCTGGCGCAACTGACGCTCGGTACTCTCGCGCTCGGCCTTGGCCTGTTCGGCCAGGCCGACCGCTTCCTGGTAGTCCAGCGCCGTGGCGGTGCCGGCCTCGCGACGCCTGCTGACCAGATCCAGCGAGGCCAGGCGGCTGTCCAGCGTCTGCTCGACCAGCGCGATGCGGCGCAATGCGCCGTCGCGGGTCAGGTAGGCCTGGATCACTTCGGCGATCAGGCTGATCTGCGTGGCGCGGGTTGCTTCCTCGGTGGCCAGGTAGGTTTCCAGTGCCGCCTCGGAAAGGTTGCGCACGCGGCCGAACAGGTCGACTTCGTACTCTGCCAGGCCCAGGCCAACCTGATAGACGCTCGTCACCTCGGAGCGTCCGGTCTGCGACTGATCGGCCGGCAGCCGTTGGCGGTTACCGGTGGCGTTGGCGTTGATCGACGGCAGGCGATCGGCGCGCTGTATACGGTACTGGGCGCGCGCCGCTTCGATATCCAGCAGCGCCTGGCGCAGGCTGCGGTTGTTGCTCAGGGCGGTGTCCACCGCGCGGCGCAGGTCGGCATCGACGATGAAGGTCTGCCAGTCCAGCGCGTCGGCACGGGTGCCGGCCGTGCTGGCGGCCCTCCATTGCTCGGCGACCGGTGCATCAGGACGCTCGTAATGAGGGGCCAGTGAGCAGCCGCCGAGGGTGATGGCCAGGGCCAGCAGGGCGGGGCGCAGCATGATGTGGGAAGTCATGGCATTACTCCGCTTTATGCAGGGGGTGATTGTCGGTCTGCTTCGGCTTGGTACGCAGCAGCGAAAGCAGCCAGACGAAGAAGATCGGCACGAAGATCACCCCGAGCAAGGTTGCGCTGAACATGCCGCCAAGTACCCCGGTGCCGATGGCGCGCTGGCTGGCAGCGCCGGCGCCGCTCGCGATCACCAGGGGGACCACGCCGAGCATGAAGGCCATGGAGGTCATGATGATCGGCCGGAAGCGCAGGCGTGCGGCTTCGATGGCGGCATCGCGCAGGGAATAACCGTCTTCCCACAGATCCTTGGCGAACTCGACGATGAGGATGGCGTTCTTCGCCGCCAGGCCGATCACGGTGATCAGGCCGACCTTGAAGTACACGTCGTTGGGCAGGCCGATGGCCGTCACCGCAAGTACCGCGCCGAGGGCGCCGACCGGCACGATGAGCATCACCGTCAGCGGAATCGCCCAGCTCTCGTAGAGGGCGACCAGCAGCAGGAACACCACCACGATGGCCAGGGCGAAGAGCATCACCGCCTGACCGCTGGCGACCTTCTCCTGGTAGGACAGGCCCGTCCATTCGTAGCCGATGCCCTCCGGCAGTTCACCGGCGATGCGCTCCAGCTCGGCCATGGCCTCGCCGGTGCTGACGCCTGGGGCGGCGTCGCCGGAAATGCGGATCGACGGGTAGCCGTTGTAACGGGCCACCTGGGTCGGGCCTTCTTCCCACTGGGTGGTCACGAAGGCGCTCAGTGGCACCAGGCTGCCGCTGTCGTTCGGTACGTGCAGCTTGAGCACGCTGTCCGGTGTCATCCGTGCGCCTTGCTCGGCCTGCACGACGACGCGTTGCTGGCGGCCGGCGTTGGCGAAATCGTTGATCACCGATGAGCCGAACGCGGTGGACAGCGCACTGCTGATCGACTCGAAGCTGACGCCCTGGGCACGTGCCTGATCGCGGTCGATGACCAGACGCAATTGCGGCGCTTCGGGCAGGCCTTCCATCATCCCGTAGAGGAACAGCGGATTGCCGTTGACCTTGCCCAGCACTTCGTCACGCGCTGCGAGCAGCGCTTCACGGCCAAGGCCGGCGCGGTCCTGCAGGCGCAGGGAGAAACCACCCGAGTTGCCCAGCCCTTCGATAGGTGGCGGTGGAACGGCCATCATGGCGCCGTCGTCGAGGTTGGCGAAGCGCCCGTTGACCGCAGCGGTCTCGGCTTGCACGGATTGCTCGTCGTTTCGTTCGGACCAGTCCTTGAGCAGCGGGAAGGCGATGGCGGCGTTTTCACCCATGCCCGAGAAGCTGAAGCCCAGCACCACGAACGAAGTAGCCACGGCCTCGCGGGTGGCGAGGAATTCTTCCAGTTCCTTGGCGGTCGTCGAGGTGCGCTCGCGGGTAGCCCCCGGCGGCAGCTGGATGTCGACGATCATGTAGCCCTGGTCTTCTACCGGCACGAAGGATTCCGGCAGGCGCAGGTAGAAGAAACCCATCAGAATCACGATGCCCAGATACACGAGCATGAAGCGCCCGGCGCGCGGCACCAGCTTGCTGTTGAGCTTCGTGTAGCGGCCCGTCAGCCCGGTGAACTTGCGGTTGAACCAGCCGAAGAAGCCGGTCTTTTCGTGATGACCCTGGGGAATCGGTTTGAGCAGGGTGGCGCACAGGGCCGGGGTGAAGGTCAGGGCGAGGAAACCCGAGAACAGGATCGACACCGCCAGCGACAGCGAGAACTGCTGGTAGATCACGCCCACCGAGCCGGCCATGAACGCCAGCGGCAGGAACACCGCCGACAGCACCAGGGTGATGCCGATGATCGCTCCGGAGACCTGGCCCATGGCCTTGATGGTCGCCGGCAGGGGCTCCAGGCCTTCTTCGGCCATGATCCGCTCGACGTTTTCCACCACCACGATGGCATCGTCCACCAGAATGCCGATGGCCAGCACCATGCCGAACATGGTCATCATGTTCACCGAGAAGCCGAGCAGGTACATGAAGGTCAGCGTACCGAGCAGGCACACCGGCACCACGATCCCCGGAATCAGGGTGTAACGCACGTTCTGCAGGAACAGGAACATCACCAGGAACACCAGCACCATGGCTTCGATCAGGGTCATGATGACCTTGTCGATGGCCACGTCGACGAACCGCGAGGTGTCGTAGGGCGTGGAGAATTGCACGTTGTCCGGGAAGTTGGCCGACAGCTCGGTGAGACGCTGCTTGACCGCTTCGGCCGTCTGGATGGCGTTGGCGCCCGGCGCCAGCTGCACGGCGGCGGCAACCGCCGGCTTGCCGTCCTGGCGTGAGCCGAAGTTGTAATCCTGGCTGCCGATTTCGATGCGTGCGACATCGCCCAGGGTCAGGCGCGAGCCGTCCTGGTTGGCGCGCAGCACGATGGCGGCGAACTCTTCCGGATTATCCAGAGTGCCCTTGACCGCCAGGGTCGCGGTCAGCTCCTGCTCCGCCGTACCCGGCGTGCTGCCAAAGGCGCCCGCCGGTACCTGTACGTTCTGGGCACGAATGGCGTTGTTGACGTCGTCGATCGACAGGCCGTACCCGACCAGTTTCTGCGGGTCGATCCACACGCGCATGGCGGCTTCGGAGGCGAAGAACTGCAGCTTGCCGACGCCCGGCACACGGCGGATCTCGTTGTTGATGTTGCGCGCCGCATAGTCGGCCAGCGCCGTGGTGTCGTCGTTGGCGCTGCCGTCCTTGTAGCTCAGCGCGTAGATCAGCAGAAAGCCGGCAGTGGCCTGCTCGGTCTGGATGCCCAGGGTAAGAACCGCTTGAGGCATACGCGCCTCGGCACGTTTCAAGCGGTTCTGCACGTCGACCTGGGCCAGCTCGGGATTGGTTCCGGGCTGGAAGGTCACGGTAATTTCAGCGATACCGTTGGCGTTGCTGGTGGACTCGAAGTACAGCAGGTTCTTCGCACCGTTGAGCTCTTCTTCGATCACGCTGGTGACCGAGTCGGTCAGCACCTGTGCCGAAGCGCCCGGGTAGGTCGCGGTGACGGTGATCTGTGGCGGCGCCACGTTGGGGTATTGTGCCACCGGCAGAAAGGGGATGGCCAGCAAGCCACCCATGGTGATGAATAAGGCGACTACCCAGGCAAAATTGGGGCGCCGGATGAAAAACAAGGACATGTCGTTGCTCCGACTTATTGCGCCTGGGGAGTGGTGTCGTTCTGCGCTTCAGCGCCTGGCTGGCGCGGTACGACTTTGGCGCCCGGTCGGATTGCCGCCAGGGAGCTGGTGATGATCTGGTCGCCGGCTTTCAGGCCTTCGGTGATCTGCCAGCGCGCGCCTTGCATGGCGCCGGTGGTGACCGGTCGCACTTCCACGGTGTTCTCGGCGCCGAGCAGCATCACGCTGGCCTTGCCGTCCGCAGCGCGTTGCACGGCGCGTTGCGGTACCAGGATGGCATCCTGATCGAGGCCCTGCGGCGTGCGCACGCGCACGTACATGCCCGGCAGCAACACGCCATTCGGGTTGTCGAAGCGTCCGCGCAGGGCGATCTGGCCGGTACTGCGGTCCACCGAGATATCGGTGAACAGCAGGGTGCCTTTGCTCTCGATATCGGTGCCGTCGACGCGCAGCGACAGCGTCTTGTCGCCGTCACCGGACACCTTGCCGTCGGCGATGGCGGCGCGCAGGCGCAAGGCGTCGGCGGCTGGCTGGGTGAAGTCGGCGTACACCGGGTCGAGTTGCTGGATGCGTGCGAGCAGGGTGGTTTCGCCCTGACCGACCAGCGCGCCCTCGGTGACCTGCGCACGACCGATACGGCCGGCGATGGGCGCACGCACCTGGGCATAACCCACGTCCAGCTTGGCGGTTTCCACATTGGCCTGAGCCGAGCGTTTGTCAGCCTGGGCGCTTTGCAGGGCCGCACGGGCGACATCGAAGTCCTGCTGACTGACCGCGTCTATCTTGACCAGCGGCTCGTAGCGTTTGACGGTGGCTTGAGCCTGGAACAGCTGCGCTTCGGCGCGGGCCAGTTCGCCCTCGGCCCGGGACAGCGCCGCCTTGAACGGGGCAGGGTCGATCTGGAACAGCAGGTCGCCTGCCTTGACGTCGGCGCCTTCCTCGAAGGTGCGCTTGAGTACGATACCGGCGACCCGGGCGCGCACTTCGGCGACGCGCACGGGCTCGATACGGCCCGGCAACTCGGCGACCACGGTGAAGGGCTCGGTCTTGACGGTCAGTACATCGACTTCGCGGGGAGGCGCTTCGCCCCAGCCTTGCTCGCCTTTGTCACAGCCGGCGAGGCTGATCGCCACCAAAAGGGTTATCGCCGAAAAAACGCAACGTTCGCGAATCCTGCTCATGCTTCACCTGGGGCGATGCCCCTCATTAGTTAGTTCTCGAAAGGCGCGAATGATCAGCTGATAATGCAAATGAGTCAATATTGACTCATTTGCATTTTTTGTGACTAAACTTGACCGTCCTTTTGAAGAAAAAGGTTTTTCCTGCACAATGGCGCGCCGCCACCACTGAATGAGTGAAGACTGTTTTGATGGATAAACCTGCCGCTGAAGAGAAATTGCTCAAGGCCCTGGCCGTTGCCATGGTCGAGCACCCGCGTGGCACCTTCAAGGAAATAGCTCAGGCCGCAGGGGTGAGCAAGGCCACCTTGAATCGTTTTTGCGGTACTCGCGACAATCTGATCGACATGCTCTTCGATTACGGCTCGGTGGTCATGAACACGGTCATCGCCGAAGCCGACCTGCAGAACTCGCCAGCGCCGGAGGCATTGCAGCGGTTGGTGGACGGCCATCTGGTTCACCGTGATCTGCTGGTATTCCTGATGTTCCAGTGGCGCCCGGACTCGCTGCATGAGTGCGGTGAAGATGCACGCTGGTTGCCCTATACCAACGCCCTGGATCAGTTCTTCCTGCGTGGGCAGCGCGAGCATGTATTTCGCATCGACATCGGTGCGCCAGTGCTGACCGAGCTCTTCGCCTCCCTGCTGTTCGGGCTCGTCGATGGTGAACGTCGTGGTCGGGTCGCACGGGCCAGCATGGGCACCTCGCTGATGCAGTTCTTCATGCAGGGCGCTGCCGCGGGGCGATGATCGCCGCGGCGGCGATCGTGTGACGAGCGCTGGGTGCGGGATCGCTGATAAGATGCGCGAACAACACGGCAGGCGCTATCGCCCAGGCCGGACCACGCAGAGGGACGCTGCGCCTCGCGGAGAAATTAAGCATGAATCTACAGGTGATCGAGCGCGACGGCGAACCCGAGTACGCGGTATTGCCCTGGGCCGAATACCAGGCGCTGCTGCAGGCTGCAGGCAAGAGTGCGGCGGCACCGGCTACCGAAAAGCCCACCGCCGATGCCCCCAAACCCCTGGCCCAACTGGCCACACTGCGCGAGGGCAAGGGCTTGAGCCGTGATGAGCTGGCCCGCGCCGTGGGCATCAGTCCTCATTACCTGGGCATGATCGAAAGTGGCGAGCGGCAGCCCGATGCCGCGATCCTGCGTGCCTTGGCCTGGGTACTCGGCATTTCCGGCTGGGAGGCGGGTGCATGAGCGTGCGCATCAGCCGCGTGCACTGGGACGCCCTGCTGGCCGCACTGGACGATGCGCGGCGGCAGCGCCACCTGCTGACCTATCGCGCGCTGATCGAACGCCTGGCGCTGCCGGCGCCCGCCATGCAGACCCTGACCGCGGCTCTCGAACACCTGGCCGCACTGGATGCCCGCGGCGAGCGCCCACTGCGCAGCGCGCTGGTCATCAGCCAGGGAGCCAGCCGCCTGCCGCGCACCGGTTTCTTCGAATGCGTGACCCGCCTGGGGCGCTTCGAGGGTGCCTCTGACGGCGTTGCGGCCGCCTCGTGGCACGCGTCCGAAGTGGCCCGGGTGTTCGAGTTCGATTACCCCGCAGAACCCTGAGTGAGCGCGCCCTGCAGGGTGTGCGTATCGATCACGTGCAGGCTGTAACCGGGTATCGCCTTGGCATGGCGCTTGGCTTCCGAGGCCAGACCAGCCAGCTCGCTGGCGTCCAGCAGCGTGCAGTGTTGCGGATGCAGATGAACGACGCCGAGTGACAGCGACAGCAGCGCGAACTCCTCCCGTTGCCCCTGGCGGTTGTGGCTGACGAAACAGCCAGCATCCAGATGCTCATCCAGATAGAACCGCCGGCACTGCCCCTGAAAGTCCTCCAGCAGCCGATTGAGGCGCGCACGCCAGTCCTTCGAGCCGAACACCAGCAGGAAGTCGTCACCACCGATATGGCCGACGAAGTCACGTGTCGGGTCGATCCTTTCGTTGAGGCAATGCGCCAGGCACAGCAGCACTTCGTCGCCCTTGGCGTAACCGTAGAGGTCGTTGAAGGGTTTGAAGCTGTCGATGTCGACATAGCAGACCACCGCTTCGCGGCTCTGCTGCAACAGCCGGGTCAGGCACTGCTGGATGGGCACGTTACCCGGAAGCAGGGTCAGCGGGTTGGCGTAACGGGCCTGCTGGATCTTCAGTTCGGTGATCAGCTTGAGCACGTCGATGACCCGACCGAGGCCAAGGTAGTGGCCGTCCACGGTAATCACGAAGTCTTCCTCGATACGCTGGCGCGCACGGCTGGTCAGCAGGCGGCTGACCTTTTGCAGCGACTGGCTGATTTCCACGGCAAGAAAGTCGTTGCTCATCAGGCGGCTGATCGGCTTGCGAGCGAACAGCTCGGTGGCGAAGGGTTTGAGCAATACCTCCGACAGCGAATGGCGATGCACGATGCCTACCGGTCGCCGATCCTCGTCCAGTACCGCCAGCGAGTTGAGGTTGGCCTGGGCACGGAAGGCTTCGAGCACATCGGCGGTGGGCGTGTTGATGGATACCGATGGGTGTTCGTTGAGCAGGGCAGTGAGGTCACTGCCTTCTTCGCTGAGCGAGGTCGGCGAGGAGCCTGGCTCGGGCAGCAGTGCACTGGCGTCGGTCGGTGGCTGGTCTTGAGGGCGACAGAGCAGGTAGCCCTGAAGCAGGTCCACGCCCATTTCGCAGAGCACCGCCAGCTCTTCCTCGAGTTCGATGCCTTCGGCGATCACCTGTGCCCGGGAGGCCTTGGCCATCTGCAGGATCGAGCCGACGAACTCGCGCTTGACCGCATCCTGATGGATACCATCGATGAAGTGGCGGTCGATCTTCACGTAATCGGGGCGCAGCTCCGACCACAGGCGCAGGCTCGAGTAACCGGCGCCGAGATCGTCCAGGGCGATGGAGAAGCCCATGTCCCGGTAATGGTGTAGGGCGGTGTCGAGCAGGTTGAAGTCGTCGGTGGGCGACTGCTCCGTCAGCTCGATCACCACCCGGCTGGGGGGAATGCCGTAAGTCTGCAGCAACTGCAGCGTTCGTCCCGGCTGGTGCCGGGCATCGAGCAGCGAATCCGGCGATACGTTGAGAAACAGCAGGCCGTCCAGTTTCAGTTCGCTGAAGCGCCGGCAGGCGCTCTTGCGGCAGGCCATTTCCAGCTCGTTGAGCAGGCCGGTTTGCCGCGCCGCGGCGAACAGCGTGATTGGCGAGTGCAGCGGGCTGTTGGACGGCCCGCGGGTGAGCGCTTCATAGCCAAGAATGCGCCGCTCGGAGAGCGACACGATGGGCTGAAACAGGCTATGCAGGCCGCCGTGCGCGAGGATTTGGCCCAGCGCGCTCAATTGCTCGGTGACGGTCATGGCAGGTCTCTAGTGAAATCGGGGAGCGAACGAGCGGCGTGGCCACTCGCGGATGAATACTGCTGAATGCTCGGGATTTCACTACAGATTGATGACCGTTTAATGAAGGCTGAGTGCCATCAGTCAATCGGCTGGATAGCGTTACGCCCTTCGCTCCGGCGGCCATGAGCAGGTCGCCATCGATGCGGGCACAAAAAAGGGCGTCGTATGCACGACGCCCTTCTGGGTTACCGCTTGCCGATTACTGCTTGGCTAAACGCGTATTGAGCTTGAGGTAGTCGATCAGGATGTGGCCGGTTTCCGACAGGTAGGCGTCGTCTTCCGGTTTGGTCTTTTTCTCTTCCTCGCTCTGCGCCAGTGCGTCGTCCTCGTCTTCCTTCTTCAGCTCGGTCAACGGCTCTTCGCCCTTGGCGCTGCGGCGGGCGTTCTCGATCGCCAGTTGGCGCTTCTCGATATCGGCCTGCTGGGTGCGGCGCTTGGTTTCGTTGAGGCTGACGGTCTTCTCGGCCATCAGTTCACGGGACAGGGCCAGGCGCTCACGGGCAAAGTTGAAGTCCGGGTTGTCGGCGGTACGGCTGTCGTAACGATTCTTCAGCTCGGTGAGAAATGGCTTGATCGGGTCCAGTTCAGGTTTGATCGCCGGGCGGATGCTGTCCCACGGCATGGCTTCGGGAAGGGCGCTCTCGCCGATTTCCTTGTTGTCCATCACGTCAGGGTAGGAGATGTCCGGCACCACGCCGCGGTGCTGGGTGCTCTGCCCGGACACGCGATAGAACTTGGCCAGGGTCAGTTTCAGCTCACCATGGTTGAGCGGCTGGATGGTCTGCACCGTGCCTTTGCCGAACGTCTGGCCGCCAAGAATCAGCGCGCGATGGTAGTCCTGCATGGCGCCGGCGAAAATCTCCGAAGCCGAGGCGGACAGGCGGTTGACCAGCACGGCCATGGGGCCCTTGTAGAAGGCGCCGTCCTGCTCGTCAGCCAGTACATCGACCCGGCCATCGCTGTTGCGCACCAGAACGGTCGGGCCCTTGTCGATGAACAGGCCGGTCAGTTCGGTGGCTTCCTGCAGCGAGCCGCCACCGTTGTTGCGCAGGTCGATGACGATACCGTCGACTTTCTCGGCCTGCAGCTCGGTGATCAGCTTCTTGACGTCGCGCGTGGTGCTCTTGTAATCCGGATCGCCAGCGCGGAACGCCTTGAAGTCCAGATAGAAGGCCGGGATCTCGATCACGCCGAGGGTATACGGGCGTCCGTCCTGCTCGACCTTGAGGATGGATTTCTTGGCCGCCTGCTCTTCCAGCTTGACCGCTTCACGGGTGATGCTGACCACCTTGCTGGTCTGGTCATTCGGCGCATTGCTCGCTGGAATCACTTCCAGACGCACGCGCGAACCTTTCGGACCACGGATCAGTTTCACCACCTCGTCGAGGCGCCAGCCGATCACGTCGACGATCTCGTCGTCACCCTGGCCAACGCCGACGATCTTGTCGGCAGGCGAGATCTGCTTGCTCTTCTCGGCAGGGCCGGCAGGCACCAGACGCACCACCTTGACGTGCTCGTTATCGCTCTGCAACACGGCGCCGATGCCCTCGAGGGACAGGCTCATGTTGATGTCGAAGTTTTCCGCGCTGTCCGGTGACAGGTAGTTGGTATGCGGATCGTAGGTCATGGCGAAGGCGTTGATGTACGCCTGGAACACGTCCTCGCTGCGGGTCTGCTGCAGGCGTGCCTGCTGCGCCTTGTAGCGTTTGGTGAGCAGCTCCTGAATCGCCGCAGGCTCCTTGCCTGCCAGTTTCAGGCGCAGCACTTCGTCTTTCAGGCGTTTGCGCCACAGCTCGTCCAGCTCGGCGACGTCCTTGGCCCAGGGGGCTTTTTCACGATCGACCAGCAGGTCTTCGTTGACCGTGAAGTCGATCTTGTCGACCCCCTTGGCCAGCAGACCCTGAACGTAGGTCAGACGACCCTGCTGACGCTCGAGCTGACGCTTGTAGATATGAAAGCCGGGTTCGAGATCGCCCTTCTTGAGCAGGTCGTCGAACTTGTCTTTCCAGCGATCGAATTCGGCGATATCCGCTGCGGTGAAATAGCTGCGCGCCGGATCGAGCATCTTCAGGTAACCCTGATAGACCTTCTCCGAGCGCGCATCATCGAGCGGCGGCTTGCTGTAGTGGTGGCGCTGCAGCAGTTCGACCACGTTGAGACTGGCGATGACCTGATCGCGATCAGGCTGCAAGTATTCCCACGGATCGGCTTGGCTGGTTTTGGCTGCGAGGGGCAATGCGCCCAGCCCGAGAACGAGGGCCAGGGTGGCGCTGATGAGAGATCGCTTCATGCTGATTCGACGTGGGGACAGTTGATAACGCATATTAGGCCGTCTTTGAGGGCGCCAGGTTCCATCGGCGCAATGCAAAAGCCCAGCGGCGAGCGCTGGGCTAGGTTCAAATGCACTATGGAGGCAGCGTGAAAGCATTGCAAGGCGTTGAAGGGCAGGTGGAATGGGTCGATCGTCCCACGCCTGCCTGTGATGTAGGGGAAGTACGCATTCGCGTGGCGGCAGCGGGCCTGAACCGCGCCGATCTGTTGCAGCGGGCCGGCAATTACCCGCCGCCGCCGGGGGCCAGCGATACGCTGGGCCTGGAGTGTGCGGGCATCGTCAGTGAAGTGGGTGCCGGCTGCGATGACTGGCAGGTGGGGGATCGCGTCTGCGCATTGTTGGCTGGCGGCGGCGTGGCCGAAGAGGTGGTGGTCGATGCGCGCCATGTGCTGCCGGTGCCCGAAGGCTTGTCGCTGCACGAGGCTGCGGCTTTGCCGGAAGTGTACGCCACCGCCTGGCTTAACCTGTTCCAGCTGGCCGGCCTGAAACCCGGCGAAAAGGTGCTGCTGCACGCAGGTGCCAGTGGCGTCGGCTCGGCGGCCATCCAGCTGTGCAAGGCCTTCGGCAGTACCTGCTGGGTGACCGTCGGCTCGCACGATCGCCTGGCGTATTGCGAGAGCCTGGGCGCCAGTGGTGGGGCGATTCGCGACAAGGATGGGCTGAAGGTGCCGGATGATTTCGGCCCGTTTGAAGTCATCCTCGACCCGGTCGGCGCCAGCTACGCCTCGTTGAATCTCAAGCTGCTGGCGCTCGATGGCCGCTGGGTGAACATCGGTCTGATGGGGGGACGCAAGGCCGAGATCGACATGGCCCAGGTGCTTGGCAAACGCATCCAGCTGATCGGCTCGACGTTGCGCAACCGCGACGATCTGTTCAAGGCCGAACTGCTGCGCGACCTGCGCCAGCACGTGTGGCCGCTGTTCAGCGAAGGCCGGCTCAAGCCGCAACTGGCCCGCACCTTTGCGATTGCCGAGGCCCATGAGGCCTATGCGACCCTGGAAGGCAATCAGGTCAACGGCAAGCTGGTGCTGGTGATCGACGAAAGCCTGAGCTGAAACCCCGGCCACGAGCGCCCGGCGATGGTCGGGCCGCTCGTGGCTGTCATGTTTCGTTGCTAGCGGCTCATGCGTGATCCGGCCGATCAGACGGCGCGGGTGATGCCGCCATCCACGCGGATGTTCTGTGCGGTGATGTAGGCCGCTCCCTCCGAGGCCAGGAATGCGATGGTCGCGGCCACTTCCTCGCTGCTGCCATAACGTTGCAGCGGCACGCTGGCTCTGCGCGCTTCGGTGGATGGCAGGCTGTCGATCCAGCCCGGCAGTACATTGTTCATGCGGATGTTGTCGCGGGCATGGGTGTCCGCGAATACCTTGGTGAACGACGCCAGGCCGGCGCGGAACACCGCCGACGTCGGGAACAGCTCACTGGGCTCGAACGTCCAGGCGCTGGAGATATTGATGATCACCCCAGCCTGTTGCTGCTGCATGACGGGGGTGACCAGGCGAGTGGGGCGAATCACGTTGAGCAGGTAGGTATCCAGGCCGCGATGCCAGTCTTCGTCGCTGATTTCCAGAATCGGCGCGCGCGGGCCGTGGCCGGCGCTGTTGACCAGCGCATCGATCCGCCCCCAGCGCGACAACGTGCCGTCGACCAGCCTGGCGAGATCCTCGGTGGACTGATTGCTGCCCGTCACCCCGAAACCGCCCAGCTCCGTGGCCAGTGCCTCGCCCTTGCCAGACGAGGAGAGAATGGCGACCTTGAAGCCATCCGCGGCCAGGCGACGTGCGGCCGCTGCACCCATGCCGCTGCCTCCAGCGGTGATGATTGCTACTTTTTCTACAGACATCGTATTGTCTCCGTTGCGGTCGTGGCGTTGGCTATAAGGCTAGCAGCCGGGGGGCGCAGGTAGAGAGGCAGTTCCGGTACCTTGACTCAGTAGAAAAACTACACTCATGTCTGAAGAATTCGGTCAGCTCCCGTCGCTCAATGCGCTGCGTGTCTTCGAAGTGGTGGCGCGGCACCTCAACTTCCGCCTTGCGGCTGAAGAACTGGGCGTGACTCAGGGCGCGGTGGCCCAGCAGATTCGTGGTCTGGAGGCCGACCTGGGGCTCAGGCTGTTCGAGCGGCAGCCGCGCGGCCTGGCGCTGACCGAGAGCGGCAGAAGCTACAGCCTGAGCGTGCGCCGGGCATTCGAGCTGATCGCCGACGCCACTCAGGGGCTGCGACCGGCGCCGCTGCACCTGACCGTCAGCGTGACGCCAACATTCGCTTCCAAGTGGCTGATCCCGCGGTTGCCGGACTTCTCGATGCAGCATCCGCAGATCGACCTGAGAATCCTCGCCAGCGAGCGGCTTTCCAGCTTTCACAACGATGGCGTGGATGTGGCGGTGCGCTATGGGCGCCCACCGTTCGGCCCCGGGCTACAGGCTGAATTGCTGCTCGAGCAGGCGATCGTCGCGGTGATGAGCCCGGGGCTGCTCGAGCGCTTCGGACCACCGAGCGATCTGCAGGGATTAGCGCGCTATTCCTTGCTGCATGATGCGCACAACCTCTGGCCACGCTTTCTCGATCTGCTGTTCCCCGAGGCGCCACAGGCCACCGCCAGGAGCGTGCGCTTCAATCAGACTTCGCTGGCCATCGAGGCAGCCATTGCCGGGCAGGGCATTGCCCTGGCCAATCGCTTCTTCGTCGCGCGGGACATTCAGGCCGGTCGACTGATCGACCCGTTCGACGCCACCCTGCAGGACGAGCGCGGGTTCTATCTGCTCAGCCCACGGCGAATACGCCAGCAGGCACCGTTCGCGGTAGTGCGTACCTGGCTGCTGGAGCAGACGCGCGACGATCGATAGCGGCGATGCGCCCGTCAGTTTGTCTGCCCAATGGGCGCGACCGCTGAGCCTGTGGCACACTTGAGCGCCAGTGATTACGGGTTATGAGGTGGCGTGTGTCGCCCGCCCGTGCACCGGTGCCGTCGGCTGCCTGCCACGGCCTGACCGGCAACAGCCCCGAACAAGAGGAAACAGCGTGCATAACGTCGTCATCAGCGGCACAGGCCTGTACACACCGGCCAACAGCATTTCCAACGACGAGTTGGTGGCGTCCTTCAATGCCTACGTGCAGCAGTTCAACAGCGAGAACGCCGAGGCCATCGAGCGGGGTGAAATCGAGGCGCTCAGCGAGTCGAACAGCGCCTTCATCGAAAAGGCCTCGGGTATCAAGAGCCGCTTCGTGATCGACAAGCAGGGCATCCTCGACCCGCAACGCATGGTGCCGTACATCGCCGAGCGCGATAACGAGCAGTGGGGCATTCTCTGCGAGATGGCCGTGGCGGCTGCCGAGCAGGCGCTGGCCCGTGCCGGTAAGACCGTCGCAGACATCGATGGGGTGATCGTCGCCTGCTCCAACCTGCAGCGCGCCTATCCGGCGGTGGCCATCGAAGTGCAGGCGGCGCTGGGCATCCAGGGCTTCGGTTACGACATGAACGTCGCCTGTTCCTCGGCCACCTTCGGCATTCAGGCGGCGGTCAACAGCGTGCAGCTGGGGCAGGCGCGGGCGATCCTGATGGTCAACCCGGAAATCTGTACTGGCCACCTGAATTTCCGCGACCGTGACAGCCATTTCATCTTCGGTGATGCAGCTACCGCAGTGATCATCGAGCGAGCCGATCTGGCGACGTCCGAGTACCAGTTCGAGGTGGTCGGCACCAAGCTGCTGACCCAGTTCTCCAACAATATCCGCAACAACTTCGGCTTCCTCAATCGTGCCGCGCAGGATGGCAGCCAGGCTGCCGGCGACAAGCTGTTCGTGCAGGAGGGGCGCAAGGTGTTCAAGGAAGTCTGCCCGATGGTGGCCGAACTGATCGCGGCGCATCTGCAGGAAAACCAGCTGGACGTGGCGGACGTGAAACGTTTCTGGCTGCACCAGGCCAACCTCAACATGAACCAGTTGATCGCCCGCAAACTGCTCGGTCGCGACCCTGAACCACAGGAAGCGCCGGTGATCCTGGACACCTACGCCAACACCAGTTCGGCGGGTTCGGTGATCGCTCTGCACAAGAATCAGGATGATCTGCCGGCCGGTTCGATTGGTGTGCTCAGCTCCTTTGGCGCCGGCTATTCCATCGGCAGCGTGATCCTGCGCAAGCGCTGATCGCCTCCCGGGCAGCATGCAAGGTGCTGCCCGTCGCTGTGCCTGAACCCCTCTAGAACGGCCCATACAGCCTGGTCAGTTACTTGGCCGGGGTGAGGCTTGTCAAGCTTTATATTCAAAGGAAGTAAAAAGTTCCCTTGTCATCAAATATTTATATATCAGCAACGGCGCTGAAATAAGCCGCCGCGAAGATTCCCCCAGCACGAACGAGCCCACAGCTCGGGTGTTTTTCAGCACTTAAGTTCAATTAGGGGAATTCTCGATGATCCGTAAGCACTTCGCCGGTTTCGCAGCCAGCGCCCTGGCTCTGGCCGTTTCCGCCCAGGCTTTCGCCGGCACCGTCACCACCGACGGCGCTGACATCGTAGTTAAAACCAAAGGCGGCCTGGAAGTCGCTACCACCGACAAGGAATTCAGCTTCAAGATCGGCGGTCGCGTACAGGCTGACTACAGCTCCTTCGACGGTTTCTACACCGTGAACGGCAACAAGGCTGACGCCGGTTACTTCCGTCGCGCTTTCCTGGAAATCGGCGGCGTTCTGTATAGCGACTGGGCTTATCAGGTCAACTACGACTTCTCCAAGAACTCCGGCGGTGACAACCGTGCCGAGGACGGTTACTTCGACGAAGCCTCGCTGGCTTACAACGGCTTCAAGCCGCTGTCGATCAAGATCGGTCGCTTCGACCCCGAGTTCGGTCTGGAAAAAGCCACCAGCTCCAAGTGGGTGACCGCTCCCGAGCGTACCGCTGCCTACGAACTGGCCGACTGGGCCAACAGCCACAACGGTGGTCTGGGCATCCAGGTTTCGGGTACCGCTGGTGATTCGATCTACGGTTCCGCTGGTCTGTTCGCCAAAGACGCGACCAACGCTGACGAAGACGGCGACAGCACCAAGCAGTTCAACCTGCGCGGCGTATTCGCCCCGCTGCATGAGGCTGGCAACGTGCTGCACCTGGGTTTCAACTTCGCCCAGCGTGACCTTTCCGACACCGCGTTCGATGGCCGTATTCGCAGCCGTCTGGGCATGCGTGGCGTGAGCACCGACGGTGGCCAGGATGCTGGTACCAACGGTAACCGTCTGCTGCTGGGTGGTGCCAACAACCTGCCGGCCGGTTCCTACGACACCGACCGTGCACTGGGTCTGGAAGCAGCCTGGGCAATGGGGCCTCTGTCCATCCAGGGTGAGTACATCACCCGCAAGATGAAAGCCGATGCAGCCAACCGTGAAGACATCAAGGCCAAGGGTTACTACGGCCAGGTCGCTTACACCCTGACCGGTGAAGCGCGTGCCTACAAACTCGGCAAGTTCGATTCGATCAAGCCGGCCAACAAGTCCATCGGCGCCTGGGAACTGTTCTATCGCTACGACCACATCGCGGTTGAAGACGATACCGTGGGTATCGATCCGACCGACGACGTGACCGGCAAGGTGCACAACCTGGGTGTGAACTGGTACGCCAACGAAGCGGTGAAAGTCAGCGCCACTTACGTCAAGGCCAAGGCCGACAACCAGGTCAACTCCGTAGCAGCCAACGATGACAGCGGTGACGGCATCGTTCTGCGCGCCCAGTACGCGTTCTAAGCAATACGTTTCAACGTGGTGCTCCTTTGAACCCCGCCTCGTGCGGGGTTTTTTATGGGCGGTCGGATCTACACGGCGCTTGGCGATATAGTGTGCGCTGATTGCCCGCGGATATTGCCGATGCCTGTCTACAGCCTGCACGCCCTCAACGAACTCGACGCCGCCACCTGGGACGGCCTGCTCAGCGGGCCCCAGCCGTTTCTGCGTCACGCCTTTCTTGCCTCGCTGGAAGACAGCGGCAGCGTCGGTGGCCGCAGCGGTTGGCAGGCTGCTCACCAGGTGCTGCTCGGTGCCGACGGCAAGCCGCTGGCGGCGCTACCGGCCTACGTCAAATACCACTCTTCCGGCGAGTACGTGTTCGATCACGGCTGGGCAGATGCCTGCCGTCGAGCTGGTATCGCCTATTACCCCAAGTTGCTGGGTGCCATTCCGTTTTCGCCGGTGACCGGCCAGCGTCTGCTGGGGACGGCCGAGTCGGCTGGGCAGTTGCTCGACGCCGTGACCGCGTCTCTGCAGGAACAGGGGCTGTCCAGCTTGCACGTGAATTTCACCGACACCGCTGGCGACGAGGTGCTGCAAGGACGTGATGGCTGGCTGCAGCGCCTGGGCTGTCAGTTTCACTGGCATAACCGCGGCTACCGGGATTTTCAGGATTTTCTCGACACCCTCAGCTCACGCAAACGCAAGCAGATGCGCAAGGAGCGCGAGCAGGTGGCGGGGCAGGGCATCCATTTCGAGTGGTGCGAAGGGCAGCAGTTGAGCGAGGCGCAGTGGGACTTCGTCTATCACTGCTATGCCAATACCTACCATGTACGCGGTCAGGCACCTTACCTGACCCGGGCCTTCTTCAGCCTGCTGGCCGAGCGTATGCCCGAGGCCATTCGCGTGGTACTGGCCTGTCGTGGTGCACAGCCGGTGGCCATGGCGTTCAGCCTGCTCGGTGGCGACAGCGTGTATGGCCGCTACTGGGGTTGCCTGGCCGAGTTCGATCGGCTGCACTTCGAGACCTGTTTCTATCAGGGCATGGAGCAGGCGATCGAGCTGGGTCTGCAGCGCTTCGATGCGGGCGCTCAGGGAGAGCACAAGCTGATTCGCGGCTTCGAGCCGGTCATCACCCATTCCTGGCACTACCTGGTGCACGACGGGCTACGTGATGCGGTGGCGGGGTTTCTGCAGGAAGAGCGGGAGGGCGTGCTGGCCTACGCTGAGCAGGCGCGCGAGATGCTGCCTTACAGGCAGGTCTGACCTGCGCGGTGGCGCGCTGCGGGGGAGCCGCAGCGCCGCGACCGGTCAGCCGTCGTAGCGGCCGCCCCACTCGAGGAAACGCATCTTGTGGGTTTCGCCCTGGCTGTCGGTGAACACCATGATCACCGGCACGACACCCCTCTTGTCGGAGACGTCGGTGCGATACAGGATTTTCTGCACATCGACTTTCATGCCGTAGTGATAATCCTCGGTCGGCAGGCCGGCACCGGGTTTGGGCTGAACGTCGGCGGCGAACACGGCAGGAGCGAGACTGGAAAGCAGGGCGGTAACGGCAGTTGCGATTTTCATGATGATGTCCTCGATCATTTCGATGTGAGGCAGCCTGACCGATCCAATCGGTTTCGTTGCCTCTTGGGACTTATATGACCAGCAATGTCGGCATCGCGGAAATTGATGCCTTTGCTAGTACACATCATGAAAAATGATGATGTTAGCAAGCTAACGATTAGCCTGGGCTTACTCAGCCTGGTGCCGCCTGCCAGCATCAATCGACGCCGACGAAGCCGCCTGTCTGGTGTTGCCAGAGACGGGCATACAGACCGCCACGCTCGATCAGTTCGGCGTGGGTGCCGGTCTCGATCACCTGGCCCTTGTCGATCACCACCAGGCGATCCATGCGCGCGATGGTCGACAGGCGGTGCGCGATGGCGATCACCGTCTTTCCATCCATGAGGCTGTCGAGGCTCTCCTGGATGGCCGATTCGACTTCCGAATCGAGGGCCGAGGTGGCTTCGTCCATCACCAGAATCGGCGCGTCCTTGAGCAGCACCCGGGCAATGGCGATGCGCTGACGCTGGCCGCCGGACAGCTTGACTCCACGCTCACCGACCTGGGCCTCGAAACCGAGGCCACCCTGGCTGTCGTCCAGCGTGCTGATGAAGCCATCCGCGCGGGCCTTGCGGGCGGCGGCCCAGAGCTCTTCATCGCTGGCATCGGGCCTGCCGTAGCGCAGGTTGTCGCGGATCGAGCGGTGCAACAGGGACGTGTCCTGAGTGACCACGCCGATGTTGGCACGCAGGGTTTCCTGGCTGACATCGGCGATGTTCTGGCCATCGATGAGGATGCACCCGCTTTCCAGGTCATAGAGGCGCAGCAGCAGATTGACCAGGGTCGACTTGCCGGCCCCCGAGGGGCCTACCAGGCCGATCTTCTCGCCGGGGCGAATGTCGATGGTCAGGCCGCTGATCACGCCGCCTTTCTTGCCATAGTGGAAATGCACGTCGTCGAAGCGTACGCCGCCTTGTCGTACCTGAAGCGGTTTGGCGTCTTCGTGGTCGAGCACCTGGCGCGGCTGAACGATGGTCTGCATGCCGTCCTGCACGGTGCCGACGTTCTCGAAAATGCCGTTGACCACCCACATGATCCATTCGGCCATGTTGTTGATGCGGATCACCAGGCCCAGCGCCAGGGCGATGGCGCCGGTGCTGATAAGCGCCTCGCTCCACAGCCACAGCGCCAGGGCGCCGGTACCGACGATCAGCAGACCGTTCATGCAGGTGATGAGGAAGTCCAGGCTGGTGATGGTGCGTGACTGCAGGCGGAATTTGTCGAGTAGTTCCTGCATGGCCTCGCGGGCGTAGGTTTCCTCTTCGCGGGAGTGGGCGAAGAGCTTGAGGGTGGCGACGTTGCTGTAACCATCCACCACCCGGCCCATGACCTTGGAGCGCGCCGCGGAGGCAGCGGCCGAGCGCGCCTTGATGCGCGGCACGAAGTACCAGAGCGCGGCGCTGTAGCCGATGATCCACAGTGACAGCGGCACCACCAGGCGCAGGTCGGCCGCTGCGAACAGGTACAGTGCGCTGCCGGCGTACACCACCACATGCCACAGTGCGTCGATCACCTGCATGGCCGAATCGCGCAGCGATGGCCCGGTCTGCATGACCCGCTGGGCGATACGCCCGGCGAAGTCGTTCTGGAAGAAGTTCAGGCTCTGCTTGAGCACGTAACGGTGATTCTGCCAGCGAATCAGGTTGGTCAGCCCCGGGTTGATCGCCTGGTGGGTAAGCAGATTGTGCAGGCCGAACACCAGAGGCCGGATGATCAATGCCACCAGCGCCATCCACAGCAGTTCGTCGCGGTGTTCGGCGAAGAACGTGCGGGCGTCGGCAGTGGCCTGCGCCATGTCGATCAACTGGCCGAGAAAACTGAACAGCGCGACTTCGATCAGCGCCGCGAAGAAGCCGATCACCAGCACGGCGATCATCAACGGCCATACCTGTTTGAGGTAGTGGGCGTAGAAGCGCAGCATGCCGTCGGGCGGTGCCACATCAGGGCTGGGTTTGAAGACGTCGATCAGATTTTCGAAGCGGCGGAACAACATGAGGCACAGTCTGCTCTGGCGAGTGGGCGGGTGTTTCACGTGTTGCTACCGACAGGCGTAACCGGCCGGCTGGAATGCCGAGAGGCGCGAGCGCTGGGCTCGAGGGGCAACCCGCATGCTCTGGCACGCGGGTCTACCGGCAAAGGGTAGCAGTATCAGAGGCGCTTGGCGTCGAGAATCACCACCGGGTCAACCGGTACGTTCTGCTGACCGGCGCGGTTGGCCGTGCGCACCTGGGCGATACGGTCGACCACTTCCATGCCGCGGGTCACCTTGCCGAAAACCGCATAGCCGAAGTCCCGCGAGCCGTGGTCCAGAAAGGCGTTGTCGGTGTGGTTGATGAAGAACTGGCTGGTCGCCGAGTCCCGCGCCTGGGTGCGTGCCATGGCCAGCGTGCCACGCACGTTGTGCAGGCCGTTGTCGGCTTCGTTCTTGATCGGCGCGCCGGTGTTCTTCTGGCGCATGCTCTCGTCGAAACCGCCGCCTTGCACCATGAAACCCGGAATCACACGATGGAACTGGGTGCCTTTGTAGAAGCCGCTGTCCACGTAAGCGAGGAAGTTCTTGGTACTGATCGGCGCTTTCTGCTCGTCGAGCTGCACCTCGATTTCGCCCAGGCTGGTGGTCAGCAGCACGAGCGGATTTTCGGCCGCCATGAGCTGGGCGGTGAACAGCAGCGAGCAGGCGGTAAGGGCGAGTTTCTTCAACATCGTGTTCGAGTCCTGAGGTGAGGTGGCAGCAGTGTTTTCGACTTCATGGAGAAAGGCAAGCACGTGCGCTTGCCGGGGGCAGGCGAACCCTGATCAGGCCAGCGCCGGCGGCGAGGCGAAGGCCGCGTTGAGCGGCGCGGCATCGAAGCGTTGAATCAGGTCGGTGAGGATCTGCGTGGCAGGCCCCAGGGCCTTGTCCTTGCTGGCATAGAGGAAGAAGACCGGGCTGCGACTGCCGCCTTTTTCCAGCGGCAGGGGCTTGAGCAGGCCGTCGCTCAGTTCGCGCTCGATCATGTGGCGCGGTAACCAGGCGAAGCCCAGACCGTTGCCGACGAAGTTGGCGGCGGTGGCCAGGCTGCCCACCGTCCAGCGCTGTTCGGCGCCGAGCCAGCCGACGTCGCGGGGCTGGTGGCGCCCGGAATCGCGGATCACCACCTGCATCTGGGTTTCCAGGTCCTGGAAGTTCAACTGTCGTTGCAGGCGGTGCAGGGCGTGATCGGGGTGGGCCACGGCGATGAATTCCACCGGGCTCATCTCCGAGCCCAGGAAGCCGGGAATGTTATAGCCACTGATTGCCAGGTCGGCGACGCCTTCCTTGAGTACTTCCTCGACACCCGACAGCACTTCCTCTCGCAGGCGTACGCGACAGCCGCGACTTTGCGGCATGAAGGCGGTGAGTGCGCGCACCAGGCGAGCGCTCGGGTAGGCAGCGTCGACCACCAGGCGAACCTCGGCTTCCCAGCCCTGCTCCATGTGGTGCGCGAGGTCTTCGAGCTGGCTGGCCTGCTTGACCAGTTGCCGGGAGCGGCGCAGTAGCACGTCACCCGCTTCGGTAAGCACGGCCTTGCGCCCATCGATACGCAATAGCGGCACGCCCAGTTGCTCCTGCATACGTGCCACCGTATAGCTGACCGACGATTGCGAGCGGTGCAGCATCTCGGCGGCCTGGGCGAAACCGCCATGGTCGACCACCGCCTGCAGAGTGCGCCACTGATCGAGGGTTACGCGTGGGGCCTTCATTTCATCTCCTTCGCCGGTCCCTGTGCACGGGCAGGGTACTGGCCCTAAACTGACGGCCCACCATTGGAGGCTGGCCATGAGAAAACTCTGTTGTGCGCTGATCGCCTTGCTGCCGCTGGCAGCTCAGGCCTATCCCATCGAACTCGAGAAGCAGCTCAATGGCGCCGAGGTATCGGCCAGCCCCCAGGAAATCGACCACAACATGGCAGCGGTGCGGGTGCAGAACTACGGTGAAGCGGCGGCGTCCTGCAAAGCGGTATTTCGCAATGGCCCGGAAGCGCCAAGAGCACGTAGCGTGAACCTGGCAGCAGGGCAGAGCGGCAACCTGACGGTGAAATTCGCCCGCAGCATCATCCGTCTGCGCGTGCAACTGACCTGCGAGCCACAGTGACCCGAGCTTCGAGCAGCCTAGGGGCTGCGGTGGAACAAATCAACTTCATCGATATTTAGTGGTGGATATTTACGCTTTATTATCGAACCTCGTTTATCTAGTCTCGCCTCCATCGTTTGATACCCGACTATCGATGGAGTGACCCCATGGCTCAGTTGCTGGTGATTGATAGCAGTGCGCGACAGCACGGCTCGGTTTCACGACAACTGACCGAGCGCTTTCTGGCGCACTGGCTCGAGAAGCGCCCCGGCGACGCTGTCTGCCGTCGTGATCTCGGCGTCGAGCCGCTGCCCCATCTCGACGTCAGCCTGCTCGACGCCTGGATGCAGCCCACTGAATCCCACGGCGCTGCCGAGTGTGCCGCGCTGCAACGTGCCAACCGGTTGGTCGGTGAACTGGTGGCCGCCGATGTACTGGTGCTGGGTGCACCGATGTACAACTTCGCCATTCCCAGCACGCTCAAGGCCTGGTTCGATCACGTGTTACGCGCCGGCGTGACCTTTCGTTACAGCGAAAACGGGCCGCAGGGCCTGTTGCATGGCAAGCGGTCTTTCGTGATCACCGCCCGGGGGGGTATCTACGAGGGGGGTTGCCAGGACCACCAGGAATCCTATCTGCGTCAGGTACTGGCCTTCATGGGCATTCACGACGTCACCTTCATCCATGCCGAGGGCCTTAACCTCGGTGCCGAGTTCATGGCCAGGGGGCTGGAAGCCGCCGAGCTACGTATCAGTCAGGTCATCTGATCGCCGTCTCCACGCGCACCCGCCGCTCCTGGGTGCGACTTTTCAGGGAATCGCCTCGTCGATTCCTTTTTTTGCCTGTGATTTGGCCGCGCGGGTGATTGTCTGTCTGGCAATGAACCGTTATGGTGCGCCGCCGTTCGCGCAGCGTCGCTGACGTGTCTGCCCGCGCCGTTTCGGCGCCGCCAATGCGGCCGCCTGATAGGCTGAATGGCGTGGGTGATCTTTCTCTCTTCGAGGTGCGCAATGACGCTTTCCGGACGTGGTGTGGTGTTCTCTGTCAGCGCCTCGATCCTGTTCGCCATGATCCCCGGGTACGTGCAGATGCTTACCCCGCTGGACGGTTTTCAGGTGTTCGCCCAGCGCGTGCTCTGGTCGATTCCGGCGGTATTGCTGCTGGTCACCGTGCTGCGCCAATGGCCGGTGCTGCTCGCCGTCCTGCAGCGCCTGCGCAGCGAGCCTTTGCTGTTGGCCGCCTTGCCGCTCTCGGCCGTGCTGATCGGGGTGCAGTGGTTTCTGTTCGTATGGGCACCACTCACGGGCCACATGCTGGATGTTTCGCTGGGTTACTTCCTCTTGCCGCTGGCCATGGTGCTGGTGGGGCGGGTGTTCTACGGTGAACGGCTGCGCCCCCTGCAGAAGATCGCCGTGGCCTGCGCCTTCGCCGGGGTGCTGCATGAGTTGTGGCGTTCCCAGGCGTTTTCCTGGGTGACGCTGGTCACCGCACTGGGCTATCCGCCGTATTTCATGCTGCGCCGCTGGATGCGGCTCGATGCCCTGTCCGGGCTGATTCTGGAAATGCTGATGCTGGCGCCTCTGGCCATCTGGATGATCCTGCAGTGGGCGCCGGACAACGTATTCGGCGAGTTTCCTCGGTTGTGGTGGCTGGTGCCGGGCATGGCGCTGCTGGGCACCGTCGCCCTGGCCGCCATGATGGCCTCGTCGCGGCTGCTGCCGCTGGGGCTGTTCGGCATCCTCAGTTATGTGGAGCCGGTGCTGCTGTTCATGGTTTCTCTGCTGTTTCTGGGTGAGCGGTTCGACCCCGGCCAGTTTCTCACCTACCTGCCGATCTGGCTGGCAGTGGTGCTGGTGGGCTGGGACAGTGGGCGTTTACTGATCAAACAATGGCGCATGCGGCCGGCCATCTGACAGTTTTCAACCATCCGTTCGGAGAAAGCATTCGGCCCCGGAGCGCGAACGCGGTAACCTATGCGGCTGATTTAGCATTTGCATCGAGGTTGCCCCGTGTTTGCCCAATTTGCCCTGCATGAACGCCTGCTCAAAGCCGTGGCCGAGCTTAATTTCGTCGAGCCGACTCCGGTACAGGCGGCGGCGATTCCGCCTGCGCTGCAGGGCAAGGATCTGCGCGTGACCGCCCAGACCGGTAGCGGCAAGACCGCTGCTTTCGTGTTGCCGATGCTCCATCGCCTGCTCGGTGACGGTAATTCCAGGCAGAGGCTGAGCGTGCGCGCACTGATTCTGCTGCCGACCCGCGAGCTGGCCCAGCAGACGCTCAAGGAAGTCGAGCGCTTCGCCCAGTACACCTTTCTCAAGGCCGGTCTCGTGACGGGCGGCGAAGACTTCAAGGTGCAGGCCGCCATGCTGCGCAAGATCGACATCCTGATCGGCACCCCAGGGCGTCTGATCGAGCATGCCAACGCCGGCAACCTGCTGTTCGAAGACGTTGAAATGCTGGTGCTGGACGAAGCCGACCGCATGCTCGACATGGGTTTCGCCGAAGACGTGCTGCGCCTGGCGGAGCTGTGCGGCAGCGAGCATCAGACCCTGCTGTTCTCCGCGACCAGCGGTGGCGCCGGCCTGCGTGAGGTGATCGGCAAGGTGCTGCGCGATCCCGAGCACCTGCAGCTCAACCGAGTCAGCGAGCTGGCCGAGGGGACCCGTCAGCAGATCATTACCGCCGACCACAACTACCACAAGGAACTGCTGGTCGAGTGGCTGCTGAGTAACGAGACCTACGACAAGGCGATCATCTTCACCAACACCCGCGCCCAGGCCGATCGTCTGTACGGCAAGCTGGTGGCCAAGGAATTCAAGACCTTCGTGCTGCACGGCGAGAAGGACCAGAAGGATCGCAAGCTGGCCATCGATCGCCTGCGTCAGGGCGCCGTGAAGGTGCTGGTCGCCACCGACGTCGCTGCCCGTGGCCTGGACGTCGACGGTCTGGACCTGGTGATCAACTTCGACATGCCACGCTCCGGCGACGACTACGTACACCGTGTTGGCCGTACCGGCCGTGCTGGCAGCGAAGGCACGGCGATCTCGCTGATCACTCACGGCGACTGGAACCTGATGTCGAGCATCGAGCGCTACCTCAAGCAGCGCTTCGAGCGTCGCAGCATCAAGGAGCACAAGGGCGTTTACCAGGGGCCGAAGAACCTCAAGGCCTCAGGCAAGGCCGTTGGCCCGAAGAAGAAAAAGATCGATCCGAAGACCGGCAAGAAGCTCGCCAAGAAGCCTGCGGCGAAGACGCCTGCCAAACGCAACACGGTGAACAAGCCGAAGAGCGATGCGCCGACCCTGGTCAGTCAGGACGGGCTGGCACCGCTCAAGCGCAAGGCGCCTTCCGCCGACGCCTGACGCGCCAGGGCTGCTGACAGGCGCGCTGCATGCCGCGCCTGTCATCGCCAACCTCACTCCATCTGTTCCTCGACCTCGCCGCCGATCTCCTCCAGTTCGCGCAGACGCTGGTCGTACGCGTCGCAATCGGTGCCCAGCTTGTCGGCTTCGGTTTGTGGCGCCGCGTCCTTGAGTTCCTCACGCAACAGGGCGGCCCGTTCGGGATCGCGCTGGGTGATCTCTTCGACCTTGGCGGCCAGTTCCTGAGCCTTGGCAGCGGCCTCGTCGGCCGTGCAGGCCTGGGCGTGGCCAGCGCCATACAACGCCAGGGCCAGGCCGCAGAGTGGCGCGATATGTTTGATCATCTCAATTCCTCACGCTTCGCAGGGTCATGTCTGCGATTGAGTGCCCGCCAAGCGTGAAGGTTCAGGCTTTCGGCCAGTGCGCTATTTCACGCTGTCCAGGCTGCGCACCGTCAGATCCAGGGCTTTTTGCATGTCCAGCCTGGCCGAACGGCCGATGTCCTTGTCCTTCAGATCGAAGCCGCGCTCGGAGGGCAGAATGGGGGCCGTCAGGTCGTCGGCATCGGTTGGCTCGAAGTCGAATTCCTCACCGATGGTCATGGCACTGCGGCGCAGCAGCATGCGCAGCTGATCGGGATGCAGCTCGGGGTTGATCGACATAAGTGAAGCAACCACGCCCGCGACCAGCGGCGTGGCATAGGAGGTGCCGCAATGCACGCTGCCCTGTTTGCCTTCTTCTGCGGTGGAGGCGCGCACGCAAGCGGCAGCGGTGATGTCGACACGGGTATCGACGTTCGACGAGCTGCGTCGGGTGACGTAAGCCGGGTCGTCGACCGCGACATCCTTGCGTTCGCTGCGCTGGTGACCGCCGACCACGAACAATTGTTCGGTGACGAAGGAGGAGGGCAGGCGGTAATCGTCGGCGCCGGAGAATGATGCACCGTTGCCAGCGGAGTTGATCACCACGACATCCGGGTGCTCGCGACGCAGCCACAGGAAGAATTCCTCCAGCAGTTCCTCGTAACCGCTCATGGCAATGCCCGAGCGCACCAGCGAGTCGATCTCGTCGCCATGGATGTTCTTGGCGCCCACGCGGTGGATGCCCCAGCTCCAGTTCAGCACGCGAACGCCGTCTTCGACCAGGTTGACCGAGGCCGCGATGTTGGCGGTGATGCCGGCATCCGAATTGCGGTCGACGATCACCTCGAAGCCCGGGCCGGCGCCATCCAGCCCACGCAGGAAGCCGGTATTGCCGCCGTTGTCCCAGCGCGCGGCGAGAATACCCGCCACGGTCGAGCCGTGCCCGTTGGGTTTGTCGGCGTCGCGGCTGTACAGGCGGGTGTGAGGGGTATGGCCCTCGCGTTCGGCGGCGCCGAGGTAGTCCTTGAAGTCCGGAGCGTCGAAGTCGACATTGCGCTCGATCAGCCCGATGCGTACCGGTTTGGTGTCGATGGGCGAGCGTTTCGAAGGGATGCGCCGCTGGTAGTAGTTCACCGCGTCGATGAAGCGGTTCGCCGCCCATTCCTCTTCATCGAGATGAGCATCCGCGGACTCGCCGGCCGGCGCCTCCTGCTCCTCCGCCGAGGACTCCTCGATGACCACGGCGTCCACGCTCAACTCGCTACCCAGGCGCAGCACCATGGCGTCGCGCTGGACAAGGTCCTTGGCCGGCAGGCGCAACTGGAAGGTATTGAGCGGGGGAATCGCGCCGACCACTTCAGCGCCGTATTTCTTCGCCAGAGCCCTGGCCGTGTCGAGGCCCTTGGCGTCTTCTTCGATGACCACACTGACCAGGTCGACATAGGTGTTCAGGCCATCCATGTTCTTGGCCACTTCACCGGGCTTGGCTGCCAGCACGTGGCTGCCCGCCATGGACAGCCACACCGGATTGCTGACGGCGTCACCCTGTTGCAGCCATAGCGGGCCGCTGCGGTAAGCGTCGCTGTCCAGGCTGATGCGCAGGCCATCGCGACGGTCCACGGCACTGGCGGGCAGCGGCTTGCCATCGAGCAGCACCTGCAGCTCGCCGTTGGCCATGCCTCGGGCATCGAGGCAGAAGGTCTGGCGCTGCCGATCCAGTACGTCTTCACAGCGGTACAGGTGCTTGAGCCGCAGCGGCTCGGCCGCCAGTACCGACGGCGCGATGGTCGCCAGAAGCAGGGCGCTGAGAACGGGGCGCAGCGGTGGCCGGCGGAGCATGGGTGAGTCCTTTGTGCGAAGGGGGAGATGCGCCTCAGACTGGCGCCGTTTGCCTTGGTTCAGGCTGCGTTCGAGCAGATAGGGCGAACCTTGCTCAGTGCAGCGACGTCACAGTTTTACAGGTGCCTGCGAGCGCCGCATCCGATAGTCCCATCGGGTGCCCGAATGCTGGGAGATGATGATATGACGACTCAGACCCAAACCCATAACTGGGATCTCATCGAGCGCATCCTGCACGATGTGCAGAACAGCGCTGGCCAGGCGTTCGTGCCGCGCCGCTGTGCCGAGGAGCTGGCCGAGGCGCTGCAGCAGGCCGGGCAGGAAGTGAAGGATGTCGACGGGCTCAAGGCTCAGGCCGACCGCTACGAAGCCACGCTGCTCGCTGGCGGCTTCATCGCCCCGCGACCGCAAAGCGAGGGTGGCAATGGCGAGAACTTCATTCTCACGCCGCGTGGCTCCCAGTTGCTGAGCATGATCGACAGTACCTTCCCGGGAGAACAACATCCCCGCGAGGTGCTCGATCGGCACGGTCTCGCGGCGCTCACTCCAGAGGTGTTCGATGGGCTGGGGCCGAGGGCGACGCTGGTTTGACAATCGGTAACTGACGCAGTCGTTGGTAAGCTGTGGCACGGGCGGCAATTTCCCGTGCTGGACAGCCTGATTCGACCCCGCTATACCAACTGACTACGGAGCCGATGAGTGGCAGCTATGCGCATGAAGTGGTGGGTGGTCGGGCTGTCGCTCCTGGCGCTTGACTGTGTGGCCGAGGAGCTGAAAATCGGCTTCGGCACCCACAAGCCGCCCTATGTCTTCGAACGAGAGAACAGAGGGCTCGAGTACGATGTGGTAATCGCCGCAGCACGTGCCGCCGGCTTTACGGTAAAGCCTTACTACTCGCCCATGGAGCGCCTGCATCGGTCGTTCAGCATGGGCGAGATCGACGCCATGACCACGACCAATCCGAAGGGGGGAGTGGCGCGTTTCTATTCGCAGCCTTACATCCACTATCAGAACGTCGCCATGTCGCTGGCCTCCCGGGGCTATCGCATCGAAAGCATCGCTGATCTTCGCCACTACTCGGTTCGCGCCTTCCAGCGTGCGCGCTTCCTGCTCGGCGACGACTTTCGGCAGATGGCCGAGAGCAATCCGCGTTATCACGAAGAAGCCCAGCAGGTCGCCCGCAATCGGCTGCTCTACAGCGGGCGTGTGGATGTGGTGATCGGTGACCGGCGCATCCTGCATTACTTCAATCGCGAGGTGTATGCCCAGGTCGATGTCGGTCAGCCAGTCACCGAACACCTGCTGTTTCCGGCCACGGCCTACCACCTGGGGCTGCATGACGAGGCGTTGCGTGATCGCTTCGACCGCGGGCTGGCCGCCATTCGCGCGAGCGGCGAGTACGCAGAAATCGAACGGCGCTACGCGATTTACTGAGCCCGACGCGCGTCGCTCACTGGGCCAGCTCTTCGCTTTCTTCCTCTGCCTGGGCGGCCAGCAGTTCGGCTTCCATCGGCCGCGTCTCGACGCTGAAATCGGTGATCTCGATGGAGCCCTTACCTTCACCCACCAGGTGGAAGGAAAATGCCTTGCGCGTATCGAGGTTGTCGAAGGAGAAGCTGAGCTCCAGTGGCTGGCCCTCCCTGAGCAGCGGAATCTCCGGGATGTTGATCAGCACGTCGCGATCGAACTCCTTGGTCTTCAGGCGCAGCGTGGCGCCCGACTTGGCCATCTTCAGCGCATTGACCTTGAGGGTCACCGTGGTTTGCGTGCCCTTCGGCAACTCCAGGTACTGGGCGCCGATCAGGTTGTCGGCCCAGTCGTCGCCCGGTGTGGTACGCAGGCGAATGCGTTCGTTGCTGGCGAACTGCAGCAACTGGTTGCCCTGACCATCACTGAGCGAGCGATCCAGCAGCTCGGCGCGCTGACTCACCAGGCGCGCCGGTTTGCCACTGACGCGACCCAGGTAGTCGGCGTGATCGGCGATGAAACCCGGGCTGGCATAACGGCGGCAGACCTGCTGGAAGTTGCACTCGGTGAGCGTGCCGTGGCCGTCGTGTTCACGCAGCAGGCCATTGGTATAGGAGATGATTTCGCGGCCCTGGGCGTAGTCACGCAGCATCGAGCGGCCAGCGATATCCGCCGGCAAGGGCAGGGCGAAATAGTCGAGAACCGAGGCGGTCAGGTCGACATGCCCGTAAACGCCGCCCTTGATCGATGGCAACTGGGCCTGCTCCGGCGCGAGCATGAGGTTGAAGCCCCAGGCTGAAGCCAGGCGTACGTTCTCGATGCCATGGGACTCGTCGGAGGTGACGATCACCAGGGTGTCGTCGAGTACGCCACGCGTGTCGAGCGCCTCGAGAAACTCGCCAACGGCGTCGTCCAGGTAGGCGATGGCGGCCTGCTTGGCGCTGGGGTGACGGTCGAGGTAGTCGGCTGGGGCGGAGTAGGGCTGGTGGGTGCCGACGGTGAGCAGAGTCAGCATCCACGGCGCTTTCTGCTTGCGCAGGCCGTCGACGTAGGTCAGTGCGCCTTCGAAGTAGGCTTTGTCGTCCATGCCCCAGGCGAAGTCGAGATACGGTGTGTTGCGGAACCAGTCGCGGCCGAGGGTCTTGTCGAACCCCATGCGTGGCATGATCTGGTCCTTGGCCATGAAGCGCAGCCCGGCTCCCTGCAGGAAGTGCGTGCTGAAACCCTGTTCGCGCAGTTGCGCGGGCAGACACTGAGCGCTGCGCTCGGCATTGGCCAGCAGCTCGATGCCTTTCGGCGTGCCCGACGCGAGCTTGTCGTAGTCACCACAGAGCATCGCGTAGAGCCCGCGAATGGTCTGGTGGCCGTGCAGCACGTAATCATGGGTCAGCATGCCGCGCTCGGCCCATTGGCTCAGGCGCGGCATCGGATCGGCCTGGTAGCTGCTGCCGATGGCCTGGCGACTGGCGGCGATGTAGGCGCCGGGAATGCCCTCCAGGGTGATGATCAGAACATTGCGCGCGCGGCCTGGCTCGCTCAGCAGCGAGGTGCCGTCCATGTCCAGTCGGGTCAGCCCGGTCACATCTGGCGGGCTGCTTGGCTGCCCCCTGGCGATCCAGTTTTCGACACCGATCTGCGCGGCGCTGATGCCTTCCGCCAGCCACTTGTGTGGCAGGTTGAATTGCAGCCACTGGTCCGCTTCGCTGGGGCTGCGGTACTGATAGATACCATGAGCGGCGAGCAGGCCGAGCGGCAAGAGCAGCCAGGCGGGCGAGGGTTTGCTGGCGCGCTGTTTGCGGCCGATGGCCAGGAGCACGAAGAACGCCAGGGCAGCCGCGATCAGCCCGGCAGCCAGCCAGGGATGAGTGAGGCCGCCGCCTTGGGTCGAGTGGCTGAGGAACTGTGCATCGGTCAGGTAGTGCAGGTCTGCCGGCTCCGGCATGCGGCCGACGGCACTGACCAATTCCACGGTGCCGAGGTTGAGCGTCACCCAGCCGATAATCAGCGGGATGCCCAGCAGCAGGCCGCGGCGCATGACCAGCCACAGCAGCAGGCTGCCGATGGCCAGGTCCGAGAGGTAACCGAAGGGGTGTGACCAGCCCAGGGTGTAGCGGCTGACAAGCGGAAGAGCAATGAACAGGACAACCAGCGCCGTCAGAGCACTGACAGGCCGCTGCAGCCATGGGCTGAAAAAACGCACTTATATTCCTCGGGGAGTTGCCAGTGATCGACATGCCCGCTCGCGCTCTGGCCCATCGGTTCACTGCATGGCAGGCGGACACGACGCCGAGTCGGTAGCAACCGACCGCGCTGAAAGCGGGTGTCATCATTCTGAAACATGCGTGTGCTCATCGCCAGCGACAAGCGGCGAAGACGAGAAATAAGTCGTTCAAATCATTGCCCGGACGGGCGAGGGGAGGGTTGCCGACCTGGCGCCTGGCACGCAGACGCTACAGGCCGATACAGACCGGTATTACTTCTTGGCGATAGTAATGTGGCGGCTGGCTGGACCGTTGGTCTGGCCACTCACGCCTTTGGCGATTTCCTGGATCTTGCCACCGGACTGAAGAAACGCCGCTATCTGGGCGTTGATCGATTCGCTGGTTTCCACCGCTGGGGCGGGTTTAGCTTTGCTCTGGGATGCTTTGACGCGCATGACGGCCATTTAACCTACTCGAGAATCAAGATGGCCGCCTATTGTACCACCGTGAGGCGCTTCGCTGTTCATTCAATGACCAGTGGGCAGAAAATGCGTCGCACCTGGCCCGCACAGCCGAGAATCCGGCGGGCGAGTCGGGTAAACTGCCGGCCTGAAAATGAGGGTAGGCACCATGGCTGTTATCGGACGTATGAATTCCTTGCAGGTCGTCAAGCACACCGACTTCGGTCTGTATCTGGATGGCGGGGCGGATGGCGAAATCCTGCTGCCCAAACGCTACATCCCCAAGGAGACGCCGAGCGAGGTGGAAGACTGGCTCAACGTGTTCGTCTATCTGGACAGCGAAGACAAGCTGATCGCCACCACCGAGAAACCCAAGGTGCAGGTCGGCGAGTTCGCCAGCCTGAAGGTGGTCGACATCAATCGCGTTGGCCTGTTCCTCGACTGGGGGTTGCCCAAGGATCTGCTGCTGCCACACTCCGAAGAAAAGCGCCCGCTGCAGATTGGTGATTACTGCGTGGTCCACGTGTTCGTCGACAAACGCAGCCGTCGCATCACTGCGACCGCACGCCTGGACCGCTATCTGGACAAGCTGCCGGCCACCTACAAGGCTGGCGAGGAAGTCGATCTGCTGGTGGTCGAGCCCACCGACATGGGCTTCAAGGCGATCATCAACGGCAAGCACTGGGGGCTGATCCACAAGAACGAAGTGATCGGCTTCATGCGCCCCGGCATTCGCCAACCCGGCTTCATCAAGGAGATGCGCGGCGACGGCAAGATCAGCCTCAGCCTGCAACCGATCGGTCAGCAGGCAGCCGGTGGCCTCAGTGAGCAGATTCTCGATCGCCTGCGCGAAAGCGGCGGCGTTCTGGAGCTCAGCGACAAGAGCTCGCCGGAACGTATCAGCGCCATGTTCCGGGTCAGCAAGGGCAACTTCAAGAAAGCCATTGGTGGCCTGTACAAGCAGGGGCTGATCCATATCCACGAAGACCGTATCGAACTGGTCGGCTGATAGCAGGTGCCGTGCCGGCGAAAAAGCGCTTGAGTGGCGTGCTTGGCCTGCTGAATAATGCGTCTCCCGCCGGTGTAGCTCAGTCGGTAGAGCAGCGCACTCGTAACGCGAAGGTCGTAGGTTCGATTCCTATCTCCGGCACCAGACATTGATCTCCATTGAAACCCGCATGAAGCGGGTTTTTCTGTTTCTGGAATGCCCCGCGAGTGTGACGATCGCCCTTGATGGCATGGAGGCCGCTCATGTTTCATCGCAACAAGCTGGTCCCCGAACTGATGGTCACCGACCTGCAAAGCAGCCTGGCGTTCTGGGTCTCCTGCCTGGGGTTCAGGGTGGCGTACCAGCGGGCCGAAGACGGATTCGCCTATCTGGATCTGGATGGCGCTCAGGTCATGCTCGAGCAGGTTGACGTCTCGGCAGGCCAATGGCTCACAGCGCCATTGGCCAGGCCATTCGGAAGGGGCATCAATCTGCAGGTGGACGTTCCCGCAGTCGGCCCCGTCATCCATCGCCTTGGCCTGGCGGGCTGCAGCCTGTTTCGAGGCTGCACCGATACCTGGTACAGGGTTGACGCCCTGGAGGTCGGCCAGCGCGAGTTGCTCATCCAGGACCCCGACGGCTACCTGATCAGGCTGGTAGAGCGGTTGGGGGAGCGGCCTTTGCATCCCGCCATAAGCTAGCGTGGTTCAGGCCAGGTCGACGTCTCGAACGCCTGATGGCCCCACATATGTCGATACAAAGGCGGGCGCCTCGGACCGGCTGTTTTAACGAATTTTTTACATTCGCCATCGCCATAATCGCCGCGTTTTCGAGGGCTGCACGAGCAGCTTCGTTTCGACTATCGATGAGTGAGGCGTATATGAAGTTCGCAATGAAGTATCTGGCTATCGGTGCCATCAGCGTCATCGTGCTCAGTGGCTGCGATGCCGCGGAAAACGCGGCGAACAAAGCCGTTGAAGACGCCAAGGAAAGTGCCGCGCAAATTGCCAAGGACACCTTCAGCGATTCCGCGAAGCAACTCAGCGAGCAGATAGACAGTGCTCAGGAGTCCACCCAGTCGTGGCTCAATGGCGAGAAAGCCGAGGATGAAAAGTCCGAAGACAAGGAAGCCGCGACCCAGGACCGCGATGAAGCCTGAAGGCACGGATTCGCTTCCGATTCAGTGATCGTCACGGCCCGAGCAGGGGCTGATTGGCATTGTCGATGGATAGGGAGCTTCAGCTCTCAATCCGTTAGTCCACCTGCTGGCTTGCAGCCCCCGTAGGATGGGCTTCAGCCCGCCGACCGCACTGCCATACGCGTTTCAAGCATCCCTCGGCTTGCGGCCTCTAGGGTTGGGCTTTACCGGCACGCTGTTGCCGTATTCGCTCCACCATTGCATCAGTGCCTCCATGGTCGGGCCGAGGGCGCGTGCCTTGGTGGTCATTTCGTATTCGACTCGGGGTGGCACTTCCGCGAACACGGTGCGTGTCACCAGCCCGTCGCTTTCCAGCTCGCGCAACTGCGCTGTCAGCATGTGCTGGGTGATACCGGGGATGGCTTTGCGCAGCTCGCCAAAGCGATAGACACGCTGGTTCAGCAGCCACATGACTTCCAGTTTCCACTTGCCCGAGAGCAGCGCGAATGCGCGGCGCATTTCCTCGTGCATGTTGACCTGTTCGGCGTCTTTAGTCTGGTTTTCCATACTAACTATCACTTTTTCATCCTACTTGTGGCTTTTCATCTTAGACGACATCGTAGCCCCGGTTCGATGCGAAAACCCTATCCAGGAATGAAATAGCATGATCGAAAGTTACCTCTATTGGTTCAGCACCGCGCTGCTGTCTCTGCTCTACCTGGCTTCCGCCACGCTGTACATCGTCAAGCGTGACTGGGTTCGTCAGGCCCTCGCTGATCTCGGTTACCCGGCCTACCTGGTGCCGCTGCTCACTGCCGTGAAGCTGCTGGCGGTGGCCACGATGTTGTCGCGTTTCAGTGTGGTGCTCAGTGATCTTGCCTATGCCGGCATGTTCTTTCATCTGTTGCTGTCCGGGCTTGCGCACATCGGTGTGCGCAAGCCCGGTGGCGCGCTGCCGGCACTGATCGGTCTGCTACTGCTGGGTGCTTCCTTCGTCACTCAGAACGCTGCCCGCGAGCTTGCATCCCCCTACGGGCCGATGGTTGTCGCTCAGCAAACTTCCCCCAACTGAATTGGAGATCGAGCTATGTCCCGGCTCAACGGAAAAGTTGCCATCGTCACTGGCGCTGGTCGCGGCATCGGCCGCGCCACCGCCAAGCTGTTCGCTGCAGAAGGTGCCAGTGTCGCGGTGCTGTCGCGCACACCTGAAAACGTCGAGCGCGTGGTCGCCGATATTCGTGCGGCTGGCGGCGTGGCCCTCGGTGTGGTCTGCGACATCGCCGATGCCGGGCAGGTCAGCGCAGCGGTGGACAAGGTGGTAGCGGTCTATGGCCGTATCGATATTCTGGTCAACAACGCTTTCGACCCCGCGGCAGTGACGTCATCGGTGCTCGAACTCTCGGTCGAGCAATTGCAACGCAACTTCGCCATGGGGCCGGTCGCCTACCTGTGCACCATGCAGGCCTGCTATCCGTACCTCAAAGCCAGCGGGGAGGGGCGGATCATCAACTTCGGCTCGTTGGCCGGTGTGGTCGGCCTGCCGGGCTATGCGCCCTACAACATGGCCAAGGAGGCGGTGCGGGCCCTGACGCGTTCGGCGGCGCGGGAATGGGGGGCAGACAGGATCACCGTCAACAACGTGCTGCCGATTGCAGACACCTGGGGAGCTGCGGTCGATGTGCCCACGCCTAGCAATGCGCTGGCCCGTCATGGCTCGCCGGAACAGGACATCGCACCGGTGGTGCTGTTTCTCGCCAGCAAGGATGCGCAGTTCCTGACTGGTTACAGCCTGACACCCGATGGTGGCCAGATCATCGACAGCGCCCGTTGAGGGTCGAGGCAAGGCACGCAGGCGTGTGCCTTGCCTCGATTGCGTCACGCCGCAGTACGCGATGCCATCGATGGTGCCTGTAGCGCGGCACGCCCCGCCAGGCAGGCGAGAACAGCGGCGACCACCAGCAGTGCTGCACTCGATTCGAAGGTTGCCCGATAGCCACTCAGGTCGAACACCAGCCCTCCAACGGTGGCGCCCAGGGCTATCGCCAGCTGGATGATCGCCACCATCAGCCCTCCGCCCGCTTCGGCATCGTCTGGCAGGTTTTTCGCCAGCCAGGTCCACCAGCCGACTGGCGCAGCCGTCGCCACCAGCCCCCAGAGGCCAAGCAATAGGGTCGTGGTGGCGGCCGAGCCACCGAAATGAATCAGCGCCAGTGCAATTGCCGCCATCAGCAGCGGGATGGCGATGAGCGTGCGATACAGGCCTCTTTTCAGAAATACCTCGATCACGAAGGTGCCCACCAAACCGGCCACGCCCAGTACCAGTAGCATGAGCGACAGTATGCTGATACCGACCTGAGTGACGGTTTCCAGAAACGGGCGCAGGTAGGTGAACAGCACGAACTGGCCCATGAAAAAGACACTCACTGCGACCATGCCCAGCGCCACGGGCAGGTTCTTCATCAGCCGAAAGACATTGCTGCTTTTGCCGCTGCGCTCCGTTTTGATCGAAGGCAGGCTAAGCAGCAGCCAGACAGCGGCAAGTGTGGCGACCGGCACGATGCAGAAAAATGCGCCGCGCCAACCGATCAGCGAGCCGAGAAAACTGCCCAGGGGTGCTGCAACGACTGTCGCCAGAGCGTTGCCGCCGTTGACGATGGCCAGTGCCCGGGGCACCTGATCCTTGGACACCAGGCGCATCGCCGTCGCCGCCGACAACGACCAGAAGCCACCGATGGCCACGCCGATCAGGGCGCGGCCCAGCATGAAGATCAGGTAGTTCGGTGCGAACGCCACCACCGTTCCCGAGACGATCATCAGCAGCGTCAGTGAGAGCAGCAGCCTTTTGCGATCGACACGTGCTGCTATGGCCGCGATGACCAGGCTGGTGAGCAGGGCGAACAGCCCCGACACGGCGATACCCTGGCCAGCCTGGCCCTCGGTGATCTGCAGATCCGCTGCAATCGGCGTGAGCAGGCTGACCGGCATGAACTCGGAGGCGACCAGGGCGAATGCGGCGAGCGACATGGCAAGCACTGCGCCCCAGCCGTGTGGAGCCTGGGGCGGTAACGAAATGGGTGTAGGGGACATAAGTGAGTCCTGTGTTTCGTGAACGCTATTCGGTAGGGCAGTGTTCAGCCGCAACGGGCCGGCGAATGGCGTATTCGGGGTGGATCGAAGGCTGGGGCGGGCGCACTGCGAGGGCGTTTGCAACTGAAACGTGAAGCCTGGCCGGGCGCAGGCATGTTGCGCTCGGTCAGGCTTGGCAGTGGTTACTTGAGGTTCTTGTCGAAGAAATGGGTGATCGTCTCGAAGGGGATTTTGTCCATGCGGTCATAAAGATCTACATGGTTGGCGTCCCTGACGATCAACAGATCCTTGGGTTGTGCAGCCGCCTTGAAGGCGTCCTCGCTGAAGTAGCGCGAATGCGCATGCTCACCGGCGATGATCAGAATCGGCCGTGGTGAAATGTCCGAGATGTTGGTCAGCAGCGGCAGATTCATGAACGGCAGCGGTGTGGTGGTGGTCCAGGCGCCATTGGAGTTCGGCGAGTTCTTGTGGAAGCCGCGTGGCGTGCGGTAATAGTCGAAGAACTCCTCGATGACCGCGCCGTCGTTACCACTGAGTTTCTCCGGCAGGATGCGTGGCCCCGGCATTGGCGCTCCGTTCTGGGCATCGACCCAGCGCTGCTGGCTCAACTGCTCCAGCGTCTGTGCGCGTTGTTCCTTGGTAAGGCTGTCGTTCATGCCCTTTGCCATGACGCGCGACATGTCGTACATGGCGGTGGTGACCACGGCCTTGATGCGCGTATCGACCGCTGCGGCGCTCAGCCCCATGCCACCGAAGCCGCAGATGCCGATGATGCCGATGCGCTGGCGATCGACCGATTTCTGCAGTCCGAGGAAGTCGACAGCGGCGCTGAAATCTTCGGTATTGATGTCCGGTGAGGCCAGATCGCGAGGTTCGCCACTGCTTTCACCGGTGTAGGACGGATCGAACGCGAGCGTGATGTAGCCGCGTTCGGCCATGGTCTGGGCGTACAGGCCGGACGACTGCTCTTTCACCGCGCCGAACGGGCCACTGACAGCCAGTGCCGGAAGTGGCTGGCTGCCGCGCTCCCTGGGCAGGTAGAGATCGGCTGCCAGGGTGATGCCGTAGCGGTTCTTGAAGGTCACTTTCTGGTGTTCGACCTTGGCGCTTCTGGGGAATGTCTTGTCCCACCCCTGGGTCATGGTCTTTTCCGCTGTCGCGCGTTGTGTTTCCTGAGCCATTGCGGCCGGCACGCTGGCGAACGCCGCGATGCCGGCAAAGAGGGCGCTCTGGATCAGTCCCAGGCGTGAAAACGAGTTGTCCATTGAATGCACTCCGGTAGTGATGCGATCGGTGGTCTGTCGCAGGTCGTGCCATTCTGCGCAGCTGCCCATGCGGTCTGTAGCGCAATTCACTGGATTACTTGCCCGATCCGATGAGCTTGCCGGCTTTCGATGGGAAGGGCGGAGCGAGCGGGTTAGAGTGCGATGAAGAAGCAGATACAGGCTTGACGATGAACAGACACAACGCGCCAATCGCATCGCTGCACGAGTCGCTCACGCAGCATATCGGAGCACGCATTGCCCGCCCGGGTGATGAGAAAACCGCTATTGCCGGACTTGGTTTTTTCAGGCGTGAAGAGCCTTCGCCGCCGGTAGTGTGCATGGTCGAGCCGAGCATCATCCTCGTCGCTCAGGGAGAGAAGCGCCTGTGGGTCGGCGGCGAAGGCTATCCGTATGATCCTTCGCGTTTTCTGGTCACTTCGCTGAACCTGCCCGCCAATTCCGAAGTGCTGGTGGCGAGCCCGCAGCGGCCCTGCCTGGGGCTGACCCTGAAGCTCGATCTGCGCGTGTTGGCCGAGCTGATCGCCGAGGGCGGTCTGCCGACCACCCGTGATCGATCTGCGGGCACGGGGGTGGGGATCGGCGGGGTCACCGCGCCGCTGCTGGCATCTTTCGAGCGGCTGCTGGCGTTGCTCGATGAGCCGGAGGCCATCCCCGTACTCGCACCGTTGATCCAGCGTGAGATTCACTACCGGCTGTTGATGAGCGATCAGGCTGGCAAGCTGCGCCAGATCACCTCCGTCGATGGCCAGGGTTACCGCATCGCCAAGGCCATCGACTGGTTGAAACTCAATTTCGCCATGTCACTGCGTGTCGAGGAGCTGGCCGCCCGCGTGCAGATGAGTTCACCGACCTTCCATCATCATTTTCGCCAGCTCACCGCCATGAGCCCGCTGCAGTACCAGAAGTGGCTACGCCTGAACGAAGCCAAACGGCTGATGCTCAACGAGCATCTGGACGTTTCCAGCGCTGCTTTCAAGGTCGGCTACGAAAGCCCCTCACAATTCAGCCGCGAATACAGCCGCCTGTTCGGCGCGCCGCCCAAGCGGGATATCGCCGTGTTGCGCGGGCTGGCAGATAGGCAAGCGTTTGAACAGGGCCAGCTCGCTGGCTAGAGAGGCTTAACTGTCGCGTGCTCCAATCAGCGGAAGCCTGGCCAGCATCGTTTTGAGCGCCAGGGCGTCCCAGGGCAGATGTTCGGCGATTCCGATGCCGACTACATCGGCGTTGGCTGAGAGATCACTCAACACCTCGACGACCTGCGCCATGCTCAGTTGGCCTTGAGCTACGCCATCGAAGGTGCCTTTGGGCATTGCGGGGTTAGCGAACAGCAGCCCTCGGAAGAACGCCGGATCCAGCGCATCGAGGTCGAAGTGAATGGCCAGGTGCCTGGCGCCTGTGGCCTTGAACCATTCGATCACCGGCTGGCTGCCTCGCTCGGCGAGCGAAGAGGGGCTGACAGTGCCGAGCCCCATGAGATCCGGTAGGGGGCCGCCCTGCCATTGCGGAAATAGCAGGCGCAGCCTCTTGCCGGTGAAGTCGGGTATGGGATCTCCCGAGGTTCGGGGGCTCGAAAACGCGCAGAGGCGCGATCAGCCCAGTGCGCTTCCAGCCACTTTGCGCAGCTCGCCCAGCAGTACGTCACGCCCTTGATACAGCGCCGCCGAGGGAATGGCGTGAAGCGTCTCATCGACCTGTACCAGCAGTTGCGGTACGCCACGGATGCCAAGTCTGTTCATCAACTGTTGAGTGGTGTCGATGCGTGTTTGCGTCTGTCGGGTCAGCGCGTCATCCGTTTCCAGGCGCTGACCCAGCTCCGTGGCGTCGGTGGTGTGGCCGGCGTCGCCGAGAAACCCTGCCGTCACGTCGGCGACGACCTGAACGATGGCGGTGTTGCTGCCTGCCACGTACCTGGCGACCTGCAGCTGCCTGAGCAGGCCGGGCTCCAGCTCGGCGCCGATCTGCTGGACGGCGGTCAGCGCCCGGTTGATGTATGTCGAGTCGAATGGCGTGGCGTCATCCATCAGCACCTTGTCGCGGTATGCCTCGCTGAACGCTTCGCCGGTCGCCGCGGCAATGCGTTGATCGTTGCTCCACGCGTAGCCCGCCCACTCGGCGGACATCGCCCGCGCACCCGGGCCGGAAAACAGACCACTGGGGCGCATTTCGAGGCGTTCAGGCCAGGCCTGTGCCAGCGTGGCCAATGCAGGGGAGCTGGCGTAGCACCAGCCACACAGGGGGTCGAAGATGTACTGGAAGCGAACGGATGCCATGGCCAAAGCCCTCGTGGAATGCTAGTGGCCGCACCTTAATAGCTGGCTCGAGAGTGATCTACTGCCCCGAGGTTGACGCTTTGTTGCTTGGAGCGTGCATATCGATCTGCTCGCTCGCCAGCAGGGCCGCTACCTGGCCCATTGCGGATCGGTGGTGAAGGCGATGGTCAGCCAGCGGTTGGGGCCTTCGTCGCCAATCGCTTCGCCGATGGCGTCGCGCAGCCGGTCCCAGTCGTCCAGGGTCTGGGCTGGCCAGTCGGCAGGCACGATGAAGTACAGCTCGACCTGCAGGGCACGGCCCACCTTGGCGACGTAGGCTTCATAGCCGACGAAGCCCTGTTGGGCGACCACGCCGGAGGCTACCTCGTCGACGTGCATCTTCAGCGCTGGCGGCGTGACCAGCAGGATATCGGCCATTGCCTGGCGGATGGTCAGCAGCGGCATGGGCAGAATCACCAGGCAGATGATCGCCAGCACCGCCGGGTCGATGTAGGGGCCAAGCCAGCCATAGGTGGTCGAGGCGGTAACCTCGCCCAGCATGAAGGCGATCAACAATGCCAGCGAGATGCTCCCGGACATCACCCAGGCCTTGGCATCCAGGGCCACGAAGTCCGAGCGGATGAGTTTGTTGGCGCGAAACTCCAGGGCGGCCAGGCTGAAGCAGGCGATGGTTGCCACGAGCGCGTAGATGATCGCGAAGCCGAAGTCGAGGGGTTTGCCGCCTGCCAGCAGACTGCCGACCGCATTGATCAGCGCGTACAGCGTCACGCCGCACAGCAAGGTGCCGTTGAGCGCCAGCACCATGGGCTCCAGGTGCCAGAACCCCATATTGAAGCGCTCGGCGAGGCGGCGGTTGGCGTCGCTGTTGGACGTGTGCTTGCGGATCAGCGTGGCGACGATCAGTGCCAGGCCACTCATGCTGGCATCGGCGAGCGAATAGACGCCGTCGAAGACGATGGAGAAGGACCCCGACAAGAGACCAAAGAGGATACCGCCACCCGCTAGCAGCAGGGTGACGGCGATGGATAGGCGCAGGATGCCTTGTTCTGTTTTCATGATCGATTACCGGATACTGGGACGAGATGCCAGGCGTGGCCTGTCATTTCGGAGACTCAAAAAACTATCTTTCGGCTGGCCTGAGCGATGGCGCCTGGCGCCTGGCGCCTGGCGCCAGGAACTGGGCCTGGAGTGGCTTGTGACGGGCTCTGACTGAGCAGTTCCTGCCCCTGCATTGCAGGAGTCCGGGAAGGCGAGAGTGACCAGCACGATGATATTCGTCAGCCAGTATAGGTGAGCGCTCGCGCATAAAAAATTGGCGAATTGGCAAGTATTCAATGCGCTGGCGCAATGTTGGATGCCGCGCTGACCACGCGTGGTGGCAGCGCCAGGCTGCGGTTTAAAGCCCCGTTTGCCTGACGAGAGCGGCAACCAGTATCCCCGCGGCAATCGCCGGCAGTGGTTTCTTGACCAGCAGCATGACAACCGCCGTGCTCGCCAATGCCAGCCGTGCACCGTTGTCGCCTTCAAGTGCCAGGGGCGCCAGCAGTGCCACCAGTACCGAGCCGGACATGGCACTGATGAACTGCTGGGTTCTGAGGTTTATCGGCACGAACGACATGACGAAAATACCGCCCCAACGGGTGGCGAGCGTCACCACCGCCATCACGATGACGACGATCATGGCGCCGGAACCCGTCGATTCGATCATCATGCTTGCTTCTCCATCCACAAGGCACCGAGCACGCCGCCCGCCAAGGCACCGACCACCACATGGCTGTTGCTGGGCAAATACCAGTAGGCCAGCAGCGAGGCGCACGCAGCGACCGTCCAGATGATCAAAATCCGCAGATCCTTCTTGCCACCGACCACCATGGCCAGCAGGAAACAGCCCATGACCATGTCCAGGCCAAAGCTCACGGGGTCGTCGATTGCACTGCCAAAATAGATACCCAGCCAGGTTCCCAGCAGCCAGGCTGACCACAGCGCCAGGCCGCCACCGAGCAGCAGCCCCAGTCCTGGCTTGCCAGAACCGAAGGCCTGCATGGACATGGCCCAGTTGGCATCGGAGGCGACCAGCATGACGCCGTAGCGTTTGGCTGGCGGCAGGTTGCTCAGCCAGGGGTACAGCGTGGCACCCATCAGCAGGTGACGGGCATTGATCGCGAACACCGTCAGCGCCAGAGGCACTAGTGGTATGTGCGTGCCCCACAGATCCAGCGCCGCGAACTGCGATGCCCCGGCGAAGACCAGTGCGCTCATGACGAGGCTGGTCTCGGTGCTCAGCCCGGTCTGCGTGGCGGCCAGCCCGAAAGCCAGCCCGAACAGCACGACGAAGGCCGAAATGGGCAGGAATGCCTTGAATCCATCCCAGGCGATCGAGACATTAATCGCTTCCAAGTTCTTATCGCTGTTCGACAACATATCGTTCCTGTTCATGCATCCGTTGCGCTTATCGACAGCATTCGCGATGTCCGAAAAGGCGGTTAATGCGAGTTTCTCCACCCGGGGTGTAGTGAGCCTATGGCGAAAGTATGTGTCGGGTGCATTCTTCCGTAAAACGCATAATTCGCCGGTCTATCATTCGAATTGCGAATGCAGTGATGAGGGGGATGGGCTCCAGCCCGAGCTTATCCCGCTAGCCACGCTGGCAGGCCAGTTGCTGCTCGGTCAGGCGATACAGCGTGAGCGTGATTGTCGCTTGCAGCTCGACAATCACGCGGGCTCATCACTCGGCTTTCGACAGCGGCGGGGTGCGCGGTGGAATCTGGCGTTGCGAACCTGTCGACTCATAGGCGCAGGCCAGTCGCAGCAGCGCCGAGTCATCGTAGGCGCGGCCGGCGAAGGTCAGCCCGACGGGCATGCCGATATCCGCCATCACACCCATCGGCACCGTCACCGTGGGCACGCCGAGGTGGCGAATGGCGAGGTTGCCGTTGGCGACCCAGATGCCGTTGCTCCAGGCGATATCGGCGGAAGCCGGGTTGATATCGGCATCCGCTGGGCCCACGTCGGCGACGGTAGGGAAGAGCACGGCGTCGAGCCCGAGCGCGTCCATCCACTGTTCGAGATCGATCTGCCGGGTCTTCTCCAGCCCTCGCAGGCCATCGGGCAGCGTGGCGATCTCGTTCCACGGCGTGATGCCGCGTTCGGCCATGCGCACGTACTCGTCCATCCCGGCGGCCAGATCGTCCTCGCGGTTGGGCAGGGTGCCTGGGTCGTGGGGGAAAATCTGCGGCCCATCGACGTCCGCCAAACGGTTCAGTTTCGGATCGCCATTGGCACGCAGGAAGTCGTCGAAGGCCCAGGCTGACAGTTCCCAGAGTTCGTCATGCAGAAACTCTTTGGAAACCAGGCCACGGTTGAACACCGTCGAGGCGCCAGGGCGGTCGCCCTCGCAGTTGGAAACCAGCGGGAAGTCCACCTCGATCACTTCGGCGCCAGCACTTTCCAGCGCCTTACGGGCGTTCTCCCATAGCGCGATCACCGAGGCACGGGTGTTGATACGCTGCCCGGTTGGCCCGCCGATGCCTGGCGAGTCGCTGGTGCCTGCGTCCGGGTCGGCATTGATGAACATGCGTGGCACGCCGAAGCGTTTGCCGGCCAGTGCGTCCGCACCCACAGCCAGTGCCTGATAGCGGTCGGGTCTTACCGAGGAGGCGGCGGGGATCGGCACCCAGGGCTGCAGGCGCCACAGGTCGCCCCGAGTGTCGGGGTCATCGGCGGCGACCACGTCCAGCACTTCGAGCAGATCGACCATGCTTCGCGCGTAGGGCACCACCACGTCCATGGTTGGCGTCAGCGGCCAGTTGCCGCGCACCGAGATCACCCCGCGCGACGGCGTATAGGCGCACAAGCCATTGTTCGAAGCCGGGCCACGACCGCTCGACCAGGTTTCCTCGGCGAGGCCAAAGGCGGCGAAACTGGCAGCCGTCGCAGTACCAGCCCCGTTCGAGGAGCCCGAGGCGAACGGGGCGGTCAGGTAGCTGGCGTTGTACGGGCTTTCGGCGCGGCCATAGACGCCACGCTGCATGCCACCGTTGGCCATCGGCGGCATGTTGGTCTTGCCCAGGCAGATGGCGCCGGCCGCGCGCAGGCGTTCGACGGTGAAGGCGTCGCGGTGGGCGAGCAGGTCCTTGAAGGCCGGGCTGCCCGAGGCGGCGGTCAGCCCCTTGACCAGGTAGCTGTCCTTGGCGGTGTAGGGGATGCCATCGAGCGGGCCGCGGGTTTCGCCACGGGCGCGGCGGGCGTCGGATGCCTCTGCCTCGAGCAGCGCGTCCGGGTTGCGCACCACCACGGCGTTCAGCGCGGTGGCCGTCTGCGGGCCGTCATAGGCGTCGATCCTGGCGAGGTAGGCTTTGACCAGTTCGACCGCTGTGGTGCGGCCCGCCTCCAGCGCAGCGCGCAGTTGGGCGATGGAAACTTCGGTTACCTCGATCATGGTGTCACCACTGTTAGCTGGCAGGTGGACGACGCCTGGCGTCATGCTGCACCTGAATGGGATGGAGGGCTCGAGCAAAGCCTGCACGGGCGCCGATTCTAGCGCGCGAGTGGCCGTCCGGGCGATCACGTCGTGGCTCGTGAGGTGCGATGTTGTACATTGCCGTTTTCGAGTTTCGCAGAGGCGCAACGATGGACAACCCGATCAAGCCCGTGAGCCTGGACAAGGCCTACCGGTTGCTCAACCACGGCCCCACGGTGCTGGTATCCGCACGCCATGACGGCGTCGACGGGGTGATGGCCGCCGCCTGGGCTTGTGCCCTGGATTTCGACCCGCCCAAGCTGACCGTGGTACTGGACAAGATCACCGCCACCCGTGCGCTGGTCGAGCGTAGCGGTCGATTAGTCATTCAGGTACCCACTGCCGCGCAGCTGGAACTGACTCACCAGGTCGGTTCGCGCAGCTTGAACGATGAGCCCGACAAGTTGGCCACTACCGGCGTCGAACTCATCGCCCTGGGCGATCAGAATCTGCCGTTCGTCGCGGGCTGCTCGGCATGGCTGGCCTGCCGCCTGATCGTAGAGCCGCACAACCAGCAGACCTACGACCTGTTCATCGCCGAGGTGACCGCTGCGTGGGCCGATTCGCGGGTGTTTCGTGACGGGCGCTGGCACTTCGAGGAGGCCGATCCCGCCTGGCGCAGCATCCATCACGTAGCCGGCGGTCACTTTTATGGGATCGGCGAGGCATTGAGTCGCAAATGATCCGCGCTGCGCGCTGTCTCAGCTAGACATGGGGCGAGGGCGTGATTACCTGGCGCCTGAACGCTATCGGAGTTCGAGATGAAATCACTGATCGGTTTTACCCTGATGCTGGCTGTGCTGACCGCCACCGGCGCATCCGCCGACGAGCGCGCGCCGCAGACCATCCGCGTGATTCCCAAGGCTTACGTCAGCCCGGGTGCCAGTGGCAGCGTCGACACCTATGAGCGTCAGGAGCGTTACAACCTGTATGGTGGCCAGCGCATACCGCAAGGCATCGATTCAAGCCGTTATGAAAGCGGCCAGCGCAGCTCGACCTTCGAGACCCGTGGCGGCATCCGGCAGAGCACCGAGTACCCGAACGGTTACCAGATTCAGCGATATCCGGGGCAGGGCACGCAGCAGTACCAGCAGCGGCGCTGAGTGCGCCGGGCATTAGACTTTGGTCTAAAAGGGAGGGGGTTTCGACTAAGGTCGTCTGTCGGAAGTTGAATGCTGACTTACAGTTATCCATACCAGCATCCTGCTGTGGAGGATAACAATAAAATGAACGACAGCATCTACCGGCGGATCGAGCAAAGTCCGCACTTCAAGGAGCTAGTAGCCAAGCGTGAAAAATTCGCCTGGATACTTTCCGCCATCATGCTTGGCATCTATATCGGCTTCATCCTGCTCATCGCCTTCGTGCCCGGCTGGCTGGGAACCCGCATCACCGAAGGTTCTCCGATCACCTGGGGCATTCCAGTTGGCCTCGGCGTAATCCTCTCGGCCTTCGTGCTGACCGGCATCTACGTGCGCCGCGCCAACAGCGAATTCGACAACCTGAACCAGGTGATCCTGGATGAGGTGGGCAAATGATCGGCCGTATCCTCTCCACGTTGGCCCTGATGGCCCTGGCCCCGACCTTGTGGGCCGATGCATTGACCGGCGACGTTCAGCGCCAGGCAGTCAATACGCCCGCGATCCTGATGTTCCTGGCTTTCGTCGGTGGCACCCTGTGCATCACCTACTGGGCTTCAAAACGCAGCAAGTCGACGTCTGATTTCTATACCGCGGGGGGCGGTATCACAGGCTTCCAGAACGGCTTGGCAATCGCTGGTGACTACATGTCGGCGGCGTCCTTCCTGGGTATTTCCGCCCTGGTGTTCACGTCCGGCTACGACGGCCTGATCTACTCGATCGGCTTCCTGGTCGGCTGGCCGGTGATCCTCTTCCTGATCGCCGAACGCCTGCGCAACCTGGGCAAATACACCTTTGCCGACGTGGCGTCCTATCGCCTCAAGCAGAAGGAAATCCGTACCCTGTCAGCCAGCGGGTCGCTGGTGGTGGTGGCTTTCTACCTGATCGCGCAGATGGTCGGTGCAGGCAAGCTGATCGAGCTGCTGTTCGGCCTGCAATACCATGTGGCGGTCGTGCTGGTCGGTATCCTGATGGTGATGTACGTGCTGTTCGGCGGCATGCTGGCCACCACCTGGGTGCAGATCATCAAGGCGGTGTTGCTGCTTTCCGGTGCGTCGTTCATGGCGTTCATGGTGATGAAGCACGTCGACTTCAACTTCAACACCCTGTTCACCGAAGCGATCAAGGTTCACGCCAACGGCGAGAGGATCATGAGCCCCGGTGGCCTGGTGAAAGACCCGATCTCGGCGATCTCCCTCGGCCTGGCGCTGATGTTCGGTACTGCCGGTCTGCCGCACATCCTGATGCGCTTCTTCACCGTTGGCGATGCCAAGGAAGCCCGTAAATCGGTGTTCTACGCCACCGGCTTCATCGGTTACTTCTACATCCTGACCTTCATCATCGGTTTCGGCGCGATCCTGCTGGTCAGCACCAACCCGGCCTTCAAGGACGCTGCTGGCGCTCTGCTGGGCGGTAACAACATGGCGGCGGTGCACCTGGCCAATGCCGTGGGTGGCAGCATCTTCCTGGGCTTCATCTCGGCCGTGGCCTTCGCCACCATCCTCGCGGTGGTTGCCGGTCTGACCCTGGCGGGCGCTTCGGCGGTTTCCCACGACCTGTACGCCAGCGTGTTCAAGAAGGGCAACGTCAACGAGAAGGACGAGCTGCGCGTATCGAAGATCACCACCGTGTGCCTGGGTATCCTGGCCATCGGCCTGGGGATTCTCTTCGAGAAACAGAACATCGCCTTCATGGTGGGTCTGGCGTTCTCCATCGCGGCGAGCTGTAACTTCCCCGTACTGTTCCTGAGCATGTACTGGAAGAACCTGACCACCCGTGGCGCGATGGTCGGTGGCTGGCTCGGCCTGATCACCGCCGTGGTACTGATGGTGCTCGGCCCAACCATCTGGGTCACGGTGCTCGGTCACGAGAAGGCGATCTTCCCGTACGAATACCCGGCGCTGTTCTCCATCATCGTGGCCTTCGTCGGTATCTGGTTCTTCTCGATCACCGACAAGTCCGAATCGGCTGCAGAGGAACGTGCGCTGTTCCTGCCGCAGTTCGTGCGCTCGCACACCGGCCTGGGCGCCAGTGGCGCTTCGTCTCACTGATCGGTGCAGTACTGAAAAGGGCGGCCCTCGGGCCGCCCTTTTCTTTTCTGGCGATCGGCAATCCGCGGTGGCGGACCAGGCGCATATGCAGCGTTTGCTACTCGGGCCAAGGTTGGGTCCTGCAAGAGGTCGCTGCGGCCGGGGTTGACCCTAGCTTGGTTCGAGCGTTGCGTCGCTATCGATGTGGATGCGGTCACGGCCCGCGCCCTTGGCCTGGTAGAGCTGCTGGTCCGCGCGCTGCAGCCAGCTTTCCCATTGCTCGCCAGCCCTTAGCACAGCGCCACCCATGGAAACGGTCACCAGGCCGCCAGGGCTGCTCAGGTGCTGGGCTATCTGCGCCTGCAGGTGTTCCGCCGCCGAGAGCAGCCCCTGTTCATCGGTATTGCCCAGCAACAGCAGAAACTCTTCGCCACCAAAGCGAAACAGCCGATCTTCCTGGCGGACGCTGCGCTGGGCCAGTGCGACGAAATCCACCAGCACCTGGTCGCCGGCCTGGTGACCGAAGCGGTCGTTGATCTGCTTGAAATGGTCGAGGTCGATCAGCAGAACCGAGGCATTGATATCGTGCCGGCGCCGGTTGGATACGGCGATTTTCAGTTCATCGTTCATTACCCGGCGGTTGCGGGCGCCGGTCAGCGGGTCGCGGGTGGCCCAGGCATGCAACTGGTCACGCTGGTGCTGGGTGCGGTAGGCAAAGATGAAGGTCAGCACACTGGCCAGCAGTGCGGTGACCAGAAACGACAGCATCTGGTAACGGCTTTCGAATACCGTGCCCGGCACCAGCAGGGAATAGATCGCCAATGCGGCGACCACCAGTACGGTCGCGAGCAGTGCCCTGGGCGGTGACACCATGAAGAAGTTGAAGAGGATCAGCGGGTAAATCCAGAACAGCCCGTTGACGCCCAGATTGAGGGTGATCAGTGTGGCGCACAGCGAGAAGATACCGGCCAGCCAAACCCCGGGTCGGACCGTGTCGCCGGTGCGCCAGGCGTGAATGACGGCCAGGATGGTCGACAGCACGATCACCGTATCGGCGACGCTGACCAGATAGTTACCGTGCACGGCGCGGTAGACGGCATAAGGCGAAATGCCCAGTACACCGAACAGCCCCATGAGGGTAATGATCGAAAGTTGGAAATCCTTGCGCAGCCGCGCAAGCAGACGCTTCACGTGAATAGCCATGGTGCTTTCATTCTGGTTGTGGGCGCGCGTGCTCGATTGCTGCAGATAGGTCGCTTGCAGATGAGCGTCTCGACCTCAGGCAGCCGTTCACATTGGCGGGGTCGCTGGCGGACCGCAAGTGAGGAAAGTGGTCAAAGTGCCAGCATATGCGCCAGGATGCACGAATGGCGTGTTTCAGCGCCGCATGGCGTCCAGTGTCTTGCTGCGCCGGTAGCGGGCCAGGCGTTCGGCAAGCGGTGAGGGCAGTTCGTGGCACGCTTGAAAACCCTGGCGCTCGTAGAACGGTTGCAAGTCGGGATGGCAGAACAGCCAGGTGGGCGTCTGCGCATCCTGCAGCGCAGCGTCGATCAGGGCGCTGGCCAGGCCCTGTTGGCGCCGTGCCGGCGCGACCAGCAGGCTGGTCAGCCACTGGCCGTGAGCGGCCTCCTGCAGGCACAGCGCGGCAACGATCTCGCCATCTCTGGCGACCCAGACCTGATGGTCGCTGCGGGTACGCATGGCGGAGCGATGGCTGCGATAGAACTTGTCCGCCAGTGGGCGCAGATGATCGGGCAACAGGCAGAACACGGGCATGGCAAACGGCCGCGTTGAATGGCCGGCCAGTCTAAGTGGCGGGCGAGGGTGAAACCAGTGGTTCGCGCCAGATCAGCCGCTCGGTTGCAACTGCCTTTGCGCGCTGATTTCCGGCAGATCCTCGCGGCGCAGGTAGATACGCAGCGGCTCGCCGATGTTCAGGCGCTCATCGATACGCAGGCCGGAGAGCAGGCTCAGGCGGTCGCGTTTCAGGGTCATCAGTTCGGGTGTCTCGCCAGTTGCCCAGACGAACTCGCTGGTTGGTGTGATGCTGTTTTCGGCGACGTCGAGGCCAAAGGCGTCTTCGCTGAAACGCACGATGTGTTGACCGGTCTTGACGTTGAAGCCGACGAAGCCTTTCAGCTGGTCGGCGGCGGCGCAGATGTCGGCAGAAGTGATAGCCATGTGAACCCTCGCGTATGAGAAGCGGATCGCCACAGGCTAAGGGCTGTGAACACACAGGCCTTGCCGTAGATCAATAGAGGGTGGGTGGCGCGGTGGACAGCTTGTCGCAGGCGGTTGGCGGTAACCGTGCATGACGGACAGCCGCCAGAGTCGAGTCCGTCGACGGGTTCGCTGCACTCAGCCTTCGGGATCGATACCACGCAGTGGGCCCACGTCGCGAATCGAGTTGGAGACCCGGTAGTTCGGCGCTTGCAGTGCGCTGCGGATCTTCTCGTAATCTTCGTAGGGCAGACCACTGCGGCTGAGCATCTCCAAGGCGAATTGCTTGACCTCTGCGTCCGTGTAGGGGCGTTCGGCTGCCGATTGCGGGCTGGCACAGCCGGTCAGGAACAGGATGAAAACCGTGAGCAGGGGGAGCAGGGAGCGTGGCATGGGAGCACCTGTGAACGAGGCCGTTTGTATGCCTCATAGGCTATTCACTGGCTGCCGCCGGAAGAAATCATTCGCTTCGATAGTGGCTATCGTCGCTTCCGCTCGAATGGCGGGGTCGTACGCTCAGGCGCTTGGCCAGAGCAGGGGCAGGACGTGTCGGCGCAGCAGCGGCGCCAGGTCGTCCGTTCGCGGGTCGCAGGCGCTTAGCCAGCGCAGCTCTTCCAGTTCGGCTGCGGGGTGCACCGGGTGTGGCAGCATGCCGCTGAAGATATCGGCTTCGACCCGGGTATTTGCCTCGTTGGCGGCGACTTCGCTGAAATGGCCCAACGGCGTGAAGGCTGACTCGGGCACGCGCAGCTGCAGCTCCTCGTGGAGTTCGCGCAGCAGGGTCTGCATCGCTGTCTCACCCTCGTCACGCTTGCCGCCTGGCAGCATGAACCTGTGCGTGCCGCGCTTGCGTACCAGCAGCAGGCGGCCGGTTTCGTCGAACAGGCAGGCTGCTGCGATGTGCAGAGTACGAGGAGGCATGGCTATCAGTGCAGGTTCTTAGGCTGCATCAGGCCATCGAGCAGGCCGACCTTCACCGCCATCAGTGGCGAGTTGTTGATCCACACGTCGTCGATGACGATGGTGCGGCCGATGTCTTCCTTGTCAGCTGCCACGAGCAGGTAGTAGGTGCCGTCTTCCGGTGCCTCACCATCCCAGCCCAGGGTGCTCATGCCGATCACCGTGGCAGGACGGGCGGGCTTGTTGGGGATTACCGTGCCGTAGGCGTCCATCAGTACTGCACGGGGCTTCAGGGCGAACTTGTTGATGCCCATGCAGGTGTGATCGCACAGCGAGTTGACGTTGAGGCGATAGCGCTCGCCTTGCTTCAATTGCAGGGAGTACACGCGGTAGTTGGACAGCGAACTGCCGAACTGCATGCTGGCATTGCCGGCCTTGCCACGTGGCAGGCTGGAATGCGGGTTGAGTGGCAGCGGAACGACCTGGGCATTGTGGATCGCCTCCAGGTTGCTGCGAACGATACTGTTGTGGTCGGTCGTGGTGGTGGACGACGACTGGGGGGCGCTACTGCAAGCTCCAAGCATTAAGCAGGCGGCGAGAACGAGATATTTGTGCAAGATGCAGCTCCTGTGCGGCAATGTTCCGCTCTGCGATTGATCCGCAAAGAAGGAAGCCGGACAGTATACCGGGTTATTGCGGCAATACCGTGATGGAATGCCGCAATTCGCCCCAGCCTGCTTCAACGCCGCGGTACCGGCGCGCAGCAGGCGTTGATCGGGTGCTTAGCCGGCCAGACCCACGTAGACGTTCTGTACATCGTCGTGGTTGTCGATGGCTTCGAGGAAGGCTTCGACTTCTTCGCGCTGTTCGGGCGTCAGGTTCGCGACCGGGTTTTTCGGGCGGTAACCGAGGTTCGCCGAGTTCACCGTGAAGCCCTGTTCCGGCAGCGCACGGCTGACCAGATCGAGATCGGTCGGCTCGGTGATGAACAGAGTGTTGCCTTCATCGGCTTCGTCGAAGTCCTGAGCGCCGGCTTCGATAGCCGCCAGCTCCGGGTCGGCACCGCTCTCGCTGGAGGCCTCGATCAGCCCGACATGATCGAAATCCCAGGCTACCGAACCGCTGCTGCCGAGCTGGCCCTTGCGGAACAGCACGCGAATCTCCGCCACGGTGCGGTTGACGTTGTCGGTCAGGCACTCGACGATCAGTGGCACCTGGTGCGGCGCGAAGCCTTCGTAGGTGGTGCGTTCGAAGTTGACCGTCTCGCCGCTCAGGCCTGCGCCTTTCTTGATCGCGCGATCCAGGGTGTCCTTCGGCATCGAGGCCTTTTTCGCCTGATGGATGGCCAGGCGCAGCTTGGGGTTCATGTCCGGATCGGCGCCATTGCGCGCGCAGACCATGATCTCCTTGACCAGGCGACCGAAAATCTTGCCCCTGGCGTTGGCGGCGGCTTCTTTAGGTTTGGCTTTCCACTGGGCGCCCATGTCTGTTCTCTCGACTATGCGGATGATGGATAGGCGCAGCCTTGCGTTGGCGGGCAAGGGCTGCACGGCGAATCTGGTGGCGGATTTTAATCCGTCGCCGCCGCGCTGGCACCCTGCAAATTGCTTAACAGCCCGATAACGCGCGCAGCAACGCCGGCGTCAGGGCGTCTGCACCAGTTGATTGACCAGGTTCAGCGCCTTTTCGAAGGACGGATAACCGCTCTTGGCCACGTCCAGCTCGGCATAGTCCGCGCGATACTCTTCGGCGCGAATGGGATCGGCCTCGTCGACCAGATAAGGCTCCGACCAGATCTTGTAGAGCAGCGCCACGGCGTAGGGTTGCTGTTGCGCCGCAGCGTCCTCCAGCTTGCTCAGCACCTCGTCGGTCTGCGGGCCCTCGCGAATCATCAGAATCGCCTGATAGAACTCGACCTCTCCGCGTTCATCCAGGCTTTCCGAGCGGCGCAGCAGGGCACCGGCCAGCTCATGGCTTTCCATGTCGCCGGACACCACCAGCATCTTGGCCTGCAGCATGTCGTTCTGATAGAGCAGTTGGCGGTCGCGACAGCTGTCTCCACTCAGGGGCTCGTCGCAGGACGTCGAAGAGGTGCAGCCGCCGAGCATCAGGACGCTCAGCAGCAGACAGCCAATGCCGTGTCGGCAATCAATCATGGGTATCCCTCAGGCAAATCTGATGTATCGACCAGCAGGGCGCCGTCGGGTTCGACCAACCGACGATCTTTCTGGGGTGGGCGAGTCGGTCCGATCAACGCAATGCCTTCACCGCCGCGCCGATGAAGGCGTAGGTTTCCATCTCCCGCTCATCCATCTCCGGCTTTGGCCAGGTACTCCACACCACCGCCACGATCTTCTCCTTGGGGTTGATGTAAAGGAATTGCCCAAAGATGCCCTGCGCCTCGAAGGCCCCGCCGCCATGCTCGGGCAGTGCTGCGGCACCGGTGGGGAACAGCCACCACTGGTAGCCATAGCCGAGCGCGTACTCACCGTCGTACAGCTTGCCGGGCTCAAGGTGGGAGCCCGGTGTGGCGCGGGTGGCACTCGCCAGCCAGCCGGCAGGCAGGATGCGCTCGCCGTCGATCACCCCGTCATCGAGGATGAACTGGCCGAAGCGGCCGTAATCGCGCAGGGTCGCTGACAGGCCGCTGCTGCCTATTTCCTGGCCGGCACGGCTGTCCAACTGCCAGAAGGCGTCGCGCTCCATGCCCAGGCGTGCCCAGATGCGTTCGGACAGGTAATCACTGGTGGTCATGCCGGTCGCAGCGCGTACCAGCTCACTCTGCAGGTGGGACTCGCCGGTGCTGTAGGCGAATGCCGTGCCAGGGGCGTGGGCCCTCTTCAGGCCTGACATCTGCTTGAGCAGGGCGCCCGGGTTGTTGGCCAGTTGCAGCTCGAACATACGGCGGCGGTCGGATTTCGGGTCACGATACGTTTCGTCCCAGGCTGCGCCCGAACTCATCTGCAGCATCTGCTCGACGCTCACGCCGTCATAGGCGCCGCCCTTGAGTTGCGGCAGGTAGCGGGTCAGTGGGTCTTTCACGCTGGCGATACTGCCTTGTTGCACGGCAGCGCCCACCAGTGTCGAGGAGATCGACTTGACCACGCTGAACGAGGTCCAGCGGGTACTGGCGTCGTTACCCATGGCGTACTTCTCCAGGGCGATCTTGCCGTCCTTGATGATCAGCACGCCGCCGACCTGATTGCGGCGCATGAACGCCTCGACGCCCACTAGCTGGCCGTCGACGCTGTACTTCACCGGCACCTCGGCACCGGCTGGCAGCGGATAGACCTTGGGGCCACGGTGCACAGTCCGGGTGAAGAACAGCTCGTCCATGTGCCGGTAGGTGCCGGGCTGGTAGGCCGGGCTCAACTCGTAGAGATCCTGAGCGCGCCCGATTCGCTCTGGCTTGTCGGGCGCAGGTGTCTGCGAGCTGGCGCAGGCACCGAGCAGCAGGGCGATTGCGGGTAGGACGAGGGCGTTGCGGCATGCGGCTCTGGTGCTCATGGTGCGTTCCCGATCATGGCTGTTGGCTTCAACCATAGCCGATAACGGCAGCGAGCAGCCGGCCAACCGTGGGCCGGAGAGGTTGAACTGTCGTTCGTCGATGTCGCTCTACTGGGCACGTGCATGAAAACCGACCCACCTGATGGAGACCCCACATGGAACTTCCCAACAAAGACCTCGGCACCCTGTTCCAGCAACTGGGCCTGGACTCCGACCCGGCCAGCATCGACGCGTTCATCGCCGAGCACTATCCGCTGGCCGATGAGGTCAAGGTGTCCGAAGCGTCATTCTGGACCGAATCCCAGGCGGCTTTCTTGAAAGAAGAACTGCTCGAAGACGCCGAATGGGCGCCGGTGGTCGATGAGCTCAACGTGCGCCTGCACGAGAGCAAACCGGCATAAACGCATGTGCGCCACCGTGGCAGCTGGCGTGCCGTGAATGGCATCGCCAGCGCGCACGTCGCTTCAGCGCACCTCGCACACCCTGAGCATGGTGCTACGGATCCCTGGACCCATGCCACTCAACTCCCTTGACTGGTCATCGCCAGCATCGCCCCCAGGCCTACCAGCAGGCAGCCGAATACGCGGTCGATCAAATGCCTGACCGCTAGCAGCCTCTGCCTTATCGCCCCCACCGAAAAACACAGTGCCACCAGGCTGAACCAGCCCACATGCGCCAGTGAGATGAACGCGCCATAAGCGATCTGGGTCGCCAGGGAGGCGCTCGGCTGCACGGCCTGCATGAACAGGCTGACGATGAAAATTGAGGTCTTGGGGTTCAATGCATTGGTCAGCAGGCCTGTGCGCAGGGCGATCAGGTTCGACAGTGGCTCGGTGGTGGGAGCGGCGGATGCTTCGGAGGCCGGCCTGGCCAGCAGCATTCTGACGCCGAGGTAGATCAGGTAGGCCGCACCAGCCAGCTTCAGCAGGTTGAACAGCCATAGCGACTGCTGCAGTAGCAGGCCAATGCCGAGCAGGGTATAGCTCAGGTGGATCACTACCCCCAGGCCAATCCCCAGAGCAGTGAACACACCCGCCTGCCGCGACAGCAGCAGGCTGTTGCGGGTGACCAGGGCGAAGTCAGCACCAGGGCTTATCACCGCCAGCAACGTTATGCTGACTACAGCTATCCACTCGCTCATGGCTTATCCTTTTGTTCATTTGGAAATAAGCCAATTATTCAGCTTGTTAGCCTTGGTGGATAACGATGAGTTCTGACATAGATAGTGAGCTCTACTCACAACTTGGTGATTCCCGGCTGCCGTCTTTGATGGCACTGCGGTGCTTCGAAGCGGCGGCGCGGCTGGAGAACTTCAGCAAGGCTGCGCAGGAGCTTCACCTCACCCACGGCGCCATCAGCCGCGCTGTGCGGCTGCTGGAGCAAGACCTTGGGGTGGCGCTGTTCGAACGGCGCAGGCAGCGGGTTTTTCTCAACGAAGCGGGGGGCAAGCTGGCGCGCGCAGTCACTGAAGGTCTTGGCGTGATGCGTCAGGCCGTGCGCGAGCTGCGCGACAGTGCCCTGCGGATACGGCCGCAGGTGCTGTCCTGCGAGCCAACCTTGTTGATGCGTTGGTTGATTCCGCGCTGGAGCGACTTTCAGGCTTCTCATTCCGGGCTGGAACCGCATCTGCTCGCCGGTGGTGGCTCGTTCAGCTTCGATAACGGAATCGACCTGGCTATCCGTCGTGACGATTTTTCCTGGCCCGACGATTATCACGCCGAGATCCTGTTTGCGGAAAAGGTAGGGCTCGTCTGTCGACCAGATAGAGTCGGCGACTGGTTCGTCGAGGATGATGGCGGATTGTCGTTGCAGTCGCAGGCACCGCTCTTGCAGACCCGCACGCGACCTGCCGCCTTCGAGGAGTGGGCCGCAGCCACCGGCAGGCGTTTGCCAGCTGGCCCGGTGCGGGCCTTCGAGCACTTTTACTTCAGCTTGCAGGCCGCGGTTGCAGGCTTGGGCGTGGCCGTCGGCCCATGGCATTTGGTGCGCGATGACATCGATGCCGGTTTGCTGGTGGCGCCGCTGGGTTTCATCGAGGATGGTTCGCACTACTGCCTGCTGGCCCCCAAGCCGATGCGGGTGGATAGCCTGGAGGCCCGGCTGGTCGAGTGGCTGCGGGTGGCGGGTAGCGCTTAGCGCAGATACGGCCTGGACGCTTCGGCAGTGGCTGCCTCAGGGGCGCCCGCTGTCCAGGCGCTGCAGTTCGCGCCTGACCATGGCTGCGTACTCGGCAGGTGAAAGGCTGTAGAGTTCGCTGGCCACCCAGCTCAGCCAGCGAGGCCCGAGCGCCGCCCGCTGGGCCAGCAGGCGCTGGGCTTCGGCGGTCGCCTGTTCGGCTTGTTGCTGATGAAAGTCGGCGCGGCTCATTGCGAGGTCTCTTGCGGTTCGATGGGCGTGGCGCCCATTCTCGCCACGCACAGGTGCTTGGTAAACCGCTGCTTGCGCGTTAGGCTCGCGGTCTATGCGCCTGGTCGAGACTCTAGCGATGCCCTCAGTGGTGAATTTCAAAGACAGGATCGTTGCGTTGCGCCCTGGTGATCAGGTTGGCGCAGCGGCCGATGTCGATCTGCTCTATGCCTACGAAAGCGACCGTGGGCGCATCATCAATTCCGCGGCCATCCGCCGCCTCCAGCAGCGCACTCAGGTGTTTCCGCTGGAGCGCAACGCTGCGGTGCGCAGCCGCCTGACCCATTCGATGGAGGTGCAGCAGACCGGGCGCTTCATCGTCCGTACCCTGTATGCGCAGCTGGGTGATCGCGCTGCCGATTACGGTCTCGATGGTTTGCAGGGCGCTTTGGAAAGTCTGGTGGAAATGACCTGCCTGATGCATGACATCGGCAATCCGCCTTTCGGTCACTTCGGCGAGTTCGCCATCGGTGAGTGGTTCGAACGCGGGCTGGACGGGTTGTTCGCCGTCGCCCTGCCGCAGCCGTCGGACAACCACGAACTGCACGCCCGGATGCGCGCCGACCTGCGCAATTTCGAAGGCAATGCCCAAGCCGTGCGGCTGGTGGTCAGCCTGCAGCGCCTGCGCCTGACCTACACCCAGACCGCCGGCCTGCTCAAATACCTGCGGCCCGCTTATCAGCCGAAGCCGGCCAAAGGTACCGCCAACGCTTACCTGAACAAGAAGCCGGGTTTCTATCTTGCCGAGGAAGACTTCGTCACGGGGCTGCAGCAGGCGTTGGGTCAACAGCCGGGAACCCGCCACCCGGTGGCCTACATCATGGAAGCGGCCGACGACATTTCCTACTGCCTCGCCGATATCGAAGATTCGGTGGAGAAGGGCATCCTCAGCGTGGCCGAGCTTGCGCCGCTGCTGATCGAGACCTTCGCGGGCATGCAATCGCCCGATGTGCAGATTCCCGGCTCGCGTCACTCGTTCCGCAGCCTGGTCGAACAGGCGCTGGAGAGCTATCACCAGGAAGAAATCAACAAGGCTGGCGAGTTCTTCGTCAAGCTGCGGGTCAGCATGATCCACCCGCTGGTGCAGCATGCGGCCCGCCAGTTCATCGATAACATCGAAGCGGTCCACGCTGGCACGCTGGACCGTGCGCTGATCGAAGACGACAGCCTGCCCCATGCCATCGTGCAGACTTTCAAGGATGTCGCCATGGCGCGGGTGTTCTGCCATCGCGAGGTGGAAACCCTGCAGTTGCAGGGCTACCGGATCATCCATGGCTTGCTGGACAGCTATGGCGCACTGTTGCGCGTCGATGCGCAGACCTTCGTGGAACTGACCGAGGGGCGATGCCGCCGTGAGGCCTATCTGCAGATGCTCGTGCGGCGCCTGCCGGGCCAACTGCTCAAGGCCTATCGTCAGGCCGTGCGCGAGTCTGCCGAGAGCGATCAGGCTGCCTGGGAGTTCTACCACCGCTGCCGTTTGCTGCAGGATTTCATCAGTGGCATGACCGATCAGCACGCCCATGACGAGTACCGCAGCCTGTCGGCGCTGTAGCGCTCTAGATGTTCTTCCAGATCAGTTGCAGCCCCGCGATCAGCATGCCCAGGCGCGCGATGCGGTAGAACCAGGTGTGATTGATGCGCGGTTGCAGCCACAGGCCCGCCCATACGCCGAGCGGCACGATGGGCGCGAGCATCAGGCTGAGCAGCAGGTTCTCCTGGGTGAACTGACCGAGCCAGGTGTAGGGAATCAGCTTCATGGCGTTGGTCAGCAGGAAGAACATGTTGATGGTGGCCACGTAGCGCACTTTCTCCAGCTGCTGCGGAAGCAGGTGCATCATCACCGGTGGCCCGCCTGCGTGGGCGATGAAACTGGTGAAGCCGGCCAGCGACGACAGCGTCAGGCCGCGCCCGGAGCGCAATGGGCGTGGCGTCGGGTCGCTCTTGAGCAAGCCCATCAGCACGAAAGATATGGCGATGATGCCGATCAGCAGGCCGATCAGGTTCTCGTTGAACAGTTCGAAGGTCAGTGAGCCGATGACGATGCCGATCAGTGCGCCGGGCAGCATGACCTTGAGGTTCGCCACGTCCCACTTGCCCCAGTAGGCCTTGAGCCCGACCACGTCGGCCAGGCAGAGTATCGGCAGCATCACCGCCACGGCCTGCATCGGTGAAGTGGCCAGGGCCAGCAGTGGCACCGCGATGCCGCCCAGCGCACCACCAAAGCCGCCTTTGGAAAGACCGGTGAGAAAAACCGCCGGAATGGCGAACAACAGGAGGTCGACGAGGGTCATTGCACTGCAGCCCGATCAGGAAGCGCGCAGGGTAGAGGCTGTTGCCGCCGCACCGCAAGTCGGCTGATTCCCTTCTTCACTCAGGAGTGCCCCGAGCATGTCGAGCCCCCACCCTGCACCCGACCGCGACGATGGTCTGATCGCTCGCTACGCGTTCGCCAGACGCGTCGCCCTGGCAGCCGCAGCGCGCGGCATGGCCTACTACGCACGGCGCAACAGCCTCGCCGTGCAGCACAAGGGCGATGACCTGCAGGACGTGGTGAGCATCGCCGATCAGGACGTGGAGGCCTTCATCCGCGCCGAGCTGGCCGCACATTTTCCCGAGGATGGCATCGTTGGCGAGGAGGGCGGCAGCGCTGGACTGCAGGCCCGCTGCATCTGGGTGATCGATCCCATCGACGGTACCGCGTGCTTTCTCAACGGTCTGCACAACTGGTGTGTGTCCATCGGCCTGCTGGTGGATGGGCAGCCACTGCTCGGCGCGATTGCCGATCCCAATCACGATGAGCTGTTCCACGGTTTCATCGGCCACGGCGCGTTCGTCAACGACACGCCGCTGGCGGCTCATGGCGCTGGCAATGTGCGTGAGGGGCTGGTCGGTGTGGGCACCACTCACCGGGCGGGCAAGGAGAACTTCCTGCCCTTCATCGGCGCGCTGCTGGAGCAGGGCGGCATGTTCCTGCGCAACGGTTCCGGCGCGCTGATGACCGCCTACGTGGCAGCCGGCCGCCTGATCGGCTATTACGAAACTCACCTGAAAAGCTGGGACTGCCTGGCCGGCCTGGTGCTGGTGCGCGAGGCCGGTGCTCGCCATAACGAGTTTCTGCGTGGCGATGGGCTGCTCGGTGGCAACCCCTATCTGGTCGCCGCGCCGGGTGTCTACGAACAGCTGGCGGCCATGGTCGGGCCGTCGCTGGATGCCGATTGAGGCAGCGTCAGGTGGCCTTGTAGTGCGCGAACAGTTGTTCGCCGGTCAGCTCCCGCGTTTGGTTGGCGAAGCAGTAGTAAGCGGGTTTGGCATCGATGAATACCTGGCTTTCGAACTGCCAGTTCTCGTCGCCGTCGAGCAGGCCCACCGGCACTGCGTAGAACCCACCATTGGTGAGGCGATAGAACAGGTGGGTGCCGCATTCCACGCAGAAGGCACGTTCGGCCCATTCTGAGGACGCGTAGGTGCGCACATGCCGTTGCCCGGTGAAATGCGCGGTTTCCCCTTCGACCACCAGCAGCGGTCCGCCGCCCCATTTGCGGCACGTTGTACAGTGGCAGGCGCTCACGTTTGTGGCGGTGACATGCAACGTGAGGCTGACCGCCCCGCACAGGCAACTGCCGTGTTTCTCCAGATGAGCCATGCTGCGCGCTCCTGAAAATGAGTCGATGGTTCGGTGGTGCTGCCATTGCCCGCCTACTGGGTGGGAGAGGCTGCCTGCACCACACGATGAATGAACTGTAGCTTGCCGATCACCGCGGCGGGCAGCACGAAGGGGTAGAGATCCTTCTGGCCCATGCTGCGTGCCAGTTCGTTGAGCATGGCGGCGAGTTCGATCCAGGCATTGACGAACTGCAGGAACTCGTCTGCCAGCGGATCGTTCGGGTCGTACAACGCCGCTCGGGTGAAGGGCCGGAATTCCAGCTCCACGTCACCGGCACGCATGCCGAAGCTCAGTGCGGTGTCCAGGGTGTCCATCATGTGCAGGTAGTGAGCCCAGGTTTCCGCCCAGTCTTCCCAGGGGTGCATGGTGGCGTAGGCGCTGACGAAGGAAGCCTGCCAGTCGGCCGGTGCGCCCTGCTCATAATGACGCTGCAGGGCGGCGCCGTAGTCGGCTCGTTCGTCACCGAACAGCATGCGGTAGTCGTTCAGCCACTGGCTGTTGGCGATCAGCCGGTCCCAGTAGTAATGGCCGACCTCGTGGCGGAAGTGGCCGAGCAGGGTGCGGTAGGGCTCGCGCAACTGGATGCGGGTCTGCTCGCGCACGTCGTCGTCGGCTTCGGCGATGTTCAGGGTGATCAGGCCATTGGCGTGGCCAGTGGTGGGCTGCTTGCCTTCGGCATCCGGGCCGAGAAAGTCGAAGGCCAGGCCATTGATCTCGTCCTGGGTCTTGCTGACAAGCGGCAGACCCATGGTCAGCAGCTGCGCCACCAGGCGACGCTTGGCGGTTTCGAAGCGCGCCCAGCGCCTGTCGTTATCGGGCACCGACAGGTCGGGGATGGTGCGGTTGAGCTGGCAGGCCGTGCACAGGCCTGCGCCGTACATGGCGGGCAGCAGCCAGTTGCAGCCCGCGGCGGTGTGCAGATTGTCACAGCGCCGGTAGCGCCAGCCCTGTGGATCACCTTCCACCCGCCATACATCGGTTTGCTCGCTGGCCACGAGGGTTACCACCTGACCGCGCTCGGGCTCGTAGCCCAGCGGTGACTGGCAGGCCAGGCACTGGCTGTTGCGGAAGAAGATCGGCTGGCCACAGGTGCATTGTCCCAATGCCTTCTGGCTGGGCGTGCGTGCCTGCTTTGCCGAGTCGCCAATGCGCAGGCCGAGGGCCTGGAAGAACCGGTTCATATCATGGCCTCGCGGAAGGTGGGAACTACCGGAGCGATAGAGTGGTGCGGTGGTGGGGCGGTTCCGGCATTTTCTGTGGCCTGGGGCGGCGTACCGGGAAAAGCGGGCGAGCGGCCTGGTGCCGAGGGCACCAGGCGCGGTGCGATCAGTCCTGGCGGCTGGTCACTTCGAGCAGGTGATAACCGAACTGGGTTTTCACCGGGCCCTGAACCACGTTGACCGGTGCGCTGAACACCACGGTGTCGAATTCCTTGACCATCTGGCCCGGGCCGAACGAGCCGAGGTTGCCGCCGTCGCGGCTGGATGGGCAGCTGGAGTTGTCTTTGGCGACCTGGGCGAAGTCGGCACCGCCTTCGATGGCAGCTTTCAGTTCGTTGCACTTGTCTTCGGTAGCAACCAGGATGTGACGGGCAGTGGCTTTGGCCATGGGGGAAACACTCCATTCAAATGAGCTGCCGAGCCTACCGGATTCGTCTGGCGAGTCAAATTCGCTGCCCGATTTCGCTGCCCTGTGGTCGACGCGCAGCAGACTTCGAGCAGGCCTAAGGGCGCCAGTCGGCGCGCAGGCTGTTTTGCAGATGATCGACGAAAGCGCGCACCTTGGCCGTCAGCTCGTAGCGGTCACGCACGCACAGGTAGTAGTCCAGCGGCTCGACAATTGCCTGGCTGCCCGAGCTCTGTGGGCTGGCGAAGAGCTGCTGCAACTGACCGCTGGCCAGCAGTGGCTCGGCGACGAAGGCGGCGAGGCGGGTGATGCCACCGCCGTTGACGGCCACCCGGGCCAGGACGTCGATATCGTCGCTGACCAGCGCCACCCGTATCTGCGCGTCGAAGCGCACTCCATCGCGGGCGAAACGCCAGGGCATCAGGCGCCCGTCCACGGCGACCCTGAAAGCCAGGCAATCGTGCTCGCGCAGCTGTTCCGGGGTGACCGGCGTGCCGGCCTTGAGCAGGTAGGCCGGCGAGGCGCAATAGATCGACGGTATGCTGGCGATATGCCGGGCTACCAGGCCGTCCTCGAGCTGCTGCGGAATACGGATGCTGATATCCACCGATTCCTGAATGTGATTGACGCTGCGGTCAGTGGTGATCAGCTCGCAGGCGATACGTGGGTAGCGGGCGGTGAAGGCGGGCAGCAGCGCTGCCAGCACATAGCGGCCGAATGCGGCGCTGGACGCGATTCGCAAGCGGCCCTGAGGAGCGTCGTGTGCTTGCGTAGCCGTGCTGCGTGCCAGTTCCAAGTCGCGCAGCACATCACGCACCTGCTCGAAATACAGCGTGCCGCTTTCGGTGAGCGCCAGGCTGCGGGTGGTGCGCGTCAGCAGACGTACGCCGAGGGATGATTCCAGGCGGGCAATATTCTGGCTGGCCGCTGCGGCGCTGATGCCCAGCAGGCGAGCGCCCGCAGCGATGCTGCCGGTTTCCACCGCCTTCACGAAACTCTCGATGCCGCGCAGGGTATCCATGCTGAAGCTTTCTACTGATGGTCGGATTGATAAGGTTAGCTTGGTACTGACCTTACCCGCGGCCCGCTACCCCTGGCAATGAGCGGTCGCGATAATGGCTGCGTTCGCCACACGTTGGCGTGTCGCTCTTACCTCGAAGGATCTGCCCATGCCTGACACGACGCTCAGCCGTACCCGCCGAAGCTGGAAGCTGCCAGCCAGACTATCGTCGGTGGCCTTCGCCTTTTTCATGTCCGGCATCATGGCGTTTCTCATGTGCCTGGTGATCACCGCCACCAACCGCGGCCTCAGCGACGGCTACCTGGGCGCGGTACTGGAGGCCTACCAGTTGGCGATGCCGGTAGCGTTCGTCTGCGTGATGGGCGTTCGGCCAGTGGTGCTGCACCTCGTTCGGCTTACCGTACGGGCCTCGTAACGCCGGGAGTTCGGGCGCTTCTTTGTGAGATGTATCCAGAAATGACAGGAAGTTACAAAATGATTCCGTCGTCGATGGTAGGCTAGTGCCCGAAATTCAAGCCGATCTCATGGAGCGTTACATGTTGTTCAAGGAGTTGATGCTGGCCAGCCTGTTGGCCACGGTAGTTCCCCTGACCTGGGCCGACCAGGCCCCCGCCGCGCAGAATGCGCAAGAAGCCCCCGCCGCTGAAGTCGCCGACGGTGATTCCGTCAGCGAAGAGCAGTTTCTCGACAGCCTCGATTTCCGTTCCGGCAAGGTGGTGGTCGGCAGCAACCTGGCGACCCTCGATCTTCCGGAAAACCTGGTATTCCTCGACGGTGCCGACGCCGAGCGCGTGCTGGTCGAGGCCTGGGGCAATCCGCCAGACGACAAGCTGCCGCTGGGCATGATCCTGCCCAAGGGCGTATCGCCCCTGGCGGACGAGTCGTGGGCCGTCACCGTGGAGTACGAAGAAAACGGCTACGTGTCCGACGAGGACGCCGCGGACATCGACTACGCCGACATGCTCAAGGACCTGCAGGACGGCGCCAAGGCCGAGAACGAGTGGCGTACCGAAAACGGTTACGAGCCCATCGCCATCGTCGGCTGGGCATCCGCCCCGCATTACGATGCCGCAGGCAAGAAGCTGCACTGGGCCAAGGAAGTGAAATTCGGCGACAGCGACGAGCACATCCTCAACTACAACATCCGCGTGCTGGGCCGCAAAGGCGTACTGGTGCTGAACTTCATCGCCGGCATGCATCAGCTGCCGCAGATCGAAGAGAACCTGCCGGCAGTGCTGGCCATGACCGACTTCAACGACGGCAACCGCTACGCTGATTTCAACCCGGATATCGACGAAGTCGCGGCCTATGGCCTCGGTGCGCTGATCGCCGGCAAGGCAGCTGCCAAAGTGGGCCTGTTCGCTGCGGCGCTGGTGCTGCTCAAAAAGGCGTGGTTCCTGCCGGTACTGCTGATTGGCTGGGTATGGCGGCGCATGACCGGGAAGAAGAAGGAACAGCCGCAGCCGCTGGCGCCTGAACCGCAGGTGCAGCCTGAGGCCAAAGCCGAGACTGACCCACCGCTACCTGTGCAGCGCGTTTCCAGCGTGATGGATCTGAACAATCCGCGCGAAGACGACAAGCGCTGACAGCCCCACCGCGCTGACGAAAGAGCCCTGGCCATTGCCGGGGCTTTTTGTTGGCCGATGGAACTGCGTTTCGGCCCTGACCGCCGTAGCGGCGATGCGGAAAATCAGAGGTAGGAGCCGATGATGATGAGCAGCCAAAGCAGGCCGCCCGGCAGCATGCACAGATAATTCGCGGTGCTGAAGCGGCTGTTGCTCTGGCCGGTCGGATCATCGCTGGCCAGGTTGGCTTTCTCCTGGATGATCGACAGCGGCCAAGCCGGCAGGATGGTACCCGCGAGCAACAGCATGATTTCCAGGGTCACGCCGATATGGCCGTCCAGACGCGAAAGACCGTTGCTGGCGAATACCAGAACGATGTACATCCACGCCGCACTCGCATATCGCCAGTCGCCCAGACCCTTGGCTTGCAATTGCGCGAGGATCAGCCGGCACAGCGAATGAATGAAGAAAATATGGAAGATCGAGCGCGCTGCGGGGCTGATCTTCTTCGGGCGCATGGTGGCCCGTTGGGTATCCCATTGCTTGTAGGCCCAGTAGACCGCGTAGAACCCAAGCGTCATGAAGAACAGCACATAGAGCTTGCTGGTGGAGGTGACGAAGAAGGTGGTGCGCGGGCGTTCCTCGGCCAGTAGTGGGGCACTGGGTGTCTGATACAGATTTTCCATTGATCTATTTCCATGTAAGTGCCGCGTTATGGCTTGGCACTCGCCACCCGTTGCGTGGTGGCGAACGACTCCTCCAGGAGTAGCGGCAGTTTACAGGGTAATAGCTGATGAGGCAGGGCGAGGCTGGATGCGATGGGCCAGGGCGGCCCATCGCAAAGGGTTTTCAGCAGTAGCGGTCGAGCAGGCGATCCTGCCTGGCCTGCTGGCCTGTCCACTCGTGCTCCAGGGTGCGCAATACGTTGCCCAGGAAGTCGCGGTCGGCAGCGGCACGGCGGCCTACGTAGCCCTGGCCGCGACGGTAGGTACGCAGGCGGGTGCGCATGTTCGGCCGCTGGCTGACGAACTCCTGTTCCTCCTGATCCGCCGGCAGGCAGTCGATGCGAACTTCGCCCGATTCACATACCCATAGGATGTGGTTGTCGAGGCTGTCCTTGCGCTTGGCGAACAGTTGAGCGAGGTCTTCGATGGTGGGTTGTTTATTCAGGTTCATGGCGTGTACCCCTTCATTCTCTGATCTGTCTTGGGCAACCGCTTGCAGTGCGGTGCCGTCGTTGCCCGTGGCGTTTGAGTGCTGCCGAAGACCGTGTAGCGATGTGTAGGTAACGCTACGCAGCGGCGGCTAACGGAGGTCGGGACGAAGCGGGGAGAAGAAAATCAGCTGAGACGGGGCCGGATGCAGGTGATCCGCAGGATCAGCCACAGGCATCATGACAATGTCTCGCTAACGCTCTCGTCCTCGCAGGACGCTCGACTTCATCAATCTGCCTTGTGGGCAGTACATATCGTGGAACGCTCGGCTGGTGTTACCGAGTTTGCCCAAGTGCCCTTGTCAGGGCTCCCGTCAGGGGAGGCAGGTCCATCATGCAAAAGCGCGAAGAGGTCGTCAATAGGTTTTGTAGTGATTTTTTTAGATCACTACAAAGCGCGTATGGACCTCGTTGGAAGTGTCTGGCGCGGCGAAAAATGACCGCATGGTCAGTCTTCCAGGAGCCTTCCGTCACGCTCGCGCTGGGCATCGCGTTGCATCGATTCGAGGTTCTTCTCGATGGTCTCGCAGAGCGCATCCATCTGGATCTGGTGCTCGCTGACCTGGAACGGGCTCTGCAGGTCACTGCCCACTCGCTCGATGGCCAGCAGCATGAAGCCGACCACGGTCGAGGCCAGCGGCGTGAACCATTCCAGGGTTTCCACCAGGCCGATGGGCACGATCAGGCAGAACAGGGTGATGAACAGCCGCGGGAAGTACACGTAAGGGTAGGGCAGCGGCGTGTTGGCGATACGCTCGAGGCCGCCCTGGCAGTTGGAAACGTCGACCAGCGTCGACTCCAGGCGTGTCAGGCGAATGCTATCCAGGCGACCTGCCTTGTATTCACTGGCCAGAATGGCTGCAGAGCCATTGAGAATATCGTTGGGAAAGTTGTTGGTGGTATGGCGGCGTTCGAATTCGTCCGCTGCCACGAAAGCCCTGACCTCGTCGGCGCAGGGCTCGTTGCGCAGGGTTGCGGACAGGCTTCTGATGTAGGCCACATGGCGACGCAGCAGGACCGCCTTGACCGGATTGCGGTCGTCGTTGTCGTCGATCAGTGTCAGCACCTGACGGGCGAAGCTACGCGAGCTGTTGATCAGCGCTCCCCAGATGGTGCGTGCTTCCCACCAGCGGTTGTAAGCGCTGCTGTTGCGGAAGCTGATCAGTACCACCAGGGCCGAACCGAGCAGGGTCAGGGGCATGGACGGCAGGCTGATCTTGCGTTCCAGAAACAGCATGTAGTCGACGGTGACGACGATGTCCCAGATCAGCAGCCAGAACAGCGACCAACCGACGTAACCAAAGGTCTTGATGAGGTAGCGATAACCGCGGGTGATGGAGTGCATCGCTTGGAGTTCTCTGCGGGCAATTAAGGCGAAGGCGCAGAGCTTCGGACGTGAAGCGGTGACAAAGGTTCTGAAATTGAGGAATCAGCGGTTACCACGCGCCTTCGCCAGGGCGCAGAAAAACTCGATGTACTGCGCCGGCCCTCCGCTGAAAACGCTGTTCGGGCGCAAGGGATCTTCGCCATCGGTAATCCCTTTCAATGCTGGCCAGGGATCTGCCGGCCGCTCACGCAGATGGCGCGCGTCGACACCCGGTCGCTGCACTTCGCCACGGCTGCTGTCGATGTACAGCACGCGATTGTCCTGCCCGAATGCCTTGCCGAGCTCCTGCACCAGGGTGAGAAAACCTCGATCGCTACCGCCGCGCAGCCAGGTCACAGCGCCGTTTTCGCCCTCGAGTGGCGAGCTGGTCAGGGTATCGCCCACGCCGACGAGGCGCGGCATATGCTGCGGGTCGAAGCGTTCACGTGCCAGTTGCAAGAGCGCATCCAGATCGGTGGGCGCCTGGCGCACATTGAAGTCTTCGCCCAGCGGACAGTCACCGGTGCGCAGTTGGTAAAAGCGGTTGAGGATCACCAGAACGCCGGCTTCCTTGACGGCGCCACGCAGCATGAACTGCAGGTCCGTGGTGCCTGCATTGCCGGCGTTCGCTGGGCGCATGCGCTCCCGGCCCTCGGCATCGCGGCCCAGGTTGGGCGCGTAGTGGATGAAGAACGATTGCTGCAGGCCTTCTCTGGCGGCGTCGCCTAGCAGGCTCTGCACGAGCGCTGCGGCATCGGCCTGCAGGCCTGCGTAGAGCGCCGGGCGGTCGTGCCAGTGGTGATGGAAGGCGTTCAGGTTGAGCGTCGGCGACAGCGGGTTGTCGAGCACGCTGCTGGCCAGCAATCGATCGATCGTCGGCTGGTCCAGGCCATAGGGTGGCTGGCTCAGCAGCTGTCCGAGCGACTCGCTCAGGCGCTGCGGCACCGCTGCCAGAAAAGCCAGCTCAGTGGCACTGACGCCCGGGTGCGAGACCTGCCCGTAGCGATCCTGCAGTTGCACGCCGCCAGCAGCCAGCCCGGGGAGGTAAAGACCCTGTTCACGGCACCGCTGCGGTGTACCAACGGTCCGTTCGACCAGGCCGTTCACACCCCGACTGCCGATATGCTCACCGTTGGTGAGCACCTGGAAATGGCCATCCAGATCGCGGGCTGCAAGGATGTAGCGATGTTCCAGGGTGCGGGTGAGCGGGTCGCGTACCAGGTTCATGCACACACCATCCAGGTCCTGGATGATCAGCAGATTATCGGTGCCGCAGAGGCTCTCCAGCAGGGATTGAGGGTCGAGGGATAAGGTGGTTTCGGTCACAATCATGGTCCCGAGTTTAACGCGGTTTCGCTTTGATCAGGCGATTGACTGAAGCGTTTGGCCCAAGCCATTGTCCATCAACAGATAGGCAATGCGGATTAAGAGGAAGCATGGATGAGTGATTCACCCAAGCACGTTCGGCAATTGGCCGCTGTGGCGATGTTGCTTTGCGCGAGCGTTGCCGGTAGCGCATGGGCCGACGATGCGGCGCAACTGACCAAGCTGATCAACGGCTACCGGGAAGCAGGGCAGGGGTGCGATGGGCAGCCGAGCCCGGCGGCCGGCCCGCTGGCCCCCGACAGGCGTCTGGCCGGGCAGAAGGTCAACTCGTCCGAGCAACTGCAGCAGGCTTTGCAACAAGCCGGTTATCAGGCGGCGGCCGTGCAACTGATCAGAGTGACCGGGCCGGACAGTGCCGAGGCCGCCATGGCCATGCTGCGCACGTCTTACTGCGCGCAATTGCTGGATGCCCAGTTCGCCGATGTCGGCGTTCTGCACGAGGGCAACAGCTGGCAGGTGGTCCTTGGTCGGGCGTTGCTGCCGGCGCGTCTTGGCGACTGGCAGGAAGAGGGCAAGGCGATTCTGGCGGCGGTCAACGAGGCGCGGGGCACCCCACGGCGTTGTGGCGATCAGCCGTTCGATGCCGCCGAGCCGTTGAGCTGGAACGATTCCCTCGGCCAGGCCGCGCTGACCCACAGTCGCGACATGGCGATGAACAGCCTGTTCAGCCACCAGGGCAGCGACCGCAGCCTGGTCGGCGCCCGCGCTACCGCTACCGGCTATGCCTGGACGGTGATCGGCGAGAACATCGCCGCTGGCCAGGGACGCGCGCAGCAGGTGGTCGAAGGCTGGCTGGCAAGCCCCTCGCATTGCTACAACCTGATGAACCCGGACTTCCGCGATATGGGCGCCGCCTACGCCAGCAACCCGCAGAGCCAGGCGACCATCTACTGGACGCAGGTCTTCGGCGCTGCGGGGCGGTCGGGCCTCTAAGCGGGATACCGCCTAGCCTGCGCTAGTTAATTTGGCATCAAAAGGCAGCTTCGATTTCATTGGGTACGCGGCCCGATCCGTCCGCCAATCGGTAACCGTGGTGGTGGATGAAAACAGCGTCATCCACCCTACATGGCTTGACCCAAGGGTGGGCTTTAGCCCACCGATAGTGGTTATTGTCGGCGTGAACGGATCATTCCTGCCCGCGCTCAAGCCTGAGCATCGCTCAACAGGGGCGGCATCGGGCAGTCCAGACCCGTAGGGTGGGCTTTAGCCCACCGATAGTGGTTATTGTCGGCGTGAACGGATCATCCCCGCCCGCGCTCAAGCCTGAGCATCGCTCAACAGGGGGCGGCATCGGGCAGTCCAGACCCGTAGGGTGGGCTTTAGCCCACCGATAGTGGTTATTGTCGGCGTGAACGGATTATCTCTGCCCGCGCTCAAGCCTGAGCATCGCTCAACAGGGGCGGCATCGGGCAGTCCAGTGTGTCGGCGACCGCACGCATCAGTTCCGCCTCGCTGGCGCTGATGCGGCCATCGTGTTCGATGCAACGGGCCATGGCCTTGAGGAGCTGCGGCTTCTGCAGGGGGCGCATCTGGTTGAGGCGGTTGAGGGCATCGTTGAGCGCGGTGATGCCTGCCTGGGGCTGTTCGGCGAATACCCGCGCGGTGAACGGCAGGGTAGCCCAGGCCGCCTGGAACGCCTCGGTGGCGGCTTCTTCACTGGTATTGCCGGCCCGTGACAGAGCCACCAGCAGCACGCCGCTCTCGTTGCCCAGCGCCGCCAGCGGCAGGCGCCCTTGAACCGGGCGCTGCATACCGAGGTTGCGTTCGACGATGCGCAGCAGCGCCCATTCGATCAGATCCAGCTGCTTGGTGCTGATCAGCAGCGTGCCGATGTCACGCTTGAGGCTGACGAAATCCTGAGGCTCGAGCTGCTTGAGTGCCGGGATCGCCAACTCCAGCAAGGGCAGGCGTCGACCGGCTGGCAACCGTTCCAGTGCCGTGCCCAGCTCCTGCAGACGGTCCGACAGCAGCGGCGGCAGATTGGCCTGCATCCAGCTCATGCGCTGCTGGCGCGTGTCTGCATCACGGCCGAGCAGCAGACCGTAAAGGATCGCCAGGGCGCCATGAGGGTCGTGAGCGGCATTGCGCAGGCGGTCGTCGATCTGCGCCAGGCTCTCGCGGGCTTCTTCGATATGCAGGGGCTGCGGTTCACCGATGCTGGCAATGGCGATGCCCGCGGCGGCGGCGCTGAAACCTGCGATTTCTTCGTGGCTTCGCGCAGCGGCGCGCGCAGGGCGCTCGAATACCTCGTTGCCAAGCACCACACCGTCCCAGCTGGGGTCGATGCGGCGGATGCGCTCTTCCAGTGGCGGGTGCGTGGCCATCATCTTGCTCAGCGCCAGGCCCTGGCCGAAATACATATGGCTGTACTCGGCGGCATGCCCGGCTTCGATCTGCGATCCGCCGCCCAGCTTCTTCAGCGCACCCGCGATACCGTCGGGGTTGCGGGTGTACTGCACGGCCGAGGCGTCGGCAAGGAACTCGCGCTGGCGACTCACCGCCGCCTTGATCAGGTTGCCGAAGAAGGTACCGGCGTAGCCGATGATCAACAGTGCCAGGCCGACCACCATGACCAGCGCGACGGCATTGCCTTTGCCCTTGTCGTTGGAACTGCTGCGCGGCGCATGGCGGGTATGGCTGCCGCCACGCAGCACCAGTTCACCGATCAGGCCGAGCAGCAGAATGCCGTGCAGCACCGCCACCAGGCGCGTATTGAGGCGCATGTCGCCATGCAGGATGTGACTGAACTCATGGGCGATCACGCCCTGCAGCTCATCGCGGCTGAGCTTTTCGATGGCGCCACGGGTTACTCCGATCACCGCGTTCTCCGGTCGCAACCCGGCGGCGAAGGCGTTGATCGAGGGCTCCTCGAGCAGGTACACCGGCGGCACCGGCGTACCTGCCGCCAGCGCCATCTCTTCCACCACGTTGAGTACGCGCTGCTCGTGCACGCCCTGGGGCTGCAGATTGAGCAGGCGCCCTCCGAGCCGCTCCGCGACCACCTTGCCGCCAGCCCGCAGCTGCATGGCCTTGAAGGCCCAACCGAGCAGCACCACACCGACCACCACCAGGGCCACGCTGACCAGCAGCTCGTGGCTGAGCGCCTGCAGGCTGTAGTTGCCGTACTGGTAAACCTGCCAGGCAATGGCGATCACCAGCGTGGTGGTGCCGATCAGGGTGATCACCGCCAGTACCAGCAGTATCACCAGGCGGGAACTGTTGCGCCTGGCGCGGTCCTGTTGCTCGAAGAAGTCCATCGGTTTCGCCGTGCTCAGAAGGAGACTTTCGGGGCTTCCTGAATCGCCGCGCTATCGGCGAACTCCAGCAGGGCGGCATCGCTGCCGTGGCCGAAGGCGCCGGCCAGGACCACCGGCGGGAAGCTCTGGCGGTAGGCGTTGTAGGCGGTAACCGCGTCGTTGTAGGCCTGGCGAGCGAAAGCCACCTTGTTCTCGGTGCTGCTCAGCTCCTCGCTGAGTTGCTGCATGTTCTGCGAGGCCTTGAGGTCGGGGTAGGCCTCGACCGTCACGTTGAGGCGGCCCATGGCGTTCTTCAGCACGCCTTCGGCATTGGCCAACAGGTTCATGCTCTGGGCATCGCCGGGATTCTCCGAGGCCTGCTTGAGGCCTTCCACCGCACCGTTACGGGCAGCGACCACGGCTTCCAGGGTTTCGCGCTCGTGGGACAGGTACGCCTTGGCCGTTTCCACCAGGTTGGGGATCAGGTCGTAACGGCGCTTGAGCTGCACCTCGATCTGCGCGAAGCCGTTCTGGTAACGGTTGCGCAGGTTGACCAGGCGGTTGTAGATGCTGATCACGTAGAACACCACCGCAACCAGTACGGCAATGATGATGAGGGTGGAAATATCCATGGGATGTCCCTATCGATTGGAAAGTGTGGTGCCATGGTAGCGGAAACTACCCCAGCCGGTGTGCATGCCGGCTGGCTTGCGTTGCGGATGTGAGCGCGGTCGCGTTATCGGTCGGCGTCCGGTTGCTCCGCCTGGGCGCTGTGGCCGTTCGGGCTGACGGCGCTCATCTGGATGTTCAGGCGCGGCGTTGCCAGGCTCAGGCCGGATTCGTCCAGGTGCCGCTTGAGCGCCAGGTTGAAGGCACGGGACACCTCCCACTGCTTGATCGGCGCGGTCTTGAAGCGCGCACGCAGTACCGCGTTGCCCGAATCGAAGCTTTCCACGCCCTGGATCTCCAGAGGCGACCAGATGTTGCGGCGCATCAGCACATCGTTGCGCAGCTCGCTGGCGACGTCGCGCAGCAGCTTGATGGCATCGTCGATATTCATGTCGTGGGGCACCGCGACGCGGAAAATGGCGTAGCCGAACTCCCGCGAGTAGTTCTTGATGCTCTTGATCTCGCTGAACGGGATGGTGTGCACGATGCCGTCGATGTCACGCAGGCGCACGGTGCGAATGGTCAGGCCCTCGACAGTGCCCAGGTGGCCGCCGACGTCGACGTAATCGTCGATGGCCAGGGAGTCTTCGATGATGATGAACAGTCCGGTGATCAGGTCGGCAACCAGCGACTGCGCGCCGAAGCCGATGGCCAGGCCGATGACGCCGGCGCCGGCGAGCAGCGGCGTGACGTTCATGCCCATGTTGGCCAGGGCGACGATCAACGCGATGATGAAGATGCTGATGAACAGCACGTTGCGGATCAACGGCATCATGGTCTGTGCGCGGGCGTTGGTCTGGCCCTTGCGTGAGCGCGTCAGGGCGTGATGCACCGCCGTGTCGCTGAGAATCCACACCAGCCAGCCGCACGCCAGGGTGGCGCCGAGGCCGAACAGTTTCATGCTGATTTCGTGGCCGTCGCCCTCGGCGAAACGGATCAGCGAAAGGCCCCATACGCGCAGCCCCAGTTCGATGAAGAACAACCAGATGATCAGGCTCAGCAGGAAGTGGAAGAAACTCTGGAAACGCTCGAAATAGGCGGCATGGCGACGATGGCGCAAACGGGCCTTGTGCATGCGCCGGCGAATCAGCCCATTGATGACCATGCAGGTCACCAGCAGCACTGTGCAGACCAGCGATTGCCGAAAGGCGGTGCTGGTGTCGCCAGCGGACACGAAGGTGGCCGCCAGTGAAATGCCCACCAGCGCCAGGGCCGGCAGGTACCAGAAGCTGCCGAGCAGTTCCACGGTCTCGCTGATACCGCGCTGCCGGAGGCGACGGGCCAGCGGTTGGTTGCGCATCAGGTGGGCGATTGGCCGGCGGAAGCGCAGGATGAACAGACCGGTGCACAGCGCCGCCAGCACGTTGGTCAGGGTCGCGGTGGTGTGTGCCAGGTTGGCGCCCAGGCTGGCGACCAGACGCGGGTCGCTGAGCGCTTCGCCAAAGGCCGCGAAGCTGCCGATCAGCCACAGCGGGTGGAACGCGCGACGGCGCAAAATGTTCAGCGCCGTGCGCCGGTGCGGGCCGTCGAGCAGGGAAAAGGCGATCACGCAGATCGCCGAGAAACAGGTACCGATCACCAGGGCGTAAGCCAGCACCATGGCCAGGTCGCGGCCCAGCGAGGCGGGCAGCACGTAGCTCAGGTAACCGGTGATCAGCAGCGCCGCGAACCAGGGGCCGAGCTTGCGCAGCGCGAAGCGCAGCAGGTCGGTGGGCCGCGGGTTCTGTGGCAGTTCTTCGGCCAGGCCGAAACGCAGGCGCACCTGATGGCTGAGCGCCCGCAAGCCGAAGGCCAGCAGGCTCCAGATACCGAGAATCAGGGCGAAGTTGCTGACCAGGGCCAGGCGTTCGCCGGCCTCCGGCATCAGCGCCGCCAATTCGTCCTGGCTGCGGGCGATCTCCAGTTGCCAGCGCGCCAGCGGGCTATGCTCACCGGAAAATTGCTTCTCGATGCCCGTCAGGGTGCTGCCGATCAGCCCGAGCACGCCATCGGGGGTGTCCGGCTGGGTTTTCTGCGTGCTGTCGCGCAGGGTCTTGAGGTCATTGAGCAACTGCGCGCGCTGCTTGTCGTTCTCCAGCGACTGGATCACCTCGTCGAGCGAGCGATCCAGCGGCTGATCCGCCTGAGCCTGGGTACTGCCGCTGCCACCCGTGCCGAACAGCCCGGGTATGCCTGCCGCTTGAACGGCAGAACAGGGCAGGGCCATTAGGAGCAGAACCAACAGACGAGGCAGCAGATCATTGAGGCGGATCACGCGCGAGTTCTCCATCACGCGGGCGGGGTTTGAAGGTGCGTCGTCAACCGACGGCGCACCTCGCTCACGCGTAGTTTTCGGGGCTGAGGTGGCGCTCTACCAGCTCGATGAGGATGTGGATGACCTTGATGTGCAGCTCCTGGGTGCGGTCGGCGAAATCGCCGCCCGGCGCGCAGATGCTGACGTCGGCCAGGCTCTCCAGCAGCGAGCCAGGTTTGCCGGTCAGGGCGATGACCTTGATGCCCAGCGCCTTGGCCGCTTCAGCCGCCTTGACCACGTTGGGGCTCTTGCCGCTGGTGCTGATGGCCAGCAGCACATCACCCTCACGGCCGTGGGACTCCACGTAGCGCGAGAAGATGTGGTCGTAACCGAAGTCGTTGGCCACGCAACTGATGTGGCTGGCGTCGCTGATCGACACCGCGGCGATGCCCGGACGATTCTTGCGATAACGCCCGGTGAGCTCCTCGGCGAAATGCATGGCGTCGCACATGGAGCCGCCATTGCCGCAGGAGAACACCTTGCCCTTGGCTTCGAAGCTGGTCACCAGCAGGCTGGCGGCCCGCTCGATATTGGCCAGGGTCTGCTCATTGCCTAGAAATGCATCGAGCGCACGCTGGGCTTCGAGCAGGCTGTTGCGGATATGTTCGATCATGCTGGCCTCAGGGCAGGTCATGGCTGTTGTAGAAGGCACCGAGTACTTTCACCAGGTGTGCCAGATCCTGGCTGCCGGCCAGTTCGCGAATCGAGTGCATCGCGAAGGTCGGCAGGCCGATATCCACCGTGCGCACGCCAAGGCGGCTGGCGGTGATCGGGCCGATGGTCGAGCCGCAACCCATGTCGCTGCGGGTCACGAAACTCTGCACCGGCACTTCGTTTTCCAGACACAGGTGGCGGAAGAACCCGGCGGTTTCGCTGTTGGTGGCGTAACGCTGGTTGCTGTTGATCTTGATCACCGGCCCGGCATTGAGTTTGGGGCCGTGGTTGCCGTCGTGCTTGCTCTCGTAGTTCGGGTGCACGCCGTGGGCGTTGTCGGCGGACACCAGCAGCGAGCGCTGGATGGTGCGCACGAAACCGTCACCTTCCGGCAGCACACGGCGTAGCACCTGTTCGAGCATCGGGCCGTCGGCACCGCAGGCCGAGCAGGAGCCGACTTCCTCGTGGTCGGTGCACACCAGCACGCAGGTTTCTTCGTCGCTGGCGTCCAGCAGGGCCTGCAGACCGGCGTAGCAGGACAGCAGGTTGTCCAGGCGTGCACCGGCGATGAAGTCCTGATTGAGGCCGACTACCGCGGCGCTCTGGGTGTCGTAGAAGCTCAGCTCGTAATCGAGCACCGCATCGGCGTTGAAGTCGTGTTCCATGGCCAGCTGTTCGCTGAGCAGGGCGCGGAAGTCCGCGCTTTCACTGCTTGCCAACTGGGCGAGGATCGGCGGCAGTTCGTTCTGCGCATTGATCGCCCAGCCCTGATTGGCCTCGCGGTTGAGGTGGATGGCCAGGCTGGGGATCACGGCGATGGGCTGGTAGAAGTCGATCAGGTCGCTTTCCACCTTGCCATCGCGACGATAGGTCACGCGGCCGGCCAGGGACAGGTCACGGTCGAACCAGGGGGCGAGCAGAGCGCCGCCGTAGACTTCCACGCCGAGCTGGAAGAAGCCCTGGCGTTGCAGCTCGGGGTTCGGCTTCACGCGCAGGCAAGGGCTGTCGGTGTGGGCGCCAACCAGGCGGATACCACCCTCGACAGGCGAACGATGGCCCAGCTTGAAGGCGATGATCGAGGAGTCGTTACGGGTCACGTAGTAGCGGCCACCGGGCTCGGTGTGCCAGGTCGCGCGCTCGTCGAGGTGACGATAACCGGCAGCCTCGAGGCGCATGGCCAGGCTGGCGGTAGCATGAAAGGGGGTAGGTGAGGCGTTGAGAAAATCGATCAGGCCTTGGTTCAGTTCTTCGCGCATGGGGCACTCCGGACGGCAATGTGCCGAGTTTATCGGATTTGCCCCCGGCGCTGTTGGCGTTTCCTCGCGGATTGCTGGACCCATGTCGGGTGGAGCGAGGCACGTAGCTGACTGCCACTCCGCAGGATGGCGTTGAGCGAAGCGATACCCATCAGGGGTAATGGCTCGCGTTGCTGCGCTCCTCGACCTACGCGGCCCCGTCAGGCCTCGATGGCCACCAGGCTGAGTACCTGATTGTCTAGCTCGGCATACAGGCCGACCAGTTCGCTTCCGGCTGGCCACTCTTCGCTCAGCTCGACCAACAGGCGCAGGCGCGCCCCGCCTGGCTCGGCGTTTAAGTCGAGCAATTCGGCGTCCTGAAAATAGAAACGCTTGAGCACGAGCGGATAGAGCGCCTTGAACAGGCTTTCCTTAAGGGAAAAAGTCAGACTGATCTGCCAAGCTCGCTGCTCGGGCGTTAGATGCGCGATGCGGCTCAGCTCGTCTGGGGTGAGAATTTCACCCACTAGCCGCTCGGCACGCTCGCTGGACAGCAGTCGCTCCACATCCAGACCCAGGCCGCGCCATTGCTGCGTTGGCGCAACGATAGCGGCTGCCCAGTCCTGGCCGTGGGTGATCGAGCCGCTGACCTGCGCTGGCCATTGGGGCGCGCGATCCTCGCCCACGGCTGGCACGCTTGCCACACCCGTTACCCGATACAGCGCCTCGCGAGCACAAACCCGTCCGGCCAGGTGCTCGGCCTGGCGCTTGGCGACGCCGCGAACCGGGGGCACGCCAGCGGCCAAGTAGTCGGCATCATCGACCAGCGCGGAGTCGAAATGCGTGCTGATCAGTTGCGCACCGAGCAATGGCCGGGCAAACGGCCAGTGATCATCGAGGGCGCTGCAGCAGCGTGGCAGATGGGCTGTATTCATGGCGGGCATTCTGCCGCGCCAGCGAGCTCCTTACCAGCCGTGCACGCCGCTCATGTCGGGCAACTTGTGGGCGATCCCCTTGTGGCAGTCGATACAGGTGGCCTCGCCATTGGCCAGGGCGGTGGAATGCATCTGTGCGGCGCGCTTGCTCTGCCGAGTGAAGTCCATGAAGTCGAAGTCGTGGCAGTTGCGGCATTCCAGCGAGTCGTTGGCCTTGAGACGGGCCCACTCGTGTTCGGCCAGTTCGCGACGTTTCTCGAGAAACTTTTCGCGGGTGCTGATGGTGCCGAAGATCTTGCCCCACACCTCCTTGGAAGCCTGCATCTTGCGGGCGATCTTGTCCGTCCACTGATGCGGCACGTGGCAGTCGGGGCAGGTGGCGCGCACCCCGGAGCGGTTGTTGTAGTGGATGGTTTCCCGCAGTTCGACATACACGTTGTCGCGCATTTCATGGCAGGTAATGCAGAACTGTTCGGTGTTGGTGGCCTCCAGCGCGGTGTTGAAGCCGCCCCAGAAGATGATCCCGGCGATGAAGCCGCCCAGGGTCAGGAACCCCAGGCTGTAATGCACGCTCGGGCGGCGCAGCACGTTCCAGTAAGTGCCCAGCAGGGAGAGCAGGAATTTCATGGTGCCTCCTCAGCGACGCCCGGCAGGGTTGGCTTCTTTCAGCAGAATCTGGTCGATGTTCTCGAAGGCGTTCTCCACCAGCGGGCTCACCTCGGCCTGGGTCACATGGCATTGGGTGCAGAAGTAGCGGCGCGGCGACATGGCCGCCAGGGGCTGGCCTTCACGGTCCATGTAGTGAGTGATGCTGATCATCGGCGCCTGGCTGCGCGCGCTGTTGGCGCGGCTGTGGCAGGTCAGGCAGCGGTTGCCGAACCTGTCCACCTGATAGCCGACGATGGTGTGGGGAATGGTGGGAGGCTGTTCGGGGTAGTTGCGCTCGCGGCGCATGTCCCTGTTTTCCTCGGCCGCGATCGGTGGCGCGGGAAACGCCTGGGTCAGCGTGCCGCCGGGGCGGCGACCATCCGGCGCGGGAGCGTCGAGGGGGTAGCCGAGGTCGGCGGCCAGGGCCGCACCGAAGGCGGCGAGCAGTAGCAGGGGCAGGTAACGCAATTTCATGACCGTTCTCCTCAGGCCGCGCTGATCAACTGGATCTTCACCGCACACTTCTTGTAATCGGTCTGCTTGGAGATCGGATCGGTGGCGTCCAGGGTGACCTTGTTGACCAGTTTGTTGGCGTCGAAGAAGGGCACGAAGACCAGGCCCCGAGGCGGCTTGTTACGCCCGCGCGTCTCGATGCGCGCGCGGATCTCGCCGCGTCGGCTGATGACTTTCACCTCGCTGCCACGGCGTGCATTGAGTGCCCGGGCATCGTCCGGGTGCATGTACACCAGGGCATCTGGCACGGCGCGGTGCAGTTCCTCGACACGCTGGGTCATGCTGCCGGTATGCCAGTGCTCCAGCACGCGGCCGGTGCTCAGCCAGAACGGGTAGTCGTCGTCCGGCGCCTCGGCTGGTGGCTCGTAGGGCAGGGCGAAGATGATCGCGCGGTTGTCCGGGTAGCCGTAGAACTGCACGCCACTGCCCTTGGCCACGTAAGGGTCGTGGCCCTCGCGGTAGCGCCAGCGGGTTTCCGAACCGTCCACGACCGGCCAGCGCAGGCCGCGTTCGCTGTGGTAACGCTCGAAGGGCGCGAGGTCGTGGGCATGGCCGCGGCCGAACTGGGCGTATTCCTCGAACAGGCCTTTCTGCAGGTAGAAGCCGAATGCCTTGGCCTCGTCGTTGCGCAATCCACCCTCCGGCTGTTCGGCCGCAAAGGCGTCGACGTTGCCGTTGCGGTACAGCACCTCGAAGAGGGTCTTGCCCTTGAGTTCGGGGGCCTTTGCCAGCAGCTCGGCCGGCCACACTTCATCGGTGGTGAAGCGCTTGGAAAATTCCACCAGTTGCCAGAGGTCGGATTTCGCCTCGCCCGGCGCGCCCACCAGTTGGTGCCAGAACTGCGTGCGACGCTCGGCGTTGCCGTAAGCGCCTTCTTTCTCGACCCACATGGCGCTGGGCAGGATCAGGTCGGCAGCCTGGGCAGACACGGTCGGGTAGACGTCCGATACGATCACGAAGTTGTCCGGCTTGCGCCAGCCCGGCAGTACTTCCTGCATGATGTTGGGGCCGGCCTGCATATTGTTGCTGACCTGCGTCCAATAGACCTTGAGCACACCGTCCTTGAGCATGCGGCTCTGCTCCACGGCGTGGAACCCGGGCTTTTCCTGAATGGTGCCAGCGGGCAGCTTCCAGATCTTCTCGGCGGTGGCGCGGTGTTTCGGGTTGGTCACCAGCATGTCGGCAGGCAGGCGATGGGAGAAGGTCCCCACCTCGCGGGCGGTGCCGCAGGCCGAAGGCTGGCCGGTCAGCGAGAAGGGGCTGTTGCCCGGCTCGCTGATCTTGCCGGTCAGCAGATGGATGTTGTAGATCAGGTTGTTGGCCCACACGCCACGGGTGTGCTGGTTGAAACCCATGGTCCAGAACGACACGACCTTGCGTTGCGGGTCTGCATACAGCTGCGCCAGTGCCTCGAGGCGCTCGGCGGGGACGCCGGTTTCCCTGGCGGCGCGCTCCAGGGTGTAGGGTTTGACGAAGGCCGCGAACTGCTCGAACGACATGTCGCTCCAGGTGTTGGCCTTGTCGGCGTTGGCTGCCTGCCGTTCCAGCGGGTGATCCGGGCGCAGGCCGTAGCCGATATCGTCGGCACCGAGGGCGAAGCGCGTGTGCCGTTTGACGAATTCCTGGTTCACCGCGCCGCTCTGGATGATGTGGTTGGCGATGTAATTGAGGATCAGCAGATCCGTCTGTGGCTTGAACACCATGGGGATGTCGGCCAGGTCGAAGCTGCGATGCTCGAAGGTCGACAGCACCGCAACCTTGACGTCGGGCTTGCTCAGGCGCCGGTCGGTGACCCGGCTCCACAGCACCGGGTGCATCTCCGCCATGTTCGAGCCCCAAAGCACGAAGCTGTCGGTTGCTTCGATATCGTCATAGCAGCCCATGGGCTCGTCCATGCCGAAGGTGCGCATGAAGCCCATCACCGCCGAGGCCATGCAGTGGCGCGCGTTGGGGTCGATGTTGTTGCTGCGAAAGCCGGCTTTCATCAGCTTGTTGGCAGCGTAGCCTTCCCAGATCGTCCATTGCCCTGAGCCGAACATGCCCACCGCTTGTGGGCCGTGCTCGCGCAGTGCCTGCTTGAACTTGTCCTCCATGATTTCGAAGGCCTGCTCCCAGCCGATCGGCTGGAACTCGCCCTGCTTGTCGTAGACACCGTTCTTCATGCGTAGCAGCGGCGTGGTCAGGCGATCGACGCCGTACATGATCTTCGACAGGAAGTAGCCCTTGACGCAGTTCAGGCCACGGTTGACCTCGGCCTTGATATCGCCGTGGGTGGCGACCACGCGGTTGTCGCGGGTCGCCACCATGACGCTGCAGCCCGTGCCGCAGAAGCGGCAGGGCGCCTTGTTCCAGTCCAAGCGGGTGGATTCCGCGTCGGCCACCAGGTTGCTGGCGGTCGAGGCGAACGGCAGGCCGGCGGCGGCTGCGGCGATGGCAGCGGCCTGGGCCTTGGTGAATTCGCGGCGGGTCATGCTCATTGGGCGGCTCCTTCCGAGCTGAGGCATTCGTGGTAAATCAGTGCGGCATTGAGCACGCCGGGCAGGGCGTTGATCTGCTCGATGCGCTGCATGATCAGGTGCTCGTCGACGGCTTCGATCACCACGACCAACTTGCCCTCCGGGCTGTGCTGGTGCACTTCCAGGTCGGCGAGCAGGCGCAGGTTGGCGAGCACCGCCGCGAAATGTTCGGGGCGTGCGTGCACGATGAAGCTGGCGATATGCAGGGGGGCGTCCATGGCGGATTCCTGTAAGCGGGCTAGGGCGATCAGTTCGGCGGGCCGGGCGGGCCGAAGAGCATCTGCAGGAACCACACGGTGAATCCGTAAGCGCCGACGAGGGTCACGCTAAGCAGTGGGAAGAGGAATATCACCAGGAACAGAAACAGCCGGCGTTCGCGGCGTTTGCCCCCGGCGTCTTCGGATGGGCTGGGCATGGGCAGGTCTTCATCGGTCAGGCTGATCGGGTGTGCCGTCACTGCAGGGATTCACCGATCTGTTGGGGTGAACCCGACGGCATCTGGTCGTTATGCCTCGACCTTAGTCTCAGGAGCGAACGAGGTATTGATCTGCGTCAATATTCAGACGCTTTTTTCATGGCAGCGGGCCGAGCCCAGGTTTTCCAGGCTCGTCGTTCAGGTCGGGTTCAGGAGGGGTTCAGGGGAGGTTCAGTCGACGGCAGGCAGGATGGTCCTCGAGTTATTCATCAACCCACTGCCATTCGAGAGGCATATCCATGAAAACGACTCTTACCAAGCTGGCTCTGGCGACTTCCCTGGTGTTCGGCGCTGCGACCGCCGCCCATGCCGACAACAATTTCGCCGGTCTGACCTGGGGTCACACCAGCAACAACATCCAGAAATCGTCGGCACTGAACGCCAATCTGGGCAATCCGAATTTCGACAGCGTCATCAATAGCACCAGCACCTGGGGTATCCGTGCCGGTCAGCAGAACGATGCCGGCCGTTACTACGGCACCTACGAATACATCTCCGGCACCAACAACGGCTACAAGCTGCGCCAGCAGAACCTGCTCGGCAGCTACGATGCCTTCCTGCCGCTGAACCAGAACGGCACCAAGCTGTTCGGTGGTGGCACGCTGGGCCTGGTCAAGCTGGAGCAGAACAGCCCAGGGGTCTCCCGTGATACCAATGTCGGGTATGCTGCCGGTCTGCAGGCTGGCCTGCTGCAGGAAGTCAACGAGAATGCCTCTGTCGAAGGTGGCTACCGTTACCTGCGTACCAACGCCAGCACCGAGTTCGCGCCGCACGAGCAAGGCAAGGTCGGCTCCCTCGACCTGCATAGCAGCGGTCAGTGGTATCTGGGTGCCAACTACAAGTTCTAACCAGGGCCTGCGTGCTCGTATCGGGCTGCACCGCCGCCCGATACGAGCCGATAACAACCACAACGGGCTTTACGCTGTAGGTTGAAGCCAGATCGTGCACCATGGCTTCCAACTTGCCGCTGAAGCTTGCGGTTTGAAGCTTATGTTGGAGGGCATGCAACGATGAAATTGCTGGTCGTGGAGGATGAGGCGCTGTTGCGTCACCATCTGTATACCCGACTCGGCGAGCAGGGCCACGTGGTGGACGCGGTCGCCAACGCCGAAGAGGCGCTGTATCGCGTCGATGAGTACCACCATGATCTGGCCGTGGTCGATCTCGGTCTGCCGGGCATCAGCGGGCTGGATCTGATTCGCCAGCTGCGCAGCCGTGACAAGACCTTTCCCATCCTGATCCTGACTGCCCGTGGCAACTGGCAGGACAAGGTCGAAGGCCTGGCTTCGGGCGCTGACGACTACGTGGTCAAACCGTTCCAGTTCGAAGAACTGGAAGCACGCCTGAATGCCCTGTTGCGCCGGTCATCCGGTTTCATTCAGTCGACCATCGAAGCCGGCCCTCTGGTGCTGGACATGAATCGCAAGCAGGCACTGATCGATGGTGCCGGCATGGGCCTGACCGCCTACGAATACCGCATCCTCGAATACCTGATGCGCCACCACCAGCAGGTGGTGCCCAAGGAACGGCTGATCGAGCAGCTTTACCCCGATGACGAAGAGCGCGACCCCAACGTGATCGAAGTGCTGGTTGGCCGGCTGCGCCGCAAGCTGGAAAGCAGCAACGGCTTCAAACCCATCGAAACGGTACGTGGCCAGGGTTACCTGTTCACCGAGCGCTGCCGATGACGTCAGGCTTCAGGCGATTGCGAGGCCGCTGGATTTCCTCCCTGCGTCTTCGCCTGATGTTCGGCAGCACCGTACTGGCGGTGCTGTTCATGCTGGCACTGCTGCCAGCCCTGCGGGGCGCCTTCCTGATCGCCTTGGAAAAATCCGTCGAGAAACGCCTGGCCGCCGATGCGGGCGCGCTGATCTCCGCCGCTCGCACCGACGACGGCCAGCTACGGATGCCGAGCAAGCTTCCTGACGAGGAGTTCGACATTCCCGACGCCCAGTTGCTGGGCTTCATCTATGACCGTGACGGCCGCCTGGTCTGGCAATCGCCTTCGACACGGGACATTTCCGTGTCCTACCTGCCGCGTTACGACGGCCGCGGCGATGAGTTGCTGCGCGTTACCGACCGCCAGGGCCGCGAGTTCTATATCTATGACGTGGAAATCAAACTGCTGCGCGGCGAGAGCGCGGCCTTCAGTATCGTCACCATGCAGCCGGCCAGCGACACGCAGGCCCTCTACAACGATTTCATGACGCAGCTCTACCTGTGGCTCGGGGGCGCCCTGTTGCTGCTTCTCGGCTTGCTGTGGTTCGGCCTGACCTGGGGCTTTCGCAGCCTGCGCGGGTTGCGCGAAGAGCTGGACGAAGTGGAGGGCGGTACCCGTGAGCGCCTCAGCGACGAACATCCTCGCGAACTGCTGCGCCTCACCGGCTCGCTGAACCGCCTGCTCGACAGCGAACGCCAGCAGCGCGAGCGCTACCGTCACTCGCTGGACGACCTGGCGCACAGCCTGAAGACTCCGCTGTCGGTGCTGCAGGGGGCGGCCGAGGTGATCGCTGCCAAGCCGGATAACCGTGAGCAGTCGCAGATCCTGCAGGGGCAGATCGAACGCATGAGCCAGCAGATCGGATATCAGCTGCAGCGCGCCAGCCTGCGCAAGAGCGGTCTGGTGCGCCACCGGGTATCCATGACGGGCGTGGTGGACAATCTCTGTGGTGCCCTCGACAAGGTCTACCGCGACAAGCAGGTGACCGTGCTGCGCCAGTTCGAGCCCTGGCTGGAAATTCCCATGGAGCGCGCGGCGCTGCTCGAACTGCTCGGCAACCTGCTGGAGAACGCCTACCGCCTGTGTCTGGGCCAGGTGCGGATTTCCGCCAGTATCGAACATGGCGCCTGCCTGCTGTGCGTCGAAGACGACGGCCCGGGCGTACCGGTCGACCAGCGCGAACGCATTCTGCGCCGGGGCGAGCGCCTGGATGCCCAGCATCCGGGGCAGGGTATCGGCACCGCGGTGGTCAAGGACATCATCGAGAGCTACGAAGGCGAGCTGTTTCTCGAGGATTCAGAGCTGGGCGGCGCGGCGTTTCGGGTACGCATCTAGAGTCACCGAGGGCGGGGGCCTGGTTCGGCGAGCGAGAGTCCGTCGAGGAAAGCCCGAGCGGCTTCGAGACGTTCTTCAGCTGCTTTGGTGGGAATCCGCCACGCCTGCCTGAGGCGCCGTGCGGAAAACCGCCAAATGCTTTCGTCAGAGCACGCTTTGGTTCGCTAAAAGTCCAGAGTATCAAAGGTTTATCCGATTTTTTCTTGTGTGGCATGAGGTTTGCTTTTGCAGGCTCAAGGTCGCGATAAGCGTGCCTATAACAAATCCCTCCAGGTCAGGAGGGTTGGCGCCTAAACAAGAAAGGTGGTGCGGACGTCTCTGGATGTCATTGCCGCGCCCATGAGGATTCACCATGACTGCCACAACGAACGATGTTGTCCGTCAACCGTTCTACAAAATGCTCTATGTCCAGGTGCTGGTCGCCATCACCATCGGCATCCTTCTCGGTCACTTCTACCCAGAAACAGGCGTTGCCCTCAAACCGCTCGGCGATGGTTTCGTCAAGCTGATCAAGATGGTCATCGCCCCCATCATCTTCTGCACCGTGGTCAGCGGCATCGCCGGCATGCAGGACATGAAGGCAGTCGGCAAGACCGGCGGCTACGCGCTGCTCTACTTCGAGATCGTTTCCACCATCGCCCTGATTATCGGTCTGGTCGTGGTCAACGTCGTGCAGCCGGGCGTCGGCATGCACATCGACCCAGCCACGCTGGATGCCAGCAAGATCGCAGCCTATGCCCAGGCGGGCGAAGCGCAGACCACCATCGGCTTCCTGCTCAACGTGATCCCGGCAACCGTGGTCGGTGCATTCGCCAACGGCGACATCCTCCAGGTGCTGTTCTTCTCCGTGATCTTCGCTTTCGCCCTGCAGCGCATGGGTGAATTCGGTCGTCCGGTGCTCGAGTTCATCGATCGCATCGCTCACGTGATGTTCGGCATCATCAACATGATCATGAAGCTCGCGCCTATCGGTGCCTTCGGTGCCATGGCCTTCACCATCGGTCAGTACGGTGTCGGCTCGCTGGTGCAGCTCGGTCAGCTGATGATCTGCTTCTACGTCACCTGCGTGTTCTTCATCCTCGTGGTGCTCGGCGGTATCGCTCGTGCCCACGGTTTCAGCGTACTGCGCCTGATCCGTTACATCCGCGAAGAGCTGATGATCGTGCTGGGTACTTCCTCTTCCGAGTCGGCACTGCCACGCATGCTGACCAAGATGGAAAAACTCGGTGCCAACAAGTCGGTCGTCGGCCTGGTGATTCCTACCGGTTACTCCTTCAACCTCGACGGTACTTCGATCTACCTGACCATGGCTGCGGTGTTCATCGCCCAGGCCACCGACACACCGATGGATATCGGTCACCAGATCACCCTGTTGCTGGTGCTGCTGGTCGCTTCCAAAGGTGCTGCAGGCGTTACCGGTAGTGGCTTCATCGTCCTGGCCGCCACGCTGTCGGCCGTTGGCCACCTGCCGGTCGCCGGCCTGGCGCTGATCTTGGGTATCGACCGCTTCATGTCCGAAGCCCGTGCCCTGACCAACCTGATCGGCAACGGCGTTGCCACCATCGTGGTCGCCAAGTGGTGCAAGGAGCTGGACGAAGACACCCTGCAGCGCGAACTGGCTTCCGGTGGTCGTCCGGACATCGTGACCCTGCCTGGCGACACGGCTGGCAAGGTGTCCTGATACGTGATGTCGTCGACCTCCCCGGCTAGGGGGAGGTCACCTGGCCCGCCCTTGTGGCGGGCTTTTTTATGGGCGTTGAAAACAGGTGGCCTCGACGCCGAGAGCCTGCCGGGCCTCGGACAGGGGGGGCCGTATTCTGCCGGCTCGCCTCGATCACTTCCTGACGACTGACTCGCGCATCGCAAGAGCGCTCACGGTCTCGACCGATGCTGGCTGCTCAGCTCAATCCACTAGTGTCTCAGTGCGTCTTGACTATGCTTCTGGCTGGCTCCTGCCGGCAGTAGTGTGCAGAAAAGGGCACCAGGCGTAGGGTCATAAGTCGATCGAGGACAGGGTGTTGCAGTTATTGTCGCCAGGGAGTTGCAGTGAGCCATGGACGTGAAGCCAATTGCGCGCGGCGCCAAAGCCCTATCGAAGTGGCTATTCATCGTTGCGGTCGTACCGTCATCGATAGGGATGGTTTGTTTTTCCGGTGACATTCGTGAATTGTCGATTCTGATCGCCGGCGCAAGCCTGTCCGTCCTGTTCTTGGTGAACGCCATTGTCTGCATCGTTCTCAGAACCGTCCCGGCCTCGTTCAGCGAATATGGCCGAGTCGATCCCACTCCCTGGAAGACCAAGCCACTGCAGTTCGTGTTGTGCATACTCCTGTTCGTTTCAATATCGGCAGCGATGATGCTAATCACGGTGCAGCGTTACGCGGAGTTTTATCCGTAGCATTCATGGCCGTCAGGTCGTCACCACTGATGTTTGCCAGACCCAATGCAATTCCTCGCTCAAGGTCCTGTAGATCGTCGGGCGGCGAGTGAAATCAGGATAGGGCGGGCAGGGCAGCTGTTTGCCTTCACCCGCCCAATACTCAACGCTGGCGCGCCTCCCGCACCGCTGCCTGGTGGGCTGCCCTGACCAGGTCCCAGGCGTCTGCGCTAAGCAGGTACGCGGCTTCGCTTATGTGTTGCACGTCCAGCGCATCTGCCTGGGTAATGTTCATGGCGGCGAGACTGTGCAGCAGGCCGCGCACCGCTCTGAGGCGCTGTTCGACGCTTTCCTGCAGGTCCATGTACGAGCAACTGCTGTCGATCAGCAGCACCGCTGTGGTGGTCGGGTTGCTGGAGAGTGGGAGGAGGTCAGTCATGGCGCTGGCCTCCGTTCTGGTGATCAGCGGGGCGGCGTGCGGACGAATTTAGGGCGTGTTTGTGCTTCATTGGGTGGTGCTCCTAGAGTTGAGGAACTGCCACGAATCGTCGCCAAACGATATGGGTGGCAGCTGTACGCAGGTTGGCGAACCGGGACTCTAGGCACCCGGCGCACCCGAAGGTGCCCCACGCACAGCCGCCATAGCACGAAGTTACAGGCACAAAAAAGCGCCTGCTTTCGGATGGTGGGCGCTTGTGCGCCTAGAGATACTCGGGTCGCCAAACCCGGTCGCTGAATATGCAGCGACGCGCGCAGGTTAGCGTGGCAAATGCTCAAGGGCAAGCCAGTGCCACACCTGATCGAGTGGCCGATGCCCGCTGGGAAGCCGCAATTGCCGCAGGGCGTGCAAGCGATAGTGCAGGCATTCTGTGCCGCTGGTCGACACACCGTGTCGTCCGCTTTCCAGCACCGCGCGTGTTTACCGGATTATCCTGATATGGCTATATGCGATTACTATTTGCAGCCTTAGATGGCCGAATGGCTTAAAAGCGGGATCGGCGGGTTCGCCGCTCCTGCAATGCCCGGCTCCTGCCAGCTCTCCACGTGCACGAATCCATGGTCACCACCGTCATCCTTGGCATGCTCTGCGTGCATTTGCTGTGTTTCAGCGTGATGTTCCTGCTGATCAGCACCCGGCTGAGCGGCAAGAAACTGGGCATGGATGTCTTTGCGCTAGGCAACCTTCTGCTCGGGCTCGCCTACATCTTGCAGTTGTTCGGTGGCCCCGCGAGTGGCGCGGTGCTGAGTATCGTCAACCACACGCTGACGCTCTGCGCTCCCGTTGCCTATGTTTTGGGTGCCATGCGTTTCTTCGATCGGCCCACCTCGGTATGGCGCCCGCTGCTCGCGCTGGCAGGTACCTACACGGCAGTGCAACTGCTGGTGCAGTCGACGCTCGGGACCGAGGCGCGTCACGCGCTGCTGGCGGGGGCCTGTGCGTCGCTGTTTCTGGCCATGGCCCTGGGCGCGCTGCTTGTCAGACGAAATCTGGCCAGGGATCTGCGTGTCGAAATGCTCGTGTTTGCCGTGTTGATCGGCGGCATCTGCGCTCTGAACGCGGCGAAACTGGTGATGATTCTCGGTGGCGGGCTGGCGGCGCTCGATATGAACACCAGCTTCCAGCGCACCTTCTACATCTACATGTCGTTCCTGGGGACGGTACTTCCTCCCTGCGCCGTCTGGCTGGTGCTGCGCCGCCTCACCGACGAGCTGCGCCGCGTGGCCGCACAGGACCCGCTCACCCGCCTGCTCAACCGGCGCGGGCTGACGGATGGCCTGGATGCATATTTCCGCTCGCGAACGGCCGCCCCTGCGTACCTGCTGATCGTGGATATCGATCACTTCAAGCGCATCAACGATACCTACGGCCACAAGGTGGGCGATCTCGTGCTGTGCCATGTGGCCGGCGTGCTCAACGCCAGCGCCCGGGAGCGCGATCTGACCTGCAGGCTGGGCGGCGAGGAGTTCGCGGTCGTCTGCCTGGGTACCGACAGGGCTGGCGCCATGCAACTGGCAGAACGCATGCGTGTGGCCATCGAACGAACCCAAGTGCCTGGCATCGGCCTGAACCCGTTCATCCGCTGCACCGCCACCATCGGCGTTTCGGATCACTTCACCAGCACGCACGCGCTCGACGAAGCGATGCAGCAGGCAGATGCCGCGCTCTATCGAGGCAAGGCGTCAGGGCGCAATCGCGTCGAGGCAGACCAGGCGCGGTCCACCGTGATCCAGGGTGGTTGATGGCGCAGGGAAGCCTGCGGCCTGACAGTGCTACAGGACCGTACGCGGTACCCATCCGCCCTCAGGCTCGCGATCGTCTCAGGGTTGGCCGCCGAGCTGGGAAAGAGTTTCTGCAAGCTCGTTCTTGCGGAACGGTTTGGCAAGCCGCGGGATATCCGGATCTAGCCCTTCAAGTTCGGCATAGCCAGAGACGATCAGAACCGCGGTGCCGGGCCGGGCAGTACGTACCCGCCTGGCCAGATCGGTGCCGCTGATGCCGGGCATGAGGTGGTCCGTGACGAGCAGGTCGAACTGCTGCCCGCTGTCCAGCAGGCGTATGGCTTCTTCGCCTGACGCGGCCTCGATCACCCGGTAGCCCAGGTCCGCCAGCATGTAGGAGGTGCTGGCGCGTACCAGCTCTTCATCGTCGACCAGTAAGGCCACCCCACGCGTCGATCGTGGTTCTGGGGCCTCGACGATGCGCGACGCCTCTAGCGGCATTGTCGTGCTGCGCGGCAGCCAGAACTCGACATTGGTGCCCAGACCGGGCGTGCTCTGGATCGTCAGCGCGCCGTTTAGCTGGGATGCCAGCCCGTGGGCCATCGACAGGCCGAGCCCGGTCCCCTTGCCGATGCCCTTGGTCGAGAAGAATGGCTCGATCGCCCGGGCGAGCGTGGCCGCATCCATGCCGGTGCCGGTGTCCGCCACGGACAGGCAAAGATACTCGCCTGCCGCAAGCTTCGAGCGGTGTCCCTCATGGACCGACTCCGTGCTTGCCGATATGCGCATCGTTCCGCCCTCGAGCATGGCATCGCGCGCGTTCACGGAGAGATTCAGGAGGGCCATTTCCAGCTGGTTCGGATCCGCGATCGCCGCTGGCAGATGCTCCGGGGCATCGACGACGACCTTGATTTGCGGCCCCGTAGAGCTGGCCACCAGATCGCCCATGTCGCTCACCAGCTTGCCCACGTCGACCGAAACCGCCTGCAGCGGCTGGCGGCGAGCGAAGGCGAGCAACCTCTGCACGAGCGTCTTCGCCCGGTCGGCCGATTGCATGGCGCCGGCGATCAGCCGCTGTTCCCGTTCGCCCCCTACGCCTCTGCGCTGGAGCATGTCGAGCGTGCCGACGATCGGCGTGAGCAGGTTGTTGAAGTCGTGTGCCACGCCGCCGGTAAGCTGCCCCATGGCTTCCATCTTCTGGCTCTGGCGCAGCGCCGCCTGAACTTCTTCCCGTTCGGCGATGGCCTGGACGATCCTGCCTTCGAGCGTGGCATTGAGTTCGCGCAGATCTTCCTCGGCGGCCTTGCGGGCGGAGATATCGACTGCAGTGCCGGTGACGCGCAGGCAACGGCCAGCTGAATCGAACACCCCACGGCCTTTGGCTGCCACCCAGCGAACGATGCCATCCTCCCGGCCAATCGTGCGGTAGTCGACATCGTAAAGCGTACGGCGCTCAGGGTCGGCCGCCGCTACGAAAGCGTCTATCGTCGCCTCTCGGTCCTCGGGATGCAGGCCATCGTAGAAGTCGTCCAGCGTCACCGGCACGTCAGTAAAGATGCCGAAGATCTCTTTGGTCCGCAGCGACCAGATCAGCGTGTCTTGAACGATATCCACGTCCCAGAAGCCGACCTCGGCGTTGTCGACGGCAAGGCGCAAGCGTTCCTCGCTCTCGCGCAGGCGCATCTCGGCAGCCACGCGTTCGACATGCGCCCAGCAGCGCTCGACGACCTCCCTGACCAGGGAAATTTCTGACGGCGACCAGTCCCGGGGCTGATTCTGGTGAACCGCCATCATTGCCGTCAGCCGGCCATCCTTCACCAGCGGGCAGCAGATGATCGCGCCGATGTCGATGGCGCTGAAGGTCTCGCGGCCCTCATCCTGGCCAAGCTCCGCCATGACGTCGCGGACGATCAACGTGCGCCCGGCGCGCATGTCCGCCGCAGCCCTTGGGCCAAAGAGGTCGAGGCTATAGGTTCCGGCCGAACTCTGGATGCCGGGCGCGTTGTAGTCACTGCGGATCCAGAAACGGTCGTGATCGATATCCACGTCCGCATAGGCGCAGCGCGATACATTCAGCGTCCGTCCGAGCAGCCCGATCGCTGCGAGCATCGCCTCTTCGGCATGGCGGATGTTGAAGAGCTGGCTGTCGAGCTCATCGAAAAAGTGCAACCGCGCTGCGCTCTCTTGCAGCGCCGCCTCTGCCTCGTGCTCCGCGGTACGGTCGCGGAAGATCTTCACGAAACCGCCATGATCCATGGCCAGCGGCATCATCAGCCCTGAGCCCCAGAAGCGCGTGCCGTTCTTGCGAACGTGCCAGCGTTCGTTGGCTGCCCGACCCTGAGCCTGGGCGAGTTCGAGCTCGGCGTGGAATACATGCTCGGTCTGGTCCACGGCCGTGTAGAACAGGTCGCCCGCGCGGCCCACCACCTCTTCGGCGCGGTAGCCGACGATGCGCTGCGCACCGATGCTCCAGCTGGTTACCGTGCCTTGCGCATCGAAGGTGATGATCGCGAAGTCCTCGGCGCCCTCGACGATCTGCCGATAGCGCGCCTCGCTGACCCGGATAGCGGCCTCCGCCCGGGCGCGGTGCACGACCAGCCCGACCGTCTGCACGACGAAGTCGACGATCTCGAGGTCCGCCGACAGAGGCTGGCGGGGTTCACTGTGGTACAGGACGAAGGTGCCGAGCAGGTCGCCCTGCGCCGAACGGATCGGCGTCGACCAGCAGGCGTGCAGACCCTGCCCGACGGCCAGCTCCCGGAACTCGGCCCACAGCGGATCGTTGGCGATGTCCGACGCGTACCGTGGTTCGCTGTGCAGTGCCGCGGTGCTGCACGCGCACAGGCTCTGGCCGATGGCGAGGCCGCTGATGGCGTCATGGTAAGCGCGCGGCAGGCTCGGCCCTGCGCAGTGCCGCAGTTGCTGGCTGTCTTCGTCCAGAAGCAGGATGCTGCCCAGGAAACGGGAGGTGGACAACGCTTCCACCTCACGGACGATCGCATCCAGGGTGGAGCTGAGGGGCGTCTCTGCGACGGCCAGTTCCAGGATGCGGTTCTGCGCAGCCCCAAGTGCTGCCGCGCGATTGCGTGCCTGGGTAAGGCGCGCATTCTCGATGGCGATCGTCGCCAGGCGCGCCAGACTTTCCAGGCGTTTGATCGTATCGTCGTCGTGTTCGCGAGCCTCCGACCAATAGGCCCCGAGCGCTGCGACCGGAACCGGCCTGCCGATGGGCACCATCACCAGGCTACGGACGAAGGTCGGCGCGTAGGCATCCTGCGGGATGCGCGGGTCGAGGCGGACGTCACGCAGGGCGACCGTCTCGGCGTGGTGCATCACCCACCCCGAAATGCAGTGGTCGGCCGGAAAGGTCTGGCCTTGCCAAAGGGGAGACACCGCATCTTCCGCCACGTAAGAGCAGCGTCCGTCGTGTTCGATGACGACCGCGACGCCCTCCGCGCCGACAGCAGCCCGCGCGGTGTCGCGCAGGATGGCGACGACCTCGTCCACCGATCCGGCCATGACCAGTCGCTCGCTGGCATCGAGCAAATGAGACAGGCGCTCATCACTCTGTGGGGCTACCGGAACAGTAGGCAAATCGATCTCCCGACGGCGGCCACAGATATCTCTTCCGGGGGCTGCTGCAAAATGAATGTGGCGAAAGGGGAAGGGCGTCCCCCTTGCTTGGCATGGTCCAATTTCAGTTTCTCAGCATACGACTGCCGAACAGTACGAACAGCATCGCTCAATTTTAGGACGCCTGAAATGGGCCGCCCGAAAATCTTCGGGGGTACGCAAAACAGCCGCACTGGCAAGGTCGGGTCGAGGGCTCTAGATCAGGCGATTGGGTGTGCGGTCTCGGCAGTTTCACGGATTTCTTCCTGGGGCAGAAAGCGATCGACGTCGATGGCGTCGATCTGATCGGCGTGCAAATGGCGCTCGGCGTAACGCATCGGCAGCCCTGCCTGCAGAAACAGTGCGAACAGATCGGCATCGATATGGCCCTTGTCGCGCAGCCTGGCGAGGATTTCGATCGACTCGGACAGGGTCTTCGCCTGCTTGTAGGGGCGGTCGGAGGCGGTCAGCGCTTCGAAGATATCCGCGATGGCCATGATGCGCGCCGGAATGGACAGCTGGCTCTTGTCGAGCTTTCGCGGGTAGCCGGTTCCGAGCAGGGTTTCGTGGTGGGTGCCGGCGTACTCGGGAACCCGCTTGAGGTTCGAAGGCAACGGTAGATTTTCGAGCATGACGATGGTCTGGATGATGTGCTCGTTGATCTTGAAGCGCTCTTCGGCAGTCAGGGTGCCGCGGCTGATACTCAGGTTGTAGAGCTCACCATGGTTGTAGAGATGCTCGGGCACGCTGACCTGAAAACCGTACTTGGGGTCGAACGCCTTGGTCTCGGGGCGCGGGAATATGTGATGGGGCTTGTCGGCCAAGAGCCGTTCGACCGCAGGCAGCGGCATTACCGGCAGTTCGGCGACGCGCGCCAACTCGGCGGTGGAGAGCCCCAGGCGATCATCGAAATGCCGCAGCCAGGTTCGTTCTCCCGCTGTGTGAAGGGTGCCCACATGCTCGGGGTTCATGAGCTCGCCGCCGATATTGCACCCGGCAATGAAGGCGAATTCATCCTGCAGCGTCTGGGCCAGTTGCCGATACTGCGCATCGGCCTGCGCCCGATCCTGGCCATCCAGCACGCGCTGCAGGCGCTCGATCTGCGCATCGCGCAACAGCACCTCGAAGCGCATGCGCACCTCGTGGATGCGGTTGTAGATCGTCTCCAGCTTGGTGGCCTTGTCGACCACGTGTTCCGGCGTGGTGATCTTGCCGCAGTCGTGCAGCCAGGCACCGATACGAAACTCGCGCCATTCGTCTGCGGTGGTGAAACGGAAGTGCTCCAGCGGCCCTTCGCTGACCTCGCTGGCGGCCTCGGCGAGCATCATCGCCAGCTCCGGTACGCGCTCGCAGTGCGCGCCGGTATAGGGGCTCTTGGCGTCGATCGCGCCGGCGAGGATTTCGATCATGCCGTCGATCAAGGCCCGCTGCGAATCGATGAGGTTGTGGTTTTCCAGGGCGACGGCAGCCTGGGAGGCCAGCGCGCCAATGAACGAGATCACCTGTGGCGAGAAGGCGATCACCTCGCCGGTGTCGACATCCAGGGCATTCATGAACTGCAGCACGCCGATCACTTCGCCGCCACGTGGCGCCAGCGGCACGGTCAGCATGGAGACGGTATGGAAGCCGGACTCGCTGTCGAAACCACGGGTGCCGCTAAGGTCGAAACGGCTCTCGGCGTAGACGTCGTCGATCACCACGGTTTCGTTGTGCAGTGCCGCGTAGGTCGACACATGCCGTTCGTTGCGCAGCCCGGTCTGCGGGTCGTACAGGGGGATTTCGAACGTCGGCAGTTCATCGTCCATGGAGCGCAACGCGAAGCGCAGCGTTTTGTGCTCCGTCTTCAGGTACATGGTGGCGGCCTGGGCATTACAGATGCGCTTGCCCTGCATCAGGATATGCCGCAGCAGCGCGTCACGGTCGCGTTCGGATGACAGCAGCAGGCCGTTCTCGACCAGGCTGGAAAGCTTCATCTGGGAGACCTGCAGCGCGTGGGTCTGGCTTTGCAGGGCCGCTTTCATCTCGATGTGGTTGCGATTGAGGGTTTCGATTTCGGCGAACATCGACGCGGGCGGCAGCTCGCCGGAAAAATCCATCTGGCGGATTTTCTGGGTGTCCTGCACCAGCAGATCGATGGTGCGATCGATGCTTTCCATTCCGTTGAGCACCAGCGGCATGGTGCACAGCACTATCACGATGGACAGGCAGAGCGAGACCGCTGGCGCAACACCCAGGGTAAGCGCCAATATAGGCCCCAGCTGCAAAAGCACGAAGCTGGCGACCACCAGCTTGCTGCTTCTGAACCGTAGCCTGAATCGCGGCTTGATTTGCCCTGATGACATACTGCAACCTGCGCTCGGGTCCCATCGCGTACTACTCGTACATCCGGCCACGCAACGCTGTGGCGGCTGGATGTGCAACGCTCAGTTCAACTAAGGGAAATAGAATGAAGAAGGAGATTACTGTGTTTGCTCGCTTCAGGATATGGCCACTTGCCAGTGCCTTGCTGGCCTCGGTAGCGCTCGCAGCTGAGCCAGCGACATCGATAGGTTACGTGATGAAGGTACAGGGAGAAGCCACCGTCAGCATAGATGGCACAACGCAATCGGCGACGATTGGCACGCCATTGTACGTCGGCAGCGTGGTAAAAACCGGTCCGGCAGGCTCGATGGGGGTGACCTTGAAGGACAACACCCTGATGTCTTTCGGCCCCAACAGCGAGCTGACCATCGATGAATTTCTCTTCGACCCGGCCCAGGACGACCTGAAACTCAGCGCCAAGATCACCCACGGCACGCTCGATTACGTTTCCGGCACCATCGCCAAGCTCAAGCCCAAGGCCGTCGAGATCAACACCCCGACCGGCACCATCGGCGTGCGTGGCACCCACTTCCTCGTCAAGGTCGACTGAGTTCGAGTACGGCAATGTCCACATCATCCACGCATGCAATCGCCGTTGTTGTCTTCGCATTGCTGGCCAGCGGCTGCGCCTCCAAATCCTATGTGGTGCTGGTGGAGAGCCCCGACGGAACCACAGGCGCCATCGAGGTCAGGACCGACAAGGGCCTCACGCGTGTCGACCAGAAGGGCTATGCCGTCAACCTCGACGGCAGCAGCGCCCAGCCGTTCCAGGTGGCCGAGCCCCGTCTCGACAAGGACTTTTCCGCGGCACGGGCGGCGCAGCCCGCGATGCCGAAAAGCTACCTGCTGTACTTCAAGACCGGCGGCGCCAGCCTGACCGAGAAGTCCCAGGCGGAAATTCCGGAAGTGCTGCAGACCGTCAGGGAGCGTGGGCCTTCGGCGGTGTCGGTGATCGGCCACACCGACACCGTTGGCAGCAAGACGTACAACGAAGATCTGGGGCTGTTGCGCGCCCGGGCCATTGCCCGGCAGTTGCAAGACAATGGCCTTCAGGCGCTGGAGCTCGTCGTTACCTCCCATGGCGAAGGCAACCTGTTGGTCGATACCCCGGACAACAAACCGGAGCCCGCCAACCGCAGGGTCGAAGTCACCGTGCGCTGAAGCCTGCACCGGCAGGCGTCTACTTGCGGGCCATCACCAGGCGGGTGCCTCGCTCGCCACTGCGCAGGCGCTGAAGGTGAAAGGCCGTCAGCCCGTCCCACGGGCGCTGCTCGCTCAGCGTCTCGAACACCGTCAGCGCCGTGTGATCACCGCGCTCCAGCAGAGCGTAGGCGGCCTCGTAAGCCTCGTCGCAGGTCCCGACCGGCGCCATCATCGCCTCGAGCGGCTCGAACACCTGCACGGCTTCGACCTTGCCCTTGAGCACGATTTCGCCAACGGGCCGCATCGGCACCTCGGGGCAGCTGTCACGAATCGCCTCGGACACGCACAGCAGGGTGCCGATCTGGCTGTTCAGGCTCTCCAGGCGTGACGTGGTGTTCACCGGATCGCCCAGGGCGCGGTAGTCGAAGATCATCGAGCCGCCGAAGTTGCCCACCACCACTTCACCGCTGTGCACCCCGATGCGCGTCTGGCCGAACTCGATGCCTTGCTCGTGCAACGACGCCACGTAGGACCGGGTAAAGCGATTGATCTCCAGCGCGCAGGACAGCGCCCGATGCGGGTGGTCGGCCTGGGGGATGGGCGCGGAAAACATGATCGCCACCGCATCGCCGACGATTCGATCCAGCGTGCCGTCATGACGGAAGGCGATGCCAATGACCTGTTCCAGGTAATCATTGAGCAGGCTGACCGCCGCCTCGGGAGTCCGGCGCTCCATCATCGAGGTAAATCCGGTGATGTCGGTGAACACGAAGCTGCACAGCTGCCGCTGACCACCGAGCGTCAGGCGCTCCGGGTGCGCCACCAGATGGTTGACCAGGTTGGGCGATACATAGCGTGAGAATGCCGTCTGTATCCAGCGCTGTTCGCGTTCGGCAGCCATGTGGCGGACGATACTGGCGGCGCCGTACACCAGTATCAGCCCGATCGAGGGCGTGAACAGATCGAGCAGTAGCCGGTGCGCCACGAAACCGTACCAGGCGCCAGCATTGAGCAGGGCGACCAGCGCCACCATCAGCACCGCCGATACCAGGGCGGGCGCATTCAGTGCCAGCAGCCCCAGTGCCAGGCTGCCCAGCAGCAGGGTCAGGCTCTCCACCGCCAGCGACCAGCCTGGCCGCAGCAGCAAGGTGTCGGTCAGCACCTGTTCCAGTGCCTGGGCGTGAACCTCCACCCCTGGAATGATCCCGCCCAGCGGGCTGAAACGCAGGTCCTGCAAACCCTGGGCAGAGGTGCCGATCATGATGATGCTGCCCGCAACGGGCGGCGCCGAGCCGTCCAGCACTTGCCAGGCAGGGATGCTGCGGGCCGCTCGGGGCGGGGAGAAATACACCCAGAGCTCGCCGCTGGCGGCAGTGGGAATCTGCAGCCGGCCGATATCGACACGCTGCACCCCGGCCTCGCTGCTGATGATCCGGTAGCGACCGGCGCGCTGTGAAACGCGCAGGGCCTCCGCCACCAGCGACGGGCGCAACTCGCCAGCCAGCGACACGAATAGCGGCACGCGCCGCACCACACCGTCGGCATCGGGCCGGAACGTCATGGCGCCGACGCCGCGAGCCGCCTGCTCCAGCTGCGGCAGCGGGCGGGTAGCACCCTGGAAGGCCGGCACGAACGGAACCGGGGAAGGGCCTTGCAGCACCATGCCAAAGCGACTCAACGGTGGGCCGAGCTCTTTACCGCGTCGCTCGGCGGCAAATCCGAGCACCGTATTGCCACGCTTCAGCACATCGGCGAATTGCGCATCATGGTCCGGCAAGGCTGCCAGCCCGGCGGCCAACTCGGCTGGCAACGGGTTGCCACGCAGAAGCTGGGAAGGCGAGGTGCGATCCGCTTCGGCGAACAGTACGTCGAACACCACGGCAGCCGCCCCAGCCTGCTCCAGCTTGTCCACCAGCGCCGCGACCTGGGTGCGAGCCCAGGGCCACTGGCCGATGCGCTCGAGGCTTTGCTCGTCCAGGTCGACGATACGCACTGGCGCAGCCTGGTAATCACGTGGCTGCCAACGTTGATACTGGTCGAAAACCGCGTTGCGGACTTTCTGTACCGGCAGCGGGTCGAGCAGAAATACCAGCAGGAGGCCCAGCAGGACGGCAAGGCAGAAGCCGCCGCCCACTGAAAACAGACGGAATCTAGGCACGCTCAAAGGCTCTGGGCAGGATGGAGAACTGCAAATGGGTGTGCCGAAGATACCGAAAAAAATGCCGCGCAGGTCGAGTGCCTCGCTTCGGCAACGTGCAAGGCCCCGATCCGGCCGGTAAAACCGACCTCGAGGCGCGTACGAACCGGCTCGATGCTGCAGGCGCTAGGCAGCCTGCGCTTTCAGTTTCAGCGCCACCAGTAGCGAACGCAGTTCCGCAGGCTGCACGGGCTTGGACAAGATCGGAATAGCGTCGTCGGCCAACTGCTCCTGTACATGGCGCACGTCGTGCCCGGTCATGATGATGGCAGGCACGTTGCGGCCGCTGAGTGCGCGCACATGGTTGATGCAGTCGGCCCCGGAGGCCTCGCGGCCGAGGTCGAAGTCGGTGACCACCAGGTCGAAGTCCGTCGACACGTCGGGTAGCGAGGTGAAGGTGGAGACCTCGCAGCCCCATTTCGTCAGCAGGGTGGCGGTGGCCAGCAGCACGTTCTGATCGTCCTCGATCAGGCACACCCGCAGCCCGTGGAGCATGCGAGGTACCTGGCTCACGCCCGTCGTGGGCGCGCTGCGCTCGACCGGCGCCGCCACCTGGTGCAGGCCGTCGATTGCCGCCAGGGTGCCCCGGCCCTCTACCGAGCGAATGCGGATGCGCAGATTCATCAGCGTGCCCAGCCGCCTGACGATCGTCAGCCCCAGGCCCATGCCCTCGACATCGCTGTCGCGCGCCTGACGCACGCGGTAGAACTCTTCGAAGATGTTATCGAGGTGCGCTTCGGCGATACCGCGGCCCTTGTCGTACAGCTCGATGGAGAGCCCAGTGCCTTTGCGCCGGCAGCCAATCAGCACGGGTTTGCCCGACGCGTACTTCAGCGCGTTGGAGAGCAGGTTCTGCAGCATGGTGGTCAGCAGGGCGTGATCGGCACGTACGTAGATCGGTTGGCAGTGCAGGCGAACATCGACTCCGGCCCAGCGAGCCGCCTCGGTGTTCTGCTGGATCAGGTGCTCCAGCAGCTTGTGCAGCGGCAGGGTCTCCATCTGCGGAGCCACCTTGCCGCTGTCCAGGGAGTAGATGTCGAGAATCGAACGGAACAGGCGGGCAACGCTGTGCAGCGATTTGTCGATGTTCTCGACCAGACGCTTCTGCTCGGTATCCAGGCTGCCGTCGCGCAGGCAGGCGGTGAACAGGCTGATGGAGTGAATGGGCTGGCGCAGGTCGTGACTGGCCTGCGCCAGGAACTGCGATTTGGCCAGGTTGGCGGCCTGCTCGGCCTCGGTCGCCCGGCGTGAGCGCTTGATCAGGGTGTGTATGTAGGCGGGCACCATCAGGGTAGTGAGCATCAGGGTGACGATCAGATACGGCTGCGACTGCCAATAGGTCGAAATGCCAGCGGTCATGAGCAGCGAGAGCATGGCCATGATGGTTGCCAGCAACAGGTAACCTGACTTGTAACGCAGCCCGTAGCCGACGGTCACCCAGAGCAGCACGGCATAGATCGGCAGCATGGGCGCGCCGCCTGCGGCGATCATCGCGGTAAGGCAGCCATAGTCAATGAGCATGGTGAGCACTCGCCTTGCCGGTCGGTTGCCGGGGCGGCGACGAATATCGACCCACAGCACCAGGGAAACGACGAAGCACGCCGTCATCAGCCAGAGGACCTGCAGGGCCAACCACGATTCTATGATCGATAGCTGATGGAGCAGCAGCGCGTAGCTGGTGATGATGGGGGCGATGATCAGACGCACCACCGCCTGAGAACGCTCGACGTCGTATACGGTGGGGGCGGTTGCGAACATGGAAACTTCCCGAAAGCCATTCGATTCGAATATCCGCCCACCTTAGTGCGCAGACTTTTGCAGGCGCAATACGACAAGGGCGTCACGGGGGCCTTTAGTACATTCGTACTATTCGGTCGCCAACACGCCCTGCCTTGAAACCCAGGCACCGTTTTCTCGTTCAGAGGCCTCTCGACGGTAGAGAGGAGAGGGCGATGGCTTCGAGAAGACGGCATGCAGGGGACCGCCTTCGATGCGCTGCAGCCCGTATTGACATATCGATAAATCTCGATATTATCGGCGCATGGAATTGATCGAAGTATTCAAAGCCCTCTCGAACCCTACACGCCTGGCAATCCTGAAAGGCTTGAAGGACCCCGCAAAGAATTTCCCTCCGCAGGATGAGGGTGACGTTCTCACGGTGGGCGTCTGCGTCAGCAGTATTCAGGAAGGTATCGGCCTGTCGCAGTCGACGGTGTCTGGTTATCTAGCCACGCTGCAGCGAGTGGGCCTGGTCGAAGTCAGGCGCATCGGTCAATGGACCTACTACAAGCGCAACGAAGCAACCATCGGTGCGCTTGCCGAGGTCATCGGGAAAGAGCTGTAATTTTTTACCGCAATATATCGAAATATCTCGATATCCCTTTTTGTCGATACGAGGATTCACCATGAAAGCCATGACACTCACATCATTCGGCGGTCCTGAAGCGTTCCAGCTGCACGACGTAGCCAAGCCCGTACCACCAGCAGGGCACGTGCTGGTCCGGGTTCACGCGACCTCCATCAACCCGCTGGATTACCAGGTGCGGCGTGGCGACTATGCCGACCTGGTGCAGTTGCCGGCCATCACCGGCCACGACGTATCGGGCGTTGTCGAAGACGTCGGGCCAGGCGTGACCCGCTTCGTTCCGGGAGACGAAGTCTGGTACACCCCGCAAATCTTCGCAGGGCCAGGCAGCTATGCCGAGTACCACGTCGCGGCCGAAAGCATCATCGGCAAGAAGCCTCCTTCACTGAGCCATCTCGAAGCGGCGAGCCTCACCCTGGTTGGTGGCACGGTGTGGGAGGCGCTGGTCGTGCGTGCGGTGCTCAGAGTAGGGGAGAGCATCCTGATACACGGTGGCGCGGGCGGCGTCGGCCATGTGGCGATCCAGGTGGCGAAAGCCATGGGCGCACGGGTGTTCACCACCGTGCGCCAAGCGAACGCCGAGTTCGCACGCAGCATGGGTGCCGATGTGATCATCGACTATGAAAAAGAGGACTACGTCGACGCCGTCATGCGGGCAACCGATGGCCATGGCGTCGATGTGGTGTTCGACACCATCGGCGGCAACACGCTGTCACGCAGCCCTGACGCGCTTGCGCAGCTCGGCCGCGTCGTCACGATCGTGGATATCGCGCAGCCACAAAACGTCGTGCAGGCCTGGGGCAAGAACGCCAGTTATCACTTCGTCTTCACACGGCAGAACCGCGGCAAGCTCGATGAGTTGAGCGCATTGGTGGAGCGCGGTCAGCTGCGGCCTCACATTGGCGCCGTCTATTCGCTTGCCGACATCGGGCTGGCCCACGCCCGGCTGGAAAGCCCCAACAACGGCATGCGAGGAAAAATCGCGATTGCGGTCGAGCCATCGCTCATCCCCTGAGTGCGTCCTTTCACCCGGCCAAGCCATTTTGGAGTAATGCCATGATTTACGAGATCGCTGTACTGCCCGTTCACGAAGACCGCATTGCACTGTTCAGGCGAGCCTTTGCCGAGGTCGCACCCTTGCTCACCCGCGCGAAGGGCTATTGCGGCCACATGCTGGCGCAGGGCATCGAAAGCCCCCAGCAATTCAACCTGATAGTGCGCTGGCAATCACTCGAGGACCACACGCCAGGTTTCGAAGAGAGCGAAGACCACCAGTTGTTCATGCAGGGCCTGGCGCAATACTTCTCGGCAGAGCCGACGGTTTACCATATCGAAGGGGCGGCTTTTGCTGCCGGCGAACAGGCCGATTCGAACAGCGCCGTCAGCTTGGGTAGTGCGGGAGCCTCAAAAGGCGTGTGGTTCTGAAGCGATGGGCTGTTTCGGAGATATCCAACCCGAAGCAAGCGGTGAACCGCCGGGTGCGAAGTCATGGGTACACGACCCGGATCAGCACGTGGTGGAGGGACAGGTGCGAATGGAAGGTTCTACCCACCTGATTGTCGTCAGCGGGTTTCAGTGCGAGGGATTCTGGTGAAAGACAGGTGTACGTATTACGTCGGTTGGGACGTTGGGGGCTGGAATTGCGACAAGAACCCCGCGAGTCGGGATGCGTTGGTCATTCTCGACTCGGCCAGAGCGCTCGTTGGCACCCCATGGAGGGGGAACCTGCGCAGGCTCTTCAACGAAGCGAACAGCGCTCAGGGCTTGGTCAAGGGAATCCTCGAACTGTGCCAGGTCCAGCCACCTCGGGGTGATTCATGCCGGTTGCTCTTCGCGATCGACACACCGCTGGGGTTCTCCAAAGGCTTCACGGATCTGATTGTTTCCAGGCGGGCGCCTGCGCAAATATTTTCCTCATCATCGAACCCTTATCTCCACAGAGAGACGGAGCGGTTTCTGTTTGAGCGAGGGCTGTCCCCGTTGTCTCCCATCAAGGACATGATCGGCAGTCAGGCCACCAAGGGTATTCATTTCCTTGCGCGTTTCGCACCGGAACTCGAAAGGTGTGGGCTGTGGACGGACGGCTCTAGCATCCACGCCATCGAGGCCTACCCATCGGCGTGCAAGCGATCAGCAAGCATCCGCGCGCTCCGCTTGCCGTTTTACGAGGATATTGATGGCACTGCCTCGGCAAAAGCCAAGCCCCGCGATGAGTTGTACCACCCGGATCTGGAGGACGCGCTGACCTGCGCGCTCATTGGGTGGGCATTCGAGAAACGACCGGATCTGCTGGCTCATCCGCCGCCTACCATCGACCCTTCTGAAGGATGGATCTACGTCCCGTCCGATGGTTTGAAAGAGGTGGAAAAGGGATGACTCGTTGCGGTGTTGGTGCCTGGTGTGAAGGGCGCCGGTCGACCCATAGCATCCCGCTCATCGGGGGGAATTACCAGATCGATACAAGTGCGTATGCACACTCCACATTTTCATCCTTCAGGATGCGATAGAACGAGCCGTTCGCCGGCTAGCGCCCGGTGGCTGGCCGGTGATGCGCTTGAAGGCGCGGCTGAAGGCCGCCTGAGAGGTGTAGCCCAGGCGCTGCGCTACGGCCTCAATAGGCAGTCGCTCAAGACTCAGCCACTGGCTGGCAAGGCGCATCCGCAGTTCCGTTGCATAGCGCAGCGGGGGGATGCCTACAGTGACCTGGAAGCGTTCCGCGAAGACCGAGCGAGAGATATTACATTGTGCCGCCAGTTCCGCGACGGTCCAGTCACGCGCAGGCTCCCGGTGCAAGGCCAAGAGCGCACTGGCCAGCCTGGGGTCGCGCAACGCGGCCACCAGGCCTGAGGCATTGCCGCAGGCGCACTCAACCCAGCCACGGACGATCATCGCCGCCACTACGTCGGCGAGACGAGCGAGGATGCCTGCGAAGCCGATGCGTGCAGAGCGAACTTCGCGCTCCATGGAGGCGAGAATCGGCATAAGCCCAGGGTAACGCTGGCCCCTGGCATCAATCAGCATCAGACCAGGCATCAACCCGCCGAGGCCTTGCAAGCTTGTGAGTTCGAACTCCATGCAGCCGCTGAAGATAATGGTGCTGGGGCTGACATCGGGGGAAGCATCCACGGCGCAGATCGCGTCGCCGAGGGGGACCGCGTCGAAGCTACCGATGTCTTGGGCGGGTACGTCCAAGCTTGAGAGAAGTTGATGGGCTTCACCCTGGGCGATGAACACCGCGTTGCCGGCCGACAACTCGTACAACGTGCCATCCGCCGCACGCAGGACGGCGGTGCCGACGGCAAGGAAGTGGAAGTAGGCGTGTCCTGGTTTGGCAGCAAAACCCAGCCCGAAAAAGGGGCCGGCCTGAATGCGGCGGTACTCGACGCCCCGCAGGCGCATGCCGCGTAACAGCTCGTTGATGAGATCGGACGATAAGGCGAACTGATCCATGGATGTCATTTCGGGGTTTTGGTCAAAAACTGAAGGCTTTGCATCATAGAACATCCTGCTCTGCGTCCATAGACTTCTGGTTGAGATTATTTCCAGAGGTATTTAGTGATGGGTAATAGGGTGTGTGACGTCGAGGCTGACGCGAGCTTTGGCACCAAGGCTGATGTAGAGCCAGCAACACCGGCCTGGATGGCGGTATTTTCGCTTGCGATGGGCGTGTTTGGATTGTTGACGGCGGAATACCTTCCGGCGAGCTTGCTGACGCCGATGGCTGTTGAGCTGGGTGTGTCGGAAGCCTTGGCGGGGCAGGCGGTGACAGTCACGGCGGTAGTGGCGCTGTTCTCCGGGTTACTGGTGCCAGGCTTGACGCGAGGGATCGACCGGCGCGTGGTATTGCTGTGCTTTTCCACGCTGATGATTGCCTCCAACTTGCTGGTGGCTTTCTCTTCCAGCCTGATGGTTCTGCTGATCATGCGGATTTTGCTCGGCATCGCACTGGGCGGCTTCTGGAGCATGGCGGCGGCAGTGGCGATGCGTTTGGTGCCGGCGACGCTGCTGCCGCGGGCCCTGTCGATTATTTTCAGCGGTATTGCGGTGGGCACTGTGGTGGCGGTACCGCTGGGCAGCTATTTGGGCGGGCTGTATGGCTGGCGCAGTGCTTTTGTGGCGGCCGCCGCCGTCGGGGTAGTGACGCTGGTTTTCCAGCTTTTCACGCTGCCACCTCTGGCACCGCGCAGGCCGGCCCGCTTGAGAACGGTGCTGGAAGTGTTGCTGCGCCCGGGCATTGCCGTGGGCATGTTGGGCTGCGTGCTGGTGCATACGGGGCACTTCGCGTTGTTCACCTATATCCGGCCGTTCCTGGAAAGCACAACCGGCGTGGGGGCCGAAGGATTGGCGCTGATGCTGCTGGGTTTCGGCGCCGCTAACTTCGTCGGCACCCTGCTGGCAGGTTGGCTACTCGAGCGTAGCCCCTGGGGGACGATGGTGATGATGCCTGCGCTGGTCGGCGTTGCAGCATTAGCCCTGGTTTTGCTGCCTGCTTCTGTGCCGTCTCAGGTGTTGTTATTGGCTCTCTGGGGCATGGCTTTCGGTGGTGTTCCAGTAGCGTGGTCAAACTGGGTAGCCCGGGCGGTGCCAGACCAGGCAGAAAGCGCGGGAGGAATGGTCGTAGCCTCGGTGCAGTCGGCGATCGCAGCGGGTGCCGCTGCCGGGGGCGCTATGTTCAGTTTCAGTGGCGTCGCCGGCGTATTTGTCGCTGCCGGAATCCTGATGCTGCTCGCAGCGCTGTTGATCGGGATGCGGGTCAAGGTCGAAGCGCCAGGGCACGGCGCAGGGGACAGGCCGGTTCTGCATCTTTAGGATGTGTGGTCACTTGTTGGGAGTCGGCGAATAGCGCCCATGGCCGGTTGCTATCGGCGGCCTTTGAGATAGAGCCGAACGTGACATGCTCCTGGATGAGGGAGAACCTGCTTGCAGGTCTATAAGCAACCCAGCTTGAGAACACAAAAAATTGCGCAGTTGAGGGAGTTGTTGGCTCTTTAAATGGGCAAGAACCTTGGCTGGCCGGATTCAGAGTTAAGTTCAAGACCGGTGACTCATTGATCTACCTTCACCAGGGCGACGAGGCCGTCGTATTGATTAATGAGCTACCGCCGGTAAATGTAGCCCTCGAAACCCGCGTTGTTACCTCAATTTAATGACAGCTAGAGGTGGTGCTGTTCATAAAGGGCCGCTCTGGCCGAAAACAGCCGCTCGGATGGGGAAGGGGTGGGCTGACAGCTATCTGGTTTTCGCCAGTAGCAAGTCACCAGACAATGGGCTTGTCGTCCCAAGCCCAGAAGGTTCCGCTGTCGGCCGGTCCATGTGCTCCTACCAACTCGATAATGCGATCCGCCGAGAACGCTGGTTCGAACAGTTGTCCATCGGGCACGTTCGCCTGGAATGGCTGAGACAGACCCGTGTCCGTCGTGCCTGGATGCACTGCCAGGACGGTGGAGGCAGGGTTCAGGCGTTTCAGTTCGATACTGGCCGTGTGTAGCAACTGGTTGAGCGCCGCTTTACTGGATCTGTAGCTGTACCAGCCACCCAATCGGTTATCGCCGATAGAGCCCACTCTCGCGGAGAGCGCCGCGAAGGTGGAGGGCTGTTTGCGCAATAACGGGAGTAGGTGTTTAAGCAACAGGATCGGCGCGAAGGTGTTGGTCGCGAAGCTCGCTTGCAGGCTCGCCAGCGTCACTTGTGTCAGGCCCTTTTCCGCTTTTGCACCGTCTTGATGAAGAATGCCTAGCGTGCTGATGACGAGGTGCAGGTGATCGCATTGTTCACGCGTCTCGCTCGCAAGTGCTTCGAGGGATCGCTCATCGCGCGCGTCGCAGTCGACGCGTTTCAGGCGATGGCCGTACTGCTTTCCAAGCTTTTCCAGCTCTGGGGAGGTGCTGGCTTGTCGCGCTACCGCCCATACCCGGGCCACGTCATCGTGAGCAAGTAACGCTGCGCACAGGGCCAAGCCGATACCTCGGCTGGCCCCGCATATGAGCACATCAGCTTCGCTGTCCAGTCCGGGGATCAAACTCATAAGGCACCTTGAGGAGCATGGCTGAAGTGTCAGTTATGACCTGAGAACCCGGAAAAGGGTAGCTTCGGTTCTATCTTGAATGGCTTCAAAAGACTGTAGCTGGACACCGATGCACGCGACGGTGCCCCTGTGCACCCAGGGCGATCACGTATCGATCAGCGGATTCTCCAGCGGTAAATGGCAGCCCGGTCGGGCTGCCGTTCACGCTGCTCAGTGCCCAAAGATCAGCCCAGCCACTGGACGTGGCCAAGGGCTGCCGTTGGCCTGAAGCCCACACTGCGTTGGAGACCTCAGGCACTGATCCAGTAGCCGGCCGGCTGGGCCTTTGCTGATCTGCGCCTCACGCCACCTCAAGCGCTTTAGCGATAGCTTCGTTGAACGCCGGGATGTCATTGGGGTTACGCGAAGTAATCAAGGTCCAGCCATTGGCCTGGCATTGCTTGACTTCAACGTCCACCCAACCGGCGGCACCGGCGTTTTCCAGATCGAGCCTGACACTGGGATAGGAGGTGAGGGTCTTGCCACCGATAACGCCAGCGTTGATCAGCAGCCACGGCCCATGGCAAATCGCAGCGATTACCTTGCCCGCATCGGCGAATTCCTTCACCAGGCGCTGGGCGTTTTCATCCAAGCGCAGCGTGTCGGCATTGACCGTACCGCCCGGGATTACCAGCGCATCGAAATCCGACGCCTTGAGGCCGGTCAGCGCAACCTGAGAGTCGACCGTGCGATCTTTCTCCGTGTCCTGAACGAACGTCTGGGTCGTTCCGCCGTCACTCGAGCCATGGGTGACCGAAGCACCCTGCGCCTTGAGCGCTTCAAGCGGTTTAACCAGCTCATCGCGCTCGATCCCCGTATTCGAGGTGATGAACAGTACTTTTTTGCCTGCCAGTTGATTACTCATGGTGGTCACTCAGTCCTCTCATCAAGGTAAAAAGGAAGCGTGCGGCTGATGATTCTTCCGACGCGTTGAAGATGGGAGGTCAGAGCGGTTTTGAAAGTTCATCCGGATTCGTCCTGAGCGCAATGCGATGGAAGAAGCCAGGAAAGTCGAGGATTTAACATTCGTGCCTGCAAGAATCGAGCAGGTAAAGCGCATCACCCGCGTGACCTGGAGCCACGGAAAGCAAGGTTTTCTGCGCCTTGAAGCTCGTACAGAGCACGTCTATGCGAATGTCGATATTGCGCGAGCAGGCGCCGGTGAGCGACTTGGCAACTGAGCGGGCAGGGTGAGGCGGGCGGCAGTCGAGCGCTGGGTGCCATTGGCCGAATGCTGCCGGTGACGACGGGCAGCATTCGGCCAGAAGCAGTCATTAACATCAACACGCTTAGAGACGGTCTGAAAAAGGCCTTTCTTGCAACAGTCAGCCCAACAACCATGCGGGTTACAAGGTTGCGATTTCACGAAATCCGGGCTTGTTCAGAGCATCCTTGGGGACAATTCCGTCCGCTTGGTTTCGCCTGTAATTAAGCAAATTAACGAATGCCAGTGCGCCAAGCTGATGTTTATTTCCAGCCTCAAACTATCGTTGTATATGCAACCTTGCAGGCCAACTCTGCAATCACCAATTCTTTGTCTTCGTCGGAATACTCAATAAACCTGGCCGCCAACAGCTTGGCTATTTCATGTCTATTCTTCATTAGTAACTTTGGCTTGAGATAAAGGCCAGCACCTAATTGCGCATAAATCTCAGGCACCTCTCTTTTAAGCTGCTCATCTAGCTCTGGGTCTTGGATCTCTATGCGTGTATCGCTCTCCTGCCAACGGTCGTATAGGTAGTACTTTTCATCGCATCTTACAAGCCTGCCTATGTACGGCGAAATTACTCTGCCATCAAATATGTTCACCCAGCTTTGTGCATCGAATGGACTGATGTCGATGCTTTCCAGGGGCGCGTGTAGGTACTCGTCCGTCGGAGGTGCAATGACAGTGGGTTTTTCTGCTTCTGGCAAGTCATTGTCATAGTAAGCAGCCAAAATGGCTTCATCTGCAGTCAGATCACTATAGGAACTGACAATGCGTTGGCAATAGGACGATTCGCCAAAATGAAGAAAGATTAGAAAAACTTCGCGTTGGCCACTTGACCACGACCAGACATAGCCAATGTCACCTTCAACGATATAGCTACGGCGGTATTGAACAGTGTAGTCATCAGCAAGGCACTGCAAAGCTATGCCCTTTGCCAGGCTTTGGTAATCTGGAACGTACCAGTCCCAGTATTTGCCAGCGTGCGGGACTGTGAGATTCTTACCAAATAGTGTCGCACCGCTGTTAATTAGTGAGCGAAAAGAGATAGGGTCGGTTACAGGGTTTCCGGCAGCGTCAAACAACCCGTATTTTTCTTCCAGCACTCTGAGCTCGCTAGGCTCCAGAACGCCGTAGTTGATGCCTTCAAGCCCCTGATGCCAGTTAGTGTAGGCACGCAGTGTGTGATGGTTGGGTTCGTCCTGCTCAGTTTGAGTTCGCCACGCTCTGTTCTGATCAACATACCAGAACGTTTCAGTTCCGTATTCGTTGTTTTCGTAAAGGCGATACCAACCGTTTTCTTCGAGCAAATTTTGGAGAAAGCTCACCACTTTCTTCGGGCTTAATTGGAACTCGGTTTCAGCACTAATTATCCGATAGAGCTCCGTGCGGGTCTGCTCAATGCCCACTATTTCGTTCTCGTTCAAAAACGCTAGAAGCTTGTCCAGGTTTTTGTCCTGAGATTTAGGGGTAATTATGACGAATGATCCTTCGGACATTACAGTTCCTTAATTTGGTTTTCACGGTAGTAAAAACTGCGAGTCTTGGTACGGCAGGCCTCTGACATGCTTAAGTAGCGCATCCTGCAGCAAATATACAAAAACGGACAAGAAATTGGGGGGATTTGCTCAGCGTGCTGGATGTCTGCTTCTGGCCGGTAGCTGCCTGCTGCCACCGGCTGCAACCGGCCAATAGCGGACAGCGCAAAACCGCTAACTTCGGACCTGCTAGGGAGCGCAAGCCGTTGGTGCTCTAACATGGGGCAATCGATAAGCACGGTAGAGCGCCTTGCCAATAGGTGCCGAGAAAAGCACCGGCCACAAGACCGGGGCTTTTTGTGGGCATCTATTCGGCAGGAGTCTAAAGCGGCCTTATTGCTCATCGCACCCAGCGTTGCCACAGCTTTCCAGGCACTTCTGGTTGGCGGCACCCATACGCTCGACATCATTGCAGGCATAGACCTGGAACCAGTTCTGCTTGGCGACGCGGCAAGCTTCACTCTTGTACGGCACGGTGACGTGTTGCTGTGGCTCCTCTGGTGAGCACTGGTAGGTGGCATCGAAGGTTTTCATTCCAGCATCGGCGGCTACCTGGGCAACGATGTCGTCCAGCTGTTGGCTGCGCTCGGCATGGCCCGGAGTGCTGCTAATACCAGCGATGTTCTGCAGGGTTGCATTAGAGGCGTCGGTCTCCGAACGACGGGCTACTGCTGAGCTCCCCTTGAGTGCACTGTTGGTGCCCATGCTGGCACCACTCAGCGCCGACACCGCGGGCTGCAAGCTCCCTGCATTCTGTACGCCGAGGTTCTGTTGTGCGGTGGCGATGCCTCCGGCTTGGCCGTCGGTGAGAATATCGGCCGCCATCCCGGTGATCATTTGGTTGCGGATTTCGCTGGAAACTCCAGATACCGAGCTGACAGCTCCCGCGCCAATACCAATAGCCATGACCTTGCCGAACAGGTCAGCACCGCCCGAGCCAGTTTGCGCCTGCTGGCGAGCTGCAGCTTGTTGTTGAGCTAGCTGCTGTGCCTCCTGATTGGTCGCCATCTCACGGCGCAGGCGATTGTTTTCCAGCCGGGTCTTGTACAGGGCATCGATGCGCTCTCCCTGGGAGTATTCACAACGCTCGGGACTGCCATCGACAGTGCAGACTCCATTGCCGTCGGGAGCGAAGCTGCTCATCTCGCCTTCATAAATCGGGCTTTCATTGATGCTCACTTGGCCCTTGGTGAAGCCCAAGCCACCGTTGACTGCCACCATGGTGCCTCGAATCTGCAGGCCGGTGTCCAATCTGGACCAGGTGACGGTACCAGCAGGAACGCCTTTCTTGAACGGGCCGGAAATGCGTTCCAAACCGGATGCATCGTAAGCATCCACAGTGCCTGACCAGCTGTTTTGTTCGCAGGTACCACTTGCGAGGCGCCAGCCAGGGAAGCCGCACGACTTGGCGCTGGCCAGTTGAGCGCTGGACATATGGCGGGACCCCAGCTTGCCATTGCTGACCATGGCCTGAGAAACCTTGCCATCAGGTGAAGTGACCTGTACCAGGCCATCATCCAAGTGGCCGAGGTCGAAGTTCCCCTGTACCTGCTCGCCGTTGGCAAAGCGCATGACGCCTGGGCCGTTGGCCAGGGGGAAGTTGACGATGCCTGCCGCATCGAAGTGAATATATTGCTTGGTGGCCTCTAGATGGGGAAGGCTGTAAGTCACGCCGTCAAAAGCAATGTTGGCGTGTTTGGACTGTGTGGGCAGGCTGCAGGTGCCGGTCCAGGTATTGCCCTGAGGATCGCCCAAGGTACAGGTGCTGCCTGGGAGCAAATAAACTCCCATCGAGAAGGAGACCATGGTGAATTTGTCGGAGCTGACCGTCCAGCCCGCAGGTGAGGTGTAGGTCCCTTTGGGACCGGCCATGCAGCCGGAGCCGAACGTCAGGCTCCCATTAATTTGTCCGCGAAACAGCACCGTGCCGTTGGGGCGGTAGATTTCCCCGTCGCCCTCAAGATAGCCGGGCTGGGGCGTTCTGAACTCACCTTTGCAGGTTACATTCAGGTTGCCGCTGAAGTCGAACCAGCGCCCCGATCCCTTACCCTGTGGTACGCCGCCTTTCCACTCGCCGCTGTATTCGAAAGCCGAGGTGGCCGGACTGGTCTGAAAACGGTGGGTATAGACGCCATCGGAGATACCGGTTGGCATTGCTGCTGGCGTGAATTGCGTGCACCCGACGAGAAGCATGGACATCGCGCCCAGGAAAATGGTGGTGCGTGATGAGGCGAGCAGGCGCATATGGCACATCCTTGATTGGTTTATCGGATCCGAAGTTTCGCTCGCCGCCTGCTTTAGGAGAGGCGCGGATGAGAGCGATCGCAGATTGCCATATTCCGGGAAGGGCTCAAGCGTGAAAGGCTCGACTTTTATTGGTACGTTTGGAGTCTCGAGGAGGCAGTTAGCTCTTAGTCTTGCTTGGCCTATCGAGACCAACAGCTATTGGCCCAGAGTGTGTAAAAACGTCCGGATAAACCCCTGCTATGATTTCTGAGAAATTTGTCGCGAGGGAAGCCCGCGCAGAGGTTTATCCAAGGTGAGTACCGAGGTCACAGCAACTTGCTTCCCGAGAGCCTCGGTGATTACCTCAGCGAGACTAATGTGGTGCGGGTGGTCGATGTCTTCGTCGATGTATCTGCCTCTCTTCCCATCTGCATGAGGCGCTCGATGTCTAGCCGATACTCCCCATCTCCTACCAGAGCTGTCCTAGACCTGCAAAACGCACGTTCGCTTGTGGGAAAGCGGCTGAGTGTGCTGCTGCACGACCAGTACTATTTCAACGACGAGAAAGATCCGGGATATATAGGTTCTCTAGAGTGGCGTTTTGGCGAGCAAGAAGTTCTATCCATGTATCTCTTGAGTGATGGCCAGCGAGTCGGCTCGGACTTGTTGCCTTCTGATACGCCGGCTTCCTTTGAGATAGAGCCGAACGTGCCATGCTCCTGGAAGAGGGAGAACCTGCTTGCAGGTCTATCAGCAACCCAGCTAGAGAACACAAAAATTTGCGCAGTTGAGGGAGTTGTTGACTCTTTAAATGGGCATGAGCCTTGGCTGGCCGGATTCAGAGTTACGTTCGAGACCGGTGACTCATTGATCTACCTTAATCAGGGCGACGAGGCCGTCGTATTGATTAATGCGCTACCGCCGGTAAATGTAGGCCTCGAAACACGCTTTGTTACCTCGATTTGATGACAGCTAGAGGTGGTGCTGTTCATAAAGGTCAGCAATTGGCCGGTAGCTGCCCGTCGTCACCGCCTGCAATCGGCCAGAAGCGTCGCACGGGAAGGTGACTTTCTAGCGGAATCACGTGCTGAAATTGCCCGTTTGCTAAACTCTTAAACTCTCGAAGCAACCATCAGTACTCCCAGGGAAGCAAGCACCAATGGAACTGACATTGAACGCCGCACGAGCATTAAGAGATGGTGGCATCGATGCCATGGCTGCCTTGGATCAGATGCTGATCCAGACCCTGAAATACCTCCCTGCAACACAGCATGCAGACATCAAGCTCGTTACCGGCCGGCTCATGGGCGCTGTCGCGAAGGAAACAATTGAAAAGGCCATTACGGCTTTCCCTGAGCTGAACCCGGACGACGAAACCTGGATTTCGGTGGCGATCAGCAAGGGGCTCGAAAGATCTTCAGTACCTTAAACATTGGCAAAGTGTCTTGCACACATGTCGCCAGATCCGTACTCAACTAGCCTCCAGCTCCGACCGCTCTTCATAGCCGCTGGCAGGTAGCTACCCCTCGAGAAAGCCCACTATCGCCGCCGAAAGCGGCCGGTTGCGAGTTGCTCGCTCTCGGCCGGCAGCTTCCATATCTACCAGCAGCATCCTCGCTGCCCTCCGAAAAGGCTGCTCTCGCTCCGTGATCTGGAACGTGGCCCATTCGGTTTTCACCTCCGGGCCAACCGGCCATAATGGCGCCTGCTTCTCCACTCAACCTGGCTGCCGCCATTGCGCAGCAGCGCGACTCTGCAAGGAACGCTCATGAGCTTTTTCCGGAAGCTGTTCGGACTCTCACCCAAACCCGCCACCGAGGCAGCATCGCCAACGCCACAGGCGGCGCAGACGCCTGACAGCGAGAGCCTCTTCGACGCCGCCAACCAGGCCGCACGGGAGGCCAGTGCCGACTGCCTGGCTCGCCACTGGCAGTCGGTCGGCAGCGTCGAACAGGATGTGCTGGGCTACCTCATGAGCCCGAGTTTTTCCGGCGGCCCGTATTGGCCCTCCACCCGCCAGGCCTATCGCATCGTGCGCCGCGGTGACGCCATCATCCTGGCAACCGAAGGCCTCTCGGATCCCTTCGACGATGAAGAGGGGCAGGGCAACGGCTTCGAGATGGAGCTGTTCCTGGAAACCGCCGATATCCCGGAGCATGCCCGCGGCAAGCCGGGCGAGGTCGACCCGCTCAGGTACAGCTGGGCCTTTGAGCTGATCAAGCACGTGGCCGGCACCGTGGCCAATGCTGGCGGCATCGTCAATCAGATCGAGCAGTACGGCGTGCTGTCCCTGGAGTTGCCTGGCCTAAGCCAGTCGCACTACATGAGCGAGCAGATTCCCCCTGCATTCGTCAGCGGCGACGATGCCGTGGGCGTACTCATCGGCGGCCCGGCGCCTGACTTCGCGACGCGCCTGGATGACATGCCGTTGTCGCCCGTCACGCTGATGCCCGTGGTGCTGATCACCGCCGCGGAGCTCGACTACGTGCGTGCTGGCGGGGGCGCCGCCCGTGAGGATCTGGTGCAGCGCCTGCAGGCGGCCGGTGTCGGCCACCGCAGTAACCTGCAGCGCGCCAGCGTGGTGTGAGTGGGCGGGCTGCTGCCTGGCGGCCTGACCTTTCAACTTCACCAATTCATGACTCGAGTGCCGACAGATGTTATCCGCACAGCAAGCCTGCTCAATCGTCCTTGGCCTCTGTGAAGGTGTCACCAGAGACGGCAAGCCGGAGCGTTTTGCCATTCAGTCTTGCGAGCTTTCGGCGAAAGGCGACTATTGGGTGATCTGCTGCAACAGCGAAGACTACGTAGTGCACGGCAAGACCGAATACTGTTACGTCGGCGTCAACGCCCATCTCGTCGACGTCACGACCGGTGAATGTGAAACAGTGGCCAGCTGTTTTTCGGTTGAGCAATACCTGCAAGACAAAAGCGACCGTCAGGCCGCCGCTGGCAACAGCTATGTACTTTGCCCGGCCTTCTCCCGTGAAGATAAAGCTGCAGTGATCAACCTGCGACGAAAGCTGTCGTGCTCATACCCGGACAGCTTTGTCCTGCTATCGAGCACCGGCCGACATTGGCTTACCGGCATACGCAGGTACCTCGAAGATGCCCAGCGAATGCTCGCGGGCGAAGGCATCACGACAACCATCGAGCTAGACCCAGACCCGAAAGGCGCCATCGCCATCGGGCCGGAGGCTTGGCACATCGATAGCGTGCTAAAGGCTGTTCAGAAAAAGCTCGAAAGGGACGATTGACGAGAAAGGCGAAAAATTCTTCTCTGCCACAGCCGGCCTGAATGCTTGGCAGTGAGAGACGCCAGCATGGAGCGGGCAGGGCAGATGGCTGCCGTGCCCCGCCCCAATCTTCAACCCTTGCGCGCCTCCCGCACCGCTGCCTTGTGAGCCGCCCTGACCAGATCCCAGGCATCCGCGCTAAGCAGGTAAGCGGCTTCGCTTATGTGTTGCACGTCCAGGGCATCTGCCTGAGTGATGTTCATGGCGGCGAGACTGTGCAGCAGGCCGCGCACCGCTCTAAGCCGCTGTTCGACGCTTTCCTGCAGATCCATGTACGAGCAATTGCTGTCGATCAGCATTACCGCTGTCGTGGTTGGGTTGCTGGAGAGTGGGAGGAGGTTAGTCATGGCCCTGGCCTCCGTTCTGGTGACCATCGCGGCGGCGTGCGGACGGATTTAGGGCGTGTTTGTGCTTCATGGGTTGGTGCTCCTACTGTTCGATAAGAGCTGCCACGAACCGTCGCCAAACGATCATGGGTGGCAGCCGTGCGCAGGTTGGCGAACCGGGACAGTAGGCACCCGGCAGACCCGAAGGTCTCCCACGCACGGCCACCATAAAGCAGCACTGCGGGCACAAAAAAAGCGCCTGCAATGGACTCTCTGGCGCTTGTGCGCCTACTGAAGTTCGGGTCGCCAAACCCGGTCGCTGAATTTGCAGCGACGTGCGCAGGTTAGCGTGGCAGATGTTCGAGGGCAAGCGGGTGGTCGGCTCAGTAGCGGCGGTTGTTGAGCGCCTGTGTTGGATCAGGCTGCTACGGAGCGAGGTGCAGAATGGAAGTGGTCGAGTCGAACAGGGAGATAAGGCTTTTGAAGGTTTGAAAACCTGCTGCTCGCGGGCTGTTTCTGATTCATACCGGCAGCTTCTGGCTGGTAGCTGCTACCTGGGACAGGCTGCTGTCGGCCAAAAGTGGACATTGGCGACGCTTTATCTAGCGTGTATTTGAGATTAAGATCTAGCTCAGGAGATGGCATTCCTCCTTAACCGCCTCTGGCTAATGATGCCTACGAACCCTGGAAAGGGCCGTAGGCTATTGCGCGCTTTCCAGTATCACCCCCTCTTCTGGAAAGCCTCTATGTACAGCTCTCTGCTTGCCGTCATCATTGGCGGATCTCTCGGCTGTGTTGGCCGTTGGGTTTTGTCGATGAAGCTCAACCATCTGTTTCCGAACCTCCCGCTGGGCACCCTGTTAGTCAACCTGATCGGTGGATTCATCATCGGAATGGCGATGGCGTTCTTTGGCCGCTTTCCGAACCTTGACCCAGCGTGGAAGTTGCTGATCACCACGGGGTTCTGTGGTGGGCTGACGACTTTTTCCGCGTTTTCTGCCGAAGTGATGTTCATGCTTCAGCAAGAGCGCTTAGGGTGGGCGGCGGTCACCATAACCACACACGTGCTGGGCTCGTTGCTGATGAGCTTCGCCGGCTATTATGGCGCTACCAAACTTTCGTAGAACCCACTAAAAAAGGCCCGTCTGCGACAGGCCTTTTTGGCAGCGGGATCACATCCGCTGGACGTCCCCATCCTGGCGAATCTCAATTTTCTGCTGCTGTTCCTCCTGCAACTGATCTTGCGCTTTGGGTGCAAAGCGCAAGATCAGGCAGGCCACAGCGGCGGATAGCAGCGAGCCCAGCATGATGCCGATTTTGGATTCTTCGACGAACTCGGGGTGGCCTGGGAAAGCTAGCCCGCTGATGAAGAGGCTCATGGTGAAGCCAATCCCGCAGAGCATCGATATGGCATAGATCTGCAGCCAAGTGCAGCCTCGCGGCTTGGCCGCCAGCCCTGACTTCACCGCCAGCAGCACGCCGCCGAACACCCCTAGTTGCTTGCCGATGAACAGCCCTGCTGCGATGCCGAGCGGCAGCGGCGCGATGACGTCCGCCATGGAAAGGCCTGCGAAGGAGACGCCTGCGTTGACGAAGCCGAAGGCGGGGACGATTAAGAAGCCTACCCATGGTGCGATGCCATGCTCCAAACGGTGTAAGGGCGAGTCAGCGGCGTCCGGCTCTCCAGGTGTAGGTATGTAGGGAATCAGGAACGCGCCCACGACGCCTGCAATGGTGGCATGCACTCCTGAGAGAAGCGTCACGTACCAAAGCAAGGCCAGGCCGATCAGATACGGCCATAGCACCATCACTCGCATGCGATTGAGCACGAACAAAACGCCGATGATCACTGCTGCTGCGAGCAGCGCCATGAGGTTGATTGAGGATGTGTAGAAGATTGCGATGATGGCCACTGCGCCCATGTCATCAATGATGGCCACGGAAACCAGCATCAGCTTGAGGGATAGCGGTGCATGGGGCCCTAGTAGAGCCAGGGCGCCGATGGCGAAAGCGATGTCGGTAGCGGCAGGAATGGCCCAGCCATTAGTCAACAGAGGGTCGCCCTGGGTTAGCGTCAGATAGATCACTGCCGGTACTGCCATACCCATCAGAGCTGGCAACGCCGGTAATCGGCGCTGCTCCCAGGAAGATAGGCGCCCATCTACCAGCTCGCGCTTGATTTCCAGGCCAACCAGCAGGAAGAAGATGGCCATTAGGCCGTCATTGATCCACAGGTGTAGTGTCATAGGGCCAAGCTTGTCGCTGAGCGTAGGGCCTGTTTCAACGTGGAGAAGATGCAGGTAGGTGCTGGCCCAGGGACTGTTGGCAACAATCACGGCGGCTGCGGCTGCGATCATCAGCAGTACGCCACCGGCTGCCTCGCTGGCCAGAAAGCGCTTGAGCGCGGACTGCCTTAGGGGGGATGACGATTGGGTCATGAAGGGTTCTCCTTTAGCGAATGAAAACTGGCGCTGTATCGCGCAGAGCACGCGGCCGTTAAACGGCGGACACAGCGAAGCACTGGCCAGGAAATACGCTGGTCAGCGGTAGGAATGCGGAGTGTTGAGTTGGCAGGGCGTGCCCAGCGGAGCTTCAGAGAAGCGGGGCGTTGCCATGAAAATTGGGACTGCTGCATGTCTCTGGAAAGCCTCACGGAAAACGACTAATCGTTCTCCGTATACGGGGCTAATCCCGGGCGCACGCAGCACACGCCAATAAACAGAATCATATCTCGGGGTCATGCGAACCTCAATCAAACAGCATTTCAGGCTGTTACGCGTGCTCTTCAAAAAATCGTTGATGGCACTAGCAATGCGATCAATGTAACATGTGGATATCCGCATATTCGGTTTTCCATTTATACGAGTCGCCATGCTGACCCCACCCGAAGCCTTCAAGTGCCTGGCAGACGAGACCCGCGCTCGTGCCACCCTCCTAATCTCTGAGCACGGAGAGCTCTGTGTCTGCGAGTTGATGTGCGCCCTGGAAGACAACCAGTCCAAGATCAGCCGTCACTTGGCGCAGCTCCGGACAGCCGGCCTGATGCTTGATCGCCGGCAGGGACAGTGGGTGTATTACCGGCTTAATCCCAGCCTTCCAGAGTGGTTCAAAGACGTGCTTCGCATTACGTCAGAAGGCAACGCTGCGTGGCTGGGCGACAGCACGGCCCGCCTGAGCAAGATGAATGGACGCCCCGAGCGTGCCACCAGTTGTTGCTAGTTTTTGCCGAGAGCCTTTGAGATGGTCGTCGCAGCGGCTGTATTTGTCTTCACCCTTATCCTGGTCATCTGGCAGCCACGCGGCTTAGGCGTTGGCTGGAGCGCAACTGTCGGTGCCACCCTGGCCCTGCTGGTTGGTGCGGTATCGTTTCAGGACATCCCGACTGTCTGGGCGGTGGTATGGAACGCGACCGCAACATTCATCGCGATCATCATCATTAGCCTGTTGCTGGACGAGGCCGGTTTCTTCGAGTGGGCGGCCTTGCACGTTGCTCGTTGGGCGAATGGTAACGGACGGCGCCTCTTTGCATTTACAGTGTTGCTGGGAGCAGCGGTTTCAGCGTTATTCGCTAATGACGGTGCCGCGCTAATCCTCACCCCCATCGTCATTTCGCTTTTGGTGGCACTGCGTTTCTCGGCGGGCGCCACACTGGCATTTGTCATGGCTGCAGGCTTCATTGCAGACACCGCGAGTATGCCGCTGGTGGTCTCCAATCTGGTCAACATCGTTTCTGCTGACTTCTTCAAACTGGGCTTTGCCGAATATGCCTCCGTCATGGTGCCGGTCACCGTGGCCAGCGTGGCATCGACGCTGCTGGTGCTTTTCCTGTACTTCCGCCGTGAGGTGCCAGCCACTTACTCGTTGGCCGATCTGAAAGATCCTCGATCCGCGGTGCGAGACCGCAGCACCTTCATCTGTGGCTGGTGGGTGCTCGGGCTGCTGCTGCTCGGCCTATTTGCGCTGGAGCCGATAGGCGTGCCAATCAGCGCAGTCGCTGCTGTATGTGCAGCGATCCTGTTTGCGGTTGCATCCAAAGGACATGTGATCTCGACTTGCCGGGTACTGCGTGAGGCGCCTTGGCAAATCGTGGTCTTCTCGCTGGGCATGTACCTGGTCGTCTACGGGCTGAGTAATGCAGGTCTCACCAGCCACCTCACAGCCGTACTCAACCGACTTGGCGAGCATGGCGTCTGGGCCGCAGCGCTCGGCACCGGGCTGCTGTCAGCCCTGCTGTCATCGGTCATGAACAACATGCCCAGCGTACTGATCGGTGCGCTGTCCATCAATGCGAGCGCCACCTCGGGCTTAGTACGCGAGGCGATGATCTACGCGAACGTGATCGGCTGCGATCTTGGCCCGAAGATTACGCCCATCGGTAGCTTGGCCACCTTGCTGTGGCTGCATGTCCTTCAGCGTAAAGGTATCCGAATCACCTGGGGTTACTACTTCAAGGTTGGTGCCTTGCTCACTTTCCCAGTTCTGCTCATCACCCTTTCTGCGCTCGCTCTGCGGTTGAGCCTTTGAGCCCGCCAATGGCGGTAGGAGTTAGCATGCGAGTTCTATTCATGTGCACGGCCAACAGTTGCCGGAGCATCCTCTCTGAAGCGATGTTCAACCACATCGCGCCCCAGGGATTCGAGGCTGTGAGTGCCGGTAGTTTTCCCAAGGGGCAAGTGTTGCCGCGCAGTCTGCAAACGCTGAAAGAGGCAGGTATCTCTACCGCAGGCTTGAGCAGCAAGGGTAACGACGCTTTCGAGGCGAGCCCGCCTGATATCGTAATTACCGTCTGCGACAAGGCCGCTGGTGAGGCATGCCCGGTGTACTTCGGCCCGGCGCTCAAATCGCATTGGGGGCTGGAAGATCCTTCCGATCTGCAGGGCGAAGAAACCGAGATTTCAGCTGCTTTCAATGCGACGCTCGCGCAGATTGAACGGCGTTGTCGCGCATTCCTGGAACTGCCGTTTGAAGACTTGAGCCGTGACGAGCTGAAGCGCGAGCTGGATCGTATTGGCCAACTCTGAGGAATCCATCTATGACCGTTGAACTCCCCAACGTCGAACACGCCCTGATAGGCCAATTCTCCAAACGCATCGAAGCGAGCCAGCACAAGCCGCGAATCCTATTGCTCCATGGCTCCACCCGTGAGCGCAGTTTCAGCCGGCTGTTGGTCGAAGAAGCTGCGCGACTGCTTCAGCACTTTGGCGCAGAGACCCACATCTTCGATCCATCGGGCCTTCCGCTGCCTGATGACGCGCCGGTTGAGCACCCCAAAGTTCAGGAGCTACGTAATCTTGTACTGTGGTCTGAGGGACAGGTCTGGTGCTCACCGGAGCGACACGGCGCCATGTCCGCTGTATTCAAGGCTCAGATCGACTGGATTCCGCTCACGCTGGGTGCGGTCAGGCCCAGCCAGGGCAAGACACTCGCGGTTATGCAGGTATGCGGTGGCTCGCAGTCGTTCAACGTGGTCAACCAACTGCGCGTTCTGGGTCGATGGATGAGGATGTTCACCATCCCTAATCAGTCCTCGGTGCCCAAGGCCTACATGGAGTTCGGCGAGGATGATCGAATGAAGCCATCTGCCTACTACGATCGCGTGGTCGACGTGATGGAAGAGCTGATGAGGTTCACCCTTCTGTTGCGTGATCAGAAAGACTTCCTCTTGGATCGTTATTCCGAGCGCAAGGAATCGGCTGAACAGCTATCTGCCCGCGTTAACCAACGCTCCATCTGAGGTGCCGGATCATGATCAATGTGAGGGAGGCATCCGATTCGGATGCCGAAGCAATCCAAGCAATCTGTGAACCTGTGGTGCTTGTCACTGCTATCTCGTTCGAAGAGGTGCCCCTTCAGTAGAGGAAATGCGGGGGCGGATACTTGCGACCCTTGAGACCTATCCCTACTTGGTGGCTGAACAAGAAGGAGTTGTCATCGGCTATGCCTACGCAAGCCAGCACAGTGCTCGAGCAGCATACCGCTGGGCTGTCGATGTGACGGTGTACATCGCTGAAAACGCGCGCCGTGAAGGGGGTGGGGCGGCGGCTGTACGCGACCTTGTTATCGATGCTCAAAGGGATGGGCTACCGCTCCGTCTATGCGGGAATTGCACTGCCAAATGCAGGGAGCGTCGGGCTTCATGAGCGGCTAGGTTCCCGGCATATCGGCACATTCCCCCAGGTGGGATACAAGCATGGTGCGTGGCATGACGTGGGGTACTGGCTTCTTGATCAGGGCGACCGATCAGTGTCGCCCCTGGGGCCTATTCGCTTTCTTGGGTACCTGCCGAATTGCGATTAGCGCATTATCTCCTAAGGCGAGGCAATGACTGCTTCTGGCCGATTGCTGCCGGTGACGACGGGCAGCTATCGGCCAATAGCAGACGTTCGCGGGTGACTGTTAACGCCATCCATAGCTGACAGTGGCTAATAGCGAGCGCAATTCGATTTGCTGTTGGCAGCCGTGGCCGACGCTACCCATCCCGAACGACGGCCATAGCGTGAGGTGCCTCTACCTTGCGTCATTGCAGAAGCGGTGAATTGCCCCGCAAGCCGCACGCAGCGACTCATCATCCAGAGCGTAGGCAATACGAAGGTAGCCTGGAAGTCCAAACGCACTACCTTGTACGACGGCCACGTTGGCCTCTTCAAGTAGTGCCAAAGCGACCGCTTCGTCGTCAACTAGATCACTGCCGCCCGGCGAGCGCTTGCCGATCAGGCCGGAACAATCGGCAAAGGCGTAGAAGGCCCCGCCTGGAACTTCGCAACTGATGCCCTGCGCCTGGTTGAGTAGCTCGACCATGAAATCTCGACGCCGCTGGAACACTTCACGGCTGTGGGCGATGAAGTCTTTCGAACCGTCCAGAGCAGCGACTGCCGCATGCTGCGAGATGGAACAGGCGCCCGAGGTCTGCTGGCCCTGCAACTTTTCCATCGCTTCGAGCAACCAGCGAGGCCCAGTGGCAAACCCGATCCGCCAGCCAGTCATGGCGTAGGCCTTCGATACGCCGTTCATGGTCAGCGTCCGTGCAGCCAGTAGGGGCTCAACTTGGGCGAGCGTGATGAAATCACGCCCGTCGAAGATCAGGTGCTCATAGATGTCGTCTGCCAAAATCATCACTTGCGGATGATCGAGCAACACCTCAGCCAGGGCTTTCAGCTCGTCGCGATCATATACAGCTCCCGTGGGGTTGGACGGCGAATTCAGGATCAGCCAACGAGTCTTCGGCCCGATGGCTCTGGCCAACGCTTGCGGCGTGAGCTTGAAGCCCGACTCGGCGCCACAGGTAACGATCCGCGACTCGCCGCTGCACAACTCAACTATTTCTGGATAGCTGACCCAGTATGGCGCGGGGATTACCACCTCGTCGCCTTCATTGAGGGTCGCGGCCAAGGCATTGAAGATGACCTGCTTGCCTCCACAGCAGACTAGTGTGTCCTGCCAGCTTACATCGAGACCGTTCTCGGACTGGTACTTACGGGCTATGGCTTCACGCAGCGCGCGAAGGCCTGCCACCTGGGTGTAGCGGGTATTTCCATTGTTGATCGCAGTGATGGCCGCAGCACGGATGTGCTCCGGGGTATCGAAGTCAGGCTCACCCGCACAAAGCGAGATGATATTCGCCCCTTCAGCGCGACGTTCCGCAACGCGGTCGATGATTTTATAGGTCGCCGAAGGCTTGGCAGCCTCCAAACGGCGGTTCAGCGTTTCCAGGCTCATGCGTGCGCCTCCGGGAGGGAAAGGCCCATCAGGTCCATGGTGGTGTGACCTTCGCGCAGCTTGGCCATGAACACTGCCTCTTTATCGGCGCGTTTCTGCCCTTCGTGCAGTGTGCGTTCAACTGCATCGACCGGGATGATGATCACACCATCCTCATCCGCGACCACTAGGTCGCCGGCAGTGACCTGCGCCCCGCTGAAGTCGAACGGTTTGCCTACGGACGGCGTGGTCGCCTTGACGGTACCTTTGACGGAGATGCCCCGAGCAAAAACCGGAAAGCCGCGCGCTTCAAGCGCGGCGATATCGCGCACGCCGCCATTGATTACCAAGCCAACAATACCAGCGGCTTCAGCCGCCACAGTAAGTACTTCACCCCAGTAGCCGGCAACGAAATCGGCGGAGTCACAGACCAGGACGCTACCGCGTGGCGCGTTCGCCACGGCAATGTGCAGGCCCAGGTTGTCACCTGGCGAACACTGCAGCGGGTACGCCGGTGCAGCAATGAATGCGCCTTTCCAGACAGCGCGAATCTCGCGGTCCACAGCGCACGGCAACCCGGAGGCCTCGTACAGGGTGGAGCTGCCGAGGACCTTTGCAATGTTCTGATACTCGTGTGGAAGGCTCATGATTTTTTGCTCTGCAGAGAATGGTAACCGAGGGCGTCACGGGCTTCCTTAAGGCTCTTGCCAGTGGCGATTTGTTCGCGGATCTGCGCTTCAACGTGTTCGATGCGCCGTGCCGATTCGGCGACTTCTTGAGCACGACCGCGCGGGACTATGACGACGCCATTGGCGTCAGCGACGACGATGTCGCGGGCACAGACCCGCGCTTGGCCAACCGACACCGGCTGGTTGACGGCCACAACTTCCACGCGGTCTTTGCCGGTACGCATGAAGCGACCTTTACTGAACAGTGGATACCCCTCGCCCAGAGCCTTGTTCACATCGCGGCAGACACCGTCTATGACCGTGCCGGCGATACCGCGGGCCAGGGCGTACTGGGTCATGATGTCGCCCCAAACAGTGCAATCGGTGCGACCCTCGTTGGCGATGACCACAACGTCGCCTGGTGCTACGTCATCGATGAAGTCCCCGACAGTGCCGGGCGGTGTGCTCGCACTGACGTACTGAACGGTGAAGGCTGGGCCGACCACAACTTGGCTGTAGTTAGCCAGCGGTACTACGCCAAAGGCTTGGCCTGGAAGGCCTAGCTTGTCCATAGCGTCGGAAATCCCCGGCGTATCCAGGCCTTCGAACAAGGCAACGAGGTCTTTATCTGAAAGGCTCATATCAGTGCTCTACCTTGATAGCTTCGAACTGGGTGTCGTGCATGACTTCCTCGACCGATCGGCCTGCACGCACGGCGTCCACCATGCCGGCTTGTCGGCGGTCGATACGCTCGGCCAGACCAAGAACCTTCTCGATGGCATTGGCGGGGACAAAAACGGTGCCGCATTCATCGGCGATCACATAGTCGCCTTCCTCTACCTCGACGCCAGCCATGCGAACTTTTACGGCTGCGTCTATCTGGATGAGCCGGTTACGGGCGCTGATCATGGTCACGCCGCGGCCGAAGACCGGATAGCCGATGTCCACGCTGCCGCGGATGTCACGGCTGAAACCGTCGATGACCGAGCCCCGGATACCTTTGCGCTGGGCGGCGTTCGCCAGGATGTCTCCCCAGCTAGAGATACCATCGACGCCACCCGCGATCACCAGCACGCGGTCATCGGTGGTGATCTGCTCCACTACCGGAGTAATCAGGTGAACGGTGGGCGCCACGTCCTGCTTGGGCCCCAATTGAACAGTGCTGGCTCGACCAACAATCTTTGGGCATTTCCAAAGCGGCATCAGGCCATTAGTGGCGCCAGGGAGCTGGAGGAAGTCCAGCGCGTCCGACACCGTGTTGGTGTCGAGTGCGGCCAGGCGCTCAAGCGGGGCTTTCAAACTCATCGGTTGCAGACCTCTTGCTAGGTGAGGCTTGAGTATCTGCGCCGAGATTTGATACGTATATTACGAAGAAGCTAAGCTTTTCATATCCAAAACCTATGGAAGTGCGCCGTGATCAACTTTCGCTTGATACGCCATCTATGGCTGTTCCTGGCCGTAGCTGAAGACCAAAACTTCACCCGTGCAGCTAAACGGCTGGGCATGTCACAGCCGCCATTGACCGAGCAAATCCAGGCGCTGGAGCAGTCCTTACGGGTTCAACTGTTCACTCGGTCTCGCCGAGGCGCTCACCTGACCGCTGCGGGAGCTGCCATACTCCCCGCCGTACGAAAGTTTGCTGATCAGCTGGAACGATTGGAGCTTGCGGTACACGAGGCCGTAGCCGGCCACGCTGGCGTAGTGACGATTGGGGCGATTACCTCAGCAATGATTGATGTACTGCCCCCGCTGATCGAGCAGTTTAAGCAGGATCATCCACTGATCACGGTATCGGTTCGAGAGATCGATAGCGCGGAGGCTATTCCCGCTCTTGAGGCCGGCGATATCGACATCGCCTTCGCGCGCCTTGAGGGCAACCTCGGTCGGCATTTGCAATCTCTACCGTTGTCCGAGGATCGACTGGCAGTAGCACTCCCCAACGATCATCCCTTGTCCGCGAGTAAGTCCGTCTCCCTCAAGTCCCTCGCCGATGAAACCTTGGTGATGGCTTCGCGCGATGTGAGTCCTGTCTACTTCGACTATCTGGTCGGACAGTGCAAAGCCAGCGGCTTCGCCCCGCGGATAGTGCACCAAGTTCGCTCGGTCTCGTCACAAGTTGCCTTTGTCAGCTGCGGCCAGGGCATTGCCTTGGTTCCCAGCTCGATGGGCAAGCTCGCGCCTAAAAACGTACTCATTCGGCCTCTGTTCCCGGAGGTCAAAGTGGTGACTACGGCCATGGCGTGGCACAGCGAGCATAAGAATCCGCTCGTGGATGCCATGATCGACCAAGCGAAGCAGACCTTGCTTTCATAGGCTAGGCATATAACAGGGTTCGTGGCTTCGTATTTTACAAATCCTATGGCGAGTTCAACATTGAGGATGTCTGTAATAGGAGCTCCGACCCGTGTCCCATCCAGCTCGCTTCACCCACGAGAAAATTCCACTGAACATCGACGGTATACAGCTCGACCTTGCGGTGATTCATCGCCGTGGGCCTAAAGCGCCCATCCTGTTCCTCCACGGTTTTGGCTCCACAAAAGAGGACTACGCCGATATCACGTTGCAGCCTTCTTTCGATGGGCATCCCTTCATTGCCTACGATGCTCCAGGCTGCGGTGAGACCGAATGCAGCGACCTCTCGCGCATCAACATCCCATTCCTGGTGAAAACCGCACAGGCCGTACTCAAGCATTTTGAGACCAACACTTTCCACTTGGTAGGTCACTCCATGGGAGGTTTGACCGGCCTGATGTTGGCTCATGGAGATCCTGCGCGCGTGCTGAGTTTCGTCGACATCGAGGGCAACATCGCTCCTGAGGACTGTTTCCTCAGCCGCCAAATCCACGATCATCGCTGTGATGATGTACGATTTTTCCGCGACTTTATTGAACGCACTCGATTGGCATCGGACCCTGCGAGCGCGCTGTATGCCGCAAGCCTGGCGCACAAAGTGCGTGCCGGCGCGGTGCGCGGCATTTTCGAATCAATGGTGGATTTGTCCGACAATGGTCAGTTGATGGATAAATTTCTAGGCCTGCCATTCCCGCGCCAATACATGTATGGCGTGACCAATTCCCACCTGTCCTACCTCAAGGACATTGCAGCACAAGGCGTGCACCTAGCGTGCATTCCTGATTGCGGCCATTTCCCGATGTACTCGAACCCTGTGCTCATGTGGCGGCGGATCAAAGCCCTACAAGACTTCGCCTAAGCAGATTTAACCATTTACACGCGGTTATGTCGGCCGCATGAAGCTCCGCACTACTCGGTAAAAATAACAATTAGGTTGCGCCATGCTTGAAGCCAATAGCGGTCATCGAGTGCCTACAAGACCAGTGGCGATTCACACCTGCTTTGATCCGCTTTTGTTCGCTGTAATTTCGACACGTCAAAAAGACAGTCTTGATGCCGATCAGTAGCGTCTAGCCATTACGATGCCTTGGCAGGTTTGGTACGTGTGGCCTTTGAAGTCGCTTTTTCACCTAGCCTAGTCGCGTTTGCCATTTTCGCGTCTATGCAAATCAAGGGATTACCGCATGAAAATGGACGTTATCAGACATCTCAAGGTGTGTTATGCGACAGCAATGTCGCCTAATTAATAGTTAGGCGGCAAAGGCACAGGAGGCATGTTACGGGCATAGAAGCTATTCATAGTTGTGCTGTTAAACAACGTGCACGCTCGAACTCATTCGCTGCTTACCAGGCCTCAAGTCCGATCATCAACGCCGTATCGGGGCGAACAGACCGCATGAGTGCGTTCCCAGCAAAAACCAATATGTTGCTTGCAGGGCCCTCGCGGGTTGGCCACAGTGCGGTATTTATTACCTGCGTCCGGCTCGAAGTCCTCTGCCTAACAGGTGGTTCAAGTCACTCGCTTCGCTCGTTCGGGATCGCGTTCCGCGGCCCCTTAACCAAACGTTAGGCGATGACATCGGCCCGCCAAAGCAGCAATTAAAGAAGGCTAAACCTCAATGAACCTCGACCTCTCACCTCCCTCGGTTGGTTTGAATAAGGATGCGCTCGCCCGGCTTGGTGCCTCTATTCAGGCCGACATCGACAGCGGAAGGCACTTTGGCGCTTCAATCCTCGTCGCTCGCCACGGTCAGGTGGCCTACCAGGCGACCTTCGGAACGGTTGCTCCGGGTCGGGCTCCATCAGGTGACGATCGATACCTGCTCATGTCGATGTCAAAGGCCTATACCGCGACGCTCGTCCTCAAAGCGATTGATGAAGGCCGTTTCGGCCTTGATACACGCATCGCGGACCTCGTTCCCGGCTTCGGCGCACTGGGCAAGCAGCGGGCAACCGTGCGGCAATTGCTGGCGCACACCGCGGGGCTGCCGTTCGGTCTCGTTCCGCCTCCGCTTGGCCTGGACAAGGTCGGAAACCTCGCGGTCAAGACAGCCGCGATGTGCGCATTGCCTGCGGCCTACAGTCCCGGCACCAAATGCATCTACACATCGGGCTTGGGCTACGATCTGTTGGGCCAGATCCTGGTCAATACCGATTCGAAAAAGCGCGGTTTCAATCGCATTGCCCAAGAAGATTTGTTCACGCCGTTGGGCATGGCGGACAGCAGCTTCGCGTGCTCGATCGACGATCCTCGACGGGTTCCGGTGTCGTTTACTGAGGCGAATGTGGGACCCACCACACCGATGCTTCTGCGCCTTTTCAATGAGTTCCTTGACGCGGACGCAGAGATGCCGAGCGGGAATGCGTTTTCCACGATCAAAGATGTCTTCCGGTTCACCGAAGTTTTCCGCGGGCGTGGGACAGCGCACGGCCAGCGTGTTCTCTCACCCGTGCTCTTCGACTACGCTCGGCAGGATCATGCGCCCGGCTTGATCAACGATGCGACCGCCTTCGAGGTCGAAGAGCGGGGCCTCAACGATTTCGCGGCGCACTTTACCTTGCTCGGTGGTTATATGCGCGGGAGTGGGCACATCCTGAACGCGACCGGGCACACCGCATCGCCTCAAAGCATTGCGGCGGTCGGCGGTGCCTCGACGGCATGGATGATCGACCCTGAGCGGGATCTAACCGTCATCTTCCTATCTGCCGGCTTTATTGAGGGCCTGCGCCATATCGAGCGTGTGCAACGTATCAACGACCTGGCCTTGGCCGCGGTCGAGGCCTAGCAATCTGCGGCGGAAGCAATCCGAGGACTGCCTAACAATTCGTTCAAGCCGAGCCCGCTTCGCGGCTCGACTTAACTCAGGCGTTATGCACACGAATATGCCCCATCGACAAGCGCGATTAAAGGGCATGCGACGTCTCCCCATCCTCAGTAGCACTTGTATTTAGAGTCGATCTATCTGTCCGCTTTTGGCCGATTGCTGCCGGTGGTGTCCTGGCAGCACACGGTTTCAGCCAGTTCGAATTTCATCTCATGGTAAGCAGGTAAGGAGATACCAGTCCTGTGGCCTAGCTCTAGCCAACGATCCTTACGCCAACAGCGACCATCTCCCACCAAATCACGCCCACGATCCAATCGTCTTGCCGGCCAAATACCGGGGGAGGCGAGGAGAAACAGCCAGATACGACAAAGCCCGCACAAGGCGGGCTTTGTCGAGGTGTTTCGCGAGCAGCGCAGGGCTGCTGGAAACTGGGATTTGGTCGGAGAGACAGGATTCGAACCTGCGACCTTCTCGTCCCGAACGAGACGCGCTACCAAGCTGCGCTACACTCCGAATGCGCCGAATTGTACTGAAAAAGTTTTGCAGCACAAGGGGTTAGCGCAAAATTTTTGATCGGGGCGCAGCGCCTGAAGCCTGCGCCCGCGATGGGTCAACGGTGCTTACAGCTCTTTGACGGTACGAACCTGATCTTTGTTGACCTTGGTGCGCTTGCCATCCAGTTGTTCGAATTCGTAGAAGCCAGTGTCGTCGTCGAAATCAGGGCGATCTACGGTCTGGATTTCCCGGCCATCGTTCAGGGTGATGACCGAAGGCGTGGAACAACCGGCCAGAGTAACCAGGCCGAACGCGAGTAGAAATGCAGCGGTAGTCCGTTGCTTCATGACATGTCTCCTTAAATCGAAGCTGAATGATTACTTGGGCTAAGACGAGCACGGCGACCCCAAGTTCCACCCTATTTATCCACTCGGCTGGCTGACTCGCAAGCGCGATCTATTCGAGAAGCTGCGGTGAATTGACGTTGCTCAGGCGCGGATCGTCTGGCGCGCAGGTTAGCGCCACGGGCTGGTGATCGTGCAGCCAGCGCTGTGTGCTGCGCTGGCCCGCCTGCCAGGCCTGCTCCAGAGAGGGCAGCAGGCTGCGCGGGACGACCGCGAACAGCGGTTCCCAGTGGCCGTCGCGCTTGGCCATCACCGGGCGCTCGCCGGCCAGCGCGATAAGTTCGTCGAGCAGGCTGCGGTCTACCCGGGGTGCGTCACAGGGCAGCACCAGCAGGAGAGGGTGGCGGGCGATCTGCAGGGCGGCGCGGATGCCGGCCAGGGGGCCGGGGTAGTCTGCGCTGTCATCGCCAACGAGGCGGTCGGCGTAGGGCGCATAGGCGTCATGGTTACGGTTGCAGGAGATGATCAGGTCGTCGGTGAGGGGGCGAACCTGGTCGTGCAGCCAGGCGATCATCGGGCGCTCCTGCCACTGCACCAGGCCCTTGTCGCGGCCCCCCATGCGCTGGCCGCGGCCGCCTGCGAGCAGGACCACCGAGAGGCTTTGGGGCGGGGCTGAGGTAGGCATGGCAGGGTCTCTGGAGGTGGCGCTGTGGTATAACACCGGCCATTGTTCACGACAACTGGAAGCCTGCCATGAGCCACAAGGCCGATGCGCCATTCGTGCCCCTGAATATCGCCGTTCTGACCGTCAGCGATACCCGCACGCTGGAAACCGATACCTCCGGGCAACTGTTCGTCGACCGCTTGAAAGCGGCCGGCCACAACCTCGCCGAGCGCGTACTGCTGAAAGACGATCTGTACAAGATCCGCGCCCAGGTCGCCACCTGGATCGCCGAAGACGTGGTGCAGGTCGTGCTGATCACCGGCGGCACCGGCTTCACCGGGCGTGACAGCACGCCGGAAGCGGTGGCCTGCCTGCTGGACAAACAGGTCGACGGCTTCGGCGAGCTGTTCCGGCAGATCTCCACCACCGACATCGGCACCTCGACCATTCAGTCCCGGGCACTGGCCGGCCTCGCCAACGGCACGCTGGTCTGTTGCCTGCCTGGCTCGACCAACGCTTGCCGCACCGGCTGGGACGGCATCCTGGCCGAGCAGCTCGACGCCCGCCATCGCCCGTGCAACTTCGTGCCGCACCTCAAGCTCGCTGCGCCCTGCGAGAGCCGCGGATGAGCGAGCCGCATTCGCCGCTGATGCCGGTGGAGCAGGCGCTGCAGCGTCTGCTGGCACTGGCCGAGGCCACGCCCATCGAGGGGCAGGAGCTGGTCGATCTGGCCGACGCCGATGGCCGTGTGCTGGCCCAACCGATGATCGCCGGCCTGGATCTGCCGCCATGGCCCAACAGTGCCATGGACGGCTACGCGCTGCGCCTGGCCGACTGGCAGGGCGAGGCGCTGCCGATCAGCCAGCGCATCCTCGCGGGTACCGCCCCGGAGGCGCTGCAGCCCGGTACCTGTGCGCGGATCTTCACCGGCGCGCCGGTGCCGCTCGGTGCCGACACGGTGGAGATGCAGGAAAACGTCAGCGTGGCTGATGACGGTCGCGTGCACTTCGATCAGGCCCTGAAGCTCGCCCAGAACATCCGCCCCCAGGGGCAGGAGAACCGCAAGGGTGAAACCCTGCTGACCGCCGGTACGCGGTTGGGCCCGGTGGAGCTGGGGTTGGCGGCGTCGATTGGCCTGGCGCAACTGCCGGTGCGTCGCAAGCCGCGGGTGGCGGTGCTCTCCACCGGTGATGAGCTGGTCGAGCCGGGGCAGCTGCTGGGCGCCGGGCAGATCTACAACAGTAACCGTTACCTGCTGGTCGCCTGGTTGCAGCGCCTGGGCTGCGAGGTGATCGATGCTGGCATTCTGGTGGATGATCTCGAGCGTACGCGCGAGGCCCTCGGTGCCTTGCAGGATGTCGACCTGATTCTGTCCACCGGCGGTGTGTCGGTGGGCGAGGCGGACTTTCTCGGCATCGCCTTGCGTGAGGCTGGCGAGCTGGCCCTGTGGAAGCTGGCGATCAAGCCCGGCAAGCCGCTCACCGTCGGTAAGTTCCGTGGCCGCCCGGTGATCGGCCTGCCCGGTAACCCGGCATCGACCCTGGTGACCTTCGGCCTGCTGGCGCGGCCTTATCTGCTGCGCCGCCTGGGCGTGCAGAAGGTCGAGCCGCTGGGCTTCGCGGTACCGGCGGGCTTCGTCTGGCCGAAACCGGGCAAGCGCCGCGAGTTCCTGCGGGCGCGGCTCGAGAACGGCCGTGCAGTGCCCTATGCCAATCAGAGCTCCGGTGTGCTGCGCAGTGCCGCGTGGGCCGAGGGGCTGGCGCAGGTGCTGGAAGGCACCACCCTGCAAGAAGGCGACAGCCTGCACTTCATTCCCATGAGTGAACTGCTCGGCTGAGGTGTAGAGTCGACGATGGGCAGGCGTGATTATTTCGCTTGCCCGTTGTCTGCATTGGCAGTCGTTTTCAATCCCGTTTTCCGGAGCCGTTATGCAAGAGCGTAAAGCGCTGTTGATCCTTCATGGTAAGCAGTCCCTCAACGAAGAGGTGCGTGCGGCGGTCAAGACCCAACGCGAGCGTGGCTGGGACCTGGCCGTGCGCCTGACCTGGGAGGGCGGCGATGCCCAGCGCCTGGTCAGCGAAGCGTTGCAGGCGGGCTATCCGACGCTGATCGCCGGGGGCGGCGACGGCACCTTGCGTGATGTCGCCGAAGCCATGGCCAAAGCCGAAACGGATGCCAGCCTGGTGCTGCTGCCGCTGGGCACCGCCAATGATTTCGCCAATGCAGCCGGTATTCCGCTGGCGCCGGCCGAGGCCCTGGCGCTGCTCGACACCCCCGCGCAGCCCATCGATCTGGGCGAGGTCGACGACCAGCTGTTCCTCAATATGGCCACTGGCGGCTTCGGCTCCAACATCACCGCCAATACGTCCGAAGACCTCAAGCGTGTGCTCGGTGGCGCGGCCTACATGCTTACCGGCCTGACCCGCTTCGCCGAAGTGCGCTCGGCCTTCGGGCGCTTCAAGGGGCCGGACTTCGAGTGGGAAGGCGAATTTCTCGCCCTGGGCATCGGCAATGGTCGCCAGGCCGGTGGTGGGCATGTGCTGTGCCCCCATGCCCGGGTCAACGACGGCCTGCTGGATGTGTGCATCGTGCCGGCTGCGTCGGATGTGGTCGGCACCCTCGGTACGCTGTTTTCCGGTGGGCTGAAGGGCATCGAGGGGGTATCGGTAAGCGCTCGGTTGCCCTGGCTGGAAATCGAGGCGCCCGAGGGGCTGGACCTGAACCTCGACGGCGAGCCGCGAGAAGGCCACAGCATGCGTTTTTCCGCGCGGCCCCAGGCGTTGCGGGTGCATTTGCCCCAGCAGTCGCCTTTACTGCAGGACTGAGCATGGCGCGCTGGTTTTCCGTCAGCCACTGGTGCAGGATGGCGTTGCGCCATGCCGCCTTCAGTAATGCAACGACTGGCCGATAGCCTCACAAGAACATCACGCCTCACAGGAGCGAATAATGGCCGGTATTCTCGACACCGTTGATCAACGGACACAGCTGGTAGGTGAGAACCGCCTGGAAATCCTGATGTTCCGCCTGGCTGGCCGGCAGTTGTTCGCGATCAACGTATTCAAGGTGCAGGAAGTCCTGCAGATGCCCAAGCTGACGCTGATGCCGCAGCGCCATCGTTTCGTCTGCGGGGTGATTCACCTGCGCGGCCAGACCCTGCCGGTGATCGACCTGTCCCAGGCCATCGGCATGCGCCCGATCGTGCCCGATGAGCGCAGCACCATCATCGTCACCGAATACAACCGTTCGATTCAGGCCTTCCTGGTCGGCGGCGTCGACCGCATTCTCAACCTCAACTGGGAATCCATCCTGCCGCCGCCTGGCGGAGCAGGGCGCCACCACTACCTGACGGCGATCACCAAGGTCGACGACCAGTTGGTGGAAATCATCGACGTCGAGAAGGTCCTGGCCGAGATCGTGCCGTACGACACCCGCATTTCCAGCGACCGCCTCGCCGATCCGCTGCTGGAGAAGGCCCGTGGCCGCGAAGTGCTGCTGGTCGACGACTCCAGCGTGGCGCTGTCGCAGTTGCGCGATACCCTGTCGCAGCTGGGGATCAAGATGCATGTGGCCACCGATGGCCTGAAGGCGCTGAACATGCTCAAGGCCTGGGCCGATAACGGCCAGGTGATGACCGACAAGCTGCTGATGATCTTCACCGACGCCGAGATGCCGGAAATGGACGGCTATCGCCTGACCACCGAGATCCGTCAGGACCCGCGCCTGCGTGATCTGTACGTGGTGCTGCACACCTCGCTATCCGGTAGCTTCAACGATGCCATGGTGAAGAAGGTGGGCTGCGACAACTTCCTCTCCAAGTTCCAGCCCGACAAGCTGGTCGACGTGATTCGCGAGCGCCTGGCGCTCGACGAGCAGTAAGCGCTCAACGCCACGCGCCTGGCTTGAGCCGCGGCGGCGGTTTGCGTATAACCGCCGTTTCGCTCTAGTCAGGACGCCGGGCCATGCACCTTTCCTCGCTTTATCGCTTTCCTCTCAAGTCCGCCATTGGCGAATCGCTCCCCAGCCTGCAGCTCGACGGCCTGGGCGTGGTCGGTGATCGCCGCTGGATGCTGGCGAGCGAGGAGAACGGCCGCTTTCTGACCCAGCGCACCTTTCCGCAGATGAGCCGCCTGACGGCGCGCTGGAATCAGAGCGGCGGCCTGACCCTCGAGGCGCCTGACAGGCCCTCTCTCGATGTGGCGCTGCCGGACCCGGACGAGGCGTTGCGCGGCGTGATCATCTGGCGCGACAGCATGCGCGTGCCGGATGCCGGCGACGAAGCCGCGGCCTGGGTCAGCGCGTTCATCGGCAAGCCCTGTCGGCTGGTGCACGTGCCTGCAGAGCGTGCGCGCTATATCGAGGGCAATGTGAGCGGCGATGAGAAGGTCGGGTTCGCCGACGGCTTCCCGCTGTTGCTGATCGGCCAGGCCTCGCTCGACGACCTGGTGGCCCGGGTTGGCCGCCCGCTGGAAATGCTGCGCTTTCGTCCCAACCTGGTGGTGCAGGGCAGCGAGCCCTATGCCGAAGACAGCTGGAAGCGCATTCGTATCGGCGATGTCGAGTTCACCCTCGCCAAGGCCTGTTCACGCTGCATCATCACCACCATCGATCCGCAAACCGGCGAACGCAGCGCGGATCGCGAGCCGCTGACCACCTTGCGCAGCTACCGCCAGCGCGAAGGCGAGATTCTCTTCGGGCAGAACCTGATCAACCACGGCAGCGGCGAATTGCAGGTCGGCATGCCGGTCGAGGTGTTGGCGTAGGTTGAGGCATTCACCCCAGATGTAGCCTGGGTCGAGCGCAGCGAAACCCGGGAGGGTGCCCTGGGTATCGCTGCGCTTAACCCAAGCCCCGGCGGCGGGGCCGCTGCGCGCTCTTTCTTGCCGCTTGCCGCCGCTTTATTGGTCGAAATAACGCTCGTGCCAGCCTACCAGCGGCTGCGGGGCGTTGAGTTTGTCGCCGTAGATCACCGCATAGGACAGCACGTTCTGCACGTACTGGCGGGTTTCATTGAACGGGATGTTTTCGACCCATACGTCGTAGGACAGGTGGTTGGCGCCGCGCAGCCATTGGCGAACGCGGCCTGGGCCGGCGTTGTAAGCGGCCGAGGCCAGCACGCGGTTGCCGTTGAACTGGCCGTAGATCTGGCTCAGGTAGGCGGCGCCAAGCTGGATGTTGACGCTCGGCAGCAGGGCGTTGTTGGGGTTGCTCAGGGGAATGCCGTACTTCTTGGCGGTCTCCTTGGCGGTGGCGGGCATGACCTGCATCAGGCCCATGGCGCCGGCGTGGGATTTGGCGTCGGCCATGAAGCCGCTTTCCTGGCGGGTGATGGCGAACACCCAGCTGGAATGCAGGCCGCGTTTCTTCGCTTCGGCGGTCAGCGGTTCGCGATGGGCCATCGGGAAGCGCACGTCGAGGTCATCCCAGTACTTGGCCTGGCTGATGGTGCGAATGGCCGGGAAGTACCACTCCATGTCGTAGGCCAGGCGTGCCTGGGCGACCAGTTCGTCGCGGTCGAAATGACGGCTGGCGTGGTACCACTCGCGGCGGCCGTCGACGATCTGGCCACGGTCATGGAATTCCATGGCACGGCGGATGCCGGGGGCGTTGCGGACCTTCTTGATCACCGCGGCGCTGAGCGGCAGCGGCGCGTTTTTCAGGTAGTAGGGTTCCTTGACCTGGTCGGCAGCCATGAAGCCATAGAAGTCGCGCTCCTTGGCCAGTTCGTGGAACAGCGGCTGTGCGGCCTTGCCGTTGGGTTGCGCCAACTGCAGGCTGCGCGCCTGCCAGTAACGCCAGCGGTTGGTGCTGATCAGGGAGTCGGGCATGCGGCTGATCAGTTTGTAGGCATCGTCCCAGCGACCCAGGCGCAGCAGCAGGCGCGCGCGCCACTCGCTGACGGTGTCGTCACGCAGGTTGGGGTCGTACTTGGCCATCACGTCGAGGGCACGCGGGTCGAAGCGGCGTGCCAGGGTCAAGCCGATCTCGTTGGCGATGGCCACCTTCTCCTGCTCGGAGAAGCGCATGCGCTGGGAATAGCCTTCGAGCAGGCTCAGGGCCTGTTCCGGGTCCTGGCGAGCGAGGCGGCGCAGGCCCAGGCTGACCACGTCGCCCATGGCGTCGTCGGCCGGCATGAAGCGCGCGGTCTGGGTGAGGATCTGCGGCTTCTGGCCGACTTCCACGAGCAGTTTGCCGTGGTTGCTGAGCGTCGGCAGGTCCTTGCTCAGGAAGGTGGCCAGGCTGTAGTTGCGCGCTTCGGCAGCCAGCTTGGTACGTTGCCAGCGGCGCTGTTCGGTCAGTTGCCCTTCGGCGGCCCAGCGGTCGAACAGGCGATCACAGGCTTCCGGTTGCGACTTGCCGACCAGCCACAGCTTCTCGGCGCTGGCGTAGCCTTCGGCGGTCTGGCCCTGATTGAGCTGGCGCTGGCCGTTGAAGCAGTCCAGTTCGGTGAAATTGAGGTTCGGATCGTAGTACTTGGCGAAGGTCTGCCATTCGCCACGCTCGGCCAGCCAGCGCAACCAGCGCAGCTTCATCCAGTTGGCCTGAGGCAGGTCACCATGGGCCGCGAGAAAGGCCTCGATCTCGTCGTTGCTGGCCCATTTCAGGCGCGCAGTGAGCTCGTCGTACGCCAAGTAGGGCGTCAGCGGGTAGTCACGCAAGGCGCTGGCATAGCGCTGATAGGGGCCCTTGTCGCCCTTGGCGAGGGCTGCTTTGGCCTCGTCGTAGTACTGGCGTTGCTGGGGCAGGCTGGCTGCCTGGCTCAGGGTTGCCGTGGTGGCGCAAAGGATCAGGCAGGACAGCAGACTGGGCAAACGACAGCGCATGGCACTTCCGGGGGATCATCTCGTGAGCGGGCGCGATCTGGCTGAATGCCGGTCGCTCGATGCGCCCTTGGGGCGGTTGCCGTTCTACAGGCGATCACGGCAGTGCCGGGCGCGGTGACGACAACGGGCGTTAGCTTAGCCTTTTGCCCACTTGGCGCGAAAGGGCCGTTGCAGCCTGGCGCATGTCTGTTTATGTCACGTCGACGGTCGGCACGCACGGCCTCACAGACGCCGAGGGTCTTCTCGGTTAGAATACGCGCCCGGTTTTTGGCTGGCGCATGCGCCGGCCAGATCAGTTTTCGTGGTGGTCGGCCACGCGACGAGCCCATTGGCTGCGTTCGCACACCCTTTCGCCCATCACCCCAGCGTATTGTCGAGGCAACTCCATGACCCTGCTCAAGTTCACCGATGTATCCCTGGCCTTTGGCGCCATGCCGCTGCTGGACAAGGTGTCTTGGCAGATCGCCCGGGGCGAGCGGGTGTGCATCATCGGTCGCAATGGCACCGGCAAGTCCAGCATGCTCAAGCTGGTCAAGGGTGACCAGAAGCCCGATGACGGTGCCGTGTGGCGCGCGCCGGGTCTGAAGATCGGCGAGTTGCCCCAGGAATTGCCGGTGGCCGACGGGCGTACCGTGTTCGACGTCGTCGCCCAGGGGCTCGACGGCGTGGGCGAGTTGCTCGCTCAGTACCACCACCTGGCACAGAACTGCGTCACCGAAGAGGACCTGAACAAGCTGATGCACGTTCAGCAGGACCTCGAAGCCCGTGATGGCTGGCGCCTGCAGCAACTGGTCGACAGCACCCTGAGCCGTCTGCAGTTGCCTGCCGACAAGACCCTGGCCCAGCTGTCCGGTGGCTGGCGCCGCCGCGTGCTGCTGGCCCAGGCGCTGGTCAGCGAGCCGGATCTGCTGCTGCTCGACGAGCCGACCAACCACCTGGACATCGGCGCGATCGCCTGGCTGGAAGAAGCCCTCAAGGATTTCCAGGGCGCGGTGCTGTTCATCACCCACGACCGTTCCTTCCTGCAGAACCTGGCCACGCGCATTCTCGAACTGGATCGCGGCGGCCTGATCGACTGGAATGGCGATTACGCCAGCTTCCTGGTGCACAAGGAGGCCGCGCTGGCCGCCGAGGAAACCGCCAACGCGCTGTTCGACAAGCGCCTGGCCCAGGAAGAGGTATGGATCCGTCAGGGCATCAAGGCCCGACGTACCCGTAACGAAGGCCGTGTGCGCGCCCTCAAGGCCCTGCGCGTGGAGCGCAGCGAGCGTCGCGAGCGCACCGGCAAGGCCAACATTCAGCTCGACACCGCGGAGAAATCCGGCAAGCAGGTGATGGTGCTGGAGAACGTCAGCTTCGCGCACGCGGGCGGACCGTTCCTGATTCGCGATTTCTCCATGGTGCTGCAGCGCGGCGACCGTATCGGCCTGCTGGGCGCCAACGGCACCGGCAAGACCACCCTGTTGAAACTGATGCTCAATGGTCTGCAGCCGACCAGCGGCACGGTGGAAGAGGGCACCAAGATCGATGTCGCCTACTTCGATCAGTTGCGCCACCAACTGGACCTGGAAAAGACCGTTATCGACAACGTGGCCGAAGGCCGTGACTTCATCGAGATCGACGGGCAGAACCGCCACGTGCTCAGCTACCTCGGCGACTTCCTGTTCAGCCCGCAGCGTGCTCGTACGCCGGTCAAGGCGCTGTCCGGTGGCGAGCGTGCGCGTCTGCTGCTGGCCAAGCTGTTCAGCAAGCCGGCCAACCTGCTGGTCCTCGATGAGCCGACCAACGACCTCGACGTGGAGACCCTCGAACTGCTCGAGGAAGTGCTGCTGACCTTCAAGGGCACCGTGCTGATGGTCAGCCACGACCGGGCATTCCTCGACAACGTGGTCACCAGCACGCTGGTCTTCGAAGGCGAGGGCAAGGTGCGCGAGTACGTCGGTGGTTATCAGGACTGGCTGCGCCAGGGTGGTTCGCCGCGCCTGCTGGGCGTTGGCGAGACCAAGTCGGGCAAGGCCGAGCTGGGTTCCGCAGTGGTCGAGGCGCCTGTCGCCGCCCCCGTTGCCGCCCCGGTGGAAAGCGCGCCGGCAGCCAAGAAGAAACTCAGCTACAAGCATCAGCGTGAGCTGGACGCCATGCCCGAGCAGATCGATGCTGCAGAGCAGAAGATCGCCGAGCTGGAAGGGCAGATCGCCGATCCTGCGTTCTATCAGCAGTCGGCAGAGCACACCGCTGCGGTGCTGGCGCAGTTGCAGGCGCAGCAGGAAGAGCTGGACCGTCTGGTGGAGCGCTGGGCTGAACTGGAAGGCTGACAATCGTCACAGGTGGTTGGGGCTTACCGCTGCCCTGTGAAGTAAGTCGATTGCAAAACGTCAGGTTTCTGTCTGGCCGGCAAGAGCATGTTCGATGCCGTTGCAGGAGCCAAGACCCCGCGGCGATCGCCGGCCTTCACACCACTGGTGTGAAGGCCGGCCATTGCATCGCGCCGGGGGCGACGCTCCTACGCGGGTTTCCGCCTTTTACTCAGCGAGTAGCGGTCAGACCGACGGCTTTTTCAGGCTGACGGCCAGTACGTCGCAGGGCGCGCCGTGCAGTACGTCATTGGCGGTCGAGCCGAGCAGCAGGGCCAGGCCGTGACGGCCATGGCTGCCGACGATGATCAGATCGCAGTGCTGTTCGGAAGCCAGGCGGTGGATTTCCTGGCGCGGCTGGCCGTAAGCGAGGTGGCGGCTTTCGGTGCCGAGCTGCGGGTGTTTGAGGGCGAAGGCGTCGAGGCGCTCCTTGGCCTGTTCGAACTGCTGTTGCTGCAGCATCGACAGGTCCATCGGTACGTCGCCACCAAAGGCCATGGCCATGGGTTCGACGATGTGCACCACGGACAGTTTCGCCTGGGTGCTGCTGGCCAGGGCCTGGGCGCGCTTCATTACCGGGTCGCACTCCTCGGTCAGATCGACGGCGACCAGAATGTGCTGGTAGGACATGAGATTGTCTCCTTACAAGGGTGACCAATGATTTCAAGTGTGGCTGATTTGAGCATTTACCACAGGTTGCACGGTCGAGATAGAAATTATGACGGGTTGGATCGTTGTCGCACTACTGGTAGTCGCCCTTAGCCCCCTGGTCTGGCTGGTGCCGTCGCGGCGTCAGCGCGGCCAGATGGACGTTCGCATGGAGGCGCGACGCATGGGGCTGGCCATGCAGCTGGCCCGGGAAGAATGGCCGTACTGGATGACCAGTGCGCCGCCGAGCCCCTGCCCGCAATACCACCATCCGCGGCCTCGCGGGCGGCAGGACAGCTGGTGCTACTGGCAGAAAGAGCCGGGCCTGTGGGTGAACAAATGGCAGGAGCCCTGCGCGGACAGGCCGCTTGCCGAGCAACTCGCCACGCTGCCGGGGGATGTCTACAAGGCCGAAGTGACCCCGCAGATGATCGCCTTGTTCTGGGGTGAGCGGGCGCGCCCCGAATCGTTGCAGGCTGTTGCGACTTTTCTCAAAACCCAGGCTTGAGGGTTGCTCATCAAGGGCTGTCATGACGGCTCGCTCACCTGGTCTTGGCGGGCGTAAAGCTCGGTAACCTCCATCAGCCCGCGGATGATGCTGTCCGAGTACTTGTTGACCAGAAACGGCACGCTCTTCTCGTTGTAGTTGCGCAGCGACTTCTCGATGTAGCGCCATTTGGTCGTCACCGCGTCGAGCGCCGTATCGATCCGTGCATCGTTGTCCGGCCGGTTGCGCAGTGCAGTCAGGCGGCTGGAGAAGTCAGTCACCTGATCCTCGATGGGCCGCTCGCTGCTGTCCCCGGAAAAACTCGCGCCTACCGATGCACTGCGTGCCGCGTAGCTCACGGCGATGCCTTGCATCAGCAGGCTGAGCTCTCGGGTGCTGGCGGTCTGCTCGGAGATCGCGCCGGGGTCCGTGCGCTGCAGGGCTTCGTACAGGGCCTGGCTGGTCGCCAGCACCTGGCGGTTGCGCGCGGCCATGTCGGCCACCGGCTGCAGGTCGGTATAACCCTGCTTCGCCAGGGCGGCCATCAGCTCGCTCAGATCCCGGTCATAGGCCTGCCATTGCTGCTGCAATTGGGCATGCAGGCGCGCTGCGCCAACGTCGGGGATGCCAGCCAGCGTGCTCAGTTGTTCACTGGCCTCCCGGCGGGATTCATCGATCATCCGCGCATAGCGCTGATCACCTTCCATACTGTTGTACATGTAGAAGTCGCCCAGGCTTTTCTGCGCAGCCAGGTGCAGGCGCAGCAGATGTTGCAGGTAGGGCGAGGTCTGCGCGGCAGCGGCCAGACCAGGCAGGAGCAGAAGGGTGGCGAGCAGGGTGTGCAGAGAGATGGCGCGCAGGCGTGAATGCATGCTGGAACCTCGGTGACGACATGTCGTTATTGTTGTTTTTGTCATTCGGTGGCAGCCGAATCGCGCGACTCTACCTGCGGCCTGAAATTTTGGCTAGCGGCGGATCGAGGTGCGGGCATGTCTACCGAATGATGCGTTATCGACGCCATTGATCTACTTTTCGCCGCAGCCTCGATCGATCACCTTGAGCAGGTAGTGCGCACTGCAAGTGGCTACAGAACGCCAATTGACAATTCACGGCTTTTCCGTGAATGTGTGCTCACCCAAATCAAACGGGCGTATGAATTGAGCGTTTGCCGTTTTGGCAGTGCCCAATCCAGTCCGATATCGCATCGGTGGGTAGCGGAATTTCGGCTACGGTGTCTTGTGGCGTGAGTCTGTGGATTGACTCCGGTGTGTACTGTTCAGATTCCCTAAGCGTGGAGATCAGTTGATGATTTACGAAGGTAAAGCCATCACGGTTAAGGCTCTTGAAAGCGGCATCGTCGAACTCAAGTTCGATCTCAAGGGTGAGTCCGTCAACAAGTTCAATCGTCTGACCCTGAGCGAGCTCCGTCAGTCCGTCGACGCGATCAAGGCCGACGCCTCGATCAAAGGCGTGATCGTCAGCAGCGGCAAGGACGTTTTCATCGTCGGTGCCGACATCACCGAGTTCGTCGACAACTTCAAGCTGCCGGAAGAGCAACTGGTCTCCGGTAACCTGGAAGCCAACAGGATCTTCAGTGATTTCGAAGACCTGGCAGTGCCCACCGTCGTCGCCATCAACGGCATCGCCCTGGGTGGCGGCCTGGAAATGTGTCTGGCCGCCGATTACCGGATCATGGCCGAAGGCGCCAAGATCGGTCTGCCCGAGGTCAAGTTGGGGATCTACCCAGGCTTCGGTGGCACCGTGCGCCTGCCGCGCCTGATCGGTACCGACAACGCCGTCGAGTGGATCGCCTCCGGCAAGGAAAACCGTGCCGATGAAGCCCTCAAGGTCGGTGCGGTGGACGCCGTGGTCAGCGCTGACAAGCTGCAGGCCGGTGCCCTGGACCTGATCAAGCGCGCGATTTCCGGTGAGCTGGATTACAAGGCCAAGCGTCAGCCCAAGCTGGAAAAGCTCAAGCTCAACGCCATCGAGCAGATGATGGCCTTCGAAACCGCCAAGGGTTTCGTCGCAGGCCAGGCCGGCCCGAACTACCCGGCACCGGTCGAAGCGATCAAGACCATTCAGAAAGCCGCCAACTTCGGCCGTGACAAGGCGCTGGAAGTCGAAGCCGCCGGTTTCGCCAAGCTGGCCAAGACCTCGGTCGCGGAAAGCCTGATCGGCCTGTTCCTCAACGATCAGGAACTGAAGAAGAAAGCCAAGGCCCACGACGCCATCGCCCAGGACGTGAAACTGGCCGCTGTGCTGGGTGCCGGCATCATGGGCGGCGGTATCGCCTACCAGTCGGCGTCCAAAGGCACGCCGATCCTGATGAAGGATATCCGCGAAGAGGGGATCAAGATGGGCCTGGGCGAGGCCTCCAAGCTGCTCGGCAAGCGCGTCGAGAAGGGTCGCATGACCACCGCGCAGATGGCCGAATCGCTGAGCGCCATTCGCCCGACCATGTCCTATGGCGACTTCGGCCATGTCGACATCGTCGTCGAAGCCGTGGTCGAGAACCCCAAGGTCAAGCAGGCCGTGCTGGCCGAGGTCGAGGCGGCGGTCAAGGAGGACACCATTCTGGCCTCCAACACCTCGACCATTTCCATCAGCTTGCTGGCCAAGGCCCTCAAGCGCCCGGAAAACTTCGTCGGCATGCACTTCTTCAACCCGGTGCACATGATGCCTCTGGTCGAAGTCATCCGTGGTGAGAAGTCCAGCGAGAAGGCGGTTGCCACCACCGTGGCGTACGCCAAGAAGATGGGCAAGAACCCGATCGTGGTCAACGATTGCCCGGGCTTCCTGGTCAACCGCGTGCTGTTCCCGTACTTCGGCGGCTTCTCCAAGCTGCTCAGCTTCGGTATCGACTTCGCACGTATCGACAAGGTCATGGAGAAGTTCGGCTGGCCCATGGGCCCGGCCTATCTGTCCGACGTGGTCGGCATCGATACCGGCCACCACGGCCGTGACGTGATGGCCGAAGGCTTCCCGGATCGCATGGCGGTAGAAGGCCGCACCGCGGTCGACGTGATGTACGAAGCCAATCGCCTGGGCCAGAAGAACGGCAAGGGCTTCTACGCCTACGAGACCGACAAGCGCGGCAAGCCGAAGAAGGTCACCGACCCCGAGGCTTACGAGCTGCTCAAGTCGATCGTGGTCGAGCGGCGCGAGCTGAGCGACGAGGACATCATCAACACCATGATGATCCCGCTCTGTCTGGAAACCGTGCGCTGCCTGGAAGACGGTATCGTCGAAACGGCTGCCGAGGCCGACATGGGCCTGATCTACGGCATCGGTTTCCCACCGTTCCGCGGTGGTGCGCTGCGCTACATCGACAGTGTCGGGGTAGCCGAATTCGTGGCCCTGGCCGACAAGTACGCCGATCTGGGCGCGCTGTATCAGCCGACCGAGAAACTGCGTGAAATGGCCAAAAACGGCCAGACCTTCTTTGGTTAATCGCGCAACGATTGGAGCGAGAGTGAATTTATGAGCCTGAATCCAAGAGATGCAGTCATCGTCGACTTCGGCCGTACCCCAATGGGGCGTTCCAAGGGCGGCATGCACCGTAATACCCGTGCCGAGACCCTGTCCGCGCAGCTGATCAGCAAACTGCTGGAACGCAACGACAAGGTCGATCCCAAGGAAGTCGAAGACGTCATCTGGGGTTGCGTCAACCAGACCCTGGAGCAGGGCTGGAACATCGCGCGCATGGCGTCGCTGATGACCCAGATCCCGCACACCAGTGCCGGGCAGACCGTCAGCCGCCTGTGCGGTTCGTCGATGAGCGCGCTGCACACCGCCGTGCAGGCGATCCAGACCGGTAACGGTGATGTGTTCGTGGTCGGCGGCGTGGAGCACATGGGCCACGTCGGCATGATGCACGGCGTTGACCCGAACCCGCACCTGTCGCTGTACGCTGCCAAGGCCTCCGGCATGATGGGCCTGACCGCCGAGATGCTGGGCAAGATGCACGGCATCACCCGTGAAGCTCAGGACAAGTTCGGCGTGCGTTCGCACCAGTTGGCCCACAAGGCCACTGTCGAAGGCAAGTTCAAGGACGAGATCATCCCGCTGCAGGGTTACGACGAAAACGGCTTCCTCAAGGTCTTCGACTACGACGAAACCATTCGTCCCGAAACCACCCTGGAAAGCCTGGCCAACCTCAAGCCTGCGTTCAATCCCAAGGGCGGCACCGTCACGGCGGGTACCTCCTCGCAGATCACCGATGGCGCTTCCTGCATGATCGTCATGTCCGCTCAGCGTGCTCAGGATCTCGGCATCCAGCCAATGGCAGTGGTTCGCGCCATGGCCGTGGCCGGTGTTGACCCGGCGATCATGGGTTACGGTCCTGTACCGTCCACCCAGAAGGCGCTCAAGCGCGCCGGTCTGACCATCGACGACATCGATTTCGTCGAGCTCAACGAAGCCTTCGCTGCCCAGGCCCTGCCCGTGCTGAAGGACCTCAAACTGCTCGACAAGATGGAAGAGAAGGTCAACCTGCACGGCGGCGCCATCGCTCTGGGTCACCCGTTCGGTTGTTCCGGGGCGCGTATCTCCGGTACCCTGCTGAACGTGATGAAGCAGAACAACGGTACCTTCGGCGTGGCGACCATGTGCGTCGGCCTGGGGCAGGGTATCACCACGGTGTTCGAGCGCATCTGACGTTTAGGTGGTTGCACAACCGGGGCTTCTGCCCCGGTTTTTGTTTTTTGGCACTGCATCGTTAATGCAGGCCATTCTGGTTTGGCTAGCGGCATGAAATGCTGCCCGACCGTTTTTATCGAACGAAAAAAATTTCCAGGAAATTGAATGATGTCGCTGCAGCCCGGTCTCTACCGTCACTACAAAGGTCCCGAGTACCGCGTACTGGGTGTAGCCCGGCATTCCGAGACGGAAGAGGACGTGGTCGTTTACCAGGCCCTGTATGGCGAATATGGCCTCTGGGTGCGACCGCTGGAGATGTTCCAGGGCGAGGTCGAACTGGACGGCAAGCGGGTTCCGCGCTTTGCTTTTGTCGAGGGTGAGGCAAGCGTTCTGCGTCGTCCCTGAGGCGGCTGCAAAAAACACTCGCCCTTGACCTCGGCTTGACCGCCACTATATATAGCGGGGCCAAAGCAGGTCGCAGGGCACTCGTGGTCCGTTGGATAACGACAGGATCGATGTGGTACAAGCGGCAGCGCCACGTTTTTTCGGTGTTCGCTCTGTCGAGCGGACGCTTTCATCGTCGATGCAGCGTGCGTCGAACCGAGACACCCAATAGTTCTTTCAGGCGCTAGCCCGCCTTTCAATTACCGAATTTCAGGAATTTTCCAATCCATGGGTAAATCGCTGGTCATCGTGGAATCCCCGGCCAAGGCCAAGACCATCAACAAGTATCTGGGCAGCCAGTACGTGGTGAAGTCGAGCATCGGCCACATCCGCGACCTCCCCACCAGTGGCGGGGCGGCAGCCAAAGAGCCTGCCAAGCGCGGCAAGGCTGCAGCTGGCGAAACGCCGGCCCTGTCGCCCAAGGAAAAGGCCAAGCGTCAGCTGTTCAACCGCATGGGCGTCGATCCCGAGCATGGCTGGAAGGCCAAGTACGAGATCCTGCCCGGCAAGGAAAAAGTGGTCGAGGAACTGCGTCGCCTGGCCAAGGAAGCCGACACCATCTATCTCGCGACCGACTTGGATAGAGAGGGGGAGGCGATCGCCTGGCACCTGCGCGAGTCCATCGGTGGCGACGACAGCCGCTACAAGCGCGTGGTGTTCAACGAAATCACCAAGAAGGCCATCCAGGAGGCGTTCTCCGCCCCGGGCGAGCTGGATATCAATCGGGTCAATGCCCAGCAGGCGCGCCGCTTCCTCGATCGCGTGGTGGGCTACATGGTTTCGCCGCTGCTGTGGGCGAAGATCGCCCGTGGCCTGTCCGCCGGCCGGGTGCAGTCCGTTGCCGTGAAGCTGGTGGTCGAGCGTGAGAAGGAAATCCGCGCGTTCGTCCCTGAAGAATACTGGGAAGTGCACGCCGACCTGGGCACCGCCAAGGGTGCCAATGTGCGCTTCGAAGTGGCCCGCGAGAACGGTGCGGCCTTCAAGCCGCTCAACGAAGCCCAGGCCATGGCAGCGCTGGCGACCCTCAAGGCGTCGAGCTACAGCATCGCCAAGCGTGAGGACAAACCGACCAGCAGCAAGCCGTCGGCACCGTTCATCACCTCCACGTTGCAGCAGGCCGCGAGCACGCGCCTCGGTTTCGGTGTGAAGAAGACCATGATGATGGCCCAGCGTCTCTACGAGGCGGGCTACATCACTTACATGCGTACCGACTCCACCAACCTGTCGGCCGATGCCATCGAAATGGTGCGCGGCTTCATCGACGGTGAGTACGGCAAGAAATACCTCCCGGAGAAGCCCAACGTCTACTCCAGCAAGGAGGGCGCCCAGGAGGCGCACGAAGCGATTCGTCCTTCCGACGTCAATCTGCGGCCGACCCAGCTGTCCGGCATGGAGCGCGATGCCGAGCGCCTGTACGAGCTGATCTGGCGCCAGTTCGTTGCCTGCCAGATGCTGCCGGCCGAATACTTGTCGACCACCGTCACCGTCACTGCCGCCCAGTTCGAGCTGCGTGCCAAGGGGCGTATTCTCAAGTTCGACGGTTACACCCGCGCATTGCCGCAAATCAGCAAGCCGGGCGACGACGCCGTGCTGCCGGAAATGAAAGAGGGCGAGGCGCTCAAGCTGATCAAGCTCGACCCCAGCCAGCACTTCACCAAGCCGCCGGCACGCTACTCGGAAGCCAGCCTGGTCAAGGAAATGGAGAAGCGCGGGATCGGTCGTCCGTCCACCTACGCAGCGATCATTTCCACCATTCAGGATCGTGGCTACGTGGCGTTGCACAACCGCCGCTTCTATTCGGAAAAAATGGGCGACATCGTTACCGAGCGCCTTTCCGAGAGCTTCTCCGACCTGATGGACTACGGCTTCACCGCCGGCATGGAAGAGAACCTCGATGACGTGGCCCAGGGCGAGCGCGAGTGGAAGCACCTGCTCGACGAGTTCTACGGCGACTTCAAGAAGAAGCTCGAAGTGGCCGCCGATGGCGACAATGGCATGCGTGCCAACACGCCAACGCTGACCGATATCGCGTGCCGCGATTGTGGCCGGCCGATGATGATCCGTACCGCCTCCACCGGCGTGTTCCTCGGCTGCTCGGGCTATGCCCTGCCACCGAAGGAGCGCTGCAAGGCCACCGTCAACCTGGTGCCCGGTGACGAGATCGCCGCGGATGACGAGGGCGAGTCCGAGTCCCGTGTACTGCTTGGCAAGCACCGCTGCCCGATCTGTGCGACGGCGATGGATGCCTATCTGCTGGACGAAACGCGCAAACTGCACATCTGCGGCAACAACCCGGACTGCGCCGGTTATGAGATCGAGCAGGGCCAGTTCCGCATCAAGGGCTACGAAGGGCCGAGCCTGGAGTGCGACAAGTGCGGCAGCCAGATGCAGCTCAAGACCGGGCGCTTCGGCAAGTTCTTCGGCTGCACCAACAGCGAGTGCAAGAACACCCGCAAGCTGCTGCGCAGCGGCGAGCCCGCGCCACCCAAGATGGATGCGGTGAAGATGCCGGAGCTCAAGTGCGAGAAGGTCGATGACACCTACGTGTTGCGTGATGGCGCCTCGGGCTTGTTCCTGGCTGCCAGCCAGTTCCCGAAAAACCGCGAGACCCGTGCACCGCTGGTGCTCGAACTGATCCCGCACAAGGACGAGATCGATCCGAAGTACCACTTCCTGATCGATGCGCCGGCCAAGGATCCTGAAGGTCGCGCTGCGGTCATCCGTTACAGCCGCAAGACCAAGGAGCAGTACGTACAGACCGAAGTGGACGGCAAGCCCACCGGCTGGAAGGCGTTCTTCGACGGCGGCAAGTGGAAGGTCGAAGACAAGCGTTGATCCGCGCCAGGCACGCTCTCGTGGAGCGTGCCTGAGGCTATCTGGAGAGTGCATATGGCTGGCGAACTGTATACCCGCACCAATCAGAAGATTTTCTACGCCGGGCTCTCTCTGGAGTCCTGGCGCAAGGCTGAAGAGGGCCGGGCGATGAATGCCCAGGCGTTGGTGCAGGCCGAGCGAGAGGCCACGCTGTTTCACCTGTATGGGGCGCTATTGGGCCTCTGCCACGAGATCGCCGGCTTCTATCGCTTGCCGAACAGCGGTGCCGCGCGGGCCGAACTGCTGCTGGATCGCCAGAACCTGGCGGCTGCACCGACCCCGGAGCTTGCCGAGCTGGTGGAGCTGTCCGAGAACGCGCACACCTGGCTCGGCCAGTTGCTGGCGGCCCATGCGCAACTGTTCAAGCCACCGCGTCCACCACGTGAAGCCAAGGCCGATCCTGGCGCTACGTCGCTGATCGAAGCGGTGAGCCTGGATGAGGAGTTGCCTGTTCTCGAGCGGGAAACCCTGGAGAGCTGGCGGCAGGAGCTCAAGGCGCTGGCGCAGCGTTTTCGCGTCGGCCTCAGCGAATGGTAAGCGTGTCGCTTGCCGTTGATTGAAAGCCCGTTCAGCACCTGGCGGTTTTTTCGCCAAGCGATCGAGCGGAGCGGCTGCTACAATGCGCGGCCTTTCGTGGAGAATCCGAGTTATGCCTACTTCCTTCCTTGAAATCGTCGAACTGCCCGATGGGCGTATTGCCCTGCGTCGAGCCGATGATGAGGAAGCACTGGTGGTGCTGGACTTCTCCGAAGATGCCAAGGCCTTTCTCCAGGGCCAGCATGTGGAAGTCGCCAAGGCGATGCTCAATGTCGGCGTGCAAATGGCCGGCAGAATGGCAGAGGGCGATTTCGAGCAGGAAGACGAGCAGCCTCGCGTCCTGCACTGATTCGGTTTTCTACCCGCGCCCCTCGAGGGAGAGCAGGTAGAAAAGCGAGGCTTCAGTTGTGATCATTTCTCTGTAACCGCGGATCAGCCCAGGCTGATGTTCAGGCTTTGCGCCTGACCGAGGCGTGCTGCCGCTTCCAGTTGCTGGCGCGCGTGCTGGGGCAGGGGATGCAACCAGCTCACTACCGTATGGCTACGGCCAAGCTTCAAGGCTTCCTGAGCCAGTAGCAGGGCGCTCTGGCTGTTGCGCGGGTGCAACAGCAGAATCCGCTCACGGTTCAGGCCTGCATCGCGCAGCCAGCTTTGGGTCAGGCTGGCCGGTGGGGCGATCAGGGTCAGCCAGCGTTCGTCGTCCTTCTCGCTCAGTTCCCGCAGCATGGGAGCCAGCAGTGTCAGACAGTTACCCGCAGCACCTCTCAGCGACACCTCGCTGAACGTGGTTTCCTGGGCTACCGGTTCGGGCTCGACCACTGCGAGGGTCGAGGCCAGAAAGGCATCGAACAGCGGAAGTTGGGTACGGCTCAGTGACTGAGGGAACTGCATAAAGCCTCCATTAGCGGCGTATGACGCCGACACTCAAGCCTTCGATGATCAGCTCCTGTTCTTCCAGGTTCACTTCGATCGGGGCGAATTCTGGGTTCTCGGCCAGCAACCAGACGGTGTTGCCTTCACGCTTGAAGCGCTTGACCGTTACCTCGTCATCGATGCGCGCGACCACGACCTGGCCGTTGCGTGCTTCGCTGGTGGTGTGTACGGCAAGCAGGTCACCGTCGACGATGCCGATGTCCTTCATGCTCATGCCGCGCACTCGCAGCAGGTAATCGGCCTTGGGGCGGAAGAAGTCCGGGTTGATCCGGCAGGCTTCCTCTATATGCTGTTGAGCGAGGATCGGCGCACCGGCAGCGACCCGACCGATCACCGGCAGGCCTTCTTCCTCGACCTGATTGGGCTCGAAGCCCGGGATGCGGATGCCACGGGAGGCGCCCGGGGTCATCTCGATCGCACCCTTGCGGGCCAGGGCCTTGAGGTGTTCCTCGGCAGCGTTCGGCGACTTGAAGCCGAGCGCCTGGGCGATCTCTGCGCGAGTCGGCGGGTAGCCGTTGTCTTCCAGGCACTGCTTGATGAAGGCGAGGATTTCGGCTTGGCGGGGCGTCAGCTTGATCATGTGGGCGGCTCTGTCTTTTTATACAGTGACTGGGATTATATACAGTAATCGGCGCTTGGCAATCCATTGATGTGCGTTGCGCCTGTGTTATCCGCCAGGCGGCGTTCCGGGCTATGCTCAGCGGGCCATTGTGCAAACCCGGCCGGGATGGCCGCGACGCTATCGCCAAATGATGACTGAGCATCCAGAATACGGCCTGCGCGACTTGACAGGCGTGCGCGCTGAAACGTATGTTTCAAACACTTGTTTGTCGGATGGATGTCATGGCGCAATCGGAAACCGTTGAACGCATTCTGGATGCCGCGGAACAATTGTTCGCGGAGAAGGGGTTCGCCGAGACGTCGTTGCGCCTGATCACCAGCAAGGCTGGGGTCAATCTGGCCGCCGTCAATTACCACTTCGGCTCGAAGAAGGCCCTGATCCAGGCGGTCTTCTCGCGTTTTCTCGGGCCATTCTGCGCGAGCCTCGAGCGTGAGCTCGACAAGCGCCAGAGCAAGCCCGGAGTGACCTTCAGTCTCGAGGAGCTGCTCGAGTTGCTGGTCGAGCAGACCCTGGCGGTGAAGCCGCGCAGTGGCAACGACCTGTCCATCTTCATGCGCCTGCTTGGCCTGGCGTTCAGTCAGAGCCAGGGGCATCTGCGCAAATACCTCGAAGAAGTCTACGGCAAGGTGTTCCGCCGCTACATGCTGCTGGTGCACGAGGCCGCGCCTGGCATTCCCCCGCTGGAACTGTTCTGGCGTGTGCATTTCATGCTCGGCGCCGCGGCGTTCAGCATGTCCGGTATCAAGGCGCTGCGCGCCATGGCCGAAAGCGACTTCGGCGTGGATACCTCCATCGAGCAGGTCATGCGCCTGATGGTGCCGTTTCTCGCCGCGGGCATGCGCTCCGAAAGTGGCGTGACCGACGAGCGTCTGGCCGCCGCGCAGATCATCCCGCGCAGCAAGGGCCCGGCCATCACCAAGGCCTGATCGCCTTGCCCGGCTTGCCGGTGGCTTGTCGCTGCCCCTAAGCTAGCGCCCCTGTCAGTCGCTGCTTCCTGCATCGCCCAGGTTCGGGCGAGCGTTTGCCAATCGCTGTGCCTGCTCGCTCGCCGAATACGGAACCTGTGCGTGCGATGCGGTCCCATGGCTGTTCCTGCATGTATGCAGGCAGAACCGCAGAGCTGCTGCAAGACTTTCCCTGGTGCCCGCTCGAGGCGTGGCGCTGATCGATGAAGCGCCTCGCTCCGGTCGAGCGGGGCGGCCACTCAATTAAGGATTACCCGTTGTGAGTACCCCCCTGTATGGCTCCCTGATGGTGGATATCGCCGGCACCTGGCTGACTGCCGAAGACCGGCAGTTGCTGCGCCAGCCGGAAGTCGGCGGCCTGATCATCTTCGCCCGCAATATCGAGAACCCGCGTCAGGTGCGTGAGCTGTCGCAGGCCATTCGTGCCGTGCGCCCGGATCTGTTGCTCGCCGTGGATCAGGAGGGCGGCCGCGTGCAGCGTCTGCGTGAAGGCTTCGTGCGTCTGCCAGCGATGCGCGCCATTGCGGGCTGCGCCGATGCGCAGAATCTGGCGCGACAGTGCGGCTGGCTGATGGCGACCGAAGTCCTGGCAGTGGGCCTGGACCTGAGTTTCGCGCCGGTGCTGGACCTCGATCACCAGCGCAGTGCGGTGGTCGGCCACCGAGCCTTCGAGGGCGACCCCGAGCGTGCCACCCAGTTGGCTGGGGCGTTCATTCGCGGCATGGCGGAGGCAGGCATGGCGGCGACCGGCAAGCACTTCCCCGGTCATGGCTGGGCGGAAGCCGACTCCCATGTGGCGATTCCAACCGACGAGCGCAGTCTGGATGCAATCCGTCAGACCGACCTGCGACCCTTCGCGGCCCTGAGCCGTGACCTGGCGGCAGTGATGCCGGCCCATGTCATCTACCCGCAGGTCGACAGTCAGCCTGCTGGCTTCTCGCGCCGCTGGCTGCAGGACATCCTGCGCGGCGAGCTGGGTTTCGAGGGGGTGATTTTCAGCGATGATCTGTCGATGGCTGGCGCCCATGTAGTTGGCGACGCCGCCAGCCGCATCGAGGCGGCCCTGACGGCCGGTTGCGACATGGGGCTGGTGTGCAACGACCGTGCAGCTGCAGAGCTCGCGCTGTCGGCAGCCCAGCGCCTGGGTGTGGTTGCGCCCAAAGGCCTGGCCGGCATGCGCCGTCGCGCCTTCCCCGGCACCGACTATCGCCAGGACCCGCGCTGGGCTCAGGCGTTGTCGGCATTGCGGGCAGCGCAGTTGGTGGAGGGAGCGCAAAGCCGGTATGGGTGGTGATATGGCCAGTTGGTGGGCTGAAGCCCACCCTACAGCTCTAATGATCGCAGCGAATCATCGTGGGAGCGGGCCGTGCCCGCGATTCGCGCGCCTGGCGCGCTGCCACTCTCGGTGCTTGCCGGGATCTGAGGTGGTGGCGGGGCAGTTGGTGGGCTGAAGCCCACCCTACAGCTCTAAGGCTCGCAGCGGATCAATGTGGGAGCGGGCCGTGCCCGGGATTCGCGCCTGGCTCGCTGCCACTCTCGGTGCTTGCCGGGATCTGAGGTGGTGGCGGGGCAGTTGGTGGGCTGAAGCCCACCCTACAGCTCTAAGGCTCGCAGCGGTTCATTGTGGGAGCGGGCCATGCCCGCGATTCGCGCGCCTGGCGCGCTGCCACTCTCGGTGGCTGAGGTGGCGGCGGGGCTGATGTGTAGGGTGGGCTTTAGCCCACCAATCGAGTGTCGAAGCTGGTGTAGGCCGTTTTACCAAGCCTCGGTCATCCCTTCGCTCGATACTGGCCACAAGCGATCAGGGCCGCTTGTGCGGCCCTGATCGTTTTCAGTCCTTCACCGTCGCCAGCAGGCGTTCGAGCAAGGCTTCCAGCGTGTTGAAGCGTTCTTCCGCCCGCTCCATGGGGATGGAGAAGCGGAACAGCGTGGCGCCTTCGAACTTGTAGCGGTTCGGCGCGCTCTGGATCAGCTTGATCAGCGTCAGCGGATCGACCGGGGTTTCCGCTGCGAACTCGATGCGCCCACCCTGCGGCCCGGCATCGATCTTCTTGATGCCCAGGCGCTCGGCCTGCAGCTTGAGCAGGGTCAGGCGCACCAGATGCTTGGCCGGCTCGGGGAGCAGGCCGAAGCGGTCGATCATTTCCACCTGCAGCTCTTTGAGGCCGTCCTCGTCGGTGGCGTTGGCGATGCGTTTGTAGAGGATCAGGCGGGCGTGCACGTCCGGCAGGTAGTCCTCGGGGATCAGTGCCGGCACGCGCAGGTTGATTTCCGGCCCGCCGCCCAGCGGTTGGTCGAGGTTGGGCTGCTCGCCCTTGCGGATCGACTTGACCGCGCGCTCGAGCATTTCCATGTACAGGGTGAAGCCCACGGCCTGGATCTGCCCGCTCTGGCCGTCGCCGAGCAGTTCGCCCGCACCGCGGATTTCCAGGTCGTGGGTGGCGAGCACGAAGCCGGCTCCGAGGTCCTGGGCATTGGCGATGGCTTCGAGGCGTTTCTGCGCGTCGTCGGTCATTTGCTTGCGCGGTGGCGTCAGCAGGTAGGCATAGGCCTGGTGGTGGCTGCGCCCGACGCGGCCGCGCAGTTGGTGCAACTGGGCCAGACCGAACTTGTCGGCACGCTCGATGATGATGGTGTTGGCGCTGGGCACGTCGATGCCGGTCTCGATGATGGTCGAGGCGATCAGCACGTTGAAGCGCTTGTGGTAGAAGTCGCCCATCACCTGTTCCAGCTCGCGCTCGTGCATCTGCCCATGGCCGATGCCGATGCGCGCTTCAGGCACCAGGGCGGCCAGATCCGCGGCGCACTTCTCGATGCTCTTCACGTCGTTGTGCAGGTAGTACACCTGGCCACCGCGCAGCAGTTCGCGCAGCAGCGCCTCCTTGATCGTCGGGTTGTTCTGCTCCATGACGAAGGTGCGCACCGAAAGGCGGCGGGCAGGCGGCGTGGCGATGATCGACAGGTCGCGCATGCCGGAGACGGCCATGTTCAGGGTGCGCGGAATCGGCGTGGCGGTGAGGGTGAGGATGTCCACCTCGCTGCGCAGCGCCTTGAGGACTTCCTTCTGGCGTACCCCGAAGCGGTGTTCTTCGTCGATGATCACCAGGCCCAGGTTCTTGATCTTGACGTCATCCTGCAGCAGCTTGTGGGTGCCGATGATGATGTCGATCTTGCCGTCGGCGAGCTGCTCGATCGCCGCGTTGACTTCCTTGGCGCTCTTGAAGCGGCTCATCACCTCGACGGTTACCGGCCAGTCGGCGAAGCGGTCGCGGAAGCTGTTGTAGTGCTGCTGGGCGAGCAGGGTAGTGGGCACCAGAATCGCGACCTGGCGACCGCCGTGTACGGCTATGAAGGCCGCGCGCATGGCCACTTCGGTCTTGCCGAAGCCGACGTCGCCGCACACCAGGCGATCCATCGGTTTGGGGGCGAGCATGTCGTCGCGCACCGCCTCGATGGCGCTCTGCTGGTCCGGCGTCTCTTCGAACGGGAAGCCAGCGCTGAAGGTTTCGTAGTCCGCCTTGGGGTCGTTGAAGGCATAGCCTTCGCGGGCGGCGCGACGGGCATAGATGTCGAGCAGCTCGGCGGCGACGTCGCGGACCTGCTCGGCGGCCTTGCGCTTAGCCTTCTGCCAGACTTCCGAGCCGAGGCGGTGCAGCGGCGCCAGGGCATCGTCGCTGCCGGTGTAGCGGGCGATCAGGTGCAGGCTGGCGACCGGCACGTAGAGCTTGGCTTCCTCGGCGTACATCAGGGCGAGGAACTCCGCGGCCTGACCATCGAACTCCATCGTCACCAGGCCCAGGTAACGGCCCACGCCATGATCGATATGCACCACCGGCGCGCCTTCGCGCAGCTCGGTAAGGTTCTTGATGACGTTGTCGCCGCCGTCGCGGGTCTTTTCACGACGCCGGCGCTGCATGACGCGTTGGCCGAACAGCGGGCTTTCCGCGATCAGCGCGATGTTTTCGAGCTGCAGACCTTCGTCGAGTGGCGCGATGGTGATGCCCAGGCGCTCCTTGCTCGCGCAGAACTGCGGCCAGCCATCGACTTCCTTGGGTTTGAGCTTCAGGCGCGCCAGCAGCTCCAGCAGCACTTCACGGCGCCCGGCGGATTCCGCGCAGAACAGCACGCGGCCCGGGTATTCCTCGATGAAGCGGCGCAGCGCGGCCAGCGGCTCGCTGGTTTTCGCCTGGATCGCCAGATCGGGCAGGGCGCTGGCTTCGAAACGCGTGCGGCCGACGCCCGGCTCGATGTCGTCGGCGCTGACGACCACGCGCGGCCAGTCCTTCAGGCGTGCGAAGCAGTCCTCGACCGGCAGGAAGATATCCGCCGGTGGCAACAGCGGACGCTCCGGATCGACGCGGCGTTCGTCATAGCGGTTGCGCGCGTCGGCCCAGAACTGCTCGGCGGCCTTTTCGATGCCGGGCAGCGAGAACACCTGGGTGTCCTGGGGCAGGTAGTCGAAGAGGGTGGCGGTTTCTTCGAAGAACAGCGGCAGGTAGTACTCGATACCGGCCGGGGTAATGCCGGTGGAGAGATCCTGGTAGATCGGGCAGCGCCTGAAGTCGACGTCGAAGCGCTCGCGAAAGCGCCCGCGGAAATCGGTGACGGCCTTCTTCTCGAGCGGGAATTCGCGTGCCGGCAGCAGCTTGATCGACTCGACCTTGTCGATGGAGCGCTGGGTCTCCGGGTCGAAGGTGCGCAGGGTTTCGATCTCGTCATCGAACAGGTCGATGCGGAACGGCAACTTGCTGCCCATGGGGAACAGGTCGATCAGCGCGCCACGCACGGCGAATTCACCGTGCTCATAGACGGTATCCACGCAGCGGTAGCCGGAGGCTTCCAGGCGCAAGCGCATGTCGTTGACGTCGATGCGCTGGCCGACGTCCAGCACCAGGCTGCTACCGAGCAGAAAGCGCGTTGGCGCCAGGCGATGCAGTGCCGTGGTGATGGGCACGACCAGTACGCCGTGCTTGAGTTCGGGCAGGCGATACAGCGCCGAGATGCGCTGGGAGATGATGTCCTGATGCGGCGAGAACAGGTCGTAGGGCAGGGTTTCCCAGTCGGGGAAATGCAGCACCGGCAACTCCGGCGCGAAGAAACTCAGTTCCTGCTCCAGGCGCTCGGCACTCTGGCTATCGGCGGTGAGCAGCAGGGTGAAGCGCTTCGCAGCGCTGGCCGCTTCGGCGATTGCCAGGCTCAGCGCGGCACCGGGCAGGTTGCCCCAGTGTTGTTTACCGGCGGTGGCCGGCAAGGACGGCAGACGCAGTACAGGCACAGGTGGCTCGCGATTGGTAACGATTTGGCCCCCGATTGTAACTATCCGCGAGGATGGCTGTCAGTGTTTCGACCGCTGCAGATTGCCGACCAATGTGTGTGTCGTCATAATGTAGCCCCTTTTTTCAGCCCCTACATGTGGAAGGTATTGCCGTGACTCAGAAGCCCGACCAGTGTCTTGGTGAATGGATTGACCGTGAAGCCCTCGCCGAGGCGATGATTCCGCTGATTGGTCAGCTATACCGCAACAACAATGTGGTGCTGTCGATCCATGGCCGCAGCCTGATCAACCGTTCGGTCATCGAGATCCTCAAGGCGCATCGCTTCGCTCGCCACCGTCAGGCTGACGAGAATGGCCTGGCCGTTCATGATACTTACGCCGTACTCAAGGCCATGAGCGAGCTCAAGCTGGGTGCAGCTTCCGTCGACCTGGGCAAGATGGTCGGCAAGTTCAAGGCCGAAGGCCAGGGCCGCAGCATCGAGCAGTTCGTCCGTGACGAGCTCGCCGACGTGGCCAACCAGCAGAACGCCTCGCCGCGCAAAGGCACCGACGTTGTCCTGTATGGCTTCGGTCGTATCGGCCGTCTGCTGGCCCGCATTCTGATCGAGCACACCGGTGGTGGCGACGGCCTGCGTCTGCGCGCCATCGTCGTGCGCAAGGGCGCCGAGAATGACCTGGTCAAGCGCGCCAGCCTGCTGCGCCGCGACTCGGTGCATGGCAAGTTCGATGGCACCATCACCATCGACGAAGAAAACAGCACCCTGACCGCCAACGGCAACCTGATCCAGGTGATCTACGCCAAGGATCCGTCGGCCATCGACTACACCCAGTACGGCATCAAGGATGCGCTGCTCGTCGACAACACCGGCGTATGGCGTGATGCCGAGGGCCTCGGCCAGCACCTCAAGTGCCCAGGTGTCGATCGCGTCGTGCTGACCGCTCCGGGCAAGGGCGCTCTGAAGAACATCGTGCATGGCATCAACCACGGCGAAATCACCGCTGATGACAAGATCGTCTCGGCCGCTTCGTGCACCACCAACGCCATCGTGCCGGTGCTCAAGGCCGTCAACGACAAGTACGGCATCGTCAATGGCCACGTGGAAACCGTTCACTCGTACACCAACGACCAGAACCTGATCGACAACTTCCATAAAGGCAGCCGTCGTGGTCGTAGTGCCGCGCTGAACATGGTCATCACCGAAACCGGCGCGGCCACCGCTGCTGCCAAGGCGCTGCCGGTTCTCAAGGGCAAGCTGACCGGTAACGCGATCCGCGTTCCGACGCCGAACGTGTCCATGGCGATTCTCAACCTGAACCTCGAGAAGGCCACCAGCCGCGAAGAAATCAACGAGTACCTGCGCCAGATGGCCATGCACTCCGACCTGCAGAAACAGATCGATTTCGTCAGCTCCCAGGAAGTGGTGTCCACCGACTTCGTCGGCTCGCGCCACGCCGGTGTGGTCGATGCCGAAGCCACCATCGCCAACGACAACCGTGTCGTGCTCTACGTCTGGTACGACAACGAGTTCGGCTACAGCTGCCAGGTGGTTCGCGTGATGGAAGACATGGCAGGCGTCAACCCACCTGCATTCCCGCGCTGATCACGGCGACCCGCAGCACGAGATAGGAGCCTTCGGGCTCCTATTTTTTTTGCCTGCTGTTTTGTCCGTGTCACTGCTGTCTTTGATGCCGGGAGGAGGGCGGTGCGGCGTTATGTCGCCGGTCGCCGAGCTCGTCGGCGTTAATTTCCTGTTGCGTTCTGTAACGGAAATCCGAAAAAAGCCAACCGCTTGGGTGGCGTCAGGTTGTCGCACAACTTTATAATCCCGGAGATTTCTTACCTGCGCTCAACATCTCCCGCGGCAATAGTGATATTGGCGTGCGTCCTGCCTTTTGGCTGACGTTTCGTTGAGTGCGTATCAAAAATTTTAAGCTCAGTGGTTAGGCAGACCTATGATCAAAATAAAACGTGGGCTGGATTTGCCCATAACAGGCGCGCCGGCTCAGCAGATCGAAGCATCGAGGCCGGTGCGCAGCGTCGCTGTCATAGGCTTCGATTATCACGGTATGAAACCCACCATGGCGGTTCAGGTGGGTGACCGGGTCAAGCTGGGTCAGATTCTTTTCTCCGACAAACGATCCGAGGGGATCCAGTACACGGCTCCAGGCGCTGGCATCGTCAGTGCGATTCACCGTGGCGAGAAGCGGGTGCTGCAATCGGTGGTCATCGATCTCGATGGCGACGAGCAGGAAACCTTCGCGCAATTTCCCGACGCCCAGTTGAGCAGCCTCGACGCTGCACAGGTTCGCGAGAATCTGCAGCAGTCGGGCCTGTGGACGGCGTTGCGCACGCGGCCATTCAGCAAGGTACCGGCCATCGATGCCGTACCGAGCTCGATCTTCGTCAGCGCCATCGATACCCACCCGTTGGCGGCCGACCCTGCGCCGATCATCGCCGAGCACGCGGCCGATTTCGAGAGCGGTCTCAAGGTGCTGGCTCGTCTGGGCCAGGTATTCCTGTGCAAGGGCCCGGATGTGAACCTTCCGGGCGAACAGGCCGAGGGTGTTCGCAGCCAGGCTTTCGCCGGCCCGCACCCGGCCGGTCTGGCGGGCACCCATATCCATTTCCTCGATCCGGTCAGCGCCAGCAAGAGCGTCTGGACGATCAACTATCAGGACGTGATTGCTGTCGGCAAACTGTTCACCACCGGTCGGCTGTGGGTCGAACGCGTGGTCGCCCTGGCCGGCCCGGTCGTCGAGCGGCCACGTCTGCTGCGTACCCGTCTGGGTGCCAACCTCGATGAGCTGACTGCCGGTGAGCTCGCCACGGGCGAGAATCGGATCATTTCCGGCTCCGTGCTGGGGGGGCGTACGTCCCGGGGTTCCTGTTCCTACCTGGGTCGCTACCACCTGCAGGTGTCTTGCCTGGCCGAGGGCAGCGAGCGCGAGTTGATGCATTACCTGCGCGCAGGGGTGAACAAACACTCGGTCCTCAATATCTTCGTGTCCAAGCTCAACGCCGCAAAGCGGTTCGCGTTCTCGACCACCACCAATGGCAGCCCGCGCGCCATGGTGCCGGTCGGCAACTACGAAGAGGTGATGCCGCTGGACATCCTGCCGACGCAACTGCTGCGTTCGCTGATCGTCGGCGATACCGAGATGGCCCAGCAGCTTGGCTGCCTGGAGCTCGACGAGGAAGACCTGGCGCTGTGCACTTACGTGTGTGCCGGCAAATACGAATACGGTCCGATCCTGCGGGATAGTCTGGCCCTCATCGAGAAGGAGGGTTGACCCGTGAGCGTGCGTGAATTCCTCGACAAGATCGAACACAACTTCGAAAAAGGCGGCAAGTACGAGAAGTGGTACGCCCTCTATGAGGCCGTGGACACCTTCTTCTATCGTCCTGCCAGCGTTACCAAAACCACCGCCCACGTGCGTGACGGCATCGACCTCAAGCGCATGATGATCACCGTCTGGGCCTGTACCTTCCCGGCGATGTTCTTCGGCATGTGGAACACCGGCTACCAGGCCAACCTGGTCTATGCGCAGAGCCCGGAACTGCTGGCCGCTCAAGACGGCTGGCGCTTCGCGCTGATCGGTGCGCTGGGCGGTTTCGACCCGAGCAGCCTGTGGGACAACTTCATCCAGGGGGCGGCGTACTTCCTGCCCGTCTACCTCACGGCGTTCATCGTCGGGGGGTTCTGGGAGGTGCTGTTCGCCTCGATCCGTCGCCATGAAGTGAACGAAGGCTTCTTCGTGACCTCGGTGCTGTTCGCGCTGATTCTGCCGCCGAGCATTCCGCTCTGGCAGGTCGCGCTGGGCATCAGCTTCGGCGTGGTGATCGGCAAGGAAGTGTTCGGTGGCACCGGCAAGAACTTCCTCAACCCGGCTCTGGTCGGTCGTGCCTTCCTGTTCTTCGCCTATCCGGCGCAGATCTCCGGTGATGGCGTGTGGACCGCCGTGGACGGCTATGCCGGCGCCACCGCGCTGACTGCCGTCGCTGGCGGTGGCGTGGAGAGCCTGATCGACAACGGCCTGACCTGGACCCACGCGTTCATCGGCCTGATGCCGGGTTCCATCGGCGAGACCGGCACCCTGGCGATCCTGCTCGGTGGCGCGGTGCTGCTGATCACCAAGATCGCCTCCTGGCGGATCGTCACCGGAGTCATGCTCGGCATGATCGCCACCGCCACGCTGTTCAACGCCATCGCCTCGGAAAGCAATCCGCTGTTCGCCATGCCCTGGTACTGGCATCTGGTCACCGGGGGCTTCGCCTTCGGCATGATCTTCATGGCTACCGACCCGGTGTCGGCGTCCATGACCAATACCGGCAAGTGGATCTTCGGCATCCTCATCGGCCTGCTGGTGACCATCATTCGTGTGGTCAACCCGGCGTTCCCGGAAGGCATGATGCTGGCGATCCTGTTCGGCAACCTGTGTGCGCCCCTGATCGACCACTACGTGGTACGGGCCAACATCAAGCGGAGGCTGGCGCGTAATGTCTAAGATTAAAGAAACTCCGACACGCACCCTAGTCGTGACCCTGGTGATGTGCCTGGTGTGCTCGATCGCGGTATCGGCCGCCGCGCTGATCCTGCGTCCGACCCAGCAGGAAAATGCGCTGGTCGACCGTCAACGCGCGGTACTGGTGATCGCCGAGCTCTGGCAGCCGGGCATGTCCAGCGATGAAGTGCGCGAAATGTTCTCCTCGCGCGTCACCCCACGTCTGGTCGATCTGCGTACCGGCGAGTACAGCGACGCCTTCGACCCGCATACCTTCGACCAGAACAAGTCGATCGCCGATGCATCCTTGTCCAGCCAGATCCCGGAAGGGCAGGACATCGCCTCGATTCGTCGCCGGGAGCACTACGCTGTGGTCTACCAGATCGAGCAGGACGGGCAGATGGATCGCCTGGTGCTGCCGGTGCGCGGCTACGGCCTGTGGTCGACCATGTATGGTTTCGTCGCCCTGCAGAGTGACCTGGAGACCGTCGCCGGCCTGGGCTTCTACCAGCATGGGGAAACCCCGGGGCTGGGTGGCGAGATCGACAACCCCAACTGGCAGGCCAAGTGGGTCGGCAAGAAGGTCTACCAGAATGGTGAACCGGCGCTGCGGGTCATCAAGGGCAGTGTCAATGAACAGAGCCCGCAAGCCGATTATCAGGTCGATGCCATCGCCGGTGCGACCATCACCGCCAACGGCGTGACTCACATGATTCACTTCTGGCTTGGTGAGGACGGCTTCGGCCCGTTCATCAAGAAGCTCGGCGCAGGGGAGGCTTGATCCATGTCCAAATCCAACATGAAAGAGCTGTTGCTCGATCCGATTCTCAACAAGAACCCGATCGGTCTGCAGATCCTCGGCATCTGCTCGGCACTGGCGGTCACGTCCAGCCTGAGCACGGCGCTGGTGCTGTCCATCGCGCTGACCGTGACCACGGCGTTTTCCAGCTTCTTCATCTCGATGGTGCGCCACCAGATTCCGGGCTCCATCCGCATGATCGCCCAGGTGGTGATCATCGCTTCGCTGGTGATCGTCATCGATCAGTTCCTCAAGGCCTATGCCTATAGCCTGAGTCAGCGGCTGTCGGTATTCGTCGGCCTGATCATCACCAACTGCATCGTCATGGGGCGCGCCGAAGCCTTCGCCATGTCCAACCCGCCGGTGGCGTCGTTCGTCGATGGCCTGGGCAACGGGCTGGGCTACAGCGCCATGCTGGTGGCGCTGGGTATCGTGCGCGAGCTGTTCGGTGCCGGTTCGCTGATGGGCGTGCAGATTCTGCATACCGTCAACAACGGCGGCTGGTATCAGCCCAATGGCTTGCTGCTGCTGCCACCGTCGGCGTTCTTCCTGATCGGCCTGTTCATCTGGGCACTGCGTAGCTACAAAAAGGAGCAGGTCGAGAAGGTCGAGTACCGCATGGCGCCGCAAGTGAAGAACGAGGAGGCTTACTAAATGGAACATTACATCAGCCTGTTCGTCCGTGCGGTGTTCATCGAGAACATGGCCCTGGCGTTCTTCCTGGGCATGTGCACCTTCCTGGCGATTTCCAAGAAGGTCGAAACCTCGTTGATGCTGGGTCTGACGGTGATCGTGGTGATGATCATCACCGTGCCGCTGAACAACCTGCTCTATGTCTACCTGCTCAAGGATGGCGCGCTTTCCTGGGCTGGTCTGCCGGAAGTCGACCTGAGCTTCCTCGGTCTGATCTGCTACATCGGCCTGATTGCCGCCGTGGTGCAGATCATGGAAATGGTGCTCGACAAGTACCTGCCTGCGCTCTACAACGCGCTGGGCATCTTCCTGCCGCTGATCACCGTGCACTGCGCCATCTTCGGCGGCACCCTGTTCATGGTCGAGCGTGACTACAACTTCACCGAGAGCGTGGTCTACGGCGCTGGTGCCGGTGTCTCCTGGGCACTGGCCATCGTGCTGCTGGCGGCGATCCGCGAGAAGCTCAAGTACAGCGATCCACCCGCCGGTCTGCGTGGGCTGGGTCTGACCTTCATCACCGTTGGCCTGATGTCGCTGGGCTTCATGTCGTTCTCCGGCGTACAGCTGTAAGGGGTTGCCAATGGCTTTCGAGATTCTAGTAGCAGTCTCCATGTTCACCGTGGTGATCATCCTCCTCGTGGCGGTGATCCTCATGGCGCGTGCACGCCTGGTTTCCGCGGGCGACGTGAACATCGAGATCAATGGTGAGCGCACCATCACCGTTCCGGCTGGCGGCAAGTTGCTGCAGACCCTGGCCGAGAACGAGATCTTCCTGTCGTCCGCCTGTGGCGGCGGTGGGACCTGTGCGCAGTGCAAATGCATCGTGGAAAGCGGCGGCGGCGAGATGCTGTCCACCGAGGAGTCGCACTTCAACAAGCGTGAAGCCCGTGACGGCTGGCGCCTGTCCTGCCAGACCCCGGTCAAGCAGGACATGAAGATCGAAGTGCCCGAAGAAGTCTTCGGCGTGAAGAAGTGGGAATGCACGGTGGAGTCCAACCCCAACGTCGCCACCTTCATCAAGGAGCTGACCCTCAAGTTGCCGGAAGGCGAGAGCGTCGACTTCCGCGCCGGTGGCTACGTGCAGTTGGAGTGCCCACCGCACACCGTGCAGTACAAGGACTTCGACATCCAGGAGGAGTACCGCGGCGACTGGGACAAATTCAACCAGTGGAAGTACGTGTCCAAGGTCGATGAGACCGTGATCCGTGCCTACTCCATGGCCAACTACCCCGAAGAAGTCGGCCTGGTGAAGTTCAATATCCGCATCGCTTCGCCGCCACCGGGCAAGGACCACCTGCCGCCTGGCCAGATGTCTTCCTGGGTGTTCAGCCGCAAGCCCGGTGACAAGGTCACGGTGTACGGCCCGTTCGGCGAGTTCTTCGCCAAGGACACCGATGCCGAGATGGTCTTCATCGGTGGTGGTGCCGGCATGGCGCCGATGCGTTCGCACATCTTCGACCAGCTCAAGCGTTTGAAGTCCACCCGCAAGATCAGCTTCTGGTACGGCGCGCGCTCGATGCGCGAGGCCTTCTATACCGAGGAATACGACCAGTTGCAGGCGGAGAATCCGAACTTCGAATGGCACCTGGCACTGTCCGATCCGCAGCCGGAAGACAACTGGACCGGCCTCAAGGGCTTCATCCACAACGTACTGTACGAGAACTACCTGAAGGACCACCCGGCACCCGAAGACTGCGAGTTCTACATGTGCGGCCCGCCCATGATGAACGCCGCGGTGATCAAGATGCTCACCGACCTGGGTGTCGAACAGGACAACATCCTGCTCGACGACTTCGGCGGATGATTCCACGGGCTGCAATACTGCAGCCCGCCCTTGTCACGGCCCTGGCTGTGGCATTGGCGGGCTGCGGCTTTTCCGAGCGTGTCGAAGAGTTCGGCGGCCCTGCTCAGGGCAGCACCTATTCGGTCAAGTACGTGAGCACTGCGTCCGCGCCGGACAAGGCGGCGCTCAAGGCCGAGGTCGAGGCGATCTTCTCCGAGGTCGACGAGCAGATGTCCACCTACCGTGACGACTCGCTGATCGAGCAGTTCAACCGCGCCCCGGCAGGCACCTGCATGCCCATGCCCGAAGGCGTGTTGACGCTGGTGCAGACCGGTGACGAGCTGCACCGTGACAGTGGCGGAGCCTTCGATCTGACCCTGGAACCGTTGCTCGATCTGTGGGGCTTCGGCCCGCGCGGTAACGGCGAGCGCCAGGTTCCGGATGGGGAGGCCCTGAAAGAGGTGCGCGGGCGCATCGGCCAGCAGCATTTGCATATCGAGGGTGATCGCCTGTGCAAGGATCTCGACCTGCAGGTCGACTTCAACAGCATCGCTGCCGGATATACGGTTGATCGAATCATCGAGCGTCTTGTCGAACGGGGTGTGCGCAGTTACCTGGTGGAAGCCACCGGCGAGCTCAAGGCGGTAGGGCGCAAGCCCGATGGTCAGCCCTGGCGCATCGCCCTGGAAGCGCCCCGCGATGATCAGCGCACCATCCAGCGGGTCATCGAACTGGATGGCTACGGCATTTCCACTTCGGGTGACTATCGCAATTATTTCGAGGAGCAGGGCGTGCGTTACTCCCACACCCTCGATCCGCAGACCGCCGCACCGATTCAGCACACCCTGGCGGCGGTCACCGTGGCTGCACCATCGACGCTGATGGCTGATGGCCTGTCCACCGTGCTGCTGGTGCTTGGCCCCGAGAAGGGCTACGCGTATGCAGAGCGTGAGGGTATAGCGGCGTTTTTCGTGACCCGTGAGGGTGACGGATTCGTCACACGCAGTACCGCCACTTTCGAGCAGCTTTTCGCTGCGGGAGGCAAACAATGACATTCGTAATCGTTTTTCTGGTCATGCTGACGGTCGTCGGCCTGATGGCCGTTGGTGTGATGATGGGCCGCAAGCCCATCGCCGGCTCCTGCGGCGGCATCGCCAATCTGGGGATCGAGAAGAAATGCTCGATCTGCGGCGACGACCGCGAGCTGTGTGAAGAAGTGACGCGAAGTAACGAAGACAAGGGCGCCTCCGGCGTGCAGAGCTTCGACGCGAGCAAGCGCTGATCGCCATTTGCGGTCTGGCCCGGTAGGCTATGCGCTGTTGCGAAATGTTGCGTACCAGGCCGCACGGTCGGTCTGGTTCTGCCGAGAATGCCCGATAAGCGTTCCGGCGTGATCTGAGGAGAGAACATGGCGGTCTACAACTACGATGTCGTGGTACTGGGTTCCGGCCCGGCGGGAGAAGGGGCTGCGATGAACGCGGCCAAGGCCGGCCGCAAGGTGGCGGTGGTCGATGACCGCCGCGAAGTCGGCGGCAACTGCACCCACCTGGGCACCATCCCGTCCAAGGCGCTGCGCCACTCGGTGCGGCAGATCATGCAGTTCAACACCAACCCCATGTTTCGCCAGATCGGCGAGCCGCGCTGGTTCTCCTTTCCGGACGTGCTGAAAAGCGCCGAGCGGGTAATCGCCAAGCAGGTCACCTCGCGCACCGGCTACTACGCCCGTAACCGTATCGACGTGTTCTTCGGCACTGGCAGTTTCGCCGACGAGCAGACCATCGAAGTGGTGTGCCCCAACGGCGTACTGGAAACCCTGTCGGCCAAACAGGTGATCATCGCCACCGGCTCGCGCCCGTATCGCCCGGCGGATATCGACTTCAACCACCCGCGCGTCTACGACAGCGACACCATCCTCACGCTCAGCCACACGCCGCGCCGTCTGATCATCTACGGAGCCGGGGTGATCGGCAGCGAGTACGCATCGATCTTCAGCGGCCTGGGCGTGCTGGTCGACCTGATCGACAACCGTGACCAGTTGCTCAGCTTCCTGGACTCGGAAATTTCCGACGCCCTGAGCTACCACCTGCGTACCAACAACGTGCTGATTCGTCACAACGAAGAGTACGAGCGCATCGAGGGCCTGGATAACGGTGTGATCCTGCACCTCAAGTCCGGCAAGAAGATCAAGGCCGATGCGCTGCTGTGGTGTAACGGGCGTACCGGTAACACCGACAAGCTGGGCCTGGAAAACATCGGTATCAACGTCAACAGCCGTGGTCAGGTGCAGGTCGACGAGCATTACCGTACCGAAGTCGACAACATCTACGCTGCCGGTGACGTGATCGGCTGGCCAAGCCTGGCCAGTGCCGCGGCTGACCAGGGTCGCTCCGCGGCCGGCAGCATCGTCGACAACGGCAGCTGGCGGATCGTCGATGACATTCCTACCGGTATCTACACCATTCCCGAGATCAGCTCGATCGGCAAGAACGAGCACGAGCTGACCAAGGCGCAGGTGCCGTACGAAGTCGGCAAGGCGTTCTTCAAGAGCATGGCCCGTGCGCAGATTTCCCACGAGCCGGTGGGCATGCTGAAGATCCTCTTCCACCGCGAAACCCTGGAAGTGCTCGGCGTGCACTGCTTCGGCTACCAGGCTTCGGAGATCGTGCACATCGGCCAGGCGATCATGAACCAGAAGGGCGAGGCGAATACCCTGAAGTATTTCGTCAACACCACCTTCAACTACCCAACCATGGCAGAGGCCTACCGGGTAGCGGCGTTCGACGGCCTCAACCGGCTTTTTTGAGCGGCTCCGGCCGGCGGCCTGAGCCGGTCGGGGATCCTTTCGCCGACTCCCGCGACTGGCGCTGGCCAAACCGCGAGAGCGTCTGAGCAGGCCCGAAAACCGATCCCTTGTGGATCGGTTTTTTTATGGACGGCACCTGTCGAAAGCAGACAGGGCAGCCGGGTCGAGCGCAGCGATATCCAGGATTATCTGATTCAAGCTTATCGCTGCCCTCGACCCCGTGCGGTGGCTCGTCATGCGTGAATCGCGGGCATGGCCCGCTCCCACAGCGTCAGGCCGAGCTTGGCTCACGAGGCAAAAACAACGGTGCGGCCACCAATCGCCTGCAAGCAGGCTCCTACAAGACGTTGGCACAGATCCGTAGGAGCCCGCTTGCGGGCGATGCGCCGGTGGCCATCTTGCCGCTGCCCTCGGACCGAGTGCGGGAATGCGCCATGCGCGAATCGCGGGCATGGCCCGCTCCCACAGCGTCAGGCCGAGCTTGGCTCACGAGGCAAAAACAACGGTGCGGCTACCAATCGCCTGCAAGCAGGCTCCTACGCGACGTTGGCACAGATCCGTAGGAGCCCGCTTGCGGGCGATGTGCCGGTGGCCATCCTGCCGCTGCCCTCGGACCGAGTGCGGAAACGCGCCATGCGCGAATCGCGGGCGTGGCCCGCTCCCACAGCGTCGAGCCGACGCCTGGCTCACGACACAAATAGCGGTGCGGCCACCGATCGCCTGCAAGCAGGCTCCTACGCGACGTTGGCGCTGATTCGTAGGAGCCCGCTTGCGGGCGATGTGCCGGTGGCCATCCTGCCGCTGCCCTCGGACCGGGTGTGGGAGCGCGCCGTGCGCACGAATCGCGGGCGTGCCCCGCTCCCACAGCGTCAGGCCGAGCTTGGCTCGCGAGGCAAAAACAACGGTGCTGCCACCAATCGCCTGCAAGCAGGCTCCTACGCGACGTTGGCACAGATCCGTAGGAGCCCGCTTGCGGGCGATGTGCCGGTGGCCATCTTGCAACGTCGCGGCATGGCCACCGATCGCCTGCACGGCGGCAGGCTGTGGAGGACTCAGCCGCGCAGGGTGCTCACTGCGATACCGGGGAAGTCGGTGATGATGCTGTCCACACCGAAGTCTGCGAGGCGGCGCATGAGGGCGGGTTCGTTGACTGTCCATACCGACACGTGCAAACCGGCCTTCTGGGCCTTGAGCAGGCGTTCCGGGGTGCACAGCGTCCAGTTCAGGGCCAGCAGGTCGCAGCCATAGTTGCGGGCGACCTTGAGCGGATCCAGCCAGGCGTATTCGGCGACCAGGCCGCGGGCCAGGTGCGGTGTCAGGCGCTGGGCGGCGCTCAGGACCTCACGGGAGCTGGAGGTGATGGTGATCTTGTCGTCCAGGCCAAAACGCCGGCTGAGCAGGGCGATGGCCTCCACCGTACGGGCGGCGCGGACCTTGGAGGCGCTCTTGACCTCCAGTTGCCAGTGCTCGAAATCGCACTGCTCGAACAGTTCGCTCAGGCGCGGAATGGGGCAGGGGTGGCGCCAGCCCGGGCCGCCACGACGGGCGTCGTAATGCACCAGGTCGGCGGCGTCATGCTCGACCACCTTGCCGCGCTGGCCGGTGGTGCGCTTCAACGTCGGGTCATGGATGACCATCAGCTCGCCATCACGGGACAGGTGCAGGTCCAGCTCGCAGCGACGCACGCCGTGCTCGAGGCACTGCTGAAAGCTGGTCAGGGTATTTTCCGGGGCTTCGCCCTTGGCGCCGCGGTGGCCGTAGATCAGGGTCACGGTTGCTCCTTACTCGGTTCGTGTGGTGCGCGGTTGTTGATGGCGCACGCTGTTGATCACGTGGTCGTATTCGAAGTAAACGCTGAATTCGCGGTAATCCCAGCGGGTAATCGGTGGCTTGCCGACTGCGGGATGCTCTTCGTCAGCCAGGCCGAAGCGCTCCAGCACCGAACGCTTGGACTGGCCGAGCTTCGGCAGGTCGGTGAGGTCGGCACCCTGCTGGCCGATGGGGATGGTCAGCGTGTCGGCATGGGCAGCGGCTGGCAGCAGCAAGGCCAGTGACAGGAACAATCGTAGTACGGTCATGCGGAATCCTCGCGAGCCTGACGGCGCTCCTGCGCCTGGCGTTGCAGGATATGTCGGGCGAGCAACTGGCGCTGTGCGTCAGTCAGCGCTTCGAATTCGGCGCCGATCTCGAATTGCCCTTCGTGGTCCTGGCAATGCAGCACCCTGGCACGCAGCAGCAGGCCCAGTGCCTGGGGCATGAGCACCATCTTCAGCGCCAGGTGCGTGTCGACCGGCAGGGGCTGGGCATTGAGGAAACTGATGCCGCCCTCCGACAGGGTGACGCGTTTCGGCGGGCCGATATCGCGCAGCAGGCTCTGGGCCATGGCCTGACCGAGCAGGTCGATGCGTTTGTTGACCACCTTGAGGTAATTGGCCAGGGTGCGGTCGCGCTCGCTGATGTTGCGCAGCAGGTGCTGGGACTCGAAGTCCATCAGATGCAGTTCGCTGAGCAGGTTGAACAGCGGTGAAGCGTCGTGAAGCTCGTCACTGGCCAGGGCTTCGGCACCAGCCAGTGGGGTGAAATCCAGTGCGATCGTGTCCTCGATACGGTAGTATTCGCGGCGATCATTTTCGTCTTGAGTCGACATGGCGAACCCATGGCAGCGGTGGTGGTCAGAGTGTAAGGCCGCTCGCCAGGCCCCGCCACAAGGACGTTTCTCTTTCCCTCGAACAAGCCCCCCACATGTTCAGACCCCTGTCCGTTTTTCTCGGTACGCGCTACACGCGGGCCAAGCGTCGCAACCACTTCGTTTCGTTCATATCCCTGACCTCGATGATCGGGCTGGCACTCGGTGTGCTGGTGATGATCCTGGTGTTGTCGGTGATGAACGGCTTCGACCATGAAATGCGTACCCGCGTGCTGGGCATGGTGCCCCACGCCACGGTCGAGAGCTCCCAGCCGATCAGCGACTGGCGCCGCCTCGCCGACCGTGCGTTGCAGAACCCCCAGGTCATCGCCGTGGCGCCGTTCAGCCAGATGCAGGGCCTGCTGACCAACGATGGCAAGGTACAGAAGGTGCTGATCAATGCCGTGGATCCCGTCGAGGAGCCCAAGGTGTCGATCATCGGCGACTTCTTCCGCGAGGGCCGGCTGGAGGATCTGCAGCCTGGCACCTTCGGCATCGTCATCGGTGACAAGGCGGCCGAGAAGCTCGGTGTTGGCCTGGGTGACAAGCTGACCTTCGTGGCACCGGAAGTCACCGTCACCCCTGGTGGCATGTTTCCGCGTCTCAAGCGTTTCACCGTGGTCGGCATCTTCCATGTCGGTGCCGGTGAAATCGACGGTTTCATGGCCATGACCCACATTCAGGATCTGGCCCGCCTGCAGCGCCACCAGGCCGATCAGGTGCAGGGCATCCGCCTCAAGTTCGCCGACCTGTTCCAGGCGCCGCGCACCGCCTGGCAACTGGCGCAAAGCTTCGGCGAGCAGGACTACCTGGCCCGCGACTGGACGCGCACCCACGGCAATCTGTATCAGGCCATCCGCATGGAAAAAGCCATGATCGGTCTGTTGCTGCTGCTGATCGTCGCCGTGGCAGCCTTCAATATCATCTCCACCCTGGTGATGGTGGTGACCGACAAGAAGGGCGATATCGCCATTCTGCGTACCCTGGGCGCCACGCCGATGCAGATCATGGCCACCTTCATGGTGCAGGGCACGGTGATCGGGGTGATCGGTACCCTGATCGGCGCGCTGCTGGGCATCCTCGCCGCGCTCAACATCAGCTCGATCATCGCCGGCGTCGAGCGCCTGCTCGGCTTCAAGTTTCTCAATGCCGATGTGTACTTCATCGACTACCTGCCGTCGCAGCTGATGCTCGCCGACGTGGTGCAGGTCTGCGGTGCGGCATTGGTCCTGAGTTTCCTCGCTACTCTTTATCCGGCCTGGCGCGCGGCGCGCACCCAGCCCGCGGAGGCATTACGTTATGAGTGATCCGGTCGTGCAGGCGCAGGCAAGCGCCGTGCTCAGCTGCCGCAACCTGAGCAAGCGCTACGAAGAAGGCCCGCAGTCGGTGGTGGTCCTCGACGACCTGCAACTGGAACTGTTGCCCGGTGAGCGGGTGGCCATCGTCGGCAGTTCGGGTTCCGGCAAGAGCACCCTGTTGAACATGCTCGGCGGCCTGGATACGCCAAGCAGCGGCAGCGTCTGGTTGGCCGGTGAGGAGCTGTCGGCGCTCAACGAGAAACAGCGCGGCCTGCTGCGTAACCGCGCCCTGGGTTTCGTCTATCAGTTCCATCACCTGCTGGCCGAGTTCACCGCGCTGGAGAACGTGTGCATGCCGCTGCTGATCGGCAAGACCTCGATCAGCGAGTCGCGTCAGCGTGCCACCGAGTTGCTCGAGCGGGTCGGCCTGGGCCATCGCCTGAGCCACAAGCCTGCCGAGCTTTCCGGTGGTGAGCGGCAGCGCGTGGCGATTGCCCGGGCGCTGGTCAATCGCCCGGGGCTGGTGCTGCTCGACGAGCCTACCGGCAACCTCGACAACCACACCGCTCAAGGTATTCAGGACCTGATGCGCGAACTCAGCACGCAGTCGCAGACCGCCTTTCTGGTGGTGACCCACGACCTGCAGTTGGCGCGGCAGATGGACCGGGTGCTGAGCCTGGAAGACGGCAAGCTGGTGCACGCCTGATGTTTCGCCCGCTGAGTGTCTTCATCGGCCTGCGTTACACCCGCGCCAAGCGCCGCAACCACTTCATCTCGTTCATTTCCCTGACCTCGATGATCGGCCTCTCTCTGGGCGTGCTGGCGATGATCGTGGTGCTGTCGGTGATGAATGGTTTTCACCGGGAAATGAGCTCGCGCATTCTCGGCATGGTGCCCCATGCGACCATCGCCGGTTCGCCAGCCCTGGCCGACTGGCAGGCGCCAGCCAAGGTCGCCCTGGAAAATCCCCAGGTGGAAGCGGCCGTGCCCTTCGCCGAGCTGGAAGGCATGCTGTCTTACCGCGGCGTGATGCAGCCGATTCAGCTGCACGGCATCGACCCCGAGCTGGAACCGAAGGTCTCGATCATCGGCGATCACATGGTGCAGGGCCGTCTGAGCGATCTGCGCGAAGGCGAGTACGGGGTGATCATCGGTGAGATCACTGCACGCCGTTTCCAGCTGCAGGTTGGTGATCGGCTGGCGCTGATCGTGCCGGAAATCAGCTCGGTACCGGGTGGTATCACGCCGCGCATGCAGCGCCTGAACGTGGTTGGCATCTTCAAGGTGGGCGCCGATCTGGACAGCTCCCTGGCCCTGATCAACGTAGCCGATGCCGCGCAGATTCAGCGCCTGGAACCCGGCTCGGTGCAGAGCATCCGCCTCAAGCTGAAGGATCTCTACCAGTCACCGCAGGTTGCCGCCGGCATTGCCGCGCAACTGGGCGAGGGTTACCGCGCCAGCGACTGGACGCAGACCCAGGGCAGCCTGTTCAGCGCCATGAAGATGGAGAAGACCATGATCGGTCTGCTGCTGCTGCTGATCGTCGCGGTGGCTGCCTTCAACATCATCGCCACGCTGATCATGGTGGTCGCCGACAAGGGCGCCGACATCGCCATCCTGCGCACGCTGGGCGCCACGCCGCGACAGATCATGGGGGTGTTCATGGTGCAGGGCACGGTGATCGGGGTGATCGGTACCCTCATCGGTGGCGTGCTCGGTGTACTGGCAGCGCTGAACGTCAGTGAGCTGGTGGGGTGGCTCGAGCGTATCAGCGGGCAGCATGTGTTCAGCTCCGACGTGTACTTCATCAGCACCTTGCCGTCCGAGCTGCAGGTCGCCGACGTGGTGCTGATCTGCAGCGCTGCGCTGACCCTCAGCTTCCTCGCCACGCTCTATCCTTCCTGGCGTGCGTCGCGCACCCAGCCAGCCGAGGCGCTGCGTTACGAATGAGCTGCTAAGCTGAAGGAGGCCGCTATGGATAGCGGCCTTTTCGTTTGTGTCGTGAGCAGGACAACCCATGGAAGGGACTCGATCAGGCAACCTGCGCAACGGGTTGCTGGGCTTGGCGGCAGGGCTGTTGCTGCTGCGCTTCTTGCCGCAACTACCCCCCGCGTCGCTGGTGCTGGCCGCCGCTTTGGTGGGGCTGGCTCTACTGCCGTTTCGCAGCTATCCCGTCGCTCTGTTTCTGCTCGGCTTGAGTTGGGCCTGCACCTCTGCGCAATGGGCGCTGGATGATCGTCTCGATCCAGGGCTGGACGGCCGCACCCTTTGGCTGGAGGGCAGGGTGGTGGACCTGCCGGATGTGCGTGAGGGGGTGGTGCGCTTCCATCTGCAGCAGCCGCAGTCGCGACGCGCGCAGTTGCCGCAGTTATTGCGGTTGTCCTGGTATGGCGGCCCCGAGATTCGCGCTGGCGAAACCTGGCGGCTGGCGGTCAATCTCAAGCGCCCCCATGGTCTGGTCAATCCGCAGTCCTTCGATTACGAAGCCTGGTTGCTGGCGCAGCGCATCGGTGGTGTCGGCACGATCAAGTCCGGGCAGCGCCTTGACGATGCAGGCGGTGGCAGTGCCTGGCGAGACCGTTTGCGGCAGCGCATGCTCGCCGAGGACGCCCATGGGCGCGCCGGAGGGTTGGCCGCACTGGTGCTGGGCGATGGCTCCGGGCTGTCGGTGGCCGACTGGCGCGTGCTGCAGGATACCGGCACGGTGCACCTGCTGGTGATTTCCGGCCAGCACGTGACATTGGTGGCCGGCATGTTCTACGGCCTGGTGTTCTGGCTGGCGCGGTTGGGCTGCTGGCCACGGTTTCTGCCCTGGTTGCCGACAGCGTGTTTGCTGGCGTTCTCGTCGGCGCTGGGCTACAGCCTGCTGGCCGGCTTCGACGTGCCGGTGCAGCGGGCCTGCGCCATGATCGGCCTGGTGCTGCTGTGGCGCTGGCGCTTTCGTCATCTGGGCATTGCCTTGCCGTTGCTGGTGGCGCTGGTCGCGGTGCTGCTGTTCGAGCCGCTGGCGGTGTTGCAGCCGGGGTTCTGGCTATCGTTCGGGGCAGTGGGGCTGCTGATCCTGATCTTCGCTGCCCGCCTTGGGGCCTGGGCCTGGTGGCGTACCCTGGGGCGTGCGCAATGGGCGATGACCGTGGGCTTGCTGCCGATGCTGCTGGCCCTCGGGTTGCCGATCAGCGCCAGCAGTCCCCTGGCCAATCTGATCGCCGTGCCCTGGGTGGGGTTCGCGGTGGTGCCGCCCGCATTGCTTGGCACGCTGTTGCTGCCTGTGCCCTGGCTGGGTGAGGCTCTGCTCTGGTGGGCGGGCTTCGCTCTCGAATGGCTGTTTCGCCTGCTGGCGCTGATAGCCGCCTGGCTGCCGGCCTGGATACCCAGCGCGTTGCCGTTCTGGGCCTGGCTGCTGGTGGCACTGGGCGCGCTGCTGATCCTGCTGCCCAGCGGGGTGCCGCTGCGCGGATTGGGCCTGGTGCTGCTCTTGCCGCTGCTGTTCACCCCGGTGCAGCGGCCGGCCGAACAGCGCGCCGAGGTATGGATGTTCGATGTCGGGCAGGGCTTGTCGATGCTGGTGCTGACTCGCGAACACGCGTTGCTCTACGACGCCGGGCCACGCTTTGGCGACTTCGATATCGGCGAGCGGGTGGTCGTGCCGTCGCTCAGGGCGCTGGATGTGCGCAGGCTGGACATGATGGTGCTCAGCCATTCGGACAACGACCATTCCGGTGGTGCCGAGGCGGTGGCCCGCGGCATGACGGTGAGCCAGGTGCTCAGCGGCGAGGCGCCCGAGTTGCCGACGGTGCTGGGCGCGCAACCCTGTGGCGAGGACAGCTGGATCTGGAATGGCGTGCACTTCAGCACCTGGCGCTGGGCGCAGGCGCGGGACAGCAACCAGTCATCCTGCGTGCTGATGATCGACGCGGGGGGAGAGCGCGCTCTGCTGACCGGGGATATCGATGTGCGTGCCGAGCGCGCCCTGATCGACACGGGGCGGGATTTGCGGGCCGACTGGCTGTTGGCTCCCCACCACGGCAGCCGCAGCTCTTCCTCGGCGATTTTTCTGGCCGCTGTCAGGCCTGGAGCGGTGCTGTATTCGCGCGGCAGGCACAATGGCTACGGGCATCCTCACCCCACGGTGCTGTCACGTTACGCGGCGATGGGCGCCAGGGCTTACGACAACGTCGAGACCGGCGCGCTGCGTATCGATCTCGGTACATTCGGTGAGCCGCACGCCTTGCGTAAAATACCGCGTTTCTGGCGGGAAAAATGAGAACCGCAGCCGTCGGCGACATCACGACCCTATGCTAGAGTGGCGCCACTTTTGTGAAGGGGATCTGCCACCGTGTGGGAACTGGTTATAGCTGGCGGCTGGGTGATGCTGCCGATCGTTCTGTGTTCAATCGCTGCCCTGGGCATCATTGCCGAGCGGCTGTGGACGTTGCGCGTCAGCCGAGTCACGCCGCCCAACCTGCTTGGGCAGGTGTGGCGCTGGATCAAGGACAAGGAGCTGAACAACCAGAAGCTCAAGGAGCTGCGCGCCGATTCGCCGCTGGGAGAAATCCTCGCCGCGGGTCTGGCCAACTCCAAGCATGGTCGTGAAGTGATGAAGGAGTGCATCGAGGAGGCTGCGGCCCGTGTGGTGCACGAGATGGAGCGCTATCTCAATGCGCTGGGCACCATCGCCGGAATCACGCCGCTGCTCGGCCTGCTCGGTACGGTGATCGCCATGATCGATATCTTCGGCTCGTTCATGGGGGGCAGCACGGCCAACCCGGCGTTGCTCGCCGGCGGTATCGCCAAGGCGCTGATCACCACCGCATCGGGTCTGACAGTGGCGATTCCGGCACTGTTCTTCCACCGTTTCCTGCAGCGCCGCGTCGATGAACTGGTCGTCGGCATGGAGCAGGAAGCGATCAAGCTGGTGGAGATGGTGCAGGGCGAGCGTGATGTCGACCTGGCCGAGGAGCCCAAGCCGGCCAAGGGGAGCAAGAAGGCGTGAAGTTCAGACGTAGACGGCGTGAGCAGGTCGAGATCAATCTCGCCTCGCTGATCGACGTGGTGTTCATCCTGCTGCTGTTCTTCGTGGTGAGCACTACCTTCACGCGTGAAACCCGTATGCAGGTCGACCTGCCCGAGGCTGCCAGCGGTACACCGCCCGAGCAGAGCGAACTCAAGCAACTGGAAGTGGTGATATCGGCAGAGGGCGGCATCTCGCTCAACGGCCAGGCCCTGATCAAGAATGATCTGGATAACCTGATGGCGGCCTTGCAGAAGGAGTCCGGTGGCGACAACAGCCTGCCGCTGACCATCAGCGCCGACGCCAAGACCAGCCACCAATCGGTGGTCACCGCCATGGATGCAGCCGGCAAGCTGGGCTTCGCGCACCTGCGCATCACCACGGTCGAGACTCAGGCCGCGCCCTGATGGCGAGCTTTTCCGACCGTCTGGTGCGGGCCTGGTACGAAGGGCATCCGGCTCTGGCGCTGTTGCGGCCGCTGGAGGCGCTGTACCGCGGTGTGGTGCAGCGCAAGCGCGCGCGCTTTCTCGCCGGTGCGGGTGAAAGCTACCGCGCACCGGTGCCGCTGATCGTGGTGGGTAACGTCACCGTCGGCGGCACCGGCAAGACCCCACTGATTCTCTGGCTGGTCGAGCAGTGCCAGGCCCGCGGCCTGCGCGTTGGCGTGATCAGTCGCGGGTATGGCGCCAAGCCGCCGAGCCTGCCCTGGCGGGTCAGGGCCGAGCACACTGCCGAGCAGGCTGGCGACGAGCCGCTGCTGATCGTGCAGCGCAGTGGCGTGCCGCTGATGATCGACCCGGATCGTGGTCGCGCCGCTCGCGCCTTGCTGGCCGAGGAGCCCCTGGACCTGCTGCTCAGCGACGATGGCCTGCAACACTACCGCCTGGCCCGTGATCTGGAACTGGTCCTGATCGACGCCGCGCGGGGGCTGGGCAATGGCCGCTGCCTGCCCGCCGGGCCGTTGCGCGAACCCGCTGAGCGCCTGCAGAGCGTGGATGCCTGCCTCTACAACGGCGCGCCGAGCGATCCCCTGGGTGGGTATGCCTTTACCCTGGTACCCAGCGCCCTGATCAACCTGCGCAGCGGCGAGCGCCGTCCGCTCGATCACTTTCCGCCCGGTCAGGCCGTGCATGCGGTGGCCGGTATCGGCAACCCGCAGCGTTTCTTCACGACCCTCGAGGCGCTACACTGGCGGCCTGTCGCGCATGCCTTCGCCGACCATGCTGCCTACAGCGCCGAGCTGCTGAATTTCTCGCCGGCGCTGCCGCTGGTGATGACGGAAAAGGACGCGGTGAAGTGCCGGGCCTTCGCGGCTGACGACTGGTGGTATCTGGCCGTCGATGCCCAGCCCTCCGTCGCGTTTCGTGACTGGTTCGAGGCTCGCCTGGATCGTCTGCTCGGCGAGCGGCAGTAACCGCGTCACGCGCTCACTCCTCTTGTTCTCAAGGATTTTCCCATGGACCCGAAACTGCTCGATATCCTGGCCTGCCCGATCACCAAGGGCCCGCTCAAGCTCAGCCAGGACAAGACCGAACTGATCAGTAAAGGTGCCGGCCTGGCCTATCCGGTCCGCGATGGCATTCCGGTCATGCTGGAAAGCGAAGCCCGCACCCTCAACGATGACGAACGCCTGGACAAGTAAGATGAGCAACGCCTTTACCGTGGTGATTCCGGCGCGCTATGCGTCCACACGCCTGCCAGGCAAGCCACTGCAGGATATCGCCGGCAAGCCGATGATCCAGCATGTCTGGGAACAGGCCTGCAAAAGCAGTGCAACCCAGGTCGTGGTAGCCACCGATGATGCGCGCATCGTCGAGGCCTGCCAGGGGTTCGGTGCCCAGGTGCTGCTGACCCGCGTCGATCACAACTCCGGCACCGACCGCCTGGCCGAAGTGGCCGCTGCGCTGGGCCTGGCTGCCGATGCCATCGTGGTCAACGTGCAGGGTGACGAGCCGCTGGTGCCGCCCGCGATCATCGATCAGGTGGCCGCCAATCTGGCCGGCAACCCCCAGGCCGCCATCGCCACCCTGGCCGAGCCCATCGACGATGTCGCCGCGCTGTTCAACCCCAATGTGGTCAAGGTCGCCAGCGATCTCAACGGTCTGGCGCTGACCTTCAGCCGTGCGCCGCTGCCGTGGGCGCGTGATGCCTTCGCTGTCGATCGCGATACCTTGCCTGCCAATGTTCCCTATCGCCGGCATATCGGCATCTATGCCTATCGCGCTGGCTTCCTGCAGGACTTCGTCGCCTGGGGCCCGTGCTGGCTGGAAAATACCGAGTTCCTGGAGCAGTTGCGCGCGCTCTGGCACGGTGTACGTATCCACGTCGCCGACGCGCTGGAAGCGCCGCCCGCCGGGGTCGACACTCAGGAAGACCTCGACCGCGTACGTCGGTTGCTGGGCGCCTGATGCGCGTTCTGTTCGTTTGCCTGGGCAATATCTGTCGTTCCCCCACTGCCGAGGCGGTATTGCGTCAGCGTCTGCAGCAGGCGGGGCTGGCCGAGCGCATCGAAGTCGACTCCGCTGGCACCGGCGGCTGGCACGTGGGCAAGGCTCCGGACCCGCGTACCCTGGAGGCTGCCAGTCGACGAGGCTATGACCTGTCCGGCCTGCGCGGCCGTCAGGTCTCTGCCGACGATTTCTCGCGCTTCGATCTGGTGCTGGCCATGGATGGCGCCAATCTGCGCGACCTGCAGCGCATGCGTCCTGCTCAAGCGCGGGGCGAGCTGGACCTCTATCTACGCCGCTACGACCTGGCCGTGGATGAGGTGCCCGATCCCTATTACGGCGGTACCGAAGGTTTCGAGCAGGTGCTGGATCTGCTCGAGCAGGCCAGCGACGCATTGCTGATCGAACTCAAGGGGCGTTTATGAAGGTGGTGGTCCAGGCCGGCGTTTCGCTCAAGGCTTACAACACGTTCGGCGTGGATGTGGCGGCGCGCTACTTTGCCGAGGCGGCCGACGACGACCAGGTGCGCCAGGCACTGAGCGCTGCCCGTGAGCGGCAGGTGCCGCTGCTGCTGCTGGGAGGCGGTAGCAACCTGCTTCTGACCGCGGATGTCGAGGCGCTGGTGCTGCGCATGGCCAGCCGCGGTATTCGTCTGCTGGCCGATGATGGCCAGCGGGTGGAGATCGAGGCGGAGGCGGGCGAGCCCTGGCATGGCTTCGTGCAGTGGACCTTGCGCCAGGGCTTTGTCGGCCTGGAAAATCTCAGTCTTATTCCGGGTACGGTCGGTGCCTCGCCGGTGCAGAACATCGGTGCCTATGGCGTCGAGCTGAAGGACTGTTTCCTTGGGCTGACGGCGCTGGATCGACACAGTGGTGAGGTCAGAGCGTTCGATCTGCAGGATTGTGCCTTCGCTTATCGCGACAGCCTCTTCAAGCGTGAAAGCGGGCGCTGGATCATTCTGCGCGTGCGTTTCGCCCTGAGCCGCAATGCTCCCTTGCACCTCGATTACGGCCCGGTACGCCAGCGCCTGGCGGAGCAGGGCATCGAGGCGCCGAACGCCAGCGATGTCAGCCGGGCCATCTGCGCCATCCGCAGCGAGAAGCTGCCAGACCCTGCCGTGCTCGGCAACGCAGGCAGCTTCTTCAAGAATCCGCTGGTGCCGGCCGAGCTGGCCGAGCGTCTGCAGCACATTCACGCTGATCTGGTGGCCTATCCCCAGGCCGACGGCCAGGTGAAACTGGCGGCTGGCTGGCTGATCGAAAGGGCGGGCTGGAAGGGCTTTCGTGATGGCGATGCCGGCGTGCATCGCCTGCAGGCGCTGGTGCTGGTCAATTACGGTCAGGCCAGCGGTCAGCAACTGCTCGCATTGGCACAGCGCATTCAGGCGGATATCGCCGAGCGCTTCGGCGTGAGCCTGGAAATCGAGCCGAACGTGCTCTGATCCTACATGCCGCGCAGCCTCGCCATGCTGGCGGAGCTGTGCAGGCCTGATCGCTCCATCCTTTTCGTTTTCGGACATCACTGCATTCAACAGCGCGCTGCGTTCTGGGCGCTTGCAGGGTCTGTTGACGTTTCGCGCTGAAACGTCAGCAGACCCTGGAAATCACAGTGTCTAGTCCTGAAATAGGTTTACACCGTTTCAGCTAGGTTTGCGGTACTCAAAATGCCCGATGCACCGCATCGGGCGTTTTGTATTTCAGGGCCAGATGCGGCCGCTCCGTGTTGTAGATCCTGACCGCCTCGCTAACCATTGATCTGGCCTGTTCTAGATCATTGGGGCTGCGTAGCAGCAGTTCGTTCTTCAGAATTCCATTGACCCGCTCCGCAAGCGCGTTCTGATAGCAGTCGTAGCCATCGGTCATCGAACACTGCACACCGTGGTATTTGTGCAGTGCCTGGTAGAGCGCTGAGCAATACTGGATTCCGCGATCAGAATGATGGACGAGTACCTGGTTACCCTGGCGTCTTTTTAGTGCTCGCCTGAAGGCAACCGCCACGGACTCTGCATGCAAGCCTTCATGGACGTGATGGCCGACGATCTTTCGGGAGTACGCATCCGTGACCAAGCTCAGATACAGCGGGCCGCCTCGGGCCGGCAGATAGGTGATATCCGCCACCCAAACATGGTCGGGCGCTGTCGCCGTAATCTGATCAGCTCCAGACTTGAGCAGGTTCGGATGCCGATAAAAACGATGAAAGCTCTGCGTGGTCTTGTGATACGCGCGCTTGGGCAGTACCAGCAGGCGGTGTTCGGCCAATATCTTGAATAGCCGGTCGCGCCCGACCTTCAGGCTGTCATTGGGTTGGCGGTGCAGAAGGTAATGTAACTTGCGCGTGCCGATCCTTGGCTGGCGAAGCCTTAACCGCTGGACATAACACGCGATCAGCTCATTCTGTATAGCGCGCTGATCAGCAACACGGTTGTGCTTGTAATAAGCCTGGCGACTGATGGATAGAAACTGGCAAGCCCTGACGATGCTCAGCCCTTGGGCTTGCCCTTGCGAGATGACTTGCCGGGTCGCTTTTTTACGATCGAAACACCGTAATCCTTCTTCAGCACGTCGACCACAGCTTCAAAGAACTGTGCCTTCTGGCTCATGAACTGCAGTTGCTGCTCCAGATCCTTGATGCGTTGCTCGGGCGTCAGGTCTTTGGGATCGGTCACGATCTGGCTCCTGCCGGCTCGAATCGAGGCCCCCTGACTCCAATCCTGCCGACCATGCTTACGCAACCATACCAAAACAGTGGACTTGCCCTGAATGCCATACCGGTCCTGAGCCTGTTTATAGGTCAGCTCGCCTTTTTCGATCTGATCGACCACCGACAATTTAAAAGTCAGCGAGTAATCACGCTGCGTACGTTTAGCACCTTGCTCCATTGAGTTCTCCAGATTCTCGGGCAGAAGGTGTAAACCTTATTCAGGACGGGACACAGGCAATAAAAAGGGGATGCCGAAGCATCCCCTTTTCTTTTGCGCTACCTAATCAGGCGTGCGGCTTGGGCGCGTCCTGATCGCGCTGAGCGCTCTCGTCGACCGGCGTGACGATGACGTCATCTTGCTCGACGGGCTCGCTGGCCGGTTGAGTGTCGACAACGGCTTCACTCTCGGTTGCCGGAGCAGCGGGCTCAGCTTCCACCACCGCTGCGGCTGGAGCGGCCTTGGCGGCCTCTTCAGCTTCGCGGGCCAAGCGCTCTTCTTCACGCTTGCGGCGACGCACTTCACGCGGGTCGTTCGGTGCGCGGCCGTTGCTTGCAACCAGTGCGGCTGAAGCGGCTTGCTCTTCGATCGCTGGCGCCTCGACCACAGGTGCTTCCACTGCAACTTCCTCGGCTGCCGGAGCGGCCTCGGGTGCGGCAGTGAAAGTGGTTTCGGCTACCGGAGCTTCGATGGCCGGTGCTTCGAACACTGGCGTTTCGGCAACGGGTGCTTCGACGACGACCGCTTCGCTGACTGGCTCGGCCGCGACCGGAGCTTCCTGCTGCACTGCTTCGAATTCCGCTGCCGAAGCACGTGGGCGTTCGATTTCAGGTAGGGGCTCGATCACTGCATCGGCACGCTCGGCAACTGTTTCTGCCGGCACTTCGACTGGCGCAGGCGCCTCTTCGACCACAACGGCAGCAGCTTGTGCAGGCTGCTCGGTCTCGACCGCTGGCTGTACGTCCTGTACGGCGACAGGTGCTGCGGTTTCGGTGGTGGCAAAGGTCTCTGCTTGCTGAGCGACCGGCTGTTCGGCTGGTTTCTCGGTTTCAGCGATAACGGCTGCCACGGTAGCGGCTGCAGCAATGCTGCCGTTGTCTACCGGCTCTTCCGCATTCTCGTCGCTGCCTTCGATCGGGTTGCCGTCGGCATCACGCTGACGCTCGCGACGATTGCTGCGGCGACGCTGACCGCGGGAGCGGCGACGTGGGCGATCACCGCCTTCGTTACCTTCCTGCTCGTCGTCTTGCTGCTCGTCGTTGTTCAGCACTTCGTCTTCAGCAGCGTCTGCCTGAGCCTGTTCGGCGCGAGGTTGACGTTCTTCACGAGGCTGGCGTGGCTGGCGCGGTTCACGTTGCGGGCGTTCGGCGCGAGCTTCTTCACTGGCGACGGCTGCAGTTTCGTTCTGCGGCTCGGCATCCAGCGGAGCGCGCAGTTCGCGCGGCTGACGCTCTTCACGCGGGCGACGTTCACGGCGGTTTTCCTGACCTTCACGCGGTTCGCGCGGCGGGCGGGATTGACGCACTTCCTGAGGCTCGCGAACTTCCACGTTCTCGCGCGGCTGGCGATCTTCACGCGGGGCGCGAGGCTGACGCTCTTCACGCGGTGCACGCTCTTCACGAGGCGCACGTTCCTCGCGGGCTGCGCGATCTTCACGTGGGGCGCGTTCTTCACGCGGCTTGCGATCTTCATCGCGACGGTTGCCACGGTTGCGGTTCTGCTGGCGACCGTTACGACGCTCGTCGCCACGCGGCTGACGCTCGCCCGGCTTCTTCTCGACCACGGTTGGTTTCTGCTCTTCGGCACTGGCGAACAGGCCTACCAGGGACTTCACCAGGCCTTTGAACAGGCCGGTTTGCGGTGCGGCGGCAACGGGTGCGGCAGCAGGCGCAGCTACGGCAACTTCCGGAGCAGGAGCGCTGCGCGGCGGAGCGGCCTTGATCGCAGCTTCCTGGCGAACCAGGGTGCGGGTGGCTGCAGCCGGTTTCTCTTCCTCGACTTCGACCGTGGCCATTTCGTAGCTGGTCTGGGTGCTCTGGGCTTCCGGGCTGTCGTCACGGATGCGCTGCACTTCGAAGTGCGGCGTTTCCAGGTGGTCGTTCGGCAGGATGACGATGCGCGCACGGGTACGCAGTTCGATCTTGGTGATCGAGTTGCGTTTTTCGTTGAGCAGGAACGCGGCGACCGGGATCGGCACCTGGGCGCGAACCTCGGCGGTACGATCCTTTAGGGCTTCTTCTTCGATCAGGCGCAGAATCGCCAGGGACAGGGATTCGACGTCACGGATGATGCCTTGACCGTTGCAGCGCGGGCAGACGATGCCGCTGCTTTCGCCCAGCGATGGGCGCAGGCGCTGACGGGACATTTCCAGCAGGCCGAAGCGCGAAATGCGACCGACCTGTACGCGGGCACGGTCGGCTTCCAGGGCTTCACGTACTTTCTCTTCGACAGCGCGCTGGTTCTTGGCTGGCGTCATGTCGATGAAGTCGATGACGATCAGGCCGCCGATGTCGCGCAGGCGCAGCTGACGGGCGATCTCTTCGGCGGCTTCCAGGTTGGTCTGCAGCGCGGTTTCTTCGATGTCGCTGCCTTTGGTGGCACGCGCCGAGTTGATGTCGATGGACACCAGGGCCTCGGTCGGGTCGATGTAGATCGAACCGCCGGATGGCAGCTTCACTTCACGCTGGAATGCGGTTTCGATCTGGCTTTCGATCTGGAAGCGGTTGAACAGCGGCACGCTGTCTTCGTACAGCTTGATCTTGCTGGCGTACTGCGGCATCACCTGGCGGATGAAGGTCAGGGCTTCTTCCTGGGCTTCGACGCTGTCGACCAGTACTTCGCCGATGTCCTGGCGCAGGTAGTCGCGGATGGCGCGGATGATGACGTTGCTTTCCTGATAGATCAGGAACGGGGCAGGGCGGTCCTGGGACGCTTCCTTGATGGCGCTCCACAGTTGCAGCAGGTAGTCGAGGTCCCACTGCATTTCTTCGCTGGAACGGCCCAGGCCGGCGGTGCGCACGATCAGACCCATGTCATTGGGGATGTCGAGACCATTGAGAGCTTCGCGCAGTTCGTTGCGCTCTTCGCCTTCGATGCGGCGGCTGATGCCACCTGCACGCGGGTTGTTGGGCATCAGCACCAGGTAGCGGCCGGCGAGGCTGATGAAGGTGGTCAGGGCTGCGCCCTTGTTGCCACGCTCTTCTTTCTCGACCTGAACGATGACTTCCTGGCCTTCCTTGAGCACGTCCTTGATGTTGACGCGGCCTTCGGGGGCCTTGCTGAAGTATTCGCGGGAGATTTCTTTGAGGGGGAGGAAGCCGTGACGCTCGGAGCCGAAGTCGACGAATGCCGCTTCGAGGCTGGGTTCTACGCGGGTAATGCGACCTTTGTAGATATTCGATTTCTTCTGTACACGGGCGCCGGACTCGATGTCCAGATCGTACAGGCGCTGGCCATCTACCAGCGCAACACGCAACTCTTCGGGTTGAGTCGCGTTAATCAACATTCTTTTCATGTGGTACCAATGGTTTCCGGTGCTGCCGGAAGCCGCGTTAGGCACACACGACGCTCAGGGTCGGTGTCAGGCGCGTCAGAAACGGTCGTAAATCGTTTCATTGTCGAGCGGCAGCAGCCAGTTGTGCTGGGCCGCGACGGACGTCTCCTGCTTGCTGTATGTGACAGAAAGCACTCAGAACTCGCTGGCGATCGGCTAAGCACTGGCCCTGCTGCGTTAAAACCTGCTTGGAAGATCGTTTACCTGGGTAAGCGAGCTTCTTTGCCTGCCCCGGATCGGGGGCTGTCACTAACGTAGCGTCTTGCGTGGCGCTAACTTGCGAGACCGTAAACGGGTTCTCAGTCAGGAGGAGGAATCAAGGGTCGGTAGCGGACGATATGACGCGTCTCTGATAAAGCTGTTTGCTACGCAGGCCGACCGTTGTGCATCTCCACCCTACACGTATCGCTGAAAATCGGGTGCCGCTCACGAAAAATCCGCAGCGGGTTGGCATTACCGCGACCCTCCATAAGGGCTGGTCGCGCATCTGTGTCTCAGGCCTTATTTCCGAGTTTCTCGAGCAGCCATGCAGGCCTATCGCTCTCTGAGACGCCCGTCGGACGGCCTTACGTCCTGAATGGGTTGCTTGATTCACGATGGCGGTTTGGCAACATCCGCGAATCAGGCCGCTTTTGGCGGCATTCGCGACTATAGCAGCAATGATTAAGTGCTTCAAATGCATAAAAATTGTATGATCTCGGCCATGACGACACCCACTACTCCAACCTCCGGCGTTCAGCTGCTCGAGGTCGCGCCTGAACTCGCGGGTCAGCGCATCGACAACTTCCTTCGTACCCAGCTCAAGGGCGTACCCAAGACCTTGATCTACCGCATCCTGCGCAAGGGTGAGGTGCGGGTCAACAAAGGTCGGATCAAGCCCGAATACAAGCTGCAGCCTGGTGACATCGTGCGCGTGCCGCCGCTGCGCCTGGCCGAACGCGACGAGCCCGAGCCGCTGGCCCAGGGCCTGCTGCAGCGCCTGGAAGCGGCCATCGTCTATGAAGACAAGGCGCTGATCGTTTTGAACAAGCCGGCCGGCATCGCCGTGCACGGCGGCAGTGGTCTCAATTACGGCGTGATCGAGGCCTTTCGCCAGTTGCGCCCGGATGCCAAGGATCTGGAGCTGGTGCATCGCCTCGACCGCGACACTTCCGGGCTGCTGATGATCGCCAAGAAGCGCAGCATGCTGCGTCATCTCCATGAAGCACTGCGCGGTGACGGCGTCGACAAGCGTTACATGGCCCTGGTGCGTGGCCACTGGGCGACCGCCAAGAAGCAGATCAACGCGCCGCTGCTCAAGAGCAATCTGCGTTCCGGCGAGCGCATGGTCGAGGTCAACCCCGAAGGCAAGGAGGCGCTCACCGTGTTCCGCGTGCTGCGCCGTTTCGGCGAATTCGCGACCCTGGTCGAAGCCAAGCCGGTGACTGGCCGGACCCACCAGATTCGCGTGCATGCCCAGTACGGCGGGCATTGCATTGCCGGTGACAGCAAGTATGGCGATGACGACTTCACCCGGGAGATTCGAGAGTTGGGCGGCAAGCGCCTGTTCCTGCATGCCTACGAGTTGAACATTCCGCTGCCCGAGGGCGGCGTGCTTAAGCTCGAGGCGCCGGTCGACGAGATGTGGGCTCGCACGCTGGAGCGCCTGAGTGCGTGATTATCGGCTGCTGATCTTCGACTTGGACGGCACGCTGGTCGACTCCATTGGCCGCATCGTCGCGGCCATGCACCAGGCGGCCGACCAGTGTTCCATGCCGCGGCGCAGTGACGAGGCGGTCAAGGGCATCATCGGCCTGGCGCTGCCCGAGGCGATCACCACGCTTTATCCGGAACTCGTCGAAGCCGCACACGTCGAACGCTTCCGTGTCAGCTACAGCGACTGTTATGTGGCCATGGATCAGACCCCCTCGGCGTTCTTCGCGCAGGTGGAGCAGAGTCTGGCGCAGTTCCGCGCGCAGGGTTATCAGTTGGCCGTTGCCACCGGCAAGAGCCGCCGTGGCCTGCAGCGGATTCTCGACGCGCTGGGCTGGCAGGAATATTTCGACATCACGCGGTGCGCCGATGAAACGGCGAGCAAGCCCGATCCGCGCATGCTGCATGAAATTCTTCAGCATTGTGGCGTGCCGGCCGGGCAGGCACTGATGATCGGTGATTCCTCGTTCGATCTGCTGATGGCGCAGCGCGCGGGTATGGATTCTGTGGCAGTGGGTTACGGTGCGCAGACGCTGACAGCGTTGAGTGCCTATGAGCCGAAGCTGTCGATCAACCATTTCATGGAACTGAGTGCCTGGCTGAACCAGACGGTGGCCGAGCCCCAAACCGAGGAGAGTGAGCATGTGGGGTGATAGAAAGACGCCGGTCGTGGCCGAGAGCGACCCGAAGAGCTGGAAACTCCTCGAGAAGACGCTGCTGGCCAGCGTTCACGAGCAGCGCCGCTCGCGCCGCTGGGGGATCTTCTTCAAGCTGCTGACCTTCATTTATCTGTTCGGTGCCCTGGCGCTGTTCTCGCCGCTGCTCAATCTGCAGAAGGGTGCCAGCAGCACGCCGCACACCGCGGTGATCGACGTGCGTGGCCTGATCGCCGACAAGGAAGCGGCCAGCGCCGACAATATCGTCGGCAGCCTGCGCGCAGCCTTCAAGGACCCCAACACCAAGGGTGTGATCCTGCGCATCAACAGCCCCGGTGGCAGCCCGGTGCAATCGGGCTACATCTATGACGAAATCCGCCGTCTGCGCGGCGAGAACCCGGACACCAAGGTGTACGCGGTGATTTCCGATCTGGGGGCTTCGGGTGCCTATTACATCGCCAGCGCTGCCGACCAGATCTATGCCGACAAGGCCAGCCTGGTGGGTTCCATCGGTGTCACTGCGGCCAGTTTCGGTTTCACCGGTCTGATGGACAAGCTGGGCGTTGACCGCCGCGTCTATACCTCGGGCGAGCACAAGGCGTTTCTCGATCCGTTCCAGCCGCAAAAGCCTGAAGAGGCGGCGTTCTGGAAGACCGTGCTGGAAACCACTCACAAGCAGTTCATCGACAGCGTGAGGAAGGGCCGCGGCGATCGCCTCAAGGATGCCGAGCATCCCGAGCTGTTCTCCGGCCTGATCTGGTCTGGCGAACAGGCGCTGAATCTGGGCCTGATCGATGCCCTGGGCAGCACCAGCTATGTGGCGCGTGACGTCATTGGCCAGGAAGAAATGGTGGATTTCACCGTCCAGGAAAGCCCGCTGGATCGCTTCACCAAGAAGCTGGGCGCCAGTGTGGCGGAGCAGTTGGCGATGTGGATGGGGTTCCAGGGCCCGGCACTGCGCTGATAGCCTGATATGCAATAAAGAGCCCCGGCACTTGGCCGGGGCTTTTTATTGGCCGATCGCTTTCAAGGTGGGCAGTTGGGCGCGCATGAAGCCGATGGCCGGATGAAGCGCCAGTTTCGCGCCCGATCCAGCCTACGCACGACCCCAGCACATCAGCCTGACGGCAGAGGTTCTGGTCGCGCGAAGATCACTTGACGCTTGTAACTTGCTACTGCTCTTAGCGCTCATCGAGTGCGAAGGCCGTCAGGCTGTAGGTGGGAATGCCCATGTCCTGCAGTTTGCGCGAGCCACCCAGCTCCGGCAGGTCGATGATCGCGGCCGCTTCATGAATGCCTGCCCCCATGCGTTTGACCAGTTGCACGGCGGCCAGCAGGGTGCCGCCGGTGGCGATCAGGTCGTCGACGATGAGCACCTTGTCGCCTTCGCACAGACTGTCTGCGTGCACCTCCAGAAAGGCTTCGCCGTATTCGGTCTGGTAACCCTGGCTGAGGACGTCGGCTGGCAGTTTGCCTTGCTTGCGGAACAGCACCAACGGCTTGTTCAGCTCATAGGCGATGATCGAACCGATCAGGAACCCGCGCGCATCCATGGCGCCGACGTGGCTGAAGTCGGCCTCGACATAGCGCTGGATCAGGCTGTCGATCACCATGCGCAGGGCGCGCGGCGACTGGAACAGCGGGGTGATGTCGCGAAACACCACGCCCGGTTTCGGAAAGTCGTTAACCGGGCGAATGAGGGTCTTGATACTGAATTCGTCGAAAATCATCGGTAATCCTTGTAGCGGTCAAAATTGAGCCTTGGAACCTGTTCATGACTTTGCGAGCTAGAGCCATGCAAGGGCTAGGCGCCCCTGCAAAAACAAGCGAGGAAGCGGACTGGGCTCGCACGCGAGTTTACGAGCTGTGAATGGGCATTCCGACGGGAGCGCCTAGCTTGGGCTGGCAATCCCGCTTGTTTTCAACGCAGCAGGGCCGACGCGCAGCAGATCATGAACGGGTTCTCGAGGCCCTATCAGCCATTAAGGTTACCACCCGCCAGAGCGCACAGCTCGATCGGGTCGAGAATATGCACTTCCTTGCCTTCGGCTTCGAGCAGTTTGCTCTGCTGGAAGCGGGTGAATACCCGCGACACGGTTTCCACCGCCAGGCCCAGGTGGTTGCCGATTTCATTGCGCGACATCGCCAGGCGGAACTGGTTGGCAGAGAACCCGCGGGCACGGAAGCGCGCCGACAGGTTGACTAGGAAGGTAGCGATGCGCTCGTCGGCGGTTTTCTTCGAGAGCAGCAGCATCATCTGCTGATCGTCGCGGATTTCACGACTCATGACGCGCATCAGCTGGCGGCGCAACTGCGGCAGGCTCGCCGACAGTTCGTCGAGGCGCTCGAACGGGATTTCGCAGACCGAGGTGGTTTCCAGCGCTTGCGCCGATACCGGGTACAGCTCGGTATCCATGCCGGAGAGGCCGACCAGTTCGCTGGGCAGGTGAAAGCCGGTGATCTGCTCTTCGCCCGCATCGCTGATGCTGAAGGTTTTCAGTGCGCCGGAGCGTACCGCGAAGACCGAGTTGAAGGTGTCGCCCTGACGGAACAGGAATTCGCCCTTTTTCAGGGGGCGGCCGCGTTTGACGATATCGTCGAGCGCATCCATGTCCTCGAGATCCAGCGACAGCGGCAGGCAGAGACTGGAGAGGCTGCAATCCTTGCAGTGTGCCTGATGAGTTGTACGCAGCTTGATGCTTTCGGACATCGCCCTTATCCCTAGTATAGACACAGAAGTCGTAAGGGTACCGCACCAGAGGGGGCACGGCCACCCAAGGGGGCGCGCTCAAGTGTCGCTCCCCCCTGCCGATAACGCTGAATCAGTGAGTTGACGGCCAGGAGCGTTGCAATGCGTGTAGATAATCCCGTTTCGCTCGAGCGCAGTATCGTGCCCTCCAGTTCGACTGCGACCGCCGCTGCGGCGCCTGCCGAAACCAGCGAAGAAACCTCGACTGCGGCGCCAGCGGCTGGCACCAGTGCCGAGCCGGGCGTCAAGGTCACGCTGTCCCTGGAGGGCCTGGCGCAGTCGAAGTCCGAGGACAAGAACAGCGATATCGACGAGAGCGACCTGCCTTCGAACATCAAGCAACTGCTCAAGATGATTCGTGAGCTGAAAGCCCAGCTCGCGCAGAAAATGGCCGAGTTGCAGGCGATCATGGCTCAGAGCGATATGGACGACGAAACGCGTCAGGCCAGTGCCCAGGCGCTGCAGACCGAGGTCAGCTCGATCAGCGGCGCCTTGAGCACGGCTAACGCCGAGCTGGTCAAAGCTATTCGCGACCAGGAACTCAGCACCGAGCAGAGCGTCACCGTCACATCGCTGATGATCAGCTGATTTTTTCTTCCTTGGCACGGCAGTAGCCGTACTCAGATCACCCGCGAGAAGCGCTGCAGGTTCTGCTCGCTGAGGTAGCGATCAAACAGCATGCACAGCGAGCGCACCAGCAATCGTCCCGCCGGCAGCACCTCGATGCTGCCATCTCGCAATTCGATCAGGCCCTCGCGGCTCATCTGCTGCAGGGCCGGCCAGGTGTCGGCGAAGTAGCTGCGGACATTCACCGCGAAGCGCCGTTCGATTTCCGCGAAGTCCAGCTGGAAGTGGCAGATCAGTTGCTGGATCACGGCGCGGCGAAGGCGATCGTCGTCGTTGCAGCCCAGGCCGCGCAAGGTCGCCAACTGGCGATTGTTCAGGTTGGCCTGGTAGGCGGCCAGATCCGAGCTGTTTTGGCAGTACAGATCACCGACCTGGCTGATCGACGACACGCCGAGGCCGATCAGGTCGCAATGCCCGTGGGTGGTATAGCCCTGGAAGTTGCGCTGCAGGCTGCCGTCTTCCTGAGCGCTGGCCAGTTCGTCGTCGGGCAGCGCGAAGTGATCCATGCCGATGTAGCGGTAACCGGCGCTCGCCAGTTGTTCGATGCTGCCCTGCAGCATGGCCAGCTTGTTCGCTGCACTGGGCAACTGGGTGCTGTCGATGCGCCGCTGCGGCATGAAGCGTTCCGGCAGGTGGGCGTAGTTGAACAGCGACAGGCGATCGGGTTGCAGGGCGATCACCTGCTGGACGGTGTGGGCGAAATTCTCCGGCGTTTGTTGTGGCAGGCCGTAAATCAGGTCGATGTTCACCGAGCGAAACTGCAGGGTTCGTGCGGCCTCGATGATGGCGCGGGTTTCTTCCAGGCTCTGCAGGCGGTTGATGGCGCGCTGCACGTTGGGGTCGAGGTCCTGCACGCCGAGGCTGACGCGGTTGAAGCCCAGTTCGCGCAGCAGGCCCATGGTCGACCAGTCCGCTTCGCGGGGATCGATCTCGATGCTGTAGTCACCGGAGTCGTCGTCGAGCAGGGTGAAGTGCTCACGCAGTTGCGCCATCAATCGGCGCAGTTCGTCGTGGCTGAGAAAGGTCGGGGTGCCGCCGCCCAGGTGCAGCTGTTCGATGTGCTGGCGCTTGTCGACATGGCGGCTGAGCAGTGCCATCTCCACTTCCAGCGCCTGCAGATAAGGCTGGGTGCGGCCGCGATCCTTGGTGATCACCTTGTTGCAGGCGCAGTAGTAGCAGATGTTGGCGCAGAACGGCAGGTGAACGTACAGCGACAGCGGGCGCAGGGCACGACGGCTTTCGCGCAGGGCGTGGAGCAGATCGAATGAGCCGACGCCGTCATGAAATTGCACGGCGGTCGGGTACGAGGTGTAGCGCGGGCCGGCTTGATCGTATCGGCGGATCAGGTCGGAATCCCACTGGATGGCGTCGAGCATGGCGAGTTCCGCTTCAGCGTTGAGTGCTCGGCAGTCTAGGGCGGGCCTGGGCGGGGCTCTTTGATCTGAGTCATGGGGGCGCAGTGGGGGTGTGACCGCTGGGTCGCCGACAGATCGAGCCTCAGTGCCCCATCAGCCAATGCTGGTGCGGACCGGGCAGTGTCCACAGACCGAACAGCATCACCAGCAGGCCGCCTGCCACGCGCACGCCACGCTTGCGCAGCAGGCTGCCCAGGCGCTCGGCCGCCAGGCCGGTGGCCAGCAGCACCGGCAGGGTGCCGACGCCGAATGCGAGCATCAAGGCGGCGCTGTGCAGGGCATTGCCCTGGCTGGCCGCCCACAGCAGGGTGCTGTAGACCAGGCCGCAGGGCAGCCAGCCCCACAGGCCGCCGAGGAGCAGTGCGCGCGATGGACTGGTGATCGGCATGAAACGGCGGGCGAGCGGTTGCAGATGTCGCCAGAGGCCGCGGCCCAGCGCCTCGATGCGCGTCAGACCGCTCCACCAGCCTGCCAGATAGAGCCCCATGACGATTAGCAACAGCCCGGCGATGCCTCGCATCACGATGGCCAGCGGGCCGCTGGCCAGTGCCCAGCCTGCCAGGCCGAGCAGCAGGCCGGCCAGGGCATAGCTGAGAATGCGCCCGGCGTTGTAGGCCAGCAACAGGCGCAGACGCTGATCACGCCGCTCGGGCGCAATGGCCAGGCTCAGGGCGCCCATCAGCCCGCCGCACATGCCCAGGCAGTGGCCACCGCCGAGCAGGCCCAGAATCAAGGCGGACAGCACGTGTGGCAGCAGCTCAGTCATGGGGTTTCTGGTCGGGCTCGCTGGCCTGCTGCACGGCGGCCTGGTGGCGCGGGTCATCGTCGTCGAAGAGGATGCGGTGAGCGGGGCTGTCGAGGTCGTCGTACTGACCGCTGTCGACCGCCCAGAAGAACAGCCACACGGCGAAGGCGACCAGCAGCAGGGCAACGGGAATCAGGATGTACAGCGCGGTCATGATGATTTCCCCAGGCGCAGTGCATTGAGCACCACCAGCAACGAACTGAACGACATGCCCAGCGCGGCCCAGATCGGGGTGATCAAGCCGAGGGCCGCGAAGGGCAGTACCAGGCCATTGTACAGCCCGGCCCAGGCCAGGTTCTCGATGATGATGGTGCGGGTGCGGCGGGCCAGGCGCAGGGCATCGACCAGGCTGCCCAGGCGATTGGACAGCAGCACCGCGTCGGCGCTGGTTTTCGCCAGGTCGGATGCCGTACCCATGGCCACGCTGATATCGGCTCCGGCGAGTACCGGCACGTCGTTGACGCCGTCGCCGAGCATCAGTACGCGGCGCCCCTGTTTCTGCAGGTCGTGAAGGATGGTCAGTTTGGCGTCCGGGGTCAGCCCGCCGTGGGCCTGTTCGATACCCAGCTTGGCCGCCACTTCGCCGACCATGGGCGAGCTGTCGCCACTGAGCAGGAGAATCTGCCAGCCGCGCGCCCGGGCGGACTCGATCAGCGCAGGCGCATCGTCACGCAGGCGATCATCGAGCACGAACCAGGCCAGAGGGCCCTGTTCGTCACCGAGCAGCAGCCATTGGCCCTGATCCCCCGGAATGTCGGGCGGTGGGCTGGCGCTGAGCGTGCTGACGAACGCTGGCTGACCGATGCGCAGGCGGCGGCCATCCACCATGCCCTGCAAGCCCAGGCCGGGAAAACTCTGCAATGCTTCGACCATTGCGGCTGTGTGGCCAAAGGCGCGGGCGATGGGGTGTTCGGAATGACTTTCCAGTGCGGCGGCAAGCGCCAGGCAGGTATCGCCATCCTGTGTGCCCAGCGGGTGCACGGCGCGCAGGGTGAGGCGGCCGTCGGTGAGGGTGCCGGTCTTGTCGACGATCAGCGTGTCGATCTGCTCCAGGCCTTCGAGCACGTGACCGCGAGTCAGCAACATGCCTTGTTTGTGCAGGGTGCCGGTGGCGGTGGTCAGGGCGGTTGGCGTGGCCAGGGCGAGGGCGCAGGGGCAGGTCGCGACCAGCAGGGCGAGGACGACCCAGAAGGCGCGAGACGGGTCGAGCTGCCACCAGACCAGGCCGACGACGGCGGCCACCACCAGAACGATCAACAGGAACCACTGCGCGACCCGGTCGGCGATTTCCGCCAGGCGCGGTTTTTCGCCCTGGGCGCGTTCCAGCAGGCGCACGATGGCCGACAGCCGCGTGGCGTCGCCCAGCGCCTGCACCTCCACGGCAAGCGGGCCTTCGACATTGAGGGTGCCTGCGGTAACCCCATCACCGACCGTACGAGGTTGCGGCAGGTACTCACCGGTGAGCAGCGATTCATCGATGCTGGAGTGGCCCTGCAGAACCTGGCCGTCCGCAGGTAGCAGCGCCCCAGGCGGAACCAGCACGTGGTCACCGAGACGCAGTTCGCTGAGCAGGATGCGCTGGCTCTGGCCGCGTTCATCCAGGCGCAGGCAGGAGGCCGGCAACAGCTTGACCAGTTGCGCGGTCGCCGCTGCGGTACGTTCCCGGGCACGGCGTTCCAGGTAGCGGCCGCTGAGCAGAAACAGGGCGAACATGCCCACCGCGTCGAAATACAACTCGCCGTGGCCCGTTACCGTGGACCAGATGCCCGCTGCGTAGGCGCCGCCGATGGCCAGCGACACCGAGACGTCCATGCTCAGTTGGCGGGTGCGCAGGTCACGCAGGGCGCCACGGAAGAACTGGCCGCAGCAATAGAAGACGATGGGGGTGGTGAGAAACAGGCTGACCCAGCGCAGGATGCTGTCCAGTTCCGCGCTCAGGTCGATATTGAATTCCGGCCAGGTGGCCATGCTCGCCATCATCACCTGCATCCACAGCAGCCCGGCCACGCCCAGTTCGCGCATGGCTCGGCGATTTTCTCGGGTCAACTGCTCGGCAGCGGCATCGGCCTGCCAGGGGTGGGCCGCATAGCCGATACGGCGGATCGCGCCGAGCAGTTCGCTGAGCGGCAGGGCGTTCGCGTCCCAGCGTACCAGCAGGCGGTGGCTGGACAGGTTGAGGTGCGCTTCGGCCACGCCTGCCAGGGTATTCAGGTGTTTCTCGATCAGCCAGCCGCAGGCCGCGCAACTGATGCCTTCGATGAGCAGATTGGCCTCGCTCAGCTCGCCCTGCTGTTCGACGAATGGCTGCTGCACGTCGTGGCGGTCGTAGAGCACCAGCTCATCCGGCAGTACCTGAGGCAGTTGCCGCGGATTGCTGGCAGCCTCGCTGCGGTGCCTGTAGTAGTGCTCCAGGCCGCTCTGCACGATGGTCTGCGCCACCGCCTGGCAACCGGGGCAGCACATTTCGCGGGGCTGCCCCAGCACCACGGTCTGGAAATGCGCGCCGGCGGGCACCGGCAGGCCGCAGTGGTAACAGGGCGTGGGGACGGCATGCACCGCCCCGGAGGCTGAAGCGTCGATCAGTGTTCATCCCCGAGCTGGATGCTCTGGCCGGGTTGCAGGGTTTCTTCCTCGAACAGGCGCCAGTCCTGACCGCCTTCCTGGCCGATCAGCTCGACGAAGCGCCGGCCCTGCACGCTGTCCTGCAGGTTGCCGCGATACAGGCCGTCCCCCTGATGCTGCAGTACCACGCGACGGTCGCGCTCGGGCTGGGTGGGCGATACCAGATTGAGCACCAGTTGCGCTGGCGCGCTGCTGCCCCGCAGGTGCAGCTCGGCGATGCCGCGCTGGTCATCGAGGTCGAGGCTGGCGCGCAGCTGCAGGCGCACGGCCAGGTTCTCGCGTTCCAGCGACTGGTTGATGCCCTTGCCGACGTCGTAGTAATCGTCGGAGATCAGCCCCGGTGGATTGCGTGTGGCCACGGTCAGCAGGGTCAGCCCCTGAATCACCGAGTAGCCGAGCAGGGCGATCAGAAACCAGGGCCAGAACTGCTTGTACCAGGGCGCGGGTTGGGTCTCTTCGTTCATGGCTGGCCTGCTTTCTCTTCTCGGTGTTGGTGCTTGGCTTGGGTCATTCGCTTTGGTGGGCTGAAGCCCACCCTACGGAGTTACGGCTGTAGGGTGGCGGGGAGGCGATCCAGCCGTTCAGCTATCTCACGCTGGGGCCGATAAACCGGCTGCTGGCGTCGTTGTGGATGCTCTCGTCATCCGTGGCACGGATGCGGAAGGTGATCTCGTTGGTGCTGGACGGCAGTTTCTCGGCGTCGATGGACAGCTCCACCGGAATCGCGAGCACTTCGCCGGCCAGCGCGCGGACCTCGCGGCGGCCTTCGTAGACCAGACCGTCCAGACCATCGGCCTCGATACGGTAGACGACGTCCTGTTGCGCCTTGTTCATGATCTTCAGGGTATAGACGTTCTCGATCCGGCCCTGCTCGTTCTCCCGGTAGAGCACCCGGTCCTTGAGCACGTCCAGCTCCACCAGCGGGCGGTCGTTCAGCGCCCAGCCGAACACCGCGAACATGGCCAGCAGTGCCAGCGCATAGCCGATCAGGCGCGGGCGCAGCAGCTGGGTCTGCTGCCCGGAAAGGTTGTGCTCGGTGGTGTAGCTGATCAGCCCGCGTGGGTAGTTCATCTTGTCCATGATGCTGTCGCAGGCATCGATGCAGGCGGCGCAGCCGATGCATTCGATCTGCAGGCCATCACGGATGTCGATGCCGGTCGGGCAGACCTGCACGCACAGGGTGCAGTCGATGCAGTCCCCCAGGCCCAGGGCCTGATGATCGGCGCTTTTCTTGCGCGCTCCGCGGGCTTCGCCACGGCGCGGGTCGTAGGAAACGATCAGGGTGTCCTGGTCGAACATCACGCTCTGGAAGCGCGCGTAAGGGCACATGTGAATGCACACCTGCTCGCGCAGCCAGCCGGCGTTGCCGTAAGTGGCGAGGGTGAAGAAGGCGATCCAGAACAGCGCCCAGCCACCGGCCTCGAAGCTGATCAGCTCGGCGAGCAGTTCGCGGATCGGCGCGAAGTAGCCGACGAAGGTCACCGCGGTGATCAGCGAAACGCCCAGCCAGATGCCGTGTTTGGCGAAGCGGCGCAGGAACTTGCCTGCGCTCATGGGCGCCTTTTCCAGCTTCATGCGTTGATTGCGGTCGCCCTCGGTGACCTTTTCCGCCCACATGAAGATCCACGTGAAGACGCTCTGCGGGCAGGTGTAGCCGCACCACACACGGCCGGCGAAGACGGTGATGAAGAACAGTCCGAAGGCGGCGATGATCAGCAGCGCCGAGAGCAGCACGAAATCCTGGGGCCAGTAGGTGGCGCCGAAGATGTGGAACTTGCGGTCCGGAAGGTTCCACCACACCGCCTGGTGGCCGTTCCAGTTCAGCCATACGGTGCCGAAGTAGAGGATGAACAGCAGCGCACCGCCGGCCCGTCGCAGGTTGCGGTAGAAACCACTGAAGGCGCGGGTGTGGATTTTCTCGCGACTGGCATAGAGGTCGATGGTCTCGCCGGCGGCAACCGGCGTGACGTTCTTGACGGGGATCTGTTGGCTCATCGAGGGCTACCACAACGGTTGGTCGGGCATGTCGCGACCGATACCTGCCGGTCGCAATCGTTCGCTGCGCCGATGGTACGCCTCCAGCCCTCATCGGGCTTGCGGCCACCCGTCGCAGGGATCAGGCGTGACCATCCTAGACGCAGCATCGGCAGCCCGCCCTGACCCAGATCAGTGCACTCACTCTTTCTCCCGGTCTGGCTCCGCCGCCGGTTCTTCGGCACGCTGCGACAGGCTGTACACGTACGCGGCCAGCAGGTGCACCTTGTCGTTGCCGAGGAAGTCCTCTTGCGCCGGCATCTGGCCGCTGCGCCCGTAGCGGATGGTCTGCTGCACCTGAGCGAAGCTGGAGCCGTACAGCCAGACCTTGTCGGTCAGGTTGGGCGCGCCGAGCACCTGCATGCCCTTGCCGTCGGGGCCGTGACACATGGCGCAGTTGGTGGCGTACAGCTGTTTGCCTTTGTCCATGTCCGCGGCGCTATCCGCCGGGTTCTCCAGGCCGGAGAGGCTGCGTGTGTAAGCGGTGACGTCACGCACGCCGTCATCGCCCAGCACTTCCTGCCAGCCGGGCATCACGCCCTGGCGACCCTGCATGATCGAGGTCTTGATGGTGTCCGGGTCGCCGCCGTACAGCCAGTCATCGTCGGTCAGGTTGGGAAAACCGTAGGCGCCCTTGGCATCCGAGCCGTGGCACATCGAGCAATGGTTGGCGAACAGGCGGCCACCTATCTTCAATGCCCGTTCGTCCTTGGCCAGGTCGGCGATGGGCATGGCGGCGTACTGGGCGAACAGCGGGCCGTAACGGGCATCGGCGACGGCCATCTCGCGCTCCCATTGGGCGACTTGCGTCCAGCCGTCGTCGTAGCCCGGCAGCAGCCCCCTGAAGTTGCCGAGGCCGGGGTAGAGCAGCAGGTAGCCGAAGGCGAACATCAGGGTGCCGACGAACAGCAGGAACCACCAGCGTGGCAGCGGGTTGTCGTATTCCTCGATGCCATCGAAGCTGTGGCCGACGGCCTGGTCGGTGTTGTCGGGGCGCTGGCCCTTGCGGGTGGCGAAGATCAGCCAGGTCACGGCCAGCAGCGTACCGAGGGTGAGCAGGGCGATGTAGCCCCCCCAGAAGCCACTCATGGCTTGTCGCTCCCGGTACCGTCCTTGCGAGCCTCCGGCTCGTCGGCGAAGGGCAGGTTGGCCGCCTCGTCGAAGCTGGGTTTGCGCTTGTTGCTGTAGGCCCAGAGCACTACCGCGACGAAGGCGATGAACACCACGGCGGTGCCGATGCCGCGGATGGTGCCGATGTCGGTCAGAAAGGCTGGCATCGGTTCACCGCTTGTTCTGAATGGCGGTGCCGAGCACCTGCAGGTAGGCGACCAGCGCGTCCAGCTCGCTTCGTCCTTCGACCGCTTCCCTGGCCCTGGCGATGTCCTGATCGCTGTAGGGAATGCCGAAGTCGCGCATCACCTTCATCTTCTCGGCGGTCAGAGAACCGTCCAGTTTCTTCTCGGCGAGCCAGGGATAGGCTGGCATCTTCGATTGCGGTACCAGGTCGCGCGGGTTGAGCAGGTGCACGCGGTGCCACTCGTCCGAGTAGCGGCCGCCGATGCGCGCCAGGTCCGGCCCGGTACGCTTGGAGCCCCACAGGAAGGGGTGATCCCACACGCTTTCGCCAGCCACCGAGTAGTGGCCGTAGCGCTCGGTCTCGGCGCGGAACGGGCGGATCATCTGCGAGTGGCAGCCGACGCAGCCTTCCTTGATGTACACATCGCGGCCTTCGAGTTGCAGCGCGGTGTAGGGCTTCATGCCGGCGACCGGCTCGTTGACCACATCCTGGAAGAACAGTGGGACGATCTGCGTCAGGCCGCCGATGCTCACCGCAATGACCATCAGCAGGGTCATCAGGCCGAGGTTCTTTTCGATGAGGTCGTGTTTCATCCCTTGGCGCTCCCTGACTGGGCAACGGGAATCCGTGCGGCGGCCTCGTACTGCGCCGGCTGGGCGCCACCGATGGTGCGCCAGGTGTTCCAGGCCATCAACAGCATGCCGGCGAAGAAGATCGCGCCGCCGATCATGCGCACCACGTAGCCGTAGTGGCTGGCCTCAAGGGATTCGACGAAGGAATAGGTGAGCGTGCCATCCTCGTTCACCGCCCGCCACATCAGGCCCTGGGTGATGCCGTTGACCCACATCGCGACGATGTACAGCACGGTGCCGATGGTCGCCAGCCAGAAATGCACGTGGATGGCCGCCAGGCTGTGCATCTGCTCGCGGCCGAACACCTTGGGAATCAGGTGATACAGCGAGCCGATGGTGATCATCGCCACCCAGCCAAGGGCGCCGGCATGCACGTGGCCGATGGTCCAGTCGGTGTAGTGGGAGAGGGCGTTGACCGTCTTGATGGCCATCATCGGCCCCTCGAAGGTCGACATGCCGTAGAACGCCAGGGACACCACCAGGAAGCGCAGGATCGGGTCGGTGCGCAACTTATGCCAGGCGCCGGAGAGGGTCATCATCCCGTTGATCATGCCGCCCCAGCTCGGTGCCAGCAGAATGATCGACATCACCATGCCCAGGCTCTGGGCCCAGTCCGGCAGGGCGGTGTAGTGCAGGTGGTGGGGGCCAGCCCAGATGTACAGGGTGATCAGCGCCCAGAAGTGCACGATGGACAGGCGATAGGAGTAGATCGGCCGGGCGGCCTGTTTGGGCACGAAGTAATACATCATCCCCAGAAAACCGGTGGTCAGGAAGAAACCCACGGCGTTATGGCCGTACCACCACTGGATCATCGCATCGGTGGCGCCGGCGTAGGCCGAGTACGACTTGAACAGGCTTACCGGCACTGCAGCGCTGTTGACCACGTGCAGCATCAGGGTGACCAGGATGAAGGCACCGAAAAACCAGTTGGCGACATAGATGTGGCGCGTTCTGCGCCTGGCGATGGTGCCGAAGAACACCAGCATGTAGACCAGCCAGACGATGCCCAGCAGGATATCGATCGGCCACTCCAGCTCGGCGTATTCCTTGCTGCTGGTGTAGCCCATCGGCAGGCTGATCACCGCCGCAACGATCACCGCCTGCCAGCCCCAGAAGGTGAAGGCCGCCAGACCGTCGGACATCAGCCGTACCTGACAGGTGCGCTGCACCACGTAATAGCTGGTGGCGAACAGCGCGCAACCGCCAAAGGCGAAGATCACCGCATTGGTGTGCAGCGGGCGCAGGCGGCCGAAGCTGGTCCACTCCATGCCAAGGTTCAACTGCGGCCATACCAGCTGCGCCGCGATGAACACACCCAGCGCCATGCCGACCACGCCCCAGACCACCGTCATCACCGCGAATTGGCGAACGACCTTGTAGTTGTACGCAGCCGGGCTGCTTGCTGGGCTCATGCTGGGTTCCACGCTGGGCTGGGTGCTGCGGATGGGGCGATAGATATTTCGGGCGGCGCGAGTATCCCCGACCGGCTCAGGCGGTGCAATGAGTTGGAAATATGCGGAAAGCGCTCTGTTACAAGCCTTGCTGTGTTTCTAGAAGAGGCGCGGCCAATGGTGGCGGGACTTTGGGGCGAGAGGAAATTACCGAAAGAGTAGAAGCCTGTGACCTGGGAACCTTGGTGGGCGGGGTTTTGTGGGAGGGGCTTTAGCCCCGAGTTTTATTCTGGAACGAAGAGCTCGGGGCTAAAGCCCCTCCCACGGTGGGTTGCATTGTAAGTTGATAGGTCAGCTTGAAAATATTGAGCTGATTTTCAGAGCCACACTGCATCCCCAAAAGGGTAATCGCCGATACGTTTTACCAGGCCTGCACGTAGAGGATTGGCAGCGATGTATCGTGCAGTTGGCAGTATGTCCTCCTCACGGCGTAGCGCTCTGTCATGGAAACCCTCTTGCCAGCGTTTGCCTTGGCGGCCGAGCCGACTGTTCACCTGCAAGGCGCTGCGTCCTTTGACGCGATGCATCAATTCGCTGAGCGAACCTTGTTGCAGGGATACCAGCCAGTGCAGGTGATCGGGCATGACTACCCAGGCGAGCGACTCAGCCAGTCCTGATGCCAGGGCATGATGCAACTCGCGAATCAGGAGACGAGCGGGCGCCAGGTCGGCAAAGATCGCCTGGCGATTTTCGACAGTGGCCGTGAGCAGGTAGATCTGGTTGGTTAGAGAGATTCGGCCTTTGCGCAAACTGACTGAGTGGGGCATTCCGTTGCCTCCTGAGTAGGTAAAGCAACGGTAGCTGATAGATGGCGACCTGCGGGGGGATCTCGTAGGAGCGGCTTTAGCCGCGAGCTTTATCGCCCGACCAGACACCAAAGAGCTCGCGGCTAAAGCCACTCCCACACATGGGCATTATTCGCCTGGTTGCGGTTTGCGGCTCAGGCTCAGCACGTAGGCCGCCAGCAGATGCACCTTGTCGTTGCCCAGGTACTGCTCCTGAGCGGGCATCTGCCCGTTGCGGCCGTAGCGGATGGTCTGCTGCAACTGCGCCAGGCTCGATCCGTAGATCCAGCCGCCCGGATGCGTCAGGTTCGGTGCGCCAAGCAAGGCCATACCGTTTCCGGTCGGGCCGTGGCAGGCCACGCAGGTGCTGTCGTACAGCTGCTTGCCCTTGTCCAGATCGGCATTGCTGCCTTCCGGCAATGGCAGTTTGGCCAGGCCGTTACGCACGTAAGCCGCCACGTTGCGCACGCCGTCATCACCGAGCACCTCACCCCAGGCTGGCATGGTGCCGATACGCCCGTTGAGGATGGTGGTCTTGATGGTTTCCGCATCGCCGCCCCAGCGCCAGTCCTGATCGGTCAGATTGGGAAAGCCCACCGCGCCCTTGGCATCCGAACCATGGCAGATCGAACAATAGGTGGCGAACAGCCGACCGCCCATCTTCAGCGCCTGCTCGTCCTGCGCCACCTGCTCCAGTGGCATGGCCGAATACTTGGCGAAGATCGGCCCGTACTGGGTGTCGGCCTTGGCCACTTCGCGCTCCCACTGGGCGACTTGCGTCCAGCCGTCGTCATAGCCTGGCAGCAGGCCCTTGAAGTTACCCAGGCCCGGGTAGAGCGCCAGGTAGCCCGCCGCGAAGATCAGCGTGCCGAGAAACAGCATGAACCACCAGCGCGGCAGAGGATTGTCGTATTCCTCGATACCGTCGAAGGAGTGCCCCATGGTCTGATCGGTGGTGTTCTTGCGCTCGCCTTTGCGGGTGGCGAACAGCAGCCAGAACAGCGCGACCAGGCTGCCGAGGGTCAGCAGCGTGATGTACCAGCTCCAGAAAGTGCTCATGGGGTGTTGTTCCTCGACGCTTCTTTGTTGGGTTCATCGGCGAAGGGCAGGTTGGCCGCATCCTCGAAGGCCTTGGCGCGTTTGCCGCTGTAGGCCCACAGCGTCACGCAGGTGAAGGCGATCAGCACCAGTGCGGTACCGATACCGCGCACCATGCCGATGTCGATCAGGTCGGTAAGCATGGGATCACCTCTTGTTTTTCAGCGCAGTGCCGAGCACCTGCAGGTAGGCGACCAGCGCGTCCATCTCGGTCTTGCCCTTCACCGCGGCGCTGGCGCCGGCGATATCGTCATCCGTATAGGGCACGCCGAGAAACTGCATGGCCTTGAGCTTGGCGGGGGTGTCCTTGCCGTCTAGCACGTTCTCCACCAGCCAGGGGTAGGACGGCATCTTCGACTCCGGCACCACGTTGCGCGGGTTGTACAGATGCGCGCGGTGCCACTCGTCCGAGTAGCGGCCGCCGACCCGGGCCAGATCCGGCCCGGTGCGCTTGGAACCCCACAGGAAAGGGTGATCCCACACGCTTTCGCCAGCCACCGAGTAATGGCCGTAGCGCTCGGTCTCGGCGCGGAACGGGCGGATCATCTGCGAGTGGCAACCCACGCAGCCTTCCTTGATGTACACGTCGCGGCCCTCGAGCTGCAGCGCGGTGTAGGGCTTCATGCCGGCCACCGGCTCGTTGACCACGTCCTGGAAGAACAGCGGGACGATCTGCGTCAGGCCGCCGATGCTCACGGCGAACACCATCAGCAGGGCCATCAGGCCGACGTTCTTTTCGATGATTTCGTGTTTCATCAGTGGGCTCCCCGTACCGAGAACTGGGCTGCGGCTTCGAGCTCGGCCGGCTTGCTGGCGCGCACGGTCTGCCAGGTGTTCCAGGCCATCAGCAGCATGCCGGCGAAGAAGATCGCACCGCCGATCACCCGCACCACGAAGCCGGGGTGGCTGGCTTCCAGTGCTTCGACGAAGGAGTAGGTGAGCGTGCCGTCGCTGTTCACCGCCCGCCACATCAGGCCTTGAGCGATGCCGTTTACCCACATCGAGGCGATGTACAGCACGGTGCCGATGGTGGCGAGCCAGAAGTGCGCGTTGATCAGGCCGATGCTGTGCATCTGCTCGCGGCCGAACACCTTGGGAATCATGTGGTACAGCGAGCCGATGGAAACCATGGCGACCCAGCCGAGGGCACCGGCGTGTACGTGGCCGATGGTCCAGTCGGTGTAGTGGGAGAGGGCGTTGACCGTCTTGATGGCCATCATCGGCCCCTCGAAGGTCGACATGCCGTAGAACGCCAGGGACACCACCAGGAAGCGCAGGATCGGGTCGGTGCGCAACTTATGCCAGGCGCCGGAGAGGGTCATCATGCCGTTGATCATGCCGCCCCAGCTCGGCGCCAGCAGCACCAGCGACATCACCATGCCAAGCGACTGCGCCCAGTCCGGCAGCGCGGTGTAGTGCAGGTGGTGCGGGCCAGCCCAGATGTACAGGGTGATCAGCGCCCAGAAGTGCACGATCGACAGGCGATAGGAGTACACCGGGCGCCCGGCCTGCTTGGGCACGAAGTAGTACATCATCCCCAGGAAACCGGCAGTGAGGAAGAAACCCACCGCGTTGTGGCCGTACCACCACTGGATCATCGCATCGGTGGCACCGGCATACAGCGAGTAGGACTTGGTCAGCGTGACCGGCACTTCCAGGTTGTTGACCACGTGCAGCAGCGCCACGGTGAGAATGAACCCGCCGAAGAACCAGTTGCCGACATAGATATGGCTGACGTTGCGCTTGATGATGGTGCCGAAGAACACGATCGCGTAGCTGACCCAGACGATGGTGATCAGGATGTCGATCGGCCATTCCAGTTCGGCGTATTCCTTGGAGCTGGTGTAGCCCAGCGGCAGGGTGATGGCCGCCAGCAGGATCACCAGTTGCCAGCCCCAGAACGTGAAGGCCGCCAGTTTGGGCGCGAACAGCGTGGCCTGGGAGGTGCGCTGTACGGCATAGTAACTGGTCGCGAACAGGGCGCAGCCGCCGAAGGCGAAGATCACCGCGTTGGTGTGCAGGGGGCGCAGGCGGCCGAAACTGGTCCAGGGCAGGTCGAAGTTGAGCCATGGCCAGGCGAGCTGCGCTGCGATAAGCACGCCGAGCCCCATCCCGACTATGCCCCACACCACCGTCATGATGGCGAATTGGCGAACCACCTTGTAGTTATAGGCGGAACTGGTTGTTGTGTTCATGTCTGGGTTTCCATCCACGGTTATGGGCAGATCATCTGCAGCCCCCACGCGGATCGACATGACCGCACGGTAACAGAGGGCTTTTTATGAGCGAGGCAAGCATGCGAGAAGGGCAGCGGAACGGTATTGACGCCGGTCAACAGGCACAGGGAAGTCCGGCGGCACAGCTGCTGTGGGAGCGGCCAACGGGCGACAGCCTGGGCACGCTGATCCTCGCCCACGGCGCCGGCGCGCCGATGGACAGCGATTTCATGAACCTGATGGCAGAGAAACTGGCGGCTCGCGGGCTGACGGTGGTGCGTTTCGAGTTCGACTACATGGCCGCGCGCCGGCAGGACGGCAAGAAACGCCCACCCAATCCCCAGGCCAAACTGCTCGAGCGCTGGCGCGAGGTGCATGCTGCCGTGCGACAACAGGTCACCGGCCCGCTGGCCATCGGCGGCAAGTCCATGGGCGGTCGCATGGCCAGCCTGCTGGCCGACGAACTGGGCGTGGATCGGCTGATCTGCCTGGGCTATCCCTTCCACGCCATCGGCAAGGCCGATAAACCCCGCACGGCGCATTTGGCCGACCTGAAAACACCGACCCTGATCGTGCAGGGCGAGCGCGACGCCATGGGCGACCGTCACACCGTGGCGAGCTATCAGCTGTCACGGGCCATCGAACTGTTCTGGCTGACCGCTGGCGATCATGATCTCAAGCCGCTGAAGGTGTCCGGCTATAGCCATGAGCAGCATCTGGAGTCGGCAGCGGATGCGGTCGCGGCGTTTCTTGCGCAGGGTGATTGAGGACGCTGGTGCTGCAGTTGAATCGTGGGAGCCGCGCCCCCGCGGCGAATGGCCCAGGCGATGCTGATATCCAAGATAGGCCGGAATCGCATCGCACCGAGGTCGACGCTCCTACACCCGAGAGTGGCTGGCAATGGGTAGGAATCGCTCACTCCTACAAGCGCTGCCCGCAATGCAGGCAGTTCGGCGTTGCCGGATCATGCAGATCACCGGCAACCTGATCCGCCTTGCTATGCGGTAGCTCACCGCAACCGGGGCAGGTAAAGCGCGATAGCAGTTGATGCTGGCGATAGAGGCTCAACACCACGCTTGCGACCACTGCGGCCAGCGCAATCAGCAGCTCACCGTCAGGCCGGAACATCGCCAGCACGAACAGGGCGATGACCAGCACGGCGAGCAGGGATTCGAGAAAGTCGACGTGTTTGCGAAGGCGGTTATAGTCATCCTGGCACATGGGAACGTCCTTGTTGTTGTCCTCGGATGCTGCCGTCTTGGCTGCGGGGTGACAACCTTCCCACTGGTTAGCTGATGTGTCGTACCTGCATCATGCTGACAGTGCTGATCGTTTCGTTATCGAGATGCCTGCTCGCCTAAACTAAATTGGCTTGTACCAAGGTCACGCCAGACTTCGACCTTAGAGGGCACCCACAACCGTAGGAGCCGGCTTGCCGGCGATACGATCTATCCCGCGAACCCCTCGTGCATCCTGCCACCGTCATCGCCAGCAAGCTGGCTCCTACACGTACGCCCGGTTTAATGCGTTCTTTTGGGACTGCATTCTGGTCGATGCCCATTTACGTTTACTGCGCTGTTTTCTTCAGCGCCATGCCCTGGCTCGCGGGGGCGGTCAGCGCAAAGCCGAACTGCTGGTAGAGGCGATAGGCCTCGCCGTCGGCGATCAGGCTCACGTACGCGGATTCTGGCACCTCGCGGGCGATGAAGTCGCTGATCGCGGCCATGATCTGCTTGCCCAGACCACGCCCCTGATGGGCTGGCAGCACCGCGATATCCACCACCTGATAGAACGAGCCGCCATCACCGATCACCCGGCCCATACCGACAGGCTCGCCAGCACAGAGAATCTGCACGGCGAACAGGCTGTTGGGCAGGCCACGGGTTGCCGCCTCGACGGTCTTGGCGCTCAGCCCGGCTGCGGTGCGCAGGTGGCGATAGGTTTCTACCGATGGGATGGCGTGTGTGACGGAATAGGTTTGCGGCGTTTCGGTCACGATGACGCTCCTGTGAATGGAGAGATGTGCATTGGGCAGGGCTGGACAGGCGATGTTTAGCGCTGCCGTTATTCGAAGTTTCGTAGGGTGGACGACGCTCCATCTGTCCACCGTTTGAGATCGCTATGGTGGATGGAAAAGTGTCATCCACCCTACGCGCTTAACGTTTAGCGGTGATACCAGTTTGCGGTTTTCGATTTTGCGTTTGGATTGTGTTTTTGCAGCAAGGATGCCATCTGCTCGAGCTGCTCGTACCCTTCGAAGCGAAGGTCACTGAATGATTCGTTCGTTAGCAGGATTGACGTCACCTTGCCCTTTAGCTTCTGGATGATCAGCTTTTCTATATCCGAAAGCGGCATGCTTATGGTCGTGTCGTTGTGCTTTATCCGGATTTCATTATCAAGTTCGCTTATTTCGACCTCCGGATATGATGCTTCGCCCATAACAACACGTCTGTAAGCAGCAGGCAGATACCTGCCCATGAGAAAAGCTGTTAGCGCTGCAATGCCTTTGTTGAGGAGGCTGTCGCTACTGATGAGCATCCAGATGCATCCGAGGAAAATTATCACCACCAGCAGTGCTGCAAGTACTGCGTTTCTTCTGTCGCGGCGTTTATAGTTTTCAGATACTTTGAATTTCATATGTTTCTCTAACGGTTAGTCAAAGCGAAATCATTGATCGTATGGTGTGCAGGGTGAGTGCGTTGGTAGTAGTTAGGTGCTGTATCTGGCTAACTATCCGCGGCCGATGCGTCGTTTGTTGAGAGTTGCTATTTCAGAACGGTCTTAAACCACAGTGCATCACCCAACTAGATGGCAAGCGTCTTCATCTGTCTGCTTTAGCGTTTTAGTTCGTAGGGTGGACGACGCTCCATCCGTCCACCGTTTGAGTCGCCATGGTGGATGAAAAAGCGTCATCCACCCTACTTGCTGGGCTGTTTCAGGCATCTTGCGGATTTACGCTCTAAAAGCCTAACGCTCGGTTTTGGGGCGGACTTTTAGCGGTGACGGTGGAAAGGCCGTCCCAGCCCCTCACGACTGAGTCCTCTAGATGAAGCTCCGCTAACGCTAGCAGCATGCGCGCGCCCGGAATGAATCCGAAAGCGCAATGCAGTGGGCGTCGCCGTGCCTGCCTTGGTTAGGCATTTCTGTAATGATCCTCAAGCCAACTCAAGGCCTCGTCAGCAGTATAAATAGTAGGATCATAGACGGCGTAGGCATTGCCCTCATGAACAATGTATTTGCCTACGACCTTGACCTCTCCCGAGAACCCAACCTCGTTTAACTTTCGACAAAGCTGATCCTCACCGTGCTCATACACCACGCGTGTATAGTCCATCACGGTGTCAGAGACTATTCCATGCCGGTTAAAACTTGCCATCGCCTCAGCAACATCTACAGATGAAATATTTTTGATCGTCTCTAGCACTTCATGGAGTGAATCGCTCGATATACTGCTCATACATTGCGCTCAATTGCCTACCGATTAAACCGCGCCACCAACGAATACTGCCCCTGCGCCGTACTGGTCAACTCTTCACTCAATAACGCCGTGCTTTGCGCCTCGCCAGCAGTCTGGTCAGAAAGTTGGGCGATGGTGGTGATATTGCGGCTGATTTCGTCGGCTACGGCGCTTTGTTCTTCGGCGGCGGCGGCGATCTGGTCGGCCATTTCGGCGATGTTGGCGACGGCGTCGCTGATACCGGCGAGGGCGTGGTCGGCTTGTTGTACGCGTTCGACGCCTTCGTCGGCCTGCTTGCGGCCTATGTCCATGGTCAGTACCGCTTCGTCGGCGGTGCGTTGCAGCTTGGCGATCAGTTCGTGGATCTGGCCGGTGGATTGGGCGGTGCGTTGCGCCAGGGAGCGGACTTCATCGGCGACCACGGCGAAGCCGCGGCCCATCTCGCCAGCGCGGGCGGCTTCGATGGCGGCGTTGAGGGCCAGCAGGTTGGTCTGGTCGGCGATGCCTTTGATCACGTCGACCACGCCGCCGATTTCGTTGCTGTCGTGAGCGAGGCGGGTGACGGTTTCGCCGGTTTCGCCCACCGAGAGGGACAGGCGCTGGATCGCTTCGCGGGTTTCGCTGGCGATGGTGCGGCCTTGCTGGGTGAGGCGGTTGGCTTCCTGGGTGGCGATGGCGGTGCGTGCCACGTTGTTGGCCACTTCCAGGGTGGTGGCGGCCATTTCGTTGACGGCGGTGGCGACCTGATCGGTTTCCTCACGCTGGCGCTGCAGCCCGGCAGAGCTGTTGTGGGCCAGCACGTCGGCCTGAGTGGCCTGTTTGGCGAGGTTCTCGGCGCTGTCCTGCAGGCGGGTGAGACAGGTCTTCAGACGTGCTTCCTGGCTGAGGATGGACAGCTCCAGGCGGCCCTCGACGCCTCGGCTGTCGGTGTACATCTGCGCGATCAGCGGGTCGGAGGTGCTTTGTTCGGCCAGTTGCAGCAGGCGCTTGATGCCGCGGCTCTGCCAGGCCAGGCCCAGCAGGCCGAGCGGGATCGACAGCGCAGCGGCGGCGATGAAGCCCCAGGTGCTGTCCAGCCAAGCGCCGACCAGAAAGCCGACCTGGCTGACCAGAATGAACGGCAGCCAGTTCTGCAGCACCGGTAGCCAACGGTCGCGGCTCGGTATGGCAGCCTTGCCAGCGTTGATGCGCGCGTAAAGCAACTGGGCGCGTTGAACCTGCTCGGCGGTGGGTTTGGTGCGCACCGACTCGTAGCCGGTGACTTTGCCATCATCGAGCACCGGCACCACGTAGGCGTTGACCCAGTAGTGGTCGCCGCTCTTGCAGCGATTCTTGACGATGCCCATCCACGGCCGACCGGCCTTCAGGGTGCTCCACATATGCTCGAACACCGCAGGCGGCACATCAGGGTGGCGCACCAGGTTATGGGGCGCGCGTATCAATTCGTCTCGCGAGAAGCCGCTGATTTCGACGAAAGCGTCGTTGCAATAGGTGATCTGGCCCTTGAGGTCCGTGGTCGAGATCAAACGCTGTTGCGCCGGGAACGTCCGCTCGTTCCCGGTAATCGGCTGGTTGTTACGCATGGCATCTACCCTGATGTTTTTTGATTTGTCGCGTACGCGTGGCAGGCCTGGGAGTGTAACCGGATTTGCATGCAGATCGCATTTTGACGCCGGTAAAGCGACAGTTCGTGCCGTCAGGTGGCTGGAGCTATTGGCGTATGGGGAGAGCGGAGGAGGGGGTAATTGGAGGGGTGATGGTGCCCGTGAGCGCATTCACGGGTGTCGCCGCGCTCGACCTGGGCTACGGATGGCAGAGGACGCCGCATCCTTGCGGCGCCCGTTGCAGCGCTGTCAGCCGGCGATCAGCTGGCGCAGCACGTAGTGCAGGATGCCGCCTGCCTTGAAGTACTCCACTTCGTTGAGGGTGTCGATGCGGCAGAGCAGCTCGACACTGCGCTGCTTGCCGTCTTCACCGGTGATCTCCAGCGTCAGCGGCATGTGCGGGCGTACTTCGACGCCGTCCAGGCCCTTGATGGCCAGGGTCTCCTTGCCGGTCAGACCGAGACTCTTGCGGTCGGCACCGTCGGTGAACTGCAGTGGCAGCACACCCATGCCCACCAGGTTGGAGCGGTGGATGCGCTCGAAGCTTTCCGCGATCACCGCTTTCACGCCCAGCAGGTTGGTGCCCTTGGCGGCCCAGTCGCGGCTCGAGCCGGTGCCGTATTCCTTGCCGGCGATCACCACCAGCGGCGTGCCTTCCTGCTGATAGCGCATGGACGCGTCATAGATGGCCAGCTTCTCGCCGCTGGGCACATGCACGGTGTTGCCACCTTCTTCACCGTCGAGCATCTCGTTGCGGATGCGGATATTGGCGAAGGTGCCGCGCATCATCACTTCATGGTTGCCGCGGCGCGAGCCGTAGGAGTTGAAGTCACGCGGCTCCACGCCTTGCTCGCGCAGGTAGCGGCCAGCTGGGCTGTCGGTCTTGATGTTACCGGCTGGCGAGATGTGGTCGGTGGTCACCGAGTCGCCGAGCAGCGCGAGGATGCGTGCATTGGCGATGTCGGTGATGGCCGGTGGCGCCTGATCGATAGCCTCGAAGAAGGGCGGGTGCTGGATGTAGGTGGAGTCGTTCTGCCAGGTGTAGGTATCGGCTTCGGGCACGGCGATGGCTTGCCACTGCTCGTCACCGGCGAATACTTCGGCGTATTCCTTGCGGAACATGGCGGTATCGACTTTCTGTACCGCCTCGGCGATTTCTTTCTGGCTCGGCCAGATATCGCGCAGGTACACCGGCTTGCCGTCGCGGTCTTCGCCCAGCGACTCCTCGGCGATATTGATCCGCACGTTGCCGGCCAGGGCATAGGCGACCACCAGCGGTGGCGAGGCCAGCCAGTTGGTTTTCACCAACGGATGCACGCGGCCTTCGAAGTTGCGGTTGCCGGACAGCACCGAGGCCACGGTCAGATCATGCTCCTGAATGGCCTTCTCGATCGGATCGGGCAGCGGGCCCGAGTTGCCGATGCAGGTGGTGCAGCCGTAGCCGACCAGATCGAAACCGAGCTTGTCGAGGTACTCGGTCAGCCCGGCAGCAGCGAAGTATTCGGTCACCACCTTGGAGCCTGGAGCCAGCGAGCTCTTGACCCAGGGTTTGCGCTGCAGGCCTTTTTCCACCGCCTTCTTGGCCAAGAGGCCGGCAGCCATCATCACGCTCGGGTTGGAGGTGTTGGTGCAGGAAGTGATTGCCGCGATCACCACGGCACCATCGCTGAGCGGATGACGCTTGCCGTCCATCTCGTAGTGGATTTCGTTCTGCGCGGCGTTGCCAACTGCCACGCCGCCACCGCCTTCGCTCTCCAGGCGGCCTTCTTCCTTGCCGCTGGGCTTGAGTTGCAGGCCGAGAAAATCCTCGAAGGCCTGGCTGACCTTCGGCAGGGCGACACGGTCCTGAGGACGCTTCGGGCCGGCCAGGCTGGCTTCCACCTCACCCATGTCCAGGGACAGGCTGTCGGTGAATACCGGCTCGGTACCAGCGTTGCGCCACATGCCCTGTGCCTTGGAATAGGCTTCGACCAGCTTCACAGTCTCCTCGGGGCGGCCGGAGAGGCGCAGGTAGCCCAGGGTGATCTCGTCGACCGGGAAGAAACCGCAGGTGGCGCCATATTCCGGTGCCATGTTGGCGATGGTGGCGCGGTCCGCCAGGGGCAGTTCGGCCAGGCCGTCGCCGTAGAATTCGACGAATTTGCCGACCACGCCCTTCTTGCGCAGCATCTGGGTGACCGTCAGCACCAGATCGGTGGCGGTGATGCCTTCCTTGAGCTTGCCGGTCAGCTTGAAGCCGATCACTTCGGGAATCAGCATGGACACCGGTTGGCCGAGCATCGCCGCTTCCGCTTCGATGCCGCCGACGCCCCAGCCGAGCACGCCCAGGCCGTTGATCATGGTGGTGTGCGAATCAGTGCCGACCAGGGTATCGGGGTAGGCGAAGGTGGTGCCGTCTTCTTCCTTCGTCCACACGGTGCGGCCGAGGTATTCCAGGTTGACCTGGTGGCAGATGCCGGTGCCTGGCGGGACCACGCTGAAATTGTCGAAGGCGCTCTGGCCCCAGCGCAGAAACGCATAGCGCTCGCCGTTACGCTGCATTTCGATCTCGACGTTTTCGCCGAATGCCGCAGGCGTGGCGAACTTGTCGACCATCACCGAGTGGTCGATGACCAGGTCTACCGGGGACAGCGGATTGATCTTCTGCGGGTCACCGCCGGCCTTGGCCATGGCGTCGCGCATGGCCGCCAGATCGACAACCGCGGGTACGCCGGTGAAGTCCTGCATCAATACGCGGGCAGGGCGGTATTGAATCTCGCGGTCCGAGCCGCGTTTCTGCAACCAGTCGCTCATGGCCTGCAGGTCGTCGCGGGTGACGGTCTTGTCGTCCTCCCAGCGCAGCAGATTTTCCAGCAGGACCTTCAGCGAAACTGGCAGCTTGTCGATATTGCCCAGTTGCCTGGCGGCCTCGGGCAGGCTGAAGTAGTCGTAGGATTTGCCGTCCACGTCCAGTGTGCGGCGGCAGTTCAGGCTATCGATGGAAGGCATCGTGCATCTCCTCGTGGCTTGCACGGTACAAGCCGTTCTGGTTTTGGCAGAGGTTCTCTCCAACTCTGCGCACTAATTCCCTTACGGCTTGCGATGAGCCGTGGTCCGGTCTTGCGCCGGGCGTGAAACGCCTGTGTGGCGGGGCCGGTAAATGCCGGGATTCTGTTCACTGGACAGGGGGCAGGCGCCGCGGGTTCCAGTTTTCGCTATCATGCGCGGCCCAAGGAGAGCCCTGATGAAGACTTTGTTGCTGCACTGCCGCCCCGGTTTCGAAAACGAGGTGTGTTCGGAAATCTCCGAACATGCGGCCCTTCTCGACGTACCCGGCTACGCCAAGGCCAAGCCCGATAGCGCCTGCGCCGAGTTCATCTGCGCTGATGCAGAGGGCGCCGAGCGCCTGATGGCGGGGCTGCGTTTCAGTCAGTTGATCTTTATCCGTCAGTGGGCTCGGGGGCGTTTCGTCGAGCTGCCCGAGAAGGACCGCATCAGCGTGCTGCTCGAGCACCTGGCGCCGTTGCCGGCCTTTGGCAGCCTGTGGCTGGAGGTGCTGGACACCAACGACGGCAAGGAGCTGTCCGGCTTCTGCAAGAAATTCGAAGGTCCGCTACGCAAGGCCCTGACGGCTGCCGGCAAACTGGTGGAGGATGGCCGGGCACCACGCCTGTTGCTGACGTTCAAGAGTGGCCGTGAAGTGTTCCTGGGCATGGCCGCGGCGAACAACTCGGCAATCTGGCCCATGGGCATTCCGCGGCTCAAGTTCCCCCGTGAAGCACCAAGCCGTTCGACCCTGAAGCTGGAAGAGGCCTGGCACACCTTCATCCCCCGCGAACAGTGGGACGAGCGTCTGTCGGGCGAAATGACCGGCGTTGACCTTGGCGCCGCACCCGGCGGCTGGACCTATCAACTGGTACGCCGTGGCATGCTGGTGACCGCTATCGACAATGGTCCGATGGCCGAGAGCCTGATGGAAACGGGCCTGGTGAAGCACTTGATGGTCGATGGTTTCACCTGGAAACCCAGGCAGCCAGTGGACTGGATGGTCTGCGATATCGTCGAGAAGCCCGCCCGCAGTGCCGCACTGCTGGAAACCTGGATCGGCGAGGGACATTGCCGCGAAGCGGTGGTCAATCTGAAACTGCCGATGAAGCAGCGCTACGCTGAGGTACGGCGCCTGCTCGAGCGCATTTCCGACGGGCTGGCGGCACGCAAGGTCAAAGTCTCCATCGCCTGCAAGCAGCTGTATCACGACCGCGAGGAAGTGACCTGCCACCTGCGGCGGTTGGGCAAATAAGGCGTCGCGCTGCCTGCACGCTACTGACTAGACGATTCGATATTCGCGGAGCCCCTGATGCTGGATTCAACACCTGACGACACCCTCGACGCTACCGGGCTGTTCTGCCCGGAGCCGGTGATGATGCTGCACAACAAAGTGCGCGACCTTGCGGCCGGTGGCCTGCTCAAGGTGATCGCCACCGACCCCTCGACTCGCCGTGACATCCCCAAGTTCTGCGTGTTTCTCGGCCACGAATTGGTGGACCAGGCCCAGGACGCAGAAACTTATCTGTACTGGATCCGCAAGAAAGCCGATTGAGCGCTGCAAGGCGTTAGCGGACCTTCGATTTGGTGGGCTAAAGCCCATCCTACAGCCGCGCATCTAACCGTAGGGTGGGCCGGGCGGCGATCCGCTTCAGTCCACCAATTGGCGCCCCGCAATCAACGGCGGCTACCGCCTTCTTGCTGTCAATTCACGCTTGGCTGCTTTCGCGTCCCGGCGCCGCGGCCAGCCAGATCCGCCGCTTGGCGCTGCTTTTCAGGCGCAGTGTCAGCATCAGGGCGGCGCAGGTCAGGCCGACGATCAACCCTTCCCAGAGCCCGGCGGGGCCGCTGGCCGGGCCGAACAGGTCGGTCAGGCCGAGCAGGTAGCCGACCGGCAGGCCGATGCCCCAGTAGGCGAACAGGGTCATGATCATGGTCGCCCGGGTGTCCTGATAACCGCGCAGAGCGCCTGCGGCGGTGACCTGCAGGGCGTCGGAGAACTGAAACAAAGCGGCGTAGACGATCAGGCTGGCGGCCAGGGCGATCACTTCGGGTGCGGGGGTGTAGATCTGTGCGATCTGCTCGCGCATCAGCAGCATGCAACTGGCCGACACGCAGGCATAAGCCAGCGCGGTAACCATGCTCACCCCGGCGGCGAAGCGCGCCTCACGCGGCTCGCCACGGCCCAGGGCCTGGCCCACGCGCACCGTGGCGGCCATGCCGATGGAGTAGGGGATCATGAACACCAGCGAGGCGAAGTTCAGGGCTATCTGGTGCCCGGCGACCACCGTGGCGCCCAGCCCGCCGATCAGCAACGCAATCACCGCGAAGATGCTCGACTCGGCGAATACCGAGATGCCGATTGGCAACCCTATGCCCAGCAGGCGCTTGATCAACGGCCAGCTCGGCGGGTCGAAGCGCTGCAGCGGCGTGGTGTCTCGATAGGCCGGTGCGCGGCGAATCCACCAGATCATGCCCGACAGCATGAACAGCATCACCAGTGCCGTGGCCCAACCGCAGCCCACGCTGCCGAGCGGCGGCAAACCGAGTTTGCCGTAGATGAGTACGTAGTTCAGGGGGATGTTCAGCAACAACCCGAACAGGCCCACCACCATGGCGGGGCGAGTACGGCCCAGGCCGTCGCTGTAGCAGCGCAGCACATGGAACAGTGCCACGCAGGGAAAGCCGAACGCCACGCCGTGCAGGTAGCCCATGGCGGGCTCGATCAGGTCCGGATCGACCTTCATCAGGCGCAGGACGAACTCGGCGTTCCACAGCACGATGCCGGCCATGCAGCCCACCGCGAGGGCCAGCCATAGTGCCTGGCGCACCAGCGGGCCGATCTCCCCAAGCTGCCCGGCACCGAAGCGTTGCGCCACTTTCGGCGTGGTGGCCAGCAGGATGCCGGTCATCAGCAGGAATACCGGCACCCAGATCGAATTACCCAGCGCTACCGCCGCCAGATCGCGGGCGCTGAAGCGCCCGGACATCACCGTGTCGACGAAGCCGATGGAGGTGTACGCCAGTTGCGCGATGATGATCGGCGTGGCCAGAGCCAGCAGCGTGCGCAACTCGGTGCGTACGCGCTGCAGGCGGGAGAATGCAGGCATCGGGGTTCCGTGATCCGTGGAAAACCGCACAGTCTACGCGTTGACGGATCGGTCAGGAAAGGCGCCGGAGAACGGTTTCCGGCGCCGCCCAGCCGAAGCCCGGTTGTTTTTCGTGCAGAGCCCGAGCAGTGCATCCGGTTACAATGCCTGCCTGATTGCGGAGATTCCCATGCGCATAGTCGCCGACGAAAACATTCCCCTGCTCGATGAGTTCTTCGCCGGTTTCGGCGAGATTCGCCGCTTACCCGGTCGTGCCATCGATCGTACCGCCGTTGGCGATGCCGAGCTGTTGCTGGTGCGCTCGGTAACCAACGTCGATCGTGCGCTGCTGGAAGGCAGCCAGGTGCGCTTCGTCGGCACCTGCACCATCGGCACCGATCACCTGGATCTGGAATATCTCGCCGAGGCCGGCATCGCCTGGAGCAGCGCACCGGGTTGCAACGCCCGTGGCGTGGTGGACTACGTGCTGGGCAGCCTGCTGGTGCTCGCCGAGCGCCTGGGCAGCGACCTGCCACAGCGTACCTACGGTGTGGTCGGCGCAGGCCAGGTCGGCGAGCGGTTGGTGCGTGTGCTGCGCGGCCTGGGCTGGCGGGTGCTGGTCTGCGATCCGCCACGCCAGCGCGCCGAAGGCGGGGACTTCGTCGACCTGCAGCAGATCGTCGAGCAATGCGACGTGATCAGCCTGCATACGCCGTTGACGCGCGACGCTGAGTTCGCCACCCGGCATCTGATCGATGCGCACTGCTTGCGGCGGCTGCGTCCCGGCGCCTGGCTGATCAACGCCAGTCGCGGTGCGGTGGTGGATACCGCTGCGTTGCGTGAGCATCTGCAGCAAGGGGCCGATCTGCATGTGGTGCTGGACGTCTGGGAAGGCGAGCCGCTGGTGGAGCCAGCATTGGCTGCGCTGTGCCATATCGCCACCCCGCACATCGCCGGTTACAGCCTGGACGGCAAGCTGCGTGGCACTGCGCAGATCCATGACGCGTTCTGCCGACACCAGGGCATCTCGCCGCAGGTGCAACTGGACGCCCTGACGCCCGAGCGCTGGTTGCCGCGCCTCAGCATCGGTGCCGGAAGCGAACCTGCCTGGGCGTTGGCGACGCTGTGCCGTGCGGTCTACGACCCACGCCGCGATGACGCTGACCTGCGTCGCAGCCTGGTCGCGGACGAGCAGGCACGCAAGGCCGGCTTCGACCTGCTGCGCAAGCAGTACCCGATGCGGCGCGAAATAGAAGGGTTGGAGGTGGAACTACGTGGCAGTGATCAGGGGCTGCATGCGCTGATCACGGCGCTGGGGGCACGCGTGATCAGCGCTCGTTGATAGCGGTGACGGTCAGGCAGGATTTTCGTCCCTGGGCTTGACCCACTGCTTGTCCAGCTCGCTGCAGGCTTGCTGGATCATGCTTTCGGTGATCGGGATTTCCCGGCCGCGAGGATCGATCACGGCACCATGGGTGGTTTCCGACTCCGCACTGGCTTGATTGGCGTGTTGCTCGTCAGGGCTGCTCATCGTGGTTTCCTCATCAGGTGTTCGCACTGTCTGCCGGGCATCTATGCTTGGCGACGTTATCTGGCGATGGGGGGCATCCCAATATGGCTTCAACCTTGCCCACCCATACTGTCGCAAAAAATTACCGGATAAAGAAGAGTGTCCGGCGAACGGTTTTGGCTTGAGAGGGAAGCATGGCGTGCTGAGATCATCATTATTGCTGCTGAGCTGTCTGCTGAGCCTGCAGGTATTTGCCGTGGAGCCGGCGAAGTTGGTGGATGGGGCTCGTCAGCAGGTCGGTGTGACCCTTGCCTACGATCCCGTTTACCGGGGCATCGATTACCCTGGCGGTGATGTGCCGATGGAGACCGGTGTCTGCACCGATGTGGTGATCCGCGCATTGCGCTTGCAGGGCCTGGATCTGCAGAAAGCGGTGCATATCGACATGGCGGCGAATTTTGCCGCGTATCCGAAGCATTGGGGGCTGAGCCGCCCCGATCGCAATATCGACCATCGCCGGGTGCCCAATCTGATGACCTGGTTCCGGCGCCAGGGCATGGCGTTGCAGGTCAGTCGGGAAGCCCGCGATTATCGTTCGGGCGATATCGTCACCTGGGATCTGGGGCGCGGCCTCACCCATATCGGCATCGTTTCCGATGGACTCTCGTCGACCGGAGAGCCGTTGATCCTGCACAACATCGGCGCTGGCACCCGGGAGGAGGCCATTCTGTTTCGTTTCACCATCACGGGTCATTACCGCTTCCCGGCCGGCTGATCCCAGAAACGACGAAGCCCCGCGCCGGTCAGGCTGCGGGGCTTCATTGCGGACACGTATCAGGCGTGGTGGTAGCTGATCACGCTGTCCTGTTCCTTGAGCATCTTGCGCATTTCTGCCGGGATGTTGCCGGCTCTGACGGCGAGCTCGAGGCGGATGTCTTCGAGGCTTTGGGCGAAAGCGTTCGAGTCGTTCAGCTGCAGCTTCTGCAGCACCCGGCTGTACGCGGTGGTATCGGCTTCATCGATCAGGGAGAGAACGATGCTGCCGTCCGGGCGAGGCCGACTGAAGGTGGCGCGTAGGGGGGCGAATAGCTGGTCGACAAGCTGTCGATTACTATTTTCCATTGACGAACTCCAGTTGAAGTATGAATACCTATGAGTGACCAGGATTCATTAAGTTCGACGATGGCTACTATTTCGCTCCCTTAATCGTGACGTTGTTTGCAGATTCGCCTGCGAGATCAGCGACGCAGTGCCTGGCGGGCACGTTCGATCACACCTTTCAGGGAATCGTCGCAGTATTGGCCGGGGTAAAGGCGCTGGCTGTGCTGGGCGACACCGGTGTGGTCCACGACTGTAAAGCTGAAGCTGCCCTTGCGGGTTGCCAGGATATGGCAGGCAAGCGGAGCGAAGGCGTTGGACAGGGTATGGATGGCGGTCTGGATTTGTTGGTTGGTATTCATATTTGGGTGTTTCCTGATACTACGGGCGCATGATCGCGCCATATAAAGAGGGCTCCGGGCACTGGCTTGGGCCAATACGATTGTTTGTCGGAGCGGACTGCGCGCTTTTAAGTTCCACCTATTTGCTGAGGTGAAAGCTAGAGCGGGTCTGTACGTCGGAAGACTGGCGAAGGTCGACGCGTGAGCGGGACGGCCAGATCAGTCAGAGGAGGGGGTCTTGGCGGTTGTGCGTGCATCCTGTGGATGCCGATTGCCAGGAAACCATCGGGAAGGCCTTGAGGCCGAATGACTTGCAGCGTGGTACGAACGGGACGGACTATACGTGACTGTATAAAATTTAGCCAGCCCCGTTTCCGATCTTTTTCATGTCCGCCAATCGGCGTCGCACTGATAGGCCGATTTGAGCTAGCATTAGTCCTCTTTTGCTTTCCTCTGGCGACGGTTTTCAATGAGTTATCAGGTTCTTGCACGCAAATGGCGCCCGCGGTCGTTTCGCGAAATGGTCGGGCAGACCCATGTGCTGAAGGCACTGATCAACGCACTCGACAGCCAGCGCCTGCACCACGCCTACCTGTTCACCGGTACCCGGGGCGTGGGCAAGACCACCATCGCGCGGATCATCGCCAAGTGCCTGAACTGCGAAACCGGCATCAGCTCCACCCCGTGCGGCACCTGCTCGGTGTGCCGGGAGATCGATGAAGGCCGTTTCGTCGATCTCATCGAAGTGGACGCCGCCAGCCGCACCAAGGTGGAAGACACCCGCGAGCTGCTCGACAACGTGCAGTACTCGCCGAGCCGCGGACGCTTCAAGGTCTACCTGATCGACGAAGTGCACATGCTCTCCACCAGCTCCTTCAACGCCTTGCTCAAGACGCTCGAGGAACCGCCACCCCACGTCAAATTCCTGCTCGCCACCACCGACCCGCAGAAGCTGCCGGTCACCGTGCTGTCGCGCTGCCTGCAGTTCTCGCTGAAGAACATGCCGCCAGAGCGCGTGGTCGAGCACCTGACCCACGTGCTGGGCGCCGAGAACATTCCTTTCGAAGACGATGCCCTGTGGCTGCTCGGCCGTGCGGCCGACGGTTCCATGCGCGATGCCATGAGCCTGACCGACCAGGCCATCGCCTTCGGTGAAGGCAAGGTACTCGCCGCTGATGTGCGTGCCATGCTCGGTACCCTCGACCATGGTCAGGTATACGGCGTGCTGCATGCACTGATCGAAGGTGACGCCCGCGGCGTGATCGAAGCCGTGCGTCAGCTCGCCGAACAGGGCCCGGACTGGAGTGGCGTGCTGGCAGAAATGCTCAATGTGCTGCACCGCGTGGCCATCGCCCAGGCGCTGCCGGATGCGGTGGACAACGGCCAGGGTGATCGCGACCGTGTTCTCGGCCTTGCTCAGGCGCTGCCGGCCGAAGACGTGCAGTTCTATTATCAGATGGGCCTGATCGGCCGACGCGACCTGCCGCTGGCGCCGGATCCGCGCGGTGGCTTCGAGATGGTCCTGCTGCGCATGCTGGCATTCAGGCCGGCGGGCGAGGGTGCTGCGCCGAGGGTGGCGCTAAAGCCACTGGGGATCAGCCAGGCCAAGGCTGATCCCCAGACAACGCCGGTGGCCGACGCAGCGCCTGCTGCGTCAGCCCCTGTTGTCAGTGCCGCGCCTCAGGCCAGCGTCGTCCCCAGTGTGCCGACGCCGGCCGCAGCCGTGCCGCCGCCAGCAGCGCCACCTGTTGCCGCTGCCATCACGCCACCGGCAGTTGCGCCCGCGGCCGTTGCTGCCCCTGCGCCTGTGGTCACTCCGCCGTGGGAAGAGGTGCCGGTCGAGGCCAAGGCCGCCGAACCCGCAGTACCGGTCGACGACACGCCTCCGCCGCCGGTCGCCGTGCAGGCGCAGCCTGAGCCGAAGGTCGAAGAGCCGGTCAAGGCCGTAGAGCCCGAGCCGGAAGTGGCGCTGCCCGTTCCCGAGCTGGCCGACGTGCCGGTGATCGACAGCAACTACCTGAATCCACCGGACAGCGATGACGAGCCACCACCCGGTGACTACGACTACGTGGCGATGGATGCCGAGAACCTGGATTACGATTTCGCCGATGCGCTCTCCGACGAGCAGCCACAAGCCGAACCCGAGCCTGCCTCGCTGCCGGCTACCGGCCTGGCGGCGGACTGGCTCGAGCTGTTCCCGAAGCTGGGCCTGGGCGGCATGACGGGCAGCATCGCCGCCAACTGCAGCCTGATCGCCGTCGAGGGTGACAAATGGCTGCTGCACCTGGATCCGGCCCATAGCGCACTGTTCAACGCGACCCAGCAGCGCCGCCTGAACGATTCGCTCAATGCCTACCATGGCCGTGAGCTGCAACTGGACATCGAGCTGATCAAGCCCGAACAGGAAACGCCTGCCCAGGCTGCCGCCCGCAAGCGCGCCAATCGCCAGCGCGAGGCTGAAGCGTCGATCCAGAACGATCCATTGATTCAACAGATGATTTCGCAGTTCGCCGCCTCCGTGCGTGCGGGCAGCATCGAACCCGTCGATACCGTCGTTAATCCCTGACTACCGAGGACAACATCATGATGAAAGGTGGCATGGCCGGCCTGATGAAGCAGGCACAGCAGATGCAGGAAAAAATGCAGAAGATGCAGGAAGAGTTGGCCAACGCCGAGGTAACCGGTCAGTCCGGCGCCGGTCTGGTCAGCGTGGTGATGACCGGTCGTCATGACGTCAAACGCGTCAGCCTCGACGACAGCCTGATGCAGGAAGACAAGGAAATCCTCGAAGACCTGATCGCCGCTGCCGTCAACGACGCCGTGCGCAAGATCGAAGCCAATAGCCAGGACAAGATGTCCGGCATGACCTCCGGCATGCAGCTGCCGCCCGGCTTCAAGATGCCGTTCTAAAGCAGTCGATCCTGGTGGGCTGAAGCCCACCCTACGGCTGTGGGGGCGGGCCATACGCGCGAAAAATCGCGGGCATGGCCCGCTCCCACGGATACTGCGTCAATGGCCGCTTTCGCCTCGAAGCGTCCGTACCGGCGCTATGCCGTCAAACCTCTCCGCTTTCATCGTCGAGCATCCGCGCCATGAGCTTCAGCCCCCTGATCCGCCAACTGATCGATTCCCTGCGCATCCTGCCCGGTGTCGGCCAGAAGACTGCCCAGCGCATGGCCCTGCAGTTGCTCGAGCGCGACCGCAACGGCGCCGTACGGCTGGCCCAGGCGCTGAACCAGGCCATGGAGGGGGTCGGTTACTGCAAATCGTGCCGCAGCCTCAGTGAAGACGAGGTCTGCCAGATCTGTCTCGACCCGCGTCGGGACGACAGCCTGCTGTGCGTGGTCGAAGGGCCGATGGACGTATACGCCGTGGAGCACACCGGCTTTCGCGGTCGTTATTTCGTGCTCAAGGGGCACCTGTCGCCGCTCGACGGGCTGGGTCCCGAGGCCATCGGTATCCCCGAGCTGTTGCAGCGCATCGAGGCAGGCCAGTTCAGCGAAGTGATCCTGGCCACCAACCCGACCGTGGAAGGCGAAGCGACCGCCCACTACATCGCCCAACTGCTGGCCGGTAAAGGGCTGGTAGCGTCGCGCATCGCCCACGGCATGCCGCTCGGTGGCGAACTGGAACTGGTGGATGGCGGCACCCTGGCTCACGCCCTGGCCGGCCGTCGGCCGATCAGCATCTGAGCCGCAGTAGCCCGGGTATCGCTATGCTCAGCCCAGGCTGCGGATCAGCAGCCTACGAATCCCTGTAATTCGCTTCTGAGAAGCATTACCATTCATGCCTCGTCCAGGTGCGGTGATGGTGTGCTCGATGTCGCTTGTTTCCTCTCAGCAGTCCCTGCAACAGTTGTATCGCGAGCACAGCAGCTGGTTGAACGGCTGGCTGCGCAGGCGGCTGGGCTGCGCCGAGAATGCCGCGGATCTGGCGCAAGATACCTTCCTGCGCGTGCTCAGCAAGGAGCGCGAGCTGCCGGCGTTGCGTGAGCCGCGGGCCTATCTGTCGACCATCGCCCACTCGCTGCTGGTCAATCACTGGCGGCGCCAGGCGATCGAGCGTGCCTACCTCGAAGCCCTGGCGTTGCAGCCGGAACAGCATGCCCCCTCGCCGGAAGCGGCCGAACTGATCATCGAAACCCTGCTGGCCATCGACGCCATGCTTCTGCGCCTGCCGGGCAAGGTGCGCGAGGCTTTTCTGCTCTCGCAACTGGACGGCCTGACCTACGCCGCCATCGCCCTGCGCCTGCAGGTGTCCGAGCGCATGGTGAAGAAGTACATGGCCCAGGCCATGCTGCAGTGCCTGTTGCTGGTGGAGAGCTGAGCGATGAACGCCGATCACCATACCCTGCAGGAAGCCGCCGAGTGGTTCGCGGTGCTGGCCGACCCACCCGTCAGCGACCATCAACAACAGGCCTGGCGGCAGTGGCTGGCAGCGCGGCCCGAGCATGCGGCGGCCTGGCAGCGGGTCGAAGCGATCAGCGGCCAGTTCACCCGGCTGCCCACCGATACCCGCCGTCAGGCTGCCGGCCAGGCGCTGCGCAGCACGGGTCGAAGTCGCCGTCAGGTGCTCGGCCTGTTCGCGTTGCTGGGAGCAGCGGGCATGCTGACGGTGGCGGGGCAGGGGCGTCCGTGGCGCGCCTGGGTCGCCAGTGAGCGAACCGCTACCGGGGAGATCCGCGCCACGCGCCTGGCCGATGGTACCCACCTGTGGCTGAGCAGCCGCACTGCGGTGGATGTCGACTACAGTGCGTCGACCCGCCTGTTACGCCTGTTTCAGGGCGAGGTGCTGATCGAGACCGCCGAGGATCCGCGTCCGCTGCTGGTGCAGGCCGTGCACGGGCGCCTGCAGGCGCTGGGTACCCGCTTCGGCGTGCGCGAGGGCCATGGCTTCACCCTGCTCAGCGTCTTCGATGGGGCGGTGCGCATCGAGCCTGGCAGCGGCGGTGCGCCGCTGGTCCTGCAGGCAGGCAATCAAGCGCGTATCGGCCCTGATGGCATTGCCGCGGGGGAGCCGGTGGAGCGTGCCCGCGAGGCCTGGAGCCGGGGTGTACTGCTGGCCGATAACCGCCGGTTGGGCGACTTCATCGAAGAACTCGCCGAGCACGTACCTGGCTATCTCGCCTGTGACCCGCGGGTTGCCGACCTGCGGCTGGTCGGCGCCTATCCGCTGGGCGACACGCAGCGCATTCTCGATGCGTTGCAGGGCAGCCTGCCGATACGGGTCAACCGCCGCCTGCCGTGGTGGGTGACGCTCGAGCCGCTACAGGGTTGAAGATTTCGGGCAATGCGCCGTTTTCGCGCTATTGGCAAAAAAATTCAAATCTGCGGTTCCCCTTTTTCATTTTCGCTTGGCTTCAGTGCATCCGGCCCTTGCGTGTCATGCGCGGCCCCTGCAATGAGGAAGTCCCATGTACTCGAATCCCCGTTTTTCGCCGAGCGCTCTGCGGCGGTCAATTCGCCTTGCCACGCTGACGCTGGCGGCCTTGTCGCCGCTGCTTGGTCATGCTCAGGTCGTCGAGGCTGATAGCTACCAGCAGAGCGCGCGCAACTATCAGATTCCCGCTGGCCCGCTGTCGGCGGCACTGAGCCGTTTCGCGGCCGAGACGGGTGTCCTGCTGTCGGTGGATGCACGCCTTACCGAAGGCAAGCAGAGCCCGGGACTGCAGGGCGAGTTCGGCATCGACGAGGGCTTCTCCCGCCTGCTGCAGGGCAGTGGCCTGCAGGCCACGGCGGACGGTAATGGCGGCTACTCGCTGCAGGCCGCCCGCCAGGCCGACGCTGGTTCCGTCGAGCTGGAGAGCACCGCCATCCGTGCCTTTGCCCTCGGCAATGCGCTGGGCAGCATGGACGGCTACAACGCCACCCACAGCAGCGTGTCGACCAAGACCAGCAAGGAGTTGCTGAAAACCTCGCAGAGCGTTTCGGTGGTCACCCGCGAGCAGATCGAGAAGCAGGGCGCCGCCAGCGCTGCCGATGCGATGCGCTACACCCCGGGCGTGCTCACCAACCCCTATGGCAACACGCACCGCTACGACTATTTGGCGATTCGCGGGATCAACGACGGCGCGGTGGACAACATCATCATCGATGGCCTGAAGTCCATGGGTGATCCTGGCTCCTACAGCAGCCTGCAGATCGACCCGTACTTCATCGAGCGTATCGACGTGCTCAAGGGGCCATCCTCCGTGCTCTACGGCCGCAGCAACCCAGGCGGCCTGGCGGCCATCAGCACCAAGCGGCCCGAGTTCACCCAGGCTGGGCGGGTGGATGTTTCCTACGGCAACAACAACCGCAAGTCGCTGGGTTTCGACGTCACCGGGCCGTTGAACGAGAACATCGCCTATCGCGTCGTCGGGCTGGCCAGGGATGCCGACTCCCAGGCCGACCACGTCACTGAAACCCGCTATGCACTGATGCCCAGCCTGGCGCTGAACCTCAGTGAAGACACCTTCATGACCCTCTACGCCTACCTGCAGGACGACCCCAACGGTGGCTACCACGGCAGCCTGCCGGCCTCCGGTACTCTGCACAAACGCAATGGTCAGCGCATCTCCAGCAGCTTCTTCGAGGGCGATCCTGCCGTCGAGGAGTTCACCCGCACCCAGCAGATGGTCGGTTACGAGCTGGAGCATCGTTTCAACGACACCTGGAGCACCCGGCAGAATTTTCGATACCTGGATGCGCGGGTAGCGAACAGCCAGATCTGGGGCTCGGGTTACCTGAGCGATACCAGCAACGAACTGTACCGTGGTTACAGCGGTGGCCAGGAGCGTTTGCACGCCTGGATCGTCGATAACATGCTGCAGGCCGAGTTCGCCACCGGTGCCGCCCAGCACACCGTGGTGCTGGGGCTGGATTATCAGTACTCGAAGAACAAGATCGCCAGCCAGCGTGACAACTCGATACTGCAGCCGCCGGGCTCGGTCACGCCCATCGACGTGTTCGACCCGGTCTACTACACCAATGGCCTGACCGCCATCACCCCGGTGAGCGATGCGCTGCGGCGCCAGAAGCAGACCGGTCTGTACCTGCAGGATCTGGTCGAGATCGACAACTGGAACCTGTCCGTCGGCCTGCGTCAGGACTGGTACGACGTTTCCATCGACGACGAAATCGCCGGCCAGAACGACAGCCAGGGCGAGAAACTCAGCGGCCATGCCGGTGTGCTCTATGCCTTCGACAATGGCGTGTCGCCCTACGTCAGCTATTCGACCTCGTTCAACCCGACGTCCAACTACTCCAGCGGTGCGCAGATTCTCGACCCCACCACCGGCGAGCAGTGGGAGGCCGGTATCAAGTTCCAGCCGCCCGGCACCGACGACCTCTACACCCTGTCGTTCTTCAATCTGGAAATGGAAAACCTCTACGCCAAGGAAAACAGCCTGATCACCGACAGCTTCTACAAGGGCGTGGGCGGGATCGAGTCCAAAGGCGTCGAACTCGAGGCGCGTTTCCGGCCCATCGACAACCTGCAACTGATGGCCAGCTACACCTACGCGGACGTCTCCTACAGCAAGTCCTATTTCGTCAACAGCGGCACGGGCGTGGTGGATGCCAACGGCAACAACCCACCGCAGACCCCCGAGCGGATGGCCACGCTGTGGGCGGACTACAGCTTCACCGCCGGGGCGCTCGCCGGCGTGACGGTTGGCGCCGGTGCGCGTTACGTGGGCAAGAGCAAGGGCAGCGAGCTGAACGACTTCGAGGTGCCGTCCTACACCCTGTTCGATGCATCCGTCGGCTATGACCTGACCCAGGTCGGGCTACGCGGAACCTCGCTGCGACTCACCGCCAACAACCTTACCGATGAGTACTACGTGGCTTCCTGCTATTCGGCAGTGGCCTGCTACCTGGGTGAGGAGCGCAGTGTTACCGCAACCCTTACGCAAAGGTTCTAGGGGGCGAGGGTTCTTGGCGGCAGATGTAAAAAAGCGCGTCACCGACCCCGATCGGTGACGCGCTCTTTCGGGTCTGCGATCAGCCCGCGTTGCGCAGCCTGTGCATGTCGCGCAGGGGGGGCGCGCCGAACAGGCGGCTGTATTCACGGCTGAACTGGGACGGGCTTTCATAGCCGACGCGGAAGCTGGCCGACGCCGCTTCCAGGCCTTCGCTGAACATCAGCCTGCGCGCTTCCTGCAGGCGCAACTGCTTCTGGTACTGCAGCGGGCTCAGGGCGGTGACTGCCTTGAAACGGTGGTGCAGGGTCGAGGCGCTGAGGTTGACTTCACGGGCCAGCTCTTCGATGCGCAGCGGTTTGTCGTAATGCTGGTTGATCCATTCGATCGCCCGGGCGATGCGATGGCTCTGGCTGTCCGCCATCACCAGTTCGCGCAGGCGTTGACCCTGGGGGCTGCGCAGCAGGCGATAGAAGATCTCGCGCAGCGCCAGCGGCGCCAGCATGGCGGCATCGCGCGGGGTATCGAGCAGGCGCAGCAGGCGGATCACCGCGTCGAGCATCGACGGATCCAGGCGGTCGACGAACAGGGCACGGTTGGCGCCGGGGTTGGGCAGGCCGATGGGGCCGGCTTCGGCGAGCAGGCTGCTGATCATCGCCGGGTCGATGTCCAGTTTCAGGCTCAGGTACGGCACTTCCGGCGTCGCCTCGACGACCTGACCGGTGACCGGCAGGGTTACCGAGGCCACCAGGTAGTTCAGCGGGTCGTAGAAGTACTGTTCCGCACCGAGACGGATCTCCTTGCGGCCCTGGGCGATGATGCACAGGCAGGGTCGGTAGAGCGTCGGCATCGGCAGGCTGGGCGCTGCCGTGTAGGCGAGGCTCAAACCCTCGATGAGGGTATCGTGCATGCCTTCCGAGGGCGTCTTGCGCTTGATCAGACTGGCAAGTTCGAGTTGCCGGGCGGCCAGTTCATCGAGCTGATCGGGTTGCATCATGGGGTCACTCCTGAGTCTGGGCGCAGATTATCCGGGATTTGCCCAGACGTCCTGCGCGGCAGTCGCACTCCACAGGAATGGGCAAGCATAAGAGAGGAATAGGCAATTTCCTGTAGGGGCGCCAGCACTCATGGGCGAGACGCGATGAAACCAAAACCGCATCAAGCAGAATCAGGCAAGAATGTTCCAGTAATCGACTAACGCCAAATCGCCCTGATCCTTAATCTCTGGACCTATCGCGGCGCAGTGAGCCGCACTCACCAGAGGATCTCGTCATGTCCAATATCCAAGAAAAAGTCGTACTGATCACTGGCGCCAGCAGCGGAATCGGCGAAGGCTGCGCCCGTCTGCTGGCAGAGAAGGGCGCTCGGGTGGTGCTCGGCGCACGCCGTGTCGAGCGCTTGCAGCAACTGGTCGAAGAGATCGGCGCGGCTGGTGGCCAGGCCATCGCCCGCCGCCTCGACGTCACCGACGCCGCTGACGTCCAGGCCTTCGTGGATGCCGCGCTGACCGAATACGGTCGCGTCGACGTGCTGATCAACAATGCCGGGGTAATGCCGCTGTCGATGATCGAGGCGCTCAAGCTCGACGAGTGGAACCGCATGATCGACGTCAATATTCGCGGTGTGCTGCACGGCATCGCCGCCGTGCTGCCGTTGATGCAGGGGCAGCGTAGCGGGCAGATCATCAACGTGGCATCCATCGGTGCCTATCGCGTATCGCCAACCGCTGCGGTGTATTGCGCCACCAAATATGCGGTTCGGGCGATCAGCGATGGTCTGCGCCAGGAAGTGGGTGGCGACATCCGCGTCACCCTGGTCTCCCCCGGCGTGGTCGAGTCCGAGCTGGCCGAGAGCATTTCCGACGAGGGCGCCCGTGAGGCCATGCGCGAGTTCCGCAAGATCGCCATCCGCCCCGACGCCATCGCCCGCGCTGTGGCGTATGCCATCGAGCAGCCAGCGGACGTCGACGTCAGCGAACTGGTGGTGCGCCCCACGGCAAGCATCCACTGAAGGTTACCGCTAAAAAACACCCCGGTTTTCAGTGGCGTCCTGGAAGGGGCGGCGCCAGTGTTCGGCGCCGCCCCCTGATTCATTCGTGAGGACACATTCATGCAGACCCACATCACCGTGCTCGATGCTCCACCTGGCCGCTGCGAAGAGTTGGGCGGCTACCTGCGAGACCTGCTGGAACCGCTGCGTGGCCTGGAGGGCTGCGTAGCTTTCGAACTGCAGCAGGACCGGCAACGCTGGCAACTGCGCAGCAGCTGGCGCTCTTCAGCCGATCTGGATCGCTACTTTCGCACGCCCTTGCTGCAGGAGGTGCTGGACAGCGCCTGGCGCAGCGGGGCGATCCAGCACTTGCAGAGCCGTGCCGCCTGAAACGACAACGCCCCGGAATGATCCGGGGCGTTGTCGTCGAGCGGCATGCCGTCAGCGAGCGATCACTCGACCAGCGTCAGAGTGACGTCGATGTTGCCCTGGGTGGCATTCGAGTAAGGGCACACGATGTGCGCCTTGTCGATCAGCGCCTGGGCTTCTTCACGGTCCAGGCCCGGCAGGGTGATCTTCAGTTCCACCTCGATGGCGAAACCGGTAGGCACTGCGCCGATGCCGACAATCCCTTCGATCCAGCTGTCCGGCGAGACCTTGTGCTTGTCACGGGCACCCACGAACTTGATCGCACCCAGGAAGCAGGCCGAGTAGCCAGCCGCGAACAGCTGCTCCGGGTTGGTGCCCTGGCCGCCAGCGCCGCCCAGCTCCTTCGGTGTGGTGAGAGCGACATCGAGTACGCCGTCGGAGGAAATGGCACGGCCTTCACGACCGCCAGTGGCTTCAGCGTAGGCGCGGTAGGCAACGGTTTCGATAGACATGTTGGAATCCTCTGTTCGTGGGTTGTATTTTGCGTGGTAAAGAATTGTGCGCAAGCTATTTGCTTGAGGTGGACTCTATTCCTGATTTAGTTAGTGCGCAAGATATTTTTCACGGCTTGCCGTATCGGGCTCGAAAGCCTCGGCTCGTGGCCGAGCAGGCGAGCCTTAGTGTAGGCCTGTGGCGGCAATCGAGCCGTTGCTATCAGAGGCTTTCCTGCAACTGCTTGCGCAGTGCCGTGAGTTCGGCGGTCAGGCTGGCCAGGCGTTTGGCGGTCTGGGCACTGGCGTTGAGGATGCAGCCGGGAATCTGCCGAGCCTCGGCGTGCAGGGCACGGCCCTTGTCGGTGAGCTGCAGGTGCACCACGCGCTCGTCGCTGCTGCTGCGCGTGCGGGTGATCAGACCCTCGGCCTCCAGACGCTTGAGCAATGGCGTGAGCGACCCCGGGTCGGTCAGCAGGCGAGCGCTGATCTCGCCCACGGTGATGCCGTCACGTTCCCACAGCACCAGCATGGCCAGGTACTGCGGGTAGGTCAGCCCGAGCTTCTTGAGCAGCGGCTTGTAGACCTTGGTCATCGCCAGGGAGGTCGAATGCAGGGCGAAGCACACCTGGTTGTCGAGCAGCAGATCAGCGCAGGTGTCGTCGGTGGTCATGAAAGCTCCGGAATGAGGGGGCAGGGCGGTTGGCGCAATTTATCGCGCCCGCAGCACCTATACCAGTTGTTTGCGTGACCCAGCGCAGACGAGCTGCCCTGTATCCGTCATACAATGCCGCGTCGCTGACCAGCGTCCTGCAACATGGGGCATGCGTGCTGGGCAGCCCGATTGAATTTCACGGGAGTGAAACGCATGAAAACCTTGATGGCCGGCCTCGCCGCGGCGCTGATACTGGCGGGTTGCAGCCACACCAAGCCACCGGCGCCGCAAGTACCCGTCACGGGCAAGATCAACCCGACGCGTGTCATGGTGACCCCGTCCGATGCCGACACCGAGGCGGCCAAGGCCAGCCTGTTCACGGCGATCGACCCGCGTGGCATCAGCTTCGACTCCCTGTTCGGTACCGCTGCCAGCCGTGCTGGCGATGATCTGGCGGTGTGCGGCTTCGCCAGCCGCGACGAGCAGCCGGGCGCCCTGTATTTCGCCTACTACAACGGCGAACTGCTGCTCTGGGACGAAGCCGCACCCCACGGCACCAGCACGGAAAACCAGTTCCTGGCGATGATCTGTTCGTACCGCTGATGGCCCTGCGCAGCTCGACGCGGACACACCCGCCGGCACGTCCGTCAGATCAACCCTGACCCAGCAGGCGCTGCGGCGCGGGTAGCCGCTTCACCGTGTCTGCCGGCTTTCTTGAGGCGGCCATGCGCCGCTTCGCCGGGCAGATACCGGTCACTCCGCGAAACAGGCCCAGCGCGCCTGCAGCGATGTCCACCAGGCCGAAGACGCCGCGTACGGCAAGCCCCTTGCGTATCAGCATCACCCCACCGGCAATGGAAATCACCCGTTCCATGGGCGCCAGGTTGATCGCGCTATCGTGCTTGGTGTGTTCGGTCATGTGCTACTCCGTTCGAGGGGGTCGCGTATCAAGAGGCTTTCTTCAGGGCGCTGATCAGCTGCGCCTTGCGCATGGTCGAGCGGCCGCTTATCTGTCGGGCGCGGGCCAGATGCAGCAGTTCCTGCTTGCTCTGGCTTTCCAGCGGCCGATCAGGGTGCACCTCGCCGCGGCGCGTGGCCGCAGCGCGTTGAGCCGAGTCCTGGCGGGCCCTGGCTTTGGCCTGGGAGCTGGTGCCACGCCCGGATCCGCCAAGGCGTTCACCACCACCGGATTGCTTGTTCACGGTCGCCCAGGCGCGAGCGCGGGCTTCGTCCGTGGGCACGCCGCGTTGCTCATAAGTGGCTTCGATCGCTGCAGCTTTGCGTTTCTGGGCTACGGTGTACTTGTCTTTGCTTCCGCTTGGCATGGGCGTCTCCTCGCGCTTGATGGAGCAGAGACCGGCGCGCGGCCAGTAGCGTTGTGAAACGCGGCGCGCGAGGCGAGTTCATGACGACGGATGAATGGTCGTCGGCAAATGCATCTATGGATTGAACTCTGTCGCATGTGGGGTACTCATTGCTAAGGACTTTGGGGCAGGGCTCTGGAATGCGCCTGACCAGCCACCGACAAATTCATGAGGAGATCGACGATGAAACGAGATTGGGAACTGATCCGTGAGCTGCTGCTGCAGATCGAGGCACTGGAGACCGGGCATCATTTCTACCCGCAGGACGTCGGCCAGCACTCCGCTGAAGCCGTCAGCTATCATATTCATCTGATGTGCCAGGCCAATCTCATCGAGTGTTCCCAGCATCACCCGTGGAACGGTGCGCCAGTCGCCATCGCCAATGGCCTGACCCTGACCGGCCACGACCTGCTCGACGGCATTCGCGAAGAAGCGCTGTGGGAAGCCAAGAAAGCCTTCCTGCAGGCACGCGCCGGTGGCATCACCTACGAAGGCCTGAAGAACGCACCAACCGCCGACTCCATGTTGTTCGCCGCCAACCGCGGTGCCGATGAGGGCCACAACGGTCACGTCTATAACTGATTCAGGGAGTGAACCTGTGATGGCCGAGGAAGCAGCGAAAGCAACAGACCACGTCGAAACTTTCAAACAACTGATCCTGGCCAAGCTCAGGTATGCGGTCGGCAAGGACCCGGGCAATGCTTTCGACCACGACTGGTTCGAGGCCGTTGCGCTGGCAGCCCGTGATCACTTGGTCGATCACTGGGAAGACGCCTCGTTGCAAGTCGACCGCCAGGACCAGAAGCGGGTCTATTACCTCTCGCTGGAGTTCCTGATCGGCCGTCTGCTGGTCGACAACCTCAGCAATCTCGGCCTGCTCGACACCGCTCGCGAGGCGCTCTCGCAACTGGGTGTGGATTTCGAGCAGATCCGTGACATGGAGCCCGATGCGGCCCTGGGCAACGGTGGCCTTGGCCGCCTGGCCGCGTGCTTCATGGAAAGCATGGCGTCGCTGAACATCGCCGCCCATGGTTACGGCATTCGCTACGAGCACGGCCTGTTTCGCCAGGTGGTGGTCGATGGCTGGCAGCAGGAGCACACCGAAACCTGGCTGGACTTCGGCAACCCCTGGGAGTTCGAGCGCCCGGAAGTGAGCTACCGCATCGGTTTCGGCGGCAGCGTTGCCAACCTCGCTGGCTCCGGCGAAGTGCCTCGCCACGAATGGCTGCCCAACGAACAGATTCGCGCCATCGCCTATGACACCCCCGTGGTCGGCTGGCGCCATTCCAGCGTCAACACCCTGCGCCTGTGGCGGGCCCGCGCCGAGGAAGACCTCAAGCTGGAACGCTTCAACGCCGGTGACCATTTCGGCGCGGTAGCCGATGTGGTCAAGGCCGAGAGCATCTCCCGGGTTCTCTACCCCGCGGACAGCACCGAGGCAGGGCAGGAGTTGCGCCTGCGTCAGGAATTCTTCTTCGTGTCCGCCTCGCTGCAGGATCTGATCGCCCGGCATCTGGAGCTGAACCTCGACATTCACTCGTTGCCCGACCGCGTCGCCATCCAGCTCAACGACACCCACCCGGCGATTGCCGTCGCCGAGCTGATGCGCCTGCTCGTCGACGTGTATCGCCTGGAATGGTTCGAGGCCTGGAAGCTGACCGTCGCCACGCTGTCCTATACCAACCACACCCTGCTGCCCGAAGCGCTGGAGTCCTGGCCGGTATCGCTGATGGAGCGCCTGCTGCCGCGGCACATGCAGATCATCTACCTGATCAATGCGTATCACATCGATTCGCTGCGGGCCAAGGAGATCCATGACTTCGAGCTGCTGCGCTCCATCTCGTTGATCGACGAAGACAACGGTCGTCGCGTGCGCATGGGCAACCTGGCATTCCTGGGCTCGCACAGCATCAACGGGGTGTCGTCACTGCACACCAATCTGATGCGCAAAAGCGTATTCAGCGACTTCCATCGCCTGTACCCCGAGCGCATCAACAACAAGACCAACGGCGTGACCTTCCGCCGCTGGCTGTATCAGTCCAACCCGCAACTGACCGAGCTGCTGGTCGGCGCGGTGGGTGATGAACTGCTCGATAACCCGGAAGCCACCCTGCGCAAGCTCGAGCCGTTCGCGGCCAAGGCATCGTTCCGCAAGCAGTTCGCCGCTCAGCGCCAGCACGCCAAGCGCGAGCTCGCCGAGTTGGTTCGCGAGCGTATGGGTATCAGCCTGGACACCCAGGCGATCTTCGACGTGCAGGTCAAACGCATCCACGAGTACAAGCGGCAACTGCTCAACCTGCTGCACACCGTGGCGCTGTACCAGGCGATGCGCAACGACCCGGCCACCGACTGGGCGCCACGGGTGAAGATCTTTGCCGGCAAGGCCGCGGCCAGCTATCACCAGGCCAAGCTGATCATCAAACTGGCCAACGACATCAGCCGCACCATCAACGTCGATCCGACCCTGCGCGGCTTGCTCAAGGTGGTGTTCATCCCCAACTACAACGTCAGCCTGGCCGAGGTGATCATCCCGGCAGCCGACCTGTCCGAACAGATTTCCACGGCGGGGCTGGAAGCGTCCGGTACCAGCAACATGAAGTTCGCCCTCAACGGTGCACTGACCATCGGTACCCTGGATGGCGCCAACGTGGAGATGTCCGAGCAGATCGGTCGCGAGAACATGTTCATCTTCGGCATGACCGCTCAGCAGGTGGCGGCGCGTTCGCGTCGTGACCTGAACATGAGCGCCGAAGTGGCCGCCTCCGAGCGCCTGGCCGGCGCCCTGGAAGCGATTCGCTCCGGGGTGTTCTCGCCGGACGATCCCGGTCGCTATGTTGGCCTGATCGATGGCCTGCTGGCTCACGACCGCTTCCTGGTGTGTGCCGATTTCCAGGCCTACTGGGACGCGCAGCGCAAGGTCGACATGCTCTGGCGCACCCCGGACCGCTGGTGGCAGGCGGCGGTGCTCAACACCGCACGTACCGGCTGGTTCTCCTCCGACCGCACCATCCGCGAGTACGCCAAGGACATCTGGAAAGTAGGCGGCATCGGCGACTGAGCGATACGCATGCAATGAACCAGCGCCCGTCATCGGTCACGAGACGGGCGCTTTCTTTTGCCTGAAGAAAGAACGCCGCGCGACCGCGCGGCGAATGGTGGTCCTGACGCGTTGTTGCGGTAAGCCGCCCATCGCATCGCCCGCAAGCGGGCTCCTACGGGGCGGGTGGCAGCGCTGTTTGCGTAGGAGCCAGCTTGCTGGCGATTTTTGGTCTCGATGCGTTGTGGTGGTATGGCTGCCATCGCATCGCCCGCAAGCGGGCTCCTACGGGGTGGGTGGCAGCGCCGTTTGCGTAGGAGCCAGCTTGCTGGCGATTTTTGGTTTGGATGCGTTGTGGGGGTATGCCCGCCAGATCGCATCGCCCGCAAGCGGGCTCCTACGGAGTGGGTGGAAGCGCTGTTTGCGTAGGAGCCAGCTTGCTGGCGATTTTTGGTTTGGATGCGTTGTGGTGGTAGGCCTTCCAGATCGCATCGCCCGCAAGCGGGCTCCTACGGGGCGGGTGGCAGCGCGGTTGCGTAGGAGCCAGCTTGCTGGCGATTTTTGGTTTGGATGCGTTGTGGTGGTATGGCTGCCATCGCATCGCCCGCAAGCGGGCTCCTACGGGGCGGGTGGCAGCGCGGTTGCGTAGGAGCCAGCTTGCTGGCGATTTTTGGTCTCGATGCGTTGTTGCGGTATGCCCGCCAGATCGCATCGCCCGCAAGCGGGCTCCTACGGGGCGGGTGGCAGCGCCGTTTGCGTAGGAGCCAGCTTGCTGGCGATTTTTGGTCTCAATGCGTTATTGCGGTATGCCCGCCAGATCGCATCGCCCGCAAGCGGGCTCCTACAGGGTGTGTGGCAGCGCTGTTTGCGTAGGAGCCAGCTTGCTGGCGATTTTTGGTTTGGATGCGTTGAGGTGGTATGCCTGCCAGATCGCATCGCCCGCAAGCGGGCTCCTACGGAGTGGGTGGCAGCGCTGTTTGCGTAGGAGCCAGCTTGCTGGCGATTTTTGGTCTCGATGCGTTGTTGCGGTATGGCTGCCATCGCATCGCCCGCAAGCGGGCTCCTACGGGGTGGGTGGCAGCGCCGTTTGCGTAGGAGCCAGCTTGCTGGCGATTTTTGGTTTGGATGCGTTGAGGTGGTATGCCTGCCAGATCGCATCGCCCGCAAGCGGGCTCCTACGGGGCGGGTGGCAGCGCTGTTTGCGTAGGAGCCAGCTTGCTGGCGATTTTTGGTTTGGATGCGTTATTGCGGTATGCCTGCCAGATCGCATCGCCCGCAAGCGGGCTCCTACGGGGTGGGTGGCAGCGCCGTTTGCGTAGGAGCCAGCTTGCTGGCGATTTTTGGTTTGGATGCGTTGAGGTGGTATGCCTGCCAGATCGCATCGCCCGCAAGCGGGCTCCTACGGAGTGGGTGGTTTTGCTGGCGCTTGTTGCAGCTCGCGCATCGCTGCCTGGTGGGCGGCTCTGGCCAGCTCGCAGGCGTCTTCGGTGAGCAGGTGCGCGACTTCGCTGATGTTACGGAGGTCGCTGGCGTCCGCCAGGGTGACGTTCATGACTGCGAGGCTGTACAGCAGGCCGCGTACGGCGTTGAGGCGTTGCTCGGCGCATTCCTGCAGGTCGATGTAGGAGCGGCTGGTGTCGACCAGCAGCACGGGCGTGCTGCTCGGGTTGCTCGACAGCGGGATGAGGTCAGGCATGTTGGTGGCCTCCCTTATCGTGGTCGGCAGCGCGGCATGCAGGCGGATTGGGGGCGTGTGTATGTTCCATGGTGTGAGGCTCCTAGAGTAGTGGAACCGCCACGGCCTGCTGCAAAACAGGATTGGGTGGCGGCTGTACGCAGGTTTGCAGACCGAGACTCTAGGAACCCGGCGCGCACGAAGGCGCCCTGCGCACAGCCACCATAAAGCGAAACAACGGGCACGAAAAAACGCCTGTTATCAGCTGGTGGCGCTGGTGCGCCTAGAGATGTACGGGCTGCAAAACCCGGCCGCTGGATTGACAGCGACGGCGCGCAGGTTAGCGCGGCGATAGCTCGGGGGCAAGCTGCCGCCCTAGGGCCGTAATGCCTGGTCGATCATCGTGAAACGTCGTGATAGACGGCGCAGCTGCTCGAGCTGCGTACGGGCTCGAGCGTGCCTAGCTGGTGAGCACGTGCTGGTGCTGCTGATAGGTTCGGTAGGCGCGTTCACGCAGCCGCGCACGACGCGGGGCATGCTGGCGCCGCCAGGATTGGCTGGTCGGCGAGGTGGGCAGGGGCGGGAACTCTTCGGCCAGCTGGGCTTCGAGCTGGTAACGGTTGATCAGGCGCAGCATGCCCCAGAGCATGGCCGCCGACACCAGCAGCCAGCCCGAGATCATCAGCAGGATATAGCTTTCGGTACTCATGGAGCCTCCTCGGCCTGTGGGCGAGCATCGACGTGTAGGCGTTGATTGACGCTCGTCCCCAGCAGGCATTGGTCTATCACGCTGCAGGCATAGCGTTGCAGGGTGATGATTGCAGTGTGGTCGCCATCCCGGGCGGTGCCTTGGCTGTCGCTCGGGCGATGGCCAGGTACGTCCACCAGCGTCCAGGCCAGTGGCGATTTGTGCAGGCTGTGCTGCAGGTGCTCGACCTTTTCGCCGGGCAAGTGCGCGGCATCGTCCAGCCAGCTGTGGTCACCGATCAGCAGCAGGCGTTGCACCCTCGCGCTGGGCAGTCCCTCGAGCAGGGCGATGATTGCGTCATACGTACGCTCGAACCCATTGCTGTCACAACCTGCGCGCAACTGGCGACTGCTCAACACAGCTATCACCGCGTCCGCTCCGGCGACGCTGCGGGCCACGCTGGCTGCATCGAAGGGGTTGCCGCTCTTGGCGCTGAGTTTCGGCCGCGCGGCGATGTCGGTGGGGTCGTCGACGATCACGATGGCCTGCAGGCCCTTGCTGGCCATGGCCTCGAGCAGGGCATCGGTCATTCTGTCCGGCGCGCCGTACAGGGCGATTTTCTCGATCACGTTGGTTTCGCTCATGGACGCGTGCTCAGCTCTGGCGAACCTGGCCGGGTTCCTGATCACCGGTATCACCCAGCGGCTTGACGTCGATATCGGTGATTTCGCTGGGCAACTCGCTGCTGTGCAGCGATTCGATATGGTGGCGCGCCTGTTCGGGCGTCAGCGCGGGCGCTGCTGCCTGGACCTCGGTGGATTTCTTCTGGCTACCCAGTTTGTAGCTGACGAGAAAGTAATGATTTCTGGACATTCGAACCTCCTGTCATTGGGCATCGTGATCGGTTGCAGTCACGTCACGGTTAATGAAACAGACTGAGCAGGGTTCACGGCCGTTCAGGTTTTTCGCCCAACGGTCAGTGCCGGAAAAAACCTTGAATGCGGATTGTCGTCCGCCTCTGTGACAGCCCGTAGGTCACGAAAAAAGCTCAAACCTATCGCTGCCCGCAGAGTCGATAGCGGAGCGCCAACAGCGCTTCGGCTGTGTCAGTGCGCCCATGAGCATCCGTGCCGGCAGGGAGCGATCATTTTGAGTTTCTGGGACGAAGTACTGGCCACGCTGGCCAACGAGTTTTCCGATCTGAGCACACCCGAGCAATTCACCCAGGTCACCCTGCGCCTGCTGCTGGCTGCGCTGCTCGGCGGTCTGCTTGGCCTGGAACGGGAAACCAATGGCAAGGCAGCGGGCATTCGCACTCACATGCTGGTGGCCATGGGCTCGGCGTTGTTCGTGCTCGTGCCTGCGCAGATGGGCGCCGAGAGCGATGCGATGAGCCGGGTGATCCAGGGGCTGGTGGCGGGTATCGGCTTTCTCTGCGCCGGCACCATCATCAAGGGCGACTCCATGGCCGAGGTGAAGGGCCTGACCACCGCCGCTGGCATCTGGTTGACCGCTGCGATCGGCATCACCGTGGGCATGGGACGCGAGGCGACCGCGGTGCTGGGTACCTTGTTGGCACTGTTCATTTTCAACACCGTGCCGCACTTCATCGGTTGGCTGGAAAAACGTACGCGGTGAAACCGTTGGAACACCTGCGCTTTCCCACGCTCCTATCAAATAGGCCCGCATCTTGAGGCCTCGAGACAGAAGTGGAGTCTGCTATGTTCAGAAACTTCAAGGGATGCATTGCCTGGACGGATGCCATGAAGGATGGCCAGCAGTACGTGGGCCTTATCGAGTACCAACCCAAGTGCGCCGGCGCAGCCGTGCAGATGCTCTGGGTGGCCGCTCCCGGCAGTATCTGCGAGAGCGAGGCGGAAACCGCGGCAGACAACATGCTGCGCGAGATCCGTGACATCACCATCGACGGCAGCGTGATCTATCGCGACGGCGTCGCGCTGTAATCATCGCTGCATGCTTCGCAACGCCAGAACTGCGCCATCGCCGCGCAGTTTTCCTTCATCCGTATTTCCCTTCTTTTTTCCGATGTCGGTCACGTGTCGCTGCCCTCCGGCGGATGACTGAAACTTTTGTTTTCGCGCTCAAGTCACCCGTTAACGTTCATATGGCGGGGGAGTGAATTCATGGCGCGTGCAATCTGGAAAGGGGCGATCAGCTTCGGTCTGGTCCATATCCCGGTTTCGCTGGTCTCGGCGACCGAGACCCAGGGCATCGACTTCGACTGGCTCGACTCGCGCAGCATGGAGCCGGTCGGCTACAAGCGCGTCAACAAGGCCACCGGCAAGGAAGTCGACAAGGAACATATCGCCAAGGGCGTGCAGGTGGAGAAGGGCCGCTACGTGATCATCGGCGAAGACGAGATCCGCGCCGCCCACCCCGAGTCCACCCAGACCATCGATATCTTCGGTTTCCTCGACGCCGAGGCGATTCCGTTGCAGCACATCGAGCGCCCCTATTACCTGGCGCCGGACAAGCGCGGCGAGAAGGTCTACGCCCTGTTGCAGCAGACCCTCAAGGATACCGGCAAGGTTGCCTTGGCTCACGTCGTGCTGCACGTCAAACAGCACCTCGCCGCGCTGATGGTCGACGACTCGGCGTTGCTGCTGGTGATGCTGCGCTGGCCCGACGAAGTGCGTGGCCTCGACACCCTGGAACTCAGCGAGGCGGTGACCGGCGCCAAGCTCAGCAAGGGGGAGCGCGACATGGCCAAGCGCCTGGTGCGCGACATGGCGGTGGACTGGGAGCCTGGGGAATACCACGACACCTTCCGCGACAAGATCATGGCGCTGGTCGAGAAGAAGGCCAAGGCCGGCAAGATCGAAGATGTGGAAAGCGGCGAGCGCAAACCGCCGAGCAAAAGCGCGGATGTCATCGACCTGACCGATCTGCTCAAGCGCAGCCTGGAAGGCAACTCGGCCAAGCCGGCACGCAAACGCACGTCGAAGTGAGGTGAGCGGCCATGGCCAAGGCGACCAGCGTCTACAACCGCAAACGCAACTTCGAGTCCACCAGCGAGCCCCGTGAAGCGACCACGCGGCCTCGTGCCAAGGCCGGGGCGCTGCGTTTCGTGGTGCAGAAGCACGATGCGCGCAACCTGCACTACGATTTTCGCCTGGAGTTGCAGGGCACCCTGAAGAGCTGGGCGGTGCCCAAGGGCCCGAGCCTGGACCCGAGCCAGAAACGCCTGGCCGTGCACGTCGAGGACCACCCTCTGGAGTACGCCAGCTTCGAGGGCAGTATTGCCGAGGGCAATTATGGCGCGGGTGACGTGATCGTCTGGGACCAGGGCATCTGGCAGCCCGAGGGCGACCCTGGCGCAGCGTACGAGGCGGGCAAACTCAAGTTCACCCTGATCGGCGAAAAGCTCACGGGCGCCTGGACGCTGGTGCGCACCCGTCTCAAGGGCAGCGGCGACAAGCAGCAGTGGTTGCTGATCAAGGAGCAGGATGACGTGGCGAGATCGGCAGGCGACTACGACATCGTCGCCGCGCTACCGGCCAGCGTGATCAGTGGCAATCTGGTCGGCGGCATGCACAAGCCCGCGGCCAACCAATCGCGGCCCGCGGTGGGCAAGGCAAAGCGGGCGACCAAAGGCAAACCGACGAGTGCCAAGGGCGAACCCATGCCCGAGGTGCTGTCGCCACAGCTGGCCACCCTGGTCAGCGATCCTCCATCGGGCGAGTGGACCTACGAAATCAAGTACGACGGCTATCGCATCATGGCGCGTATCGCCGACGGCACGGTGACGCTGTTCAGCCGCAACGGCCACGACTGGACCCGGCGCATGGCGCCCCAGGCCGCCGCGTTGGCCAGGCTCGGGCTGGGTGACAGTTGGCTCGATGGCGAAGCGGTGGTGCTCGACGCCCAGGGCATGCCGGATTTTCAGGCCCTGCAGAACGCCTTCGACGAGCAGCGCAGTGGCGACATCCTGTATTTCCTCTTCGATGCACCGTGGCTCGATGGTCGCGATCAGCGCAGCCTGCCAGTGCAGGAGCGGCGCTCGGCGCTGCTCGACAAACTACCGGCCAAGCGCGGCCCGCTGCGTTTCTCGGACGCTTTCGAGGTCGACCATCAGAGCGTACTGGGCAGCGCCTGCGCGTTGGGGCTGGAAGGTGTTATCGGCAAACGCGTCGGCAGCCCCTACCGATCCGCGCGCAGCCCCGACTGGATCAAGCTCAAGTGCCGGCAGCGTCAGGAGTTCGTGGTGGTTGGCTTCACCCGGCCGCAAGGCAGCCGCTCCGGCTTCGGCGCGTTGCTGCTGGCGGTCAACGATGACGATGGGCTGCGCTATGCGGGGCGGGTCGGCAGCGGTTTCAACGATGCGCTGCTGAGCAGCCTGCACAAGCGCATAAAGGCACTCGGTCGTGATGATTCGCCTCTGCGCAAACAACCGAGCGCCGCCCAGCGCCGCGGCGTGCAGTGGGTCGAACCGCAACTAGTCGTCGAGGTGGCATTCGCCGGCTGGACCCATGAAGGCCTGGTTCGTCAGGGCGCCTTCATCGCCGAGCGCGGCGACAAAGCTGCCGAGCAGATCGTCGAGGAGCGGCCAGTGCCCGCCGAGGTGCTCGAAGAGGTGCCCGCGCCTAGCGCCCAGCGCCGCACGGGTCGACAAGAGGTTGGCGAGGTGTCGATCAGCAACCCGGATCGGGTTATCGACGGGCAGAGCGGGGCGACCAAGGTCGAGCTCGCGCAGTTCTACGCCGGGATCGCCGACTGGCTGCTGCCGGACCTGCGCAGCCGCCCGGTATCGCTGTTGCGTGCGCCAGATGGCGTGGACGGTGAGCAATTCTTCCAGAAGCACGCCGAGCGCCTGGCGATCCCCAATATCCGCCAGCTCGATCCGGCGCTGTACCCTGGCCATGACCGGTTGATGGCCATAGACAGCGTGCCGGCGCTGGTCGGTGCGGTGCAGATGGGCACCATCGAGCTGCACACCTGGAATGCCGGGTACGCCAGCATCGAGCGCCCGGACCGGCTGATCCTCGACCTCGACCCTGATCCGGCGTTGCCCTGGCGCGCGGTGGTCGAAGCCACCCGCCTGAGCCTGGCGGTGCTCGATGAGCTGGGGCTGGAGGCGTTTCTCAAGACCAGCGGCGGCCATGGCATGCACCTGGTCGTGCCGTTGGCGCGGCATGTCGACTGGGACACGCTGAAGGCCTTTGGCAAGGCCCTCTCGCAGTTCATGGCCGACGAACTGCCTGACCGGTTCAGCGCCCGCATGGGCCCGAAGAACCGGATCGGCAAGGTTTATCTGGACTACCTGCGTAATGGCCGTGGTGCCAGCACGGTGGCCGCCTACTCGGTGCGCGCGCGGCCCGGGTTGCCGGTATCGGTGCCGATCCGCCGTGATGAACTGGCGCAACTGCAAGGCTCGGCTCAGTGGCATATCGGCAATCTGCAACAGCGGCTTTCACGCTTGAAAGGCGACCCCTGGGAGGGCTACGCCAACCGCCAGCGCATTACCCGCGGCATGTGGAAGAAGCTGGGCGCGGATGTCCCCTGACAACCTGCTGCTAGCCTCATTTCAGACAGATTCCAGCTCCTCGGAAACTCTGAACTTTGCCGGAGCCGGCAGGTTCGGAGATAGACAGGTCACGGCAACCCGGAACTTTTCATGACCTCGCACGCTAGAGCCTTTTCTTATGTATCAGGCCGACGCAGCAGATCCTGAAACGCCCCCGTACACCGTGGCAAACCCGCATTAGGTACGCACTTTCGTGTACGGCCTATGGCATGAGCCATACGGCTAACAGCTTATACGCCTGCCAGGCGTGAGGAGCCCGTTTCGATGCCGTCTGCTCATCTGCAAACCCCTTATCTGCAAGAGCCCGTCCGCTTGGGCCATGGCCAGTTGTCACTCGAACAGGCGCTGGAGTTGCCACGCCTGGCCATCGAGGCGGTGGAACCGCAGATCGAGCAGGGCCGTTTCGCGGTCAAGGCGATAGCGGGTGATCAGGTGACGGTCAGTGCGCTGATCTTCGCCGATGGCCACGACAAGCTGGCCGGTGAAGTGCTGTGGCGCGACGTCGGTGCCGAGGATTGGCACCGCGAGCCGTTGGAATTCATCGGCAACGACCGCTGGCAGGCACTGATCACGCCGCAGCGGGTCGGCGAAGTGGAGTTTCTCATCGAAGCCTGGTGGGACATCTACGCCAGTTACTGCTACGAGCTGTCGAAGAAGTTCGGCGCCGGGGTCACCATCGATCTGGAGCTGCAGGAAGGCGAGTTGCTGCTGCGTCAGGCTGCGGAGCGTGTGCAAGGCGATCTGGCAACGACTCTTCAAGCCCTGGTCGATGAACTGCCCCAGCAGAGCCTCGACGAGCGCGTGGCACTATTGCTGGCACCGGAAACCCAGGCTCTGGTGCGCCGTGCCGAAGGCCATCCGCACCGTACCCGCAGCGCCGTTTACCTGCTCGACGTGGAACGCCCGATGGCGCGCTTCGCCAGCTGGTACGAGTTGTTCCCGCGCTCCGAGACTGACGATCCCGAGCGCCATGGCACCCTCCGGGACGTGATCAAACGCTTGCCGGCGATCCAGGCCATGGGCTTCGATGTGCTGTATTTCCCCCCGATCCATCCCATCGGTACCGCGCACCGCAAGGGCCGCAACAATTCGCTGACCGCTGGCCCGGACGATCCCGGCAGCCCATACGCCATCGGCAGCCATGAGGGCGGCCACGAAGCGATTCACCCGCAGCTCGGTACCCGCGAGGACTTCGTCGCGCTGGTCGAGGCGGCCCGTGAGCATGACCTGGAAATCGCGTTGGATTTCGCCATCCAGTGCTCGCCGGATCACCCGTGGCTGCAAGAGCATCCCGGCTGGTTCAGCTGGCGTCCGGACGGCAGCATCCGCCACGCGGAAAACCCGCCGAAGAAGTACGAAGACATCGTCAACGTCGATTTCTATGCCAGCGACGCCATACCCGACCTGTGGCTGGCCCTGCGTGACGTGGTGCGCGGCTGGGTCGAGCTGGGCGTTTACCAGTTCCGGGTCGATAACCCGCACACCAAGCCGCTGCCGTTCTGGGAGTGGCTGATCGCCGATATCCGCAAGACCCACCCGCAGGTGATGTTCCTCGCCGAGGCCTTTACCCGCCCGGCGATGATGGCGCGCCTCGGCAAGCTGGGCTTCACCCAGAGCTACACCTATTTCACCTGGCGCAACACCAAGGCCGAGCTGGAAAGCTACCTGACCGAGCTCAACGAGGCACCGTGGCGCGACTGCTACCGCCCGAATTTCTTCGTCAATACGCCGGACATCAACCCCTATTTCCTGCACCACAACGGGCGCCCCGGTTTCCTGATCCGAGCTGCGCTGGCCACCATGGGCTCCGGGCTGTGGGGCATGTATTCGGGCTTCGAGATCTGCGAGGCGCTGCCGGTGCCAGGCAAGGAGGAGTACCTGGATTCGGAGAAGTACGAGATCCGTGTGCGCGATTACCAGGCGCCGGGCAACATCGTCGCCGAGATCGCCCAGCTCAACCGCATCCGCCGCCAGAACCCGGCCCTGCAGACGCACCTGGGCTTCAAGGCCTTCACTTGCTGGAACGACAACATCCTGTACTTCGGCAAGCGGACCGCCGACCGCGAGAACTTCATCCTCGTGGCCGTCAGCCTCGACCCGCACAACGCTCAGGAAGCCAATTTCGAGCTGCCGCTCTGGGAGCTGGGCCTGGACGACGATGCCACCACCCTGGGTGAGGACCTGATGACCGGGCATACCTGGCAGTGGCACGGCAAGGTGCAATGGATGCGCATCGAACCGTGGCACCAGCCGTTCGGTATCTGGCGCATCCGCGTGGCTGGCTGAGAGGGCATACCCAATGGCACGCAGAGCTCGCCGCGGGGCGTTTCTCAACGACCCGCAATGGTACAAGGACGCGATCATCTATCAGGTACACGTGAAGTCGTTCTTCGATGCCAACAATGATGGCATCGGCGATTTCCCGGGGCTGATCGAAAAGCTCGATTACATTGCCGACCTGGGCGTCAACACCCTGTGGCTGCTGCCGTTCTATCCTTCGCCGCGGCGCGATGATGGCTACGACATCGCCGAGTACCGCGATGTGCACCCGGACTACGGGACCATGGCCGACGCCCGGCGCTTCATCGCCGAAGCTCACAAGCGCGGCCTGCGGGTGATAACCGAGCTGGTCATCAACCACACTTCGGACCAGCACCCCTGGTTTCAGCGCGCCCGTGCCGCCAAACCCGGCAGCAAGGCGCGGGATTTCTACGTGTGGTCCGACACCGATCAGAAGTACGACGGCACGCGGATCATCTTTTTAGATACCGAAAAATCCAACTGGAGTTGGGATGCCGAAGCCGGTCAGTACTACTGGCATCGTTTCTACTCGCACCAGCCGGATCTGAATTTCGACAACCCGCAGGTGCTCAAGGAAGTGCTGGCGGTGATGCGCTTCTGGCTGGATATGGGCGTCGACGGCCTGCGCCTGGACGCCATTCCGTACCTGATCGAGCGCGACGGCACCAACAACGAGAATCTGCCGGAAACCCACGAGGTGCTGAAGAAAATCCGTGCCGAGCTGGATGCCCATTATCCGGATCGCATGTTGCTGGCCGAAGCCAATCAGTGGCCTGAAGACACCCAGCTGTATTTCGGTGGCCATGACGGTGGCCCCGGCGACGAATGCCACATGGCGTTCCATTTCCCGCTGATGCCGCGCATGTACATGGCCATCGCCCAGGAAGATCGCTTTCCGATCACCGATATCCTGCGTCAGACGCCGGAGATTCCGGAAAACTGTCAGTGGGCGATCTTCCTGCGCAACCATGATGAGCTGACCTTGGAAATGGTCACCGATCATGAGCGCGACTACCTGTGGAATTACTACGCCGCCGACCGTCGTGCGCGCATCAACCTGGGTATTCGCCGCCGCCTGGCGCCGCTGGTTGAACGCGATCGTCGCCGGGTCGAGCTGCTCAACAGCCTGCTGCTGTCCATGCCCGGTACGCCGACGCTGTATTACGGTGACGAGATCGGCATGGGCGACAACATCTTTCTCGGCGACCGCGACGGGGTGCGCACGCCCATGCAGTGGTCGCCGGATCGTAACGGCGGTTTTTCCCGCGCCGACCCGGCCAGCCTGGTGCTGCCGCCGGTGATGGACCCGCTGTACGGCTTCCAGAGCGTCAACGTCGAGACCCAGGCCCGCGACCCGCATTCGCTGCTCAACTGGACGCGGCGCATGCTGAGCATCCGCAAGCAGCACAAGGCCTTCGGCCGCGGCACCCTGAAGATGCTCATGCCGAACAACCGCCGGGTACTGGCCTACCTGCGCGAAGCCACCGATGCCGAGGGCAACCCGGAGCTGATCCTCTGCGTGGCCAACCTGTCCCGCGCTGCTCAGGCGGTGGAACTGGAATTGTCGGCCCACGACGGCAAGGTGCCGGTGGAAATGGTCGGTGGCTCGTCGTTCCCGCCCATTGGCCAGCTCAATTACCTGCTGACCCTGCCGCCCTATGGCTTTTACTGGTTTCTGCTCGCCGAGGAGGCGCAAATGCCCAGCTGGCACGTATCACCGGTCGATCGCATGCCGGAGCTGACCACTCTGGTGATCAAGAACCAACTGGGCGAGCTGTTGCAGCTGCCTGCCCGGGCGACCCTGGAGCAGGAGTCGCTGCCGGCCTACCTGCCCAAGCGTCGCTGGTTCTCCGGGCAGCGCGAAGACCTGCGTCAGGTCGAGCTGCTCTACGCGATTCCCTTTGGCGGCGCCGACGAGCTGTATGTGCTCAGTGAAGTGGAAGTCAGCCGCGCCTCGGGCGCCACCGAGCACTATCAGGTGCCGCTGGGGTTCGTCGGTGAGCATGAAGCCGGTAGTAGCGTGCCGCAGCAGTTGGCCTTGGCGCGTCTGCGTCGCGGCCGTCAGGTCGGCTTGCTGACCGACGGCTTCACCCTCAGTGGCTTCGTGCGCCATGTGATGCGCCACCTGAGTGAGCGCAGCGTGCTGGGTTGGCAGGGCAGCGAGATCCAGTTCGTGCCGACGCCACGCCTGGAGGCGCTGGGTGATCTGAGCAACGCGGATGTGCAGCTGATCTCTGCGGAGCAGTCCAACAGCTCGGCGATCATTGCCGAGCAGGCGGTGCTCAAGCTGATTCGCCGGGTGCTGCCGGGTATCCATCCGGAAGCGGAAATAGGTGGCTATCTGACCGCCGCCGGCTTCGAGCATATCGCCCCGTTGCTGGGTGAAGTTCGCCGGGTCGACGAGCAGGGCGTACCCCATACTCTGATGATTCTGCAGGGCTACCTGAACAATCAGGGCGACGCCTGGCAGTGGACGCAGAACAACCTGGAACGGGCCATCCGCGATGAACTGGCGGGCGGTCATTCCGATCAGGAGAACCAGCACTCGGCGTTGGCCGAACTGGAATCCTTTGCCGGGCTGCTGGGGCAACGCCTCGGCGAAATGCACATGGCGCTCGGCCAGGCCAGCGACAACCCGGATTTCGGCTACCGTCAAACAGGTGAAGCGGACGTTGCCGAGTGGTCGCAGAACATCGCCGTGCAGGTGCGCGAGGCGCTCAAGGTGGTTGCCGAGGGCAGGGGGCACCTGCCAGGTGAAGCGGCCAATCAGGCCGACTGGCTGGCCGCGCGCCACGACTCGATCATCGCCCTGGTGGACGACCTGGCACGGCGTTCGGCGGGCGGCATCCGCATGCGTGTACATGGCGACCTGCACCTCGGCCAGGTACTGGTGGTGCAGGGCGATGCCTATCTGATCGACTTCGAGGGCGAGCCGACCCGCACGCTGGACGAACGCCGGGCGTTCTACAGCCCGCTCAAGGATGTCGCCGGCATGTTGCGTTCCTTCGACTACGCCGCCGCCATGGCCATGCGCAGCGCCCAGAGCGCCGACGTGACGCCGGAAGCGGAACACGCGCGCCAGCATATCGCCGGGCTGTATCGCAGCCAGGCGAGAACGGCGTTCAACGAAGCCTATCGCCTGGCGGCGGCAGACCTGCCCCACGCCTGGCATGACCGTGAGGGTGAAGTGGCAGCGCTGGCGCTGTTCTGCATCGAAAAGGCGGCCTACGAAATTCTGTATGAAGCGCGCTATCGTCCCGATTGGCTGGAAGTTCCGGTACAAGGGTTGATAGAGCTGACCAAATATCTTCTGGGGAGCGGTAAACGATGATCAATGGAGAAACCGATCGCCAGGTGGCGGGTGTCGACCGCGCCGCCATCGAGGCCCTGATCAGGGGTGAGCATGGCGACCCGTTTTCGATTCTCGGCCCACACGAGTTCGCTCACGGCCTGACGATTCGCACCTACTTGCCTGGAGCCCTGGGCGTCGAACTGATCCATGCCGTCAGCGGTGAAACCCTTGGCGCGCTGGAACAATCGAGCGTGCCAGGGCTGTTCAGCATTCGACTGGATCAGCGCGTTCCCTATCGATACCGCATCAACTGGAGCGCTGGCGTTCAGGAGACCGAAGACCCCTATGCCTTCGGGCAATTGCTCGGGGAGATGGACCTGTATCTGTTCGCCGAGGGCAATCACCGCGAGCTTGGCAAGAGCCTTGGCGCTCAGCTGACTACCCACGAAGACGTGCAGGGCGTACGTTTTTCCGTATGGGCACCGAATGCCCGCCGGGTGTCGGTGGTCGGCGGCTTCAATGGCTGGGATGGCCGCCGCCACCCGATGCGCCTGCGCCAGCCGAGCGGGGTCTGGGAACTGTTCGTGCCGCGCCTCGGTGCGGGCGAGGTCTACAAGTTCGAGATCCTCGGCCGTGATGGCCTGCTGCCGCTCAAGGCCGACCCCATGGCGCTGGCCACCGAGCTGCCTCCCGCCACGGGGTCGGTGGTCTCCGCGCCGCTGGAATTCGACTGGCGCGATGGCGACTGGATGCAACAACGCCAGGCCCAGCAGGGCTATCAGGCGCCGATGTCGATCTATGAAGTGCATGCCGGTTCGTGGCGCCGCGAGGGGGGCGAAGACGGCCGCGTGCTGAGCTGGAAAGAGCTCGGCGAGCAACTGATTCCCTATGTGCAGCAGTTGGGCTTCACCCATATCGAACTGATGCCGATCATGGAGCACCCGTTCGGCGGCTCCTGGGGCTATCAGTTGCTTTCCCAGTTCGCCCCCACGTCGCGTTATGGCAGCCCGGCGGATTTCGCCGCGTTCGTCGACGCCTGTCACCAGGCCGGCATCGGGGTGATTCTCGACTGGGTCCCCGCGCATTTTCCCACCGATGCCCACGGCCTCGGCCAGTTCGATGGCACGGCACTGTACGAGTACGCGCACCCATTCGAAGGCTTCCATCAGGATTGGGATACCTACATCTACAACCTCGGGCGCACCGAAGTGCACGGTTTCATGCTGGCTTCGGCGCTGCACTGGCTGCGCGCCTATCACATCGATGGCCTGCGCGTGGATGCGGTGGCTTCGATGCTGTATCGCGACTACTCGCGCAAGGAAGGCGAGTGGATTCCCAACCGCCATGGCGGTCGCGAGAATCTGGAGAGCATCGACTTTCTGCGCCACCTCAACGACGTTGTCGCGCAGGAAGTGCCCGGCGCGCTGGTGATCGCCGAAGAGTCGACCGCCTGGCCGGGCGTCAGCCGCCCGACTCAGGAAGGCGGCCTGGGCTTCGCTTACAAATGGAACATGGGCTGGATGCACGACAGCCTCAAGTACGTCGCCGAAGATCCGCTGCACCGTCAGCATCATCACCATCAACTGACATTCGGCCTGCTGTACGCGTTCTCCGAGCATTTCGTGCTGCCGATTTCCCATGACGAAGTGGTGCACGGCAAGCGCTCGCTGCTCGACAAGATGCCTGGCGACCGCTGGCAGAAATTCGCCAACCTGCGCCTGTACCTGAGCTTCATGTGGAGCCATCCCGGCAAGAAGCTGCTGTTCATGGGCTGCGAGTTCGGCCAGTGGCGCGAGTGGAACCACGACCACGAGCTGGACTGGTACCTGCTGCGTTACGGCGAGCACAAGGGCGTGCAGCAATTGGTCAGTGACCTCAACGGGTTGTACCGCCATGAGCCGGCGCTGCACCGCATGGATGGCCAGGCCGAGGGCTTCGCCTGGCTGATCGGTGACGACGCCGTCAACAGCGTGTTCGCCTGGTTGCGTCAGGATGAAACCGGTGCGCCGCTGCTGGTGGTCCACAACTTCACGCCCGAGCCGCGTTATGGCTACCGCATCGGGGTGCCGAAAGCGGGGAGCTGGCACGTGCTGCTCAACAGTGACGCCGAGCGTTATGCCGGTTCGAATGCGGGCAGCCAGGGGGCCCTGTTGAGTGAAGCGCTCGCCAGCCATGGCCAGCCGCAATCGTTGCTGCTGGATCTGCCGCCGCTCGCCACGCTGGTGATCAAGCCGCACTAACGCAGAAGGGGTGGATCGGTTACCGATCCACCCCTTCTGGACTCAACGTGGCTTGAGCTGAAGCCCTACACGTAGGGCTGGCCAGCGAAGCCGCGTGGCAGGCGATGGGTACCCGGCAGCTCGGTAAGGCGTTGCTGCCACGACGAGCGCCAGTCGCTGCGAGGCTGATTGCTCTTGGCCCTGCGCGCAGCGCGGCGGCTGGCATTGCGAGTGTCGCGGCGAGCCTGCTTGTAGACTTCGGTGTTGCGGCAGTTGCGGCACTTCACCCGGTTCAGCTCTTTGCTGGAAGTGACGTTCTCGCCGTGGGTGCCGCAGGCCAGGTGACCATCTATCTTGTAATGGGTAACCATGGTGAATCTCCTTGCTCATGTCGGTCCGGGAGCGGAACTTGCTCCGTGTCCGCAGGCCCTTTGATTCGGACGCTGGGTTGCCGGTAGACCGTTGCGCTTGTGCTTAGGTTCGAATTGATTTTTCGCCTCCTTTCCTGCGATTTGGCCGAACGATACCTGCTATTTCATGCATGAAGACGTTGTCAGCGAGGTTTCTGACAGGGCCATGGCCCGTGCCGTTGTCGATCACCGACGCGCTGAACCAATCGCGCAGCGGAGCCGGCAGTCAATCGACCGAAATTGTCGCGGATAGGCTGGGGGTTGGCGTTGTCTCAGCAGGGTCGTTTCCATCCAAGGATTGTTCGGGTGAAGTCATCGTTCCTGCATACACCCTGTGCACTGTTGATGCTGCTACTGGCCGGCTGCTCCAGCCAGCCCCAGGTACCTGCGCCGAAACCGGCTGAGGTGCGCGCGCAGATCGTCCGCCTGATGCCGGTAAATACGCCTGATCGCGAGGGCTGGGCGGCGGATATCTATGCGGCGTTCGCCGCCCAGGAGATTGCGCCGAGCACCGAGAACCTCTGCGCCGTGCTGGCGGTGACGGAGCAGGAATCGACGTTCAATGCCGATCCGCAAGTGCCTGGCCTGGCGAAGATCGCTCGGGCGGAGATCGACCGTCGTGCTGCCAGCCTGCATATTCCGGGATTCGTGGTGAATGCCGCGCTGAACATCGAATCGCCCACCGGCAAGACCTATCAGCAACGCCTGAGCAGGGTTCGTACGGAAAAGCAGTTGAGCGCTATCTTCGATGACTTCACCGGCATGGTGCCGCTCGGTCGGCAACTGTTCGGCACCCTCAATCCCGTGCGCACTGGCGGGCCGATGCAGGTCAGCATCGCTTTCGCCCAGGCCAATGCCGAGGGCTATCCGTATCCACCTGATGGCTCGATTCGTCGTGAGGTGTTCAGCCGGCGTGGCGGCATGTACTTTGGCATCGCTCATCTGTTGGGCTATCCGGCCAACTACCCGAAACCCCTTTATCGCTTCGCCGACTTCAATGCCGGCTGGTACGCCAGCCGCAATGCGGCCTTCCAGCATGCGGTCACCATCGCGTCGGGTATTCCACTAGCGCTGGATGGCGACCTGATCATTCATGGCACTAGCAAGCCTGGCTCCACCGAACTGGCCGTGCGATCTCTGGGCAAGCGCCTGGACATGAGCGACCGGGCAATCCGCCGCGCGCTGGAGGAGGGCGATACGTTGGAGTTCGAAGAAAGCCGTTTGTATGAGCGGGTATTCGCCCTGGCTGATGAGGCAGAAGGCATGTCGTTGCCGCGGGCGGTGCTACCAGGCATCGTGCTGAAAAGCCCGAAGATCACCCGCCGGCTGACCACTGCCTGGTTCGCCGAGCGTGTCGATACGCGCCATCAACGCTGTATGGCCCGCGCTCGATAACCGGCTGCACAAAACTTCCAGAAAGCGTCTGGTTAGGTCGGTTAGCATGGACGCTCCGTATGGCGTGGCGCTGGAGCAGGCATGAGCGCGCAGAGTTGGGTCGACCTGGCCCAGGACGAAGACACCGGTATCGAGACCATCCGCGCGCATTTTCGCGGGCACGCCTACGATCCCCATTGGCACGACGCCTATCTGGTCGGGTTCACCGAGCAGGGCGTGCAGCAGTTCCATTGCCGCAAGCAACTGAACAGCAGCCTGGCCGGCCAGGTGTTTCTGCTCGAACCTGGCGAGCTTCATGACGGCCATGCCCCTGAGCCGGAAGGCTTCACCTATTCGATGCTGTACCTGGATGCCCACTGGCTGGAGCGCGAGTTGCGCAGCCTGTTCGAACAGGCGCCCGCTGACTGCCTGCCCGGCTTCAGCGCCACCCTGGCCAGCGAACCGCGCCTGCTCACGGCGGTCGGCGAGGCCTTTACCGCGCTGCATCGCCAGGAGATGCGCATGGTCAGGCAGAGCGCGCTCGATGGCCTGCTGATGCGCCTGACCGAGCAATTGCATTGGCGCCGGCGCCTCGATCCGGACCCGCGCCTGCCGCTGGTGGCGCAGCGCGCACGGGATTTTCTGCACGACCAGCACACCCGCGATATCGGTCTCGATGACCTGGCTGCCGCCTGCGGCGTCGACCGCTTTCGCTTGAGCCGCGCGTTCAAGGCGGCCTTCGGCCTGGCGCCACACGCTTATCTGGTGCAACTGCGCCTGGCCCGGGCGAGGCATATGTTGGCCCGTGGCGAACCACCGGCGCAGGTCGCGGCGGTACTTGGCTTTGCCGATCAGAGCCACCTCGGGCGCTGGTTCCGGCGTGCCTATGGTATGACCCCGGCCCATTACCAGCGGCGCTGCTCAAACCTTCCAGACGCCTGACGCTGCCCGACTCATGATCAGCGCTCGGTTTGTCTGGAGCCTGTTCATGACTCAGTTGTTGCCCTTCATGCTGTTCGCTTTCGTCGCGTCGATCACTCCGGGGCCTACCAATGTGCTGGTGCTGGGCAGCAGCGCCCGTTACGGCGTGGCGGCAACCCTGCCGCTGGTACTCGGCGCCTGCGCAGGCTCTGCGGCCATCGTGGTGGCGGTCGGGCTTGGCTTGGGCGAATTGCTGCAGCAGCACCCGCGCCTGCAATGGGCGATGGCCTGGTTCGGCGTGTTGTGGCTGAGCTACCTGGCGTGGCGCATCTTCAGCAGCCCGGCTGCCGCGCTGAGCGCTGCCGATGTGCAACCAGGCGAGCGGCGATTGGGCCTGTTCGCCGGCGCGGCACTGCAGTTGATCAACCCCAAGACCTGGATGATGGCCTTGGCGGTAGTCAGCGTGTTCGCCACCCCCGGCCCCGGGCAGGCAATGCGAGTGACCTTGCTGGCGGCGATCTTCCTGGCTATCGCCTTGCCATGCTTGGGCTGCTGGGCATTGCTCGGACGGGGCGCTGCCAAACTGTTCACCTCGGCCCGAGCCATGACCCGCTTCAATAACGCCATGGCGCTGTTGCTGCTGATTTCCGCCTGGCTCGGCGCGCCGCTCTGAACCTCCTCCATAACGCCGCGACCCCGCGGCGAATCCTGGGCATTGCGCCGTTTTGCGATATGGCTGCCATCGCATCGCCCGCAAGCGGGCTCCTACACGATAGCGGGGCTTCCGTAGGAGCCAGCTTGCTGGCGAATGGTGGCCGTGATGCGAGGTTGCGGTATGGCCGCTACCGATTTCGCGCCGAGGACGACGCTCCTACCCGATTGGCATGTATGCCGCGATCCCGGGGCGAATCCTGGGCATTGCGCCGTTTTGCGATATGGCTGCCATCGCATCGCCCGCAAGCGGGCTCCTACACGATAGCGGGGATCCCGTAGGAGCCAGCTTGCTGGCGAATGGTGGCCGTGGTGCGAGGTTGCGGGATGGCCGCTACCGCTTTCGCGCCGAGGGCGACGCTCCTACTCGATTGGCAGGGATGCCGCGATCCCGGGGCGAATCGTGGGTGCTGCGCCGTTTTGCGGTATGGCCGCCATCGCATCGCCCGCAAGCGGGCTCCTACACGATAGCGGGGATCCCGTAGGAGCCAGCTTGCTGGCGAATGGTGGCCGTGGTGCGAGGTTGCGGGATGGCCGCTACCGCTTTCGCGCCGAGGGCGACGCTCCTACCCGATTGGCAGGGATGCCGCGATCCCGCGGCGAATCCTGGGCACTGCGCCGGTTTGCGGTATGGCTGCCATCGCATCGCCCGCAAGCGGGCTCCTACAAGACGGTGGGGATCCCGTAGGAGCCAGCTTGCTGGCGAATGGTGGCCGTGATGCGAGGTTGCGGTATGGCCGCTACCGCTTTCGCGCCGAGGGCGACGCTCCTACGCGATAGTGGGGATCCCGTAGGAGCCAGCTTGCTGGCGATTGGTGACGTGATGCGTGGTTGAGGCTGCCCGATAGATATCTATCTCGCCCGCAATGCTTCCAGGCGCTGCCGCTGCTTGCCATGTTCGTCGAAGTTGTCGGGCGACAGCCAGCGTTGTAGGGCGTCGCGGCATTGCGGCCATTCGCTGTCGATGATCGAGAACCAGGCGGTATCGCGGTTCTGTCCCTTGATTACCGCGTGCTGGCGAAACAACCCCTCGTGAACGAAACCCAGGCGTTCGGCGGCGCGCAGCGAGCGGGCGTTGCGTGCATTGCACTTCCACTCCAGGCGCCGATTGCCCAGGTCGTCCATCGCCAGGCTCATCAGCAGCCAGATCGCCTCGGTTGAGGCGGGGGAGCGCTGCATGGCGTGGCCAAAGGCGATATGGCCGATTTCGATACAGCCGTCGGCGGGCGCGATACGCAGGAAGGACAGCAGCCCTACGGCCCGCCCGCTGGTCTTGTCGATCACGCTGAAGAACAGCGGGTCACTGGTGCTTTGCTTGTCCTGCAGCCAGGCATCGAACCCGGCGCGCTCGGCGAACGGACCATAGGGCAGGTAATCCCATAAGGCAGGGTCGCTGTCCACTCCTTGCAACGCCTCCCAGAGATCATCGCCATGCGCTGCTGCGTCCAGCGGTTCCAGGCACACGTAGCGGCCGTCGATGGCGCTGCGCGGTGGCGGCGAAACGGGTGTCCAGTCGAGCAGGGTGTCGTCGGTCATGGTCTGGGTTCCTGATTACAGCTGCTTGCGGTATTGCACGAAACCGGAGCGGTCGGCGATGTGATCGTAGAGCCGCATGGCGGTGGTGTTGCTTTCATGGGTCAGCCAGTGCACCCGCGAAGCGCCAGCCAGCTTGGCCTGAGCGTAAACATGCTCGATCAGCCCGCGCCCGGCGCCGCTGCCGCGAACGCTTTCGTCGACGAACAGATCCTGCAGGTAACAGTAATCGCCGGTCGTCCAGCAGGAGCGGTGGAAAATCCAGTGCACCAGGCCGATGGCGCGCACTTCGTGCCAGGCGAGAGCCGCATGCATCGGTTCGTCGTCAGCGAGAAAGCGTTGCCAGGTCAGGGCTGTGGTGGCCTCGGGCATCTGCTGCCCGTAGAAGCGCAGATAGCCCTGCCAGAGTGGCGACCAGGCAGCCTGATCGTCAGCGGTGATTGCGCGTATTTCCATGATCGAAGTCTCCTCGGTGATTAGTCATTCATTCGCTGCGCCAGGGCGCGGTCGCGGGGATCAGTGCTGGCGCTGAGACCGTCATGCACGCCCTGGCGATCGGCTTCGCTGCGGTTCTGGCCAAGCTTCCATTTGCCCTCCAGGCGTTCGATGGGCAGGGCGAAGCCGACGATGGCGCGCAGCATGCCGGCGATGTAGTCCTCGGGAGCATCGCTCAGCGCCCAGGGTTGCGGGCGCGGGTTCTCGTGACGGGCGCTGAGTTCGTCGAGCAGGCTCAGCAGGCGCTCGCTGTCATCGAAAACCGCGGCCTGGCCGTAGGCATGCACTGCGATGTAATTCCAGGTTGGCACCACCTTGCCGTGCTCGGCCTTGGCCGGATACCAGGACGGGCTGATATAGGCATCGGCGCTGTTGAAGATCACCAGCGCTTCACCGCCTTCGGCCAGTACCTGCCAATGCGCATTGGCCCGCGCCAGGTGGCCGTACAGCGTGCCGTTGCGGCCTTCTCCGGGGCGCAGCAGCAAGGGCAGATGGCTGGCTTGCAAGCCGTTCTCGCCATGGCTGATCAGGGTAGCCAGGCGGCAGTCGGCAATCTCCCGGTGCAGGGCGGCGAGGTCGTTCTGGCGAAATGCGGAGGGTACGTACATGGAGCATTCCCGTAGGTGGACGGACTCATGCTAGAACTGCCATTGGTCTGTTGTAAGATCCATTTTAAGTGACTTTCGTAGGGCCAATTAATGGCGTCTTCAGCTTCTTTGCCGGTCGACCTTTCCGGCCTGCATCTGCAGCCTGGCAAGGGATTGTCCCGCCAGCTCTACCAAGCCCTGCGCGAACGCGTGCTCGACGGCCGTCTGCCTGGCGGCACCCGACTGCCCGCCAGCCGGCAATTGGCCGAGCGCCTGGGGGTGTCCCGCAATACGGTGAACCGTGCGCTGGATCAGCTCTATGCCGAAGGCTACGTGCAGGGCCGGGTGGGTGATGGCACCTATGTGGCCGCCATCTCCGCGGTCGCGGAGCCGCCAGCCGCAGATGTGCCGGGCACGGCCAGTAGCGCCGCGCTGCAACGGCTCGACGAGTACCATCTGCCGGCACCGTTAGCCGGCGCACCGCGGGCGTTTCGGGTTGGCGTGCCGGCTTTCGATCTGTTTCCGTTCGAGACCTGGGCGCGGCTGTCGGCGCGTTTCTGGCGCAGGCCGTCACCGGCACGGCTGGGCTACGGCGATCCGGCGGGTGACCCGCAACTGCGCGAACTGATCGCCGCCTATCTGCGCAGCAGCCGGGGCCTGCAGTGCGATCCGGCGCAGATCATCGTCACCTGCGGCGCACAGCAGGCGATCAGCCTGTGCGCGCAATTACTGGTCGAGCCGGGTGATCCGGTGGCCGTCGAAGATCCGGGGTACCGTGCCGCCGGCCATGCCTTCAGCGTTGCCGGCGCGCAGCTGCGCGGTATTGCCGTCGATGGCGACGGCCTGGATGTCGCGCAGTTGGAGCGGGCAGGGGCGTGCCGGCTGGCCTATGTCACGCCTTCGCACCAGTATCCGACCGGGGTGACGCTGTCACTGCCCAGGCGCCTGGCGCTGCTCGACTGGGCCGAGCGTAACGATGCCTGGATCATCGAGGACGATTACGACGGCGAGTACCGTTACAGCGGCACGCCGCTGGCGCCGTTGGCCGCACTGGATCGTGGGCAGCGTGTGCTCTATGTCGGCACTTTCTGCAAAATCGCCTTTCCGGCGCTGCGGCTTGGCTATCTGGTGCTGCCACCCCGTCTGGCCACTGCCTTCTCCCGGCGTCGTGCGGTGGATATGCGCCACTCGGAGGTCGGCACCCAGGCGGTGATGGCCGCGTTCATCGCCGCCGGGCATTTTCAGCGGCACATCCGCCGCATGCGCAATGCCGCCCGCGCCCGTCGGGATGCGCTGCTGGCGGGCTGGCCGCAAAGTCTGCCGGGCTGCGAGCCGCTGCCCGATGTACACGCCGGCCTGCATCTGAGCGTGCGCTGCGAAAGCCTGGCGCGAGAACGGGAACTGGTTGCCGGTGCGGCGACGGTGGGTGTGGAGATCAACCCACTCAGCAACTACTGGCTACCTGGCGGTGATACGTCGATGGACGATCGCGCTGGCTTGGTACTGGGTTTCGCGGCGGTGCCGGAAAAGGCGATCGGCGAGGCCTTGCAGGCCTTGCGGGGTGCCTGGAAACTGTCTGATTAAAAAGGCGCCATCTTCGCCTGTAGACGAGTCTTCACGGCGGGCCACCCACTGTCGATGATGCTGAAACGCACCGAGTTGCACTTGCGCCCGTCGGGCATGATTCGTTAACGCTCACAGCCCAAGCTCCGAGCCGCATGCTCTGAGCCACCATCGGCGTTGAATGGCTTTGGTGGGTTAAAGCGCCACCCTACGGTCGATGCCCCTGGGGAGTAGGGTGGGCTTCAGCCCACCACCGACAACGCTCACAGCCCGAAGCTCCGAACCGCATGCTTTGAACGTCCAGCCACCTCGGCGTTGAATGGCTTTGGTGGGCTTAAGCCCCACCCTACGGTCGATGCTCCTGGGGAGTAGGGTGGGCTTCAGCCCACCACAACAACGGCCACAGCCCCAAGTACTGAACCGCATGCTCTGAGCCACCAGCCACCATCGGCGTTGAATGGCTTCGGTGGGCTAAAGCGCCACCCTACGGTCGATGCCCTGGGGGTAGGGTGGGCTTCAGCCCACCACGGATAACACCCACAGCCCGAAGCTCCGAGCCGCATGCTCTGAATAGCCAGCCACCATCGGTGTTGAATGGTATTGGTGGGCTAAAGCGCCACCCTACGGTCGATGCCCTGGGGGTAGGGTGGGCTTCAGCCGACCGAACGATCGCACCACCGCCCGACCAGGCGAAGCCCCTGAACAGGTTAAGATGGGCGCCCACCCAAGCACGAGGAACTGCCGATGCGGATGTTGCAGTCTGCCGAATTTCAGCCCCGTCTGCGTGAGGGCCTGCTCGAGTTTCCGGTGCACCATGTGCGCGGCGGGACGTCCACCGGCCTGGTGATCTGGGAACCGTTCGCGCCTGCGGATCCGGTGCTGCGCGAGGAACTGCTGCGCCATCTGATGGGTGTGCCCCTGAGTGGCTCGCAGCCCGGCAATCGTCAGATCACCGGCCTGGGCCGTGGTGCGCCGACCAGCAACAAGGTGTTCTTCGTCGACTGGGAAGCGACTCGTGACGGCGAGCGATTGGTCAGCACCCTGGCGCAACTGGCCAGTGATCACGCCGCCATCGACTGGAGCGTGAATTGCGGCAACCTGTCCAGCGCGTTGCCGCTGTGGGCGCTGGACGTTGGCCTGGTGACGGCAGCGGCGGGCGAAAGCCGTGACATCAGCATTCGCAACAGCAATACCGGAGTGATCAGCACCGGGCGCATCGGACGTACTGCCGAAGGCGCGCTGGTCTGTGCGTCGATTCCCGGTGTCAGCGGCGAATTTCCCTCGGTCGATCTGTTTCTGCACGATCCCGTGGGCGCCAAGACCGGGCAGTTGCTGCCGACCGGGCAGGCGGTCGAACAGATCGACGGGCGTGCGGTGTCCTGTGTGGATGTGGCGGTGCCGATGGTCATCACCCTGGCCAGCGATTTTGGCAAGACCGCCCATGAGCCCCTCGCCGACCTGCAGAACGACCAGGCCTTCATGGCCGACCTGCGCCGCGTGTGGGTCGAAGCGGGGTTGCGGATGAAGCTGCGCCGCCGCGACGGCGAGCTGATGACGGCGGACGAACTGGCGCGCAGCGAAACCCAGCCCAAGGTCTGCATCGTCGGCCCACCCCAGGCAGGCGGTAATATTTCGGTGCGTTATTTCACGCCCCAGGCACTGCATGCTTCGATGGCGGTTTCCGGTGGCTGCTGCCTGGCTGCTGCTGCACTGATCCCGGGCTCAGTGGCCTGGCAGGTGGCTACGGGGCTTGCCGCGCCGTCTGGCGAGTTCGCCGATATCGAGGTGGCCATCGAAAACCCGGCGGGCGTTCTCGCCACCACGGTGGTGGCCCGTGAGCGCGACGGCAAACTGCAGGTCAGCAGTGCCGCCTATCGGCGCACGGCGCAGGTATTGTTGCGCGGCCACGTACCGCTGTATCGGGCATCGCCAGGGCTGGTCGAAGCACTATTGCCGTTGACCCAGCGCTAGACCAGGCGCTGTTTCGGGTTCTGTTCGGCGGGAGGAGGCTCGATGCCCCAGTCGCCATGCAGGTACCAGTCGTCACCGAGCATTTCGCTGGGATGCTGGGTGCGGCCTGCACCGTTGCCACACTCCAGGTCGTCGGCAGCGCAATAGCGGTCGCACCCCCAGCAGACGCGCTCGGGGTTCTTCGGGAGCAGGGGGAATTTCTTGGCCATGTCGCGCACTCCTGTGAGTCTCGAACTCAAGCTAGCGCGTCTGGCGTCGCGGCCCTTGACCTGGGTCAGCAGGGCCGCTGTCGATGCTGACCCTCAGGCCGGGTCGGTCGCTTCGCTGGAAGCGTCCTGATTGCCGTTCTGGCGCAGCTTCTTGGCCCGCTTTTCCAGCACCAGATACACCACGCAGGCGACGGCCAGTGGCAACAGGAAGTAGATCGCCCGGTAGCCGATCAGCGCGGCGACGATGCTGCCCTTGGACATTTCGTGCTGCAGCAGGGCGATGAACACCGCCTCGATGACGCCCAGCCCGGCCGGGATATGGGTGATCACTCCGGCGATACTGCTGATCATCAGAATGCCGAGAATCATCGGGTAGAAGGCTTCTTCCGGCAGCAACAGGTAGATGATCAGCGCCATCAGCGACCAGTTCAGTGCACCCAGGCCCGCCTGCAACAGCGCCATCGGCAGCGCAGGGAGGGTCAGTTCATGGCCACGCACCTTCCAGGTTCGGCGTTTGGAGAACTGGCAGGCGAGCAGGTAGCCGATGCCCACCGCCAGCAACGCCAGGCCGATGATGCGCAGGCCCGTGGCGCCGATGGCCCAGCCTTCCGGCAGCTTGAGCAGGCCGAAGGTGAAGATCACGCCTGCCAGCAGGATGTAACCCAGCCAGTTGGTGATCAGGCTCATGCTCAATACGCGGGTGATGGTCGAAACCTTGAGGCCGAGGCGCGAATACAGGCGATAGCGCAGGGCGACGCCGCCCACCCAGGAACTCAGGTTGAGCGTGAAGGCGTAGCAGACGAAGGTCAGCGGCAGGATCTGCCGCGCTGGCAGCTTGTGGCTGGTGTAGGCGCGGCCGATCAGGTCGAAGCTCGAGTACACGGCGTAGCTCAGCGCCGAGACGCCGATCGCGGCGAGCAGAATGCCGCTGCTGTAACCGCGCAGGGCCTTGCTGACTTCCTGCCAGTCGAGGTTCTTGACCAGCATGAACAGCAGCACCGGCACCAGGATGAAAAAGCACAGGGTCAGCAGGCGCTTGGCCCAGCGCCATACCGGTTTGCCTTGCTTGTCGTCGGGCTCGCTCACGAGACTTTCTCCTGGTCGATCTGCAGGGTGTTGCACTGTGGCGCCTCGACGTTCGGTTGCAAGAGCTTGAGCCGTGGCGAGTGGGCCGGGAACCAGCCGGCGATGGCCGGAAAGTGGCGCAGGAAGTGGAAGCACATGAAGATCAGCGGCGCGCGCCACCAGTAGCCGCGCATCACCCGCTTTAGCGGCACCGATTTGCAGCTCGAGGTGGCCAGTTCCATCAGGTGCTCGTATAACCGGCGATTGAGGGCCGGGTCACGGACGATCACGTTGGCTTCCAGATTCAGCGACAGGCTCAGGGGGTCCAGATTGCTGGAGCCCACGGTCGACCATTCGTGGTCGGCCAGCGCCACCTTGCCGTGCAGCGGGCGCTGGCAGTATTCGTAGATGGTCACGCCGTCGCGCAGCAGGTAGTTGTAGGTCAGCCGCGAGCACAACCGCACCAGCGGCATGTCCGGTTGGCCCTGAAGAATCAGGGTGACCTTGACCCCACGCCGCGCCGCGTTGCGCAATTCGCGCAGCAGGCGGTAGCCGGGAAAGAAATAGGCGTTGGCCACCACCAGACGATGCTGGGCGTTGCGGATGGCGTCCAGGTAATGCTGTTCGATGGTGTTGGTGTCGTCGCCGTTGTCGCGGATCGCCATGAGCATCCGGCTGTTGCCTGCATGACGATGCTGAGTCGGCTGATTGCTGCGGCGCAGGGCCACTTCACGGTCGTCGCGCGCTTGCAGCAGGCGCTCGCTGGCCGCGTGCAGATCGGCAACGATCGGCCCGCGAACGCGAAGCGCGTAGTCCTGCTTGGCCATCGGCCCATTGGCGATGAGGTGATCGACGCCATAGTTGATGCCGCCGATGTAGGCCAGCTCGCTGTCGATCACCACGATCTTGCGGTGCAGGCGGCGGAACAGGTTGGTGCGCATGCCCATCAGGCGCTTGCCCGGATCGAACATGTGCACGCGCACGCCGGCAGCGACCAGCGCCGCGACGTATTCTTTCGACAGGTCGGCGGTACCGTAGCCGTCCACGGTGATCTCCACGCGGGCGCCGTTATGCGCGGCAGCGATCAACGCTTCCTGCAGCTCCATGCCAACTTTGTCTTCGAAGATGATGAAGGTTTCCAGCAGCACCTCGCGCTGGGCGTTGCGGATGCTTTCAAACACGGCAGGAAAGAAATCCTCGCCGTTGATCAGCAAATCGACCTGGTTGCCATCACGCCAGTCGTACTTCATAGCCGTATCTCCACAGCCAACGGTGCATGATCCGACAGGTGCGACCAGGGGCGGGTCGACAGCACCTGCGGGTTGTGAGTGGTTGCGTTGCGCACGTAGATGCGATCTAGGCAGAGCAGCGGCCAGCGCGCGGGAAAGCTCTTTGCCGGCGCGCCATGTTCGCTGACGAAGGCTTCCTTCAGACCGCTGGCGGCCAGCAAGCCGTCGGCACGTTTGCGCCAGTCGTTGAAGTCACCCGCGACGATCACCGGCGCATCGGCAGGCAGGCGGTCGAGCACCTTGCAGAGCAGACCGAGCTGCTGCTTGCGATGGATTTCCCGCAGCCCCAGGTGCACGCAGATGGCGTGTACTTCGGCGTGGCCCGGCACGTCGAGCACCGAGTACAGCAGCCCGCGCTGCTCCTGGGTGCCAATGGAGATATCCAGGTTCTCGTGGCGCAGGATGGGAAACTTCGACAGCAGTGCATTGCCGTGGTCGCCGTGGGGGTAAACGGCATTGCGGCCGTAGGCGAACTGCGGCCACATGCTGTCGGCGAGAAACTCGTATTGTGGCGTCGCTGGCCATTCTTCGTAGCGCTTGGCGTGGTGCTCGTGGGTACCGTGCACCTCCTGCAGGAACACCATGTCCGCCGACAACGTGCGGACCGCATCGCGCAGCTCCGGCAGGATGAAACGCCGATTCAGAGCGGTGAACCCCTTGTGGGTATTGACCGTGAGAATCTTCAGCGTGTGGACCGCCGTAGCCAGTTCGGTCGGTGCCGGTTGGTGGGTGCTCATTGGGAAACTCCTGGCGACCGGCCTGGGGCATTGGGCAGCCCCTCGGCCAGGTCGAACTGCTGTAAAAGCGAGTAGGCGTCGTAGGGGGCGCGTACCTTGAGATCGTTGTCGAAATAGCAGTAGACGTCGCGCGAGGCCCTGGCACGAGGCTTGTGGGCATCGATCAATTGCGCATCGCCTGGCTGGTTGCCGCGGCTCCAGGTGGCGATGCGCTGGTGCCAGTGGGCCAGCGCAGGCTCATCGTAGCCGCTGGCGTAGAGTTTCTTGTTGCCGTGCAGGCGCAGGTACACGAAGTCGCTCGTCAGGTCTTCGGCGTAGGGCCACTTGCCGCCACTGTCAGCGAACACCAGCGCCACCTTGTGCTTGCGCAGCAGGGCGATGAAGACCGGGTCCCGGAAACTGCCATGGCGGATTTCCACGGCATGTCGCAGACGCTGGTGATGGGGTGCGTCGAGACTGCCTTCGCTCTGCCGATCCGCTTCGCGGGCACAGCGTTGTGCCTGTTCGGTATCTTTGGGCAGCAAGGCGAGAAAGTCGGCGAAGCGCTGCTCATCGAAGGCCATGCTCGGCGGGAACTGCCACAGGAACGGGCCGAGTCTGTCGCCGAGTTGCAGAGGCCCGGAGGCGAAGAAGTTGGCGATCGGCGTGGCTACGTCGTTCAGGCGGCGTATGTGGGTAATGTAGCGCGGCGCCTTGACCGCGAAACGAAACCCCTCAGGCGTCTCGCTGGCCCAGCCGGCATAGCGCTCGGGCGTCTGCAAGGCGTAGAACGAGCCGTTGATCTCGATGCTGTTGACGGCCCGGGAGGCGAACTCCAGCTCCTCCTTCTGACGCAGGCCCTGGGGATAGAACTCACCCCGCCATGGCGCGTAACGCCAGCCGGAGATGCCGATATGGATGCGGCTCAAGGCGATTCACCCAAGCAACAGGCGCCAAGCGGCAAGCTGCGCGTGCAGGGCGCACACCCAACCGGATGCCTTCTCGTCGCCTGTATCGGCATGGCTCAGTGCGCTCCGGTGACGCTGCGAAACGGTGCCGTGCTGGCGTCACTGTCACCGGCCTGGGCGATGTTGCTCAGGGAAACGACACCCACCAGACGACTCTCGCGGCTCAGCACCGGCAGACGACGTATCAGGTTCTCACCCATGTTGCGGGCCACATGACCGACGTCTTCGTCTTCGGAGCAGGTGATATCGTTGATTGTCATTCTGTCCTCCGGTCGGTGGTCGAGGTGTTCAGCGAGGCGACTGGGCAGCTTCAGAGTGAGCTTCGGCATCGCAGGCGCTGGTTTAAATCGGACTGGAGGATCCCGAAAGCGGTTCAAGGTTTTCGCTAGGCAGGCGCTTCAGATGTGTTCCGCATCGAGCGATGCTCGACGTCGTTGACCAGAAAGTTTTTTGTCAGACAAAAGTGTCATTTATTGGGCGGTTAGCAGACTTTTCTAAACGAAGGGTCAGCGGATTTGACACTTGTTCATTTGTGCTCGGTGCGTGCCTTGGAGAAGATTTTCCCCACGGCGCGTAACGCGATGCGTCTGCTGGCTTGGCCGGGATTGATTCACCAGTGCATCTGCGCCTGGGCTGTTCGGCGGATCGAATGTTCGGAGGAGGTACCTGCACATGGACGTTCGCAGCCCATTGTTTCAAAACATCGCCCTGATTCTGGCGGGTGTGATGTTCCTCAACCCCATCGCCGCCACTGCCGCGCAACTGACCGTGGACGCGCAGGCGGGCGGCAACACCAGCCTGGGGCAGGCCGCCAATGGCGTGCCGATCGTCAACATCGCCACGCCCAACGGCAGCGGGCTGTCGCACAACAAATTCACCGACTACAACGTCGGCCAGCAGGGGCTGATCCTCAACAACGCCACCGAGCGGCTGCAGAGCACCCAGCAAGGCGGCATCATCATTGGCAACCCTAACCTGGGTGGCTCCACTCTGCAGGGGCGTGCGGCAGGGGTCATCCTCAACGAAGTGACCGGCAGCAACCGCAGCCAGCTCAAGGGCTACACGGAAGTGGCCGGGCAGGCGGCGAACGTCATCGTCGCCAACCCCCATGGCATCACCTGCGACGGCTGCGGCTTCATCAACACGCCGCGGGCGACCCTGAGCACGGGGGCCCCGGTGATCGAAAACGGCCAACTGCGCAGCTTCGACGTCATTGGCGTGTTGACTCCCGCAGCTCAGGGCAGCGATGAGAAGTCGCTGCAAATCGGGGCGCAGGTGGCTGGAAGGGCTACGCAGTACAACTATCTGGAACACTCGGATGTTTCGGCTTTTGCGGAAGATATGGCGTCCTGCGGAGAGGATGAAGGATGCCAGCAGAAGAAATGGAGCGATGAAAAGTATGAAGATGAGAGCCTTCTCAACCTGCTCGAGTCCGCGTTCGATAATAGCTTGCAGGGGATGTCCGTTCTGGCACAGCGAAGAACCTAAATGGTCTGTTTCAGCAGGGTATTGATGCCGGGCCAGATAGTTTACATATCTATGGGCATAGTCAAGGTGGTTTGCTGACTTGGGTCGCTATGAAGGGCTTGGATTTTTCCAACGGAGGAAGCCCTACTGCAACGCTGAACACCATCCAGCTCTCTGGGGCGCCGGTGGATGCTATTCAGTTCCACGAGGATGCAGAGACTGGCAGCTTCGGAAGAGGGTATAGCTTTTTTCAAGTGAACCGACCTGATGAGACAGTATTCTTCGGCCTTTTGCCGAAGACCGATACGGTCTCCGATTTGCCGCTATTCCTGGGAGGCAATGCGCAGTATTCGGATGATCCGGCGGCGCGCATCTGGGGTGCGCTGCTTAGTGTGACCAGCTTGTTTGGCGAGGGCAGTCCGCACAGCAATTATGCGTGTGTCTTCTGCAAGCCTTCGGCGCCTGGGAGTGCGGATGCACAGATACGTGACATTGTAATCAAGCCAACACTGATTGATAGGCAGGGTGATTTTAGGCGGATTGAATGAGTAAATATTTCTTAACTTTGGGGTTTCTGCTGATATTGCTAAGCGGTTGCAGAAGTTATCAAATGGAATATGGGGTGGTGAAGAATGGAGTGGTTTTTTATCCCCTGTGCGAAAGAGCAAAACAGCGTATCACCGATATGCAGCGTATCAGTTTTGAATTACCGCTCTTGTTCAGGCAGGCCTCCTGTCGTAATTGGCCTGACTATAGCTATAACTCTCGAATCGACAGTCTATCTGTAGAAGTTCCCGGTGTTATTGCCAACGAGTCGCATATGTCTGTTGGCGGTGTCTACTCTATGCTCTTTCGCGCGGGGCACGCGCGCACAGAATACTATTTGCCGCCTGACAAGTTTTTTGAGGATTACAAAGAATACCTCAGTGAGCGCAGGTATATTTCCAGTTTGGTTACCGCAAGTTGGGTGGACTGGCAAGGTGGGCGCTGTGCGCGTTTCTACTCGGATAGCGATACCGGACTTTTTCTTCGCAGGGTGCTCGACTACTTCTGCTGGGAGTCAGTCAGCGGCTCGAATTTCCCCATCCATATTGATGCTAGCGAGAAGCTACCGCCAGGCCACGCTCCAACCAACCTAGACAGGGAACTCATTGAGCCGGTACTGGCCAGCTTACAGATCAACCGTGTTCCAAAACAGCGTTTAGCTTTGTGGGACAGTTATCGTGCTGATTTTTGTAAGAGGTTGAAGGAGAGTTACGATAATAAGACAGCTATGCGCAGATTTCGCGACGGTCCCAATCGTCAGCGCGCTATTATTTTCTTGCGCGAGTGCGGTTATCAAATGCCAGATCCGGTCGGGCCAAGAAGCTGGGCAGAGCTCTTAAGGCCCCATGGACAATTGATTGGTAGAGCCGATGGAGAGCGAATGTTGCGTAAAGTAACTCATGCTCAGTTTGCAGAGCTGGAAGCTAAATTAATGTCCTTGCAACTCAAACTTGGTGAGCGCCCCGAAATCCGATCCTCTCGACTTTCACGAGATGGCAAATCTCTGGTAGAGGACTTTAGGGCTACAGGTCACTACGCTGGTGAGTGGTACAGGGTTCCACCCTATTACAGCGATCAGAATGGAATCGGCATTCGTAATGATCCGGTATTGGGGCGAGTGATAGATGTGCATTTAATGGACTTCCCGCCAGGCTTGAAAATTATAGGTGAGTGAGATTTTAATTGCAGGGTTTGACGGCGGTCACTCCTCTTTACGGGTTTGAATAAGGAGTAATAGGGGGCAAAAGTAATAGGGGACAGCCCACGATTATTTCTCGATCTTTGAGTGAATTGTGGTCTGTCCCCTAAAACCGATTCTAAAGATTTTGTTGTTTTTGACAAAGCGCGGATACGACTTATCACAGCCATGTCCGTTCTTGGAGTGATTTGCATCCAGACATGCAAAAAGCCCTGCAACAGGCAGGTATGGTTGATCGTAAAGGTAATATTCTTACTGGTGGAAAGCGATAATGAACTATCAAGACCCCCAGCCTTATAATAAGCGAGCTTTAGAAAAAGCTTTTGCTTCGAGGGATGTTAAGAGCATTTGTGAGGCACTTGTCTCCGTTGCTTTAAATGATTCTGATTGGAGGTGGGCACAGAATAAATGCTTAGAATTTCTCCGCAACGAAATCCCTGATGTTAGAGGGCTTGCAGCAACTTGTCTTGGACATATAGCAAGGATTCACCGCCAGCTTGATAAAGAAAAGGTACTCATTGCTCTTCGTGAGCATCTAGATGACAACATAATCTCAGGGCAAATTGCGGATGCCCTAGACGATATCGATATGTTCTTGAGGTAGTATCACATTGGTATTGTCGCGCTGATGTTGATTTATCTGTAAAAGTCTCGTGTCGAGCTGATCTGGCACTTTAGAGAAAAAGGGGACAGGGGAAAGGGGACAGATTTATTTTATTGCTGATGGACTATGCTGAAAGCCTCAATAGCGGAAAGGGGACGGATTCTTGACGCGGTAAGGCGGATCAAAACTCGTAGGATGGATTAGCGAAGCGTAATCCGTCGTTCATCGCGACCTCTTTCACCTGCCTATATACTACGCGGATCAGCCGCTCTTTAAAGCGGAAAGGAGGACAGATTTATTTTTCGGGTGGTTGAAGATTAAATAAATCAGTCCCCTTTTCTACATTGATTGATGAGTATGGCAATGCCAAGAGGTTACATTGAATAAGTGGTTTTTGTTGTTGGTCTTGTTGTCGTCGATTCTATCGGGTTGTGGCGGGTATGAAGTTAAATATGGTGAGGTTAGAACTAATGGGAGTATTCTTTATCCCTTGTGCGAAAGAGCAAAGCAGCGCGTCACCGATATGCAGCGTATCAGTTTTGAGTTACCGCTCTTATTCAAACAGGCCCCCTGTCGTAATTGGCCTGACTATAGCTATAACTCTCGATTCGACAGTCTATCTGTAGAAGTTCCCGGTGTTATTGCCAACGAATCGCAGATGTCTGTTGGCGGTGTCTACTCTATGCTCTTTCGCGCGGGGCACGCGCGCACAGAATACTATTTGTCGCCTGACAAATTTTTTGAGGATTACAAAGAATACCTCAGTGAGCGCAGGTATATTTCCCGTTTGGTTACCGCAAGTTGGGTAGAGTAATAGGGGACAGACCACGATTATTTATCGATCTTTGAGTGAATCGTGGTCTGTCCCCTAATACCAAAACACAAATGGTCAGTTCATGTATGTGATCGACCAGAAAGGCAATCTAATAATAGGTACGCGCTCTGGTCAGAAAATGTCTCACCCAACACTTGTCGGGGGGGGAGAATCCTCAAGTTTTGGGGGCTGGAATCGTTGAAATAAGGGGCGGCAAGATTTACTCGGTGGATAACGCATCAGGCCACTTCAAGCCAGGCGCAGGGTCGCTGGAGGCTGCAAAGAATACCTTTGGCAGCATTCCGGACAAGTACTTCAGTAAAGACTTTCAAGGGTACAAATCCTATGCAGACTAACTTTGCGGGTTCTTGGGGAATATATCCGTGGTCTCCCGAGCTGGGCGATAATTTAGTCGCCCCTGACTCTCTAGATGCAGTTCGGTCTATCAGGCCATATGGGAAACTATTTAGTTGTTCAGGGATGTCTAATGGGTATTTAACCTTGAGATATAGAGATCAGGAGCTTTTTGTAAGGCCTGATCTCTATGTTGTCGTGCAATGCCCTGGATTTGGCTTTCTAGATGAGGCGAAAATTTTGGGAACTGGAAAGGTTGGTGTGATTTTCGATATTGAGTGGCACTACAAAAGGGTAGAGCCGATTTTTTATCTTGAATTTAGTGGGAAGAGATCATCAAAACAGTATTTCAAGCCTGATCTTGTGCCGATTCGATGAAGCTCGGGGGGACATGGCTTGATAGCCAAACCCAATTCTCCGCCTGAAAGAACTTGAAGCCCTGTTGGTGCATCCGCAGAGCTTCAATTGTTAGTACCACAGGTTTTCCATAGCGTTGCCCGACAGTGACAGCTGTTTGTAAATCCTGCGACAGGTGCACATGGTGGCGATTGCCAGCAATCAGCCTTTGTTGACGAATCGGCTCTAGGAAGCGTGTGGCGGTGCCATGATAGAGAAATTCTGGTAGTAATAGGGGATATACCACGATTATTTCTCGATCTTTGAGTGAGTTGTGGTCTGTCCCCTAAAACCGTGCGTAAAGGTAAGTAGTGATGTTGTTAAAAATTGATGGCGCACATTGTCAAATGAAAGTCGTCTATTCACACTCGAAAGAATTGCAGAAAGATCCAGCCCGCGTTGCTGCTGCTCAAGCGTTAACTTTGAATTCTGGCAAGCCTCTGCTGGGGCTTAAAGGTAAGTATGGGTTGTATGGGTCTCAGGAGTGGTGGGGCAATATTTATCTCGGAAATGTGCCGCTCCTTTTCTTTTCTGGGATTATTGTTCGCGCCTACGCGGCTGGTCAGGATAATACAGCAGAAAACAACACTGTTGAGTTGTTGGTGGAAGATGGCTCGGTGATTGACATTGGTATATACGTAAATGAAAGCTCTGATGTTGAATTGTTTCGAGCTGGCTGTAAGTTGCAAATTGTATATGCGCTTGATGAAATGAAAAAGCAGCCAGGCCCGGATGGTAATATAAGTTATGCCAAAGTTGCACTTGAGGTGGCAGTGTCGTTGGGTTTTTCGGAAAGGTCGACAGATTTATTTTCTATCTGATCAGCTAAGCTAAAGGTCTCGATGGACGGAGGTCTTTATGCCGAGGATGAGGCTGATAGTAATAGGGGGGGCAAGTAATAAGTAATAGGGGGCAGTCCACGATTATTTCTCGATCTTTGAGTGAGTCGTGGTCTGTCTCCTAATACCGGTGATATTAACTTCTAGGAATAATCTATCAGGAGCTCAACCATGATTCGGGCGCCTTGGGCAAAACAAGAATATTGGGATAGGTGCGCAAATTATAGTGTCGAGAATGTTTTCAAGGATCTAGAGCAAATTAAAAAGCCATCAAATAATCCTGGGTGTCGACCACAATTTATTTGGGATTTGGTTACGGGGCGCTTTTCTTCGTTTCATCCTCCGACGCTATTCCCGAGGTGACGCAATCCGTGGGTTAAGTCAGAGTTTTCTGGCCTGCTCAATGCCTGGGAACTATCGAACAAACTAGCAGATGAGTTGAATGCACAGTTGAAACCCGGACAGGGCTGGGATCATCGGCATCTCTTAACGGCGCCTTTAGCAAGTGATGATCCACGTAGCCACACTGATCTGCATTCATGGGTTTTCAAACTGAGCGACCTCAACCACTACAACTGGTGTTTCTGGTTGGTGGGTCTGGCGCTTGCCCTGGAAATCCCGGACGAGCAATGGCAGCGGCTGTTGGTCTTGATCGGTGGCGAGGGAGAGGACGAACTGTTGGATCGGGTAATTGACAGCCGCCAGCCTGGTCGCAAGATTGGTACGATGTTGCTGCACAACAAGCCATATGCCCGTCTGCTCAAGGCCGTGAATGCACCGAAAGAGCAGCATGCCGTATTGCTGCGCGACTTTTTGGAGCATTGGTACGCCGAGTTGAAACGCAAGGGCAAGGATGAACTGTGGTGGTACATATACGGCGATCCGGAGAAGTATCCGCTGGAGAAAGGCAGCTATTTTGGCCGCTGGTGCATCGAGGCGGTCGCTGCCGTCAAGGCGTTCGAACTCGACGATAGTCTCTGCCTGGGGCACGAGCACTACCCCGGGGATCTGCTGCGCCCGGATGGGCCGAGCACCCATCCTGGGCGGTCGGAGCCGAATCGTTGCCCGTACCGGTCAGCGTTACCTGGCCGGGCTGACCAGCGACAAGGCGATGTTCCGCTACTTATAACCCGCAAGGTCAAAAGGTTAAGTTTAATCCTGCCATAAATATGTGGGTACCAGAATGATTGGGCAAGAAGATATGTGTGTAGCTTGGGATGCTCCGATTGTCCCAGGCTTTTCACTTGCGGGAATACCATTGCACATGGATGCTGCTGATCTTGAGACTGAGCTTTCGAGATATTTGGTTGAGGGCAGAAGGTTGCGTTATCGATTTGAAGGGGCGCCAGATCTTCATTTGAGTAATTTTGGTCTTGATGAGCATGGGAATGGTGGTTATTCATTTTCAATTTTTGAATCTGAAGTCGTTGGTGAATTGAGGTGGGGAACTCCTGCGTTATCGATACTCGTTGAAAGTGGAAAGGTATATGCAATTAAGGCTTATGACTTCAGCTTTCCTGGCGAGCCCGCTCATGGGCTCGTTTACAAGGGTAGGTTGTCTGGGAATATAGGCCTTGGGAGTCCGCTTTCAGAGGTTTTGTCGCTCTCGAGTTTGGAGTTTGATGACGCAGAAGAGTGGTTTTATACCAGCTGTGACTATGGTGTTCTTGAGGTATCGGGCTGGGGGGGGTCTCTGGATGACGAGCCAAATCAGCTTATTACGGCTATATGCGTTATATCAGCGTAGAAAAGGGACACAAAATCGATGGGGTCAGAGTCATCGATTTTGGCGTGTCATGACCGTTATCGTTTTCCGATCCTGAGGAGAGGGGTACGCCGTGGCCGGTATACCTCGTCTTTATTTTTCGGGATGCGTCCAGCACGTGATTCAACGAGGCAATGATGGTGAGTCCTGCTTTTACGATGAAGCGGATTACAAGGCTTACCTATATTTTCTGAACGACGCGGCCGAAAAATACCAGGTTGCCATTCATGCTTTTGTGCTGATGACAGATCATGTGCGCCTGCTAGCCACGCCCAGCGATGAGCAGGGTATTAGCCGGTTGATGCAGGCCCAAGGGCATCGAAACGTTCAACACTTAAATTTCATTTATGGTCGTACCGGCGCCTTGTGGGAAGGACGATATAAATCAACGCTTGTCGATAATGATTGCTACCTGCTAACGGTTTACCGCTATCTAGAACTGAATCCGGTACGAGCAGGCATGGTTGCTCATGCATCGGAATACCGGTGGTCAAATTATCAGGCCAATGCTTTGGGCAAGCCTATCCAGTTGCTCACGCCACACTCACTGTATCTTCGCCTCGGTAAAACAGAGGAGGAGCGCCTACCGTTTACTGTTCCGGGGGGGCGATTGCCTTAACGAAAGTTGTCGGAGGTTCGTGAGCGACGAACAAGGGTTGGGTGCTCGGTGATGGTCGGTTCAAGGCACAAGTCGAGGTCAAGACAGATAGACGAACAGCTCCTATTGGGCGAGGCGGCGATAGGAAATCTGCGAAATATCACGAGGCTAGCAGCTAAATCAATGACTCTGACCCCATCGATTCATGTTTTGAGGAAGAAGAGAGGTTTGTTGGTCGAGGCATTTGAGTCAACTCGAGAGTTCGCAAGATCAACTAGTTGACGGTTTAGAGGGGGCCAAGCCTCTGTCAATCGAAGCGCTAGGTGCGACGCTTTTATTATATATAAAAAATTCGTATTTTTATTCTCAGCGAGTTCACTTCATCCAACTCGGAGGGAGAGCAATTACTCAGTTTTCTTTTTGTGCTGATGAGGAAAATTTGTCATAAAATGAAAGGCTAAATAAGTACTCTTTGGATGGAAAAGGGGGGAGATTTATTTTTCAATTGATTAATCTTGAGGCGTGTAAAGACGGCAGTGTGACCGTTTTTGAGAATCTCGGAAGTATGCCGCCGGCGCTACGATGAATTACGGAGCGATGTACGACAGGTGTCGCTTGTTAATGGAAGTCAATAGGAATTGCAATGCGGAATAAATCTCTTGTTGTTGCTGGGTTTTTGGTGGGCTGCGCTCCTTCGTATTCAGTCTGGGAGAGGGGGCTTGATTCGTTTGTTGGAACGCCATTTTATTCGCATGTGTACAGAGATTGTACTAACGGTTGTGGTAGTTCGTATTGGTCGCCGGTGAATAAAAACGAGGTTTTTGATAGGGTTGTAGACGAAGGAGGCGACAAGCGCTACTACGTTACTTGGATAAGGTCTTGTAAGTATTCTATTTTGGTCTCTGGCAACGATGTTATAAAGTCATGGCGTTACGAGACGGATAGTTTAAAAGATTGTTACGTATTTTAGTCAGTGGTGGAAGTGTTAACGGAAGATGGAAACTACGCACTGAGTTATTTGCTGGAACGAAGGAAGCCTTGGGGGTGGAGAGTCAGAATAGGTAAGCCGAATCATCTCAAACGTACGCCAAGATTTTGAAAGCGGGAAGCGGACATCCATTAGCCGGCCCTGCGTGACAACTCAAAGCTAACTTGCCTCTTTTCACGACCTCATATCAATGACTTGAGGTAATCGCCAAAACCACCGCGTGCACGGCAGTCCAGTCGTGCGCTGGTGTAGACCTGTGGCAGGCAGCTCCAGGCGATGCGTGCGCCGATGCGCTCGAAGGCTGCTACCAGTTGTACGTCTTCATCGACCGGGATGGCCTTGAAACCGCCAGCGCGACGGTAGCAGGCGGCGCTGAAGGACAGGTTGGCGCCATGGATATGCCGGTGTCCGTCGCGGGCCTGGTAGGCGCTTGCGTAGCGCGCCTGCACCTCGTGGCCGAGGTCACCCCATTCGGCGACCTGCACGGTGCCGCAAACCATGTCGGCCTTCAGGCTCAACTGGCGTACCAGCCAGTCCGGGGCGACGCGGCTGTCGGCGTCCGAGCAGGCTATCCAGGTGGCGCCATGGGACAACAGCCACTCGATACCAGCAGCCCGCGCCAGGCCCACGTTCTGCGCCTCGATGGTGAGGGTGTCGACCGGGTAGTTGGCGATGACGCTGGCGGAGCCATCGGTACAGCTGTCGAGCACGACCAGAACGCGAACGGCCACCTTCAGCTCGGGATGAGCTGCGGCGGTGAGCACGGCGTCGAGGCACTGGTCGAGTGACCTTTCTTCGTTGTGCGCAGGAATGACGACGCCGATCATGCTGGCAACTCGTCACCCGTGGAGGGGGCCAGCCCCTCACGTTGCGCAACCGACGTTGGCTCGGTGCCCCATACCTCGAGCAGCATATCGGCATCTTCATGGCGCAGCAGGCGCGGCAGGCCTAGTGCCTGATGAATGCGTTGGTGGACCTGGTCACCGGTCAGCGGGCATTCGTCGATCGGCCAGCGCCAGTGGCAAGCGAGCAGGTTGCCGCCCTGATTGAGCGAGGTCCGTGCCCGCTCGATGAGGCGATCGAGGTCTTCGCTGTCGAGGTAGTAGCACAGCTCGCTGAGTACGATGAGGTCGAAGCTGCCCTCCGGCCACTGCTCCGGCAGGCGGGTCTGCAGCAGGCGCACGTTGCTGCGATGGGCGAGACGATTGCGGGCCAGTTCCAGCGCGATGGCCGAGGTATCGCTGCACAGCAGTTGGGTGCAGCGCTCGGCAAGGCGTGCACTGAGCTCGCCATTGGCACAACCTGGCTCGAAGATGCTGCCGTAATGGTTGCGCGGCAGGGCGGCGAGGGTCAGGTTGCGCTTGCGTTGCTCGTACCAGCGCTCGCGAAAGGACCAGGGGTCTTCGCTGCCTTTGAAGAGCCTGTCGAAATAGTTGTCGGCGACACTCATAAAAAAACCACCTCGAACGGTTGCTGCAGGCGCTCCACGGTCGTGGCCGAAAGCACCGGCTCGTGGCCCGTATCCGGGTCGCTGTAAAGCTGGCTGGCGAAGGCCTGTATGGCGTGGCGCTTGCGGGCTTGTGCCCATTTGTCCAGCTGCAGCTTGCGGGCCCGCTCCCAGGGCAGGCGAGGATCCTCGGGGTTCGCCCAGTGCCAGGCCCAGACCGGAATTTCGTGCACCTTTGCGCCGCAGCTCCTTGCCGCCGCCAGGGATGCGCGGCCTACGGCTTCATGATCGCTGTGACCGTCCTCGCTCCAGGTGGTGAACACCACGTCGCTGGGCTGCAGATAGGTGCTCAGGAATAGCTGCAGTTCGTGTTCGCGCGCGGCCACTCCGGTATCGGGAAACCCGCCGTGTACCCATTGCATCTGATTCAGGGGCAGGCCAAGGCGCTTCAGGGCGTCGGCGCTTTCCAGCGGGCGCACGACGCTGAGCCGCTGCGGTGTCCAATACCCGGAGTCCGGGTGGCTGGCACCGCCGTCGGTGACCGAGATCAACAGCACCTGGCGCTGTTCACGAGCGAGCAACTGCAGCAGACCACCGCAGCCGAGTATTTCATCGTCCGGATGGGGCGAGACGATCACCGCCCGGGAACCTGCCGGCACCAGTTGCGTGCAGTCCATGTCAGGTACCTGAGCAAGGTGCCGCGACGCTCTCCAGGCTTGTGGCGAGGTGCCTTGTCCCTGAATCGGATTGGCTTTCATAGCGTCCAGCTCCCTGGTCGTTGTTGCGCTGCGAGACGGCCGAGGTCGGCCAGGTCGCGTTCTGCATGGCTTTGTCGCAGGTACACCGGCAGATCGGCCAGGTGTCTGGCGAGTACGCCGTCACGGCAATAGGGAGCAGCGCCCAGTGCGCGGCCGACATGACGAATCACGCTGTCGGCAGCGCTTTCGCAGCGGGCACGCACCTGGCGCACCGGCAATTCGGCGTTCGCCTGCGGGTTGGCATCTATCCAGCGGGCGCAGTCGCGCAATGCGCTGGCCGCCGCGAGCAGGGCGTTGTCCACCTCGCCGAGGTGGGCGAGGGCGTGGGGTTCATCGTGGCGTGCACAGTGTTTGCGCAACGCCTCGCCGATCAATTGCGCCGAGCCGTACCAGCAGGCGGCGATACCGGCGCCACCCTGCCAGAAACCCGGACGCTGCAGATAGCCACCGGGCGGCCCCACGCGGTAGCCGCGAGCACCCTCGAACGACACCTCCACGCTTTGCGTGGCCTGCATGCCGATTGCCTGCCAGCCGCCGTTGCTGACGCTGACGCCTGACTGGGCCAGCGCGACAGCCACCAGTTGCTGCTCGCCGCTGGCATTCCAGGCGGTCAGTAGCCCATGGCTGAGCACCTTGGCGCCCGAGCACCAGGCCTTGCGCCCATGCAGATGGACACTGCCATCGCTCTGCTCGGCATGCAGCTCGACGCGTGCCTGGGGCGGCTCGGCGGCCCACATGCCCCAGGTGCTGTCGCTGGGCGGCGACGGTGCCGCGAAGTGCTGCATGATCGCCAGGGCGTCCGTGTGCCCTTCGTAGAGTTTGCACAGGCTCAGATCGTGTGCCGCGACCGTGGCCAACGCCTTCCAACGTTGCAGGGTATGGCCACCGCCGGGTTGCGGTAATTGGTCGAGGCCGGCGCCACAGAGCGTTTGCAACGCATGGGCGAGGGCCTCGGATTGGATCGGTGCAGCGAGCGGCAGCTCGTCCAGCATAACGCCGAGGCGATCCACGGGAGAGCCGCCGCCGGGCGTCATGCCTGTTTTTCCTTGTGCAGCTCGAAGAGCACCAGAGAGCGATGGGTCACGGTGAACTCGTCGCCGAACTGGAAGCTTTCGTCTTCCGGTTCATCGGTGCGGTTGGTATCGAGCATGCAGGTCCAGTGGCTGCCCTGAGCGACTTCCGGCAGGCGGAAGTTGACCACGTCGTGATGCGCGTTGACCACCAGCAGCAGGGTTGCGTCGGCGCCGCTGCGGCGAATGCCGGTCGGCTGCGCGCGGCCATCGAGCAGCATGCCCAGGCAGCGGGCGTGCGGATCGTGCCAGTTCTCTTCGCTCATCTCTTCGCCGTGGGGCGCCAGCCAGGTGACGTCCTTGACTCCCAGCTCTTCGTTGTAGGCACCGACGAAGAAACGGCCGCGACGCAGGATCGGGTAGCTCATGCGCAGCTTGATCAGGCGGCTTACGAAGGCTTGCAGTTGCTTGCCCTGTTCACCGAGGTTCCAGTCGATCCAGCCGATCTCGCTGTCCTGGCAGTAGGCATTGTTGTTGCCGTGCTGGGTGCGCGCGAACTCGTCACCGGCCACCAGCATCGGTGTGCCCTGGGCGAGCAGCAGGGTCGCCATGAAGTTGCGCATCTGCCGGAACCGCAGGTCGTTGGTGGCTTCGTCGTCGGTTGGCCCCTCGACGCCGTGGTTCCAGGACAGGTTGTTGTTGCTGCCGTCCTGGTTGTTCTCGTCGTTGTCCTCGTTGTGCTTGTCGTTGTACGACACGAGGTCATTGAGGGTGAAACCGTCGTGGGCGGTGATGAAGTTCACCGACGTGAACGGGCGCCGACCGCGCTGGTTGTACAGGTCGCCCGAAGCGGTCAGGCGGCTGGCGAGCTCGGCCAGCTGACCTTCGTCACCTTTCCAGAAGCCCCGTACGTTGTCGCGGAACTTGTCGTTCCACTCCGCCCAGCCCGGTGGGAAACCGCCGACCTGGTAACCGCCCGGGCCGCAGTCCCACGGCTCGGCGATCAGCTTGACCTTGCTCAGCACCGGGTCCTGGCGGCAGGCGACCAGGAAGCTGTGGCGCTCGTCGTAACCGTCGTGGGCACGGGCGAGAATGGTCGCCAGGTCGAAACGGAAACCGTCCACGCCCATTTCCTTGGCCCAGTAGCGCAGCGAGTCGGTGACCATCTGCAGCACGCAGGGGTGGCTCAGGTCCAGGGTGTTGCCGGTGCCGGAATCGTTGATGTAGTAGCGCTTGTCGTCGGGCATCAGCCGGTAGTAGCTGGCGTTGTCGATACCGCGCATGGACAGGGTAGGGCCCAGCTCGTTGCCTTCGGCGGTGTGGTTGTAGACCACGTCGAGAATCAGCTCGAGGCCGGCGTCGTGCAGGTGCGCAGCCATCTCCTTGAACTCGTTGATGTGCCCACTGGCCAGGTAGCGCGGATGAGGCGCGAAGAAGCCGATGCTGTTGTAGCCCCAATAGTTGTTCATGCCCTTTTCCAGCAGGTGCTGGTCATTGACGAAGGCATGCACGGGCAGCAATTCCACCGAGGAAACACCCAGTTTGCGGATGTGCTTGATCACGTCGGCGTTCATCAGCCCGGCGAAGGTACCGCGCTTGTCTTCGGCCACCGACGGGTGACGCATGGTCAGGCCGCGCAGATGGGCTTCGTAGAGCACCGTCTTGTCCCAGTCGACGCGATGGTTGCGGTGTTTGCCCCAGGTATAGGCAGGGTCGACGACCTTGCACTTGGGCACGAAGGGCGCACTGTCACGCTCGTCGAAGCTGAGGTCGCCATCGGGATGACCGATCTCGTAGCCGAACAGCGCTTCCGACCACTTCAGTTCGCCAACCAGTTGCTTGGCGTAGGGGTCGATCAACAGCTTGTTGGGGTTGAAACGGTGTCCGGCTTCCGGCTCGTAAGGGCCGTAAACCCGGTAACCGTAAATCAGCCCCGGATGTGCATCGGGCAGGTAGCCGTGCCAGATCTCGTCACTGTACTCCGGCAACTCGATGCGTTCGATCTCCTCGAGACCGTCCGGATCGAAGATGCACAGCTCGACCTTGGTGGCGTGAGCCGAGAAGAGCGCGAAGTTGACGCCCAAACCATCCCAGGTCGACCCCAACGGAAAGGGGTGACCTTCGGTAATACGCGAGCGTGGTTGACTCATTCTGGGTGGCTCCTGGTGTCAGGCCTTGGGTTTCTTGGGGGCGGGTTTCGCTGCGGTCGGTTTGGCCTTGGCCGGCGCCTTGGCCGGTTTCAGTTCGGCCGGCTTTTCGGCTGCGGCCGGCGCGGTCTTGCTGGCGCGCGGCTTGATCGGCGCGGCAGGCTTCGGCTCGGTGGTGGCGGCCTTCGGCTTGCTCACGCGCTTGGCGGTGGCCTTGGCAGGCGTCTGCTCGGCTTCGGCGAGCTTGGTGGCCATTTCCCAATGGCGTTTGGCCTGGCCGCTGGGTTTCCCTTCGGATTCCCAGATCTGGTAGGCGAATTCACGGATGCGGTCTTCTTTTGCGCTCATGGGTGTGACTCCTGAGAATGGGTCGGGGCGATCAGCAGATTGACGGGAACATCGCGCAGTACGTCGCGTACCGCGATATGGCCGTCGCTCGGTAACAGGTCGGCAGAGGAGAAGGCACTGTGCAAAGCCTTGTCGGACAGAGCCGGAGGCAGGGCGATGCGGGTGTCGCCCCATTGGTCATGGGCAATCAGCGGGGTCTGGCTGTCGCCCAGTAGCGATGCGGCCAGGCGTGGCACGATCACCAATGCGTGGGTGTCGCCATGGCTGCGCAGGAAGGCGAGCACCTTGCTGGCATGACGACCCGTTACGGTGAGCGGCTGATAGTCGCCTTTGGCGAACAACCGCTGATGTTGCTTGCGGGCGGCCAGGGTTGCGGCGATCAGCGCCTGCTTGATCTGGCCGTCGTGCCAGTGCGGCAGCGCCTCGGCAAGCGATGCATTGCTGTCCAGCGCCTGCTGGCGCGCGGCAAAATCCACTGGGCGGCGGTTGTCCGGATCGACCAGAGAGAAGTCCCAGAACTCGCAGCCCTGATACAGATCGGGTACGCCCGGCACGCTCATGCGCAGCAGGCTCTGGGCCAGACTGTTGAGTGCACCAGCAGGGGCGATCTCCACGGCAGCGGCGCGGATCTCTTCGCGCAGCTGGCTGCCTTGCCCGCTGCCCAGCAACTTCTCCAGATAGTCCCGGCAAGCACTTTCGTAGTCGCCGTTCGGGTTGCTCCAGGTACTGCGCAGCTTGGCCTCGCGAACGGCCTTTTCCTGCCAGGCGGTGACCCGCTCGGCGAGAGTCTGCAGGCCCTGGGAGTCATCCGCCTGGAGATCCAGCGGCCAGCAGGCCAGGAGGATCTGCAGCAGCATCAGCTCATCACCTGGCGACGGTGCAGTGCCGTCATCGAGCTCGTTGCGCAGCGGTGCTGCCAGCTCGCGCCAGCGTTGGCAACGTTCGGCGAACCATTCCGCGCGCTCGCTGAGCACCGCCAGCCGGGCACGGGTGTCTTCGCCACGCTTGTGGTCATGGGTCGCGGTGGTCAGCAGGTTGGCCGGAAAGTGCTGAGCACGTTCCTGGCAGCCCTGATGGAAAGCCTCGACGGGAGCACTGAACTGCTGCGGGTCGAAGCCCACGTCATTGCGCGACAACAACACCGCGCTGCGGTAGCAGGCGGTATCTTCCACCGCCTTGGCGGCGGCCGGGGAAGTGAGCTGCTGAAAGCGCTCGATCATTTTCGTCCACAGCTTGCGCTGCGGGCTCGGTGGCAGCTCGGAAAGCACCTGGCCGCCCAGCCAGTTGTCCAGGTGCTCGAGCAGCGGCCAGTCGGCTTCGGCCAGGGTGCTGCGCGCGCCTTCCAGGGCCTGGTCGAACACCGCCTGGTCGCTGGCGCTGCGTCCAGCGGCGGACACGTAAGTGCGGTACACGGGGAAATGCACGATCAGTTCCAGCAGGGCCCGGCGAATGGCACCCAGGGTCAGGTCGCGGGTAGCGATATCGTCCCGAGCGATCAGCAGTAGGCCTTGTGCCAGCGCCTCCAGATCGCCGGCCAGAGAGGTGGTCAGCACCAGTTGGCGGGCCTGACGCACTTCCTCCATGAAGTCGGCGCCACGGCCGCTGGTTTCGCTCCACAGTTGGGCCAGCACGGCCTCGCCCTGAGGGTCGTGCTGCAGCAGGGACACCTGGTTCATGAACTCGTAGCCGGTGGTGCCATCGACACCCCAGTCGAGAGGCAGCTGCTCACCCTCGCCGAGAATCTTCTCGACGTAGATCGGGAAGCGGCTGCCGCGCAGCTCGGCGGGGCGCTGCGGCAGCAGTCTCTCGACGCGACGGCGCAGCTTGCGGCAGTAAGCACGTGGGTTGGCCAGGCCATCGACATGGTCGATACGCAGACCGTCGACCAGACCTTTCTCGATCATCTCGAAAATCTTCGCGTGGGTCGCTTCGAAGACCTCGTGGCGTTCGACCTTGAGGCCGCCCAGTTCGTTGATGTCGAAGAAGCGCCGCCAGTTGATGTCGTCCGCCGCGGTGCGCCAACTGGCCAGGCGATAGTGCTGGCGCTCGAGCAGTTGATGCAGGGGCTCGAAACCCTTTTCTTCGCTTGGGCGCAGGCTGGCGATGGCGCGATCGATTGCGCCTCCGGCCTTGCTGGCCAGTGCGACCAGCTCACGGAACAGGGTGCGCGCCTGGCGTTGGCCGTCCTGGCTGTCGTCCAGTGCCGCGAAGCGCTTGCCCAAGGCCTGCAGTTCGGGATGCCCGCTGTGTTGCAGCACGTCGCCATAGGTCGACGGGTTGAGCGGAAAGCGGTGATCGTAGTGCTTGGCGTAGAGCAGGCCCCGTTCGGCATCGAAATGCAGCTCGATCTCGCCGGCTGCCAGGACCTCGCCATAGTCGCTGCGCAGGAAGGGCACCAGCAACTGACCGCGCAGCAGCGGGTCGTGGGACTGCCAGTGAATGTCGAAGAACTTGGCGTGGGGGCTGCTGATGCCCCATTCCAGAACGTCCAGCCACCAGGGGTTGGCGTCGCCGCCCACGGCCATGTGATTGGACACGATGTCGAGGATCAGGCCCATGCCCCTGGCGCGCAATGCCGCGACCAGGCGCTGCAGGGCCGCTTCGCCGCCCAGCTCAGGGTTGATGCGGGTCGGGTCGACCACGTCATAGCCGTGCATGGAACCCGGCCGCGCGGTCAGCAGCGGCGAGGCATAGATGTGGCTGATGCCCAGGCGAGCGAAGTAATCGACCAGGGGCACTGCGTCTTCGAGGGTGAAGCCCTTGTGGAACTGCAGGCGAACGCTGGCGCGCAAATCAGTCATGGCGTGTGCCCTCGACCAAATTGCGTGCCCACTGCAGGCGTTGCAGGCGGTGGCTGACTGCTGGCTCGTCGAGCATGCCATCGGCATCTTCCGACCAGCGCCGCCGCCAGTTCGGGTGTTCTTCGCCGGGGCCCGGCAGGTTGGGCTGCTCGGTGGCGGCCATGGCATCTTCCAGTGGCAGCAGTACCAGCGGTGCCGGTGTGCTGCCGATGAAGGCGATGCTGGCATCCAGTTGCTGGGTGTCGTCCATGTGTTCCGCAGTAGCGTGTCCGTGCTCGTGCAAGGCCTGGTGCAGTGCCTGGGTTTCGTGAGCGCGCAAGTCGTGATCCTGTCTGGTGTAGTCGTCGCTGCGGTGACCCGCGGCCTGGCGCCAATGGATGTCGCGGGAGGCAAGCCAGCCGCGGATACTCGGCAAATCGTGGGTCGTGGTGGTGGCCAGGGCATCGCGTGGCCAATGCGCCGGCGCGTTGAAGCGGCCATTGCTTTGCTCGAACAGCAGCACGCGCATGCCGAGGATGTTGCGCTGTGCCAATTCTTCGCGCAGACCATCGGGCACGGTGCCGAGGTCTTCGCCGATGATCAGCGCCCCGTGGCGCTCGGCCTCGAGGCACAGCAGGCGCAGCAGATCCCGGGACGGGTAATTGAGGTAGGCGCCTGCGCCGGAGTCCGCACCTTCGGGAATCACCCACAGACGGCGCATGCTCATCACATGGTCGATGCGCATGCCACCGGCGTGGGCCAGGTTGGCGCGCAGCATCTCGATATAGGCGCGGAAGCCGTTGCGTTGCAGACCGCTGGGCGAGAACGCGGAAACCCCCCAGTTCTGCCCGGAGCGGTTGAGGATGTCCGGTGGGGCGCCGACGCTCACTGCCTGCAGCAGTTCGGCCTGGCGAGCCCAGGCCTGGCTGCCGGCCGCGTCGGCGCCCACCGCCAGGTCGGCGATCAGGCCGACCGCCATGCCGGCTTCACGGGCGCTATACTGGGCACGGTCGAGGCAGCGGGCGATCAGCCATTGGGCGAAGGCGTGGAATTCGATTTCTTCCTGATGGCCCTCGCAGAACTGCTCGACGGCTTCGTTGGCCGGGTCACGGTACTGTTCTGGCCAAACGCGCCAGTCCACCGGCAGCCCGTTGAGATCCATGAACCCGCGCAGCGCTTCGAAGCGACAGTGCTGGCGCAGGGCGTCGCCAGCCTCGCGGCGAAAGTCGTCGAAGTCGTCGCGCAGCGGGTGGGCGCTGGCGCGAAAGTCGGCATGCAACTGACGCAGGATACGCATACGGCTGCCAGCCACACCCGGCCAGTCGATCAGCTCGAGGCTTTCCAGGCGCGCCAGTTCTTCACCGAGACCGCAGCTGCGAATCGCCTGCTGCAGCGCGTCTTCGCCAAGAATGCTGCCCGGCGCGGCATGCAGCACGTTGAAGAACAGACGGCTGGAAGGCGAGTAGGGGCTGTAGGTGTGCAGATTGGCGCTGAACATGGCATGCATCGGGCTGATCGCCACGGCATCGGCGCCACGCCTGGCTGCGTTGCGGACCAGGGACTCGAGCGCCTGGGTGTCGCCCAGGCCACCATCGTTGGGGCGACGCAGCGAGTACAACTGGGCACTCAGCCCCCAGATCTTGGCGTTTTCGCGGTCGGCCAACTGGGCGACGCTAGGGCAGGCCGCTGGTGCGACCGCCAGAGTCACCACGCCGCCAGCGATGCGCAACTGGTGATAACCGGTGATGCCGATGACCGGCAGGCGGCCGCTGTCATCCAGGCGGCCTTCTAGGCGTTCGCCCTGTTCCAGCTCGATCTCGTACAGGGTTCCTGGCGGGAAGTAACGGGTCAGATCGAGGGTTTCCTTGAGGTCCAGAGTCACCAGTGGTCCAAGTGCAAGGCTGTCCTGACGCTGTTGCAGTTCGGCGAGGCTGGCGTCGATCTGCTCGCTGTCCTGCACGGCATAGCCCAGTGCTTCGAGCAGGCGTCGCTGGTTTTCCGGGGTAACCGATTGCTGGCGACCATCGGCGTCGATCCAGTCGACGCTCAGGCCTGCGGCATGGCTCAGTTCGGCAAGGCGTGCATCGCTCATGCTGCGCCCTCCAGCAGAACCCGGATGCTGCGTGGCGGCAACTGGTCGGCATCCTTGTCCGCGCGATGGGCGAACAGTGTGGTGGCACCTGCAGGGGCATCTGCGGCGACTTGCGCGTCGCTCAGGTTCAGGTCGATGCGCAGGATCTGCCCATCACCCAGCTGCCAGCTGGCAGCCACTGCGGCGTCTGCCAGTACCCGGCTTTCCAGGGCCTGGCTGCCCTGCAGGCGCGGCACGATGTGCTCACGGCGCAGGCTAAGCAGCTCGCGGTAAAAACCCAGCCAGGCCTTGCCGGAGGCTGTCTCGCGGGTGTGGTGATCGGGGGTGGAGGCCTGGAATGTGCTGGTTTCGTTAGGAGCGGGAATTTCCTGTCCGGAGAACCTGGAGAATTCGCGAAACTCGTTCTGCCGGCCCTTGCGTACCGCTTCGCCCAGCTCGTCGTTGTGCGAGGTGAAGAACTGGAAGGGCTGTTCGCTGCCCCATTCCTCGCCCATGAACAACAGGGGAATCATCGGGCTGAGCAGCAGCAGGGCAGTGGCGCTCCTCAGTGCATCGCCGTCGGCCAGGCTGAGCAGGCGCTCGCCAAGAGCGCGGTTGCCGACCTGGTCGTGGTTCTGCAGGAACAGCACGAAGGCGCTGGGAGGCAGATGCCCGCTGCTGCTGCCACGGGCCGTGCCGTGGCGGGTGGTTTCACCCTGGTAGATGAAGCCTTCGCGCAGGCAGCGGGCGAGCTTGTGAGTGGCGTCCTCGGCGAAGTCGGCGTAATAGCCTTCGTGCTCGCCGGTGAGCAGATGATGCAGCACGTTGTGGCCATCGTCGTTCCACTGGGCGACGAAACCATGTTGCAGCAGCTCGGCGTCGTTGTTCTCGTTTTCCAGCACCAGGTGCAGATGACGGCCACTGGCAATCGAGCCATGTACACGCTCAGCCAGCTCGAGCAGGAAGTCGCGCTCACCGATGGCATGCACGGCATCCAGACGCAGGCCGTCGACGCGGTAGTCCTGCACCCACATCAGCGCATTGTCGATGAAGTAGTCGCGCACTTCGCGGCGGCGGAAATCGATGGCCGGGCCCCAGGGCGTGTGGACGTCCTCACGGAAGAAGCCACTGGCGTACTGGCCGAGGTAATTGCCATCGGGGCCGAAGTGGTTGTAGACCACATCGACGAACACCATCAGACCCAATTGGTGAGCATGATCGATCAGCGCACGCAGCTCGTCGGGGGTGCCGTAGGAGGAATCCGGGGCGAAGGGTAAAACCCCGTCGTAGCCCCAATTGCGGCCACCGGGAAATTCGCCCAGGGGCATCAGTTCGATGGCGGTGATGCCCAGCTCGCTGAGCGCCTGCAGTTTTTCCTGCACGCCTTTATAGCCGCCGAGGGTGCCGACATGCAGTTCGTAGAGCACCGTTTCCTGCCAGGGACGACCCTGCCAAGCGGCCGTGCTCCAGTGGTAGTGGCCAGGCGCGTCCACGCGGCTCGGGCCATGAACGTCCGCGGCTTGCCAGCGTGAAGCGGGATCGGGTACCAGCAGGTTTTCGTCGATCAGGTAGCGGTAGTCGCTGCCGGCACCTACCGGCAGCGTTGCCGTGAACCAGCCGTCCTGGCTGGCGGTCATTGCATGTCGCTGATTATCTTGCAGTGCTACTGCTACACGCTTGGCATCTGGTGCCCAGAGGGCGAAATGGGTGTGACCATGTTCGTCCAGCCAGGCGCCATGTCGTCGGGATTTCTCAACCATCACGCCAATTTCCCACCCGACATCTTCGCGGCCAGCAGCTTGCGGTACAGCGCCGCATAGGGCTCCACCGACTGCGTCCAGTACAGCGGTGATGCCATTGCACGGGCGCGCATGGCGTTGAGCAGCTGCGGATTGCGATGCACGGCCATGGCCCGGCGTACTGCTTCCAGATAGCTCTCGGTGCTGGTTTCGTTGAACAGGAAGCCGCTCACGCCATCTTCGATGGTGTCGGCCAGACCGCCGGTAGCACGGGCGATCGGCAGTGAGCCGAAGCGCTGGGCGTACATCTGGCTGAGGCCACAGGGCTCGAAGCGCGACGGCATGAGCAGGAAGTCGCTGCCTGCGAACATGCAGCGCGCGTCCGCTTCGTTGAAGCCGACATTGGCGCCGACCCGGCCCGGGTAACGGCGGGCGAGTTCTCGCACCGCTTCTTCCAGGTGCTCTTCGCCTCGGCCGATGATGGCGATACGGCCACCTTCGGCAACGATGGTGTCAGCGATTTCCAGGGTCAGGTCGATGCCTTTCTGTTGCACCAGCCGGGACACCACGGCGAACAGCGGACCATCGCTCTGCTCGAGGCCGAACATCTTCTCGACGTGGCGGGTGTTGACCCGTTTGCTTTCCCAGTCGTGGGCTTCGAAGCCCTGGACCAGATGCGGGTCGTTCAGCGAATCCCAGCTTTCGTCGATGCCGTTGGGGATGCCGCTCAACTGGTTGAGCTGCACCTTGAACTGCAGCATGCCTTCCAGGCCGCAGCCGAATTCCTGGGTGGTGATCTCGCGGGCGTAGTTTTCGCTCACGGTGGTCACGTGATCGGAGTACACCAGGCCAGCCTTGAGGAACGACAGTCTGCCGTAGAACTCCATGCCCTGATGGCCGCACGCCGAGGAGGGCAGGCCCAGTTCAGGGCTGCATTCGAGGCTGCACAGGCCCTGATAGGCGAGGTTGTGAATGGTGAACACGGTGGGGGTGTTCTGGCCACGCCAGGTCATGTAGGCAGGCGTCAGCGCAGCAGGCCAGTCGTTGGCGTGAACCACCTCGGGGCACCAACTCAGGCAGGCGGTACCGGAGGCGATCTCGGCGGCAGCCAGGCCCAGGCGGGCGAAACGGATGTGGTTGTCTTGCCAGTCGCGGCCCTGGGCGTCGGCGTAGGGGGTGCCGTCACGGTCGTAAAGCTCGGGGCACATCAATACATAAACGATCAGCCCGTCGGGCAGGGTCATGCAGCCTACGCGGGCCGGGGGCAGGGCGGCGTGGCCGGGAACGCTGCCCACGTCGCGAATGGCGTGACCGCTTTCCAGCACCTGGCGGTAGCCGGGGATCAGTACGCGAACATCGTGATTGGTGCTCATGGCGCGTGGCAGCGAAGCTGACACGTCACCCAGGCCACCCACCTTGATCAGGTCGGCGAGCTCGGAACTTACAAAGAGGACTTTCTTCTTTGCTGCATGCAAATTGGTGATTTTGCTCTGCGGCTTGAGCGGCATTTCTATCGATAAAGCCTGATCAAACCGTGTTGCCACGACAGCGTTTCCCATACCCACCTCCGATCGATTCTGTCCTTGACCCGTAACTGTTTCTTTCGCTTGCACGCTAACGGGAATATGCCGCATGTCGTTCCAATTGAATCCCGTGTCAGGGCCGGAGGAAAAGCTGCTTTCTGATTATTAATTCCCACGTAGTTCATGACCTAGGTAGGAAAGAAGAAGTTTCGACTATTTTCAATGTCGAGCCGCGCGGCGGGGAACTAATGGAAAACAGCAGGTTTTCGCTGCGATTACGCCGCAAGTGACTGATTTTCGACTGTGATAGGCGCTTCTGGTTGGAGCTTTCAGCTGTCCGAGAGTCGCTCTGGGAGGCGCTTGTCAGGTTTTTGACTCACTCAGGGCGACAGGCGGTCATGTTTACCTTCATCGCCGGGATTTTTGGTGGGCCCTTAATGGCTCAGGCAGGAGTTGGACAGAAACTTGGACAACTAAGGCCGGCGTGCAATTGATGAAGTGCTGGCACTTTAGTTTGATCGTTTGAATAACTATCGCCGCTAACGTCATATATAGCTTTTTGAGTGTTCAATATTCCCTGTCGTAAATTAGAGTGGGCACTTTTCAATCGGATGCTGCCCGCCGCACAAAGGCTGGCACGCTGCCGTCTTCTGCACTTTGCAGGCGCTCTTTTGCTTTCCTGGCGGATTAGCGCAGTCGCCTGTCGTGTGACGCTGTTGAAAATCGTGAACGCCTGCCCGCTCGGGAGGCGCGCGAACGGGGCATTCTGGTACTGTGGCGCAGCCCTCAACAGCACCCCATGGCCATGAACCTCGATAACCGCATCAAATTCCGCCACCTGACCTGCTTTCTGGAAATCGCCCGCCAACGCAGTTTCGCCAAGGCTGCCGACTCCCTGGCAATCAGCCAGCCGGCGGTATCCAAGACGCTCAAGGAACTGGAGGAAATTCTCGCTGCCGTGCTGTTCGAGCGGGGCAAGGGTGGTGTCAGCCTGACGGCCGCCGGTCTGGCGTTCATGCGCTACGCCGGGCCTTGCGTACAGGCGCTGCGCGACGGGGTGGCGAGCTTGCGTGGCGGCGAGCATGACGCCGGCCATGTGCGCGTTGGCGTGCTGTCGACCGTCGAGAGCCTGCTGATTCCGGAGGTGGTGCGCCGCCTGCACGAGCGTCACGCCGCGCTGGTGGTCAGTGTCGCCACCGGGCCAAGTGCCTATCTGCTGTCGCAGCTGCGGGTTGGCGAGCTGGATCTGGTGGTCGGTCGCATGACCGACAGCCCGGAGATCCAGGGTTTGACCTTCGAACACCTGTACAGCGAATCGATGAGCCTGGTGGTACGCCCGGGTCACCCTCTGCTCGCACTGGGCGACGAGGGCCTGGTGCAGCTGGGTGACTATCCACTGGTACTGCCGCTGGCAGGCACCACTATTCGCCGCTATGCCGACAGCCTGTTCGTGCAGTGCGGTGTGCCGCAGCCCCGGCAACGACTGGAAACCCTCTCGCCGGCCCTCAGTCGGCGTTACGTGCAATGCAGCGACGCGGTCTGGGTGGCGCCGCTGGACGCCGTACGCCTTGACCTGCAAAGCGGTGAACTGGCGGAACTGTCTCTGGGCATTCGCGAGCCCGGTGGTTCGGTCGGTATCTGCAGCAACGCGGCTCTGCCGCTGTCACTGGCTGCCCAGTGGTGTTGCGAGACCTTGCGCGAGTTGGCTTCGGAGTATCACGGGCACCGATCCTGAGCCTGCTCGAGGTCTGCCGCGGGTCGGCAACGTTGCGCTAAGCGGGTTCCGGGCGCCTGTCGAGCCGGTCGCGGGCCGCTGTCCAGCTGGTGACGTTGGGGCGTTGGTCATCCAGAGGTGGTGGCGCTGCATAGTGGGGATACTCGTCCGCAATGACCGTCTGCAGCACCGCTGGCAATGCAGCGATGCCAGGCACCTGCTGGCCCGTAGCGTTGAACACCATCAGGCCTGGTCGGCTGCCCATGCGCATGAAGGGCAGCCAGGGCGCAATGCGGACCCAGGCGACACTGGCGTTGGCGCTATCGGTATCGGTGCGCAGTAATTGTTCGCGGTCAGCCGTGAAATTGAAGATTTCCATGGCGTGGTACTGATTGCCCACCAGATCCTGATGGTTCCCGGCCAGTGGATTGTCATGGAACAGAGGAATCTCGGCGCTCAGGAACACCCGCTCAGCCTGCATGCGCAGGGGGGCTATGAAAGGGCGCCCCTGCACGTCGCGCTCGAAGAAGGGTGGCAGATTCACCGGGTCGTTGGCCACGTGCATGACGGCTACATCGGCCCCCGTCCAGGGATTGTGCCAGCTATGCAGTGGCTCGCCCGTCAGTGGGTCGAGGTAGAGCATCAGCTCTCGGGAGACGTGACGGAAGCCGATTCCGCGCCTGGGGTCTTGCAGGGTGCCAAGCTGGCGGATGTTCATGCCTTCGACCCGGAATAGCAGGCGGTCCGCTTCTCCCTCGACTCGCGACCAGACACGGCCTGACCAGTGATAGATGGTCGGGATGCCGTCAAGGGTCGAACCGTGGATCTTGCGCAGGGCGATGAGCGCGTCGGCAGGCTGGTTCAAGTCGAGCCGGCGAGTGCTTTCCAGCGTTTGAAGTGGCGTAAGCATGGGGAGCGATCCTCGGGCAGGGTGGCTAATCTGCCGATGCAGCCGTGGTGTGGCTTGCATTATCCGGTGCTTCACCGCTGCGCCGATAGGGCCGCACCGGGCCTGGTCGAGGGCGATGGCGGGATTTAATCCAATCTTAATTCATAACCCATGGGTTATTGATGGGCGGGTTATATTCATTGGGCGCGACGCGTTGCCTGCGTGATCATTGTCTGTAGAACCCGTACCGTCCGCCAAGCCTGAGCACGGTCAACGGGGCGACTCCATAATTTCAATAACCGGAGCCTGTCATGCCTGTTGAGGATAATAGCCGTTTCGTCATTCGTGATCGTAACTGGCACCCCAAAGCCTTCACTCCCGATTACAAGACCTCCATCCCACGTTCGCCGCGTCAGGCGCTGGTGAGCATTCCGCAGTCCATTTCGGAAACCACCGGGCCGAACTTCACCCATCTGAAGATGGGCCGGCACGACAACGACCTGCTGCTCAACTTCAACAACGGTGGCCTGCCGGTTGGTGAGCGCATTCTGGTCTGCGGGCGAGTGATGGATCAGTACGGCAAGCCGATCCCGCACACCTTCGTGGAGATGTGGCAAGCCAACGCCGGGGGGCGCTATCGTCACAAGAACGACCGCTACCTGGCACCGCTGGACCCGAACTTCGGTGGTGTGGGCCGGGCCCTGACCGACAGCGAAGGCAATTACAGCTTTCGCACCGTCAAGCCGGGTCCGTACCCGTGGCGCAATGGTCCCAATGACTGGCGGCCTGCGCACATTCACTTCTCCATCAGTGGCCCGTCGATTTCGACCAAACTGATCACCCAGCTGTATTTCGAAGGAGATCCGCTGATCCCGCTGTGCCCGATCGTCAAGGCCATCGCCAACCCGGACGCGGTACAGACGCTGATCGCCAAGCTCGACATGAGCATGGCCAACCCCATGGACTGCCTGGCCTACCGCTTCGATATCGTGCTGCGCGGCCAGCGCAAGACCCACTTCGAGAACTGCTGAGGAGCCTGTCATGCCTGTCGAACTCTTGCGCGAAACCGCTTCGCAAACAGCCGGCCCTTACGTTCATATCGGCCTGGCACTGGCCGCCGCCGGCAACCCGACCCGCGACCAGGAAATCTGGAACCAGATGGCCCAACCCGGTGCGCCAGGTGAGCACATCACCCTGATCGGCCACGTCTACGATGGCAACGGCCACCTGGTGCGCGATGCCTTTCTGGAACTCTGGCAGGCCGACCATCAGGGTCGCTATGACACCGAGTACGATCTGGACAAGCCCTTCAACGGCTTCGGTCGTACCGCGACCACCTTCGATGCCGGCAGCGAATGGACGGTGCAGACCATCAAGCCCGGCGTGGTCAACAACGCCGCCGGGGTTGCGATGGCACCCCACGTGAACGTCTCGCTGTTCGCCAGGGGCATCAACATCCATTTGCATACCCGCATCTATTTCGACGACGAAGCCGAGGCCAATGGCAAGGATCCGGTGCTCAACCTGATCGAGCAGCCATCGCGCCGCGAGACCCTGGTCGCCAAACGCTGCGAGGTTGACGGCAAGCCGGCCTACCGATTTGATATCCGCATTCAGGGGGACGGCGAAACGGTGTTTTTTGATTTCTGACAGAGGGCCGGATACGCCCGTCGAGCGGATCGGCGAGCGTATCCATCATGGGTTCACGGCGGCACTCGACGCCCGCGGCTTTCGTGCCGATACCGAGCAACAGCGAGCAATCGATACCCTGGCGCGGTGGCTGCAAGGCTGGCTCGCCGGGCGTCGTGGCTGGCTGCGCAAACCCGCTGCCGGTGTTTACCTGTGGGGCGGCGTGGGCCGCGGCAAGAGCTTCGTCATGGATGCCTTCTTCGCCGCCGCACCCTTCGCGGCCAAACGACGCGTGCATTTTCATGCGTTCCTGCAGGAACTGCAGGAGCGCATGAAGGCGTTCGCCGGTCACCCCGATCCTCTGGTGCTGGCGATCCGCGCGCTGGCACAGGACATCCGCCTGCTGTGCTTCGACGAATTCCACGTGCACGACATCGGCGATGCCATGCTGTTGCGGCGCCTGCTCGATGTGCTGGTCGAGGAGGGCGTTGGCCTGGTGATGACCTCCAACTACGCACCTGCGGGGCTGTGCCCCAATCAGCTGTACCGCCAACGCTTCACGCCGGCGATCGAGATGATCGAAAAGCGTTTCACCGTACTGACGCTGGACGCCGGTATCGATTACCGCGAGCTGCCCGGTGGCGGGCAGCGCTGGGGCGAATACCTCTGGCCACAATCGGCAGGTGGCCTGGCTTACCTGGAAACCTGGCTGGCGCTGGACGACCAGGCGCAGCGCGATCGATCGCTGACGGTCAATCATCACCCGTTGCAGGTAAGGGCGCTGGCCCCCGGTCGCGCCTGGCTGGAGTTCGCAGAGCTGTGCGGCAATGCCCATTCCACCGCGGACTTCCTCTGGCTGCTGCAACGCTACCCGCGCCTGGCGCTGACGGGTGTGCCGGCCCTGGATTCGCAACCTACCGACGCCTGTCAGCGGTTCATCAATCTGATCGATATCGCGTACGATGCGGGCGCGAACCTGCTGCTATGCAGCGAGTCCAGCCTCGAGCGACTGTGTCGCGGTTCGCCTCACCAGGACTTCGGGCGCACCCGAAGCCGCCTTAGCCAGCTCCAGGCACGTGAGCTCAGCGTGATCGAAAGCGCTAGCCGGCATGCCACTGGAGTCAGCGACAAGGAATTCTGAAACCGTGCTGCAAATCTTCCAGATCACCGCGCCGATCTTTCTGCTGATCGGGCTCGGTTATGCCGCCGCCATGAGCGCCGTACTCAATCGTGAACAGGTGCGTGGCATCGGTGCGTTCGTGATCACCTTCGCCATGCCGGCGCTGCTGATCAAGACCTTGGGCACTTCGCCGATTCAGCAGACCCTCATTCCTGGCTACCTGCTGGCCTATACCCTGGGTTCCTGCGTGGCCTTCGCGGCAGCGTTCGGCGTGTCGCGCTGGTTACGCGGCGACGATCTGTCGGGCTCGGCGATCAACGCCATGGGCATGTCGGTATCCAACAGTGGCTTCATCGGCTACCCGCTGGTGGCCGCGGCCATCGGATCACCCGCGGTGCTGGGCATGGCCATGGGCATGCTGGTCGAGAACCTGCTGCTGATTCCCTTGGCCCTGGTACTGGCCGAAGCTGGCAAGCAGCGGGGCGGTGGTGGGCTTACCGTACTGCGCATGACCTTCGGGCGACTGCTGAAAAACCCGGTGATCATCGGTATCGTCATCGGGCTTTGCGTGTCGCTGCTGGATATCGAGATTCCACCGCTGCTGCTCAAGCCCATCGACATGCTGGCGGGTGTCTCGGCGCCGCTGGCGCTGTTCGTGATCGGGGCCGGGCTGTTCGGCATGAGGGCCCGTGGCGTGTGGATCGACGCCGCGTGGATATCCGCCGGCAAGCTGATCATCCATCCGCTGGCGGTGCTCTGCGCGTTCATGCTGGTGCCTGATGTCAGTCCGGTGATGAAGGCGGTGGGGGTGTTGTTCGCCTGCTCACCGATGATGAGCATCTTCCCGATCCTCGGTCAGCGCTTCGGCCTCGAGGATCGCTGCAGCGCGACCCTGCTGGTGGCCACCGTGCTGTCGTTCTTCACCATCAGCGTGGCGCTGATGTTCATCCACGCCACGCCAGCCTGAGCGCTTGCCCCTCATGGCGGTGATGCGACCAGGTGGTGGCCCGGGCGGCGTCCACTGAAGCCCACCCTTGGCTCAATCGTAGGGCGGCAGGGAGGGCTTCAGCCCACCGGCTCGAGTGGCCGTTTCCGGCTCTATACCCGACTACCGAGTTGCTCGGCGCGCCGCAGCCAGTTCTGGCGCTGGGTTTCCGAAGAGGGGCGTACGGGGGAGAACTCTGCCAGACGCCGGGTCTTGATGCCGCAGAAGCCGAGAATGGTGCGTTTCATCTGGCGATGGGCCGGTGCGCCGTAGATCCAGCGGAAGTACCAGCTTGGCGTGTCCTGGGTCACCAGCAGGTCGGCGGTGCGGCCGCTGAGCAGCTTGTCCCACAATTGCGAGTCACTGCGGTACTTGAAGGCGAAACCGGGCAGCAGCACGCGGTCGAAGAAGCCCTTGAGCAGTGCTGGCAGGCCGCCCCACCAGACCGGGTAGACGAATACCAGATGCTGGGCCCAGTGAATCTGTCGCTGGGCTTCGAGCAGGTCCGGCTCCAGGGTCTGGCTTTGCGTATAGCCTTCGTGCAGCACCGGATCGAAGCTGATCGCTCCGAGATGAATCTGCCGCACCACATGACCCTCGGTGCGCGCACCCAGCGCGTAAGCCTCTGCCAGCGAGTGGCACAGGCTGTCACTTTTCGGCGTACCGATGATCATCAGGATGCGCTTGCCATCACCCTCGAGTGGGGTGGCGCCGCTCTTGGCGGTTTCAGTCATGTTGCCCTGCCTCCAGCATGGTTTCCGGGCGAACCCAGGCGTCGAACTGTTCCGCGGTCAGATGACCCAGCGCCAACGCCGCTTCACGCAGGGTGGTGCCGTCCTGATAAGCCTTCTTGGCGATCTCGGCAGCCTTGTCGTAACCGATATGCGGGTTCAGGGCAGTGACCAGCATCAGGCCACGTTCCAGGTGCTCCGCCATGCGCTGCTCATCAGGTTGCATCCCGACGATACAGTGTTCACGGAAGTTGCGACAGCCGTCGGCCAGCAGGCGAATGGACTGCAATACGTTGTGGATGATCACCGGCTTGTAGACGTTGAGCTGCAGGTGCCCCTGACTGGCCGCGAAGCCGATGGTCACGTCGTTGCCCATCACCTGGCAGGCGAGCATGGACAGCGCTTCGCACTGGGTCGGATTGACCTTGCCGGGCATGATCGAGCTGCCTGGCTCGTTGGCCGGCAGGCGTACTTCGGCGAGACCACCGCGCGGGCCGGAGCCGAGCAGGCGCAGGTCGTTGGCGATCTTCATCAGCGTGGTGGCCAGGGTTTTCAGGGCACCGGAGAGCGCTGCCAGCGGCTCATGGCCGGCGAGGGCCGCGAACTTGTTCGGCGCGCTGCGCAATGGCAGGCCGCTCAAGGCAGCCAGCTCGGCGGCGATGGCTTCGCCGAAGCCGGATGGCGAGTTCAGCCCGGTGCCCACTGCCGTGCCACCCTGGGCCAGCTCGCAGACCGCTGGCAGTGCGGCACGGATCGTCTGTTCCGAGTATTCCAGCTGGGCGACGAAGGCAGACAGCTCCTGGCCGAAGGTGATGGGCGTGGCGTCCATCATGTGCGTACGGCCGGTCTTCACCAGACGGCTATGGCGCGCGGCCTGGTCCGCCAGGGCTTCGGACAGTTCGCCGATAGCGGGCAGCAGGTCGCGTTGCACTGCACCGACCGCGGCGATATGCATGGCGGTCGGGAAGCAGTCGTTGGAGCTCTGGGCGCGATTGACATGGTCGTTCGGGTGCACCGGGCTCTTGCCGCCACGCGGGTTGCCCGCCAGCTCGTTGGCGCGCCCGGCGATCACTTCATTGACGTTCATGTTGCTCTGGGTGCCGCTGCCGGTCTGCCATACCACCAGCGGGAACTGCTCGTCGTGCTGGCCAGCGATGACTTCGTCGGCAGCCTGTTCGATCAGCCTGGCGATATCGGGAGGCAGGTCGCCGATACGGTCATTGATGCGCGCAGCGGCTTTCTTGATCAAGGCGAGCGAGTGCACCACGGCGATGGGCATGCGCTCTTCACCAATGGCGAAATTGATCCGCGAGCGCTGGGTCTGTGCGCCCCAGTAGGCTTCTGCGGGGACGTCGATGGGGCCAATGCTGTCGGTTTCGGTGCGGCTCATGGGGGGCTCTCCGTTGCTGTTCAGGCAGTTTAGGCTGCGACAACGGCGACACGTTCCACTTCCAGTCGCTTACCAGCGGCTTTTCGACGCGCCCATCCAGCCCAGCGCTGCCCTGACCGGCACGCGTTCACCCTGGGCGTCACGCAGCAGGCCGTCGTAATGACCGAACCATTCCTGGGTGTCTGCATACAGCAGGCCCAGTGCCAGTCGAGGTTTGGCGATGTGCAACTGGCGCGGGGTGAAGGTGAGATCGACCTGGCCGTCTTCGGTGAACAGCTGCCAGGGCGCCAGAGGGCTGTCCTGGGTCTGGCGCATCTGCACGGCCTGATCGACGTGCAGCAGTAACCCGCCGAACCACAGGGCGTTTTCCGTCAGGCCGCTGCCGTCCGTCCAGCCCGTGCCGAAATTGCCACCGATGCCGCCGGGGGCTGCGAACACCGCCCGGGTCCAGTGGCTGTGCAGCGGCCATACGCCACGGCCGAAATCCATCGACGCGAAGCTCTGACCCGGGCTGCAGTGGTATTCACGATCACCGAGGTGGACGCTGCCACTGACGGGCAGGCCGACCTGCCGGCAGGTGGCGTGAAACCCCCTGGAGCCGAACGGCACGACCAGATTCACCGACTCGAGGTGAGCAGGGCGCTGGATATCCAGGGCCAGATGCAGCGGCAGGCCGCCGATGTTCGCCGAGGTGGCGGTCAGCCGCACGCGGCCGGGGTATTCGTTGAAATGCAGCTGCAGGCGAGAGTGGTCGAAGGCATGGCTGCCCAAGGGGGTATCCGGCAGGCTGCAGCCGCGCCCGAACAGGCTCAACTGGCTATGGGCGACGTGCTCACCGCTGGCCAGATCGAGAAAGTACACGGCGCCATAGCCGACGTAGTCGATGTCGGCCTGGATCAGTGACAGCGTCCAGTCGGGCGTGTTGATGGTCCAGTGATTCCAGCGCTTGCGGCGTCCCAGATTGCCCGGCAGCGAGCAGGCGACCCGCGGTTGTGGCGACCAGCCAATGGCGTCCGGATTGAGGCGCCCGCGCGGGTCACACAGGGGAATCGGCGGTGGTGGAACGAAAGGGCTATTCATCGGGCACGTCCGTGTGTGCGACATCAGCCGCCGAGCATGAAGGCGTCGTGCGGCAGGAACAAGTACTGGCATTTTGGACCTGGCTGGAAGAGTGCGCCAGTAGGCATTTAGCGATAGTCATTGGCCGCCATATCGCCGCCGGTACATCTCTCGCGCTAACGAAAAGGCTTGAGAGGCACGGCCGCGGGGCACAAAATGCGCTGCAGTCGGTCCAAGCACCTCACCCTCGTGATCAGGAGTACCCCGATGTCCCGTATCCCCGCACTCTGCATTGCCGCTCTGATGGCTGTTGGCAGCACCCAGGTGCTGGCCGATGCCCGCAGCCATGCCGCCGATGCCGAGCGCTTCCTGCAGCTCGCCCACGCCGACAAGCTCGCCGTTCCGGTGTACGCCCAGGTCCAGCAGATGTTCGCCCAGCGCTTCGCCGAAGCCAAGGCCCCGGAAAGCAAGCAGGCGGTGCTGGAAACCTACCAGGCCAAGGCCAACGCCGAACTCGACAAGGCGGTCGGCTGGGACAAGCTCAAGCCTGATATGGTCAAGCTCTACACCAGCAACTTCAATGAACAGGAGCTCAAGGACCTGATCGCTTTCTATCAGTCGCCGCTGGGCCAGAAGGTCCTGCAGAAGATGCCGGCACTGACCGCGCAGTCCGCCCAGATCACCCAGGCCAAGCTGGAAGGCGCGGTACCCTCGGTGAACAAGCTGCTGGCGGATATGAGCACTGAACTGGGCGTCAAGAAGCCCTGATAGCCGTCGTGGCCGGCACCTTGCCGGTCACGGTTTCCCCCCGCGGAGCAACCGATGTCGAAAATCGAACACCTTCAGGCGGCCTTTGCGGCCCTGCAACCCGAGCACCTCGACGTGCTGGACGAGAGCCACATGCACAGCCGCGGTCTGGAAACCCACTACAAGGCCGTGATCGTCAGCCCGCAGTTCGACGGCCTCAATGCCGTCAAGCGCCACCAGAAGGTATATGGCGCACTTGGCGACCTGATGGGCCAGGTGCATGCCCTGGCGCTGCACACCTATACGCCCCAGGAATGGTCCGCCCAGGGCATCGCCCCGGACTCGCCAACCTGTCGCGGCGGCAGCAAGCACGACCATTGACGGTCAAAAGCCTACTCTTCAGGGCAGCGCGCATGGCATCACAAATGTGATGCGGTTGCGCTGGGCAGCGGCGTACACTCGGCCGATCACTGCTGCAAGAGTGTGCTGCAATGCGCAAGAAAAGCCTCATTATCTTGTATTGCGTACTGGGTGCCGTGGCCTACGTCCTGCCCATCGGTTTATCCATTTCCCTCGCCTGGCAGAGTGGCCATGCAGAGGCGCGGCACTACCTCGAGCAGTTGAGCGACGACGTGCTGCGGCGTTCTTTCGAGACGCACAGACAAGTCAGCATCGCGATCGCTGCCATGCAGGTGTCGCCGCAACTACCCACCTGTTCTCCTGAGCAATTGCGCCGCATGCGCGCGGTCGCTGCCGGTTCCGTTTACCTCGAAGGGCTGGGCTATCTGCAGGACAACGCGCTGCTTTGTGCGTCTTTCACGCAGCTCGATCAGCCGCTAGAGCTGGGTGAACCGGATCGCATCACCCCGTCCGGCGTGGTTTCCTGGAGTTCGGTGGAGTTGCCCAGCGTGCCGGGTGTTCGCTTCAACATAAACGCTCGTGACGGGTTCGCCGCGATCATCACTCAGGATCTGGTGCTCGACACGCTGCCCGACAACTCCATTTCGCTGGCTCATGTCAGTGATCAAGGCGTAATAGTCCGCTCGCGTGGGGTTTTCTTGCCAGAGTGGCTGAACGACTACAGCGGCGAGCCACTGACCTTTTCCAATGGCGAGTACCTCGTGGTCATCCGGCCCGCAGAAAACCGGGAAACCTCGGTCGTCGCTGCCATGACCCATGAGCAGTTGCTTGGCAAGATCCAGGCCGCCATGTGGCGTCTGGTGCCACTTGGTGTGCTCGTTGGGCTTCTGCTGGCAGGGCTGATGTATTTCATTGCACGCTATCGCCTGTCTCTCAAGGCTCAACTGCTGCGGGCCCTGAGTCGGCGGGAGTTCTACCTGCTTTATCAACCGGTGGTCGATTTGCAGACCGGCCAGTGTGTCGGTGCAGAGGCTTTGGTGCGCTGGAACCGACCCGCTGGTGATGCCATCGGCCCGGCGATATTCATCCCGGCCGCTGAAAAGCATGGGTTGATCGTGCAGATCACCGCGCAGGTCATGGAGATGGTCGCCAGGGACACGATTGAACTGCTGCGTGACCATCCGGATATTCACATCGCCATCAATTTCTCGGCGGACGATCTGCACTCTTCTGAAACCGAAGCCCGGCTGCAGTCGCTGATTGCCAACGCAGGTGGCACCTCGCGCAATATTCTCATCGAGGCCACCGAGCGCGGCTTCATGTCGCCTGAAAAAGCCAAGGGCGTTTTGGTTTCCGTGCGTTCCAAGGGGTTCAAGGTTGCTATCGACGACTTCGGTACGGGCAATTCCAGCCTCTCGTACCTGGCTACCTACGACCTGGATTACCTGAAGATCGACAAGATGTTCGTCGATGCATTGGGCACCGATACGCCGAGCAGTCGAGTCGCCTTCCACATTATCGCCATGGCCAAGAGTCTCGACTTGCAGATGATCGCCGAGGGAGTCGAGACCGAGCAGCAGCGGGATATCCTGCGCGACGCCGGCGTGCAGTTCGCCCAGGGCTGGGTGTTCGGCAGGCCTATGCCAATGCACGAACTGGCGGCGTTCATTCGCTTGCACATTGATGGTCCGCCTGAGCCCGCGGCTCCGTAGCCACTGCTACCGACCTGGTGAGTTGATGTCGTTTACGCTGTTGCGGCGATCCTGGCCCTACTAATCGCGTAGGGGCCTGCCGACCCACCAGATCAATCAGCGCCGGTGCTGGCTGGATTCACCTCGCAAGTTGCGTATCTACAAACCAGTGTGGGAGCGGGCCGCGCCCGCGATTCACGCGCATGGCGCGCTCCCACAGTCGTTGTTGGTGCTCACGCCAGTAGGTGGGTCACGCCTCACCGAGGTACCAGAGCACTCAACGCCGATGCTGGCTGGATTCGCCTCGCAAGCTGCGTATCTGCAACCCAGTGTGGGAGCGGGCCGCGCCCGCGATTCGCGCGCATGGCGCGCTCCCACAATCGTTGTTGGTGCTCACGCCAGCAGGGTGGGGCACGCCTCACCGAGGCACCAGAGCACTCAACGCCGGTGCTGGCTGGATTCGCCTCGCAAGCTGCGTATCTGCAACCCAGTGTGGGAGCGGGCCGCGCCCGCGATTCGCGCGCATGGCGCGCTCCCACAGTCGTTGTTGGTGCTCACGCCAGCAGGGTGGGGCACGCCTCACCTAGGCACCAGAGCACTCAACGCCGATGCTGGCTGGATTCGCCTCGCAAGCTGAGTATCTGCAACCCAGTGTGGGAGCGGGCCGCGCCCGCGATTCGCGCGCATGGCGCGCTCCCACAGTTGTTGTTGGTGCCGACGCCAGTAGGTGGGGCGCGCCTCACCGAGGCACCAGAGCAATCAACGCCGATGCTGGCTGGATTCGCCTCGCAAGCTGCGTATCTGCAACCCAGTGTGGGAGCGGGCCGCGCCCGCGATTCGCGCGCATGGCGCGCTCCCACAGTCGTTGTTGGTGCTCACGCCAGCAGGGTGGGGCACGCCTCACCTAGGCACCAGAGCACTCAACGCCGATGCTGGCTGGATTCGCCTCGCAAGCTGAGTATCTGCAACCCAGTGTGGGAGCGGGCCGCGCCCGCGATTCGCGCGCATGGCGCGCTCCCACAGTTGTTGTTGGTGCCGACGCCAGTAGGTGGGGCGCGCCTCACCGAGGCACCAGAGCAATCAACGCCGATGCTGGCTGTGCCGTTACCACTCGACCACGATCTTGCCGAAATGGCTGCCGCTTTCCTGCAGACGAAAGGCATCCGCGAGGTTCTCGAGGGCGAAGCTGCGGTCGAGAATCGGGCGCACGCCGGCGCGTTCCAGGGCGCGGATGTAATCCTGCTGGTGGCGGCGGCTGCCGACGATCAACCCCTGCAGGCGCACCTGCTTGGCCATCAGTACCGAGGTCGGCACTTCGCCCTGACGCCCGGTCAGCACGCCGATCAGGGCGATATGGCCGCCCACGCGCACGGCGCTGATCGATTGCGCCAGGGTGCCCGGGCCGCCGACTTCGACGACCTGATCGACGCCACGCCCATCGGTCAGCTCCAGCACCCGCTTGCCCCATTCCGGGGTCTGTCGGTAGTTGATGGTGTGATCGGCACCCAGCTTGCGCAGGCGCTCGAGTTTTTCGTCGGACGAGGAGGTGGCAATCACCGCTGCGCCCATCATCCTGGCGATCTGCAGGGCGGCGATGGACACGCCGCCGCTGCCCAGTATCAGCACGCTGTCACCGGCTTTGAGCCCACCATCGACGACCAGTGCCCGCCACGCGGTCAGTCCGGCGGTAGTGATGGTCGCCGCTTCGGCATGGCTCCAGCCGCGCGGCGCATGGGTGAAGGCCGAGGCGGCGCGCACCGCGTACTGGGTGGCGAACCCGTCGATGCCGTCGCCCGGCGTGCCGGCGAAGTTGCTGACCGGGGCGAACACGTCGCCGTCCGGCCATTGTGGGAAAAAGCCGGAAACCACGTGGTCGCCGACCTGAAATTCACTGACCCCGTCGCCCACGGCTTCGACCACGCCGGCACCGTCGGACATCAGCACCCGGCCGTCTGCCGTGGGAATGCTGCCATTGGCCACCAGCAGGTCGTGAAAATTCAGCGAGCTGGCGTGGAGGGCCACGCGAATCTGGCTTGGTCCCGGTTGGCCGGTATCGGCGATGTCGGTCACCTCGATCTTGTCCAGGCCTCCGGGGCTGCGAACGACGACGGCTTTCATGGGGTGCTCCTCTATGGTGGGTGTGGGCTTTGGCCAGCGCGGCGACGCTGGCGAACGACTGCGGCAGGGAATCACCGCGCTTCTCTCTCGACCACCCTCGCTACTGAGCGTTCCACTACACCTGAGCGTCCAAGACCAGTAAACTGCACGGCCCATTTCCGCAGCGCACCGCGCTATGCCCCGGCGACGCCATCGGGCAGTGCCATGCTTCGCTGAAACGGCTCCCATTTCGTACCCAGTCCGCCCTTTGCGAGGGCGACTACTGAAGGACAGTGACATGACCGATAACATCGTCGTGGCTGCGCTCTACAAGTTCGTCTCCCTGCCGGACTACGAGGCGCTGCGCCAACCCTTGCTCGATACCCTGGTCGCCAATGGCATCAAGGGCACCCTGCTGCTTGCCGAAGAGGGCATCAACGGTACCGTTTCCGGTAGCCGTCAAGGCATCGATGGCCTGTTCGCCTGGTTCGCCCTCGACCCGCGTCTGGCCGATGTCGACCACAAGGAGTCCTACTGCGCCGAGCAGCCTTTCTATCGCACCAAGGTGAAGCTGAAGAAGGAAATCGTCACCCTGGGCGTACCGGGCGTCGATCCCAATCAGCGCGTCGGCACCTACGTCGAGCCCCGGGATTGGAACGCGCTGATCGCCGACCCTGAGGTATTGCTGATCGACACCCGCAACGATTACGAAGTGTCCATCGGCACCTTCGAAGGCGCCATCGACCCGCAGACCAAGTCCTTCCGCGAGTTTCCGGCGTACATTCGCGAGCACTTCGACCCCAGCAAGCACAAGAAGGTGGCGATGTTCTGTACCGGCGGCATCCGCTGCGAGAAGGCCTCCAGCTACATGCTCAACGAAGGCTTCGAGGAGGTTTACCACCTCAAGGGCGGCATCCTCAAATACCTGGAAGAAGTGCCCCAGGAAGAAACCCGCTGGCAGGGCGACTGCTTCGTCTTCGACAACCGCGTCACCGTACGCCACGACCTCAGCGAAGGCGACTACGACCAGTGCCACGCCTGCCGTACCCCGATCTCGATCGAGGACCGCTCCTCCGAATATTTCAGCCCGGGGGTGAGCTGCCCGCACTGCTGGGACACGCTGCCGGAGAAGACCCGCGAGGGAGCCCGTGAGCGCCAGCGTCAGATCGAACTGGCGAAAGTGCGCAATCAGCCCCATCCTCTGGGCAACAATCCCCGCCAAAAACACGAGGCCTGAGGATGCATGCGCGCCTGCTCTACGTGATGGACCCACTGTGCTCCTGGTGCTGGGGCTTCGCACCGGTGCTCGAAGCGCTGGCCGCTCAGGCCGCCGAGCGCGGCGTGCCGGTGGAGCTGGTGCTCGGCGGCCTGCGCCGTGATCAGGTGGCCATCGATGCCGCTGCGCGGGTGCGTTACCTGGGCTACTGGCAGGCGGTCAACGCCAGCACCGGTCAGCTGTTCAACTTCGATGCCGGGCTGCCCGAGGGCATGCGCTACGACACCGAGGCGGCGTGCCGGGCGGTGGTCACCGTGCGCGGCCTCGACCCGCAGAGCGCCTGGCCGATGGCGCGGCGCATTCAGCAGGCGTTCTATCAGGAAGGCGCGGACGTGACCCAGGCACTCACCCTGGTGCGCCTGGCCGAAGAGGTCGGTATCCCGCGTATCGAGTTCGCCGAGGCCTTCGACAGCGAAGAACAGCACAGGGCCACGGCCGCGGATTTCAGCTGGGTGCAGGATCTCGGTATCGCCGGCTTCCCGACCCTGCTGGCCGAGAAGGGCGGGCGCCTGGCATTGCTCACCAACGGCTACCAGCCACTCGATGCGCTCTCGCCGCTGCTCGCGCGCTGGCTGGAGCACGCCATCGATGGTTGATCGCCTGAGCTGGGCGGAAATCCGTCGCCTGGCCTTGCGCCACAAGCGTGGGCTGATCCTGGCCAACCTGGTCGCCGTGCTGGCGACCCTGTGCAGTGTGCCGATCCCTTTGCTGCTGCCGTTGCTGGTCGACGAAGTGCTGCTGGGTGACGGCAACTCCGCGCTCAAGGTGATGGACAACTTCCTGCCTGCAGGTTGGCAGAGCGCAGTCGGCTACATCCTGCTGATGCTGGCGCTGACCTTCTTGCTGCGCGGCGGCGCGCTGATCTTCAACGTGGTGCAGGCGCGGCTGTTCGCGCGGCTCTCCAAAGACATCGTCTATCGCATCCGCATCCGTTTGATCGAGCGCCTCAAGCGGATCTCCCTGGCCGAGTACGAAAGCCTTGGGGGCGGTACCGTGACCACTCACCTGGTCACCGATCTCGACACCCTCGACAAATTCATCGGCGAAACCCTGAGCCGCTTTCTGGTCGGCGTGCTGACCCTGGCCGGTACATCGGGAATTCTGCTGTGGATGCACTGGAAGCTGGCGCTGCTGATCCTGCTGTTCAATCCTCTGGTGATCTACGCCACGGTGCAGCTGGGCAAGCGCGTCAAGCACCTGAAAAAGCTCGAGAACGACAGCACCTCGCGCTTCACTCAGGCGCTGACTGAAACCCTCGACTCGATCCAGGAAGTGCGCGCCGGCAATCGCCAGGGCTACTTTCTTGGCCGCCTGGGCGGGCGTGCCCGTGAAGTGCGCGACTATGCCGTCGCCTCGCAGTGGAAGACCGACGCCTCGAACCGTGCCAGCGGTCTGCTGTTCCAGTTCGGCATCGATGTGTTCCGGGCGGCGGCGATGCTCACCGTGCTGTTCTCCGACCTGTCCATCGGCCAGATGCTCGCGGTGTTCAGTTACCTGTGGTTCATGATCGGCCCGGTCGAGCAGCTACTGAGCCTGCAGTACGCCTTCTATGCCGCCGGTGGGGCGCTGACCCGCATCAACGAATTGCTCGGGCGTCGTGACGAACCGGACTATGTCGGCGGCGCCGATCCGTTCAAGGGCCGCGAAACCGTCGGTATCGATATTCGGGACCTGACCTTCTCCTATGGCGAGGAACCGGTGCTGACGGGGCTCAACCTGTCCATCGCACCCGGTGAAAAGGTCGCCATCGTCGGTGCCAGTGGCGGCGGTAAAAGCACCCTGGTGCAACTGCTGCTGGGCCTCTACACGCCTCAGGCGGGTGTCATCCGTTTTGGCGGCAGCAGCCAGGAAGAGATCGGTCTGCCGGCCATTCGCGAGCACGTGGCGGTGGTGCTGCAGCATCCCGCACTATTCAACGACTCCGTACGCGCCAACCTGTGCATGGGCCGCGACCGCAGCGACGACGCCTGCTGGCAGGCACTGAGCATCGCCCAGCTGGCGCAGACCATCCGCCAGTTGCCGCAAGGCCTGGATACTGTGGTCGGTCGCTCCGGCGTGCGCCTATCCGGTGGCCAGCGGCAGCGCCTGGCGATCGCCCGGATGGTGCTCGCCGAGCCGAAGGTGGTGATACTCGACGAGGCCACATCGGCCCTGGACGCCGCGACCGAATACGCCCTGCACGAAGCCCTGGCGCAGTTCCTCAGCGGTCGCACCACGCTGATCATCGCCCACCGCCTGAGTGCGGTGAAACAGGCTGACCGCGTGCTGGTCTTCGATGGCGGCAGCGTCGCCGAAGACGGCGACCACCGCCAACTGATCGCCGAAGGCGGCCTGTACGCCAAGCTCTACGGCAATCTGCAGCACTAGGCGGGTTCACGCCACTATCGGTTTGAACCACGAATTCGCCCGCAAGCGGGCTCCTACGGATATCGACGTGCCTGCTGCTGGGGCGGTGTTGACTCGGATGGCGTAGGAGCCCGCTTGCGGGCGATGGATAGCGGCCATACCGCAGCATCGCGTCAGCCAAACGATTCGCCCGCAAGCGGGCTCCTACGGATTATCGAGGTGCCTGCTGCTGGGGCGGTGTTGACTCGGATGGTGTAGGAGCCCGCTTGCGGGCGATGGATAGCGGCCATACCGCAGCATCGCGTCGGCCAAACGATTCGCCCGCAAGCGGGCTCCTACGGATATCGAGGTGCCTGCTGGTAGGGCGGTGTTGACCCCGATCGCGTAGGAGCCCGCTTGCGGGCGATGGATAGCGGCCATACCGCAGCATCTCGTCAGCCACACGATTCGCCCGCAAGCGGGCGCCTACGGATATCGAGGTGCCTGCTGGTAGGGCGGTGTGACCCCAATCGTGTAGGAGCCCGCTTGCGGGCGATGGATAGCGGCCATACCGCAGCATCGCGTCAGCCACACGATTCGCCCGCAAGCGGGCTCCTACGGATATCGAGGTGCCTGCTGCTGGGGCGGTGTTGACTCGGATGGTGTAGGAGCCCGCTTGCGGGCGATGGATAGCGGTCACACCGCAGCATCGCGTCAGCCACACGATTCGCCCGCAAGCGGGCTCCTACAGATTATCGAGGTGCCTGCTGCTGGGGCGGTGTTGACTCGGATGGTGTAGGAGCCCGCTTGCGGGCGATGGATAGCGGTCACACCGCAGCATCGCGTCAGCCACACGATTCGCCCGCAAGCGGGCTCCTACAGATTATCGAGGTGCCTGCTGCTGGGGCGGTGTTGACTCGGATGGTGTAGGAGCCCGCTTGCGGGCGATGGATAGCGGTCACACCGCAGCATCGCGTCGGCCAAACGATTCGCCCGCAAGCGGGCTCCTATGGATGCCGAGATGCCTACGTAGGAGCTGACGTGTGGGCGATGGGTGACTGTGCCGCAATCCCGTGCAGAGGCCGCCTGCACATCGCTACGCGAGCCTTTGCTTCGCTTGGTGAGGTCGCTGTCTCAAGGTTTCTGCTGGAGGCCTTCGAGCAATGCCTTGTGGAAGCGCTCCGGCTCCTGAATCTGCGGTGAATGGCCGAGATCCGCAAAGGTCACCAGGGTCGCATCGGGAATACGTTTAGCGGTCGCCGGACCCAGTGCCTTGTAGTCGCCGAGTTTGCTGCGCATCGCTTCAGGCGCTGCGTCCTTGCCGACCGCGGTGTTGTCCTTTTCGCCGATCAGTAGCAGCACTGGCATTTTCAGGTTGGCGAATTCGTAGACCACCGGCTGGGTGTAGACCATGTCGTAGGTCAGCGCCGAGTTCCATGCCACGATTTCCTTGCCATCGCCCTTGAACATGCCTGCCTGCATATCTACCCAGCGGTCGAACTCGGGGCGCCACTGACCCGCGTAGTAGGTGTTCTTCTGGTAGTTGCGGCTGGCTTCTGCAGTGGTCTTCAGTTCGCGCTGGTACCACTGATCCACGCTCAGGTAGGGAACGCCAAGGGTCTTCCAGTCTTCCAGGCCGATCGGGTTGACCATCGCCAATTGCTCGACCTGTTCGGGGTAGAGCAGGGCATAACGGGTGGCGAGCATGCCGCCCATGGAGTGACCCATGACCGTCACGCGCTCGATCTTCAACTGTTCCAGCAGCGCATGGGTGTTGCTGGCCAGTTGCTGAAAGCTGTACTGGTAATGAGCCGGCTTGCTGGACTTGCAGAAGCCCACCTGGTCCGGCACCACCACACGGTAACCGGCCTCGCTCAGCGCTGCGATGCTGCCTTCCCAGGTTGCGCCGCAGAAATTCTTGCCGTGCATCAGCACGATGGTTCGGCCATTGGCTTTCTTCGGTTGCACGTCCATGTAGGCCATCTGCAGCGAGCTGCCCTGGGACTCGAAGGTGAATCGCTTGATTTCATGTGGGTAATCGAAACCTTGCAGTTCGGGGCCGTAACTGGGCGTTTCGGTAGCCAGGGCTGGCAGGCTGCCAGCGATCAGCAGGGTGGCGAGGGCAATGCGCACGGGGAATGCTCCAGACGTTGGGGGAGCAAAGACTGACAGCAATGCATGGCTGGCATTGCCGGCAAGTGTTTACAAAACCTGTCCGAGTGGCGGGTTTCAGCCCAGTTCGCGAACGTAGTGCAGCATATCCGGGGCACCAGCCTGGCACAGGCCTTCGCCCAGTGCGGAGGCTTGGGGGGAATGCTTGGGCAACAGCAGAAATTCCGGCGAGCCCGGGGTGCGCAATAGGCTCAGGCGGGCGTAGGGCACGTCGTGATCCATCAGCAGTTGCATGAAAGCGGCATCGCTCCAGGCGGCGCAGGGCATGGCCAGGGCATGGTAATGCTGATCCAGATCATGCAGGCCTTGCGCGCTGACGCGGTATCGGGTGATGTCCGCCGGCAGGCTGATTTCCAGCCCACGCAGCCGCGCATAGGCCACGGCGCTCGCGAATGCCTGCGGGTGTGACTCCCCGGCCCAGAACAGCCGCTCACCGCGCCATTCGGCCTGGAGGAGATCGAGGCGCTGATTGGGGAAGCCGGGCAGCGCCTGACCGAGCGTCTTGAGGAAATCCCGATAGCTGATGATGCGGATTTTTCGGCAGGCGTCGCTGGCTGCATAGTCTTCGAAGCTGGCGTGTCGCTCATCGCAATGAACCAGACTGTCTACCTTGCGCAGGTCGAGCTGCTCGATCTGCCGGTGCTCGACCTCGATGAGATGGGTCAGCGCAGCATGAGCGTCTGCCTTGTCTTCCTGCACGGGGCCGGACAGTGCGCTACGCGGTAGATCCTTGAGGCGATGCAGCGGCGGGCCGCCAAGCCAGGAGATATTGTCGGTGAAGGTGGGAATCGCGGCGAACGGCAGGCACAGCTGGCTGGCGCGTTCGAAGATCGGCCTGCTGCCACGGCCGAGCAAACCCACACGCTGAGCCAGGGCGGTCAGGCGTGAGGTAATGGGGCTGGGCTGTTCAGGCAGGCTCATGGCAACTCGCGTACGTCTGTATGCCCGAGGCAGTGTGGCAGAGCTGGCACCGCAATGCCAAGCGCCAGTGCACGTGGCTGGCGGCCTTGTGGCAGAATCCGTTCATTCATTTGCAAGGAGCCTCCATGCCCAGCCTGGTTCTGGATATCGCGTTATCGGCAGAACGTCTGCGGGTGGTCTATCAGGGGCGGGCCAATCGCATCCAGGCCCTCAGCCGTGATGGCCGGCGGGTGAGCATTCCGTCCCATCATTTCCGGCCATTTCTGACCCATGAGGGCATCTATGGTTCCTTCGAGCTGCAATTCAACGAGGAAGGCGAGTTGCTCAGTCTGCGCCGCCTGCCTTAGGCCTCGCTAGGCGGGGCGTTGGGCGGCTATAATTCGCGCCTTTCGATTTCGCCACTGACGAGCTGAGCCTGCCCATGTACAACCTGGCCCGCGAGCTGCTGTTCAAACTGTCCCCGGAAACCTCCCACGAGCTGTCCATCGACCTGATCGGTGCAGCCGGCCGGCTGGGCCTCGCCGGACGTCTGTGCAAGGCGCCGAGCAGCCTGCCGGTTACGGTGATGGGCCTGCAGTTCCCCAACCCGGTTGGCCTGGCCGCAGGGCTGGACAAGAATGGCGATGCCATCGACGGTTTCGCGCAGCTGGGCTTCGGCTTCGTTGAAATCGGCACTGTCACGCCGCGTCCGCAGCCAGGCAATCCCAAACCTCGACTGTTTCGCCTGCCCGAAGCCGAAGCGATCATCAACCGCATGGGGTTCAACAACCACGGCGTCGATCACCTGCTCGCCCGCGTGCAGGCTGCCAAGTTCCGCGGTGTACTGGGGATCAACATCGGCAAGAACTTCGATACCCCGGTCGAGCGAGCGGTAGACGATTACCTGATCTGCCTGGACAAGGTCTATGCCCACGCCAGTTACATCACGGTCAACGTCAGTTCGCCGAACACGCCGGGGCTGCGTAGCCTGCAGTTCGGCGATTCGCTCAAGCAGCTGCTCGATGCCCTGCACAAGCGCCAGAACGAGCTGGCCCTGAGCCAGGGTCGTCGCGTCCCCCTGGCGATCAAGATCGCCCCGGACATGACCGATGAGGAGACCGTTCAGGTTGCCGCTGCGCTGCTGGAAAGCGGTATGGATGCCGTCATCGCCACCAACACCACGCTGAGTCGTGAGGGGGTCGAGAACCTGGCGTTCGCCAACGAGGCGGGTGGCCTGTCGGGTGCGCCGGTACGCGACAAGAGCACTCACACGGTCAGCGTGTTGGCGGGGGAGCTGGGTGGGCGTCTGCCGATCATCGCTGCTGGCGGTGTCACCGAAGGTCGCCATGCCGCAGAGAAGATCGCGGCGGGTGCGAGCCTGGTGCAGATCTATTCCGGGTTCATCTACAAAGGGCCGGCACTGATTCGCGAGGCGGTGGATGCAATTGCCGCGGCGCGCCGCTGAGAAGGGGAAATAAAAAGGGCTCCCTCAAGGGAGCCCCTGGGCTCTCGCCCGCCGCTCGGATGGAGCGTGCTTGGTGAAGTCGGTAGGTCCCTGGTTTAGCCGACAGCTCGAAGTTCGTTGAGTCGATGGATACCGGCGGTGCCGGTCAAACCGTCCCAGTTGTCACCGCGGCCTTCACGCCAGCCATTGAGCCAGGCCTGACGCACGGACGGAAGAGTGAAAGGACAAAGCTCGCGGGATTTACCACTGATGCCGTACTGATAGCCGCGCAGAAAAGCTTTTTCTAAAGGATCACGCTTAAGTCTTCTCATAGGGTGTTGCCCTCACTTGTTGACTGTTTATGTCCCATAGACCTCTGGGAGGTCAGGCAGAAGGTTCTGCCGTGGAGTTCGCTGCCGGCGTCGCGAGCCTCCTGTGCCACCGTCATTGCGACGATGGCCTGGGTAGATTTCTATCGAATGCATGAACCCGTGTGAATGATCGATTTGTCATAAGGACGTAACGGTTTTGCGGGTGAGGCCATAAGGTCGGCGTATTTTTCTGCCGCTCTTGAGCGAAAGTCCCGCTAGCTGGGGCTTTGCGCATTGCTTGCTGGTGTTTTGCCATCGTGAATGGCTATCGATTACACCTGCTATTTATTCCGACGAAGGGTCGCTTTGCGACTTTTTGTCACTTATTTTGGTTGTGCCTTCTGTTGCGCCCAACCCATTACTGCCTTCGGGCACTGGATCTCTGATGTCGGACGATAACGAACTCTTCCTCACGTGCCCCAAGGGGCTCGAAGGCCTGTTGCTGGAGGAAGCCAAGGCGCTGGGCCTGGAGCAGGCCCGTGAGCACACCTCGGCCATTCGTGGCGTAGCCAGCATGGAGACGGCCTATCGCCTGTGCCTGTGGTCACGCCTGGCCAACCGGGTGCTGCTGGTGCTGGCGCGTTTTCCGGTGCGCGATGCGGAGACCCTGTATCAGGGAGTACTCGATGTCGATTGGTTCGAACACCTGGAGCCGAGCGGTAGCCTGGCTGTCGAGTTCAGCGGCAATGGCTCGGGCATCGACAACACCCACTTCGGCGCCCTGAAGGTCAAGGACGCCATCGTCGACAAGCTGCGTCAGGCCGATGGCACCCGGCCGTCGGTGGACAAGGTCAATCCGGATCTGCGCGTGCACCTGCGCCTGGATCGTGGCGAAGCGATCCTGTCGCTGGATCTGTCCGGCCACAGTCTTCACCAGCGTGGTTATCGCCTGCAGCAGGGTGCTGCGCCGCTGAAGGAAAACCTCGCGGCCGCGGTGCTGATCCGCGCTGGCTGGCCACGTATCGCCGCTGAAGGCGGCGCCCTGGCCGACCCGATGTGCGGTGTGGGCACCTTTCTGGTCGAGGCCGCGATGATCGCTGCCGATATCGCGCCGAACCTGACCCGCGAACAATGGGGCTTCAGCAACTGGCTCGGCCATGTGCCAGCCACCTGGAACCGCTTGCGCGTTGAAGCCGAAGAGCGTGCCGCTGCCGGCCTGGCCAAGCCACCGCTGTGGATTCGTGGCTACGAAGCCGATCCGCGACTGATTCAGCCTGCCCGCAACAACATCGACCGGGCTGGGCTGAGTGACTGGATCAAGGTTTATCAGGGCGAAGTGGCGACCTTCGAGCCGCGCCCTGACCAGAATCAGAAAGGCCTGGTGATCAGCAACCCACCCTACGGCGAGCGCCTGGGTGACGAAGCGAGCCTGCTGTACCTCTACCAGAACCTTGGCGAGCGCCTGCGTCAGGCCTGCATGGGTTGGGAAGCGGCGGTATTCACCGGTGCGCCCGATCTGGGCAAGCGGATGGGCATCCGTAGCCACAAGCAGTATGCGTTCTGGAACGGCGCGTTGCCCTGCAAGCTGCTGCTGATCAAGGTTCAGCCCGAGCAGTTCGTCACCGGCGAACGTCGCACTCCCGAGCAGCGCGAGCGCGAGCGCGAACGAGAGCAGAGCGAGCTGCAGGCCGAAGAACCGAAACTCAACCGCAACGGCAACCCGATCAAGCCGGCACCGGCTCCCGTGGAGCAGGCGCGCCTGAGCGAAGGTGGACAGATGTTCGCCAACCGTCTGCAGAAGAATCTCAAGCAGCTCGGCAAGTGGGCGCGCCGCGAGGGCGTCGACTGCTACCGTCTGTACGATGCCGATATGCCCGAGTACGCCCTCGCTATCGACCTCTATCACGACTGGGTGCACGTGCAGGAGTATGCCGCGCCACGTTCCATAGATCCGGAAAAGGCCCAGGCCCGTCTGTTCGATGCGCTGGCCGCCATTCCCCAGGCGCTGGGCATCGACAAGAGCAAGGTGGTGATCAAGCGCCGCGAGCGGCAGAGCGGTACCAAGCAGTACGAGCGCCAGGCCGCTCAGGGCCAGTTCATGGAGGTGAAGGAGGGCGGTATCAAGCTGCTGGTCAACCTGACCGACTATCTGGATACCGGGCTGTTTCTCGACCACCGTCCCTTGCGCCTGCGCATCCAGAAGGAGGCCGCGGGCAAGCGCTTCCTTAACCTGTTCTGCTACACCGCCACGGCCAGCGTGCATGCGGCAAAGGGTGGTGCGCGCAGCACCACCAGCGTCGATCTGTCGAAGACCTATCTGGACTGGGCGCGGCGCAACCTGTCGCTCAACGGTTTTTCCGACAAGAACCGCCTGGAGCAGGGCGATGTGATGAGCTGGCTGGCCGATGACCGCGGCGAGTACGACCTGATCTTCATCGATCCGCCGACCTTCTCGAACTCCAAGCGCATGGAAGGGGTGTTCGACGTCCAGCGTGATCATGTGCAGCTGCTGGATCTGGCGATGGCGCGTCTGGCCCCGGCTGGGGTTTTGTACTTCTCCAACAACTTCCGCAAGTTCCTGCTCGACGAGCAGTTGCCATCGCGTTATCAGGTGGAAGAAATCAGCGCAGCGACCCTCGATCCGGACTTCGCCCGTAACGCCAAGATCCACCGCGCGTGGAAGTTGACGGCCAAGTAACCAACGGACCGTAGCTCGGGTCGAGCGCAGCGATACCCAGGGCGTTCTCCCGGGTGTCGCTGCGACGTCATGCTTTTATCTGGCAGCGCTCTTCGGCTGCTTGTAGAGGTCGAGCAGCACCTGATCGAGAATCACCGAAGCGCCCCAGGGTTTTGGGTCGTTGAGGATCGCCACCACGGCCCAGCTGTTGCCATTGCTGTCGCGGCTGAAGCCGGCGATGGCGCGCACGTTGTTCAGGGTGCCGGTCTTGATGTGCGCCTGGCCGGCCATCGGCGTGTTACGCAGGCGTTTGCGCATGGTGCCGTCCAGCGCGACGATCGGCATCGAGCTTATGAATTCGGCGGCATAAGGGCTCTTCCAGGCAGCCTCCAGAATACGGCCCATTTCTCGCGCGCTCAGGCGCTCCGCCCGGGACAGCCCGGAGCCGTTCTCCATTACCAACTGCGGCGCGGTAATGCCCTTGCGGGCCAACCAGGCGCGAATCACCCGCTGCGCAGCGTGGGCGTCGTCGACGTCCGCATTGGTGCGATTCTGCGCGCCGATGCTGAGGAACAGCTGCCGGGCCATGGTGTTGTTGCTGTACTTGTTGATGTCGCGGATGATTTCCACCAGATCCGGGGAAAAGGCTCGCGCCAGCAGGCTCGCGCTCTTCGGCACATCGGCTTGGCGGTTCTTGCCCATGATGCTGCCGCCCAGTTCCTGGAAGATGGCGCGCACGGCACCCGCTGCATAGCCGGGATGGTCGAGTAGCGACAGGTAGGTCTGGGCGCTGCAGCCATCGGTCAACTGGCCGGTGACGATCACCCGGGTGCCGTCGAACTCCTTGACCGGGTTGTAGCGCACGTCCGGCCAGGCGGGGCATTTGCCAGCCTTGAGCACCTTGACCTGATTATCCAGCGTCAACCCCGCCAGCGGTGGCTCGGCAGCGACAGTGACCTTGCCATTTTCGGCGCGGGCGATGAAGCGCAGCGCCTTGAGGTTGACCAGCAGCGAGTCGGGGGTGACCAGATAGGGCTTGTTGGCATCGCCGCCGTCGTCGTCGAAGGCGGGCAGGTCCGGTTGCGAGAAATAGCTGCGATCGAGCACCAGGTCGCCAGTCACCTGACGCACGCCATTGGCCCTCAGATCGCGCAGCAGCAGCCAGAGCTTTTCCATGTTCAGCTTGGGGTCACCGCCCCCCTTGAGGTACAGGTTGCCGTTGAGTACGCCGTCCTTGAGCTGGCCGTCGGTATAGAACTCGGTCTTCCACTGATAGGTCGGGCCGAGCAGTTCCAGTGCGGCGAAGGTGGTCAGCAGCTTCATGGTCGAAGCCGGATTCACCGACACATCGGCATTGAAGATGGTGCCGTTGCCTGGGCCAGTGAGCGGCAGGGTGACCACCGACAACGATTGCTGGCCGATCTTGTTGGCCTTGAGGCTCTTGGCCACGCTTTCCGGGAGGTTGGCGCTGGTCGCCGCATGGGCGGGCAGGGCAGTGGGCAGTACGAGGCAGGCGAGGGCCAGAGGGCGGAGGATGCGCAGCCTCCGGACGACGGGTACAACGGAAAATCGCATTACGAGCTCCCACAGCGGTTTGGGACAATGCCGCGCATTATGCCCCATGGCTGCGCTATCAGGGCTGCAATCGCCGGGTTTTTCATCAGCTGACGGGCATCGTGGCCGTGAAGCTGGTAGAGTGCCGCGCGTTATCACTCTGAAGGATTTTTACCCATGGCTACCAATCGTTCCCGTCGTCTGCGCAAGAAACTCTGTGTCGACGAATTCCAGGAGCTGGGTTTCGAACTGAACCTGAACTTCAAGGAAGACCTGAGCGACGAAGCCGTCGACGCCTTTCTCGATGCCTTCCTGAGCGACGCCATGACTGCCAACGGCCTTGGCTATGTGGGCGGTGACGACTACGGCCTGGTGTGCCTGTCCAAGCGCGGCTCGGTCAGCGAAGAGCAGCGCGCCGCTGTCGAAGCCTGGCTGAAGGGGCGTTCGGAACTGGTCGATTTCAGCGTCAGCCCGCTGCTCGACGTCTGGTATCCGGAAAACGAGATCAACTCGGCTTCCTGATTCCTGCAAGGGCCTCGTTCGAGGCCCTTCTCATTTGCGCAGGACGATGACGGTCTAGACAACCTGAGCCGGCGCAGCAGCCTTCATCCAGCTCCGCTCTCGGGCTCTTCGGCCTGACGACTTTCCAGATGCCGCGCGGTAATCGCTGCCACGGCTTCACTGAATGCCACGCATTGTTCATGACGGATGCCGCGATGGCCGTCCAGCAGCTCGCCTTGAAGCAGCACGAAGAGGCCGAGCAGCTTGCCCTGTCGATCACGCAAGGCAATGGCCAGTACGTTCACACGCGGTGTCCCGAGCGCATTGAGCAGCGGCTGAAGATCGCCGGCCTTGTCGAAGCCCAGTGACAGTGCTGCGGTGCCCTGATCCAGAGCCTGGGCCAGCCAGACCGGCGAATCGCCGCCATCCAGCGGCTGGGTCTGCAGGTCGCTGACGCGCAGCCTGTCACCACTGTGTTCCAACTCCAGCGTTTGCGCTCGCAGGCGCCCATCCTCGACCAGATAGACGATGCCAGCCTGGGCATCGATGGCCTGCAGGGTCTGCCGGGTTATCCATTTCAGCAGCGCCTGAACGCTCGGTTGATGTCCCAGTTCGGCGATGATCTGCTGGTAATGGATGAGGGCCCGATTCATCCGGGCCATGGCCTGGGCCAGGCAATCCACTTCCAGTACCGAGGAGCGTATGCCGCCTGCCGCGGCGAAGTCGAAACGCCCCATGGCTTCGGTTTGATCCTGCAGGGCGGCCAGCGGACGGGTGATGCAACGCGACACCAGCCAGGCGATCGGCAGACACAGCAGCAGGGTGGTCAGGGTAATCAGCGCGCCTTGCCAGCGGATCCGGTAGGCGTCGGCGAGCAGTTCGTCCTCGGGCACCAGCAGTGCCAGGTACAGGCCATCGGGCCCACCTTCGCTGACGTGGCTGCGTGAGACCACCCAGCGGCGCTTGTTCAGCGTCTCGATACCCTGCTGGTTGTGTCCCGGAGCCAGTTCGTCCAGCGTGCCGGCCAGCTCCGGTAGCAGCTCGGTCACTGGCCGCAGTCGTGGCTCGGGCGTGTGGTTGAGCAGGCGCTGGCTATCGGGATAGGCCACGGCCAGGCCTCGGGCATCGAACAGCACCACTTCGCTATTGGGAGTGACCTTGTGCTTGATCAGGGTGGCGGAGAGATCTTCCAGGGTCAGATCCGCGGCAATTACCGCCTCCTCACCGGCGGCATTGGCGAGGGTGGTGCCGATCGCGCCCGAGGAGAAGAATACGTAGGGCGTGGTGGTGACGCTGCCTTTCTGACTGCGGGCACGGCTGTACCACTCGCGCATGCGCGGGTCGTAATCCTGACTGCCCAACGTGCGCCTCTCCAGCAGATTCAGCGCGTCGTCGAAGAACAGATACTCGCCGATTCTGCCAGCATCGTGCTGCTCGACCGACCAGATTTGCAGGGATGCACCGTCAGGCGCCTGGAACTGTCGCTGGATGGCTCGGGTACGCAGGGCTCGAACCATGAAAAAGTCGCCGCTGCGGTAACCGAGATACAGCGAAGCCAGCTTGGGATTGTCACGCAGGGCCTGGGCGAAGGGGGCGAGCAGCGTCATGCGCGTTTGCAGGTCATCACTGCGAGCGCCTTGCGCGTAGGCCAGTACACCGAGCAGATGCCGAATGGGCTGGTAGGTGGCACTGATATCGCGGTGCACATCCTGCTGGATGTGTTCGAACAGGGTCGCGCTGCTGGAAAAGATGATCGCGGTGGTCTGGCGGTAGTTGAACAGGCCCAGTGCGCCGCCGGCGAGCAGCAGCATGAGCATGAACAGCACGCTGATGTGGACGTGCAGGGGTAATCTGCGTTCTGCGGGGCGGAAACTGCCGGGCATCGCGCCTCGCTCCATGGTTGCGCTATTAACTGGCCAGCATAGTCAAGCGTTCAGGATCCTGTCGACTCATGTGAATGCGCTGGGTCGTTATTGCCGACTGGTCGCCGTTTTGCTTCGGCTCGATTGTCCAGCCATTGCCGCAGGCCATGCATCAGCAGGGCGATGAACAGCGCCAGCAGGATGCCGAGGGTGACGTTGAACAGGCGTACCTGTGGCAGGTGCCAGTCCCTGGCCAGGCTCTCCGCGAGCAGCACGAAGCACACCGTGGTCTGCAGCACGAACAGACCGTAGTTGTGGGCCTGCAGCGCACGACTGAGGGTGATCAGCGGCAGCATGATGGCCACCATCAGCGGTGGGCTCTGCAGGCTGTTGCCGAACAGGATCAGCAGCCCGGCAGCGCTCAGGCTGGCCATGCTCGCCTGCAGGGCGCGCACCAGGCTCCCCCTGAACTCCAGCTGCAGCGTGGTGACCACCGCGAGGGTCAGCCAGTAGCCGCGCTGCAGGTGCGCGAGGTTGACGATCAGACCAGCCAGCGATACCGCCAGCGTGCAGCCCGTGGCGTACAACCACCATTGCTGGCGCGACTGGCGACGTGCGTGGCGGCGCAGCACCTTGAGCAGGCTCACCAGGCGCGGCATGTACGGCCACATGCGCAGGCCGTGGACGCCGCGCAGGCCGAACGCCAGGAGCATCACCCAGAGCCCGCCGAGAATGAACAGCATGGCGATGGCGTAGGGATTGTTCAGGCTGCTGCTGCCGTATTGGCCTTGCCCCAGGCACAGGCACACGGTGAGGCCGATACCCAGCTTGCCCGCCTCGGTGCCGTAACGCTGCAGCCAGGCCAGCAGCAGGCCGAAGGCGGCGAACAGCGACAGGCTGATCAGTGGGTGCGTGGCCGACCAGAAACCCAGCCCGGCGCTGCAGGCGCCCAGCCCGGTGAGCAGTAGCATGCGCAGCATGCCGAAGCGATGCAGCGGATTGGCCTGGGCAGCCTGAAAGGCGCCGACCGAGGCCCACAGGAAGCCAGGATGAGCGCTGAACAGCCCCAGCAGCAACGGCAGCGCACAGCCCAGGCCCGCCACCACGGCCGGCCCCCAGGCGGGTGGCCCGGCGTGCCAGCTGAACAGCTGTCGCAATACCTGGCGCATGCTCAGACCGGGCTCGAGCGACCGGTCATTTCGCGCGCCATTTCGGTGGCGTAGCTATCGGTCATGCCGGCAATGAAGTCGATCATCCGCAGGAAGGAGCGGTACAGAGGCCAGTGCGGATCTGGCGCGTTGTGGCCAAGCAGGTCGAGGATGCGCCGGTTCTTGAACGACGGCGTGCGCCCGCCATGTTGTTCCAGCGCCGCGCCGCAGAAGGCGTTGAGGAGGATTTCCAGGGTGGTGTAGGCGCCGATCTCGTGGAGCGTCTTGCGTTTGTCCTGAAAGATCTTCTCCCGGGCCATGGCCTTGGCAGCTTGCACGCAGTTCTTGGCCGGGCCGTGCATGTGCTCGACCAGATCGCCTTCCAGAGTGCCGGCCAGCAGTGCCGACTGCTGTTCGACGAAGGCGTGGGCCGCCGAGTTGGTGAGGTGCTCGATGGCCTTGCCGCGCAGGATCGCCAGCTTGCGGCGGCGTGAGTCGTGGGGCCCCAGCTGGCGATAGGTTTCCGGCAGATCATCGCCGACCAGATCGAGCAGCAGCGACTCCACTTCGGCGTAGTCGAGCAGCTCCATTTCCAGGCCGTCTTCGAGGTCGATCAGGCCGTAGCAGATGTCGTCTGCCGCCTCCATCAAGTAGACCAGAGGATGACGCGCCCAGCGCTGTTCCTCGAGTTGCGGCAGGCCGAGCTTGCTGGCGATCTGTTCGAGCAATGGCAGCTCGCTCTGGTAGCAGCCGAACTTGTGCTTCTTGTAACCCAGGGCTTCCGCATGGCGGGACGTCCAGGGGTACTTGAGGTAAGCGCCGAGGGTCGCGTAGGTCAGCCGTGTGCCGCCGTCGAACTGGTGGTACTCCAGTTGAGTGAGCACCCGAAAGCCCTGGGCGTTACCCTCGAAACTGAGGAAGTCGCCGCGTTCGGCATCGCTCATGGCGTCCAGCCAGCCCCGTCCGGCCGCCTGTTGGAACCAGTGGCGAATGGCGTCTTCGCCGGAATGACCGAACGGCGGGTTGCCAATGTCGTGAGCCAGGCAGGACGACTGCACCACCATGCCCAGGTCGCTCGGCTCGCACCAGGAGGGCAGTTCGCTGCGCAGTATCTCGCCGACGCGCATGCCCAGGGAGCGGCCGACGCAGCTGACCTCCAGCGAGTGGGTCAGCCGCGTGTGGATGTGGTCGTTGCTGGACACCGGGTGCACCTGGGTCTTGCGGCCCAGGCGCCGAAAGGCACCGGAGAAGATGATCCGGTCATGGTCCTTGTGGAAGGGGCTGCGGCCCAGCTCGTCGGCGCTGGGCGACGGTTTGCCGAGTCGTTCACGGGTAAGCAGGGTTTGCCAGTCCAAGCGTGCTTCCTTTGCCGGAGACGACGGCGCGGCCTTCGTCGGTCAGGTGCATGCGCTTTGCCGAAGGCTGCGCGCACGCGAATTGTCCGTTAGCTTCCCTGTTCGCTGGAGCAACTGCAAGGCCGCATCCACTAAAGTCCATGGGCATCGATATCGACCAGCAACAGACGATTGCCGTTGTCGATGAACTGCCCGGCCGTGAGGCAGTACTGGTTGCTGGTCGCATCGCGATAGGTGCTGGACAGAATCAGCCTGCGTTCTTCCCAGCCCTCGGCCAGCAACTGGTAGAAATATGGCCGCCACGACCAGTTGTGGCCGATGTATCGGTCATCGGCCTGCCAGGCGCCGTCGCGCCATTCCAGGTTGGGCGTCGTCTGGGTGCCATGCCGGTCACACTGGTACAGGCGTAGCAGCCAGGGGTAGGCGAGCGGTGCGGCGAGCGTCGTTGGCGAATCGCTTTCCAGATTGTCCTTGAGGGCGGCGAACAGCTCGGCGAGTTGCCGGCGCAGGCTCATCAGGCGCGCGCGTTCGGCCAGCTTCTGTTGAACGTAGCCGTCGCGCAGCAAGGCGAAACGCTCGACGAACGCATCGTTCTCGAAGAATCCCGGTTCGGGTCGTGCGAACAGATAGCCCTGGACATAGCGAGCCCCGCATTCCAGAGCGAAGTCCAGCTCGGCGTTGGTCTCCACGCCTTCGGCGATGATCCAGCAACCGGTTTTCTCGGCCATCATCGCCAGTGCCTTGACCACCTCGCCACTGGGACCGCCGCGGGCCGCTTCCTGGAACAGGCGCATGTCCAGCTTGAGGATATCGGGCCGCAAGGCCAGTACCCGGTCTAGCTGCGAGTAGCCGGCTCCGAAATCGTCGATGGCGATACGCGCTCCGGCTTCCCGATAGCGGGCCACCACCCCAGGCAGGCGCTGGCTCGCGCCGCCCAGTTCGGTGATCTCGAACACCACGCGCCTGGGATCGATGCCGCTGCGTTCGAGTTGCCGCAGGCTCGGTAGCGCCTGATCGGGCCGCAGGCGGCTGATCCAGCGTGGCGATATGTTCAGGCTCAGGAACCATTGCGACGGGGCGTCATGAAAACGCATCAACGCCTGTTCGCGTACCTGCCGGTCGAGGCGGCGCAGGGCGGTTGGCGGTGTCTTGGGATCGGCGAACAGCGGCCCTGCCGAGTGCAGGCGACCTTCTGCGTCACGCAGCCGGGCCAGCGCTTCGACACCGGCAATCTGGCCGGTAGCCGTATCGATGAAGGGTTGGAAGACGGCGAGCGGTTGACCGTCGAGCACCGAGCACATCCTTAGCGAAGGGAAAGGTAATGCCGAGAAATATCCGGCTCATACCCATGACACTAGCAAGAATGTGGCCAGCATCAGACCTGATCGGGCTCTTTTGCTGGCTTTTTGCCTTCAGGCCCCGCAGGGCGTTTTCTCAGGTTGGGGAACGCCTCCAGGGCCATGCGCAGCCAGCGCCGCCATTGACCCCCGCGCATGCCGAGCAGGGTCAATGCGAAGGCGCCGCCAGTGATCCAGATTGGTGCATTGCTGCCCTTGAGTTCCTGGCGCCAGTGGTTACCGAAGTCCTTGGCTTTCTGCAGGGGCTGCAAGATGACCATGGTTTCGTGGCGAATTTCCTGGCGATGCATTTCCAGGCGCAGGCGCAGCATGGTTTTGCGCAGTTCCTGGGTGGAGGCTTTGTCGCGTGCACGGGTCATGGCAGCAGTTGCTCCCGGTCGCGGGCCAGCTCTTCGAGGCTGGCGCTGAATGGAGCGGGGGCGTTGCGCATGCGCTGGACGAGGCTCGCTGCACAGGCAAGCAGGCCCAGGGTGTAGAAGAGGCAGAGCAGGGAAATCACCAGAATGCGATGGCTTTCCCAAAACGCGATCAGCAGCGCGGCAGACAGGCCGATGATCAGCAGCAGCCCGAACAAGATGCACAGGCCGGTCAGGATCAGCAGGGTGACGGTACGCGCCTGCTGCTCCTTGAACTCTTCGCTGAACAGTGCCACATGGCCGTGGATCAGCCCGAGCAGGGCACCGGCCAGACGCCGCGGCGAAGGGCCGCGGCTGGGAGGTGCTGCTGTCTGGCTGTCATCCATGTGCTGTCCTGATCAACGTCGGCTAATGAGCATGCCGATCAGTATACCAATGCCCGCGGCGATACCGATGGTCTGCCATGGATGGGTCTGCACATAGTCTTCGGTCGCGCCGACCGCAGCCTTGCCGCGCAGCACGACGTTCTCTTCGGTGTTCTTCAGCGTCGAGCGCGCACGGCCGAGGCTGTCACGGATCTGAGCGCGCAGCTCTTCGGCCTGATCGCCGACCAGGCTGGCCGAGTGTTGCAGCAGAACTTCGGTGTCGCGCACCAGAGCCTGAAATTCTTCGAGCAGCTCTTCTTTATTGGCAGGTGCAGCAGGGCGTGAAGGAAGTGGGCGGGCCATGGATCGTTCTCCTGTAGGTGTGATGCGGTGTAAGGGGTTCGAGTGGCTGCCATTGGCCAGGTTCAGTCTATCTGCGAATCGCCGGGAATGAAGCGGGCCTGAAAGGCATAAGCATTGCATTGGCGTGGTGCGTTCGTGCCTGAAATGCATGTTTCTGGTGCCTGTACTGCTAGGGAAGCAATTATCTGGTGCGTTCTTAACTAATTGATAATTAATGAATAAGCATTGAGTCGAGGGCATCGTTGAGCACCAGGATGGCGCTCGCTTTCAGCAGGAACCCGTGCGGGGCGATCAAATATGCCTCCTGGTGGTGCCTTCTGATGGCTGGATGTTCTTTTCTGGTGCATTTCTTTGCGGAGCCTCTGCCTCGATGGAAAACCTCAACAGTGCCGTGCAAACGCTGATTCACGGCTCCAATACATTGTTCATCCTGATCGGCGCGATCATGGTGCTGGCCATGCACGCCGGCTTCGCCTTTCTGGAAGTGGGCACGGTAAGGCAGAAGAATCAGGTCAACGCCTTGTCGAAGATCCTCTCCGACTTCGCGATCTCCGCCATGGCCTACTTCTTCGTCGGTTACTGGATCGCCTATGGCGTGACCTTTCTGCACCCCGCCAGCGTGCTGGTGGAAGGCAACGGTTACGCCTTGGTGAAGTTCTTCTTTCTACTGACCTTCGCTGCGGCGATTCCGGCGATCATTTCCGGTGGTATCGCCGAGCGCGCACGGTTCGGTCCGCAGCTCTGCGCCACGGCGCTGATCGTCGCCTTCGTCTATCCGTTCTTCGAAGGCATGATCTGGAACGGCAACTTCGGCTTGCAGAGCTGGCTGCAGGCGCAATTCGGCGCGCCATTCCACGACTTCGCCGGTTCGGTGGTGGTGCATGGCGTCGGTGGCTGGCTGGCATTCACCGCGGTGCTGCTGCTCGGTCGCCGGGATGGCCGTTACCGCGATGGCCGTCTGGTCGCCATGGCGCCGTCGAGCATTCCGTTCCTGGCGCTGGGTTCGTGGATCCTGATCATCGGCTGGTTCGGTTTCAACGTGATGAGTGCCCAGACCCTGGGCAGTATCAGTGGGCTGGTCGCGGTGAATACCCTGATGGCCATGGTCGGCGGCACCCTGGCGGCGCTGATCGTCGGTCGCAACGACCCGGGCTTCCTGCATAACGGCCCGCTCGCCGGGCTGGTGGCCATCTGCGCAGGCTCCGACCTGATGCATCCGGTCGGCGCACTGGTCACTGGCGCCATTGCCGGTGCGCTGTTCGTCTGGGCGTTCACCGCGACCCAGGTGAAATGGAAGATCGACGACGTGCTCGGCGTCTGGCCGCTGCACGGTCTGTGCGGTGTCTGGGGCGGTATCGCCTGCGGCATTTTCGGTCAGCAGGCCTGGGGTGGCCTGGGTGGTGTCAGCCTGGTCAGCCAGTTGCTCGGCAGCGCAGTCGGGGTAGGGGTGGCGCTGGTCGGCGGTTTTCTGGTGTACGGCGTGCTTAAAGGGGCCGTAGGCATTCGCCTGAGCCAGGAGCAGGAGTATTACGGCGCGGACCTGTCGATACACAAAATCGGTGCGGTCAGCCAGGATTGAGGCGGTTGCCGGGTCGATCAGGTCCTCTGGTCGATTCGGCGTCTGCTCGCCCTAAACTTTTGCCGGAAGCTGCCGTCAACCTTGGACATGCTCCGTTTCGGTGACTTGCCATGACTGTTTCCCTTCCGCTGTCGACACCAACGACAGGCCGTTCGCCTCAGATCGGCGGCCAGACCACCATCCGCAATGCGGCCGACGCCCAGGTCGCGCTGTCCAACCGGCTCGCCGAGCGTCTCGGCCTGCCTGCCGGCTCGCTGACTGCCAAGCAGGATGATTTCTCCCCGGAGAAGGTGGCGGATCGCGTGCTCGGTTTCATCGAGCAGCGACTGAAGAGCGAAGCGGCTTCGGGGGCCAATCCGGAAAAGCTGCAGAAGCTGCTGGATCAGGCGCGCTCCGGCGTTGAGAAGGGGTTCGACGAGGCTCGCAAGATTCTCGACGGCATGGGCCTGCTCAAGGACAAGGTCGCCACCGATATAGATGATACCTTCCAGCGTATCCAGCAGGGTTTCGCCGGCCTCGACAAGCAGTACGGCGCAGCGCCGGCGACGGGTGGCAACACGGGTGTCGTGCCGACTTCGAGCGACCGTTTCGCAGCCGTGGCGGAAAGTTTCGAGCTGGATATCACCACCCGCGACGGTGACCGCCTGCGCGTATCGATCGCGCAGGCGTCCGCCGCATGGTCACGTACCGAGGGCTCCGGCAGTGAGTCCGGCAGCCTGCAGATCGGCGGTTGGCAGGTGCAGGTCGAGGGTGATCTGGACGATCAGGAAAAGGCCGCCCTGGAAAAGCTGTTCACCCAGGTCCAGGATCTTTCCAATTCCTTCTATTCCGGTGATGTGGCCGGTGCCTTCGATCGAGCGATGTCGCTGGAAATGGACGGCTCGCAGCTGGCCTCCATGTCGCTGAAACTGACCCAGACCAGTGTGCGTCAGGCCACCGACACCTACGGCTCGGTGGCCAGTCAGGGCGGGCAGCCTGCCAGCGCGGTGAATGGCGCGCTCAACGACTATGCGCAAGGCCTGCTCGACGCGTTGCGTAATGCCAATGATTGGGTCAGCGATGGCAAAGGCCTGTTGCAGGACCTGCTCAAGGGCGGGTTCTCGCTGGATGAGCGTTTTGATAGCGCACGGCTGGACAAGGCAGAGCAACTCAACGGTCGCTTGTTGGACGGTCTGCAGGGTCTGCTGAGCTCGACCCTTGCGCCGAAAGCGGACGACGGAGCCGCGAGCGCCTGATTGCCGGGGCGGGGTGGTAGACTGCCACCTTTCTCACCTTGGAGGCTGACCCATGCTCCCTGAGTGCCAGTTGCTGGGAACCCTCGGCTGTCACCTGTGCGAATACGCCGAAGCGGTGCTGATGCCCTTCGTCGAGCACGGCCTGCTGGTCGAGTTGGTCGATATCGCCGAGCATGACGACTGCCTGGAACGCTATGCACCGCTGATACCCGTGCTGAAACGCACCGATACGGGCGCAGAGTTGCCCTGGCCATTCGATGCCCCGCAAGTCGCCGCTTTTCTCGGCTGATTCGCCGTCTGCACACAACGAGCCTGACGCATCTGAAGTCGGGCCAGGTTTTGCTTTTTTCAGGTTTGAAGGGGAGTGATTTCCATGAGTATGGTGCTGGGCGATGCGCTATCGCTGCTGCTGTTCCGTTTGCACAGTGGCCGTTTGCTGGGCATCAATCTGCTCAAGGTCAACGAGATCATTCCCTGCCCGCCGCTGACCAAGATGCCCAGTCGACACCCTCACGTGCGCGGCGTGGCGACCCTGCGCGGTTCGGCGCTGACGGTCATCGACCTGGCCCGGGCAATCGGCGAGCGGGGCGGTGGTGACAGTCAGGATGGCTGCCTGATCGTCACCGAACTGAGTCGCTCGCGTCAGGGCCTGCACGTGCACAGCGTGGAGCGTATCGTGCAATGCTCGACCCGCGATGTGCGGCCGCCACCGGCCGGTGCAGGCGTGCGTGCGTTCATCACCGGGGTGACGCAGATCGACGGCACCATCGTGCAGATTCTCGATATCGAAAAGGTGTTGCATGAAATCGCCCCGGCTCCGGCCGAAGAGGTGGTCGATGAATTGCTCAACTCGAGCGAGCGGCAACTTTTGCAGGGGCGTCGCGTACTGGTCGTCGACGATTCCCAGGTGGCGCTGCAGCAGACCCTGATCACCCTGCGCAAGCTCGACCTCGATTGCCAGGCCGTGCGCAGCGCCGCCGCCGCGCTGGAGCTGCTGCATGGGGCGCAGCAGGAGGGGCAGCCCATCGAGGTGCTGGTTTCGGACATCGAAATGCCGGAGATGGACGGCTATACCCTGGTTCAGCAGATTCGCAAGGACCCCGTTCTCGGCGAGACCTACGTGCTGCTGCACACCTCTCTGGACAGCACCATGAACACCGAGAAGGCGCGCGCGGTGGGGGCCAACGACGTACTCACCAAGTTCTCCAGCGTCGATCTGAGCAAGGCGCTGCTGCGCGCGTTTCAGCGCCTCGACGACTGAGGCGCGGCGCGTCTATTCGATTCGTTGTTCGCCGGTGAACTGCAGGGTGATCTTGCAGCGTCGGCAGTAGTAGCGACGGCCCTTGGCGACCAGGGCATGGCGCTGTGCCGAGAACGGAAACTCGCCCTGCGGGCATTGGCAGCGATAGATGAAGCGGCTGACCTGGCGGCGTTTCACGTCGTAACTGTGGCAGCGGTGCGGCGGCAGCTCGTAGACCCCGCGCATGATCAGTTGCCATTCCTCGCCATGGGGCTGGATGCTCAGGCCAAAGAGTTGATGGGCGACCAGGTGCGCCACTTCGTGGGGAACCGTCTGGCGCAGAAAATCTTCCTGATTCTCACGGTACAGCTGGGGATTGAAGCGCAGCTTGTTTTCCGTGAGATGAGCCACACCGGCCTTTTGGCCGCGCAGTTTGAAACTCACCTCGGGGCGCTTGAAGGGCTGCTTGAAGAAGTGTTCCGCCTGCTGATAGCAGGCTTCGACGCGGGCGTGGATCTGGTCTGGCATGTGGGCATCGGAGGCAGGTGACTGCAACCGATTATGCCGCAGATCATCCTGCCACGCAGCGTTTGCAGGCTGAACGGCAACTGCCTTCAGCGGTAATAACGCTGCAGCGTTTCCATGGCCTGATTGATGCTCTGCAACTGTTGCGTGCTGCCACCACGGTCGGGGTGATGGATGCTGACCAGTTGTCGGTAGCGCTGCCTGATGATCGTCAAGTCGAGATTGCCGTTGTGTGCCTCCAGCTCGAAAACGGCGAGGGCGGATTGTTTTTCGTCCCCGCCCTGCAGACGTACCCAGAACGCGCCAAGCAGTTTCTGCACATCGTCGGCGTCCGTATCGCGCAAATGGCTCAGGTCGAGATAGTACTCGCGTAGCGGGTCCTTTTCGCTCAATGCGCTTTCGCCTGCCTGGTAGGGCAACAGGCGAATGCACAGCGGGCTGATCTGCAGCACGGCAAGTTGCTCGGCATGCAGCTGGTCGCGCAGCCGGTAAAGCGTGTGGAACAGCAGAAAATGGGTGCGAAACAGCTCCAGAGTATCCGTGGGCAGGCGCTCTTCGGCGCCTTGCCAGCGGCTCAGGCGCAGCAGCAGTTCATACTCGGATAGGCCTTCGGGCGCGGCCTGGAGCAATTCGAAAAGGCGTGTGTTGGGGCAGGTTTCTTCGTTCATCGGCTCACCTTAGACGAAGGATTGCCGCCTTGCACGATCAGCCATCAGGCGAATCGGCGATGGTTGGTCGTTTTGTGGCTGGGGTACGCTTCGGTTTCCGGGTAAAATGCGCGGCCTCAGTACTTCTACCGGATTTACGCGCGCCATGGGCACCCTCTCGGTCAATCAGAACAAGCTGCAAAAACGCCTGCGTCGTCAGGCTGGCGAAGCCATTGCCGACTTCAACATGATCGAGGAGGGCGACAAGGTGATGGTCTGCCTGTCCGGTGGCAAGGACAGCTACACCATGCTCGACATCCTGCTTTACCTGCAGAAGGTCGCGCCCATTCACTTCGAGATCGTCGCGGTGAACATGGACCAGAAGCAGCCAGGCTTCCCCGAGCACGTGCTGCCGGCTTACCTGGAATCCATCGGTGTGCCGTACCACATCGTCGAAAAGGATACCTATTCGGTGGTCAAGGAGAAGATCCCGGAAGGCAAGACCACCTGCTCGCTGTGTTCGCGCCTGCGTCGCGGCACCCTGTACACCTTCGCCGACGAGATCGGCGCGACCAAGATGGCCCTCGGTCACCACCGTGACGACATCCTCGAGACCTTCTTTCTCAACATGTTCTATGGCGGCACCCTCAAGGCCATGCCACCCAAGCTGCGTGCCGACGACGGGCGCAACGTGGTGATTCGCCCGCTGGCCTATTGCAACGAGGCCGATATCGAGGCCTACAGCACGCTCAAGGAATTCCCCATCATCCCGTGCAACCTCTGCGGCTCCCAGGAAAACCTGCAGCGTCAGGTGGTCAAGGACATGCTTCAGGATTGGGAGCGCAAATCGCCAGGCCGCACGGAAATCATGTTCCGCGCCCTGCAGAACGTGGTGCCATCGCAGCTTGCCGACCGCAACCTGTTCGACTTCGCCAGCCTGAAGATCGATGACCAGGCCACGCCACGCTTCCTGAACGTGATGAATCTGTAAGGGGGCGAGTCATGTACAAGGCCATGCTGGTGATGTTCTGTCTGTTGCTGGGTGGCTGTGGCGGCAGTGACGAGCAGGGTCAGCTGACGCTCGAACTGGGTGGCAAGGCCATGCATTTCGATTCGCGGCTGGTGGCCCAGTTGGCCGAGAGCCGCGAACATCTGGTCATTGGCGGTCGTCTCGACGATGGGGCCTTGAGCGACAGTTACGATTTCGAGTTGTGGGCGCTGGGCGGTGAGATCACGCCAGGTACATACAGCCTGTCAGGCTCCAGGCTGGTCAGTCGTTATGCCATACAGCATGAGGGCGGCACGGAAATCTGGTCGGCGCTCAGTGATGAGGATGGCGCCGCATTCAATCTCAGGATCGACAGCATCGACGATTGGGGCGTGCGTGGCAGCTTCGACGGTCGCCTCAAGCGCCTCGGCGGCGAAGGTTTCATCGAGGTGAGCGAGGGTCGCTTCGCTGCACCGTTCAAACTCCAGTAGATCCCAAGGCAAACGATGCACGATTATCGATGGATGCATGAATATTGCGTGAACCGCGTCGGCTCGCTGGCAGCTCTCGAGGCGCGCTTGCCACAACCGGCTTCTGACAAGAAGCTGCGGGCCCTGGGTGATGATCGCTATCTGTCGATCATGAGCCTGCGCATCTTCCGGGCGGGTCTCAAGCACAGCCTGGTGGACGCCAAGTGGCCGGCCTTCGAGGAGGTTTTCTTCGGTTTCGATCCGGAAAAGGTCGTGCTGATGGGCGGCGAACGCCTCGAGCGTCTGATGCAGGACACTCGCCTGATCCGTCACCTGGGCAAGCTCAAGAGCGTGCCGCGCAACGCGCAGTTCATTCTCGACGTGGAGCGTGGTGCGCTGAGCGGGCCGGCTGCCGCCGTGAAAGCCACCACCCCGCGACCCGGCTTCGCCTTCGGTGCGCTGATCGCCGATTGGCCCGTGACCGATATCGTCGGGCTCTGGCACTGGCTGGCCAAGCAGGGTACTCAGCTCGGCGGCCTTTCTGCGCCGCGCTTTCTGCGCATGGTTGGCAAAGACACCTTCATTCCGTCCGATGACATGGTCGCCGCGCTCAAGGCCCAGAAGATTGTCGACAAGGTGCCGAGCAGTCAGCGCGACCGCGCGGCGGTTCAAGCTGCCTTCAACCAATGGCATGCGGAAAGTGGCCGGCCCATGTGCCAGCTGTCGGTGATGCTGGCCCATACGGTCAATCACTGATGCATCCGCTTCTGCCGCGAATCGCCTCCGCTATCGCCGATGCACGGCGGATCCTGATCATTACCGGAGCGGGCTTGTCTGCCGACTCCGGGTTGCCTACCTATCGTGGCCTCGGTGGTCTGTACAACGGCCATACCGAAGAGGGCGTGCCGATCGAAGTGGCGCTGTCAGGCGAGATGCTGCGTCGCGACCCGGCGCTGTGCTGGAAGTACCTGGCACAGCTCGGCACCGCCTGCCTGGCCGCCCAGCCGAATGCGGGTCACAAGGCGATTGCCGACTTGCAGGCCTTGAAGCCCGAGTGCTGGGTACTCACCCAGAATATCGACGGTTACCATCGTCTGGCAGGCAGCCCGGCGCAGCGGTTGATCGAAATTCATGGTGAGTTGGCGCCACTGCACTGCCAGCAATGCGCTGGCGTGGATGAGCGACTCGCCGAGCACCTGCTGCAGCCGTTGCCCCCGCTGTGCGGCAATTGCGGTGGCGTACTGCGTCCGCCGGTGACGCTGTTCGGCGAGATGTTGCCGGAAGACGCCGTCGGTCGCCTTTATGCGCAACTGGAGAAGGGTTTCGATCTGGTGATCAGCGTCGGCACCAGTGCCAGCTTTCCTTATATAGTCGAGCCGCTGCTGCGCACGCGACAGGCGGGCGGGGTGACGGTGGAGGTCAATTTGTCGCAGAGCGAGGTCAGCGATCTGGTTGACTTCAGGCTGGAAGAAAGGGCCTTAGATGTTTTTCCGGAACTACTGAGTCACATCGTTACTCATAATATTTGCAAATGATCCCGTTAGTGGGCATAGTCGCGGCTGTTCATTTTTCACGCCACGGTCGTGCCCATGCGCAAACGCTTCGCACCCCTCGTGCCTCTCGCACTTACGATGGTTCTCGCCGCCTGCGCTAACCATGCTCCACAATCCCAGATCGATGCCCCGGCCCAGGCTTCGTTGCCTGCCAGGCCAGTGGTTGCAGCGCCTGTTCTGGATCGCAACGATGTCGTCGAAGACGATGCGGTTGCCGACTTCGCCGACCACGCACCTTACGAGCTGCCACAACTGGCGGACAGCGTCCTCGAAAAAGGCCTCTCGCTGATCGGCACCCGTTACCGTTTCGGTGGCAATTCGGTGAAAACCGGTTTCGACTGCAGTGGTTTCATCGGCTATCTGTTCCGTGAAGAGCTGGGCATGGAACTGCCGCGCTCGACGCGTGAAATGATCAACATCGACGCCCCGCTGGTCGAGCGCAAGGCCCTGGAGCCGGGTGATCTGGTGTTCTTCAGTACCAACGGTCGCGGTCGTGTCAGCCATGCCGGCATCTATCTGGGCGATGATCAGTTCATCCATTCCTCCAGCAGCCGCAGCGGTGGGGTGCGTATCGACAGCCTGGACGATCGCTACTGGAAGCGCACGTTCATCGAGGCCAAGCGCGTCCTGGCTCTGGCGCCGACCGAGCACCTGGCGTCCCAGCACTGAGGCCTGAATGCCCGATCTGTCCGGATCGGGCAACATCTTGATAGTTTTCAAGCGACTGCAGCATAAAGCTAAAGCTTGCACTGCAGTTGTGAACGGGGCAGAGTAGGGCGCATTCAGGCTCCAGGATCGTCCGTCCATGACTGCCACCATCCGCATCGCCTTCCTGCTGCTCGCTGCACTGCTCAGTGCATGTTCCAGTCGCGCCCCCGTACCCGCTCCGCAGCCTGTGGTGATCGCGCCCGCTCCTGGCAATTATCAGGGCGGCGCCGACGACGTGCTGTTCCGTGCCCTGGGGCTCGTCGGTACGCCATACCGCTACGGCGGCAACACACCGGCCAGTGGTTTCGACTGCAGTGGGCTGATCGGCTATGTGTACCGTGATGCCGCAGGCATCCAGTTGCCTCGCTCCACCCGGGAGCTGATCAGCATGCGCGCCCCAGTGGTTGGCCGCGATGCCCTGCGCAGTGGCGATCTGGTGTTCTTCGCCACCAACGGTGGCCGGCAGGTCAGTCATGCCGGTATCTACGTCGGCGAAGGGCGCTTCGTGCATGCACCTTCTTCGGGCGGCACCGTGCGTCTGGACAGTCTCGGCAACAGCTATTGGCAGCGCACCTATATCGAAGCGAAGCGGGTGTTTCCGGTCGAGCTGGCCAGCCATCCCTGAGCGCCAGGCCAGCGTCCGCTGCAGCTCGGCCATGCTCCTTTGAGACCGCCCTGGGACCCTGCGTGGCTCTGGCTCGCCTGCCAGGGAGGCGGATTCTGAGTCTTCGATTGACGCTGAGGCGGCCAATCCTTACCCTTCGCGGCTTGCTTCAGGTGTCCCCGGTTTCGGCCGGGGGTGAAACTGGGAAGTCGGTGCGCCGCTGTTTCAATAGGCAGGCAAGGCCGACGCTGCCCCCGCAACGGTAAACGAGTCCAACCACGCTTCTCGCCACTGTATCGTCGATACGGGAAGGTCGCGTCGGTGTCCGCATTCTGCTGAGTGCGGTGCTCGCAAGCCCGGAGACCGGCCTGTCGCTTTTCCAGGTTTGCGCGGTGGGCGCGGCCGGTGCGCGGCCGACCCGGTCAGCTCCTGCCTGCTCCTGTGTGATTCCTTCATCGTCTGGCCTGAACCCGGTTTCCTGCCCGACCGTTTCACTGGCGTGTGCCGCGCGGCCTCGCGCAAAGGAGATCCCATGACCCCATCCCCAAGCCGAGAATCAGCAGAGCGCGACGCGCGGCACAACGCCCGCATGGCGCGCAAGAAAGCCCTGATGGACGAAAAGATCGCCCAGGCTCAGGACGAGTACGGCCTGCTGCTGGTGCACAGCGGCAATGGCAAGGGCAAGAGCAGCTCGGCCTTCGGCATGGTCGCCCGCGCGCTGGGGCATGGTCTCAAGGTCGGCGTGGTGCAGTTCATCAAGGGCGGCATGGCCACCGGTGAGGAGCACTTTTTCCGCCGCTTTCCCGATGAAGTCAGCTACCACGTGATGGGCGAGGGCTACACCTGGGACACCCAGGATCGTCAGCGGGACATCGAGAAGGCCGTTCAGGCCTGGGAGGTCGCCCGGCAACTGCTGAACGACCCGCAGATCGCCCTGGTGGTACTGGACGAGCTGAACATCGCCCTCAAGCACGGTTACCTGGACGTGGATGTGGTGCTGCGTGACATCGAGTCGCGCCCCGAGCTGCAGCACGTCGTGGCTACCGGCCGTGGCGCGCCACCGGCGCTGCTAGAGGCCGCGGATACCGTTACCGAAATGACGCTCGTGAAGCATGCCTTCAAGTCCGGCGTGAAAGCACAGAAAGGCGTGGAGTTTTGAGCGTTACAGCGTCTGTATCCGATGCGGGTGAGCGCGCGTCGCGCCACTGTCCGGCACTGTTGATCGCTGCGCCGGCCTCGGGGCAGGGCAAGACCACCGTCACTGCGGCCCTGGCACGCCTGCACACCCGGCAGGGCAAGCGGGTGCGGGTGTTCAAGTGCGGGCCTGACTTTCTCGATCCAATGATCCTCTCCCGTGCCAGCGGCCACCCGGTTTATCAGTTGGATCTGTGGATGGTTGGCGAGGCCGAGAGCCGCCGCCTGCTGTGGGAAGCCGCTGGCGAGGCGGACCTGATCCTCATCGAAGGTGTGATGGGGCTGTTCGACGGCTCGCCATCCGCCGCCGACCTGGCCCGCCGCTTCGGGGTTCCGGTGCTGGGGGTGATCGATGGCTCCGCCATGGCCCAGACCTTCGGGGCACTGGCCGTCGGCCTGGCCAGCTATCAGCCGGATCTGCCGTTCTCCGGTGTGCTCGGCAATCGCGTCAATCCCGGGCGCCATAACGATCTGATCCGCGACAGCCTGCCAGCCTCGATCCGCTGGTACGGCTCTTTGCCGCGTAGCGCCGCGATCGAATTGCCGAGCCGCCACCTGGGCCTGGTGCAGGCCGCCGAGCTCGCCGACCTCGATGTGCGTCTGGATACCGCTGCCGATGCTCTGGCACAGACCGCAACGGTTACCCTGCCGCCACCAGTGACCTTCGCTGCGCCGTCGATTGCAGCGCCATTGCCGCTGCTGGAGGGCGTGCGCATCGGCGTGGCCCGCGACGCATCCTTCGCGTTCACCTATCAGGCCAATCTCGATCTGCTGGAGCGCATGGGCGCGGCCCTGACGTTCTTCAGTCCGCTGGCAGATCAGAGCCTGCCCGAGGTGGACAGCCTTTATCTGCCAGGCGGCTACCCGGAGCTGCATCTGCAGGCGCTGGCCACCAACCGTTCGATGATCGAGGCCATCACCGCCCATCAGCGAGCTGGCAAGCCGATTCTCGCCGAGTGCGGTGGCATGCTCTACCTGCTCGACACACTGAGCGACGCGGCAGGCGAACGGGCGGAGCTGGCCGGCTTGGTGCCTGGCCATGCCCAGATGCAGAAGCGCCTGGTCGCCCTCGCGCTGCAGGCGGTCACGTTGCCCGAAGGGCTGTTGCGCGGTCACAGCTATCATCATTCGCGGCTCGAATCCGAGCTGCAGCCGCTGGCTCGCGGCGAGTGCCCCAATGACAAACCGGTCAGCGAGGCGGTGTTTCGTCTCGGCCGGCTCACCGCGTCCTATATCCACTTTTACCTGCCATCCGATCCTGCGGCCGCAGCGGCATTGTTCAGGCCATGAGCGACCACGCCTTCAGCGCCGAGGAGCGTGCCGCTGTCTATCGGGCCATTTCCGAGCGCCGCGATATGCGTCATTTCAGTGGTGGCGAGGTGGCGCCTGAACTGCTCGCCAAGCTGCTCGAAGCTGCGCACCAGGCGCCCAGTGTGGGGCTGATGCAGCCCTGGCGCTTCATCCGCATCACCCGGCCAGCACTGCGTGAAGACATCTATCAGTTGGTCGAAGCCGAGCGCCGGCTGACCGCCGAGGCGTTGGGCGAACGCTCCGACGCGTTCATGCGCCTCAAGGTCGAGGGCGTTCGTGAGTGCGCCGAGTTGCTGGTCGCGGCGCTGATGGACGGCCGTGACGCTCATGTCTTCGGCCGGCGCACCCTGCCAGAAATGGATATGGCGTCATTGTCCTGCGCCATTCAGAATCTCTGGCTCGCCGCCAGGGCCGAGGGGCTGGGCATGGGCTGGGTGTCGCTGTTCGATCCTCTCGCACTGGCCGAGCTGCTGGGCATGCCAGCCGGCAGCAAGCCGGTGGCGGTGCTGTGCCTGGGGCCGGTGCAGGCGTTCTACCCGGTACCGATGCTGGCCCAGGAGGGCTGGGCCGAAGTGCGACCATTGAGTGAATTGCTGTTTCAGGATCGCTGGGCATCACATGACGGGGAGCCACATGAATAGCGCAGTGTGTTTATGAGCCTGATCCTCAGTGCTGCCGTGGGCGTGGCGCTGGATGCCGCGCTTGGTGAACCGAGGCGTTGGCACCCGCTGGTGGGTTTCGGCAAGCTGGCCAATCGTCTGGAGCAGCGCTTCAACCCGTCCGGAGGCGGCTGGCGTAGCCACGGCGTGACGGCCTGGTGCCTCGCGGTATTGCCGCTCACGCTGCTAACCGTGCTGCTGGTGCAGGTGCCCTGGATCGGCTGGCTGGTGCAGATCATCGCCCTGTATGCGGCCCTCGGCTTGCGCAGCCTCGATCAGCATGCTCAGCCGGTGGCTCAGGCCCTGCGCCTTGGCGATCTGGCCCTGGCCCGCCAAAGGGTCGGCTATATGGTCAGCCGCCGCACCGATGACCTGGACGCCACCGGTGTGGCCCGTGCCGGTACTGAGTCGGTGCTGGAAAACGGCAGTGACGCGGTATTCGCCGCGCTGTTCTGGTTTCTCGTGGCTGGCGCGCCGGGTGTGGTGCTGTACCGCCTGAGCAATACGCTGGATGCCATGTGGGGCTACCGCAACGAACGTTTCGAGCGCTTCGGCTGGGCCGCCGCGAAGATCGACGACCTGCTCAACTACGTGCCGGCGCGCCTGGTCGCGCTGACCTACGCGCTGCTCGGGCGCACCACCACGGCAATGCGTTGCTGGCAGCGCCAGGCGCCGCAGTGGGACAGCCCCAATGCCGGACCGGTGATGGCCGCTGGTGCCGGTGCGCTGGGTGTCAGCCTCGGCGGTGCTGCCGTCTATCATGGCCAAGTGCACCAGCGGCCCGAGCTGGGCGAGGGCCCGCAGCCCCGGGCACGGGACATCGAGCGGGCGATGAATCTGGTCTGGGGGGGCGTCTCGTTGTGGCTGTTGCTCATGCTGATCGTGGGGGTGTGCGTTGCTTGAACATGGCGGACGTTTGCGGCGAGCGGCCCAGCAATACGGCATTCCCCTGAGCGACTGGCTGGACCTGTCAACCGGCGTGGCGCCTTATGGGCTACCCCTACCGGCGATTCCGGAGCAGGCCTGGGTGCGTCTGCCCGAGCAGGATGATGGGCTGGAGGCTGCTGCCTGCGCCTACTACGGCGTCGACCACCTGCTGCCAGTGGCCGGCTCCCAGGCGGCCATCCAGTGCCTGCCACGGCTGCGAAGCGAGGCGCGGGTGGGCATCGTATCGCCAGCGTATGCCGAGCATGCGGCGGCTTGGCAGCGTGAAGGGCATCGGGTGCTGGAGCTCTGCGAGGCGAGCGTCAACCGGGCGCTGGAGCGGCTCGACGTGCTGCTGCTGGTCAATCCCAACAACCCTACCGGTCGGCGATTTTCGCCGCAGCAACTGTTCGCCTGGCATGCGCGCCTGGCCGAGCGAGGGGGGTGGCTGATCGTCGATGAGGCCTTCATCGATTGCACCCCGGAACAGAGTCTGGCGGCTCATAGTCACCTGCCCGGGCTGATCGTGCTGCGCTCGTTCGGCAAGTTCTTCGGCATGGCCGGTGCCCGGCTGGGTTTCGTGCTGGCCGACGCCAAGCTGCTAGGTGAGCTGGAAGAAATGCTCGGTCCCTGGACTCTCAGCGGGCCGACACGCTGGCTGGGTGCCCACCTGCTCGAAGACCGCTCTGGCCAGCAGGCGCAGCAGCAGCGTCTGGTCAGGGATGGCCAGCGTCTGGCCGACCTGCTGCGCGAGCATGGCCTGGCTCCCACCGGCGGCTGCTCGCTGTTCCAGTGGATCGCCTGCGAGCGCGCGGCCCTGCTGCACGAATTCCTCGCCTGCAATGGCATTTTCACCCGGCTGTTCGAGCGGCCGGCAAGCATTCGTTTCGGCCTGCCGCCGGACGAAGAAGGCTGGCAGCGCCTGGACCGGGCGCTGAGCGTATTCGCCGAGGAGTCGCGATGAGCCGTTCTGAATCAGACGCCGCTCTTGTTCAGCAGGGCGCTACGTTAATGGTGCAAGGCACCACGTCGGATGCCGGCAAGAGCACCCTGGTCACCGCGCTGTGCCGCTGGCTGCGTCGCCAGGGCGTCAGCGTGGCGCCTTTCAAGCCGCAGAATATGGCACTCAACAGTGCGGTAACCGCCGACGGCGGCGAGATCGGCCGTGCTCAGGCCGTGCAAGCCCAGGCCTGCGGTCTGGCGCCCCATACCGACATGAACCCGGTGCTGCTCAAACCCAACAGCGACACCGGCGCTCAGGTGATCATCCACGGCCAGGCCGTCGGCAACATGAATGCCGTGGCCTATCACGATTACAAGCAGGTCGCCCGCCAGGCGGTGCTGGCGTCCCACCAGCGGCTGCAGGCGATTCATCAGGTGGTGATGGTGGAAGGTGCAGGCTCGCCTGCAGAGATCAACCTGCGCGCCAACGACATCGCCAACATGGGCTTTGCCGAGGCGGTCGATTGTCCGGTGATTCTGGTCGCCGATATCGACAAGGGCGGCGTCTTCGCCCACCTGGTCGGCACCCTGGAATTGCTCTCGCCCAGTGAACAGGCACGGCTCAAGGGCTTCGTGATCAATCGCTTTCGCGGCGATATCGCCTTGCTGCAGCCTGGCCTGGACTGGCTCGAGAAACGCACCGGCAAGCCGGTGCTTGGCGTGCTGCCCTATCTGATGGATTTCCATCTGGAGGCCGAAGACGCCATCGACCGTCGCCAGGTGAGCAAGACCGAACAGGTGCTCCGGGTGGTGGTTCCGGTGCTGCCACGGATCAGCAACCACACCGATTTCGACCCGCTGCGCCTGCACCCTCAGGTCGAGCTGACCTTCGTCGGCCCCGGCGAAGCGATCCCGCCCGCCGACCTGATCATTCTGCCCGGCTCCAAGAGCGTACGCGCCGACCTTGCCTTTCTGCGCAGCGGGGGTTGGGCCGAGGCCATCGAGCGACACCTGCGCTATGGCGGCAAGCTGCTCGGCATCTGCGGCGGGCTGCAGATGCTCGGGCGTTGCGTCGAGGATCCCGACGGACTCGAAGGGCCCGCCGGGGCTAGCCAGGGCCTGGGACTCTTGCAGATCGACACGGTGCTGGAGCCCCACAAGCAACTACGTAATGTGCGCGGGCGTCTGTGTCTGGAGGATGCCTCTATCAGCGGTTACGAGATTCATGCCGGGGTGACCTCGGGCGCCGATCTGCAGCGCGCCGCGGTTCGCCTCGATGATGGCCGTGCGGACGGTGCGCTGAGCGCCGATGGCCAAGTCATGGGTACTTACCTGCACGGCCTGTTCGAGTCGTCGCAAGCCTGTTCGGCGCTGCTGCGCTGGGCTGGCCTGGGGGAGGTGCAGGAGGTGGATTACCACGCCCTGCGCGAGCGCGATATCGAGCGCCTGGCGGATCTGGTCGAAGCGCACCTGGATCGCTCGGCCCTGCGCGCGCTATGCGGCCTGGCGGCCCCAATGGAGAGCGAATAGATGCAGGAGTTGATTCTCGGTGGTGCTCGCTCCGGCAAGAGTCGGTTGGCCGAGCGCCTGGCCCAGGAGTCGGGCCTCGAGGTGACATACATCGCCACCAGCCAGGCGCTCGATGGCGAAATGAGCGTCCGTATCCGTTCCCATCGCGATCGTCGTCCGGCGCACTGGGGGTTGGTCGAAGAACCGCTGGAACTGGCCCGGGTGCTTGGCGAGCAGGCATCGGCACAGCGCTGCCTGCTGGTCGATTGCCTGACCCTTTGGCTGACCAACCTGCTGCTGCTGGAAGATGACGCACGCCTGGTACGCGAGCGCGATGCGCTGCTGGCCTGCCTGGCGAATCTGTCAGGGCGGCTGATTCTGGTCAGCAACGAAACCGGGCTTGGCGTGGTGCCGATGGGCGAGTTGACCCGCCGTTATGTCGATGAAGCCGGCCTGCTGCACCAGGCCATCGCCGAACGCTGCCAGCGCGTGGTGTTCACGGTCGCTGGCCTGCCCATGATTCTCAAGGGAGATCCGTTATGAACCTCGACTGGTGGCTCAATCCCCCCCAGCCTATGGACCAGGTGGCGCGTGACAAGGCCGAGGCGCGGCAGGGGCAGTTGACCAAACCGGCCGGTTCGCTCGGCGAACTGGAGCGCCTGGCGATTCGCCTGGCCGGGCTGCAGGGCCGTGAGTGCCCGGGCGTCGACAAGGTGTGGATCGCCATTTTCGCCGCTGATCACGGCGTCGTGGCTGAAGGTGTCTCGGCCTACCCGCAGGCTGTCACCGGGCAGATGCTGCGCAACTTCGTCGCTGGCGGCGCGGCGATCAGCGTGCTGGCCCGGCAGTTGGACGCATCGCTGGAAGTGACCGATCTGGGCACCGCGCTGCCGCTCGAACCACTGCCAGGCGTGCGCCATTTGCAGGTCGGCGCTGGCACCGCCAACCTCATGCGCGAAGCGGCGATGACGCCTGCCCAGGCCCTGATCGCCCTGCAGGCCGGCCGCGACAGCGTCGTTCGTGCTGCACGGGATGGCCGCGAGCTGTTCATTGGCGGTGAGATGGGCATCGGCAATACCACCGCGGCCACGGCGCTGGCCTGCCTGCTGCTGGACTGTCCGGTGGCCGAGCTGGTGGGGCCGGGTACCGGGCTCGCCGCTGCCGGCGTGGCCCACAAGGCACAGGTGATCGAGACGGCCCTGGCGCTGCACCGCGCAGCTGCCAGCGAGCCGATGGAAGCCTTGCGTCGTCTGGGCGGTTTCGAGATCGCTGCACTCACCGGCGCCTACCTGGCGTGCGCCCAGCAGGGCGTGGTGGCGCTGGTCGACGGCTTCATCTGCAGCGTCGCCGCCTTGCTGGCGGTGCGTCTGAACCCGGCGTGTCGCGACTGGCTGCTGTTTTCTCATCAGAGCGCCGAGCCCGGTCATCAGCGTCTGCTCGCCGCCCTGCAGGCCACGCCGATCGTCAGCCTGGGCCTGCGCCTGGGCGAGGGTAGTGGGGCTGCACTGGTGGTGCCGATGCTGCGTCTGGCCTGTGCGCTGCACAATGAGATGGCCACTTTCGCCGAGGCGGCAGTGGCGGATCGCGCGCCGTGATCCTGCATCTCTTGCGCCACGGCGAAACCGAACAGGGCGGCGGCTTGCGTGGCAGCCTGGACGACGCGCTGACCGAGACCGGCTGGGCACAATTGCGGTCAGCGGTGCGCGCCGATGAACACTGGGATGCGCTGATCAGCTCGCCGCTGCAGCGCTGCGCGCGCTTCGCCGAGGAACTGGCCGCCGCCCGCGATCTGCCGTTGCAGTTCGAGGCTGGTTTGCAGGAGCTGCATTTCGGTGACTGGGAAGGACGTAGCGCCGCCCAGTTGATGGAGACCGACGCCGACGATCTTGGTCGCTTCTGGGCCGATCCCTATGCCTTCACGCCGCCCGCCGGCGAGCCACTGCTGGACTTCGAGGCGCGGATACTGGATGCAGTGCGGCGTCTGCAGGACAGCTATCAGGGGCGGCGGTTGCTGGTGGTCACCCATGGCGGGGTGATGCGTCTGTTGCTGGCGCGGGCACGGGGGTTGCCCCGAGAGCAACTGCTGCAGGTCAGTGTGACCCATGGTCAGCGGGTGCACCTGCAATTCGATGGCTTGGGCGTGCGGGAAATCCCATGACACCTTTCTGGATCGCATTGCAGTTTCTCACGCGCTTGCCGGTACGCCTGGCCGGCATGCCCACGCCTGAGCAAACGGGACGCTCGCTACTCTGCTACCCGCTGGTTGGTGGGGTGATCGGTTTGCTGCTGCTGGCTGCCGCGCACCTGCTCGAAGCGGCAGCGGTGCCCCTACAGGCGGCGCTGTTGCTGAGCCTGTGGGTGGCACTGAGCGGTGCGCTGCATCTGGATGGCCTGGCCGACAGCGCGGATGCCTGGATGGGCGGTTTCGGTGATCGCGAGCGCACCCTGGCGATCATGAAGGACCCGCGCAGCGGGCCGATCGCCGTGGTGGTGCTGGTGATGGTGCTGCTGCTCAAGTTCGTCGCCTTGCTGACTCTGCTCGAGCGGGGTGATCACCTCGCGCTGCTGCTGGTCCCGGTGCTGGGACGTGGCGCGCTGTTGGCCCTGTTTCTCTGCACGCCCTATGTCCGCGCGGGAGGTCTGGGCGAGGTGTTGGCCCGGCACCTGCCAAGGTCGTCCGCCATCGCGGTGCTGATGGTGACGTCGCTGACCTGTCTGCTGGCCGGTGGTATCTGGGTGATGCTGGCGGCGGTGGCAATTTTCTTCTGCTTGCGGCGCATGATGCAGCAGCGCCTGGGCGGCACCACTGGCGACACCGCCGGAGCGCTGCTGGAGGTGCTCGAGTGCGGGGTGCTGCTGGTGATGGCTTTGCACGTGGCGGGCTGACCACCTGGCCCATGGCTGGGTCGAGCGGGCGATACCCGCGTTTGCCAGCGCATGCATTGCATGTGGCCCGTTCTCCTGTCCTGAGAGCGCACGGAAAGTGTTGCATCGGGGGTTGTTTGGCGGGAGAAGCGGGTATATACATGCATTCCATGTTGCCTACCGAATGCCTCTGCACCCGCTTGCGTCGCGCCAGCCGTGGCGTCAGCAAGCTCTATGACGACGCCCTGAGCGGTGTCGGCCTCAATGTCGCCCAGTATTCTCTGCTCCGGCATCTGCAGCGCCTCGGTCAGCCGAGCATCACCGATCTGGCCGATGCCATGGGGCTCGAACGCAGTACCCTGGGGCGCAACCTGCGTGTTCTCGAGGGGCGTGGCCTGGTGATGCTGCAGGGGGGCGTGGACCAGCGCAATCGCCTGGTAGCGTTGAGCGAGTCTGGTGAGCAGCTGCTCGCCCAGGCTTTGGGCGCCTGGCAGACGGCGCAATTGCAACTGCAGCAACGATTGCCCCCGCAACACATGGAAGCGCTGGACGAGTTGCTCGCCAGCCTGGATTGACGGGAGCGGGCGTGGATCGCCTCTTCCCAGCTTGCGTTTCGACCTGACAACAGAAGGACATGCAATGAGTTCGGTATGGCGCACGAGTTTCTGGCTGATGCTGGGAGCCTCTCTGATCCTCGCCCTGTCCCTTGGCACGCGCCACGGGTTCGGTCTTTTCCTGTCGCCGATGAGCGATGATTTTGGCTGGGGGCGCGGTGTGTTCGCGTTCGCCATCGCCTTGCAGAACCTCATCTGGGGCATCGCTCAGCCCTTCACCGGTGCCCTGGCGGATCGTTTCGGCGCGCAGCGGGCGATCATCGTCGGCGGTCTGTTGTACGCGACCGGGCTGATCTTCATGGGGCTGTCGGACTCGCCGCTATCGCTGTCGCTGAGTGCCGGTTTGCTGATCGGCATCGGCCTGTCGGGCACGTCGTTCTCGGTGATTCTCGGCGTGGTCGGCCGTGCGGTGCCGGTGGAGAAACGCAGCATGGCCATGGGCATCGCCGCGGCGGCGGGGTCGTTCGGCCAGTTCGCCATGCTGCCGGGTACGCTCGGTCTGATCGGCTGGCTCGGTTGGTCGGCGGCACTGATTGCCCTGGGCATCATGGTGGCGTTGATCGCACCGCTGGCCGCCATGGTCAAGGATCGCCCGCAGGTGTCACAGGGGCCTCAGCAGACGCTTGGCGAGGCGCTGCGCGAAGCCTGCGGCCATTCCGGCTTCTGGTTGCTGGCGCTGGGCTTTTTCGTATGCGGGTTTCAGGTGGTGTTCATCGGTGTCCACTTGCCGGCCTATCTGGTCGATCAGCACCTGCCGGCCATCGTCGGCACCACCGTGCTGGCTCTGGTCGGGCTGTTCAACGTGTTCGGTACCTATATCGCCGGTTGGCTCGGCGGGCGGCGCTCCAAGCCGCGGCTGCTCAGTGCGCTGTACCTGGCCCGTGGCGTGGTGATCGCTCTGTTCATCACGGTGCCACTGAGCGTATGGACGGCTTATGCGTTCGGTATCGTCATGGGGCTGTTGTGGCTGTCCACCGTACCGCTGACCAATGGCACGGTGGCGACCCTGTTCGGGGTACGCAACCTGTCCATGCTCGGCGGCATCGTCTTTCTGTTCCACCAACTGGGTTCTTTCCTCGGTGGCTGGCTGGGCGGCTACCTCTACGACCACACGGGCAGCTATGATCTGGTATGGCAGATTTCCATCCTGCTCAGCGTACTGGCCGCAGCGCTCAACTGGCCGGTTCGCGAACAGCCCGTCGCCCGCCTGCAAGGAGCCCATGCATGACGCTCAGGCCCTGGATCGCAACCGCCCTCGGCGCCGCAGCGCTGTCGCTGCTGGCGTTGATCTTCTGGGGCTGGCATCAGGGTGGGCTGGCGATCATGCAGCTGGGGATGAGCCTCTGCTGAGCGGATTCACCGAGAAGGAAACCACCTGATGCGCGTGCGACTGTTTGCTCTGCCGCTGGTTCTGCTGGCGTTCAATGTCTCCGTACAGGCTGCCGAATGCCCGGCGCTGCTGGAGGGGGAGCTGCCCAAGTTGCGCTCCAAGGACAAGATCGACCTGTGTGAGCAGTTCGCCGGCAAGCCGCTGGTGGTGGTCAATACCGCCAGCTTCTGCGGTTTCACCTCGCAGTTCGAAGGGCTGGAAGCGCTCAATCAGCGCTACCGGGGGCAGGGCTTGGAAATTCTCGGCGTACCGTCCGATTCGTTCAAGCAGGAGTCGGACGACGCCGAAGAGACCGCCAAGGTCTGTTACGTGAATTACGGCGTGACCTTCACCATGAGTGAAACCCAGCCGGTGACCGGCGACCAGGCCATTCCCTTGTTCAAGGAACTGGCTGCGCAGACGGCAGCGCCACGCTGGAACTTCTTCAAATACGTGGTCGATCGCAAGGGCCAGGTGGTGGCGCGGTTTTCCAGCATGACCAAGCCCGATGACCCCGAGCTGATCGCCGCTGTGGAGAAGGCGATCGCCTCACAGCCCTGAGTCGAGGCAACAATGAAAAATCGCGGCATGAGCCGCGATTTTTGTTTCCGATCATCGTCTGATGAGCACGCCGCCCCGAGGGCCGTGCGTGCTCGAGATCGGTTCAGAAGCGGTAGGTCAGCGAGGCGCCCAGGCCGTGGGCGCTGTTCTTGTACGTGGCATTGTAAGTGCCGCGTGTCGCGCTGCTGCGATTGATATCGACTTCTTCTTCCTTGAGATAGGTGTAGGCCAGGTCGATGGTCATGTCGTCGCTTGGGCTCCAGCCTGCGCCGACGCTGAAAATCGTCCGGTCACCCGATGGGATGCGCGGCGAGCGATGTTCGTTTTTGGTGGGTGTCTGGTCGATGGCCACACCGGTACGCAGGACCCATTGCGGGTTCAGCTTGTAAGACACGCCAACCGCATGAGCCCAGGTGTCGTGCCAGTCCTGATCTTCGACGATGGTGTTCAGGCCGCCGGCCAGAAGGCCACCGACACCTTCGTTCTCCACGCGAATCTCCTTGAAGCGGCTCCAGCGTGTCCAGGTGCTGCCGGCATACAAGGTCCAGTCATCATTGAGGGCGTGGGTGATCGACAGGTCCACGGACTCGGGGGTGGTCACGTCGAGGGAGGCATCGTACTTGCCTGCGGAAGTGCCGATCACCGCCCCAGGACCCGATACGCGGGTGTCGCCTTCCAGCTCGTACTTGACCCGCGAGTGGTAGGCCAGGCCTACGCGTGTTTGTGGCGTGAACTCGTACAGAACACCGACGTTGAAGCCTACGGCCACGTCGTCGCCCTTGATCTTGACCTTGCCATCATTGCTGCCAGGAGGGCCGATCGGGTTGGTCAGCGACGAAGTGAGTTCGCCTTCTATGTGGTTGAAGGTGGGGCCGAAGCCGACCGACAACTGGTCATTGAAGCGGTAGCTGAGCGTCGGCTGTACCGTGATGACGCGTACATAACTCTTGTCCGCGAAGTAGCGGCCCTGGAAGCCACTCTCGTACTCGGTTGCCAGGCCGAAGGGCGCGTAGACGCCGATACCGAAAGCGACTTTTTCATCCAGCGGTTTGACGTAGTAACCCATGGGGACGCCCGTGGTCGGCACCATGTCACCATCGTTACTGCCACCATTGGCTGTGCCGGCAGCGGTCGTACTGCCGTTGCTGCTGATCCTGCTCTTGGCATGGATGGCCGCCACACCGAAATTGACCTGTTCGCGCTTGATTCGCGCCATGCCAGCCGGGTTGCCGAACACGGTGCTGGCGTCTTCCGCCGACGACGAGCGGCCAGCGAACGACATGCCCATGCCCGAGACGCTTTGCTCGTTGAGCGCAAAGCCACTGGCCAAGCTGTAGCTGGAGGTGGATGCGATGGCGATTGCCAGACCGGTTCTTAGGATTCTTGTACTCACGGGGTGCTCCTTGGCAGGGTCGGGGGAACTCTCGCTTTGCTGACTCAACGTCAATTCGGAAAGTTCAGGGTTAAACACGATCCGTCGAGGTGAAGCTGTCCGTTCGGGCAGGATATAGAGCCTTGCGGTGCTTGGCACCCGTGACCCGGTAGTCAGTTGCTCAGGCTGCAACCGACCGTCCGAAAATGCAGCGCTGCCAGGCTGAAACGAATTCGTCCGGCTTGCGATGGGGCGCGAAGACCTGCTGCCAGATCAGCGCCTGCGCACCGAGGTCGTCGGCGATGGGTAATGCCTTGCCATGGCTTTCGATGAGCAACCAGGCAATGGCGGTGGCATAGCGCAAATTGACGGTCAGCTCCAGGTGTGGCGCGCCAAGAAAGGCATGCTGGCTGGCCAGACCTCGTACCCGGCTGGCCAGTTCGGGGTCGCCAGCCAGGTGATCATCCCAGAGGTGCTGGTGGTGGTATGCCGAGATCCGGTACAGGCCGTAACCGCTGTGGTTGTCCAGCGCTGCGCCCAGAGATGACTGGCAAGCGGCGACGCCCAGCAGTAGCGCTTCGGCGGCGATGGATTGTTTATCCAGATACAGCAGGGTGGGGCGGATGACCTGCTGGTTCAGATCACAGGCAGCGATTCCCATACGAGCCTCTACGCAGAAATGGCCGGTGGAGGAGGGCGCTGGCAACGTCGTCTTGATCTGGTGGTGGCTTTTCGACGCGACCCACCGACCGTAAATCCCACCGGAAGCAGGGGTTAGCTGCTCAAATTCAAGCTTAGTGGGATATTCATACCGTAAAGAGCTGTTTTTAAATCGATTGAGGATTTACACCAGCCTGCATATGCCGAATTGGAACTGTAGCGAGCTGTATTGACACCATTGCGCTGCGTTCGGCAATATCGACCTCTAGTCGTCTTGCCCGAGCATTACATGTTCTCCATCTTCCAGCCCATGCCTTCTGTCCGCAGCCCCGCCGCTGCGTCGCAGAACGTTTGTCTGGAAGCTGGTAAGTCGAAGAAACAGTCGCTCATTTGACCGGGGCGCGCTGTCCCGTCAGATGGGCTGACAGGACAGAGGCGCGAGGTCGAAGCATCCCTTCGTCAGACTCCCTTCCCGCACTCCATCGACGGTGACCACACGGTCTACACCGAGGAGTTGCATGCATGTCTACATTTTCCGGAATCTGGGTCGCCCTGGTCACGCCGTTTCGCGATGGTCAGGTGGATCTACCGGCCTTGCGTTCGCTGGCCGTGCATCTGCTGGATGCTGGCGCGGCAGGTCTGGTGGTCTGCGGTACCAGTGGCGAAGCGGCGGCGCTGGATGAGCAGGAACAGTTGGCGGTGCTCGACGCCGTGCTCGAAGTGGTGCCTGCCAGCCGCGTGGTGATGGGGCTCAGTGGCAACAATCAGACTGCGGTACTGGCCCGCTTGCAGCGCATCCAGGGCCGCCCGCTGGCGGGGTTGCTGGTGCCGGCACCTTATTACATCAGACCGTCGCAGCAGGGGCTGCTGGCATTCTTCGAGGCCATCGCCGACGCTTCGCGGTTGCCGATCATCCTTTACGACATTCCTTACCGCAGCGCCGTCAGCATGGAGCTGGAAACCATCCGCCAGCTCGCCAGGCATCCGCGAATAATGGCGATCAAGGATTGTGGCGGTGACGTGCGCAAGACTCAGATGCTGATCGAGGATGGATTGCTCGACGTGCTCACCGGCGAAGACGAGCAGATATTCGCCACCCTGTGTCTCGGGGGGAGTGGCGCCATTTCTGCGGCAGCGCATATCCGTACCGCCGACTTCGTGCAGGTGGTGGCGCATCTGCAACAGGGCGATCTGCAGGCCGGTCGCGCACTGTTTCGCCAGTTGTTGCCGCTGATCCGGCTGGCCTTCGTCGAGCCCAACCCGGCGCCGGTGAAAAGCTTGCTGGCCATGCAGGGGTTGATCGCCGACGAGTTGCGTGAGCCCATGCTGCGCTGTTCGGACGGATTGCGTGAGCGCATGCGCAGTGAACTGCTGTGAGCGTGCAACACGGCAGAGGCTCACGGGATATACTGCGCGGCAATCTTTACGGGAGAGCCGCGTGAGCATCGAAATTGCCTGGATTCGAGACAACGCCAGCCTGGCGGAGCACTGCTCTGCCTGGCGCAAACAGCCATTTCTGGCGCTGGACACCGAGTTCATGCGCGTCGATACCTTTTACCCGATTGCCGGCCTTCTGCAGGTCAGCGAGGGCGAGCAGGCCTATCTGATCGACCCGCTGCAGATCGACGACTGGTCGCCGTTCGCTGCGTTGCTCGAGGATCCTCAGGTCATCAAGGTGGTGCACGCCTGCAGCGAGGACCTGGAAGTGCTCCTGCGCCTGACCGGCAGCCTGCCCGCGCCGCTGTTCGATTCGCAACTGGCCGCCGGTTACCTCAATCTGGGTTTCTCCATGGGCTATTCGCGGCTGGTGCAGGCGGTGCTGGGCATCGAACTGCCCAAGGGCGAGACCCGTTCGGACTGGCTGCAGCGTCCGCTGTCCGACACGCAGGTCAGTTACGCTGCCGAGGACGTGGTGCATCTGGCCGAGCTCTATCGCCGCCTGCAGGACAAACTCTCTGCCGAGAAGAATGCCTGGATTCTCGAGGACGGTGCCGAGCTGGTCGCCGGTCTGGGTCGCGAGATTCCCGCTGAAGAGGCGTACCGCGAAGCCAAATTGGCATGGAAGCTGTCGCGTGCCCAACTGGCCGTGCTGCGCGTGCTGTGCATCTGGCGCGAGCGCCAGGCGCGGGCACGCAATCAGCCGCGCAACCGAATCCTGCGTGAGCACTCGCTGTGGCCGCTGGCTCGCCAGCAGCCGAGCGATCTGGTCAGCCTGGCACGCATCGAGGACATGCACCCGAAGACCGTGCGCCAGGACGGCGAGACCATCCTGCAGATGATCCGCGATGCCGCCGCGCTACCTCAGAGCGAGTGGCCGCCGGCCATGCCGGAACCGCTGCCGCTGGAGTCCACGGCGCTGCTCAAGAAGCTGCGAGCCATTGGCCAGCGTGAAGGCGAACGTCTGGATATCGCCCCGGAACTGATGCTGCGCAAGAAGACCCTCGAGGCCCTGCTCAAGAGCGGTTACCCGGATGGTCCCTACCGCCTGCCCGACAGCCTGCGCGGCTGGCGCCGTGAGCTGATGGGCCAGGCGTTGCTCGATTGCCTGGCCGCTCGAGGAGAGTCCGCTTGAAACTTATCTGCTCCATCTACAAGAGCCCCCGCAAGGATGGCATGTACCTCTACGTACTGCGTGCCGATGCGCTGAAACAGGTTCCCGAGAATCTGCTGAGCGCCTTCGGGCCACCCGTCCTTGCCTTCGACATGGTGCTGACGCCTGAGCGCACCCTCGCACGCGAAGACATCCACAAGGTGCTGGAGAACCTCGATAGCCAGGGTTATCACCTGCAGATGCCGCCACCGGAAGAGGATTACATCGAGCATCTGCCGGAAGAGCTGTTACGTCGCAACGACCCTGTCTGAGGTAGGCCGAAATGCGTGTACTGATTGCCGAGAACGATCACGTTCTGTACCGCGAATTGCTGCAGAGGGCCCAGCCGGAGCTCGAGCTGATCGCTGGCGATGGCCCCGAGCTGGCGGCACAGGCGGGTAGTTGTCAGGTCTGGCTGGGTGAGCCGCATCTGTTCGCCGAACTGATCCGCGCCGGCCACAAGCCGGACTGGGTGCAGTCGACCTGGGCCGGTATCACGCCGCTGCTGGCGGAGGACTTGCCACGGGATTATCGACTGACTCGCGCGGTCGGGGTTTTCGGCCAGGTGATGGCCGAGTACGTGCTCTGTCACATGCTCGCCCACCAGCGCGAACTCTTCGCCCGCCTGCAGGCGCAGCGCGAGCGGCGTTGGGATGGTCGCCTGCCGGGCAGCCTGGCTGGGTGCAAGGTGCTGATCGTCGGTACCGGCGAAATCGGCCTGGCGGTTGCTCGCTTCCTGCAGCCGTTCAACGTCGTACTGACCGGGGTCGCCAGTAGCGCGCGGACACTGGCGCCATTCAGTGAAGTGGCGTCTGTCGAGGCGCTGCCGCGTCTGGTCGCCGAGGCCGATTACGTGATCAACCTGCTGCCCAACACGCCGGCCACCCGGGACATTTACGATGCGGCCTTGCTGGCATGCTTCAAACCATCGGCGGTATTGATCAATGCCGGACGCGGTACCTCGGTGGTCGATGAGGATCTGGTCGCGGCGCTTGCCCGTGGGCAACTGGCTGCGGCGGTGATCGATGTCTGCCGTGAAGAGCCGTTGCCCACCGGGCACCCGTTCTGGACCGCCGACAACCTGTTGCTCACCGGTCACAGCGCTGCGCCGAGCCTGCCACCGCTGCTGGTCGAGCTGTTCGTCAGCAACCTGCAGCGTTATCGAGCCGGCAGCGCCCTGCACGGGCTGGTGGATTTTTCCCGAGGCTATTGAGCCACGCTGCCGCGTGCAGCTTGTACTGTGCGGTCGGCAGACCTAGACTGCCGGCCTTTTCGCCCGTTACCTCCAGTTGCTGATCATGGCCGCGCCCGTCTCTCCGTTCTGGAAACACAAGACCCTCGAGCAACTCGACACCCGGGAGTGGGAGTCGCTGTGCGATGGTTGTGGCCTATGCTGCCTGCAGAAGCTCGAAGACGAGGATGACGGAGCCGTCTATTACACGCGTATCGCCTGCAAGCTGCTCGACCTGGATACCTGCCGCTGCAGCGATTACCCGAACCGCAAGACCTTCGTGCCGGACTGCATTCAGCTCACCCCAGCCCAGGCGGATCAGTTCCAGTGGCTGCCGCCCACCTGTGGTTATCGACTGGTCAGCGAGGGCAAGGATCTGCCGCTCTGGCATCATCTGGTGTGCGGTGACCCGGATGCGGTGCACCGTGAGAGGATCTCCCAGGCAGGGCGCATGCTCAGTGAAAACAGCGTGGCCGAAGATGACTGGGAAGAACACCTGATCTTTCGCGCTGGCTGAGGGTCTGTGATGTGCCGTTAAGGCTCGCTTAAGCGGGCCGGTGTCTCATAGCCCTGTTGCACCCTGCCTCTAGTGTGCTCTGATCCCATGGAACGTTCCGATTCGTCTGTTCTGGAGTTGCCTGTATGTCGATTCGCTGCCTGCTGCTGTCCGCTGTTCTGTTGAGTACCGGCACACCCCTGTGGGCAGCCGAAAAGGTCGATCTGGACTACAAGGTGAAATTCCTTCCGGAAAGCGATCAGGCTGAAGTCAGCATTAGCCTGGAGAAGGGCGAGCGCGTGCGCAGCCTCAACTTCAACCTGGGCGACGATGGCTATTACAGCGACTTCAAGGCTGACGGCGAGTGGAAGCAGGAGGGCGAGCAGCGCGGCCTGTGGGTGCCTGCCAAGGGCAAGGCCAGCCTGACTTACAAGGTGCGTATCAGCCACCCTCGTGGCGAAGGTCGTTTCGACGCGCGGATGACCGAGGACTGGGCTCTGCTGCGCGGTGACGATCTGATCCCCAGTGCGGTACTCAATCAGGTCGACGGCACGGATCTGGTGGCGCGCCTGGAGTTCGACCTGCCCAAAGGCTGGCGTAGCGTCGAGACCGGCTGGCCGCGCGTGGGCAAGAACAAGTTCCGCATCGACAACCCGCAGCGCAAGTTCGATCGCCCCACTGGCTGGATCGTCGCTGGCAAGGTCGGCACGCGTCGCGCCAAGCTCGGTGAAACCCAGGTAACCGTCGCTGCGCCGGTGGGTGAGGGCATGCGGCGCATGGATGTTCTGACCCTGCTGACCTTCGTATGGCCCGAGATGCAGGCGGTGTTCCCGCGTGACCCGGGCAAGCTGCTGGTGGTCGGCGCCGGTGACCCGATGTGGCGTGGCGGTCTGTCGGCCCCCAACTCCTATTTCATGCACGCCGACCGTCCGCTGGTCAGCGAGAACGGCACCAGCTCGCTGGTGCACGAACTGGTACACGTGTTCAGCCGCATCAGTGATACCGACAAGAGCGACTGGATCAGCGAGGGCCTGGCCGAGTACTACGCCATCGAAGTGATGCGTCGGGCCGGTGGGCTCAGTGAGGATCGCTACCAGAAGGTGCGCGAGCACCTGATCAAGTGGAGCAAGCCGGTCAAGTCCCTGCGCACCGAGAACTCCACCGGGCCGATCACCGCCCGTGCGGTGCTGCTCCTGCAGGAGCTCGACCGGGAAATTCGCCAGGCCACCAAGGATGGCCAGCAGCGCTCGCTGGACGACGTGGCTCGCGGCCTGATGCGCCTTGAAAAGGCCAGCACCAAGGATTTCATCGAGATCACCGAGAACGTCATGGGTCGCAGCTCCAAGGTGCTGGACACCCGATTGCTACGCTGATCGTTTGGAGCGACATCACCCTCGAGAGCCCTCTTTCGAGTCAGCAACGCCCAATCCGGTGCAGGCACCGGGTTGGGCGTTTTCGCATCCAGCCCCCGCCATTGCTGGTGTTCAGCAAGCTATCAATGAAGTCGATCTTTACTATTCCCAGGATCGAGTTTTTGATCAAATTTTCTTGAGTAACATGAGCTCCATACCCACTTACTTCCTCCCAAGGAGCTCAACATGAAAACCGAATTCATTGCCAGCCTGTTCATCGCCACCCTCGCCAGCGCCGCTTTTGCACTGCCGCAAGCACCTGTCGAGGCCACTACTTCGCACTCCGTTGGTGCGCAGAAAGTCGCAGAGGATGGTTACAAGCGTACCGGTGGCAAGTTCGCCGAGAGCGGCTTCGAACGTGTCGGCGGCAAGCTGGTCGCTGAAGATGGCTACGAGCGCACTGGCGGCAAGATCGCCGAGAGCGGTTTCGAACGCGTCGGCGGCAAGCTGGTCGCTGAAGATGGCTACGAGCGCACTGGCGGCAAGATCGCCGAGAGCGGTTTCGAGCGTGTCGGCGGCAAGCTGGTCGCTGAAGATGGCTACGAGCGCACTGGCGGCAAGATAGCCGAGAGCGGTTTCGAGCGTGTAGGCGGTAAATTGGTCGCTGAAGATGGTTACGAGCGTACCGGTGGCAAAGCTGCCCAGGCTTTCGAGCATATCGATGGCAAGCTGGTTGCCGAAGATGGCTATAGCCGTACGGGTGGCAAGGTCCAACCTTCCTGATCAGTCAGCGTCAACACAAAGCCCGGCTCGCTCCGGGCTTTATCTTGTCTGCAATCTGGCTCAGTACTTGGCGCCGGTTCTGGTGTTGTTGCCTTTGGCCAGGCGGTCATAGAGCACCACGTTGACCGTCGCCGCGAGGTTCATGCAGCCCTGCGTGGGGATGTAGACCACCTCTTCGCACCAGTCGCGTACTTCCTGGTCCAGCGAGCCGTCTTCCGGGCCGAAGATATAAAAGGCGCGATCCGGGTGGGTGTAGCTCGGCAATGGCCGGGCACCGTCCACCAGTTCCACGGCTACCGGGGTGCACCCCAGGGGAATGACTTTCTGCAGGTCATCGATGCCGATCAGGGGAATGTCCAGGTGCACCCGCTTGGTATCGGTGACGAAGTCCCGGGCGCGCTCGTAGCGCTTGCCGGTGTAGAACACCGAGGTCACGCCATAGCAGCCGGCGGCACGCATCACGGCGCCGACGTTCTCCGGTGACTTGGGGTTGTAGAGACCGATGCAGCTGTATCGTTTGTTGCCCACGGACAGGCCTCGCGCAAAAGGAGCGGCATTATACGGCCTGTTTGGCGACTAGGGTCTGTTGACGTTTCAACGCGAGCCGCGTTGCCGCGAGAAATCTCGCCAGGCCGGGCGGCGATCCGCTAGCGGAGGACGCAGGGAATGGACTAGCCGTCCGCGTTTTCCCTTGCCAAGTCCTCCAACAACGCATGGCGAGATTTCTCGCGCAACCCGCAGGGCCGGGCCCGTTTTTGCGCGATACGGCGTTACTCGATGTCTCATTTGGCCCACCAAACTTCGCATCTCGTGCCTTGCCTCGCGCAAAAACGGGCTCCGGCGCGGCCGTGCGTGAAACGTCAACAGACCCTAGGACTTTTTCTGCAGCAGATCGGCCAGATTGGCAAACGCCTTGTGGGTGGTTTTCGGCCCGCTCTGGCTGGCAGTGGAACCTTCGCTGAAATACTGCTGGTCGGTGTACCGGGAGTGTTCATTGTCGTGGCAGAACAGGCACAGCAGCTCCCAGTTGGAGCCGTCCTGGGGGTTGTTGTCGTGATTGTGGTCACGGTGGTGAACGGTCAGTTCACTGAGGCGCTTGCCTGAGAACTCGCGGGCGCAACGGCCGCAGACGTGCGGGTACATGCGCAGGGCCTTGTCCCGATAGCCTTCTTCACGGCTGCGCTGGGCATCGGCGAGGATGCGGTCGAGTTTGGACGTAGGCGTGGACGGGCTGCTCATGTTCGCTCCTTGGTGGGTAGCGCTCAGTATAGGGCAGCATCAGTGACTGCCGAGAGGAATCTGTTTGCACTTTCCGGCATCTCGCCAGCCCAAGGCAGTTCGTCCCATCGAACATTGGAGTACCCAACATGCGCAAGTCCATCGTGATGCTGATCAGTCTGCTGTCATTCGCCGGCATCGCTCATGCCCAGCAGGAACAGCCTTCTGCCGCCCAGCCCGCGGGTACCGTGCAGAGCCCCGACGTGCCCGATCCATCGGCCGTCGATCCCGACACTCCACCCGTGATCCGCGATGGCCGTGACAACGACGAGTCGACCGAGGCAGCCGACGACGCTGCGGAGCGTCAGCACGAGCAGCAAGACCAGCACAAGAAACACTGAGTGCTCAGCGCTGGCTGCCGGCCACGTCAGCCAGCCAGGTATCAGGCCTCGGAACGCAGGCCGAGTACCTTGAAGAGGAAGGCATATTCCAGCGCGACGTCCCGCAGCGCCTGATAGCGGCCACTCATGCCGCCATGGCCGGCTTCGAGGTCGGTTTTCAGCAGTAGCAGGTTGTCATCCGTCTTCAGTTCGCGCAGGCGCGCCACCCACTTGGCCGCCTCCCAATACTGCACGCGGCTATCGTTGTAGCCCGCCACCGCGAGAACCGCTGGATATCGCTGCGCCTGCACGTTCTCGTAGGGTGCGTAAGCCTTGATGCGCTCGTGCACCTCTGGCTGGTTGGGGTCGCCCCACTCATCGTATTCGGTGACGGTCAGTGGCAGCTCCGGGTTGAGCATGGTGTTGAGCACATCGACGAAGGGCACTTCGGCGATAGCCGCTGCGAACAGCTCCGGCCGCTGGTTGAGCGTTGCGCCGATCAGCAGGCCGCCTGCGCTGCCGCCGCTGATGGCCAGCCGCGACGGGCTGGTGAACCCTTGGGCGATCAGGTGCTCGGCACAGGCGATGAAGTCGCCGAAACTGTTCTGTTTGTGTTCCAGCTTGCCGGCCCGGTACCAGGCTTCGCCCAGTTCACCGCCGCCGCGAACGTGGGCGATGGCGAACACCACGCCGCGATCGAGCAGGCTCAGGCGTGCGTGGGAGAACCAGGGATCGAGGCTTTCGCCATAGGCACCGTAACCGTACAGATAGAGCGGAGCGGCCTGGCCCAGGGCATCGCGGCGGGCGACCAGGCTGATCGGTACCCGGGTGCCATCTTCCGCGGTCGCCCACAGCCGCTGGCTGAGATAGGCATCGGCATCGAACTCGCCGAGTACCGGGGTTTCCTTGAGAATCTGCTGGGTGCCATCGGCCAGGTTCAACTGGCGAATCTGCGCGGGACGATTGAGTGCCTCGTAACGCAGGCGGATCACCGGGCTGGCGAACTCCAGGCTGTCCTGCACGTACAGGCTGTAGGCGGCATCGGGCAGGCTGACCCGATAACCGGCCAGCCCTTGCGGGCGTACGTCGATGATCGGCAGGCCGCCTTCGCGCAGGCTGAGCACCAGCGCCGACTCGGCCAGGCTGACGCCTTCGAGCATCACCTGTTCGTTATGCGCCACCAGCTCCTGCCAGTGTTCGCGGGTCGGTCGTTCAGGCGTGGCACTGTACAGCGCGAAATTGATGCCAGTCTGGTTGCTGCGAATCAGCCAGGCCCACTGGCCGTCGAGTTTGCCGTGGTCGGGGTAGTACTCATGGCCTTCCTCGCGCGGCGCCAGGCACTGGAAGGGCTGCTGCGGCGTGTTCGCGTCCAGCACCCAGCATTCACTGGTGGTCTTGCTGCCCAGCAGCAGTACCAGCTGGCGTTCCGAGCTGCTGCGGTAGCAGGTGAGAAAGAAACGGCCATCGGGCTCGTGGAACACCTGGGCGCTCTGCGTTTCACCAAGTCGATAGCGATGCAGCGTGCTGGGGCGGTGGGCATCGTCCAGTTCGCCATAGAACAGGGTCTGGCTGTCGTTGGCCCAGGTCATGCTGCCGTCGCAGTCGTCGAACGGCAGCTCATCGATGGCGCCACTGGCCAGTTCCTTGACGAACAGGCGATAGATCTCGTCGCCACTGGTGTCCAGGCTGTAGGCCAGGCGCTGCTGGTCGGGGCTGATGCTGAAAGCACCCAGGGACAGAAAACCGCCCGCGGCGATTTCGTTGGGATCGAGAAGCAGTTGCTCAGCGCTTTCGTCGAGCTGCAGGCCGCCGTCCGCAGGGCGAGGGCAGCGATAGTGGCGGGGATACTCGTCACCGGCAGTGGTGCGTTGGTAGTAGAGGTAGTCACCCCAGGGGGTCGGCAATGACAGGTCGGTCTCGCGGATGCGCGCCTTTATTTCCTGGAACAACCGTTCGCGCAATCCAGCCTGATCGCTCAACTGGTCTTCCAGGTAGGCGTTCTCGGCACGCAGGTGGCTCAGCACCTCGTCGCTGTCGCGGTCTTCGAGCCAGTGATAGGGATCGGTGCCAGTGTCCTTGCGGGCAATGGGGGCAGTGGTCATGAGAGTCTCCAGAACGCAGGGCGATGGCAACGGGCACTTCTTAAAACTACCAACGTTTTTAGACGTACCCTAAAGGCGCCGAACCCGGGAAAAGCCGTTATCATAAGCGCCTTTGTCGCCAGGCAGCCGCCGAAAAATGCGGATTGACCCGTTCGAGCCAAGTAAAGCAAGGGAACCGTCCCCCTCATGATCGAAAACGACTATCTCCTCGCCTGGGGCGCTTATGCCATTGCCGCGTTGGGCTGCCTGCTGGTGTGGTTCCGTATCACCAGCTGGATGTGGCGCTACGTGCGCGAACCGCTGCGCGTGCTGGTGGCGATTCTGCTGTTCTGCCCGACCATCGTCGATCCGGCCAAGGAACTGTTCGCGCCTGCAGTGGCTATCGTCGCCCTCGATCTGATCTTCAAGGTCGGCAGCAATGCCTGGCGAGCCGTGGCTGATCTGGCCATGTACGGGCTTATCGTGTTCGCCATCTATCTGCTGTTCGTGGCCATTCGTTGGCCGTTCCTGCGCAGTGCCAGGGCCCGCAAGGCCGCACGCGAAGAGGAGCAGGGCGAGGACAGCGATCTGACCCTGCGCGAACGTCTGCAGCAGGAGCAGGAGCCGAAGTACACCGCGCCACGCAGTACCCGCAGCGCTCGCGTCGAGCCGCGGTTGTAAGCCGGATCAATCGAGAACCAGATCATGTGTGAACTGCTCGGCATGAGCGCCAACGTCCCGACCGATATCGTCTTCAGTTTTACCGGGCTGATGCAGCGTGGTGGGCGTACCGGGCCGCATCGCGATGGCTGGGGCATCGGTTTCTACGAAGGCCGGGGCCTGCGCCTGTTCCAGGATCCTCGCGCGAGCAGCGAGTCGGAAGTGGCGCAGCTGGTGCAGCGCTATCCGATCAAGAGCGAAGTGGTGATCGGCCATATTCGTCAGGCCAATGTCGGGCGTGTCTGCCTGGCCAACACCCATCCTTTCGTGCGCGAGCTGTGGGGGCGCAACTGGTGCTTCGCCCATAACGGCCAACTGGCTGATTTTCGCCCGGCCCTGAGTTTCTATCGTGCCATCGGCGATACGGACAGCGAATCGGCCTTCTGCGATCTGCTCAACCGCATTCGCACAGCGTTTCCGGAAGCGGTTCCCATCGAGGTGCTGTTGCCTGAACTTGTCGCTGCCTGTGCGGCCTATCGTCAGCATGGCGTGTTCAATTGCCTGCTCAGCGACGGTGACTGGCTGTTCAGCTTCTGCTCCAGCAAGCTGGCACATATCACCCGGCGTGCGCCCTTCGGGCCTGCGCACCTGCGCGATGCCGACATGAGCGTGGATTTTCATGCCGAAACCACGCCCAACGACGTGGTTTCGGTACTGGCCACCGAGCCGCTGACCGACAACGAGCAGTGGTCGCTGTATCAGCCGGGCGAATGGCGCCTGTGGCGCGCGGGCGAATGCATCGCCCAGGGCCTGAGCAACTGACGAGCGTCCCGCGTGGCGGGGCTGCGGGGGATGAATGTTAAGAAGTTATCTGCGTCTGGCGTTGTTCGCTCTGGGCCTGTTGCTTGGCGTTCAGGTGCCGGGTTTCATCGATGATTACGCTAAGCGCGTCGAAGCCCATCGCCTGGAATCCGAACAGAGCCTGAGCGGTTTCCGCGATACCGCCCGGCGCTTCTTCGATGGAGACCTGCAGCGCCTGGTCGGCCATTATCGTGGCAGTACCGACCCGGTGATGCAGAGCGACGCGCGCAGCGTGGGCCTGCTGGTCGAACGCTCCGAACTGTTGCAGCGCGAATCGCTGGCCATGCAGGGCCCCTGGTATCGTCAGGTCTGGCACCTGGCAACCGCTGCCGACGAGCAACTGCTGCAGGAAACCCACGCTGCCTACCGCTATCAGGTGCTCCTGGCGCCCGAGGCGATCGCCTGGGGTATCGCCTGCGCGCTTTTCCTCGCCTGGGTCGTGGAAAGCATCCTGCTGTTGCTGGCCCTGCCGTTCCGGCGCCGTGAGCGCCGCGTAGTGCCCGAACGTCAACAACCGCGCATGCGCTGAGAGCACGTGGCCTAGCCTGGGTTGAGCGAAGAACCGTAGGGTGGGTTAGTGACGCCATCCCCCGGAAAGCCAGGCGCATCTTGTTTCGGCGCGTCGCGTAACCCACCAAGTGATATTCGGCATTGCATAAAAGTGGGGTAGAGCGCCGTCAATCGTGTAAATACCCTTTGCACTGGCTGGCGCCTAACCTGTGCGACCCGACGTACCTTGGGTAGGGGCCGCGACCATCACTTGGCCAGAAAGCGCATCCCATCCTCCAACCCCTGCAGGGTCAGCGGGAACATCTGGTCGTTGATCAGTTCGCGGATGATGCCGGTCGAGGTGGTGTAATCCCAGGTCTGGCGCGGGTAAGGGTTGATCCAGATGAGCTTCTTGTAGGTTTCCATGAAGCGGCGTAGCCACAGGTAGCCGGCCTCTTCGTTCCAGTGCTCGACGCTGCCGCCCGGCTGGGTGATTTCGTAGGGCGCCATGGCGGCGTCGCCGATGAACACCACCTTGTAGTCGGCGCCGTACTTGTGCAGCAGGTCATGGGTGGAAACGCGCTCTGCGTTGCGGCGCTGGTTGTTCTTCCACACCGTCTCGTACACGCAGTTATGGAAGTAGAAATACTCCATGTGCTTGAACTCGGTGCGACAGGCCGAGAACAGCTCTTCGCAGACCTTGACGTGGGCATCCATGGAGCCGCCGATGTCGAACAGCAGGAGCAGTTTGACCGTGTTGCGACGCTCCGGGCGCATCTGGATGTTCAGCAGGCCGCCGTCCCGGGCGGTGTGGTCGATGGTGCCGTCGAGGTCAAGTTCGTCCTGCGCACCCTGGCGGGCGAATTTGCGCAGACGGCGCAGGGCCACCTTGATATTGCGGGTGCCCAGCTCGACCGAGTCGTCGAGGTTCTTGTACTCGCGCTGGTCCCACACCTTGACGGCCTTGCCCTGGCGCTCACCCGCATCACCGACGCGGATGCCTTCGGGGTTGTAGCCGCCCGAGCCGAAGGGGCTGGTGCCGCCCGTGCCGACCCACTTGTTGCCGCCGGCATGGCGCTCCTTCTGTTCCTCCAGGCGCTTCTTGAATTCCTCGATCAGCTTGTCGAGGCCGCCCAGGGACTGGATCTGCGCGCGCTCTTCAGCGCTCAGGGAACGCTCGAACTCCTTGCGCAGCCACTCTTCGGGGATCAGTGCTTCCAGGTGTTGATCGAGGCTCTGCAAGCCGTCGAAATAGGCGGAGAAGGCACGGTCGAACTTGTCGAAATGGCGCTCGTCCTTCACCAGGATGGCGCGCGACAGGTAGTAGAACTCGTCCATGTCGGCGAACACGACCTTGTGCTTGAGGGCATCGATCAGGTCGAGCAGTTCACGCAGGGAAACCGGCACCTTGGCGGCACGCATTTCAGTGAACAGGTTGAGCAGCATGGTGGCTTCCTCAGTCGCGACGTTCTACGGGCAGGCCGTCGGCGATCCGGTACCAGTCGGCGCAGGATTCGGCATGAATGTGTTGCTGCGCAACGCTGGGTAGCGGCGTATCCAGCGTCCCCAGGGTTACCGACAACCAGTCTGGACGGGGCTGCTCGGCGAACCACTGCAGATTCGAGCCGCAGCGCTGGCAGAAAGTACGGCCTACGCCTGGTGACGAGTTGAAGGTGCTGACCGATTCCTCGCCCTGGGTAAAGCGAAAGTGCTCGCGCCGCACGTTGCCGTACGTGGCGAACGCCGCGCCATGGCCTTTGCGGCACTGGCTGCAATGGCAATGATTGGCGGACTCGATGGGCGCGTCGATCTGGTACTTCACCGTACCGCAGAGACAGCTGCCGCTATGCATCTGGTTCATCCTCGTTATTCAACACAGCTTGGATTTCCAATGCCAGTGCTCCTTTGCTTATGCCGGTTCCTCGCAGATGTCGAGACGTGCTGGTTTGTGCGCTGACGTCGAGCCAAATGACTTTTGCTGAGTCATCCAGAGCGCTGTGATCTTCGTTGGTCGACAAGTCAAACTCGATGAAGCGATGTTCTTGGGTCAACAACATTCCGTTAACCCAATAACCGCCATAGATATTGGCGTCTAGCTCCATGATGATCGATCTATCCCAGTCTATCGCTTGGCCTAAAGCGTATTGCCGCAGGGCAAGCGGAACTCTGTCTGGATTGTCGCGATAAAAGGTGGCCGCTCGCAGCAGTGATTCCTGTCTCAGTAGCGTCTGTTCCTGGACGTTCTTCTGACGCTTACGACGTACTCGTTCGATATCCATTTTGATATCAGCGATTACCGCGGCGCGCCATGAAGGCCAGGCGCTCCAGCAAGTGCACGTCCTGCTCGTTCTTCACCAGGGCACCAGCCAGGGGCGGGATGGCCTTGGTCGGATCGCGCTCGCGCAGCACCGCCTCGCCGATGTTGTCGGCCATCAGTAGCTTGAGCCAGTCGACCAGTTCGCTGGTCGAGGGCTTCTTCTTCAACCCCGGCACCTTGCGCACGTCGAAGAACACGTCGAGGGCTTCGGCCACCAGGCTGTTGCTGATGCCGGGGTAGTGCACGTCGACGATCTTCTGCAGGGTCTGGCGATCCGGGAAGGCGATGTAGTGGAAGAAGCAGCGGCGCAGGAAGGCGTCCGGCAATTCCTTCTCGTTGTTCGAGGTGATGATGATGATCGGGCGCTGCTTGGCCTTGATCGTCTCGTCGGTCTCGTAAACGTAGAACTCCATCTTGTCGAGTTCCTGCAACAGGTCGTTGGGGAATTCGATGTCGGCCTTGTCGATTTCGTCGATCAGCAGCACCACGCGCTCTTCGGCCTCGAAGGCCTCCCACAGCTTGCCTTTCTTGATGTAGTTGCGAACGTCGTGAACCTTCTCGGAGCTGAGCTGCGAATCACGCAGGCGGCTCACCGCATCGTATTCGTACAGACCCTGGTGAGCCTTGGTGGTGGACTTGATGTGCCAGGTGATCAGGCGCGTGCCGAAGGACTCGGCCAACTGCTCGGCCAGCAGGGTCTTGCCGGTGCCAGGCTCGCCCTTGACCAGCAGCGGCCGCTGCAGGGTGATGGCCGCATTGACCGCCAGTTTGAGATCGTCGGTGGCGACATAGGACGGTGTGCCTTCGAACTTCATTGGATGATCCTCGTGCGTCGACGCCAGCAGGGGCAGGGCATGTGTCAAAGCGGAGACTATAGCGTGATGGGGTCACGACTGTGAACGCGGGGCGGCTATTCAGTCACTGAATAGACGTTTCATTGTTCCGTTGCCGCGCCTCGCTCGAAGCGGCTGTTGAACGCCTCGACGAAACCATTGCGCAGGATGCCGATGAACGCCTGGAAGGCGCTGATATCCTGCTGGCGTGTGCTGCCACGCAGCTCCACGCGGGTGGCGATCTGGTCCTGGCGCTGATTTTTCAGGACCTTCTCGCCGCCACCGACCACGGCTTCCCAGATGGAGCGGAAAAAGCCCTTGTTTTCGTTTTCCACGTCCTGCTGCCAGTCGAACACTTCGACGTTGCGCAGCAGTGGCTTGATGTAGCCGCTCAGTTGGGAGTCTTCGGCGAAGGCTTCGACCACCAGGTCACCGTTGCCGCTCTTGAAATCGAACTTGCCATAGGCATTGGCCAGGTCGTTGAGGCGTGGCAGTTCGATGCCGGTGGCGCGTACGCGGAATTCGAAATCCTGGAAGTTGTGGAAGGGGTCGAATACCGCGCTGGCTTCCAGGGGGGCATGGTCGAGCAACCGTGCCTTGCCTTCGAAGCGGGCGACCCGGTCACCCTGTTCGTCGGCCACGTTGGTCAGGTTATAGAGGCTGGCCTGGATGGCGTTGGCCTGGATCTTCACCGGTGGCGAGGCATTGAAGTTGTAGAAACCGAGGGTGCCATCGTTCACGCGAACTTCGTTGAGGGTGATGGGCAGCAGCTTGTTCAGTTGCTCGCGCCAGTCGACGCCTTCACCGGTCTGGGCGTCGTCGCGGTTTTCGCTGTCGACGAAATTCACCTCGGGTTTCTCGAACACCACCCGGGCGACCACTGCACGGGCACTCCACAGTTCGTTCCAGCTCACCGATATCTCGATCTGCGGCACCGCTACGAAGGGGACTGGAACGTCGCGCTCCGCCTTGACAATACGCAGGCCGTTGATGCGGTAACCGCCGCGCCACAGTGCCAGGTCGACATCCTCGACATGGCCGCGGTAGTCGCCCATGTCGGCGAGCTTCTCGTTCAGGTAGTCGCGTACCACATAGGGCAGGGCGACGTGGACGACCAGCAGCAGTGCGAGCAGGCCCAGGCAGATCCAGAGCGGCAGGCTGTAGCGGCGTTTCATCGGATGCATCCGTGTAGGTGTAGTCTGGGTGGACTGCAAGGGCGCCCGCAGAGTTCGACCTTCCCGACGCTGGACGCCCTGACGCATCGGGCATAGGCTGATGGGCTCAGTCATGACAAGGAACCGGTACACCATGAGCCGCATATATGCAGACAACGCACAGGCTATCGGCAACACACCGCTGGTGATGATCAACCGCCTCGGGCCCAAGGGCGTGACCATCCTGGCCAAGATCGAGGGGCGCAACCCTGCCTATTCGGTGAAGTGCCGGATCGGCGCCAACATGGTCTGGGATGCCGAGTCCCGTGGTGTGCTCAAACCGGGCATGACGCTGGTAGAGCCCACTTCGGGCAACACCGGCATCGGTCTGGCCTTCGTCGCCGCTGCCCGTGGTTACAAGCTGGTGCTGACCATGCCGGCGTCCATGAGCCTGGAGCGTCGCAAGGTGCTCAAGGCGCTGGGTGCCGAACTGGTACTCACCGAGCCGGCCAAGGGCATGAAGGGGGCGATCGAGAAGGCCGCCGAAATCGCCGCCTCCGATACCGCCAAGTACTACATGCCACAGCAGTTCGAAAACCCGGCCAACCCGGCGATCCACGAGAAAACCACCGGCCCGGAAATCTGGAATGACACCGAAGGTGCCGTGGATGTGCTGGTGTCCGGTGTGGGTACCGGCGGTACCATCACCGGGGTCTCGCGCTATATAAAGCAGACCCAGGGCAAGGCGATCCAGTCCATCGCGGTCGAGCCGGTCTCCTCGCCAGTGATCACCCAGACCCTGGCCGGCGAAGAGGTCAAGCCCAGCCCGCACAAGATCCAGGGCATTGGCGCCGGCTTCGTACCGAAGAACCTCGACTTGTCGCTGGTCGACCGGGTCGAGCAGGTGACCGACGAGGATTCCAAGGCCATGGCCCTGCGCCTGATGCGCGAGGAAGGCATTCTCTGCGGTATTTCCTGCGGCGCGGCAATGGCAGTGGCGGTGCGCCTGGCCGAGAAGCCGGAAATGCAGGGCAAGACCATCGTGGTGATCCTGCCGGACTCCGGTGAGCGCTACCTGTCGAGCATGCTGTTCAGTGACCTGTTCACCGAGCAGGAATTGCAGCAGTAACGTATTGGCCGCGTAGCCAATCGGATCGCTCCCCACGCTTGAGCGTGGGAGCCATCAAACGAGGCGAATTGGTGGGCTGAAGCCCACCCTACGTCAGCGCCCTGTAGGGTGGGGCTTCAAGCCCACCAAAATCGACAACCGACTCTCTTCAAAGTCGCCGCAAGGCGAATCACCACGAGGCAATGGTGATCTACACACGGCCATGCAAACGTCCCCTGTAGGGTGGGCTTCAGCCCACCAAAATCGACCACCGACTCTCTTCAAAATCGCCGCAAGGCGAATCACCACGAGGCAATGGTGATCCACACGCGGCCATGCAAACGTTCCCTGTAGGGTGGGGCTTCAGCCCACCAAAATCGACCACCGACTCTCTTCAAAATCGCCGCAAGGCGAGTCACCACGAGGCAATGGTAATCCACACACGGCCATGCAAACGTCCCCTGTAGCGTGGGGCTTCAGCCCACCTAATCGATCGTCCGGCACTGCTTTCGAGCCGTACGGGGGGCCGACGCTTCACTTGCACGCCGCGACCCACCCTATGGGATTGGACAGCTGTCTATGCCGGTGCTTTCGTCGCCGGGCGAACCACCAGCCACAAGGCGATGGCGATCAATATGCCGCCGTACAGGTGCGCCCAGGACAAGGGCTCGTCGAGCAGCAGCGCGCCCCAGAGCACACCGAAGATGGGAATCAGAAAGGTGGTGGTCGACGCCCTGATCGGCCCGATGTCGTTGAGCAGGCGAAAGTACAGCACGTACGCGAAGGCCGTGCAGCCCAGCCCCAGGGCCAGCAGGGAAGACCACTCCAGCCAGCCGCCCCAGGTGGCCGGTGGCTGTATCGCCAGTGAGCCACCGAACAGCGGCAGCAGGAACAGGCTGGCGCCGCACAGGCTGCCAAACGCGGTGAGGCGATTGTCCAGGCCACCGGCTATCCAGCGCCGGGTGAGGAAGCCAGCCAGGCCGTAACAGAGCGTCGCCAGCAGGCAGGCGAGGGCGCCAAGTACCAGATCGATATCCAGTTCCACCGGGCCGCTACGGGTCAGTACGGCGACGCCGAACAGGCCAAGGGCAACACCTGCGGCGCGGGTCAGCGTCATCGCTTCGGCGAAGAACAGGGCGCCGATCAGCACCCCCATCATCGGCGTGGTGGCGTTGATGATCGCCGAATAGCCGGCGGGCAGCACCAGTGCCGCCAGGCTGTACATGGCCGATGGAATGCCGGCATTGATCACCCCCAGCACCAGGCACAGGCCCAGCTTGCCATGGAAGTTCCACTTCACCCGCATCAGCAGCAGGATCGCCAGCAGGCCCAGCATGGCGATCGCGGCGCGAAAGAAGGCGGTCGGCATGCTGCCGATCACGGGGGCCACCACGCGCAGGAACAGGAAGCTGGCTCCCCAGATCGACGCGAGTAGCAGAAGGCGCAGCATGTCGGCAGGGCGCAAGGTGGGCTCCAGTTTCGGGCGGAAGGCCGGCAGTTTTGCCGGACGTCGCCCGCAAGGCAAGCGCGCAATGGGCTTTCAATGTCGGCAGGTGCACCTTTGGCGAGAAACACGCTGCAACTTTTATGAATCGCCCAGCGCACAACGGCTTCGCGTTCACGGTCACTATTGTTTGAACAAGCGCTCTGGCGCGCGGGTCGCACGTCAGGCTGCAAAGCACCATAATGGCGCCGCTCTCCATCGCCACTCAAATATGGATGGTCGCGCCAACTACGCGCTGTCGAAGAATCAAGGAACACGCCCATGAGCTGCAACCCGCCTGCGCAACTGCCCGAACTGTCCCGTCTGGCCAAGGCCATCCTGTTATGCAGCTGCGCGGCTGCAGGTGCGGCACAGGCGGCGGAGCCTGTCAGCAGGCTGGTGCTCGATCCCAGCGTGGTGACCGGCTCGCGTAGCGCGATGCAGAGTTTCGACCTGCCATTCTCGGTTGACGGCATCGACCGCGAGCAGATCAGCGATGGTCAGCTGGGTATCAATGCCTCCGAGGTGCTCACCCGGGTGCCCGGCTTGGTGGTGCAGAACCGCCAGAACTATGCCCAGGACCTGCAGATATCGTCCCGTGGTTTTGGCGCACGCTCGGCGTTCGGCGTGCGTGGGCTGAAGCTGATCACCGATGGCATTCCGGCCAGCACGCCGGACGGCCAGGGCCAGGCGGCGACCTTCAACCTGGATACCGCCGACCGCATCGAAGTGCTGCGTGGCCCGGCCTCGACGCTGTATGGCAGCAATGCTGGCGGGGTGATCCAGATGTTTTCCCGCGATGGCGTCGGCCGGCCGCGTATCGGTGCCGAGACCCTGATCGGCAGCGACGGCCTGACCCGCAACCACCTCACCGCCGAAGGCGAGGCGGATGGCGTGGGCTTCGTGCTCGACGCCTCGCGGATGGACACCGACGGTTACCGCGACCACAGCTCGGCACGCCGTGACCAGACCTTCGCCAAGCTCAACTTCAAACCGGATGAAGACAGCAAGCTGGCGCTGATCTACAGCAGCCTGGAGCAGAACGGTACCAAGGATCCCCTTGGCCAGGCTTGGGAGGCATATAAGGCCGATCCGCGCTCGGTGGCGGTCAATGCGCGAAACTTCAATACCCGCAAAAGCATCGATCACCAGCAACTGGGCGCCAACTATGAGCGCTATTTTGGTGATGCGACGCTGCAGGCCACGGCCTATGCAGGCAAACGCAGCGTGATTCAGTACCTGGCCATTCCTCAGGGGCCGCAGGGCAATCCGAATCACAGTGGCGGGGTAGTGGATTTCGACCGAGAATTTCATGGTGGCAGTGTTCGCTGGCTGCAACCGGTGGATGGGGTCGCGGGTGATCTGCGGCTGGTGTTCGGCCTCGATTATGATCAGAGCCGTGACGATCGCCGTGGATACGAGAATTTCTCTGGCTCTCAGGTAGGCGTCAAAGGTGCGCTGCGCCGCGACGAAGTCGACACCGTCACCAGCCTGGATCCCTACGCCCAGGCAACCTGGACACTGGGTGACTGGACGCTGCAGGGGGGGCTGCGCTACAGCACCGTGGAGGTGGACGTCGATGACAAGTACATCGTCGGTGCCAATGGTGACGACAGTGGCACCCGGCGCTACGAAAAGGCCACGCCCTCGGTCAGTCTGGGTTACGCCTTCACGCCCGACCTGAATGGCTATGTCAGTGTCGGCAAGGGTTTCGAAACGCCGAGTCAGGCCGAGCTGGCCTACTCGCAGGGCAATGCTGGCTTCAACTATGGCCTGGAGCCGTCGGAAAGCACCCAGTACGAAATTGGCCTGAAAGCCCGCGTTGCCGAAGGCACCCGCGTCAATGCCGCGATCTTCCAGATCACCACCGATGATGAAATCGTCGTGCTGGAAAACAGCGGCGGCCGCACCAGCTACCAGAACGCCGGCAAGACCCTGCGCCGCGGTTTCGAGCTGGGCATCGAGAGCCAGTTCAATGAGCAGTGGTCGGCAGCGTTGGCCTATACCTACTTGGCCGCGACCTATGATTCGCGCTTCGTCGCAGGCAATAACACCATCGACAAGGGCAACAATCTCCCTGGCGTGCCACGCACTACGCTGTTCGGCGAAGTGGCCTGGAAGCCCGTCGATGGCATCAGCACTGCCGTGGAAGGCCTGTATCGCAGCAAGGTGTACGTCGAGGACACCAACAGCCAGAAGGCTGCACCGAGTTACGCGGTCTTCAACTGGCGTACCCGCTTCGAGCAGAATCTGGGGGCCTGGAAGACTCACCAGACCCTGCGCCTGGATAACCTGTTGGATAAGCAGTATGTCGGCTCGGTGATTGTTGGCGATGGCAACGACCGCTATTACGAGGCGGCGCCGGGCCGTTCCTGGTATGCCGGAGCGGGTGTGGAGTATCAGTTCTGATGAAACCGGAGGGGGCTGTTGCATCGGCCCCCGATTGTCAGCAGGCGCAAAGCGACGGTCGGTAGCGCCTTGCAACGGTTGGAGGCTTGTTACATCTCCCCTAGTGCGATGGTTTCGGCTACTCTCAAGTCAAGCGGCCACCATAGCCGCGTGCAGTCGAGGATATCTCTTATGAAAGCCTGGTTCGAAAAACTTGCCGCACAGCTCAATGCCCTGTTTGCCCCGCGCATGCAGCCGATCCCAATCCGCAGTGAAGAGCAGCGCCGCCTGGCTGCCGAGCGTCAGCGCCGCCGCTGAGTAGCGCTGCGTCATTGATCTGGAAGCGCCGCCAGCGGCGCTTCGATGTTCACATCTGTATCCCCGCCCAGGGATTGATACAGCGTGACTGCATTTATCAGCTGGTTCAGACGATTCTCCGCCAAGGTAATTTGTGCCGTGCGGCGGGTGTCCTGTGCGCTCAGCCAGGATTGCAGATTCACAGCCCCTGATTCGTAACGAATTCGATAGATACGCTCGGCCTCGCGGGCTGCGTCCAGTGCGCGACTGCGCATCGCTTCCTGCTCGGCGTAGTGGCGTCGCCCCGCCAGCCCGTTCTCCACGTCGACCAATGCCTGATACAAGCTCTGCCGGAAGTCCGTCACCGCCAGCTCATAGTCGGTTTTCGACACCGCGAAATCGAGTTTCATCTGATTCCACTGCAGGAACGGCATGGCCAGGCTGGCGCCCACGGCGCCGACCGGATTCTGCAGCAGATTGCCCAGTGCCGAACTGGAGTAGCCTAAGGTGCCGGTCAGGCTCAGATCCGGGTAATAGCTGGCGCGGGTGGCATCCACGGATTTCAGGCTACTGCGCAGGCGCAGTTCAGCAGCGCGCAGATCCGGGCGACGAGCCAGCAGGCTGGCCGGTAGATCGGCGGCCACGGCCGGTAATACGCTGCCTTGCAGGCTCTGCAGTTCAATCAGGCTCACCGGGCTGGCCCCATCGAACAGCACGGCCAGGGCGTTGCGCTGCTCGACGCGTTGCTGGCGCAGGTCCACGTCACTGGCCAACTGGGTTTCCAGGCTCTGCCGCGCCTCGGCGAGCTCCAGCGCCGAAGCCTGGCCGGCATCGTATTGCACCTGAACCAACTGCAGGGTTGCCGTGCGTACTCGATGCTCGCGGCGCTGGCCGCCAAGCGTTCGTTGAGATAGCCGATCTGCCAATACAAGGTCGCCACCGTACCCGCCAGTGACAGGCGGGTAGCGGCGTAATCCTGCTCGGTCGCCAGCGCTTCGAGCTCGGCTGCATCGGTAGCGCTGCCCAGACGGTTCCACAGGTCGGCCTCCCAGCTCACCGAGCCGGTCAGCGAATAGCTGTGAGCGGTGCTGCCTTCCCCGCGCAAGGCACGCGTACGGTCGGCACTCAGCCCGCTGCTGAGCTGGGGAAACTGCCCATCGCGGGTCAGCCCAGCCTGCAATCGTGCGCGGCGTACGTTCAGCAATGCGGTGCCGATATCGTTGTTGCGGGCCAGCGCCGCATCGATCAGTCGATCCAACTCCGCATCATTGAAGGCTGTCCACCAGGCCTGGCCGCTGCTGGCCTGCTGTTGGCCAGGCTGCTGCCAGCTGGCGGGTACGTTCAGCGCCGGGCGCTCGTAAGGTGTGGAGAGCAGCGAGCTGCAGCCGCCCAGAGCAAGGGCGACGAGCAGTGACAGAGGTTTCAGGTAGTGACTGTGCATGATCGGCTACTCGCGAGACAAAGCGTCGACGGGGTCGAGGCGGGCGGCATTGCGGGCTGGCAGAAAACCGAACACCAGGCCGATGACCGTGGAACAGAGAAACGCAGCGATGATCGAGCCGCTGGAAAACACCAGGCTGAATTCACTGGTGAAACGGCTGAACAGCGCACCGAAGGCCAGCGCCGATATCACCCCCAGTGCGCCACCGATCAGGCACACCAGCACCGCCTCGATCAGGAACTGGCGAAGGATGTCGTTCTGCCGGGCACCCACGGCCATGCGCACGCCGATTTCACGGGTACGCTCGGTGACCGACACCAGCATGATGTTCATCACCCCGATGCCGCCGACCAGCAGGGAGATCAGGGCGATGGCCGAGATCAGCAGGGTCATTGTCTGGCTGGTCTTCTCGATGGTCTGGCGGATGGTGTCGGTGTTCATCACGAAGAAGTCCTGGACCCCGTGACGGCGGGTGAGCAGGCGGATGATGCCTTGCTCGGCGGCATCGCTCGAGACACTGTCGTCGACCCGCACGGTGATGCTTTCCAGGTACGACTGGCCGAGCATGCGGTTCATCACTGCGGTGTAGGGCAGATAGACGCGCAGCGAATCGCTGCCGCCGAAGTTGCTCTGAATGGGGTCGAGCACGCCGACCACGCGTACAGGAACGTTGCCCAGCAGAATCACCTGACCGAGTGCCTGCTTGCCGGCGAATAGCTTCTTGTAGGTGTTGTCATCGATGACCGCGCTCTGCGCCGATTCGCGTACCGCCTTGGCATCGAACGCGCGGCCCTGGGCGAAGGTGTAGCCCTTGGCGCGGAAGAACTGCTCGCCCACGCCGCTGGTGGATACGCTCAGCGCCTGCTCGCGATAGCGCAGGGTGCCGGAGCTGGAAACCGACGGCGTGACGCTGTCGACGAAAGCCTGGCCGGCCAGGGCGTCGGCATCGGCCGGCACGAGTGTCTGGATGCGCCCGGAGCGGCGATCACCAAAACCGCTGCCGGGATAGATGTCGATGGTGTTGGTGCCGATCGCACTGATGTTTTCCATGATCTTCTGCTGCGAACCCTGACCGAGCGCCACCACCGAGACCACCGAGGCGATGCCGATGATGATGCCGAGCATGGTCAGAAAGGTTCGCAGCTTGTGCGACAGCATCGCCAGCAGGGCCATGCGCAGGGCTTCGCGAAACTGGCCGAAGCCGGCCTTCACGGCATTGGCGGCCCGTGCCGGCGCGGGTTCAGGCATGGCGCGCACATCGTCCTCGACGGTGCGCAGGCGGCGGTCGGCGATGATGCAGCCGTCGCTGATCTCGATGATGCGGTCGGCGATTTCTGCGACCTTCATGTCGTGGGTGACGATGATCACCGTGTGCCCGGCGGCATGCAGCTCGCGCAGCAGCTTGAGCATTTCCTCGCCGCTGTGGCTGTCCAGTGCGCCAGTGGGTTCGTCGGCGAGAATCACCTGGCCGCCATTCATCAGCGCCCGGGCAATGGAGACGCGTTGCTGCTGGCCGCCGGAAAGCTGGTTCGGCCTGTGGCTCAGGCGCTCACCGAGGCCGAGCCGCTGCAACAGCGCTTCGGCGCGCTCGCGGCGGCTGGCGGCGTCCTTGCCGGCGTAGATGGCCGGTACTTCGACGTTACCCACGGCGTCCAGATCGCCAAGCAGATGGTAGCGCTGGAAGATGAAACCGAAGTATTCGCGGCGAAGTTCGGCCAGTTCGTCCGGTGACAGCTTGCCGGTTTCCCGGCCGGCGATGCGGTAGGTGCCGGCGCTGGCTCTGTCCAGGCAGCCGAGGATGTTCATCAGCGTCGACTTGCCGGAACCGGAGGTGCCGATGATCGCCACCATCTCGCCTTGTTCGATGCTCAGGTCGACATCCTTGAGCACGGCGATGGTCTGTTCCCCGGCAGGGAATTCGCGGCGCAGGCCGCTCAGTTCTAGGAGTGCCATATCAAAGCCTCATCGGCCCGCGCATGCGCAGGGTGGTGCTGGAGCCGGCCGCGGCATCGCCGAGCACCACCTTGTCGCCGGTCTCCAGACCTTCCAGCACCTGGGCATTGATCGAGTCTTCCAGGCCGGTGCGGATCTGTCGTGCCTCGACCTTTCCATCCTTGCCCATCACCTGCACGGTGTAGCTACCGTCACGGTTGGCGCTGCCCAGCGCCGACACCGGAACGCTTGCCGCGCCCTTGACGCTGTCGAGGACGATGTTCACTTCGGTGGTCATGGAAATGCGCAGCTTGCCGTCCGGGTTGGGCACGTCGAACACGGCGATGTAATACACCGCCGTATCGGTGGAGGTGGTCGACGATGAACTGCTCGAGGTGCTGTCGCTGGTGTTGATCGAGTCCGGTGCCGGCTCGATCATGCGCAGCGTCGCTTCATAGCGCTTGCCGGGCTCGCCGAGAATGGTGAAGTACACCGGCAGGCCAGGCTGCAGATTGACCACATCGGCCTCGGAAATTTCTGCGCGCACGGTCATCTTGTCGAGCTGGGCGACCTTGACGATGGTCGGCGCCGACTGCGCCGAGTTGACCGTCTGGCCTTCCTTGACCACCACGCCAACCACGGTGCCATCGATGGGCGCGACGATCTTGGTATAGCCGAGGTCGACTTCGGCGGTGGACACCTGAATCTGCGCCTGCTGAATCTGCGCATCCAGCGCGGCGACCTGGGCCTTGGCGGTATTCAGGTCGGCCTCGGCGGTCTCGTAGCTCTCCCGCGAGCTGGCGTTCTGGGCGAGCATCGACTTCTGGCGGTTGAAGGCGAGTTGCGCCTTCTTCAAGGTCGCGGCCTGCACCGCGCGCTGCGCCTTCACATTGGCCAGTGCGGCCTTGGCATTGGCCAGGTCGTTCTGCTGTGTCAGGGAATCGATCTCGGCGATGGGGTCGCCCTGCTTGACCAGATCACCGAAGTCGACGTGCAGGCTGGTGACCTGGCCGGACACCTGGGCGCCGACACTGACCTGTTTGAAGGCTTCCAGCGTGCCGGTGGCGATGACCGTCTGCTCGATGTCTGCCTGGCGCACCTCGGCCGTCAGCAGGCCGTTGCCCGGTGCAGGCTGCAGCCAGCCGTGGAGTGCATAGCCGCCCAGGGTCAAGGCGGCTATGGCGGGAATCAGGAGCAGCAGCTTGGGTCTTGGCATGGTGATGGCACGCAACGAATGTGGATGTCGCCACTATAGGGAGGCGGCCATCGGCGTTGGGTAAGAGCGAGGTAAGGTTCTGTCAGGAATAGGTAAAGTTCGTGGCGGACCACCGGCTGCGGTCATTTGTGACCCGGTGAAGGCGGCAAGGCTCTCAAGTCACCGCCGCGCTTGCCGACATTATGGAAAGCCCGATCGGGTAAGCAGGAAACAGGCGTGGCAGGGAGCCAAGTACGACGACTCCAACGTGCCATTTCGCTCGTGCTTAGTTGTTTAAAACCAAACGCCTACCTGTGCTGGCGCGGCAGCTTTGCTGTGCTAGACATAGTGGAGTGGCAGGGATGTACCCTTCACGAACTAAAGGATTGCAAGCATGCGTCAGAATCTGCCGGTGACTCAGCGCGAAAGGACTTTTCCTGCGCATGAGCGGTTGATCTCCACCACCGATCTGAACAGCAAGATCACTTACTGCAACGACGCATTCGTTGCCATCAGCGGCTTCACTCGTGAGGAACTGATCGGCCAGCCTCACAACCTGGTGCGCCACCCGGACATGCCGCCAGCGGTATTCGGCCACATGTGGGACACCATCAAGCAGGGCAAACCCTGGATGGGGATCGTCAAGAACCGCTCGAAGAATGGCGATTACTACTGGGTCAGTGCCTACGTCACGCCGATCTACCAGAACGGCCAGGTGTCGGGTTATGAATCGGTGCGCTCGCTGCCCAGTGAAGACCAGAAGCGCCGCGCCGAGGCGCTGTACGCCAGGTTGCGAGCCGGCAAGCCCCCGGTGCCGAAGATCGAATACCTGACCTATGACCTGATTCGCTCCTGGCCGCTGATTCTCGCCACACTGGTGATCCTCGCTGCTCAGTCGGTGCTTGCCGGGTTCTGGCTGGCGGCGCTCATCGTGGTGGTGATGGCCGCCCTGGGTTCCTATCAGCTGTACAGCAAGCGCTCGTTGATTCGCCGGACCCTGGCCGATCATCCCAAGGCTTTCACCAGCAGTCTGGTGGCGCTGACCTACAGCGAGAGCCGCGGCGCTCAGGCATTGCTGGACATGGCCATGATCAGCGAAGAGGCGAGGCTGCAGACGGCGCTGACCCGTCTCGAAGACGCCGGCGTCAACGTCAAGAAGCAGGCCGCCCAGTCCGCCGGTTTTTCTCGAGCGGGCGCCGAGATGCTCGACCTGCAGCGCAGCGAGACCGATCAGTCGGCCACGGCGATCAACCAGATGGCCGCGACCATTCAGGAAGTCACCCAGAACGTGCAGAGCACCAGTCATGCCGCCGAAGAGGCCGATCGCCTGGCCAAGGAAGGTCGGCAACTGGCCGGGGGCAGCCTGGAGTCCATGCAGCACATGGCCAAGGCGGTCGCCGACATCGGCCAGGCGGTGAACGACCTGGCCAACTCCACCCAGTCCATCGGCAGTGTCGCCGACGTGATCACCTCGATCGCCGAGCAGACCAACCTGCTCGCGCTCAACGCCGCCATCGAGGCGGCGCGCGCGGGCGAGCAGGGGCGTGGGTTCGCCGTGGTTGCCGATGAGGTGCGCTCCCTGGCCTCGCGTACGCGCGAGTCGACCCAGCAGATTCACCAGATCATCGCTTCGCTGCGTGCCGGCGCCGAGCGCGCGGTGGTCACGGCCGGGCGAGGCGAGGAGATCTCCCGGGAGAGCGTGCAGAGCGTCGAGGCGGTGCGTCTCGCGCTGGATGGCATCAGTGAATCGGTCAGCCGCATCACCGGCATGAGCCAGCAGATCGCCGCCGCTTCCGAAGAGCAGGGTCAGGTGGCCGAGGACATCAGCCGGCAGATCACCCGCATCGCTCAGCTTTCCGAGCAAGGCGCCGAGCAGGCTCACCAGGGCGCCGCCATCGGCAGGGAACTGGAAACCATGGCCGACTACCTGCATAGCCTGGCCGAGCGATTCAACCGCTGATACAACCGCTCCTCGGCTGTGCAAGTGTGCTATGGCACACTGCGCGGCCGAGGAGACCTGCCCATGTCACGCCCCCGTTGTTCCCGCTGCAAACGTCCCGAAAGCCATTGCCTGTGCGCGTTGATCCCCGATCTGCCCAGCCGTACCGAAATACTCGTGCTGCAGCATCCCGATGAGGTCGATCACGCCCTGAACACCGCCAATCTGGCCGTGCTCGGCCTGCGCAATGCAAGGCTGCGGGTTGGCGAGGTGTTCGAGGATCTGTCGTTGTGGTTGGCGCACCCTGACCATCGCACCTGTTTGCTATTTCCGGGGGACGATGCGCAGCCGCTGGACAGCCTGGTCGATGAACCGGATGGCAGACCATTGCGGCTGGTAGTGCCCGATGGCACCTGGCGCAAGGCACGCAAGCTGCTGCATCTCAATCCTGCGTTGGCAGCGCTGCCGCGGGTGACCCTGTCGGATGCACCGCCCTCACGCTATCGCCTGCGCAAGGCACCGATGCAAGGATCGCTGTCGACCCTCGAGGCGATCGTCGCAGCATTGAACGTGCTGGAGGCGCCAGCTGATTATCAGGCGCTGTTGAAACCCTTCGACGCCCTGATCGAAGGGCAGATCGCGGCGATGGGCGAGGAGACGTTCAGGCGCAATCACCTGCGTTGATTGGCCTTGAGGAGGTACTGGTGGGCTGAAGCCCACCCTACTTCCCTGGGGCATGAACCGTAGGGTGGGGCTTTAGCCCACCGAAGCCATTCAACGCCGATGGTGGCTGACTGTTCAGAGCATGCGGTTCGCAGCTTCGGGCTATGGGCGTCATTGGTGGTGGGCTGAAGCCCATCCTACCTCCCAGGGACATGAACCGTAGGGTGGGGCTTTAGCCCACCGAAGCCATTCAACGCCGATGGTGGCTGACTGTTCAGAGCATGTGGTTCGCAGCTTCGGGGCTGTGGGCGTCATTGGTGGTGGGCTGAAGCCCACCAAAGCCATTCAACGCCGATGGTGGCTGACGGTTCACAGCATGCGGTTCGCAGCTTCGGGGCTGTGGGCGTCATTTGCGGTGGGCTGAAGCCCACCCTACTTCTCAGGGGCATGAACCGTAGGGTGGGGCTTTAGCCCACCAATAGCGACGCCCGCTTCAGGCAAAGGTGCCGTCACGGAAGTCGCGCATCGCCTGTTCGATTTCTTCCCGACTGTTCATCACGAACGGCCCGTACTGCACGATGGGTTCGTTCAAGGGCTTGCCGGCGAGCAGCAGGACGCGAGCGCCGGTTTCGCTGCTCAGGTGTACGCTACCCTGGTCATCCAGGCGTACCAGCCTGCCGGCTTTCACTGCATGGCTGTGTTGAACATGCGCTTCTCCCTGGTACACGTAGAGCAGAACGCGATGCCCGTCGGGCAGGGTGGGGCTCAAGGTGCTGCACGCCGGCAAATGCAGGTCGAGCAGGTAGGGGGCGGTGTGCGGGCGCTGCACCGCACCGCTCTGCACCATCTCGCCTTCGGCGAAGCGGCCGGCGATGACCACCACTTCGGCGCCGTTGCCGAGGCGCACGCGAGGGATCTGCGCGGCCTCGATATCGCGATAGTCCGGGTTGGCCATCTTGCTCTCGGCGGGGAGGTTGAGCCATATCTGGAAGCCACGCATGGCACCCTGTTCCTGCTCCGGCATTTCGCTGTGGATGATGCCGCGCGCTGCGGTCATCCACTGCACGTCGCCGCCCTGCAGCAGCCCGACATTGCCCAGATGATCCTCATGGCGCATGCGCCCTTCGAGCATATAGGTGATGGTCTCGAAACCGCGGTGTGGGTGCGGCGGGAAGCCGGCGATGTAGTCGTCGGCATTCTCGGTGCTGAACTCGTCGAGCATCAGAAAGGGGTCGAAGCGTTCGATGCCGCCACCGCCGATCACCCGGTTGAGGCGCACACCGGCCCCGTCGGAAGCGGGTTGCCCCGGCTGAATGGCGAGTACGTTGCGTAGATGGGTCATGCTGGAGCCTCCTGAAACGCGGTAGGCCTATGTTAGGCGAGGCGATTCGGGAGATGGATGGGAAAAGGCCGTGTTATCCATCGAGAAAATCGATGCCGGATGGCGGCGCCAAGGGGCGCCGCCATGTCGGTCACTCGGCGATCTGCAGCTTGCGCGATTCGGTGTAGAAGAAGCGCAGCTTCTCGTACTCGAACGGCGAGTTGATCTGGCCATAGCGGAAGCTGGTGGTCGATCGCTGATCGACGCCCCTGAGCAGGGTGACCTCCGGGTGGTCGCTGGCCACTTCGGCCATGTTGAGGTAATTGACCGCTTGTGCGACGCCGAAGTCCACCGCCAGGCCACCCGTGTCGCGCAGGTTGGATGGGCCCAGAATCGGCAGCATCAGGTAGGGGCCGGCGGGGGTGCCATAGAAACCCAGGGTCTGGCCGAAATCCTCGCGCTGCTTGGGCAGGCCCATCAGAGTGGCTGGGTCCCACAGCCCGGCCACCCCGAGCGTGGTGTTGAACAGCAGGCGTGCCGTGGTGTTCAGTGCGCGCTGCCCCTTGAGCTGCGCCACGCTGTTGAACAGGTTGGGCACGTCGCCCAGGTTGCCGAAGAAATTGGTCACACCCTTTTGCACGAAGCCAGGTGTGATGTAGCGGTAACCGTCGACCACCGGCAGGAACACCCACTCGTCGAAGCGGTAGTTGAAGTGGTAGACGCGGCGGTTCCACGATTCCAGCGGGTCGAAGATTTCCAGCGCGGACAATGTCGAACGCTCGAACTCGCGCTGGTCCAGGCCGGGGTTGAATTTGAGCCTGCTCAACGGTTGCTTGAATCCGTCATCGTCGACCGTGGTCTGGGCAACGGCTGTACCGCAGGTCAGCAGGGCAGAGAACAGCGCGAGAGTAGGAAAGGACTTAGCCACGGAAGAACTCCAACATGTCTTTGCTGTTGACGCGGTAATTGAGGTTGCCGCAGTGGCCGCCGAGCGGGTACACGGTCAGACGGTCGCCCATGGTACGGCGCAGGAAACCCAGGTCACCCGGGCCGAGAATCACGTCATCGGCGTTGTGCATCACCGCGATTTTCGGGCTGTTCTTCAGGTAATCCTCGATCCCGTACAGGCTCACCTCATTGATCAGTTGAGTCATGCTGCCGCCGTCATAGCGGGCACGCCACATGGGGATCAGCTGTTCGGCCATGTAGCAGTCGAAATCGCATTGCAGTGCCCGGCGGAAGAACGGCGTCAGGCTGGTGCCCTCGCCAATCGGATAGTCCACCGGGGTGATCAGGCCTCGACGGTTGATCAGGTCGGACGTGAAGGTGATGTCGGCTGCCGAGAAACGGAAGGAGGTGCCGATCAGCATGGCCATCTGTTCGTCTGTCAGATGTTCCTTGGACTGCTGGAAGTCATAGAGCAGTGCATCGTTGATATCGACGTAACCCTTCTCCTGGAAGTAGCGGGTCAGTTTGCCCAGCACCAGTTCATAGAAGGTCGTGCGGTTGCTGATGCCCTTGACCTCGGTCTGTACCAGACGATCCAGGTTGGTGATCGAGGTGTACAGGTTGACCGGCGGGTTGAGCATCAGCACGCGCTTGAAATTGAAGCTGCGGCGGGTTTCGTCCAGTTGGCTGACGAATGCGGCGTGCAACGCACCGAGGCTGTAACCGGTCAGGTAGAAGTCGGTGACCTCCAGGCGCGGGTGCTGGGCACGCACTGCCTGCATGGCGCGGTACAGATCCTCGGCATCGTCACGGCTGATGCCCGGTGTGGCGAAACGTGAGGCCGAGGTCATGAAGTCGTAGCTGGTCGGCGACGACAGCTGCACGACGTGGTAGCCCGCGCCGTAGAACAGCTTCTTCAGGTACTCGGGGGTGCTGCTCGAGTAATGCGCGCCGGTGCCGGCGATGATGAAGATCAGCGGCGCTGGACCCTTCTGCTCGGCCAGCCGATAGCGCATCTTGGTCACCGCCCAGAAGTTGTCCGGCAACTGGAATTCGCGCTCCGGACGCAGGCGGACCTGGTAGTCCTTCTGATTGATATCCGCGTCGTTCGGTAGCTCCGGGCGCAGCTCCGGCGGCGTGGTGGCGATGGTCGCCTCGAACGGATTGGTGAGCGGATAGCCATAGGTCTGCGCGTCGATGTCGGCAGCCCAGAGTGGGGCGCTGAGCAACAGACTGCCGAGCAGAGCAGCGAGGCGGGGTATGAAAGACATACAAGATCCCTTTGGAAGAGAACATTCTTTTCAGAGGTGGGCGGGGCTGCCCGTGCTTTCGGCATCAGCCGCGATGACTAGGACAACTGCCCATGTGTCAAAGTGCCATGGGAAATTAGCGTTGCTTTGCAGCTTAATGCAGTAGATACCGGATTTGCCGCGAAAGGTCGAGCTAGCGCGGATTCACGCGGCTGCGCGCCGACTTCATTTGTGGCTTGCATCCGTCTGGCGGGCGATTATGCTGAGCGCCATTTCCACCCCCCTCTGGAGTGCCGCATGCCCCGTCGCCTGTCTATCGTTGTGCTGGTGATCACCGCCGTTGTGTGCGTGGTCGCCAGCTATGGCCTGCGTTACCTGCTCATGGAGGGTGATCAGTGGGTCGGTCGCTGTGTCGACGATCCGGCCAATCTGGCCTGCCAGGTCCGTGCCACGCTGGGTTGGATGATCCATCTGCGGATCATCGCCTGGGCCGCGCTTGGCTGCGCGGTGCTGGCATTCGTGCTGCCGGGTGCATGGGGCTGGCGTCTGGCGGTGCCGGGGCTGCTGCTCGGCTTGCCGGCGCTGGCGCTGTATACCGCGAGCCTGGCGGTGTTCGCGGTGGTACTGTCACTGCTGCGACTGGTACGCGCGCCTGCTTCGACCCTTGGCTGATGCCGCCCGGCGTTGCGCTCATTCGCAACGCCGGGCAAGGCCGTGCCGCGCTAGCCCTTTCAGGCTTTCGAGCGTTTCAGGCTTCGCCATAGCGCGAGCGCCAGCAGTACGCTGGTGATGGCCCAGCCAATCGCCTGCAGGTTGTCCAGCGTCTCTTCGTAGAGTTGCGGTATCACGCCTGCGGCGATCAGCACCGCCAGCAGGGCGATTTCCCGACGTGGTGCGGCCACCGGGCGCAGCAGATAGACCAGCGCCGGTAACAACAGCGCCGCGCTGGGGAAGCTGCGGTAGCGAGCGTCGGTGACCATGGCCAGCATCATCACCGCGCCGGCGAAGCCGGCTGCCGCCAGCCACCAGCCTGCACGACGCTCCAGCCAGGTGAATGCCCGCCCACGCCAGCCCTGTGCGGTGGACAGCGACAGCGCCGCATGGGCCAGTACCAGCACGTTGAGCGCGAGCAGGGCAGCGGCCCACAGCCATTCGCCGACGTAACGGCTGGTGACCCACGACAACTCTGCCCATAGCCCGATGCACGCTGCGCCCAGCGCGGCCAGCAGTGGCAGCAGCACGGCGTTGCGGGTCGAGCTCGGGCGCCCGCCAATCAGCAGGCCGAAGGCCAGAACGGCGCCACTGATGGCCAGCCAGATAGGCCAGTGCGGCAGGTTGGAAACCGGCCCGGCGAGGATCGACTTGTCCTGACGGTCGGCATCGTACAACCCCCAGAAGCCGCCGACGGCACCTTCGCTGACGCGTTTCCAGGGTTGATCGAAGGCTTCGATCAGGTTGTAGCGCCAGCCGTGCTGTTCGGCCAGGGCGACGAAACCACGGATGAAGGTGGCCTGGTTGACGCGGCTGGGCACGGCGGTTTCGCGCTGGCGGCCTTCGCTGGGCCAGCCGGTTTCGCCGATCATGATGTCCTTGGGCGCGAACTGCTTGCCGAACAGCTCGCGTACTTCGGTGACCTCATGCAGAGCCGCGTCGATGCCGGCAGGATCATCTTCCCAGTAGGGCAGCAGGTGAATGGTGATGAAGTCCACTGCCGGCGCCACTTCGGGGTGTTTGAGCCAGAACTCCCAGACATCGGCATACGTCACGGGCTGGGTGATTTCGGCCTTGACCTGATTGATCAGCTCGACCAGTTGCCCGCCCGTGACTTCCTTGCGCAGCAGCGCTTCGTTGCCGACGATCACCGCTTCGACGACGTCCGGGTTTTCCTTGGCCAGCTTGATCAGGCCCTGAATTTCGATGGCCGTGTCATGCGGGTTGCGGCTCACCCAGGCGCCGGTGATCAGCTTGAGGCCATGTTTGCGCGCCAGGTCCGGCAGCGCCTCGAGGCCTGTGACCGAGTAGGTGCGAATGCACTGGAAGCGCTCGGCGAGCAAGGCCAGGTCGGTGTCCATCTGCTGCGGATGAATCTGCAGAGGCAGATCGAACGGTGACTGATCCTTGCCGAATGGTGTGTAGGACGCGCACTGCAGCTTGTGCGTGGGTGTCGCGGCATCGGCCAGGACGACGGGCTTGCCAATGGTTTGCCAGAGACTGCCAAGCGCGAGAAATCCGATGACGCAGGCGCTGATGTAGGGGAGCAGAGGAAAGCGGGCGATGGCGGGCATGATCGAACACGCGTGGTAAGAGAGACGCGCATCTTAGCGGCGAGCAGGGGCTTTAGATAGCTGCGCGGACGGTGCTTTCGAGCTCACCCATTTGACAAGTGGAGCAGGCTGGCTAATTTTGTTGATGCGGCGTTAGGAATACCCGCGTCGCTCAATTCGAGTGGATCTATAAGGATATTGATCATGATGAAAACTACCCTGCACGCTCTGTTTTTCGCCGCACTTGCCAGTGCTTCCCTGTTGGCGAGTGCCAACGAAAGTGCGAAGAAGCCCGCCAGCGAACCGGTTGCCCAGCAGGTGGCCGAGCTCAACCCCATCAACCTCAATACCGCTGACGCGGAAACGCTGCAGCGCGAGCTCAGTGGCGTCGGTCTGGTCAAGGCGCAGGCCATCGTTGCCTACCGTGAGGCCAACGGCGAATTCGCTTCGATCGACGAAGTGCTCGAGGTCAAGGGGATCGGCGAGGCGTTGCTCGAGCGCAACCGTGCCAAGCTGACCGTCGGCCAGTAACCCTCACCAGCCAGCAACAGCGGAGCCGCTCGCCCTTTGGGGCGAGCGGCTTTTTCGTGGCTGCCGTAAGCGATGGCGGCCATGGCGCGCGATTCGAGTTGGCCTCGCGATTCGCCCGCAAGCGGGCTCCTACAATGTGCGGGCGGTTGCGTACTCCACGTCAGCCGCGGGCCGCGTAGGCGCGTCGACCTCGGCGCGAAACGATGGCGGCCATGGCGCGCGATTCGAGTTGGCCTCGCGATTCGCCCGCAAGCGGGCTCCTACAATGTGCGGGCGGCGGCGTACTCCACGTCAGCCGCCGTCCGCGTAGGAGCGTCGACCTCGGCGCGAAACGATAGCGGCCATAGCGCGCGATTCGAGTCAGCCGCACGCCGACGAGAATTGATGCTTGGCCGTTCAGACGCGATTGGCTCGCTTCCTGCTTTTACCCGTCTGCGCAGCGCCATGGCGCCAGCAAAACGATGTTCCGGGCAAAGGCGCGCAGTTGGCACCCTTGTTGCAATCACCCTTGCAAAGCACACGCGGCGTCAAAAAACCGCGGTCAGTGGAGGAAAGGTCATGAGTCAGGGTGTCGCGTTCAATCGTCTAATGCTGGAAATGCGCTCCATGCAGGCTGAGGCCATGGCTCGCAAACCGGCAGTCGCCGAAGCACAGGAGGCCGGTGCGCCGAGCTTCTCGGACATGCTCGGGCAGGCCGTGAACAAGGTCAGCGATACCCAACAGGCTGCTGGTCAGCTGGCCACGGCCTTCGAGATGGGCCAGAGCGGGGTCGACCTGACCGATGTGATGATCGCCTCGCAGAAATCCAGTGTTTCCTTTCAGGCCATGACCCAGGTGCGCAACAAGCTGGTTCAGGCGTATCAAGACATCATGCAAATGCCGGTTTAAGAGGTAAATTCCGATCATGGCCGACGCACTTGCCACCACCGTACCCGCCACTTCCGCTGGCAGCGCGCCGAAAAAGCCGCTGTTCGGGCTGACCTTTCTGGAAAATCTGTCCGATATGCCGGTGCTGCGTCAGGCAGGCCTGCTGGTTGGCCTGGCCGCCAGCGTGGCGATCGGTTTCGCCGTGGTGCTGTGGTCCCAGCAGCCGGAGTACAAGCCGCTGTACGGCAGCCTCGACGGTATGGACGCCCGCGGCGTGATGGAAACCCTGACCACGGCCAATATCGATTACACCATTGAGCCGAACTCCGGCGCGCTGCTGGTCAAGTCGGAGGACCTGGCCCGTGCACGCATTCGTCTGGCTTCCGCTGGCGTTGCGCCCACCGATACCAGCATCGGTTTCGAGATTCTTGACAAGGAGCAAGGCCTGGGCACCAGCCAGTTCATGGAAGCCACCCGCTACCGCCGCGGCCTGGAAGGCGAGCTGGCGCGCACGGTTTCCAGCCTGAACAACGTCAAGGCCGCTCGCGTGCACCTGGCAATTCCGAAGAGCTCGGTATTCGTTCGTGACGAGCGCAAGCCAAGCGCATCGGTACTGGTCGAGCTGTATTCGGGCCGTAATCTGGAGCCGAGCCAAGTGATGGCGATCGTCAATCTGGTCGCCAGCAGCGTGCCGGAAATGGACAAGGGCCAGGTCACCGTTGTCGATCAGAAGGGCAACCTGCTGTCCGATCAGCAGGAAATGTCCGAGCTGAGCATGGCCGGCAAGCAGTTCGATTACAGCCGCCGCATGGAGAGCCTGTTCACCCAGCGCGTGCACAACATCCTGCAGCCTGTGCTCGGCATGGGTCGCTACAAGGCCGAAGTCTCGGCAGACGTGGATTTCAGCGCCGTCGAGTCGACTTCGGAAACCTTCAACCCGGATCAGCCGGCGCTGCGCAGCGAGCAGCAGGTCAACGAACAGCGCAGCAGTGGCAGCGGCCCGCAGGGCGTGCCTGGTGCGCTGAGCAATCAGCCGCCTGGCCCGGCCGCCGCGCCACAGCAGGCTGGTGGTGCCGCCGCGCCCGCTGGGCCGATCGCTCCCGGCCAGCCGCTGGTCGATGCCAACGGTCAGCAGATCATGGACCCGGCCACCGGCCAGCCGATGCTGGCGCCGTACCCGGCCGACAAACGTGATCAGTCGACCCGCAACTTCGAACTCGATCGCTCGGTCAGCTACACCAAGCAGCAGCAAGGTCGCCTGCGCCGGCTTTCCGTCGCCGTGGTGGTCGATGACCAGGTGCGTGTCGACCCGGCTACCGGCGAAACCACCCGTGTGCCGTGGACCAGCGACGACCTGGCGCGCTTCACTCGGCTGGTCCAGGATTCGGTTGGTTTCGATGCCAGCCGTGGCGACAGCGTCAGCGTGATCAACACCGCCTTCAGCAGCGAAACCGCTGAAGTGATCGAGGTGCCGTGGTACCAGAGCGAGCTGTTCCTGATGGCCATGGGCGGGCTCAAGTCACTGTTCCCGGCACTGCTGATCTTCCTGCTGGTGTGGTTCGTGCTCCGCCCGGTGCTCAACAACATCACCGGTGGCGGCAAGGGCAAGGAGCTGGCCATGGCTGGCGGCGGCCGCGATGGCGATGTCGACCTCGGCGAAATGGGTGGTCTGGATGGCCAGTTGGCGTCCGACCGGGTGAGCCTGGGCGGCCCGCAAAGCATTCTCCTGCCGAGCCCGAGCGAGGGGTATGATGCACAACTCAATGCGATCAAGAGTCTGGTCGCCGAAGATCCGGGCCGTGTCGCCCAGGTAGTCAAAGACTGGATCAATGCCGATGAATGAGAACCGTACCACTGCCAAGATGACCAAGGTCGAGAAGGCCGCGATTCTTCTGCTGTCGCTCGGTGAAACCGATGCAGCACAGGTACTTCGTCATCTGGGGCCCAAGGAGGTCCAGCGGGTGGGTGTGGCGATGGCTGCCATGCGCAACATTCATCGCGAGCAGGTCGAACAGGTGATGGGTGAGTTCGTCGAAACCGTCGGCGACCAGACCAGCCTCGGCGTCGGCTCCGACAGCTACATCCGCAAGATGCTCACCCAGGCCCTTGGCGAAGACAAGGCCGGCAACCTGATCGACCGCATTCTGCTCGGTGGCAGCACCAGCGGACTGGACAGCCTGAAGTGGATGGAGCCGCGTGCCGTGGCCGATGTGATCCGCTACGAGCATCCGCAGATCCAGGCCATCGTGGTGGCCTATCTGGACCCTGATCAGGCTGGCGAAGTATTGGCGCATTTCGATCACAAGGTTCGCCTGGACATCGTCCTGCGCGTGTCGTCGTTGAACACCGTACAACCCGCGGCACTCAAGGAACTCAACCTGATCCTCGAGAAGCAGTTCTCCGGCAGTTCCAATACCACTCGCGCCACCATGGGCGGCGTGAAGCGCGCTGCGGACATCATGAACTACCTCGACAGCTCGGTCGAAGGGCAGCTCATGGACTCGATCCGCGAGATCGACGAAGACCTGTCGTCGCAGATCGAAGACCTGATGTTCGTCTTCGACAACCTGGCCGATGTCGATGACCGCGGCATCCAGGCGCTGTTGCGCGAGGTGTCTTCCGATGTGCTGGTGCTGGCGCTCAAGGGCGCGGACGAGGCGATCAAGGAGAAGGTGTTCAAGAACATGTCGAAACGTGCCGCCGAATTGCTGCGTGATGACCTCGAAGCGAAAGGCCCGGTGCGTGTCAGCGACGTCGAGACCGCTCAGAAGGAAATCCTCACCATCGCCCGGCGCATGGCCGAGGCTGGTGAAATCGTGCTGGGTGGCAAGGGCGGCGAGGAGATGGTTTAACCCATGGCCGGCAAGGAACCCGTCAGCGAACTGATTCGCGCCAAGGACCTGGGCAGCGTCAATCGCTGGTCGTTGCCAAGCTTCGACGAGCATGTCGATGTGCCCGAAGAAGAGCAGCCCACCAGCGAGCCGGCTGCCGAGGCTGCGTTGCCGGTGCAGGAGAGCGAAGAGGTCGCCCTCGAGGATGTCAAACCCTTGACGCTCGACGAGCTCGAGGCCATTCGCCAGGACGCCTACAACGAAGGCTTCGCCACCGGCGAGAAGGACGGTTTCCGCGCCGGCCAACTCAAGGCCAAGCAAGAAGCCGACACGGCGCTTGCCGGCAGGGTGAAGGCGCTCGAGCAGGTCATGAGCCAGTTGTTCGAGCCGATCGCCGATCAGGACCAACAGATCGAAGCGGCGCTGGTCACCCTGGTCGGCCAGATCACCCGTGAAGTCATCCAGCGCGAATTGAGCCGCGACTCCAGCCAGATCCGCCAGGTGCTGCGTGAAGCGCTCAAGTTGCTGCCCATGGGCGCAGAGAACATTCGCATTCATCTCAATCCCCAGGATTTCGAACTGGTCAAAGCGCTGCGCGACCGCCATGAGGAAAATTGGCGGATTCTCGAAGACGATGCGCTGCTGCCCGGCGGGTGTCGGGTCGAGAGCGAGCACAGTCGCATCGACGCCAGTGTCGAAACCCGTCTGAGCCAGGCGCTCAAGCAACTCTTCGAACAGCAACGCGAACACGCCACGACGCCTCGATCCGCTGACGTGCACATCGATCTGGATGACGCCAATGCGCCTTGAGCGCATCAGTTTCGCCCGGCGCATGGACGGCTACGGTGACGCCGTGAAGCTGCCGTCCCAGCCGATCGTCGAAGGTCGCCTGCTGCGCATGGTCGGCCTGACCCTCGAAGCCGAAGGGTTGCGAGCTGCGCTGGGCAGCCGCTGCCTGGTCATCAACGACGACAGTTATCACCCCGTGCAGGTGGAGGCCGAGGTGATGGGCTTTTCCTCGGGCAAGATCTACCTGATGCCGGTCGGCAGCCTGGCCGGTATCGCGCCGGGCGCGCGGGTGGTGCCATTGCCGGATACCGGGCGCTTGCCAATGGGCATGTCGATGCTCGGCCGGGTGCTCGATGGCGCTGGCCGTGCCCTCGATGGCAAGGGCGGGATGAAGGCCGAGGACTGGGTGCCAATGGATGGTCCGACCATCAACCCCCTCAAGCGCCATCCGATCAGCGAGCCGCTGGATGTCGGCATTCGCAGCATCAATGGCCTGCTCACCGTCGGTCGCGGCCAGCGGCTCGGCCTGTTCGCCGGTACCGGTGTCGGTAAGTCGGTACTGCTGGGCATGATGACCCGCTTTACCGAAGCCGAGATCATCGTGGTCGGTCTGATCGGCGAGCGGGGTCGCGAGGTGAAGGAATTCATCGACGAGATTCTTGGCGAGGAGGGCATCAAGCGTTCCGTGGTGGTGGCATCGCCTGCCGATGATGCGCCGTTGATGCGCCTGCGCGCCGCCATGTATTGCACGCGCATTGCCGAGTACTTCCGCGACAAGGGCAAGAACGTCCTGCTGCTGATGGATTCCCTGACCCGTTTTGCCCAGGCGCAGCGCGAGATCGCTCTGGCCATCGGTGAGCCGCCAGCCACCAAGGGCTATCCGCCGTCGGTGTTCGCCAAGCTGCCACGCCTGGTCGAGCGTGCCGGTAACGCCGAGGAGGGTGGTGGCTCGATCACCGCGTTCTATACGGTCCTCTCGGAAGGCGATGACCAGCAGGATCCGATCGCCGATGCCGCCCGCGGGGTGCTCGATGGGCACTTCGTGCTGTCGCGGCGTCTGGCCGAGGAGGGGCATTACCCGGCGATCGACATCGAAGCGTCCATCAGCCGGGTCATGCCTCAGGTGGTCAGCCCCGAGCACATGCGCAACGCCCAGCGTTTCAAACAACTGTGGTCGCGTTACCAGCAGAGCCGCGACCTGATCAGCGTGGGCGCCTATGTACCCGGTGGCGATGCCGACACCGACATGGCCATCGCGCGTCAGCCGGTGATGGTGCGCTACTTGCGCCAGAGCCTGGTTGAAAGCGAAAGCCTGGACAGCAGCCGCGACCTGCTGGCCGCGGTTCTGAACCCCACAGCGGCGTCCTAACCGGTGGCAACCAGTCGCGCCGCTCGGCTGGCGCCCGTCGTCGAGATGGCCGAAAAGGCCGAGCGCGAGGCCGCGCTGCAACTCGGACGAGCCCAGGGCATGCTGGGGCAGGCGCAGGGAAAACTGGCCGATCTGGAAAATTACCTGCAGGGCTATCAGCAGCAGTGGATCAATGAGGGGCAGCGGGGCGTGTCCGGTCAGTGGCTGATGAACTATCAGCGCTTTCTTTCCCAGCTCGATGTGGCGATCGCTCAGCAGCAGCAGGCCGTGAGCTGGCACCGTAGCAACCTGGACAAGATGCGTGAGATCTGGCAACAGCGCTATGCTCGTCTGGAAGGATTGCGAAAACTGGTGCAGCGCTATCTGGACGAAGCCCGTCTGGCCGAAGACAAGCGTGAACAGAAGTTGCTCGACGAGCTCGCGCAGCGCATACCTCGACGCGATTATCAGGAATGATGGTTGCCGCTGACGCAGGCTAATGCTAAATCTTCATATGCCGGAATTCAGGCCGCCGGAGAGCGGCCTGGGCAGGGTCAGGAAAAACAGGTGAGACACCGCGCCACGGCTCCGGTCAACAAGGTATAACCTGCTCATAAGGGTAGAGTCGGCCTGGTTGGCTCGCATACGGCGGGCCAGCGGGTTTCCCGGATCTCAAGGAGTGTTTCATGCCCATCACCTCGCTGCCTTCGGAAGACGGGCAAGAGTTGACCATAACGATTCAAGGTCGCTTCGATTTTGGCGTCCATCAGGAGTTTCGTCGTGCTTACGAGCGCGTCGACATTCGTCCGAAACGCTACGCGGTAGATCTCAAGGGGACGACCTACCTCGACAGCTCGGCGCTCGGCATGTTGCTGCTGTTGCGCGATCATGCCGGTGGCGACCGTGCGCAGATTCGTCTGCTCAACTGCAACCCTGACGTGCGCAAGATCCTGTCCATTTCCAATTTCGAACAGCTTTTCCAGATCGTCTGAGGCGCGATGAACGCCTCTCGACTCACCATCCTGATCGCCGAGGACAGCGCCACTGACCGCATGCTGCTGGCGACCATCGTCGGTCGTCAGGGGCACCGGGTGCTGGCTGCCAGCGATGGCCTCGAGGCGGTCGCGCTGTTCGAGTCGCAGCGCCCGCAATTGGTATTGATGGATGCGCTGATGCCGGTCATGGATGGTTTCGAGGCGGCGCGGCGAATCAAGGCCATGGCTGGCGATGCCATGGTGCCGATCATTTTCCTGACCTCCCTCAGTGAAGACGAGGCGTTGGTTCGCTGCCTCGAGGCAGGCGGCGATGACTTTCTCGCCAAGCCCTACAGCCGGGTCATTCTGGAAGCCAAGATCAACGCCATGGATCGCCTGCGTCGCCTGCATCAGGAGGTGTTGCAGCAGCGTGACCTGATCGCCCGCCACAACGAGCACCTGCTCAACGAGCAGCAGGTGGCCAAGGCGGTGTTCGACAAGGTGGCCCACTCCGGGTGTCTGGCAGCCGGCAACATTCGCTACATGCAGTCGCCCTATGCGCTGTTCAACGGCGATCTGCTGCTGGCGGCGTTTCATCCCAGTGGCGACATGCACGTGCTGCTCGGTGACTTCACCGGCCACGGTCTGCCCGCGGCGATCGGCGCGATGCCGTTGGCCGATGTCTTCTACCGCATGACCGGCAAGGGGCATTCACTGGCCGAGATCCTTCACGAGAGCAATGCCAAGCTGCGGCGTATCCTGCCGCGCGGGGTATTCTGCTGTGCCACGGTGTTGAATATCAGCTTTCGCCGTCAGGTGGTCGAGTTCTGGGGCGGCGGCCTGCCGGACGGCTACGTGCTGCGCAAGGGCGGCGAGCGAGTCGCGCTGGTATCACGCCATCTGCCGCTTGGGGTGCTGGAGCCGGACAGTTTTCGCGATGGCTATGAGGCCTATCCGCTGGAATTGGGCGATCGCGTATTCCTGCTCTCCGATGGCGTGCTCGAAGCCCAGAACGAGCATGAAGAGCTGTTTGGCGAGCAACGATTGCTCGACGTACTCGACAACGGTCATCCGCCGTCTGCGTTGTTCGACGACATTCAGCGTGCCCTGCAGCGCTTTCATGGCGAGGCGCGTGACGACGTCAGCCTGGTCGAGGTGACCATGGTCGAGGACAGCACGGTCAATCGACCGCCGCTGACGACCGGCGAATGGCGTGCCGGGCCTGAACAATGGTCGGCGCGTTTCGATTTTCGTGGCCCCACCCTGCGTGACTTCTATCCCTTGCCTTACCTGCTGCAGCTGTTGCTCGAAGTGCCCGGCTTGCGTGGCCATGGCGGCAATCTCTACAGCGTGCTCTGCGAGCTGTACACCAACGCCCTCGAGCATGGCGTATTGGGGCTGGACTCAAGCCTTAAACGCGATGCCGCAGGCTTTTCAGAATACTACCGGCAGCGAGCGGAGCGTCTCGATGACTTGCAGGATGGCTGCGTCAGCATCGCCGTCGACGTCAGTCGCGAGGAGGGCGGCGGGCGTTTGACGCTGACGGTGGAAGATAACGGCAAGGGGTTCGACCCGCTGGCGATACTGGCGCGTCAACATCCCGCCGGAGGGTTGAGCGGGCGTGGCATGAGCCTGGTTCGCGATCTCAGCGAGCGCAGCAGCTGGTCTGCTGACGGACGTCGGGTCACTGTGGAGTTTTCCTGGCCCGCAGAGGCATAATCGCCAATCAATTGATGGCTTCGGCTTGCTGGCGCGAGCCGTTTCGATCTGCTGCGGTGAACTGCCCCCCTGGGCAGGCTTGGAGTTAAGGGTGTCCGACAATCATCTAGACCGCGCCGTGCTGGTTGCCCTGCAGGACATCATGGAGGACGAGTATCCCGTGCTGCTGGATACCTTCGTCGCCGATTCCGACGAGCGCCTGCGCCTGTTGCAGGAGGCCGAGCGCCTGCAGGACGCCCAGGCCATGCGCCATGCTGCACACAGCTTCAAGGGCAGTTGCAGCAATATGGGCGCCAAGGTGCTGGCTGAATCCTGTCGCGAGCTCGAAGAGCTGGCGCGGCGCGGCGACCTCACCGATTCAGCCGAATTGATCGGGCGTGTCGAGCGCGAGTTCGCCATCGTGCGCATTCTGCTCAAGTCGGAACGCCAGCGTTTTTCCACCGATTGAATCTTCCGCTTGAGAGGTTGGCCCGACCCTTGCTTGGTCTCAGGTCACGACAACATTCATGCGGAGAGCATTCATGCCCGTTGCCCCTGATCTGCTGCTGACGCCTACGGCCGTAGCCAAGCCCAAGGCCCCTGCGGCGAACACTGCGCAGAACAAGGCTGAGCCGCGCAAGCAAGAGGCTTCCAGCTTCTCGCAGGTATATGCCAAAGAGCGTCAGGCCAAGGCGGCCGAGCGCCAGGACGATGCCGCCAAAAGCGCACGCGACAGCAAGAACGAGCCGCAGAAAGACGTCAGTAGTCCGGCGCCTACCGCGGAGCAGGCGCCAGCCGTTGCCGAAAGCGGCAAGGACTTGCCTGCCGACCCGGCAAGCGAGGACGCGGCGGTCGATCCGTTGCTGATGCTCGGTCTGTTCGAGCCACAGCCGATCGTCGAGGAGGTCATCGACCCCGCGCTGCAAGCGCAGGTCACTGCAGCCCCGACCAGCCTGATCGGCTCCGCGCCAGCCGCCATGACTGAAGCCAGCTTCGATCCGGAGATCGATGCGCTCAACCAGTTGCCCGCTGTGCGCCTGGCGCTCGATGTCGGCGTGCAGGAAAAGGTGGCCGAGCAGACCGCAACGAGCAACGGCGGGGCGTCGACGTCCTCGTCCGCCAGCAGTGGTCAGGCGTTCGCCAGCGCCATGGCGGCAATGGGCATGAAGACCACGGCTGTCGAGGGCGAAGCCGGCGAAACCGTCGAGCTGCCGCAACTGGAGCTCAGTACCCAGGGCCTGGAGGCGCTCAAGGAGAGTTCGGCCGATACCGCTCCCGAGCAGTTCGTCAGCAAGCTCAGTGCACTGACCCAGGCGATCAACCAGCAGACCTCGCAAGTGGCGCGCGTGCCCACGGTGCCTGGCCACCCGGTCGCCATGCAGCAGGCCGGCTGGAGCGAGGGCGTGGTGGACAAGGTGATGTGGATGTCCAGCCAGAACCTCAAATCCGCCGAGATTCAGCTCGACCCGGCAGAGCTTGGCCGCCTGGACGTGCGTATCAGCCTCAACCAGGACCAGACCCAGATCAGCTTCGCCAGCGCCCACCCGGGTGTGCGTGAGGCGCTCGAAAGTCAGGTGCACCGCCTGCGTGAGATGTTCACTCAGCAGGGCATGAACCTTGCCGACGTGAACGTTTCCGACCAGTCCCAGGGGCGTGCCTGGCAAGGGCAGGGGCAGGACGGTGACAGCCGTGGCCGTGGTGGCCGGCTCGCCGACGACGGCGCTGCCGGTGGCGCCGATGACGAGCGGGTGATCGGCAGCGTGGAGCTGCGTGATCCCGCTCAGGGCGCCGGCCGCGGCATGGTCGATTACTACGCCTGATCGAGGGCCTGGCGATCCTCGCTGGACGATTCCCGGGTAGCGCTGCGCTCGACCCCGGGGTCGATACGTCATCCGGCCCGCCTGTCGCCAAGCGCGAGGCAAACGCTTAAAACCGCTCAGCGTCGGTACTCTGTTCTAGACTTCACCCTGTCCGAGTCTGTCGGTCAGGGTGTTTTCGTTCATGGCCCGATGCCCGGGTCAGCGCTGGCGCTTTCGCGTACCATGGCGCGCGCAGCATTTGCGCCAGAGCTTATGAGCTGGCATAACACTTGCTCTTAACCCTTTGAAAGCGGAAGGTTCTCCGCCTCGTGACGGATTTTTGGCATGGCTAAGAAGAACGCCCCACCCGCTGCGGCTGCCGAAGCAGGCAGCAAGCCGCCAGGCAAGCTGAAGCTCATCATCGCGATCGTCCTGGCGCTGCTGCTCGCCGTGGGGCTGTCGGTCGGTGGTACCTGGTTCTTCCTCAGCAAGGGCGCCGCCAAGGAAGAGGCCTCCCACGAGCAGGCCGAGAATGCCGCGCCGGTCAAACAGCCCGCCATTTATGAAGAATTGACACCCGCGTTCGTGGTCAACTTCACGCAGAACGGCCGCGCTCGCTACATGCAGGTCAGCGTTGCCTTGATGACCCGCGACCAGGCCGGGCTGGATGCTCTCAAGGTGCATATGCCGGTACTGCGCAACAATCTGGTGATGCTGTTCTCCAGTCAGGATTTCGCCACGCTGATCACCCCGGTGGGCAAGGAGATGCTGCGTCAGCAGGCCACGGCCAGCGTGCAGCAACTGGCCGAGAAGGAGACCGGCAAGGTCACCGTCGAGCAGGTGCTGTTCACCAACCTCGTGTTGCAATAGGGCGGGAGTCCGATAATGGCTGTGCAAGACCTGCTATCCCAGGACGAGATCGATGCGCTGTTGCATGGCGTCGACGACGGCATGGTGGAAACCGAGGAGTACGTCGAGCCTGGCAGCGTCAAGCAGTACGACCTGACCAGCCAGGATCGGATCGTGCGCGGGCGCATGCCCACCCTGGAAATGATCAACGAGCGCTTTGCGCGCTACACCCGCATCAGCATGTTCAACCTGCTGCGTCGCTCTGCCGATGTGGCCGTGGGTGGCGTGCAGGTGATGAAGTTCGGCGAATACGTGCACTCGCTGTACGTGCCGACCAGTCTCAATCTGGTGAAGATGAAGCCGCTGCGCGGTACGGGTCTGTTCATTCTCGATGCCAAGCTGGTGTTCAAGCTGGTCGACAACTTCTTCGGCGGCGATGGTCGCCACGCCAAGATCGAGGGGCGTGAGTTCACGCCTACCGAATTGCGCGTGGTACGCATGGTGCTGGACCAGGCCTTCATCGACCTGCGCGAAGCCTGGGCCGCCGTGATGGACATCAACTTCGAATACGTCGGCTCCGAGGTCAACCCGGCACTGGCCAACATCGTCAGCCCCAGCGAAGTCATCGTGGTCTCGACCTTTCACATCGAGCTCGATGGCGGGGGCGGCGACCTGCACATCACCATGCCCTACGCCATGGTCGAGCCGATCCGCGAAATGCTCGATGCCGGCTTCCAGTCCGACGTCGACGATCAGGACGAACGCTGGGTCAAGGCCCTGCGCGAGGACATCCTCGAGGTCAGTGTGCCGCTCAGCGCCACGGTCGCAAGGCGTCAGCTCAAGGTACGCGACATCCTGCACATGCAGCCGGGCGACGTGATTCCCGTCGAGCTGCCGGAGCACATGATCCTGCGCGCCAATGGCGTGCCGTCCTTCAAGGTCAAGCTCGGTTCGCACAAGGGCAATCTGTCGCTGCAGGTGCTCGACCCGATCGAGCGTCACCGCTAGCCCCATTTTCGCCATGCGCCGAGCGCGTGGCCCAACCGATAAACGCCAGCCGAGGTTGAACGATGGCAGACGAGAACGAAAACACCACGCCAGAGGAACAGGCGCTCGCCGATGAATGGGCTGCGGCCTTGGCCGAGTCCGGTGATGCCGAAGGGCAGGACGACATCGATGCCATGCTGGCCGCCAGCGTGCCGAGCCAACCGGCTGCCCCGCGGGCGCCCATGGAAGAGTTCGGCAGCATGCCCAAGGCCAACAACCCGGTCAGCCTGGACGGCCCGAACCTCGACGTGATCCTCGATATCCCCGTGTCCATTTCCATGGAAGTGGGCAATGCCGATATCACCATCCGTAACCTGCTGCAGCTCAATCAGGGCTCGGTGATCGAGCTCGATCGCCTCGCCGGTGAGCCGCTCGACGTGCTGGTCAACGGCACGCTGATCGCCCATGGCGAAGTGGTGGTGGTCAACGAAAAGTTCGGCATCCGCCTGACCGACGTGATCAGCCCAAGCGAACGCATCAAGAAGCTGCGCTAGAGATCATGAATAGAATCCTGCTCGTTCTTCTCGCCCTGCCACTCTCCGTACTGGCCGCCGAACCCGCAGCCCAGGCGCCGGTGGCAGGCAGCGGTATCGGTGGCCAACTGGTGCAGCTGGTGATTGGCCTGTTGCTGGTCATCGGCCTGATCTTCCTGCTTGCCTGGATGATGCGCCGTGTACAGCGTCTCGGGCCAAGCGGCGGCAAGGTGATCAAGATCGTCGCCACCCAGGCGCTGAGCCCCCGTGATCGACTGGTGCTGGTACAGGTGGGCAACGAGCAGATATTGCTGGGCATGACCCCGGGGCGGATCAATCAGTTGCACGTGATGAGCGAGCCGGTTCATCTGCCCGATGCCGAGCCTGCTTCGACGGAGTTCGCCCAGCGCCTCATGGAGCTGCTGGGCAAGGACCAGAAGGACAAGTCCTGATGCTGCGCCTTCTGCTTGTGCTGGTGTTCACCCTGGGCGCCTCGCTGGCTTTCGCCCAGGAGCCGCCTGGCGGCAGTTCGCTGATCCAGCAGGGCAACAACCCGCTGTCGATTCCGGCGATCACCCTGAGCACCGACGCCGAGGGTCAGCAGGAATATTCGGTGAGTCTGCAGATCCTGCTGATCATGACCGCGCTGAGCTTCATCCCGGCGTTCGTCATGCTGATGACCAGTTTCACGCGGATCATCATCGTGTTTTCCATCCTGCGTCAGGCCCTGGGCCTGCAGCAGACGCCCTCCAACCAGATTCTCATCGGTCTGGCGCTGTTTCTGACCATGTTCATCATGGCGCCGGTGTTCGACCAGATCAATCGCGAGGCGCTGCAGCCCTACCTGAGCGAGCAACTGCCTGCGCAGCAGGCGATCGAGCGGGCGGAGGTGCCGATCAAGAACTTCATGCTGGCGCAGACCCGGGAGAGCGATCTGGAGCTGTTCGTGCGCCTCTCCAAGCGTACCGACATCGCCACGCCCGAACAGGCGCCGCTGACCATTCTGGTGCCGGCGTTCGTGACCTCCGAGCTGAAGACCGCCTTCCAGATCGGTTTCATGATCTTCATCCCGTTCCTGATCATCGACATGGTGGTGGCGAGCATCCTCATGGCCATGGGTATGATGATGTTGTCGCCGCTGATCATTTCGCTGCCCTTCAAGATCATGCTGTTCGTGCTGATCGACGGCTGGGCGCTGATCATGGGTACGCTGGCCAGCAGTTTCGGCACTTTATAGCGAGGCTCACATGACCCCTGAAGTCGCTGTCGACCTGTTCCGAGAAGGGCTCTGGCTGATCTGCCTGATGGTCGGCCTGCTGGTCATGCCCAGCCTGCTGGTGGGCTTGCTGGTGGCCATGTTCCAGGCCGCTACGCAGATCAACGAACAGACCCTGAGCTTCCTGCCGCGCCTGCTGGTGATGCTGCTGACGCTGATCGTCGGCGGGCCGTGGATGGTGCGTGAGCTGATGGAATACACGCAGAACCTGATCATGAACATTCCGCAGCTGATCGGCTGAGTGCGATGTTCGAGCTGAGCGATGCGCAGATAGGCAGCTGGGTCAGCAGTTTCGTGCTGCCGCTGTTTCGCATCGCCGCCTTGCTGATGGTGATGCCGATCTTCGGGACCCAGTTGGTGCCGACGCGGGTGCGCCTGTATCTGTCGCTGGCCATCAGCGTGGTGCTGGTGCCTACCTTGCCACCGATGCCGCAGGTGGACTCCATCAGCCTGCAGGCTTTCATGCTCATCGCCCAGGAAATTCTCATCGGGGTGATGCTCGGTTTCGTGCTGCAGCTGTTCTTCCATGTCTTCGTGGTCGCCGGGCAGATCCTGGCGATGCAGATGGGCCTGGGCTTCGCGTCCATGGTCGATCCGGCCAACGGTATTTCGGTACCGGTGATCGGTCAGTACTTCACCATGCTGGTGACCCTGTTGTTTCTGGCCATGAACGGCCATCTGGTGGTGTTCGAGGTGCTCGCCGAGAGTTTCGTGACGCTGCCCCCAGGTTCCGGCCTGCAGGTCGAGCATTACTGGGAGGTGGCGACCAAGCTCGGCTGGGTGATGGGAGCGGCATTGATTCTGGTGCTGCCGGCGGTCACCGCCTTGCTGGTGGTCAACATCGCCTTTGGCGTGATGACCCGGGCGGCTCCGCAGCTGAACATCTTTTCCATCGGCTTTCCGCTGACGCTGGTGCTGGGCATGATCATCGTCTGGATTTCCCTGGCCGATATCCTTTCGCACTATCAGGGCCTGGCGTCCGAGGCGCTGATCATGCTGCGTGAACTGGCGAGGGCGAACTGATGGCCGAATCGGAAAGCGGTGCCGATAAAAGCGAGGAACCCACGGAGAAACGTCGCCGGGAGTCTCGCGACAAAGGTCAGATCGCGCGTTCGCGCGAGCTCAACACCTTCGCCATCATGCTCGCCGGCACCGGCGGCCTGCTGGCGACCGGCGGAGCTGTCGGCAACGCCATGCTGGAGATCATGCGCGGCAATTTCGCGCTGTCACGCGAGGTGCTGATGGACGAGCGCAGCATGGCGCTGTGGCTGGCGGCTTCGGGGAAGATGGCCCTGGATGCGCTGATGCCGCTGTTCATCGTCCTGCTTATCGCTTCCATCGTCGGTCCCATCTGTCTGGGTGGCTGGCTGTTCTCGGCCAAGGCCATGGCCCCCAAGTTCAGCCGCATGAACCCGCTGGCCGGGCTAAAGCGCATGTTTTCGATGAAAGCGCTGATCGAGCTGCTCAAGGCATTGGCCAAGTTCCTGCTGATTCTGATGGTGGCGCTGGTGGTGCTGTCGATGGATCGCGACGACCTGCTGGCGATCGCCAACGAGCCGGTCGAGTCGGCCATCATGCACTCGGCGGAGGTGGTGGGCTGGAGTGCGCTGTGGATGTCCCTCGGGCTGATCCTGATCGCGGCCGTCGATGTGCCGTTCCAGCTCTGGGACAACAAGCAGAAGCTGATGATGACCAAGCAGGAGGTCAGGGACGAGTACAAGGACAGCGAGGGCAAGCCCGAGGTCAAGCAACGGATTCGTCAACTGCAGCACGAAATGACGCAGCGCCGCATGATGCAGGCTGTCCCACAGGCCGACGTGGTCATCACCAACCCGACCCACTTCGCCGTGGCCTTGAAATACGACCCGGAGAAGGGCCAGGCGCCCATGTTGCTCGCCAAGGGCAGTGACTTCACCGCCTTGAAGATCCGCGAGATCGCCCAGGAGCACAAGGTCATGCTGCTGGAGTCGCCTGCGCTGGCGCGTTCGATCTATCACACCACCGAGCTCGATCAGGAAATCCCCGCGGGGCTGTATCTGGCAGTCGCTCAGGTGCTCGCTTACGTCTATCAGATCCGGCAGTACCAGGCTGGCAAGGGCAAGCGTCCGGTGCCGCTGAAGGACCTGCCCATCCCGCCGGATCTGCGGCGCGACGAGTAAGCGCACACCACGAGCCACGGCTCGCGATGTGCGCCAGTGCAGTTACTTGATGACGCCACAGGCGACGCGAGCACCACCGCCGCCCAGCGGTTTCGGATGGTCGGCATGGTTGTCGCCGCCGGCATGCACCATCAGCGCCAGGTTCTTCAGCTCGTCCACGCTCTTGATGCGGGGTGCCAGCACGGGCTGGTTGGCCTTGCCATCGGCGGTGACCAGCAGGGCAGGGAGGTCGCCGAGGTGGCCGTCACCCCAGGGTAAGCCATGTTTGCCGGTGTTCTGCGGGTCCCAGTGGCCGCCAGCGGCTTCGGCAGCTGACGGCTGGCCGTCCTTGGGTGCCGGATCGCAGCTGGGCTTGCCGTGCACGTGGAAGCCGTGCACGCCGGGTTCCAGGTCATGCAGTTCGGGGGTGAAAACCACGCCGTAGGGGCTCTGGCTGATCACCACCTTGCCCACCGAGCTGCCGACGCCCTTGGCGTCCACGGCGTTGAGGTCGACCGTCAGGTCGGCGGCCTGCAGGCTTGCAGCGCAGCAACTGGCCAATGCGGCCATCATCCAGCGTTTCATACGTGACTCCTCGAGGATGGAAAAACGGGGGGCGAAACCACCGCCCACAGGGTGTGGACTCGTGTTTGCCGGCGGGGTTCGTGTTTTCGTCTCGCCTCGGTGCCGCTCACGGCACTCGTCATGGGCCTCGTAGCCCAGTCATTTCGCGCTTTTCGAAGAGTTGGAAAGGTTCTTGCAAACACCGGCAGCGAGGGCGTTCAGGCGTCAAAAGATTGAATAAGCCGGGGTAACCAAGTGGCAGTAGATCGCGCACAAATGATTGGCGACGTTCGCAGCAACCTTTCCGGGTTGCGCAACGGCAATCTCGGCATCCCGCTGTTGCTGCTGGTCATGCTCGCCATGGTCATGCTGCCGATTCCGCCGTTCCTGCTGGACGTGCTGTTCACCTTCAGCATCGCCTTGTCGATCGTCGTCCTGCTGGTGGCGATCTACGCGCTGCGGCCGCTCGACTTCGCGGTGTTCCCGACCATCCTGCTGGCCGCGACCCTGCTGCGCCTGGCGCTCAACGTCGCCTCCACGCGTGTCGTGCTGCTGCACGGCCAGGATGGCCATGACGCTGCCGGTAAGGTGATTCAGGCCTTCGGTGAAGTGGTGATCGGCGGTAACTACGTGGTCGGTATCGTGGTGTTCGCGATCCTCATGATCATCAACTTCGTGGTGGTCACCAAGGGTGCGGGGCGTATCTCCGAAGTGAGCGCGCGTTTCACCCTGGACGCCATGCCCGGCAAACAGATGGCCATCGACGCCGACCTCAACGCCGGCCTCATCGATCAGGTCGAAGCCAAGAAGCGCCGTACCGAAGTCGCTCAGGAAGCCGATTTCTACGGCTCCATGGACGGTGCCAGCAAGTTCGTTCGCGGTGACGCCGTCGCCGGCCTGCTGATCCTGTTCATCAACCTGATCGGTGGCATGGCCATCGGCATGCTGCAGCACGGCCTGAGTTTCGGCGAAGCCGGCCGCATCTACACCCTGCTGACCATCGGTGACGGCCTGGTGGCGCAGATCCCGTCGCTGCTGCTGTCCACCGCTGCCGCGATCATGGTGACCCGGGTTTCCAGCTCCGAAGACATGGGTGCCCAGGTCAACCGTCAGATGTTCGCTTCGCCCCGTGCGCTGGCGGTGTCCGCGGCCATCATGATCGCCATGGGCCTGGTACCCGGCATGCCGCACATGTCCTTCATCAGCCTGGGCCTGGTGGCTGCCGGTGCCGCCTACTGGATCGCCAACAAGCAGCGCAAGACCAAGGAAGCCGAAGTTCAGGAAGTGCAGCGCCAGCAGGAGTTGCTGCCCGCGCAGCGTGCTCAGGAAGTGAAGGAGCTGGGCTGGGATGACGTGATGCCGGTTGACATGGTCGGCCTGGAAGTCGGTTACCGGCTGATTCCGCTGGTCGACCGCAACCAGGGCGGGCAACTGCTGGCGCGGATCAAAGGCGTACGCAAGAAGCTCTCTCAGGAGATGGGCTTCCTGATGCCGTCCGTGCATATTCGCGACAACCTGGATCTGCAGCCCAACGCTTATCGCCTGACCCTGATGGGGGTGAGCGTCGCCGAGGCCGAGGTGTATCCGGATCGCGAGCTGGCGATCAACCCGGGTCAGGTGTTCGGCACGCTCAATGGCGTCGCCGCCAAAGATCCGGCGTTCGGCCTGGAGGCCGTCTGGATCGATCCCGGTCAGCGTGATCAGGCGCAGTCGCTCGGTTACACCGTGGTGGATGCCAGTACCGTGGTCGCCACGCACCTCAATCAGATTCTGCACAAGCATGCCCACGAGCTGCTGGGCCACGAGGAAGTCCAGCAATTGATGCAGTTGCTGGCGAAAAGCTCGCCAAAACTGGCAGAAGAGCTGGTTCCTGGCCTGATCTCGCTGTCGACCCTGCTCAAGGTGCTGCAGGCGCTGCTGCAGGAGCAGGTGCCGGTGCGCGACATCCGTACCATTGCCGAAGCCATCGCCAACGTCGCGCCACGGAGTCAAGATCCCGCCGCCATGGTGGCCGCAGTACGTGTCTCGCTGGCCCGTGCAATCGTGCAAAACATCGTGGGACTAGAGCCGGAGCTGCCTGTGATCACCCTTGAGCCAAGGTTGGAACAGATATTGCTAAATAGTCTTCAGAAGGCCGGTCAAGGCTCCGAGGATGGCATCCTCCTGGAGCCTGGCATGGCCGAGAAGCTGCAACGTTCCCTGGTGGAAGCAGCGCAGCGTCAGGAGATGCTTGGCAAGCCGGTGATTCTGCTGGCAGCCGGGCCGGTTCGGGGAATGCTCTCGCGTTTCGCCCGGTTGGCCGTCCCGAGCATGCATGTTCTGGCGTACCAGGAAATTCCGGACAACAAGCAGGTCACCATCGTTGCGACGGTGGGGCAGAACTAATCGAGGGTACGGGCCATGCAGGTCAAACGCTTTTTTGCCGCCGATATGCGCCAAGCCATGAAGCTGGTTCGTGATGAGCTGGGCGCTGATGCGACCATCATCGGTAACCGCCGAGTAGCGGGTGGCGTGGAATTGACGGCCGCGCTCGATTATCAGGTTGCGCCCCCACCGGCGCGACAAGCCAACCCGGCGCTGGAGGCCGAGCTGCGCAAGACTCAGTCGCGCATCGCTTCCGCCCAGGCCGAACTGACCACCCGTGCGCAGCTCGATGCCGGCAAGGATCGTCAGATGTTCGCCGAAGCGCCTGCTGCCGCGCCAGCCGACAGCCTGGACGCGGTACTCGAGCGTCAGCAGAAGAAGCCGGTCTCGGCTTCGGTCGATCAGTCTGCCCTGGAGTCCATGCGCTCCGAATTGCATGGTCTGCGTGAGTTGATCGAAATGCAGATGGGCTCCATGGCCTGGGGCCAGCTGCAGGCTCGTCGACCGCAACAGGCCACGCTGTGGCGTCGCCTGCAACGGATGGGCCTGCCTGGTGAACTGGCGCGTACGCTGCTCGATCGCGTTGCCTCGCTGAGCGATCAGCGTCAGGCCTGGCGCATGGTGCTTGCGCACCTTGCCCACTCGATTCAGACGCCCAAGCAGGAGCCGATGGAAGAGGGCGGCGTGATCGCTCTGGTTGGCCCGGCCGGCATGGGCAAGACCACCACCCTGGCCAAGCTCGCAGCGCGCTACGTACTCAAGTACGGCGCCACGAACATCGCTCTGGTGAGCATGGACAGTTACCGCATCGGTGCCCAGGAGCAGCTCAAGACCCTTGGCCGTATCCTTGGCGTATCCGTGACCCACGTCGATCCTGGTCAGTCACTGACTCAGGCGCTGGCACCGCTGGTGCGCAAGCGCGTGGTACTGATCGACACCGCCGGCTTGCCGGCCAACGATCCGGCGCTGCGCATGCAGTTGGAGACGCTGGCGAGCCGCGGTGTCAACGCGCGCAATTACCTGGTGCTGGCGGCTACCAGCCAGGCGCAGGTGCTCAAGGCGGCCTACCACAGCTACAAGCGCTGTGGGCTGGCTGGCTGCATTCTGAGTAAACTGGACGAAGCGACCAGCATGGGCGAGGTATTGGGTCTGGCTATTAGCCACCGTCTACCGGTAGCCTATCTGGCAGATGGTCCGCGGATCCCGGACGACGTTCATGTGCCGCGCAGTCATCAGCTGGTCAGCCGTGCCGTTGGCCTGCAGGCCCCGGATGAGCCGAGCGAAGACACGATGGCCGACATGTTCGCCGGGTTGTACCAGGACCCGGCACGACGTGCAGGATGAACAGGCAGGTGTGGCGAAGTGCTGGTTGTGCTCGCCACGGCAGCGCACAATGGCCCTAAGGCTTAAAGCGAAGTTAGATAAGGTGTGTAGATAACATGGGTATGCATCCCGTACAGGTGATCGCGGTGACCGGCGGCAAAGGCGGCGTTGGCAAGACCAATGTGTCGGTGAATTTGTCGCTGGCGTTGGCGGATCTCGGTCGGCGCGTAATGCTCATGGATGCCGACCTCGGTCTGGCCAACGTCGACGTGCTGCTCGGCCTGACGGCCAAGCGCACCCTGGCCGATGTCATCGACGGCCAGTGCGAACTGCGAGACGTGGTTCTGCAGGGGCCTGGCGGCATTCGTATCGTTCCCGCGGCCTCCGGCACCCAGAGCATGGTGCAGCTCACGCCCATGCAGCACGCCGGCCTGATCCAGGCCTTCAGCGACATCAGCGACAACCTCGACGTCCTGATCGTGGATACCGCCGCCGGTATCGGCGACTCGGTGGTGAGCTTCGTGCGCGCCGCCCAGGAAGTGCTGGTGGTGGTGTGCGATGAACCCACCTCGATCACCGATGCCTACGCGCTGATCAAGCTCCTCAACCGTGACCACGGCATGAACCGTTTCCGGGTGCTCGCCAATATGGCGCACAGCCCGCAGGAAGGCCGTAATCTCTTTGCTAAGCTGACCAAGGTGACCGACCGTTTTCTGGATGTCGCGCTGCAGTACGTGGGCGCGGTGCCGTACGACGAATCGGTACGCAAGGCCGTACAGAAACAACGTGCGGTGTATGAGGCGTTCCCTCGCTCGAAGTGCGCGCTGGCGTTCAAGGCGATTGCCCAGAAGGTGGATGCGTGGCCACTGCCGGCCAATCCGCGAGGCCATCTGGAATTCTTCGTTGAGCGCCTGGTGCAACAACCGACTGCAGACACGGCTGTATGACGACAGCCTCTGGACTCCGTATGTACAGCAAGGCAACAGCACGAGATTCACAGCATCAGTTGATCGAACGTTACGCGCCGTTGGTCAAGCGCATTGCCTATCACCTGTTGGCGCGGTTGCCCGCCAACGTGCAGGTGGATGATCTGATCCAGGCCGGGATGATCGGTCTGCTCGAGGCATCGCGCAAATATGACGCCGGCAAGGGCGCCAGTTTCGAGACGTTCGCCGGCATTCGCATTCGTGGCGCCATGCTCGATGAGGTCCGCAAGGGCGACTGGGCACCGCGTTCGGTACACCGCAACAGCCGTATGGTCAGCGACGCAATCAGAAAAATCGAAGCCAGAACGGGGCGAGACGCTAAAGATCAGGAGGTTGCTGCCGAACTCCAATTGAGTCTCGAAGATTACTACGGCATTCTTGGCGACACTTTGGGCAGCCGCCTGTTCAGTTTCGACGACCTGTTGCAGGAAGGCGAAAGCGGCGGACTGCAGGAAGACACGAATTCTTTGCACCATGGGCCATCGCATGAACTGGAAGACGATCGTTTCCAGGCCGCGCTGGTGGATGCCATCAGCAACCTGCCGGAGCGTGAGCGGTTGGTGTTGTCGCTGTATTACGACGAGGAATTGAACCTCAAGGAAATCGGCGAGGTACTGGGAGTGAGTGAGTCGCGGGTCAGCCAATTGCACAGTCAGTGTGCCGCGCGTTTACGCGCGCGGTTGGTGGAATGGCGCGCATAGGGAAATTTCAGGCGCTGGACATACACAGTGGACGCAGCAAAGCCGGGCGCAATAGGTTTGCGGCGTTCCGCCAGGCCGGTTTCACGATTTATAAGCGCTTTGGAATGCCGAGGCGTTTTAGGACTGTACGGAGGTCGACTTGGACAAGAACATGAAAATCCTCATCGTCGATGATTTCTCGACGATGCGACGGATCATCAAGAACCTCTTGCGTGATCTGGGGTTCACCAACACCGCGGAGGCCGACGACGGCACCACCGCATTGCCGATGCTGCAGAGCGGTAGCTTCGACTTCCTGGTGACCGACTGGAACATGCCGGGCATGAGTGGCATCGATTTGCTGCGCGCAGTGCGTGCCGACGAGCGCCTCAAGCAGATGCCCGTGCTGATGGTTACGGCAGAAGCCAAGCGTGATCAGATCATCGAGGCCGCCCAGGCCGGTGTGAACGGCTATGTGGTCAAGCCATTCACTGCCCAGGTGCTCAAGGAAAAGATCGAGAAAATCTTCGAGCGGGTCAACGGCTGATGTCTGCCGCGAGGTTGTTATGGAACACGATGATTCAAAAGAGGCCGACCTCGAGTCGACCCTGAAAAGCAATGCCCGCCAACTGGTCAACAGCCTCGAACAAGGCAACTTTGGCGAAGCGGTACAGCTGATCAACGAACTGAACAAGGCGCGCGACCGTGGTCTTTACCACGAAGTCGGCAAGCTCACCCGTGAGCTGCACAACGCTATCGTCAATTTTCAGCTCGACCCGCGCATGCCTCACGCCAAGGAGGTCTCGCAGATCTCCGATGCGACCGAGCGGCTCAATTACGTCGTGACCATGACCGAGCGTGCAGCCAACCGCACCATGGATCTGGTCGAGCAAAGCGCGCCGCTGGTCAACGACCTGAGCAGCGAAGCCGATGCCCTGAGCGAGGATTGGGGGCGCTTCATGCGTCGTGAAATGGGCGCTGACGCGTTCCGTGAACTGGCCAAGCGCATCGAGCTGTTTCTGGCGCGCAGCCAGCGTGACAGCAGCAAGCTGTCCGGGCACCTGAACGACATTTTACTGGCGCAGGACTATCAGGACCTGACCGGGCAAGTGATCAAGCGTGTCACGCAACTGGTCACCGAGGTCGAGAGCAATCTGCTGAAACTGGTGCTGATGGCCAGTCAGGTGGACCGCTTCGCGGGTATCGATCACGACCACGAAGAGCTGCGTGCCGAGCAAAACAAACAAAAACCTGCGTCACATGGTGAAGGTCCGCAGATTCATGCCGATAAGCGTGATGACGTTGCTTCTTCCCAGGACGACGTCGACGATTTGCTGTCCAGCCTGGGATTTTAGGAGCACGTCATATGAGCTTCGGCGCCGATGAAGAAATCCTCCAGGATTTCCTGGTAGAGGCCGGCGAGATTCTCGAGCAGTTGTCCGAGCAATTGGTAGAGCTGGAAAGCCGCCCGGACGATATGAACCTGCTCAACGCGATTTTTCGGGGATTTCACACGGTAAAAGGCGGTGCCGGTTTCCTTCAGCTCAATGAGCTGGTGGAGTGCTGTCATATCGCCGAGAACGTGTTCGACATCCTGCGCAAGGGTGAGCGTCGCGTCGACTCCGAGTTGATGGACGTGGTGCTCGAGGCGCTGGATGCCGTCAATGGCATGTTCGCCGAAGTGCGCGAGCGCGCCGAGCCGACGCCTGCATCTCCCGAGCTGCTGGCCGCCCTGGCGCGTCTGGCCGAGCCGGCCAGTGCCCAGCCGGCGCCGGTTGCCGCAGTCGCTGCGCCAGTGGCTGCTGCTGTCGCCGAGCCGGTGACAGCCGAAGCCTCGTCGGATATCACCGACAGCGAGTTCGAGCAGTTGCTCGACGCCCTGGGTGACGAGCCGCAGCCGCAAGCCAGCGCCTCTGATGATGAAATCAGCGATGACGAATTCGAGTCGCTGCTCGACCAGTTGCATGGCAAAGGCCAGTTCGCAGCGCCAGCAGCGGCTGCTGTCCAGGCGCCAGCGCCTGTGCCTGCTCTGGCCAGCGCTGCGAACAGCGCCAGCGGCGATGACATCACCGATGACGAATTCGAAGCCTTGCTCGACCAATTGCATGGCAAGGGCCAGTTCGTGGCTCCTGCGGTGGAAGCGCCGGCACCGGCTGCTCCTGCCGTATCCGCCAGCTCCGCGGCGCAGAGCGACGAAATCACCGATGATGAGTTCGAAGCGCTGCTCGATCAGTTGCATGGCAAAGGCAAGTTCGTCGAGCCGACACCGGTCGCTCCCGCTGCTCCCGCTGCTGCCGCTCCTGCTCCCGCAGCCGCTGCGGCCCCTGCGCCGAAGCCGGTAGCCAAACCCGCTGCGCCGGTAGCTGCCAAGGCTACGCCGGCACCTGCACCAGCACCTGCGGCCAAGGCAGAGCCGGCCAAGGCACCGGCTGCGCCGGCCGCCGCTGCTGCACCAGCCAGTGAAGCGGAAACCACCGTGCGGGTCGACACCGCGCGTCTGGACGAAATCATGAACATGGTCGGCGAGCTGGTGCTGGTGCGTAACCGCCTGGTGCGCCTGGGGCTCAACAGCGGCGACGAGGCCATGTCCAAGGCCGTGTCCAACCTAGACGTGGTCACCGCGGATCTGCAGACGTCGGTCATGAAGACCCGCATGCAGCCGATCAAGAAGGTCTTCGGGCGCTTCCCGCGCCTGGTTCGCGACCTGGCTCGCCAGTTGAAGAAAGAGATCAATCTGGAGCTGGTCGGTGAAGAGACCGATCTCGACAAGAACCTCGTCGAAGCCCTGGCCGACCCGTTGGTCCACTTGGTGCGCAACGCGGTCGACCACGGCGTGGAAAGCCCGGAAGAGCGCGAGGCCGCTGGCAAGTCGCGTACCGGTCGCGTGGTGCTGTCCGCCGAGCAGGAAGGTGACCACATCCTGCTGATGATCACCGATGACGGCAAGGGTATGGATGCCGACGTGCTGCGCAGCAAGGCCGTGGAAAAGGGCCTGCTGGACAAGGACGCCGCCGATCGCCTGACCGATCTGGAATGCTACAACCTGATCTTCGCCCCCGGTTTCTCGACCAAGACCGAGATTTCCGACGTGTCCGGCCGTGGCGTCGGCATGGACGTGGTGAAGACCAAGATTTCCCAGCTCAACGGCACGGTCAACGTGTTCTCGCAGAAAGGCCAGGGTTCGAAGATCGTCATCAAGGTGCCACTGACCCTGGCGATCATGCCAACGCTGATGGTGATGCTCGGCAACCAGGCGTTCGCCTTCCCGCTGGTCAACGTCAACGAGATCTTCCATCTCGACCTGTCGCGCACCAACGTGGTCGACGGCCAGGAAGTGGTGATCGTGCGCGACAAGGCATTGCCGCTGTTCTATCTCAAGCGCTGGCTGGTCAGCAAGGCTGCCCACGAAGAGCAAGGCGAAGGCCATGTGGTGATTCTCACCGTCGGCAATCAGCGTATCGGCTTCGTCGTCGATCAACTGGTCGGCCAGGAAGAGGTGGTGATCAAGCCGTTGGGCAAGATGCTGCAAGGCACGCCTGGCATGTCGGGTGCGACCATCACCGGCGACGGGCGCATCGCCCTGATTCTCGACGTGCCAAGCATGCTCAAACGCTACGCACGGCGTATCTGATCGTCCGCGGCGCGGCCTCTGCCGTGCCGCTTAGGAGTGTTTATGGTTGTCAAGGTACTGGTGGTCGACGACTCCGGCTTCTTCCGCCGCAGGGTTTCGGAGATCCTCTCGTCCGATCCCAACATCACCGTGGTCGGCACGGCCACCAACGGACGTGAGGCCATCGATCAGGCGCTGGCACTCAAGCCGGACGTGATCACCATGGACTACGAGATGCCGTTGATGGACGGCATCACGGCAGTACGCAGCATCATGCAACGCTGCCCGACACCGGTGTTGATGTTCTCCTCGCTCACCCACGAAGGCGCCCGGGTCACCCTGGATGCGCTGGATGCCGGGGCGGTGGATTTCCTGCCGAAGAATTTCGAGGACATCTCGCGCAACCCGGAGAAGGTCAAGCAACTGCTGTGCGAGAAGGTGCACAGCATTTCGCGCAGCAACCGCCGGGGGATCGGCACGGCGTCCCTGACGCCGCCTGCCGGCGGTAGCCTGAGCCGACCTGCCAGTACGTCGAGCGCACCTGCACCCGCGGCGCGGCCACAGCCAAGCGTGAGTCACCCGCCTGCCGAACGTCATTCGTCCAGCGCCAGTGCTGCGCCCAAGCGCAAGGCCTACAAGCTGGTGGCGATCGGCACCTCGACCGGCGGCCCGGTCGCTCTGCAGCGGGTGCTAACGCAGTTGCCGGCGAATTTCCCGACGCCGATCGTGTTGATCCAGCACATGCCTGCGGCCTTCACCAAGGCCTTCGCCGAACGTCTGGACAAACTCTGCAAGATCAACGTCAAGGAAGCCGAGGATGGCGACATCTTGCGCCCCGGGCTGGCCATTCTGGCGCCGGGCGGCAAGCAGATGATGATCGACGGGCGCGGCACCATCCGCATCCTGCCCGGCGACGAGCGTCTGAACTACAAACCCTGCGTGGATATCACCTTCGGTTCTGCCTCCAAGTCGTACAACGACAAGGTGCTGGCCGTGGTGTTGACCGGCATGGGGGCCGATGGTCGCGAAGGCGCTCGCCTGCTCAAGCAGGGGGGCAGCCAGGTATGGGCGCAGGACGAAGCCAGTTGCGTGATCTATGGCATGCCCATGGCGATCGTGAAGGCCAACCTGGCGGATGCGGTGTACCCGTTGGATGACATCGGCCGGCATCTGGTCGAGGCCTGCCTCTGATGGATGTACTGAGCCTGATCGGTCTCATCCTGGCATTCGTCGCCATACTTGGCGGCAATTACCTGGAAGGCGGTCATGTCTCGGCACTGCTCAACGGCCCGGCGGCGCTGATCGTGATCGGCGGTACGCTGGGTGCGGCGTTGCTGCAAACGCCGGTCATCGTATTCAAGCGCGCCATGAGCATCCTGCGCTGGATCTTCTTCCCGCCGCAGATCGATCTGCCTGGCGGTATCGACCGGGTGGTGAACTGGAGCATGACCGCGCGCAAGGAGGGCCTGCTCGGCCTCGAGGCGGTCGCTGACGGCGAAGCCGATCCCTACGCACGCAAGGGCCTGCAACTGCTGGTCGATGGCGCCGAGCCGGAAGCCATTCGCAGTATTCTCGAGGTCGATCTCTACACCCAGGAAAGTCGCGACATACAGGCTGCCAAGTTCTTCGAGTGCATGGGCGGTTACGCGCCGACCATCGGCATCATCGGCGCGGTCATGGGGCTGATCCACGTGATGGGCAATCTGGCCGATCCGAGCCTGCTCGGTGGCGGGATCGCCGTCGCTTTCGTCGCCACCATCTACGGCGTGGCCATCGCCAACCTGCTGCTGTTGCCCATCGGTGCCAAGCTCAAGTCCGTGGCCATGCGCCAGTCGGCGTATCGAGAAATGCTCCTCGAAGGCATTCTGTCCATCGGCGAGGGTGAGAACCCACGCTCCATCGAGTTGAAGCTGCAAGGCTTCATGAACTGATCATGGCTCGCCGACGCCGCCACGAAGAGCATGAGAATCACGAGCGCTGGCTGGTGTCCTACGCGGACTTCATCACGCTGCTGTTCGCCTTCTTCGTGGTGATGTACTCGATTTCCTCGATCAACGAAGGCAAGTACAAGATCCTTTCGGAAACCCTGACGGGCGTGTTCAATCAGCCTGATCGCTCGATCAAACCCATTCCGGTGGGTGATGAGCGACCGCGTACCACCGAGCCGGATCGCTCCATGGTGGATGAGGAAACGGCGCAGCAGATCGCCGCCTCGACCCTGGAGAGTATTGCCGACAGCGTGCGTGAAGCCTTCGGCGGGCTGCTGCAGAGCGATCAGCTGAAAGTGCGCGGCAACGAGCTGTGGATCGAAATCGAATTGAGCTCCGGGCTGTTGTTTCCCAGCGGCGATGCACTGCCCAACGATGCCGCCTTCGAGATCATCGAGAAGATTGCCAAGATTCTGGCGCCCTACGGCAACCCTGTGCACGTGGAAGGCTTCACCGACAATCAGCCGATCAGAACCGCGCAATTCCCAACCAACTGGGAGCTGTCTACCGCACGCGCTGCCAGCATAGTACGGATGCTGGCCATGGATGGCGTCGATCCGTCACGCATGGCGGCGGTGGGCTATGGCGAGTTTCAGCCGGTAGCCGACAACGCCACGGCAGAGGGCAGGGCGCGCAATCGTCGAGTGGTGTTGGTGGTCTCGCGTAATCTCGATGTGCGGCGTAGTGTAAGCGGCGTGGGTAGCGCCAATGCCCAGCCGGATGCGGCGATGCAGCGTGCTGGCACGCAACCTGCTTCAGCGCCTGCAGCACAGGCTCCAGCCAATGGCGCCGTCAATTCCCCGTCGCCTGCGCAATGAAGTGGGCACTCAGTCTCGGCCGGGCTCAGCCTGCTCCGGGAGGATGAAGAGTATGAGAGTTTGGGCTGTATCCAATCAGAAAGGCGGCGTGGGTAAAACCACCTCGACCATCGCCCTCGCAGGTCTGCTGGCAGACGCCGGCAAACGTGTGGTGGTGGTCGATCTCGACCCGCACGGCTCGATGACCAGCTATTTCGGTCACGATCCCGATAGCCTCGAAAACAGCGTCTTCGACCTGTTCCAGCATCAGGGCAGCGTGCCCCAGGGGCTGCCGCAGCAGCTGTTGCTGCCGACCAGTCACGAACGAATTTCCCTGCTGCCGTCGAGCACCGCACTGGCCACCCTGGAGCGACAGTCTCCCGGACAAAGTGGCCTGGGGCTGGTGGTCGCCAAGAGCCTGGCGCAGCTGTGGCAGGATTTCGACCACGCGGTGATCGACAGCCCGCCCTTGCTCGGTGTGCTGATGGTCAACGCCCTGGCAGCCAGCCAGCAGCTGGTGATTCCGGTGCAGACCGAGTTTCTTGCGGTCAAGGGGCTCGAGCGTATGGTCAGCACCCTGGCGATGATCAATCGCTCGCGCAAGCAAGCCTTGCCGTACACCATCGTGCCGACCCTGTTCGACCGCCGTACCCAGGCATCGATGTCGACGTTGCGGTTGCTCAAGAGCACCTATCCCGAGCATCTCTGGCAAGCCTATATCCCTGTCGACACCCGCCTGCGTGATGCCAGCCGGGCCGGGCTGACCCCCTCGCAGTTCGATGCCAACAGCCGCGGCTCCATCGCTTACCGGGCGCTGCTCAAGCATTTGCTGGCGCAGCAGCCTGCGTCTCAAGTGGCCTGATCCGCCATGGCCAGATATTCTGCGCAAACAGCCTCAAGTCTGCCGCCCTTGCGGCCGATAGCTCATACAGGTCTCCATTGCGGGTTGCATTCATGAGTCGTTCCACCGCCACAGCCACAAGGCCCCAACTGGCCCTGCAGTCGTACCTCGACGGGTTGCTGCAGGAGGCCGCGGTCGAGCTCGACCAGGAGCAGGCCCAGAGCAGCCTCGATGATTTCGAGGCTGCCGTGCTCGAGGAGCAGATTCGCGATGCCCAGGCCGCGCCGCGTGTCGAAGCCGCGCCCCTGACATTGGTGCAGCCGGTGGCCGAGGTGGTTGTCGAGCCGGTGGTCGAGGCATTGGCGCCGGTGTTCGTCGAGCCGATTGCCATGCCGTCGGTGGTCGAGCCTGTGGCCGAAGTGCATCGCCCGGCGCCGCAGATCGCCTCGGTGCTGGCAGACGGTCGTCCCGAGTGGGCTGAAGAGCCGTTCGAATGCCTGCTGTTCGACGTCGCTGGCCTGACGCTTGCCGTGCCACTGGTGTGTCTGGGCTCCATCTATCCGCTGGCGGGGCAGGACCTGACACCTTTGTTTGGCCAACCGGACTGGTTTCTCGGCATACTGCCATCACAGTCGGGCAACCTGAAGGTGCTCGACACCGCGCGCTGGGTTATGCCGGATCGCTATCGAGAGGATTTCCGCCAGGGGCTGCAGTACGTGATTTCCGTTCAGGGTTACGAGTGGGGTTTGGCCGTTCACCAGGTCAGCCGTTCGATTCGCCTGCACCCGGACGAGATCAAGTGGCGCAGTCAGCGGGCCCAGCGGCCCTGGCTGGCGGGTACGGTGATCGAACACATGTGTGCGCTGCTGGACGTCGCCGCATTGGCCGAGTTGATCGCCAGCGGCGCGACCAAGCGCATGAGCAACGGACAGATACACTGATTACTGGATGCGCGCGCCGTGGCGCGGGCAGCCGATTGAATAGCGGGAATCCCGCACACCGCCACACGCGGTCAATGACGAGGCTAGGCCATGAAGAAAAACTCTGCACAAGGCGCTGAAGATCCGATCCTGCAGTGGGTCACGTTCCGTCTGGACAACGAAACCTACGGCATCAACGTGATGCAGGTGCAGGAAGTCCTGCGCTACACGGAAATCGCCCCCGTACCGGGCGCGCCGAGCTACGTGCTGGGGATCATCAACCTGCGCGGTAACGTGGTCACCGTGATCGACACGCGCCAGCGTTTCGGCCTGGATTCCTCCGACGTCACCGACAACACCCGTATCGTCATCATCGAGGCGGACAAGCAGGTCGTGGGCATCATGGTCGATAGCGTGGCCGAAGTGGTTTACCTGCGTCAGTCCGAAGTGGAAACCGCACCGAACGTCGGCAACGACGAGTCGGCCAAGTTCATCCAGGGCGTGTGCAACAAGAACGGCGAGCTGTTGATCCTGGTCGAGCTGGACAAGATGATGACCGAGGAGGAGTGGTCGGAGCTGGAGAGCATCTGAGGTGCTCGAAGCTGCACTGATCGTTCTTGCCCTGGTCTGTGCCGGGCTGGTGGGTACCTGCGTGTGGTTGGCAGGGCGCTTGCGCCTGGCCAGCCAGCTACAGGCCGAGCGCGACACCCAGCGTGACCAGCGCATCCGCGAACTGGGCAAGCGCCTGGACACCTACCTGACTGGCAGCATCCGTATGGGCGAGGAGCTCCACGAGCTACGCCGCACCGTCGCGCCGCTGCCGGACAAACTGACCCAGATCGAACAACGCGATCCCTCCAGCCTGTCCTTCACCCAGGCCGCTCGCCTGGTCGGCATGGGTGCCAGCGCCGATGACCTGACTCAATCCTGCGGCCTGAGTAAGGCCGAAGCAGAGCTGGTCGCCAAGCTGCACCAGTCGCGCCGTACCTAGACGCCACAGCACTACGACAGCCCCGTAGGAGCCCGCTCGCGGGCGATACGATAGCGGCCACACCGCAATACCGCATCAAGCCCAGAAATCGCCAGCAAGCTGGCTCCTACGCCACGGCGCTACGACAGTCCTGTAGGAGCCCGCTTGCGGGCGAGGCGATAGCGGCCTTACCGCAACATCGCATCAAGACCAGAAATCGCCAGCAAGCTGGCTCCTACGTACAGCGGCGCTACCTGCCTCCGTAGGAGCCCGCTTGCGGGCGAGGCGATAGCGGCCATACCGCAACATCGCATCAAGCCCAGCAATCGCCAGCAAGCTGGCTCCTACGTACAGCGGCGCTACGACATTCCCGTAGGGCCCGCTTGCGGGCGATACGACAGCGGCCACACCGCAACATCGCATCAAGCCCAGAAATCGCCAGCAAACTGGCTCCTACGTACAGCGGCGCTACGACAATCCCGTAGGAGCCCGCTTGCGGGCGAGGCGATAGCGGCCACACCGCAACCCGCATCAAGCCCAGCAATCGCCAGCAAGCTGGCTCCTACGCAGCGGCGCGAGCCCGCTTGCGGGCGATACGATAGCGGCCATACCGCAACATCGCATCAGGACCAGGGATCGCCAGCAAGCTGGCTCCTACGTACAGCGGTGCGAGTCCGCTTGCGGGCGAGGCGGTGGCAGGCATGCCGCAACAACGGGTCAGGGCCAGCATTCACGCAGGGTCGCGGCTTCTCCAGGATTTGCACGAATCGCCGCCTGCGTCGAGCGAAGCGACGTTCGGGGTGCCGGCTTAGCGTTTGCTACTCGTGCGCTCCGGTCCGCCGAGCAGCAGCGGGCCGTCTTTCGGCTTGCCGCGCGGATCGAAGCCGGCCGGGAACTTGCCTTTCAGGTACCAGGCGAACGCGATGATTTCGGCGATGCAGCGATACAGCTGCTCGGGGATTGCCTCGCCCAATTCCAGCCGGGCCAGCAAGCGCACCAGCTCGGCATTCTCGTAGATCGGTACATCGTGGGCGCGGGCGATGGCGAGTATCGCTTCGGCGAGTTCGTCGTCGCCCTTGGCGCTGAGGTTGGGAGCGTTCTGGCCGTCGTAGGTGAGGGCGATGGCCTGACGGGGGGCTTTATTGCTCATGCGGTTTCATCGACCCAACGCTGTTCCAGTGAGGTTTTCGGGCCTTGCGGCGGCGTGCCCTGGCTACAGGCCAGGTCGCCGACGGTAAGGCCAGCTGCCACTAGGCGCTCACGCAGGTTGCCCAGTTCGCGGTCGATCAACCCCGCAGTGCTGGCACGCTCGGCCCAGAGTTGGCTGGACAGGCTGCCATGGGCCAGTTGCGCCTGGACCTGCAGTGGCCCCAACGGGTCCAGATCGAACGCCAGGTCGATACGCCAAAGCGCTTCCTTGGGATCCTGCTTGGCGGAGGGCGCAGGTTCTTCATGCTGGATCTTCACCTGCAGGGGCACCAGTTCATGCTGGTTGCGCATGGGCACCTCGATCTGCCAGGTCGTCACCAGTGCACCGTCGGGCCCGGTCTGGCTCTGTGCCAGGCTGGACAACTGATGGGTTTGCAGGCGCGAGATGGCGGCAGCGGCCAGTTTCAGCAGCGCTTCCAGGTCGGCCTCGCCGTCCATGGCCTGCATCAGGCGGCTGGGCAGGGGGAAGCTCATGGCCTGCTGACGACCGCTGCTCTGGCCGATATTGCCGAGAATATTGCGGGCGAAGGCGGGCAGTGCCTGGGTCATGGCATTGGTCGACGCGGTGGCGGCAGCCAGAGGCGCGGAACCGGGCAGCAACGGCAGCAACTGGCTGACCAGGCGCAGCAGGTTGGCCTTCATGTCGGCGCCCAGTGCGCCAGGCTGGCCGGTCAGCAGTTTGCTTTCGAGAAACAGGCCGCTGTTTTCCAGCGCCTGCATCAAGCCCTTGCCGCTGCTCATCTGCTCGCCACTTGGCAGCCCACCCAGCAGCTTGTCGATGCTGCCGCGCAGGCCATCGGGCATGCCATCCTGGCCGCCCATGCCCTTCAAGGCTGCCAGCAAGCCTTCCAGCGAGCCTTGGCGGCTCTGCTGGTTACCGAGCTGTTGGAGCAGCGCCAGTTGATCGAGCCTGCCGCTCAATGGCAGGAACGCCAGGGACTGATCGCCCTGCACGCGCGCGCTGAGCAGGCTGCCGAGGGGCAGGTCGAGATGGGTTTCCAGGCTCAGCTTGCTGCCGGCCAGTGGTGTGTTGAGCAGGTTCACCAGCACCTTGTAGACGGTTTGTGCAGCCTGAGCGGGCAGGGCTTCGCGGGCGATGACCTTGCCCTGCAGCAGGGTACCGACGGGCAATTGTTCGAGGTCGATACTGGTCAGCGGTTTACCGCCGGCGAGTACTGCCAGCGCCAGGCGCGTATCGGAAAGCGCCGTCACCGCCAGCGCCGTGCCCTGGGCGATGGGTTGCGGGCTGCTGGCCTGCAGCGTAGCCTGGCGACCGTTTTCCAGGGTGACGCGCAGCATCAGCTGGAAGTTCTGCGACACTTCCTTGAGGCCCACCACTTCTGCCTTGGCACTCTCGCCGCTGCTCATCAGGCCGTCGAGGGGCTGCAGAAGCTTTACCGCCAGGTCGGCAGCGTTGACTGGCGGCCTGTTGGCGGGAGCCGCTGCGGCGATAGGACGCGATCCACTGATCTCGGTCATTAAGTCTCATACTCTGTAGCCAAAAGCGCACTGCGAGTGGGCCTATTGGGCATGTATAATTCCGGCCACTTCAATGTCCGCATCATTATAGCGGCCACATTCGTCTCGACTTGAACCAGGTGTCCGCGCTGTGAGCAGTCCCTTTCTCGAAGCCATGGCACTTTCCTGCGAACGGGATTGGCGCCTGCTGTTCGAGAACCTCGATATTCAGCTGGACGCCGGGCAGATGCTACAGGTATCGGGCCCCAACGGCAGCGGCAAGACCAGCCTGCTGCGCGTGCTCGCCGGATTGAGACAACCCACTTCAGGGCAAATTCGCCTGAAGGGCCAGCCCCTGACCAGCCGCAGCGGCGATCTGGCCAGTGATCTGCTGTGGATCGGCCATGCCGCTGGCATCAAGGGTTTGCTCAGTGCCGAGGAAAATCTCGCCTGGCTGTGCGCCCTGCATCGCCCTGCGAGCCGTGAGCAGATCTGGCAGGCGCTGGAGTCGGTGGGGCTGCGCGGCTTCGAAGATGTGCCCTGTCACACCCTCTCGGCCGGCCAGCAACGCCGTGTGGCACTGGCGCGGCTTTATCTCGATGGCCCGCCGCTGTGGGTTCTCGACGAGCCTTTCACCGCTCTGGACAAGCACGCCGTCAGCCAACTGGAGGACCATCTGGCTGCGCATTGCCAGCAGGGTGGCCTGGTGATTCTGACCACCCACCATACGTTGAGCCGCATGCCAGCGAGTTACCGCGATCTTGATCTGGGACAGCATGCCGCATGAGTAGCGTATTTATGCTGCTGGCCGTGCGCGAGGCGCGACTGCTGTGTCGGCGCCCTGCAGAGCTGGCCAACCCACTGGTGTTTTTCGCTATCGTCATCGCCCTGTTTCCGTTGGCTGTCGGCCCGCAAACGCAACTGCTGCAAAGCCTTTCACCCGGCCTGATGTGGGTAGCGGCCTTGCTGGCGGTGTTGCTCTCCCTCGACGGCCTGTTTCGCAGCGATTTCGAGGACGGCTCCCTCGAACAGTGGGTGCTTTCCTCGCACCCGTTGCCGTTGCTGGTGCTGGCCAAGGTCTGCGCGCACTGGCTGTTTTCCGGCCTGGCCCTGGTGCTGCTGTCACCCTTGCTGGCCCTCATGCTCGGGCTGCCGGTGCGCTGCATGCCGGTGCTGCTCGCGTCGTTGCTGCTCGGCACGCCCATCCTCAGCCTGCTCGGCGCGGTCGGCGCCGCCCTTACCGTGGGCCTGAAACGCGGCGGGCTGCTGCTGGCACTGCTGATTTTACCCTTGTACATCCCGGTGCTGATTCTTGGCAGCGGGGCCTTGCAGGCGAGCCTGCAGGGGCTGCCGGTGGCGGGTCATCTGTTATGGCTGGCCAGCCTCACCGCATTGGCAGTAACCCTGACGCCTTTCGCCATTGCCGCTGGCCTGACCATCAGTGTCGGCGAATGATTCAACCGTGCTACCGAGGATGGCCAGCGATGGCCCCTACCTCGGAGAATGATGAGTGACCTGATGAATTGGACATGGTTTCACAAGCTGGGCTCGCCCAAATGGTTCTACGAGATCAGTGGCCGCTGGCTGCCCGGGCTGGCGATCGCCGCTGCCGTGCTGCTGGTCGTGGGTACGGTCTGGGGCCTGGCCTTCGCGCCGCCCGATTACCAGCAGGGCAACAGTTTCCGGATCATCTACATCCACGTGCCCGCGGCGTTCCTGGCCCAGTCGATCTACGTGATGCTGGCCGTGGCCGGCGTGGTCGGTCTGGTCTGGAAGATGAAACTGGCCGATGTCGCCCTGCAGCAGGCTGCCCCCGTCGGCGCCTGGATGACCGCCATCGCGCTGATCACCGGCGCGGTGTGGGGCAAGCCGACCTGGGGGACCTACTGGATCTGGGATGCGCGCCTGACCTCTATGTTGATCCTGCTGTTCCTGTATTTCGGCGTGATCGCCCTCGGCCAGGCGATCAGCAACCGCGACAGCGCCGCCAAGGCCTGTGCCGTGCTGGCGGTGGTCGGGGTGATCAACATTCCGATCATCAAGTACTCGGTGGAGTGGTGGAACACCCTGCATCAGCCGGCCACCTTCAGCGTTATCGACAAGCCGGCGATGCCCATGCAGATGTGGCTGCCACTGCTGATCATGGTGCTGGGCTTCTACTGCTTCTTCGCCGCCGTGCTGCTGATGCGCATGCGCCTCGAAGTGTTGCGCCGGGAAGCGCGCAGCAGCTGGGTGAAGGCCGAGATTCGCGCGCTGGTGGAGGGTAAACGATGAGCTTCGCGTCATTCGCCGACTTCCTCGCCATGGGCAACCACGGTGCCTATGTATGGTCGGCCTACGGTATCTGCCTGGCCGTGCTGGCGCTCAACGTGGTGCTGCCGCTGCGTGCGCGGCGTCGCCACCTGCAGGACGAGGCGCGTCGTATGCGTCGGGAGGAATCACGTTGAACGCTGTTCGCAAGAAACGCCTGTTCATCGTTCTGGCCATCGTCGCCGGGGTTGGTATTGCCGTGGCGCTGGCTCTGAGCGCGCTGCAGCAGAACATCAACCTGTTCTATACGCCGACGCAGATCGCCAATGGTGACGTGCCACACGACACCCGCATTCGTGCTGGCGGCCTGGTTGAGAAGGGCTCGGTGAAACGTTCCAGCGACTCTCTGCAGACCGACTTCGTGGTTACCGATGGCGTGGCGCGGGTGACCATCCGCTTTCACGGCATTTTGCCGGACCTGTTTCGCGAGGGGCAGGGTATCGTCGCCATGGGCAAGGTCGACGACAGCGGCATGCTGCTCGCCGACGAAGTGCTGGCCAAGCACGACGAGAATTACATGCCGCCGGAGGTCAAGCAGGCCCTGGAGCAGAGTGGCATGAACAAGCACTACGAGAAGGCCGGGGAGGCCGCGCGATGATTCCCGAACTTGGCCATCTGGCCATGATCCTGGCGCTGTGCCTGGCCCTGGTGCAGTCCACGCTGCCGCTGATCGGCGCCTGGCGCGGCGACCGGCAATGGATGAGCCTGGCGCAGCCGGCCGCCTGGGGGCAGTTCGCCTTTCTGACGTTCGCCTTCGCCTGTCTTACCTATTCCTTCATGGTCGACGATTTCTCGGTGGCCTACGTGGCGCAGAACTCCAATACCGCGCTGCCCTGGTATTACAAGTTCAGCGCGGTATGGGGCGCCCACGAGGGTTCACTGCTGCTCTGGGCGCTGATCCTCGGTGGCTGGACCTTCGCCGTGGCGATCTTTTCCCGACAGCTGCCGGAAGAGATGCTCGCCCGGGTGCTGGGTGTGATGGGCATCATCAGCGTCGGTTTCCTGCTGTTTCTGATCATCACGTCCAACCCGTTCACCCGCCTGCTGCCGAACGTGCCCGCCGATGGTCGCGATCTCAATCCGCTGCTGCAGGATTTCGGCCTGATCATTCACCCGCCGATGCTCTACATGGGCTATGTGGGTTTCTCCGTGGCCTTCGCCTTCGCCATTGCCGCACTGCTTGGCGGCAAGCTGGACGCCGCCTGGGCGCGCTGGTCACGGCCCTGGACCATCGTCGCCTGGGCCTTTCTGGGCATCGGCATCGCCCTGGGCTCCTGGTGGGCCTACTACGAACTGGGCTGGGGCGGCTGGTGGTTCTGGGATCCGGTGGAGAACGCCTCGTTCATGCCCTGGCTGGTCGGCACCGCGCTGATCCACTCCCTCGCCGTGACCGAAAAGCGCGGGGTATTCAAGAGCTGGACGGTGTTGCTCGCCATTGCCGCGTTCTCCCTGAGCCTGCTGGGTACCTTCCTGGTTCGCTCCGGTGTGCTGACTTCGGTGCACGCGTTCGCCAGCGACCCGGAGCGGGGCGTGTTCATTCTCGCGTTTCTGCTGCTGGTGGTCGGCGGCTCGCTGACCCTGTTCGCCCTGCGCGCCCCCGTGGTGCGCAGCCAGGTCGGCTTCAGCCTGTGGTCGCGGGAAACCCTGTTGCTGGCCAACAACCTGATTCTGGTGGTGGCGGCTTCTATGATCCTGCTCGGCACCCTCTATCCGCTGGTGCTGGATGCCTTGAGCGGCGCCAAACTGTCGGTCGGCCCGCCTTACTTCAACGCGCTGTTCGTGCCCTTGATGGGCTTGCTGATGGCGGTACTCGCGGTTGGCGTCTTGGTGCGCTGGAAGGACACGCCGCTGCGTTGGCTGCTCGGCATGCTCGCGCCGGTGCTGGTCGCCAGTGTGGTAGTGGCGCTGCTGGCCAGCTGGCTGTGGGGTGATTTTAACTGGGCGGTGCTCGGGGTCTGCCTGCTGGCCGCCTGGGTGGTGCTGGCCGGGCTGCGCGACATTCACGACAAGACCCGTCACAAGGGCCTGTTCAAGGGCATGGCCAGCCTGGGTCGCAGCTACTGGGGCATGCAGCTGGCGCACCTGGGCCTGGCGGTGTGCGCGCTGGGGGTGATCCTCACCAGCCTTGGCAGCTTCGAGCGTGACATGCGTATGGCGCCGGGCGATGCCGTGGAGCTGGGCGGCTACCGGTTCGTGTTCGAAGGTGCGGCGCATCACGAGGGGCCGAACTTCATCTCCGACCGCGGTACGGTACGGGTCTTCGAAGGGGAGCGGCAGATCGCCTTGCTGCACCCGGAAAAACGCCTGTACACCGTGCAGCAATCGGTGATGACCGAAGCCGGCATCGACGCCGGCCTGACCCGCGATCTCTTCGTCGCGCTCGGCGAGCCGCTGGAGCAGGGCGCCTGGGCCGTGCGCGTGCACATCAAGCCCTTCGTGCGCTGGATCTGGCTGGGTGCCCTGATGATGGGCTTTGGCGGCTTTCTCGCCGTCGCCGACAAACGCTACCGGATGAAGGTCAAGACGCGCGTCCGTGACGCCCTTGGCCTGCAGGAGGCACGAGCATGAGACGGCTGATTCTGTTGCTACCGCTGGTGATCTTTCTCGGCGTGGCGGTGTTTCTGTACCGCGGCCTGTTTCTCGACCCTGCCGAGCTGCCGTCGGCGCTGATCGACAAGCCTTTTCCTGCGTTCTCCCTGCCAGCAGTGCAGGGCCACCAACTGATCACCCAGGAAAACCTGCTGGGCAAGCCTTCGCTGGTCAACGTCTGGGCCACCTGGTGCGTCGCCTGCAAGGTCGAGCACCCGGTGCTCAACAAACTGGCCGCCCTGGGCGTGACCATCCATGGCGTCAACTACAAGGACGACAACGCTGCCGCGCAGAAATGGCTGAGCGATTTCCACGATCCTTATCAGCTAAACATCAGCGATCCGAAGGGCACGCTGGGCCTCGATCTGGGCGTGTACGGCGCGCCGGAGACCTTCTTCGTCGACGCCAAGGGCATCATCCGTCACAAGTTCGTCGGCGTGATCGACGAGGCGATCTGGCGTGAGAAGCTCGCGCCGCTATACCAGCAGATGGTCGACGAGGCCGGGCGATGAAGCGCCTGTTGATCGGGCTGAGCCTGTTGCTGGTGCTGGTCGGTGTCGCCCACGCGGCCATCGATACCTACGAGTTCGCCAGTGAGGCAGAACGGGCCCGCTACCGCCAACTCACCGAAGAACTGCGCTGCCCGAAATGCCAGAACCAGAACATTGCCGATTCCGACGCGCCGATCGCCATGGACCTGCGTGCCGAGATCTACCGCAAACTGGAGGCGGGTGACAGCAATGCGCAGATCATCGATTACCTGGTCGCCCGTTATGGCGATTTCGTGCTCTACAAGCCGCCGGTCACCCGCCGCACGCTGTTGCTCTGGTATGGCCCGGCAGCGCTTCTGGTCGGTGGCTTCGTGCTGCTCGGGGTGATCGTCCTGCGCCGTCGCAAGGCTGGCGGGGAGGTCTCCACCGGTCTGTCGAGCGATGAACAGCAACGTTTGGCGCAGCTGCTCGAGCAGGCGCCTCTGGATAAGAAAGAGCCATGATCGAATTCTGGTTGTCCGCCGGGCTGCTGTGTCTGCTCGCCGTGAGTTTTCTGCTGATCCCGCTGCTGCGCGGTCGCAAGGTTCAAACCGAGGAGGATCGCACCGCCCTGAACGTCACCCTGTACCAGGAGCGCCTGCGCGAGCTGGAGCAGCAGCACCAGGCCGGAACGCTGGATGACGCCCGATTGCAAACGGCCCGTGACGAGGCTGCGCGTGAGCTGATTGCCGATACCGAAGGCAGCGGTGAGACGAAGGCCGGGCGCCTGGGGCGCACCGTGCCGCTGATCGCCGCCGTGCTGGTTCCGCTGCTTGGCGTGCTGCTCTATGCGCAGTGGGGCGCTATCGGCGAGGTCGAGCGGGCGCGGACCTTCACTGGCGAGCCGCGCAGCATCGAGGAAATGACCGCGCGCCTGGAGCAGGCCGTGCAAGGCAATCCGGAGTCCCCCGAGGGCTGGTACTTCCTGGGTCGCAGCTACATGGCGCAGGAGCGCCCGGCGGATGCAGCGCGCGCGTTCGAGCAGGCGGTAAAGGTCGCTGGTCGCGAGCCCGAGCTGCTTGGGCAGTGGGCTCAGGCCCTGTACTTTGCCGGCAATAAACAGTGGGCCGCGCAACTGGATGCGCTGACCGGCGAAGCCTTGAAGGCCGACCCGGAAGAAGTCACCAGCCTGGGCTTGCTGGGCATCGCCGCTTACGAGGAGCAGCGCTTTCAGGACGCCATCAGCTACTGGGAACGCCTCGTCGCGATCTTGCCCGAGGGCGATCCGTCCCGTCAGGCAATCGCTGGCGGCATCGCTCGTGCCCGTCAGGAAATCGATCCGCAAGCCGGCGCTGCCGCCACCGCGCAGACGCCGGAAATCGGCAGCCTGCAGGTGCGTGTCGAACTGGCGGATGCGCTGCGTGACAAGGTGCAGCCGGGCGACACGGTGTTCGTCTTCGCCCGTGCTGCGTCCGGGCCGCCCATGCCGTTGGCGGTCAAGCGCCTGAGCGTGGCCGATCTGCCAGCGCAGGTCAGCCTCTCGGACAGCGATGCGATGATGCCGCAACTGAAACTTTCCGCGTTCGACCAGGTTCAACTGGTAGCGCGCATTTCGCGCGCCGGCGATGCGAAGAGCGGCGAGTGGATCGGCCAGGGGCAACCGTTGTCCAGCACCACCCAGACCGTGCAACGCCTGATCATCGATAGCGCTGACGGCAAACAACCATGAATAAACTGATGTCGGCTGCCCTTGCGGCCACCCTGTTGAGCCTCGCCGGCTGTACATTGCACAGCCCCGCACCCGGTACCGATGGCCCCTCGGCACCTGCTGGCTCACCGCCAGCCAGCAAATCCCACCCGCGCTTCGCACCGCCGCCGGGCGTCTCCAGTCATTGGGATGGCGGTTTGGGGGTCTATGTCGTCGACTCCGAGCGGGACACCTACTACCGCGAGCGCACCTTCTACCGCTGGAGCGATGGCTGGAGCTGGGCTGGCACCTTGCAGGGCCCATGGCAAACCGTGGACAGCAGCGGCGTACCCCCAGCCCTCTACCGGCATCACGCCCAGTAAGCGTCGCCTTCGACGCGGTATCCGACGCCGCGTGAACATCAGCCGCTACCGCGTTGAATGGCTTGGTGGGTCGATGAAGCGTGACCCACCCTACGGTCGTAGGAGCCTGCTTTCGGGCGATGCAATGATAGCTGTCCAGCGGCGTAGGGTGGGCTTCAGCCCACCAACACTGGCGTTTCGCATCAGGCGTCATCCCGCCGCCAGTACCCTGCCGCCTTGATGCGTTTCTCATCGATCTCCTGCTCTTCGATCAGCATGCGACGAACCTTGCGAGACTGATTGGCCTCGCAGGCGACCCAGGCGTACAGCTCGCCTTCAGGCTTGCGCAATGCGCGCGTGGCGTCGAGCAGGCTGCGTTCGCCGCGAATCAGCCAGTGCAGTTGCACCTCGGCCGCGCTGGGCAATCGCTGTTTTTCCGCCTCGTTCTCGATCTCCACCAGCACCGTCGCCTTGCGCCCTGGTGTGAGCGCCTCCAGCCATCGACCAATGGCGGGCAGGGCGGTTTCGTCGCCGATCAGCAGGTAGGCATCGAAGATATCCGGCACCACCAGAGAGCTCCGTGGCCCGGCGATATACAACTGCTGCCCCGGCTGCACCTGACTCGCCCAGGTGGAAGCAGGCCCGTCGCCGTGCAGGACGAAGTCCACGTCCAGTTCACCAGCCTGCGGGTCGTAGCGGCGCGGCGTGTAGTCCCGCGTTAACGGTCGTTCGCCATCGCGGCCCGCCAGAAAATCATCGAGGCGGCGTTGTTCGTCTTCGTTGTGTGCGAACAGTAGCTTGATGTGGTCATCCGCAGCGGCGGAAACGAAACCCTCGAGCGCCTCGCCAGTGAAGGTCACGCGGCGCATGCGTGGGGTGACATCCGCTACCCGTGCCACCGTCAGGCAGCGGCGGGCGGTGGGGTGCATCACCCGCTCGATGATCTTGGCCCTGGAGGTCACTCGTCTCACTCCTTTTTCCTAGAGGCATGACTTGCTCTGCCAGTGACAGTCTTGTGATCACCGAGTGCCAGTTTTGAGCCTCGGATACAGGGGCAAGCTCAGGATCGCTGCCGATTACCTTGCGATTATCGCACCGCAGTTCGATAATCGCGCATATCGTCAGGATGAGTTGATAGCCATGACCGAATCCCGTTCCCTGCCAAGCCCGATGGCGCCACCGATCATCGCATCGCCGGCTAAGCGTATCGAAGCGTTCACGGGCGATCCGAATTTCATGACTTCGCTCGCGCGCGGGCTGGCGGTCATCCATGCCTTTCAGGAGCGCAAGCGCCACCTGACCATCGCGCAGATCAGCCACCGTACCGAGATTCCCCGTGCCGCCGTGCGCCGCTGCCTGCACACCCTGATGAAGCTGGGCTACGTGACCACCGACGGGCGGGTCTATTCGCTACTGCCCAAGGTGCTGACGCTGGGCCACGCCTATCTGTCCTCGACGCCCATGGCGGTCACTGCCCAGCCGATCCTCGACCGGCTCAGCGAGCAACTGCACGAAGCCTGCTCCATGGCCACGCTGGAGGGCGACGAGATTCTCTACATCGCCCGTTCGGCCACGCCGCAGCGGCTCATCTCCGTTGACCTCAGCGTGGGTAGCCGGCTGCCGGCGTATTGCACGTCCATGGGCCGCATCCTGCTTGCAGCCTTGGGAGATGCGGCGCTGGACGATTACCTGAGCCATGCCGATCTGCAGGTAAAGACCAGTCGCACCCTGCACACGGCGGAAGACCTGCGCGCCAATATCGAGGAGATTCGCCGTCAGGGTTGGGTGATCATCGATCAGGAGCTGGAAGTCAGCCTGCGTTCCATCGCTGTACCGCTCAAGGATTCTGCCGGCCAGGTGCTGGCAGCGCTGAATGTCGGTACCCACGTTGGCCGCGTTTCGCGACAGGAGCTGGAAAATCGTTTCCTGCCGATCCTGCTGGAAGCCAGCCATGAGCTGAGTACGCGGCTGTTTCAGTGACGTGAAAAACACTCCCGGGTGTCGCGGCGCTCGACCCCGGCTACGTGCGAGCAACCGTCGGAATGGCGGCCTGGGTCGAGCGAAGCGATACCCAAGGACATGACCGACACACGATCTCCCCGCCATACCCGGCCCGCGGTCTGCCCATTCAACAGGCTGATGATGGCTGGGGCCTGGGTTTGCCTTCGCTACACTCGGGCTGTCTTTCATTGGCCAGCAGGGCAGGTTGCGTATGCACAATCGCATGATGATCACGGGTGCCGGGTCCGGTTTGGGGCGTGAGATCGCGCTGCGTTGGGCCCGTGAGGGCTGGCGCCTGGCGCTGTCGGACGTCAACGATGCGGGGCTGGCCGAGACCCTGAAGCTGGTGCGTAACGCTGGCGGGGAAGGTTTCACCCTGCGCTGTGACGTGCGCGATTACAGCCAGCTCACCGCGTTCGCTCAGGCGTGCGAAGAGAAGCTGGGTGGCATCGATATCATCGTCAACAACGCCGGTGTCGCCTCGGGCGGTTTCTTCGCCGAGCTGTCCCTCGAAGACTGGGATTGGCAACTGGCGATCAACCTGATGGGCGTGGTGAAAGGCTGCAAAGCCTTCCTGCCGCTGCTCGAACGCAGCCAGGGGCGCATCGTCAACATCGCTTCGATGGCGGCACTGATGCAGGGGCCGGGCATGAGCAACTACAACGTCGCCAAAGCTGGCGTGGTGGCGTTGTCGGAGAGCCTGCTGGTCGAGCTCAAACCGCTGCAGGTTGGCGTGCACGTGGTGTGTCCGTCGTTCTTCCAGACCAACCTGCTCGATTCCTTCCGCGGCCCTACGCCTGCCATGAAGGCTCAGGTCGGCAAGTTGCTGGAGAGCTCGCCGATCAATGCCGAATTCATCGCCGATTACATCTTCCAGGCGGTGGCCGACGGGCAGTTCATGATCCTGCCCCACGAGCAGGGCCGCCAGGCCTGGGCGCTGAAGCAGAAGAATCCGCAACTGCTCTATGACGAAATGACGCTCATGTGCGAAAAGATGCGCGCCAAGGCAACTGGTCTCAGAGAATCCTGAAGCCCTACGCAACCGTACCGCCGCAACCCTGCAGGAGCCCGCTTGCAGGCGATGCGGTCTTAGCCGCCATGCAATGGCCAGCAATCGCCAGCAAGCTGGCTCCTACAAAGGACCAGCCCCTGCCGCCCGCGGCACCGCCATGTAGGGACCAGCCCCTGCCGTCCGCAGCACCGCCATGTAGGAGCCCGCTTGCGGGCGATGCGGTCGAAGCCGCCATGCAATCGTGCGCCATGGCCGCCAATCGCCAGCAAGGACCAGCCCCTGTCGTCCACGGCACCGCCATGTAGGAGCCCGCTTGCGGGCGATGCGAGCGTAGCCGCCATGCAATCGTGCGCCATGGCCGCCAAGCGCCAGCAAGGACCAGCCCCTGCCGTCCGCAGCACCGCCATGTAGGAGCCCGCTTGCGGGCGATGCGGTCGTAGCCGTCATGCAATCGTGCGCCATGGCCTCCAATGCCAGCAAGGATCAGCCCCTGTCGTCCACGGCACCGCCATGTAGGAGCCCGCTTGCGGGCGATGCGATCGTAGCCGTCATGCAATCGTGCGCCATGGCCGCCAATCGCCAGCAAGGATCAGCCCCTGTCGTCCACGGCACCGCCATGTAGGAGCCCGCTTGCGGGCGATGCGATCGTAGCCGCCATGCAATCGTGCGCCATGGCCAGCAATCGCCAGCAAGGACCAGCCCCTGCCGCCCGCGGCACCGCCATATAGGAGCCCGCTTGCGGGCGATGCGATCGTAGCCGCCAGGCAATCGTGCGCCATGGCCTCCAATGCCAGCAAGGATCAGCCCCTGTCGTCCGCAGCACCGCCATGTAGGAGCCCGCTTGCGGGCGATGCGATCGTAGCCGTCATGCAATCGTGCGCCATGGCCTCCAATGCCAGCAAGGATCAGCCCCTGTCGTCCACGGCACCGCCATGTAGGAGCCCGCTTGCGGGCGAAGCGGTCGTAGTCGTCATGCAATCGTGCGCCATGGCCAGCAATCGCCAGCGAGCTGGCTCCTACATTATTGGGTGAGCCCGACTGTGGGAAATGGTGGTCCTCCCGACTCATGACTGCAGCGCTTTTAGAGACAAGGCCGCTGCCAGGCTTGCTCTAATCCAGGTCTGCCGGTAGGGTTGCCGCCTCGGCTAAACCTGGCCACCTGATCAGGATATCCTGTGAAACCCGTTTCTCGCGCTTTGTTGCTGTTGGCCCTCGTGGCCGCAGCGGTGAACCTGCGCCCCGGCATTACCTCGCTGGCGCCGCTTATCGAACGCATCGCTCAGGAGCTTTCCCTGAGCCGTGGCTTCATCAGCCTTACTACCGCGCTGCCGGTGCTGTGCATGGGGCTGTTGGCGCCGCTGGCTCCGCGCCTGGCGGTCAGGTTCGGTCTGGAGCGCACCATCACCCTGTGCCTGGGCACCATTACCCTGGCGTTGATGCTGCGCCTGATTGGCCATTCCAGTGTGATGCTGATCGGCAGCGCAGTGCTGATGGGAGCCTCCATTGCCATTGCCGGGCCGCTGCTGTCGGGCTTCATCAAGCGTCACTTCGTCGGGCGCATGGGGCAGGTGCTGGCCTGGTACTCCTTGAGCATGGCTATCGGCGGGGCGGTTGGCGTGGTGCTGACCATGCCGGTTACCCATCTGTTCGCCGATGACTGGAGTTACGGCCTGGCCATCTGGGCATTGCCCGCCGCCTTAGCCGTCGCCATCTGGTGGCGTCTGCCCAAGCACCGGGCCGAGCCGCTGAGCCATGAAGAAGCATCCGCCGGCTTGCCCTGGCGCGAGGCGCGGGCCTGGTTGATCGCCGGCTACTTTTCGCTGCAGGCCGGGCTGTTCTACGCGATTGCCACCTGGACAGTGGCGCGCTATCAGGAAGCCGGGCTGTCGGCGATGCACAGCAATACGCTGTTCAGCCTGGCCATGCTGATGGGCCTGCCAAGTTCCTTTCTGCTGCCCTGGTTGGTGCAGCGTGTCAGCAACCCTTATCTGCTGATGGTCGCTTGCGGTTCCATGACGCTGACCAGTCTGAGCATGATCACCTTCCTGCCTACCTTCGTCCCCGAGCTCTGGGCGCTGACCCTGGGCTTCGGCATGAGCGGATCTTTCGCCCTGTCGCTGCTGCTGCCCATCTACGAAGCGGGCTCGCCCATGGCGGTCAGCCGCTGGACGGCGATGATGCTCGGCCTGGGCTATAGCGTGGCCTGCCTCACGCCGGTGCTCAGCGGCCTGGCGCGGGACATGGCCGGTACCTACCAGGTGCCGTTCATGGTGCTGACCGGCATGGCTGCGGTGATGGTGCTGGTGGCCTGGGCGATGCGCAAGGGTCCACGCCGGCCGTAGCAGGGCGGGGAGGTGCGCAATGACCAAACCCGTCACAGCGCTCATCCGTGGAGTTTCCCTGAATCGCTCCCTGTGATAGAAGGCAGCCAGTTTTTTTGCGGAGTGACCCGTGGAATCGGAATCCATCGTCTATGGCAGCATTCGTGACTGGCCGTCGGACAGCCCATCGGAGAGCCGCTTGCGGCGTCTGCTCAACCAGCAGGTGCTGGAGGCCTTGCCTGTCGGTGATGCCTGGCCGTTTCTCGGGCGCGAGATGTTTTCCTGCTGCCAGCGGCCTGGCAGCGGTTTGTACCAGACCCAGGTCATCCATTTCGGCGCGAGCTACCAGACCATCGAATACGAATGGAAGCTCTGGGTCGCCGAGTTCGAGGCGCTGCTCAAACGCCTGTATTGGGCCAGTGCCGTGGTGCATCTGGAAACCGAGCTGAACGGCACCCACACCTTCCGCTGGGAGTCGGACACCGGCCGGCACAGCCCGCACGACGGTGGCTTGCGCGTGCGCTGCGCCTGGGAACGAGAAGGTGGCCTGCGCGGCTAGCTCCTCGGAAGTCGCCCCGGCGCGAAGGCGATTGCGGCCATTCCGCAAGACCGCGGCGCTACAACTATTCGCCGCGAGGTCGCAGCTCCTACGCCAATGCGGCGTTTCCTCCGGCCGTAGGAGCGTCGCCCCCGGCGCGAAAGCGATTGCGGCCATTCCACAAGACCGCAGCGCTACAACTATTCGCCGCGAGGTCGCGGCTCCTACGCCAATGCGGCATTTCGTCCGGCTGTAGGAGCGTCGCCCCCGGCGCGAAGGCGATTGCGGCCATTCCACAAGACCGCAGCGCTACAACTATTCGCCGCGAGGTCGCGGCTCCTACGCCAATGCGGCATTTCCTCCGGCCGTAGGAGCGTCGCCCCCGGCGCGAAGGCGATTGCGGCCATTCCACAAGACCGAAGGGCTACAACTATTCGCCGCGAGGTCGCGGCTCCTACGCCAATGCGGCGTTTCGTCCGACCGTAGGAGCGTCGCCCCCGGCGCGAAGGCAATTGCAGCCATCACCCAATCGTCGCTACTCCTCATCCTCTACCAGCCACTCCTTCGGCACATCGCGCTTGAGCGCCAATTGGCATTGCTGGCTTTCCGGATCGAACACGATCACCGCTTCGCCCTTGTCCAGTGCGCGACGTACGCGGATCACCCGGGTTTCCAGCGGTGTCTCGTCACCATTGTCGGTACCGTCGCGGGTCACGAAGTCTTCGATCAGGCGGGTTAGGGTGTCTGCTTCTAGCAGATTGGCGGGGATCAGCAAGGTTTTCTCCTAAGGCGCTCTCGGCCTCTTACCATCAATTGCGTTGGCTCTCTTGGACGGCGCTCGCGTTGTTTTGATCACCTCTTTCGCTGCTCGGCATGCAACATCACAGACGACTATCCCGAGCCAACCTGGCGACCAAGCAACATTCCAGCCCAGACAACGACTTACGTTCATCTGCCCGAATCTGCTGCAGTCGATTCAAGAACCGAACCACATTTTCCGAATTGGTGGTTTTTTAGACTGTTCAAAAGCTGATCAGCGTGCTACAACCATTCCATCGAGTGACATAGCCGCTTGAAAACGAAGGGAAAAGTATGACCAAGTCGGAGCTGATCGAAAGAATCGTCACCCACCAAGGACAGCTTTCAAACAAAGATGTCGAGCTGGCCATCAAGACCATGCTGGAACAGATGTCCCAGGCGCTGGCGACCGGCGATCGCATCGAGATTCGTGGCTTCGGCAGCTTTTCTCTTCACTATCGGGCGCCGCGTGTAGGCCGCAACCCGAAAACCGGCCAATCCGTTCGTCTGGATGGCAAGTTCGTTCCGCACTTCAAACCCGGTAAAGAACTGCGCGACCGAGTGAACGAAGAAGAGGAATGATGATGTACCCGGTGTCGCTCTAGCCTGGGTCTTTCAACGTCTTTCGCGCACCATCCCGCGTCTATGCCACCGTTATTCGGATTGGCTACGCCGTGAGCTCGCAACGAGCCAAGGCACCTCAGATCTAACTCACCCAATAATAAAGCGCCATACCGCCCTACAGCCGCCTGTGGCTTAGCCGATACTGGTAACGATGCCAGCGCATACCTTGCGATTGCAGCTCACCCTCCTATCTACAGGTTTGCATATGAACTGGTTCTACAACGCCAAGCTCGCGACCAAGCTGTACCTGGCATTCGCCCTCTGCGCCACGATCACTCTCGTTGTCGGTGCGGTAGGCAGTCAGGGGATCGGCTCACTGTCCTCCAGCCTGCAGCTGGTTTTTTCCAATAACCTCGTGTCTGTTGCCAAGACCGCCGAGGCTCGTTCCAACGCCGTTGCCCAGAACCGCGACCTGTATCGCTTGCTGGATGCGGCCACGGCTGGCGCTCCGCAATCTGAGCGAAGCGCCATCCTCACCTCCATGAAGGAGAACCGCCAGACCAGTGAACGTGCCTTCGCTACGTACCGCGCCACGCCTCTGGCTGACGACGAACGAGCCGCTGGCGACCGCATGGACAAGAGTTGGCCCGCCTATCAGGCACTCGTCGAGCGCGCGTTGGCGCTGATCGAGAGTGGCGACTTCGATGCCGCCAGGCTGCTGATTGCCGGTGACGTGTCACAGGCCTACCGCACAGTCATCGATGAAATGGGCATCATGGTGGAGTCCAACAACCGCCAGATCGGCGAAGGTGCCGAAGATGCTCGGCAGAGGGAGGCGGCCGCCAAGCTCAACCTGTATATCGGCATCGGCCTGGCGTTTCTCGCTGCCTTCCTGCTGGGCATGTTCATCAGCCGGGTGATCAGCGGGCCTATCACCCTGGCGGTGCGCAACGCCGAGCGCATTGCCGGCGGCGATCTCACCCACACCATCGCCAGCGGCCATCGCGACGAGGTCGGCCAGTTGCTGACTGCGCTCGGAGCGATGCAGGGCGGCCTCAAAGGCACCATTCAGCAGATTGCCAGCGCAGCCGATCAGTTGGCTTCGGCCGCGGAGGAGCTCAACGTCGTGACAGAGGAGAGCAGCCGAGGGTTGATTCGCCAGAACGACGAAATCCAGCTTGCCGCCACAGCTGTAACCGAGATGAGCGCAGCCGTCGAGGAAGTGGCCCGCAACGCCACCTCCACCTCCGAAGCATCCAGGCAGACCAGCCAGGAAGCCGCCAGCGGTCGCGATCAAGCGCGCGAGGCAGTCAAGGCCATCACCAGCGTGAACAGCGAGATTGGCCATTCGACCGTCATCGTCGACGAGCTGGCCGGTAGCGTGCGCGATATCGCCAAGGTGCTCGATGTCATTCGCGGTATCGCCGAGCAGACCAACCTGCTGGCTCTCAATGCCGCCATCGAAGCCGCACGAGCGGGAGAGCAGGGTCGGGGCTTTGCGGTAGTGGCCGACGAAGTGAGAGCGCTGGCTGCGCGCACCCAGGCATCCACCGGTGAAATCGAGTCGATGATTACCAGTGTTCAGTCACGCGCCGACGATGCAGTGAAAGCAATGGGCAATAGCAGAACCCTGGCCAACAGCACGCAAGAGCTGGCCAAGGCCACCGGTGAGTCCCTCGAGCGAATCGCCCATAACATCGCCGAGATCAACGACCGCAACATGCTGATCGCCACGGCATCCGAAGAACAGGCCAACGTCGCCCGGGAAGTGGACCGCAATCTGGTCAACATTCAAGACCTGTCGACCCAGACCTCGGCAGGTGCCCATCAGACCAGCGCTTCCAGCCAGGAGCTGTCGCGCCTTGCCATCTCGTTCAACAACCTGGTGAGCACCTTCAAGCTTTAAGGCGCTCGCCAGCCAGGGCCGTCGGCGGCGCAATGCCGCTGATCGCCCTGGCACCCGTTTTCGTAGCCTGGGTTGATCCCTGCCTTCAGCGTCGGCCGCACGCAAGAGATGCTCTACGAGCTGGAAGACATCATCCACAGCAAGAAACTGCACACCACAGCGGTACCAGAAACCTTTGTGGGAGCGGGCCATGCCCGCGAAGCTTTCAAAACTGCACCAAATGACCCTGCTGAAGTCGACTGGCCACGCCTGCCCATCATCCTGGATTCAGCCTTGGCAAGCCGCTTCATCCAGGGCTATCGCGAACTGAAAGACCATTAGAACGACGAAGTGCTGGCCCGCATGCAATCCGGCAGAAGGCCGATGGCCTTCGAGCAACTGATCACCATCGACAGCCACTCCGACCACCAGAGGATCCTCAATCACCTGGTAAGCAGCGCCAGACCCACCATCGTCATCGCTGGCAACGGCATGTGCTCCAGCGGCCGTATCCTCAACATCACTGACCCGATAGACCCATAGCCTCGGTTAGCCGAGGGGCATCCGGGATCCCCTTGAGGCGAGCCTATTCTGTCGCTCGTTTCGAATAAAATGCGTGTTCTGACCTCGAAACGGAACATGAACCCCGATGACCGCTATATCCGCAACTGCGCAAGGCACACCAGCTAGCGATCCTTCACCGAAGTCGAAACTGGAGCGTGTGCTAGCCCACTGGGGCGCAATTGCCTGGTTGCTCAGCTTGTTTGGATTACTGGCGGGGTTCGCGAGCCTGTTCTGTTACACCCATGCAATTGGCCGTATTGATCTCTTTCAGGCCGCTGCGGCGAATCAATCGATGCTGCTCGTTTGGTTGGCCTGGGTAGGGCTGATGTCGGTCGCCTTCATGCTTATCATGGCGAGCGCTGCCGTGTTACTCGCCTTGGCGGTCTCGATGCTCAACACTCATCACCGCTTGCAGCGCCGAGCGATCAATTCGCTGCTGTTCATCGTCTCGGCCGGGTATGCCTGTTTCGGTGGTCTGATTCTTTGGGCATCCGATTGGGGTGTCGAGTGGGTGGCGGTGGCGGTCTTTCTGGTCACTGCCCTGGCGACCACGCTGTTCTACTTCCTTAATCCCAATCTGCACATTCCGGTCGTGCTCTCCGCGCTCAGGCCGAAAAAAGGCAAAGCGGCATCGCCCTGGGCTCTGCTCTTCTTCCTGTTCCTGGCTTTGCTGGGCACGGTAGTGGCAGGTGTTTTCCCCGCGCAAATGGTGCTCATGGCTTACCGAGGAGAAGACACCCCCGATGCCGTGGGACAACTTATGCTGATTGCGGTGCTTTCGATGATTCTTGCGTTGCTGCCCGTGTGGGTGTTCTACAAGGCGCGTGGTGATCTTGCCCGCCGCTGGCAGTTATGCGTGGCTAGCCTGGTCGCTGCGCTAATGGTGTACCTCGTTCTGTCGCCAGCCACGCTAGGCATCATCACCTATGCTGCGGCGAGCTCCATGGGCATGCGTGATAATCAGGTACGGGCCTATATGCTCACCGACAAGCATGTGCTCGGTGAACTGGATTCGAGCGAATGGTCGCTCGAGGCCAGGCAGAAAGGCTCCGCCAGAATCGAAGCCTTCAAGCTGTTCGGTTTTGGCAATGTGTTATTGCTTTGCCCGGAAAGCTTGGTAAAAACCGAACTCAAGCATTGGCCGCAGCGCTCCGCGCGATGCCTGCTCACGAGCGCCACCTTGGCGCGAGTGTTACCCCAGTGACGGCTTAGGGCGCCCCTAAAGACCCGCCTCGGCGCATGCTGAACACCCGCGCGAGGTAGATTGTGACGGACATGGTGGCGGTGGAACCGCAAAAGGCATTGGTCAGAGCACTCGAGGTTTCATGCGTAAAACGGCAACAAGTTGTAGATATAAAATTCACATGAGAAAGAGCCGTGCTATAAGCAGCCAAAGGCTGACCTCGCCAGCCGTTCGTCTGAATGCAAGCCGCCGATGAACGGCAACTCAAGCTCTGAGGATATGAACGGGCGAGGGCAGTTGGCTTGTTCAGAGGCAGGTTGCCGCCAACCGTGAAGAGCAGTCGTTGGGAAAATGCGCTTTTCACTGAGATTTTCATCACAACCATGACGAAATCCACAAACAAAATTGGGTAGAATGCCGCGCTCGACAGATTCTGTTCGCTAGTAGTGGTACCGCTAATAGAAACTTCAGCTCGGCGGCAGGTGTATGACATCTGCGCTACCGGGTGTCGGCCGATGGTGAAAATCACAGCCCGCGCTACGCACGTGGGCTCAATAGGACTGCAGTGACGGCAATGGTTTTGCCGGATCCCGGAAAACGATGCCTGAATCGATCAAGAAATCATTGCGTTCGCTAAAGCTCTTTAAGCTTAGCCACCCCCTTCGCGCAGCCTCTGCCTGCCTGGTTATCGACCAGCTTGGCTACGGGGCCATGCCATGCAACCAGCAAAAAGATTCCATTTCCTCCATGAAACAGCTGGACGTTATGCGCCATGCCTGTTGAGTGCCTGTTGCCCCTATTACCCCCGAACTGCCCATGGCCCGCTGGCGCTGTGAGCTGGGGTGTGGACATTTATTTTCCAATCGCTTTGAAACAGGATGACTGAGCCCATGTCGCAAGCCCCAAACGTCCGTCCGCAGAACGATGACATCGATCTCGGCGAGCTAATGCGCGCACTGTGGGAGCGCAAGAAGCTGATCATCGGTGTCGCTGCCGTGGTCACCCTATTGGCAGTTGCTTATGCGCTGTTGGCTACCAAGTACTATCGCACCCAGAGCATCCTGCGCCCGGTTGCGATGAATGTATTGGATGAGCTCAATGCATCCGGCCTCTACGAATTGACGCCTGAAGAGGCGCTGCAGCGAGTCGGTGCGGGGATCAGCTCCTACGAGTATCGGCTCGAGTACTTCAATGCCAATCAGGAGCTATTTGGGCCAGATGCTATGAATGATGGGCAGACCGCTGAGCAGGCGATGAACCAAATCATCGAAGACTTTGAAATACTGCGGCCTGACCCTAATCGCCCCGACGGTGGCTTTTCCTATATAGGGCTCGCTTATACCTACCCATGGGGTGTGAAAGGTGCCGATATCGTCAATGGGCTGATCCAGTACGTGATCCAGCAAGAGCGTACTGCCCTCGCAGAAGACGTGGAAGTGATCATCCGTAACCGCTTGGCCAAGCTGGAGCAGCGTATGGCAGCCGAGCGTGCTGCCTACCAGGCAGACAAGCAAGCGAAGATTGCATCGCTTTCGGAGGCTGATGCTCTCAAGCGAGCTCAGCTGCAGGACGAACTGAACTCTTTGCGCAAGCAACTCCGTACTCGTCGTGATGACCGAATCGCACAACTAAATGAAGCTGTCATGATCGCGAAGTCGCTGGGCATCGAGAAGCCGAGTACGCCATCCACCCTTTCTGATAGCGCACCAGTGTCTGGCTCTGGCAATGTCATCCGCACGGAGGTCAATAACCAGCAGATCCCTCTCTATTTCATGGGCACTGAGGCGCTCGAAGCAGAGCGCGATGCGCTACAAAAGCGCCGCTCGGATGAGTTTACCGAGCCCCGTGTTGCAAAGCTCCAAGCCGACTTACGGTTGCTTGAGCAGAATCGCGAAGTTGAACTCCTCAAACAGCGCGCTGATGAGGATGTATATATCGAGAACTATGCGAAATGGAATCAGGAGGCTGCGGAGCTCAAGGGTCTCAATCTGAACCTTAATGCCTTGCAATTGGTGAACATCGATAGGCAAGCGATATATCCACGCTCTGCCATCAAGCCTAAGAGGATTTTGGTGGTGGCGCTAGGTGCTGTATTGGGCACCATGTTGGGCCTATTCATTGCGCTGATGAGCGTTTTGACCAGTAAGCCTAAAACGCACTCTCGTTTTAGCGACGCCGGTTAATTTTTATATCTATATTCTATAAGTATCTGGAGTGTTACATGACGTCAGCTATCAAGCAGACAAGCGTTGCCAAGTTCAAGAGCAGGGAGGCCCTGATTGGTATTGTCGGTCTTGGCTACGTAGGGTTGCCGCTTATGTTGCGCTACAACGCAATTGGATTCCGCGTTTTAGGTATCGATATCGATGTCAATAAGGTCGATACGCTCAATGCTGGCGGGAGTTATATTGAGCACATTCCCGCTCAAAAAGTAGCTTCCGCACGTTCTTCGGGATTCGAAGCGACAACGGATTTTCAGCGCGTCAGTGAGTGCGACGCTTTGATTCTATGCGTACCGACACCGCTAAATAAGTATCGCGAGCCGGACATGAGCTTCGTTATAAATACTACTGACGCGATCAAACCCTACCTACGTGAGGGGCAGGTTGTGTCATTGGAAAGCACCACTTATCCAGGCACCACCGAGGAGGAGCTGCTGCCACGTGTCGAGCATGCAGGGCTGAAAGTCGGTGAGAATATCTTCTTGGTCTACTCGCCAGAACGTGAAGACCCAGGCAATCCCAATTTTGAAACACGCACCATTCCGAAGGTAATTGGTGGTCATACGCCTGCCTGTCTCGATGTAGGTGTTGCGCTCTATGAGCAGGCCATCGACAAAGTCGTGTCCGTCAGCTCCACTAAAGCTGCAGAAATGACCAAGCTGCTCGAAAATATCCACCGTGCGGTAAATATTGGCCTAGTAAATGAGATGAAGATCGTCGCTGATCGCATGGGTATCGACATCTTCGAAGTCGTTGATGCCGCAGCAACCAAGCCATTCGGGTTCACTCCTTACTATCCTGGCCCTGGGCTCGGCGGTCACTGCATCCCAATCGATCCTTTCTACCTGACCTGGAAGGCTCGCGAGTATGGCCTGCACACCCGTTTCATCGAACTGTCTGGTGAGGTCAACCAAGCTATGCCTGAATATGTCGTCACCAAGCTGATGGATGGCCTGAACGACGCGGGTAAACCGCTTAAAGGCAGTAATGTGCTCGTACTTGGTATCGCCTACAAGAAGAACGTAGACGATATGCGTGAGTCGCCCTCGGTGGAGATCATGGAGTTGATCGAGGCGAAAGGATGTCGAGTCGCATATAGCGATCCACATGTGCCTAAATTTCCTAAAATGCGTGAGCATAATTTCGATTTGTCTAGCGAGCCGCTTACCGCCGAGAACCTCCAGCGCTTCGACGCAGTTATTCTCGCCACTGATCATGATAAGTTTGATTACGATTTGATCAGTCAGCATGCGAAGTTGATAGTCGATAGCCGCGGTAAGTACCGTGCGCCTGCTGCCAACGTAATCAAAGCTTAAGTGGGGGAGGTCATTTTGAAACGATTTGCACTTATCGGCGCCGCTGGTTATATCGCTCCTCGCCATATGCGAGCTATCAAGGATACGGGTAACGAGTTGGTCTCCGCTTATGACATCAATGACTCTGTCGGGATCATCGACAGCCTGTCGCCTCAGAGCGAGTTCTTCACTGAGTTTGAACGTTTCGCCGAGCATGCCAACCGCATCAAGCGAGATCCGGCCACGGCTCTTGATTATGTCGCAGTCTGTTCGCCCAACTACTTGCATCACGCGCATATCGCCGCCGGTCTGCGGCTGGGATGTGATGTTATTTGCGAGAAGCCGCTGGTACCTACGTCTGAAGTGCTGGATGAGCTGGCTCGCGTAGAGAAGGAGACCGGCAAGCGTGTTTACAACATTCTGCAGTTGCGGCATCACCAAGCAATTTTGAGCCTAAAGGAAAAGGTTGCCAGCGAAAATCGCGAGGCCAAGTACGATGTCGAGCTAACTTACATCACGTCCCGCGGCAAATGGTATATGGAGAGTTGGAAGGGGGATCCGCGCAAATCATACGGTGTCGCTACGAACATAGGTGTGCACTTCTACGACATGCTGCATTTCATCTTCGGCAAGCTGCAGCGCAATGTATTGCATTACGCTAACGACTACAAAGCGGCTGGCTACCTCGAATATGAGAAAGCACGTGTGCGCTGGTTCCTGTCCATCGACGCTGATGATTTGCCAGAAAGCGTGAAGGGTAAGAAGCCGACCTATCGATCGATCACCGTGGACGGCGATGAAATCGAGTTTTCTGAAGGCTTCACCGACCTACATACCATCAGCTACCAGGAAATTTTGGCGGGTCGCGGTTACGGAATTGAGGACGCCAGGCATTGTGTTCAGACAGTCGATACCATTCGCTCTGCCACTGCAGTTACTGCAGTGAATGGAGAGGGGCATCCCTTTCTCGGTCGTTTGAATTGACGCTGATCTCACGGGCTATTTCCGATGTTTAATACCAAGACAATCAGCCGCTCTTCTGCGCGCGATGTTCGGCGCGATGTTCAGGGGCTTCGTGCATTGGCGGTGCTGGCTGTCTTGGTGTTCCATATCGAAAAGGATTGGCTGCCTTCAGGCTTTACCGGCGTTGATATGTTTCTGGTCATATCCGGCTTCATCATCACGTCAATGTTGTTGAAGCAAGGCGATGCTGTCGATTGGAAGCTGTTCTACTGGGCACGCGCACGCAGAATTGTGCCGGCCTATCTGGTCATGCTGACCTTGGTTACCTTATTGGCAGCCTGGATGTTTCTGCCTCCTGACTTCGACATATACCAAGACAGCCTAGGTTCCGCTCTGGGCTTCTACAGCAATTTTTATTTTTCCGATTTCGGTAGTTATTTCGCGCCTGCAAGCCATGAACTGCCTCTGTTGCATACGTGGTCCTTGGCCATCGAGATGCAGTTCTATTTGTTTTTTCCACTCTTTTTTGGTTTGACTCCCGTCCGCTACCGAGCGCTAGCTCTAGCGTTTTTAATAGTCGTCACGTTAGGGTACTCGCAGTACCAGCTTTTAGCAGATCAAGCCACGCACGCTTATTTTTCATCTATTGGCCGGGCCGGCGAGTTTTTGATCGGGGCTTTGCTGGCGGTCTTATCGCTGGGGCGAAGTTGGTCTATTGCTCTAGCCACCGCTGCTGGTGGAGTAGGTCTTGTTCTGCTCATCGCGGGCTTCACCGTAGTCGACCAAGGTAGATTTCCCGGCCTCTGGGCGCTATTACCTTGTCTAGGCACAGCTCTCTTGATCGCCGCACGCAACGGCTGGATCAATATTCTATTGTCTCACCGCGCCGCTGTTTGGGTCGGTGGCTTGTCGTATTCCATCTATTTGTGGCATTGGCCGCTGCTTGCCATTTATCGTTATTACACTGGAGGTTACGAGCTTTCATGGTTGCCGGTGGTTGTAATCGTGGCAATGACATTGATCATCTCCGTGATTTCATTGCGCTGGATAGAGACGCCCGCGAGACGTTTGAAGTTGACGGCGTCGGGCTTTGGCATAGCCGCTGCCATGGCGTCGCTGTGTGTGCTGGTCATGGTGGCTTCGCCGCGCTTGGGTTCCGGACCGCAAGCGGAAGTTCCCGCGGCTATGGCGCGGTATGCAATACCAGAAGAAATATGCCATGGACGCTTGGTGGGCAATTGTGTTCGGGGAGACAAGCACATACCTCCAGAGGCGTTGGTTATTGGCGACAGCCACGGCGCCCAGCTCAATTATTTCTTCGATGTCGCAGGCCAGGCCGAAGGTTTCTCTGTGAAGCTAATCACTGGCAGCAGTTGCGTGCCTGTACCTGACTTCGATGTCGAGCGTCTTCCTGACTACGCTCAAGAGGACTGCCGCCACCAGATCAAGGCTGTACAGGATTCGTTAAGTGATTTCAAAGTAATCGTGCTAGCAGGTAAATGGCGGTGGCACTTCGGAAGCCAGCGGTTTCTCAGTGCTATCGCGTCCTTCGTGAGCAGCTCGGTTGCCGAGGGTAAGAAAGTCATTGTCCTTGCGCAGATACCCATGTTCGACGGCAATCTTCTGAGGGCTCGCCACTTTGAAGCACTGGGGTTGTCCGTCGCAGTCCACGAGGACGCGGAGTGGAGACATGCAAATCAGCAGATCAAGGAGCTGGTCACGAAATTTCCAGGCGCACAGTTTGTCGACTATTCCGGCTCAACCTTTTTCGCGAATGCACCGTTCGATCAAGGCGAGCTAATGTATATGGACGCTCATCATCTCAATGAAACAGGTGCTAGGCACTATGGGCGTTTCGTAGCATCGGACTTGGCCCTCTTACTTAAAGATCACCAATAACTATGAATTACTATAAACATCCCTCCGCAATAGTTGATGACGGTGCACAAATTGGTCAGGACTCACGCGTTTGGCACTTCGTGCACATCTGTTCGGGGGCACGCATCGGTGCCGGTGTTTCTCTTGGTCAAAATGTATTCGTCGGCAACAAAGTGGTCATCGCCGATAATTGCAAGATCCAGAATAATGTCTCGGTCTATGACAACGTATCTCTTGAAGAAGGTGTGTTCTGTGGTCCGAGCATGGTGTTCACCAATGTCTACAATCCGCGTTCGTTGATAGAGCGCAAAAGCGAATATCGCAACACGTTGGTGAAAAAGGGTGCGACGCTAGGCGCCAACTGCACGATTGTGTGTGGGGTGGTGATTGGCGAGTACGCCTTCATTGGTGCCGGAGCGGTCGTCAACAAGGATGTTCCAGCTTATGCCCTGATGGTGGGGGTTCCCGCGCGTCAGATCGGCTGGATGAGTGAATACGGTGAACAACTGCCCTTGCCCGTCACGGGTGAGGGTGCAGCCACCTGTGAATACAGTGGCGCCCGCTACGTTCTTAACGGCAACACTCTCTCCAAGGAAAATCTGTAATGATCGATTTCATCGACCTCAAAGCGCAGCAGGCACTGATCAAGGATAGGATCGATGCTGCCATTCAGCGCGTGCTAGCCCATGGGCAGTACATCCTCGGCCCTGAGGTCTCTGAATTAGAGGAGCGACTCGCCGATTTCGTTGGTGCCAAATACTGTATCAGCGTGGCGAATGGTACCGACGCGCTTCAGATCGCGCAGATGGCCCTCGGGATTGGCCCAGGAGATGAAGTCATCACCCCTGGTTTTACCTACATCGCCACGGCGGAAACTGTCGCACTGTTGGGAGCCAAACCGGTATACGTTGACGTCTGCCCGCGTACCTATAACCTTGATCCGCAATTGTTGGAGGCAGCTATTACACCTCGCACCAAAGCGATCATCCCAGTGTCGCTGTATGGGCAATGTGCCGACTTCGATGCCATTAATGCCATAGCGAAGAAACACGGCATTCCCGTCATCGAGGATGCGGCACAGAGTTTCGGTGCTACTTACAAAGGGCGTCGCTCGTGTAATCTATCGACTATCGCTTGTACGAGTTTCTTTCCGAGCAAGCCGTTAGGCTGCTATGGTGATGGTGGAGCTATTTTTACAAACGATGATGAACTCGCCAAAGTACTTCGCCAAATAGCCCGCCACGGACAAGACCGCCGCTATCATCATGTGCGTGTAGGGGTAAACAGTCGTCTTGACACACTGCAGGCCGCCATTTTACTACCGAAGCTCGATATCTTTCCTGATGAATTAGCTGCTCGTCTGAATGTCGCCGCTTCTTATAGTGAGCTGCTGGCACCATATGAAATAAAAACACCCTATATTGAACCCCATAATATAAGTGCTTATGCTCAATATACGATATGTGTTGAAGAGCGTGAGGCCTTGCAGCATAGGCTAAAGAGTGAGGGTGTACCAACTGCCGTACATTACCCTATACCATTGAACAAGCAGCCTGCTGTTGCTAATGAGAAGTATCTTCCGATCGGTGACAAACTTTCACAGAAAGTGTTGAGCTTGCCTATGCATCCTTATATGTTGGAGGAACATATTGGTTTGATAGTAAAAGCTCTATCAAAATGAAGCTTAATATTTTTAGTCAATTCAACTCAATAGTGGCGCGTTCGATAGCGGTGATGTTTGGGGGCACTGTCTTAGCTCAGGGCATTACATTCGCAGTAACACCTCTATTGAGCAGGTTGTTTTCGCCTAGTGACTTTGGTGTGCTGGGCGCTTTTGTTGCGATTTTGACAATTTTGATTTCTTTTTCATCTTTAAAGTATGAATTTGCTATACCACAGGTCTCAACGAAAAAGCATTCACTAGAATTAACGGTTTTGTGTCTTTATATATTGTTTGCCATGTCCCTTCTCGTTGCGGTTTCTTTGTTTTTGTTGTGGGCTTTTGATTTCTACCATGCGGACGCTTACTTTTGGCTCTTACCTTTGGCCGTTTTTTTTGCTGGTTCTTTCCAAGTTGCCACCTACTATTCGATTAAGGAAAAAGATTTTTACTTACTATCTAAGGCTAATGTGAGCAGAAGCTCCGGACAGGCAGTTTTGCAAGTCCTTTCGGGCATTTTTTCACTAGGCGGTGGCGCTCTTATACTGAGTTATGTTTTTAGTCAGGCTTTAGGAAGTTTTGAGATTCTATATCGTGCCTTGAAAGGATTTAAGTTTCCAAGTTTTTTGAGGCTGCTTGTGTTGTGCCGGAAATATATAAGATTTCCCAAATTCTCCGCTTCCGCGAGCACCCTGAACACAGCCGCTACCAACTCCCTGCCTTTTCTTATTATTTATTTCTGGTCAGTCGGAGAAGCAGGTCTTTTTGCGCTGACTCAGCGAGCCATGGGAGTGCCTATGGCATTTCTAGGAGCTGCTATCGCAAACGTTTATTTGGCTGAGCTACCAAGAATATTACAGCGAGATCCAGCTGAAGCAAAAAAATTCTACATAAAATCTCTTCGGAATTTAGTGTTGGCCGGGTTGCCTTTGATTGCCGTGTCAACGCTAATACTTTTTTATTATGCAGAATTTATATTTGGTGGTGAGTGGTTCGGGATATCTGCTCTAGTAATAGTCTTGGCGCCTTTCTTTCTAGGGCAGTTTGTGGCCTCTCCATTAAGTCAGACTCTCAATGTAATTGGACGGCAAGATGTTCAGTTGATTTGGGATCTTTGTCGGCTAATAGTTGTCTTGGGCTGTCTCGTTGCTTGTGGTATTTATCAGGTTGGTTTTTCTGTTTCGATATTAATCTACAGCATTTTGATGTTTTTTTTCTATGCTGTAAGTGTTGTCGTGACTTTAATTTTGATTGATCGAAACTCGTTGGAGGTTAAATGAAAGTCCTTACTGTGGTTGGGGCTAGGCCCCAGTTTATAAAAGCGGCAGTTCTTTCTCGTGCTTTTTTATTGCACGGCATTGAAGAGGTTCTTGTACACACGGGGCAGCATTATGATAACGATATGTCAGATGTTTTTTTTAGTGAGTTAAGTATCCCTCAGCCCTCCTACAATCTTGCTGTTGGCGGTGGCACGCATGGGCAAAACACAGGGCGCATGTTGGAAAAGCTTGAAGAGTTGATGGTTGCCGAAAAGCCAGACTGGGTTTTAGTGTACGGTGATACTGACAGCACGCTTGCTGGTGCACTTGCTGCTGCTAAGCTTCATATTCCAATTGCGCATATTGAAGCTGGGCTGCGCTCATTCAATCGTGCAATGCCCGAAGAAATTAATCGTGTTCTGACCGATCATGTGTCGTCGCTTCTCTTCTCTCCCACTAAAGTGGCTGAAGAAAACCTTTTGAGGGAAGGTATTGCTGACAAAAAAATCCATGTTGTTGGCGATGTAATGTACGATGCGACAGTTTTTTATTTGGACCGTGCTGTTAAGCCTAGTTGGTTCGATCTCGGTGGGTTCGAGGTTGACGAATTTATTCTCTGCACTGTTCACAGGGCTGAGAATACTGACTCTGAAGTTAGAATTAGAAATATCCTTTTGGGGCTGGGCAGCTCTAAATTGCCCGTGATTTTACCCATGCACCCTCGCACCCGAAAGAAGCTCGACTCGTTGTCAATATCAATACCAGATAATGTCCGAGTAGTGAGCCCGGTCGGCTATCTCGAAATGAACTGGCTGGAGGCTAATTGTAGATTAATAGCTACTGATTCAGGTGGTGTACAAAAAGAGGCATATTTCCATAAAAAATATTGTGTAACTATGCGCAATGAAACGGAGTGGGTCGAGCTTGTGAAGAAAGGTGTTAACGTTTTGGTTGGTGATTCTGCTGAGTTGATAAAGGATGCTATAAACTCTTCCAAGAAATACGATTTCAGTGAGTTTATATATGGTCGGGGTGACACAGCATCTAAAATTATAGATGTATTGGTCTCTAACGCTCGATAACTGACTTCTGCCTCTGCCTCTTAGAGATATAGATATGTTGATTTTAAAAAATCTAGCTGAGAGGCTTTTCTTTCCTGGGTTTGGTTTTTTTGTTTTTGTTTTGTTTATTGGTGTTACTTATTGCATCATCCCGTTTTTTCTTTTCATGTTTTTCTCAGTGGATGAGTTTTTTATAAAACTATCGGGGCTGACTTTTTTCTCCATTATCATACTAATAGTTGGGTATTTCACTCCATTAATTGATGGTCAGTTCTCTGAAGGTGCGCGTCGAATAGTTATTAGTAGCTCTTTTTTTAATTCTGTGGTGTGGGCGTTTTTTTTAGTTTTTGCTGCCTACACGTTTTATACTGCTCAATCTATACCGCTATATAGTGCGTTGTTGGGCGCCAGTGCAGATGCTTTAAGCCAGGAAAGAGGGGATTTTTTCAAAGGACGTACAGGTGCGGAATCAATGCTGTTGTACTTGAGTACAATTTTTACAACAGTGCTTATTCCTTATAGTTTAGTTCTAATGTATAGGGACAATAATAGATATAGGCATTTTTTGTTTTTGATGTCCTTTGCATTTTGCGTCAGTTTTTTGCAGAAAGCTCTTTTTCTCAATATTTTTTTGCCTGTCTTAGTTTGCTTTGCAATAACGGGTCGACTTTCACTTCGTATGTTTTTAGGTTGCTTGTTTGGTATACCTCTTATTTTGGTAGCTGCTGTTTTTCTTTCGCTCGGGGACGCGTCAACCGCTTTAGTGAGTGAGGGTGTAAAGCTGGATTATTATTTTTCTTCTAAGTATCTGCCGGTTGGTGGCATGGATTATTTGTTTTGGCGCATATTTGCAGTGCCGCTTTTTACGGCTACTGATACTTTGTTGGTGCATTCCGAGATTTTCAAAGGAGAATTTCTGATGGGGGCTACCAGTACCCTCCTGTCACTAATTTCAGGTATGGATAGGATTAATATAGAACGATATGTTTTTCAGCACCAGTTTGGAAGTTGGAATGAGATTGCGAACGCTAATGCTGTTTTTGTATCTGACGCCTATGTTAATTTTGGCTGGGTTGGCATTTTTTGCTTTTCCTTTCTTATCGGTCAGGTTTTCAGATGGTTCAGGCTGTCAAGTGATATCGCCTTCAAGTCGCTATGGCCCGTGTTTGCTTTGACACTATATTCTGCTTCTTTGATTGGAATGCTTATGAGTAATGGCTTTCTATACATACTGTTCCATGCGCTGTTTCTCCGGATTTATTGTGCCCCAAGATAAAGGCTGCATGATTCGCCGCTTATATAGATATTTCTGAGGTTATTTTATGAATGTTGTTTTTATCGTGCACTATTTTCCACCTGTAAATAGCTCAGGGGCTAAGCGTGTTGAGGCGATTTCTAAGTATCTCGCTTCGGATGGTAACTCTGTTACAGTTATTACAACTAAAAAAACTGCTTCTGACGGTAGATTTACGGAGGTTTATCCTAAAGGGGTCAATGTCATCGAGCTGGATGGTTTTGGTAGAAAAAAAGTATCAAGCGCGACTGATGGTGTTTTTGAGCCGATGTATACAAAAGCACCGTCCTTAAAGCGGCGAATCAAAGATTTTGTCCTAAAGATACTAGGCCAGATACCTGACCCCCGCTTACCCTTCGCGCTCGCTTTCCTGAAGCCATCATTAAGTCCTGAAGTGAAGCTTGCATTGGAGTCTGCAGACGTTGTAATCGGGTCTGCTCCGCCGTGGCCCATGATTCTCGCAGCTGTAATATGCAAAAAAAGATTCGGTGTTCCCTGTATTCTAGATTATAGGGATCACTTCAGTGAGTGCCATGAGATGCCTGGTGGGGCTTTTGCAAAGTGGTTGGAGTTAAGATTTGATAAGTGGCTGGTTAGGAACTCTGATCATGTTGTTGCGATTTCTGAACCGATGAGCTCCTATTATCGCGGTATGACTCCTGAAGTCACCACGATAATGAACGGCTACGATCATGAGGTTTTGGATGCTGCTCGTAGTAAAGTTACGTCGTTTGATTCGGATTTAACCGTCATTCGCTATATGGGAATTGTATCGCCTGGACGAGTGCCGCATAACGTTATGAAAGCGCTTGTGCGCCTGCGTGAGGTCAATCTACCCGCCTTTGAGAAACTCAGGTTTGAGTTTTATGGCGGTGCTGATTTGATCAAGGCTGCTCTGTCAAGTAGTTATCCAAGCATTCAAGGAGCATTTTCATTCTACGATGCAGTCCCGTACATAGAGTCTCTGAAGCTTGTAGTTGCAGCGGATTACTTGCTGTTTTCTGAGACATCTTCGCAGGGCACACTCAGTGCTCAGGGTATTTTGACCACTAAACTATTCGAGTATCTTGGTTCCGGTCGTCCTATCGTTGCGGATATATCTTCTCAAACTCTTGCTGGCTCATTTTTGGTTAGTGCTAGCGAGTCTCATGTAGTTGGAATTCATTCCGATGTATTTTTGAATGCCTTCCTTGATGAGGACTTCTATGTGAGGAAAGATAGCTTCGTCTCGGATTTCGCGAAAGGTCTTTCAAGGCGAGCTCAAGCTAATCAATATGCTGAAGTAATTCAGTTAGTGAAAAAAGGCTAATTATATGTCGACCAATCAATCGTCACGTGCAATCTGCCGTAATTGCATAATGGACACTAGTGATCCACGTATCTCTTTTGACCCTGAAGGAGTATGCGAATACTGCAATAATTTCAAAGCTGAAATTGCACCTAACTGGCACCCCGATGCACGCGGGGAGGCCGAGCTTGCAAATCTCGCGGCAAAGATAAAGAAACAAGGTGAAGGTAAGGATTTCGATTGTATCATTGGGCTGAGTGGCGGCCTCGATAGCTCGTATGCGGCTTACATCGCCAAAGAGAAAATGGGATTGCGGCCATTGCTATTCCATGTGGATGCAGGCTGGAATACTGACCAAGCGGTTGGCAATATCGAAAAACTGGTGGATGGGCTTGGTCTGGATCTCTACACCGAAGTCATCAACTGGGAGGAGATGAAGGATCTGCAGGTGGCATTCCTGCGTTCGCAGATTGCAGACCAGGATCTACCCCAGGATGCCGCCTTTTTTTCCGGCCTGTATAAGTTCGCACGCAAGCATGGCATCAAGTACGTATTGACCGGTGGTAACTATTCGACCGAGTGCTGCCGCGAGCCTGAAGAGTGGGGCGGCTATCCGGGCATCGACAAGACGTTGTTCGCGGACATCCACAAGCGCTTCGGCAAGCGTCCGCTCAAGACCTTCCCGCTGGTCGATATCATGACCTACAAGATCCTCTATCAGCGAGTGCTGGGCATGGAGATCGTCAAGCCGCTGAATCTGGTGCCGTACGTCAAGAAAGAGGCTGAAGCCGAGCTCGAACGCCGTTTCGGTTGGCAGAAGTTCCAGCACAAGCACCACGAGTCCCGCTTCACGCGCTTCTACGAAGACTACTGGATGCCGCGCAAATTCGGTTATGAGAAGCGCCGCGCGCATTTCTCCAGCCTGATCATGACCGGGCAAATGACTCGTGACCAAGCTCTGGAGCGTATTGCCAAGCCGGAGATGGATGAGCAGTTCCTGAAAACTGAATTCGAGTTCGTGGCCAACAAATTGGGGCTGTCGGTCGCGGAATTGCAGGCGATTTTCGAGGGAGAAAACAAAACGTATAAGGATTACAAGAACAAGCGCTTTCTAATCGGTATCGGTTCGCGTGTAATGAGCGCCCTCGGATTGGAGAGAAGGCTTTTCAGATGATCACCATCATCGACTACGGTCTGGGTAATATTCAGGCCTTCGTAAACGTCTACAAGCGACTGCATATACCGGTCACGGTAGCGACCAATGCTGATCAGCTGACCGGTGCCAGCAAGCTGATCCTGCCCGGCGTGGGCGCATTTGACCATGCGATGCAGCGCCTGAACGCGTCAGGCATGCGGCAGACGCTCGATGACATGATTCTTGGCCAGGGCATTCCTGTGCTAGGCATTTGCGTAGGCATGCAAATGCTCGCCGAATCCAGTGACGAGGGTGTGCTACCTGGTTTGGGCTGGATCCCGGGTCGAGTGCGCAACTTCCATTCGGTACCTGAATCGAGCGAGCTGGCATTGCCCCACATGGGCTGGAATGATGTACAGCCTGCTCCTGGCAGCCCTCTGTTCAAGGGCCAACAGGAAAGCTGGTTGTTCTATTTCCTTCACTCGTACTTTTTCGAGTGCACTGAGCCTGCGCATATCGCTGCGACTGCGACTTATGGTGCCAGTTTCAGTTGTTCCGTTGCCTCGAACAACGTGTATGGGGTGCAGTTCCATCCCGAGAAGAGCCACCACTGCGGTGTCGACTTGCTGAAGAACTTCGCGGAATTGTGAAATGTTGAGACCACGTATCATCCCTTGCTTGTTGATCCAGGATAGCGGTCTGGTCAAGACCGTGCGATTCAAGGATCCCAAATACGTCGGCGATCCGATCAATGCCGTGAAGATCTTCAATGAGAAGGAAGCGGACGAACTCATCGTCATCGATATCGATGCCAGTGCCCATGATCGTGAGCCGGACTATCAGCAGATCGCCCACCTTGCGTCGGAGTGCAGAATGCCGCTTTGCTACGGTGGCGGCGTGCGCACTGCCGAGCAGGCCAAGCGCATCATTGCGCTAGGTGTCGAGAAGGTAGCCATCAGCTCCGCTGCGCTGGCCAACCCGGGCCTTATCAGTGAAATCGCCGCTGAGATCGGTCGCCAAAGTGTTGTCGTGGTGCTTGATCACAAGCAGCGGTTGCTGGGCAAGACTCAGGACGTCTGGACGCACAATGGCACTCGCAACACAAAACGTAGCGTCGTCGATGTAGCCTTGGAGATGGAAAAGCTCGGGGCGGGCGAAATCGTCATCAACTCCATCGATAACGACGGAAAGATGAAAGGCTATGACTTAGCGCTGGCTGCTCACTTGCGTGAGGTGCTGACCGTGCCACTCACGGTGCTAGGCGGGGGAGGTAGCCTCGACGATATGCACAAGGTGGTCGCTGCCTGCGGGGTTGTGGGCGTCGCTGCAGGTAGTTTTTTCGTGTTCAAAGGCCCATATCGTGCGGTGCTGATCAGTTACCCCACCGCACAGCAGAAACGTGACTCTATTTATTCAGCCCTGCAAGGCCGCCGCTAGGCTGCTTCGCATTCAGATCTCAGGATTGCATATGTTCAATGGAAAGAAACTGCTCATTTCCGGTGGTACGGGCTCCTTCGGTAATGCCGTGCTCAAGCGCTTTCTCGACACCGACATCGCTGAAATTCGCATTTTCAGCCGGGATGAGAAGAAGCAGGACGACATGCGTAAGCATTACTCCAGCCCGAAACTGAAGTTTTATATCGGTGACGTACGCGATTATCAAAGCGTGTTGAATGCAACCCGTGGTGTCGATTACATCTTCCACGCGGCTGCCCTCAAGCAAGTTCCGTCTTGCGAGTTCCACCCGATGGAAGCTGTAAAGACCAACGTGCTGGGTACCGAGAATCTGCTCGAAGCTGCCATCCAGAATGGCGTCAAGCGCGTGGTCTGCCTGAGTACCGACAAGGCTGTCTATCCAATCAACGCCATGGGTATTTCCAAGGCCATGATGGAAAAGGTCATGGTTGCCAAATCGCGTAACCTGGATGAAACCAGCACCGTCATCTGCGGTACCCGTTACGGTAACGTCATGGCATCACGTGGCTCGGTGATCCCGCTGTTCGTCGATCAGATCCGCGCGGGTAAGCCGCTGTCTATCACCGATCCGAACATGACCCGTTTCATGATGACCCTGGCTGATGCGGTCGATCTGGTTCTGTACGCGTTCGAGCATGGCCGCAATGGTGATCTGTTCGTACAGAAAGCACCGGCTGCAACGGTTGAGGTGCTCGCGCAAGCGCTGACCTCGCTGCTGGGCAAGCCCGACCATCCCATCCAGGTCATCGGCACTCGCCATGGCGAGAAGCTTTACGAAGCGCTGCTGAGTCGCGAGGAGATGGCCTGCGCCGAAGATCGCGGTGAGTACTACCGTGTGCCGCCGGATCTGCGTGATCTCAACTACAGCAAGTTCGTCGAGCAAGGTGAAGAGCGCATCTCCCACACGGAAGATTACAACTCGCACAACACAGAACGTCTGGACGTGCCGGGCATGCAGGAGCTGTTGCTCAAGTTGAATTTCATGCGTGCCATTCAGCGCGGCGAAGACGCGGCGCCCGAGGAGTGAGCATGAAAGTTCTGATCACCGGTGCTAATGGTTTCGTTGGCAAGAATCTGATCGTTCATCTCAAGGAGCGCCAGGATGTCGAGATTCTCACTTTTGGCCGTTCTGACGACCTGAGCACGCTCGGTGAGCGTATTGCCCAGGCAGACTTCGTCTTCCACTTGGCAGGCGTGAATCGGCCTCAGGATCCTGCCGAGTTCAGAGAGGGCAACACCGAGCTTACCGTTGAGCTTTGCAAGGCGATTGAAGCCAGCGGCCGGCAGATTCCGGTTGTATATACCTCGTCGAGCCAGGCCTCGCTGGACAACCCTTACGGAGTCAGCAAGCGTGGAGCTGAAGAGGCCTTGCATGCACTTGCACAGCAGCACGGCAGCGCTGTGCATCTTCTGCGCTTGCCGAATGTATTTGGTAAATGGGCCAAGCCGAACTACAACTCGGCGGTGGCCACGTTCTGCCATAACATTGCCCGTGATCTGCCTATCCAGATCAACGACCCCGCAGCCGTCATCACTCTGGTGTATATCGACGACGTCATTGCCCACTTCCTTGCGTTAATGTCGGGAGAAACCAAAGGCGTTGACGTTGAACCGCAATACCGGGTCAGTGTTGGCGAGATCGCTGATCGTTTGCGTGGTTTCAAGGAAAGTCGCAATACCCTGATTACGGATCGGGTAGGTGAAGGCTTCGTGCGTGCCCTTTACTCGACGTATTTGAGTTACCTGCCTCCAGAGCGATTCACCTACGAAGTTCCCAAGTATGGTGATCCGCGTGGTGTGTTCGTCGAGATGCTGAAAACCCCCGACAGTGGGCAATTCTCATTCTTCACGGCTCACCCCGGCATCACGCGCGGCGGTCATTATCACCACACCAAGACCGAGAAGTTCCTGGTCATCAAGGGCCGCGCCCGTTTTGGTTTCCGGCATATAGTTTCCGGCGAGCTCCATGAACTCATTACGGAAGGCGACAAGCCGGAGATCGTTGAAACCGTGCCCGGCTGGACACACGACATTACCAATGTTGGTGATGACGAGATGATCGTGATGCTCTGGGCGAATGAGATCTTCGACCGCGCTCACCCTGATACCTACGCCTGCCAGGTGAAACCATGAAAAAGCTGAAAGTTGCCACGGTCGTTGGCACCCGTCCCGAAATCATCCGCCTGGCCCGAGTGATGGCCAAGCTGGACGAGCATTGCGATCATGTGTTGATCCATACCGGTCAGAATTACGATTACGAGCTCAACGAGATTTTCTTCGACGACCTGGGTATTCGCCGGCCTGACCATTTTCTCAACGCCGCGGGCGCCACGGGCGCAGAAACCATCGGCAATGTGATCATCGCGGTCGATAAGGTGTTGGCTGAAGTCCAACCGGATGCGTTGCTGGTGTTGGGTGATACCAATAGCTGCATGGCGGTGATTCCAGCCAAGCGACGCAAGATCCCCACCTTCCATATGGAAGCAGGCAACCGCTGTTTCGATATGCGTGTGCCGGAAGAGATCAACCGCCGGATCGTCGATCACACGGCGGATATCAACCTGACCTATAGCACCATTGCCCGCGACTACCTGCTGCGTGAAGGGTTATCACCGGATATGGTGATCAAGACCGGCAGCCCGATGTTCGAAGTGTTGACCTACTATCGTGAAGGCATTGACGCCTCCGACGTCCTTCAGCGTCTTGGATTGGAGGAGGGCAAGTTCTTCGTCGTCAGCGCGCACCGTGAAGAGAACATCGACTCGGAAAAGAACTTCCGCAAACTGGCCGAGACCTTGAACCAGGTCGCTGCGCATTACGGCATGCCGGTCATCGTTTCTACCCACCCCCGCACCCAGAAACGCGTGGATGCATTGGGCGTGACCTTCCATCCCAATGTGCGGCTGCTCAAACCGCTGGGGTTCAAGGATTACAACAAGCTGCAGGCCTGCGCCAAAGCTGTGTTGTCCGACAGCGGCACCATTTCGGAAGAGTCCTCGATTCTGAACTTCCCTGCGCTGAACATTCGTGAGGCCCATGAGCGTCCCGAGGGGATGGAAGAAGCCTCGGTGATGATGGTGGGGCTAGAGGTAGAGCGAGTGATGCAGGCGCTTCAGGTACTCGAGTCCCAGGGCCGCGGTGACGAACGCAGCCTGCGCTTGGTTGCCGATTACAGCATGCCCAATGTAGCGGACAAAGTCGTACGGATCGTTCATAGCTATCGCGACTACGTGATGCGCACGGTATGGAAACGGAACGACTGACGCGCATGCGAGAGGGAAAACTGAAGATATTGATCGTCAGCCAGTATTTCTGGCCCGAGAACATGCGCGTCAATGACATGGCCGAAGAGCTGGTGCGTAGAGGGCATGAGGTTACTGTGCTCACGGCATTGCCGAATTACCCTGAGGGTCAGGTATTCGAGGCTTATCGCGAGGCGCCGGAGCAATTCGCCAGTTATCGCGGCGCGGAGGTGGTGCGCGTACCGTTCATCCCGCGCGGCAAGCGCAGCCTCACCCTTATTCTCAACTACCTGTCGTTCGTAGTCAGTGGTTCGTTGCTGGGCAGTTGGAAGCTGCGGGGCCGAGAATTCGATGGGGTTTTCGTCTATGCAGTCTCGCCGATCATGTCGGCCATTCCGGCTCTGGTGATCGGCAGGCTGAAAAAGGCACCAGTCAGCGTGTGGGTGCTGGATTTGTGGCCGGAGACCCTGCGCGCGGTCGGTGTAGTCCATGATGACCGGGCCCTCGCATTAGTGGGCAAGATGGTTTCCTGGATCTACAACCGTACCGATTACCTGCTGCTTCAATCACGCGCTTTCCTGGATAGCGTGCGTTCTTACTGTACCCGGCCTATCGATGACGAGCGGCTGGTGTATTTCCCCAGTTGGGCAGAAGACGGATTCAACGAGCTACCTGAAGGGGCATCGCCTTTGCTGGCGCGCTCTCCGGACGAATTCACCATTCTGTTCGCCGGCAATCTGGGCGAAGCGCAGGATTTTCCCGCGATTCTCGAGGTGGCTCAGGCCCTGCGAGACACCGTCAAGGTCCGCTGGGTGCTGGTCGGGGACGGCCGCATGAGCGATTGGCTGCAGCGTGAGGTCGCGCAACGCAACCTCGACAACGTGCTTTTGCTTGGTCGCCACCCGCTGGATGCCATGCCGGGGCTTTTCGCCACGGCGGATGCGCTACTGGTTTCGCTGAAGACCAACGAGGTATTCGCCAAGACCATTCCGGGCAAGGTTCAGGCTTATCTGGCGTCAGGCAAGCCTGTGCTCGGGATGATTGGTGGCGAGGCCGCACGTGTCATCGAGGAGTCGGGAGCAGGACTCGCCTGCGCTTCTGGCGATCAGGAGGGCCTGTCTCTCATCGTGCAACGCATGGCGGCTATGACCTCGCAGGAACGTATTGCCATGGGGGAAGCAGGTAAGCGCTATTACGATGATCAGTTCTCCAAGGAAAAGATCTTCTCTAATCTGGAGCGCCTGTTCCGGCAGGGAACGCGCAGGGATCGAAAGCAATCATGAAACGAATAATGGTTACAGGTGGCAGTGGTTTTGTCGGCCGCACACTGCTCGAACGTTTGCATCAGGAAGGCCACGAGTTGATTGCCCCCTCGCGCTCCCCCTTGACCCAGGCACCAGTGAGCGTCGTTAACCCGCTGGTAGGTGGGCTGGCGGCAGATGTGGACTGGACCACCTCGCTCGAGGGCGTTTCGGTCGTCATCCACAGCGCAGCTCGCGTTCACGTCATGAACGATACGGCCGCCGATCCTCTGGTGGAATTTCGCAAGGCCAACGTTGACGGCACCCTGAGCCTTGCCAGGCAGGCGGCCGCAGCTGGCGTGCAGCGCTTCGTGTTCATCAGTTCGATCAAGGTCAATGGCGAGGGCACCCAGCCAGGGCATGCTTATCGGGCAGACGATACGCCCGCCCCCCAGGACCCTTATGGCGTATCCAAGATGGAGGCCGAGCAGGGCCTGCGCTCACTGGCGAACGAAACCGGCATGCAGGTGGTGATCATCAGGCCCGTGCTCGTTTACGGCCCGGGCGTGAAAGCCAACTTCCGCAGCATGATGAGCTGGTTGCGCAAAGGCATACCACTGCCGCTTGGCGCTACAGGAAACAAGCGCAGTCTGGTTGCAGTGGACAACCTCGTGGATCTGATAGCCACTTGTATCGATCACCCGGCGGCAGCCAACCAGACATTTCTGGTCAGTGACGGTGAGGACCTATCCACGACTCAACTGCTGCAGCGCATGGGTAACGCGCTTGGGCGACCCGCAAGATTGCTCCCGGTGCCAGCCACTCTGCTGCAAGCCGGTGCGGCAATGCTTGGCCGACGCGCCATCGCTCAGCGGCTATGTGGTTCCTTGCAGGTGGACATCGCTAAAACCCGAGAACTGCTGGGGTGGACGCCGCCCGTGAGCGTCGATGATGCATTGCGCAAAACGGCACTTGCCTTCGACGCTGGCTGAACAGCAATGCCTGCCGTGAGCGGCGGGGGTTAGGAGAGATTAATTGTTGATCACTGTTTTGCTGGTAGTCGCCAGCACGTCCTGTCTGCTGACCTGGTTGTTGAGGCGCTACGCCCTGGCTAGCAGCCTGATGGATATCCCCAATGCACGCAGCTCACACTCGGTGCCTACACCTCGCGGTGGCGGTGTGGCCATCGTGGTGTGCTTCATCCTTGCCGTGTTCGGCCTAGCGTTACTTGGTCGAGTCGACAGTGCTACAGCCTTTGCATTGGGCGGGGCAGGCGGGCTGGTGGCTGTGGTTGGCTTTCTTGACGATCACGGGCACATCGCGGCTCGCTGGCGGCTGCTCGGCCATTTTGCGGCCGCTACCTGGGCGCTTTTCTGGCTGGGTGGCCTGCCGGCAATCAGTTTGTTTGGCTCCGTGGTCGATCTAGGCTGGTTCGGCCATGTGCTGGCAGCCATCTATCTGGTCTGGTTGCTCAACCTGTACAACTTCATGGACGGCATTGACGGTATCGCCAGTGTGGAGGCCATCTGCGTTTGTATTGGAGGAGCCTTGCTATACGTCTGGCTCGGAAATGCCGATGGCTCACTGATTATCGTCTTGTCGCTGGCAGCCGCCGTGCTCGGCTTTCTGATCTGGAATTTCCCTCCGGCTCGTATTTTCATGGGCGATGCGGGCAGTGGCTTTCTGGGCATTACGCTCGGTGTTCTGTCCTTGCAGGCTGCTGCTGCGTTTCCTCAGTTGCTGTGGGCCTGGCTGATATTGCTCGGCGTGTTTGTCGTCGACGCGACCTTCACCCTGCTGCGTCGGCTAGTACGTGGCGATCGGGTTTACGAGGCCCACAGAAGTCATGCTTATCAGTACGCCTCGCGTCATTACGGTCGCCATTTGCCTGTCACCTTGGCGGTGACCGCGATCAACCTGTTATGGCTATTGCCCATCGCACTGTGGGTCGGGTTGGGTGGCGTGGACGGAACTATTGGATTGGTGATGGCCTATCTTCCGCTGGTCTTCCTGGCCATCAAGTTCAACGCCGGGTCTTTGGAGCCTAAATGATCGACAACACATTGCTGATACTGGGAGCCGGGGGGCATGGCAGGGCCGTTGCCGAGGCGGCTTTGGCATCCGGCCAGTGGCAGTCGGTTCGTTTTCTGGACGATCGCTGGCCGGGCTTGAGCGAGCTTTATGGGATACCGCTTGTCGGCAAGCCTGATGATCTCAGCGCTCATGCTGGCTCTGGCAATGCAGCGATTGCCGCCGTTGGCAACAATGCCCTGCGTGAACGGTGGAGTCAGCTGATCGAGTCTGCTGGGCTGTCGTTGGCGACCGTCGTCCATCCAAGGGCCTTCGTCAGCGACGATGCCGAGGTGGGGCGCGGCGTTGCCGTAATGGCGATGGCGATGGTTGGCGTAGGTGCCATCCTGGGGCAGGGTGCTATCGTGAACGCGAACGCCACCGTTGACCATGATGCGGTGCTGGGCGCTTACGCCCACCTCGGTGTCGGCGTACAGCTTGCCGGAGGTGTAAAGGTCGGTGCCAGAGCCTGGCTGCAGGCCGGCTGCTGCGCTGGCTATCATGTAGTGGTCGAGGAGGGTGCGGTGCATGCACCCGGAACGGCCTTGAAGTGTTGAATCGTTACCGTGAGATGGTTTAGAACCATTCATGCTTGTGCTGCTGGGTGTGAACCTGGCACTGGCTCGCTATAGGGATATGAGGTGTCGTTGTGTTGAGGTTTGCTGAGCTGCTACGTACTCGCCTGGTACGGCTGCGCCGTCGTCAGAAGCGCCTGATTCAGGTCGCCATCGACGTGATGTTGGTGTGGGCTGCACTGTGGTTGGCTTTTGTCGTTCGCCTGGGGGATTTCGAAGAGGTCTATCCGCTGGACGGGCACCTATGGCTTTTCGCGCTAGCACCTCTTATCTCCATTCCAATGTTCATCCGTTTCGGTATGTACCGGGCCGTGATGCGGTACTTCGGTACCGAAGCACTCATTGCCATCGCCAAGGCCGTGTCGCTATCCGCCTTGATTCTGGCGTTGGCCATTTACTGGCATCAGGATGCACGCGCAGTAATCCCACGTTCCATGGTGTTCAACTACTGGTGGCTGAGCATCATGCTCATCGGTGGGCTGCGTTTGGGGATGCGGCAGTTCTTCATGGGCCACTGGTTCGCCGCCGATCAGCCGTTCAAATTGAGTAGTCGCGATGCCGGGTTGCCGCCTGTCGCCATCTACGGTGCAGGCTCGGCGGGTAATCAGCTGGCCGCCTCCTTGCGGCTGGGCCGCTCGATGAGGCCGGTCGCGTTCATCGATGACGACTCGAACATTTCCAATCGAATCATTGCCGGTCTGCGTGTCTATTCGCCCAAGCATATTCAGCAGATGATCGATGAAACGGGCGCCGTCGAGATACTGCTCGCGCTGCCATCCGTTTCTCGTACTCGACGCCGCTCGGTATTGCAGCTACTCGAACAGTACCCGCTACACGTACGTTCGGTCCCGGGCTTTATGGATCTGGCCAGCGGTCGTGTGAAGGTCGAGGATGTTCAGGAGGTCGACATTGCCGATCTGCTTGGGCGAGACGCCGTTCCCCCACAGCGCGAGTTGTTCGAACGATGCATACGCGATCAGGTGGTCATGGTCACCGGGGCAGGTGGTTCGATTGGCTCCGAGTTGTGTCGGCAGATCCTTGGCTCCGGGCCAAGAACGTTGCTGCTGCTCGAGCATGGCGAATTCAATCTTTACTCCATCCACAGTGAACTGGAGCAGCGGATCCGCCGCGAGTCTTTGCCCGTTCGCTTGGTGCCCATTCTCGGTTCGGTTCGTAACCAGAATCGCCAGGTCGAGCTGATGCGCGCCTGGGATGTGAATACGGTTTATCACGCAGCAGCCTACAAGCACGTGCCAATGGTCGAGCACAATGTCGCCGAAGGCGTTTTGAACAACGTGTTTGGTTCGATGTGCACGGCCCAGGCTGCGTTACGCGCAGGCGTCGAACATTTTGTGCTGATCTCGACCGACAAGGCAGTTCGCCCCACCAACGTAATGGGCAGCACCAAACGTCTCGCGGAAATGGTGCTGCAGGCACTGAGCGAAGAAACGGCGCCAGTATTGTTCGGTGATAAAGAAGGGCTGCATCAGGTCAACAAAACCCGTTTCACCATGGTGCGTTTTGGCAACGTGCTGGGCTCATCGGGTTCTGTGATCCCACGCTTCTACGAACAGATCCGCAAGGGCGGACCGGTTACCGTCACTCATCCGAACATCACCCGCTACTTCATGACGATTCCCGAGGCCGCGCAACTGGTGATCCAGGCCGGCTCCATGGGGCAGGGTGGAGACGTGTTCGTACTGGACATGGGGCAACCCGTGAAGATCGCCGAGCTGGCCGAAAAGATGATTCATCTCACAGGCCTCAGCGTGGCTTCTGATCACAACCCCAGCGGCGATATCGCCATCGAGTTCACGGGGCTGCGTCCTGGTGAGAAGTTGTATGAGGAGCTGCTGATCGGCGACAACGTGAGCCCTACCGATCACCCGATGATCATGCGTGCCAACGAAGAGCACCTGCCTTGGGAAACGTTCAAGATCGTCATGGCGGATTTGCTCAAGGCCGTGGAGCAGGACGATTACGATCGCGTACGGCAATTGCTGCGTGACACTGTCTGCGGCTACACCCCTGAGGGCGAGATCGTCGACTGGATGCATGTGCGTCGTGCAGCCAAGAAGCCACTGGTTTAACGCGCTTCTACTGCCGCGGAAAGACGATCCCCATCGTTGCGCTAGCTTGCAACGATGGGGATCGTTGTTTTAGTGCTTGGGCTTCAGCCCTGTAGCCTGGCGTGCAGCGGTTGGTTTGCGGTGCACTAGCTCTAAGGCCATGCCATGTTTCAGCCCTCTGGCAAGCAGAGTGGTAACGGTCCGACTACTCACCTCGAGCTCCTCCCTGAACCTGTGATATCGCTCGCCGGTACAACACCACCAATTCATTCAGCAGTGCATTGGCTGCCAGCGAAGCCGCGAGTATTCGCAGGTAATCGGTTTCAAGCTGCTCCTGAATGACGAGATCATCCAGCAGCTCTCTCAGCATATCGGCACGCAGTTCGGCATCCGCCTGGGCGGGGCAGGCCTTGTAGCTGGTGACGCGGGCTGGGCTCGGGCGTGACGGGAAGGGCAGTACGCGGCCTGGTGAATCAGCCATGGTGCACCTCCTGGGGGGAGGCCATTGGCGTAGTTTTGCGGGCTGGGTGGTGCCCTGAACTGAAAGCGAGGTAGCGCATTGTCCTTATGCTCCTTGAACGATTGAGTGCCAGACAAGCCGAGGCCTGCCTTGAACGGCGTGCCCAAAAAAGCGGTAGCACGGCAATCGATACCGGCTAGGCAATTGGACGCACCGCGTCTCGAACATTCAGGTTGCTACTCCCGGTCACGGGATAGACCGTGACGGGCGCACTCTAGCTCGCGAGGTAGGTGATGGCAACCTTTGCAGCCGCCAGATAGAGGGGGCGGCAACGCTCAGCTGCCGATCGGTGAGCAGAGTTCGATCAGCGTGCCGTCCGGGGCGCGGATATAGGCGACGGTTTGGCCCCAGGGTTTTTGAATGGGGGCGCTGAGTTCCGTCGCACCTGCGGCGATCGCTTGTTGGTGTGCACCGGCTACGTCTTCCGTAACCAGCCCGATTTCCATGCCCAGCGGCTGGATGGACGTGTCGGCTCGCACGTGTCCACCCGGGAAGTTCATATCGCCGAGTTCGTGTGCGGCGAAGGCAAGCGTGGTGGCACCGGTGTCCAACTCGCCGTAGGTACCGGACTCGTGCAGAAAACGTTGTTCCAGGCCGAATGCCTGTTTGAAGAAGGCCAGCGAGGCCGCGACGTCCGGCACGTAGATGATGGTGTATCCCAGCTTCATGGTGAGCTCCTTGCCGTTGGACACGTGGTGGGCAGGTTACCGTGTTTGGCTGCTGGCGTAAGGGGTGGTGGTTTCGGAGAGGCTGACCTCGCTCCGTTACGACGTGTCGGCTGAACGTGTATCGCTGGCAAGCTAGCTCCTACATGGGCTCAGCCATCAACGCGATCGCGTAGGTGCCGGCTTGCCGGCGATGCGATGGTGAGTCTGTTGCGCCATTCGCGCCGGCTACGCCACTCGGCGCCGACGCGAGGGCGGCCAGACTGCAAGAATAGCGAATGGCCAACAATCGCTGGCAAGCCAGCTCCTACATGGGCTCAGCTATCAACGCGATCGCGTAGGAGCCGGCTTGCCGGCGATGCGGTGGTGGGTGTGTTGCGCCATTCGCGCCGGCTACGCCGACGCCGACGCCGACGCGAGGGCGGCCAGACTGCAAGAATAGCGAATGGCCAACAATCGCTGGCAAGCCAGCTCCTACATGGACTCAGCTATCAACGCGATCGCGTAGGAGCCGGCTTGCCGGCGATGCGGTGGTGGGTGTGTTGCGCCATTTGCACTGGTCCGCTCGACCCGACCCCGATGCGAAAGCGGCCAGACTGCAAAAATAGCGAATGGCCAACAATCGCTGGCAAGCCAGCTCCTACATGAGCTCAGCTATCAACGTGATCGCGTAGGAGCCGGCTTGCCGGCGATGCGATGGTGGGTGTGTTGCGCAATCTATGCTGCCGATGAGATTCGCCGCGAGGGCATGGCTCCTACGCTGGCTTAGCTTTCTCTATCTCTATTGCCCACCAAGCTATCGACGGTCGGCACGCGGGTGTCCGTTTCCATCTGCGCATCGTGTTCCAGTTGGTGGCTGAAGCGCTCCAGGGAGCCGTTTTCCGGTTGTGCGTCGCTGGCGAATACCGGTGGGCTGAGCAGGTAGGCGCCCAGCAGGCGGGAGAGGGCGGCGAGGCTGTCGATATGGGTGCGTTCGTAGCCGTGGGTGGCGTCGCAGCCGAAGGCGATCAGCGCGGTGCGGATATCGTGGCCGGCGGTAACCGCGGATTGGGCATCGCTGTGGTAGTAGCGGAACAGGTCGCGGCGTACCGGGATCTCGTTGTCGCTGGCCAAGCGCAGCAGTTGTCGGGACAGGTGGTAATCGTAAGGGCCGCCGGAGTCATGCATGGCCACGCTGACGGTGTGCTCGGTGGAGCGTTGGCCAGCGGCGACCGGAGCGATGTCGATACCGACGAATTCGCTGACGTCCCATGGCAGTGCAGCGGCCGCGCCGGAGCCGACTTCTTCGGTGATGGTGAACAGCGGGTGGCAGTCGATATGCGGCTCCTGGCCACTTTCGACCACGGCCTTGAGCGCGGCGAGCAGCGCTGCGACACCCGCCTTGTCGTCCAGATGGCGGGCACTGATGTGGCCACTCTCGGTGAACTCGGGGAGCGGATCGAAGGCCACGAAGTCACCAACCGAAACCCCGAGGCTTTCGCAATCGGCACGGCTGGCGACCAGGGCGTCCAGGCGCAGTTCGACGTGGTCCCAGGAAATCGGCATCTGGTCGACTTCGGTGTTGAAGGCGTGCCCGGACGCCAGCAGGGGCAGCACGCTGCCGCGCAGCACGCCATGGTCGCTGAACACGCTGACGCGGCTACCCTCGGCGAAGCGGCTCGACCAGCAGCCGATGGCGGTCAGGCACAGGCGGCCGTTGTCCTTGATCTCGCGCACCATGGCGCCAATGGTGTCGAGGTGCACGGAAACCGCACGGTCCGGGCTGTAGCGACGGCCTTTGAGGGTGCCGCGGATGGTACCGCGCCGGGTCATCTCGAAAGGGATGCCGATTTCCGTCAGGCGCTCGGCAACGTAGCGCACGATGGTGTCGGTGAAGCCGGTTGGGCTGGGAATGGCGAGCATTTCCAGCAGTACTTTCTGCATGTACTCGAGGTCGGGTTCTGGAATTTGCGACATGGGATCTCCATCTATGACGGGGATGGCCGCCGAGCGGCGTCAGTCTTGGGTGAATGCTTTGACGCCTGTCGACGGACGGTAAGAATCAGGTCTCTGTTACATGCTGACCTGCTATAGCGATGAGGGTTTCAAAGAGCTTTGGGGATATGACCGTCTTCATTCGCGCCGGGGGCGACGCTCCTACGCACGAGGTGATGCAACCGCCTCGTGGGAGCCGCGCCCCCGCGGCGAATCGTTTGGCCAGCGCCGGCATTGCGGTATGGCCGCCATCGTTCGCGCCGGGGGCGACGCTCCTACATACGGCGTGATGCAACCACCTCCGTGGGAGCCGCGCCCTCGCGGCGAATCGTTTGGGCAGCGCCGATATTGCGGTAAGGCCGCCATCGTTCGCGCCGGGGACGACGCTCCTACGCGGTATGCCGCAACCAGTAAGAACTTCCGGAATCACCTGTCATACTCAATCGCCTACGCCATGGCTGAGCGGGAACAGCAGGTCGATGAATCGCTCGGCGGTCGGCTGCGGCTCGTGATTGGCGAGGCCGGCGCGTTCGTTGGCCTCGATGAACACGTGCTCGGGCTGATCGGCTGCCGGTACCAACAGGTCGAGGCCCACCACGGGAATGTCCAAGGCGCGAGCGGCCTTGACCGCGGCTTCAGCGAGCGTGGGATGGAGGATGCCGGTGACGTCCTCGAGAATCCCGCCAGTGTGCAGGTTGGCGGTCTTGCGCACGGCCATGCGCTTGCCCTGAGGCAGCACGCTGTCGTAGTCGAAGCCGGCGGCATGCAGGGTGCGCAGGGTTTCGGCATCCTTGGGGATGCGGCTTTCGCCACCGGTGGCGGCCTGACGGCGACGGCTCTGCGCGTCGATCAGCTCGCCGATGGTGTGGCGGCCATCGCCCAGCACTTCTGCCGGGCGGCGTATCGCGGCGGCGACCACTTCGAAGCCGATCACCACGATGCGCAGGTCGAAACCTTCGTGGTAACTCTCCAGCAGCACACGCTCGTCGAAGGGGCGGGCGCGCTCGATGGCGGCTTGCACGTCGGCCGGTGTGCGCAGGTCGACGGCGACGCCCTGGCCCTGTTCGCCGTCTACCGGCTTGACCACCAGGCTGCCGTGCTCGGCGAGAAAGGCCGCATTGTCTTCCGCGCTGCCTGCCAGGCGCTGGGCTGGCAGGCTCAGACCGGCACGGCTGAGGGTGCGGTGGGTCAGGCGCTTGTCCTGGCACAAGGTCATGGTCACGGCGCTGGTCAGGTCGGTCAGCGATTCACGGCAGCGGATGCGGCGTCCGCCCTGGCTGAGGGTGAAGAGACCGGCTTCGGCGTCATCGATATGGGCATCGATGCCGCGGCGCCGTGCTTCGTCGACGATGATGCGCGCGTAAGGATTGAGGTTGTCGTCCGGGCCGGGGCCGAGGAACAGCGTCTGGTTGATGCCGTTCTTGCGTTTGACGCTGAAGGTCTGCAGCTCGCGGAAACCCAGCTTGGCATACAGCTTCTTGGCTTGGCCGTTGTCGTGCAGCACTGACAGGTCCAAGTGGCTCAGGCCACGGCTCATGAAGTGTTCGACAAGATGGCGCACCAGTACTTCGCCAACGCCTGGGCGGCTGCAGGCTGGGTCCACCGCCAGGCACCACAGGCTGCTGCCGAGTTCCGGGTCGTGGTAGGCCTTCTGGTGATTGAGGCCCATCACGCTGCCGATCACCGCGCCGCTGTCTTCATCTTCGGCCAGCCAGTAGACCGGACCGCCCTGATGACGGGGGGTCAGTTTTTCCGTGTCGATGGGCAGCATGCCGCGAGTCTGGTACAGGCAGTTGATCGCCTGCCAGTCGGCTGGCGTCTGCGCGCGCCGCACGCGGAAGCCACGAAAGCCGCGGCGGGCCTGACGGTAGTCGCTGAACCACAGGCGCAGCGTGTCCGACGGGTCGAGAAAGAGCTGTTGGGGTGCATACGACAGCACCTGCTGTGGCGCCGCGACGTAAAGGGCGATGTCGCGCTCGCCGGGCTGCTCGCTGAGCAGCTCTTCAGCCAGCACCGAGGCATCCGGGAAGGTGTGCCCGATCAGCAGTCGACCCCATCCGCAATGCACGATCTGCGGCTGGCTGATGCCGTCGCCGTGCTCTTCGGCGAAGCGGGCCTGCAGGCGCTCGTAGGAGGGGGATTGGCCTCGCAGGAGGCGTTGATTGTGGGCAGTGGCTCGCATTGGAGAGTGTTCCTTTGCTTTCGCATGTCCGGCATGTGCCGGCGATCGGTTGACCTGTCTGCTGATCCGCATCGAGGCGGATTCGGCCATTCCTGTTGGGTTGCGGGGGAGCCACTGGCTCCCCCGTCCTCGCTTACAGCCCCTGTTCGCTCAGCCACAGGTTGAGTGCTGCCATCTGCCACAGCTTCGAACCGCGCAGCGGGGTCAGCTGGCCTTGCGGGTCGGTCAGCAGGCGGTCGAGCATCTTCGGGTTGAAGATGCCGCGGTCATGAGCCGGGTCGACCAGCAGATCGCGAACCCAACCGAGCGTAGCGCCCTCCAGGTGCTTGAGACCCGGCACCGGGAAGTAACCCTTCTTGCGGTCGATGACCTCGGAAGGGATGACCTTGCGTGCGGCTTCCTTGAGCACGTACTTGCCGCCTTCTGGCAGTTTGTACTGGCCGGGGATGCGCGCGGACAATTCGGCCAGGCGGTAGTCCAGAAACGGCGTGCGGGCCTCGAGGCCCCAGGCCATGGTCATGTTGTCGACGCGCTTGACCGGGTCGTCGACCAGCATCACCGTGCTGTCCAGGCGCAACGCCTTGTCCACGGCCGCATCGGCACCGGGCTGGGCGAAGTGCTGGCGGACGAACTCCCCGGCCACGTCATCGGTCAGCCAGGCGGGTTGCACGCAAGCGGCATATTCATCGTGCTCGCGGTCGAAGAAGGCTTTGCGATAGGCGCTGAAGGCGTCTTCGGCACCATCGACCAGCGGGTACCAGTGGTAGCCGGCGAACAGCTCGTCAGCGCCCTGGCCGCTTTGCACCACCTTGCAGTGCTTGGCCACTTCCCGCGAGAGCAGGTAGAAGGCGATGCAGTCATGGCTGACCATCGGCTCGCTCATGGCGCGGAAGGCCGCTGGCAACTGATCGAGAATCTCGTTCTCGCCGATGCGCAGTTGGTGATGCTGAGTTTCGAAACGTTTGGCGATCAGGTCCGAGTACTGGAACTCGTCGCCACGCTCGCCACCGGCATCCTGGAAACCGATGGAAAAGGTCAGCAGGTTCTCGACGCCGGCCTCACGCAGCAGGCCGACCAGCATGCTCGAGTCGACCCCGCCGGAAAGCAGTACGCCGACATCGACCGCAGCACGCTGACGGATCGAGACCGCCTCGCGCATGCCGTCGAGTACCGCATCGCGCCACTCGTCGAAACCGTAGTTGGCTTCGTCGGCGTTCGGGCCGTAGTTCAGCGTCCACCAGACCTTCTGCTCGACCTTGCCATTGACGTCGATGCGCATCCAGGTCGCGGGTGGCAGCTTCTCGACACCGGCAAGAATGGTGCGCGGTGCTGGCACCACGGCGTGGAAGTTCAAGTAGTGGTTGAGTGCGATGGGGTCGAGGGTCTTGCCGATGTCGCCGCCTTTCAGCAGCGCTGGCAGGCTGGAAGCGAATCGCAGACGATCCTTGGTCTTGGACAGGTAGAGCGGCTTCACGCCAAGACGGTCGCGGGCGATGAACAGCTGTTGGCTGTCGCGTTCCCAGATCGCGAAGGCGAACATCCCGTTGAGCTTGGGCAGCAGGTCGGCGCCCCAGGCGTGATAACCCTTGAGCAGCACTTCGGTATCGCCGCCCGAGAAGAAGCGATAACCAAGCTGTTCCAGCTCGCCACGCAATTCCGGGTAGTTGTAGATGGCGCCGTTGAAGACCATCGACAGGCCGAGATCGTTATCGATCATCGGCTGGCCCGAAGCCTCGGCGAGATCCATGATCTTCAACCGGCGATGACCGAACGCAACGGGGCCGCGGCTATGGAAGCCATGGGCGTCAGGGCCACGCGGGGCGAGATGGTGAGTGATACGTTCAACGGCAGCCAGGTCGGCTGGTTGGTTATCGAAGCGTAGTTCGCCTGCTATTCCGCACATAGTCTATAAAGCCCTCGTATTTCCTGGGCTCTGTTCCTCCTTAGCGTCAGTCCGTACCAGTTGTGTACCGGTTCTGAGTTCCAGCGCGCGTCACCGCGCACCGGAGACAATCGAGCATCTGCGACCGATGCATGCCTGCGGCAGCACAGCGGTCCCGAGCTTTTTCGAGTCACCTCGACGCAGGAATGTTCAATAAAATGACGGGGTGGGTGGCGTACGGCTTGCGAATCCTTCCTTGCAGCCAGTACTGGCGACAGTGCCGAAATCGCGGCGTGGCCACGATCATTCGCGCCGGGGGCGACGCTCCTACGGATGCGGTGCTGCGATCGCCATGGTAGGAGCCGCGCCCGCGCGGCGAATCGCAAGGGCAACACCGAAATCGCAGTATGGCCACGATCATTCGCGCCGGGGGCGACGCTCCTACGGATGCGGTGCTGCGATCGCCATGGTAGGAGCCGCGCCCGCGCGGCGAATCGCAAGGGCAACACCGAAATCGCAGTATGGCCACGATCATTCGCGCCGGGGGCGACGCTCCTACGGATGCGGTGCTGCGATCGCCATGGTAGGAGCCGCGCCCGCGCGGCGAATCGCAAGGGCAACACCGAAATCGCAGTATGGCCACGATCATTCGCGCCGGGGGCGACGCTCCTACGGATGCGGTATCGCGATCACCATGGTAGGAGCCGCGCCCCCGCGGTGAATAGCAAGGGCAACGCTGAAATCGCGGCACATCCACGAACATTCGCGCCGGGGGCGACGCTCCTACGGATACGGTATTGCGATCACCGTGGTAGGAGCCGCGCCCTCGCGGCGAATCGCAAGGGGAACAATCGAATTGCGGTATGGCCCACTAGAGCCAGATTGCATCCCAGTGCGGATAATCGCCTATTCGCTTTACCAATCCAGCGCGCAATGGATTGGCTACGATGTAACGCGCAATATGAAGTACATCGTCCTCTCTGCGCACTGCATGATCGTGGAAACCCTTTTGCCAGATTGGCTCACCGATATGCCTCGACGACAGCGACTTCACTCTACCAACGAGCTGTGACAGGGTTCCTTGTCGTAACTGAAAGAGCCAATGTAGATGATCAGGCATCAACACATAGCTTAACGTCGTGTGCGTACCCGCCAGTGCGTCCTGCTTGATTATGTTGATCAGCTTCCTGGCTTGGTGAAAGTCAGCGAAGACAGGTTTTCTATTCAGAGTCACCGTGGTTATCAGGTAAACCTGGCCATGGGCTGACCACCTTCCCAAGCGAAGCCTATGGGCAAATCGGTGATTGGCGTTCACATTAATCCCTCCTTGGATCTACGTGTTTCGCTAGTGTAGTTCAGCGATCGGAACATTCGTTTTTGGCGAACAGCTGGGATCCGCGGTACAGCCACGATCATTCGCGCCGGGGGCGACGCTCCTACGGATACGGTATTGCGATCGCCATGGTAGGAACCGCGCCCCCTCGGCGAATCGCAAGGGCAGCGTCCGAATCGCGGTAAGGCCGCAACTGTTGGCGCGCCGCGCACCAATCGGTAGATATCAGCCCTTGCGGATCAGTTGCCGCAGCATGAAGCGGTTGGGGTGGCAGGCTTCGGCGATGTCCTGGGGGACTGGCAGCGGTTCGTCGTTGAGCCAGGCGGCGATCAGCTCGCCGGACAGCGGTGCGGTGATCAGCCCGCGGGAGCCGTGACCGCTGTTGATGTACAAGCCTTCCTGCCAGGGGCAAGGTACCTGCGGCACCTGGCGGGCGTCACGGGCCAGTACGGCGTAGGCCTCGGCGAAGGCGACAGGATCGGCGAGCGGCCCGACGATAGGCAAATAGTCCGGGCTGGTGCAGCGAAAAGCCGCGCGACCTTGCAGCGTATCCGGCTCGAGCGCGTCGACTTGCAGGCGGTCGGCGAGGTCGCCGGATATCTCCCGCAGCAGCTCCAGATTGCTGGCGTGCTCGGCGCTACTCGGCGTCAGGTCATCGCTGTCGAAATTGAAGCTGGCGCCCAGGGTATGTTCGCCCTGGCAAACCGGCGCCACATAACCTTCGGCGCACACCACAGTGCGCAACGCGATGCTCGTTGGTGACGCAGGCAGGCGGCTGATCTGCCCGCGGATTCGCTTGAGCGGCAACTGCGCGCTCTGTGCGAAGCGGGTGATATCCGCGGCCCCGCAAAGCACGACAACCGCTGCGCGGGCAATCATTCGCTCACCGCTCCAGGCCTGCCACTCACCGTCCACGCGTTTGAGCTGCAAGGCATGTTGACAACCGTGCAGGTTCACCTTTGGGTGAGCGATCAGATGCTGGCAGAGCGCAGGCGGGTGCACCCAGCCGGCGTCGGGGTAGAACAGCCCGCCGCTGGCCAGCCCGACACCCGCCTTGCGCTCGGCTTCCTCACGATCGATCTGAGTTAGCAAGGTGTCGGGAAAGGCGGCGGCGAGCTTGGCCTGGCGCTGTGCTTCACGCTCGTCGAAAGCCAGTTGCAGCACGCCGCAGTCGTCCCAGTCCTGTCCCTTGTGCAGACGCTCGAGCAGCCGGCGGGTGAAACCGAAGCCGTCGACGATCAGCCGCGACAGTGCCGTGCCATGGGCGGAGAGCTTGAGATACAGCACGCCCTGTGGATTGCCGGACGCTTCCTGAGCGATGGCCGCATGGCGTTCCAGCAGCTCCACCTGCCAACCCCGCGCGGCAAGGCTGGCGGCGGTAGCGCAGCCGGCGAGCCCTGCGCCGATCACCAATGCACTGCGCTCGCGTGGGCTATGGGCCGGGCGGGCGAACCACGGCTTGCTCGAGGTGCTGGCTGCACCGCCGAAGGTGCCGCGCATGACTTCCCATTTCTTGCCGAGGCCGGGAACCCGCTTCATCTGGAAGCCCGCGTCGTTGAGCGCACGGCGAACGTAGCCGGTGGATGTGAAGGTGCCGAGCGTGGTTTGCGCGGTGCTTAGCCGGGCCAGCTGAGCGAACAGGTCGGGGGTCCACATCTCGGGGTTCTTCGAGGGCGCGAAACCGTCGAGAAACCAGGCGTCGACACGAGCATCGAGCTGCGGCAGCATGGCCAACACGTCGCCGATCATCAGCGTCAGTACCACGCGCCCGGCGTCGAAAACCAGGCGCTGAAAGCCCGTGTTGATACCGAAATATCCATCGAGCAGTTGCTGGCTGTAGCGCTGCAGCGACGGCCACAGCGCTAGCGCGCGCTGCAGGTCGGCGTGGGTAAGCGGGTGCATTTCGACACTGACGAAATGCAGCCGTGCACCGCTTGGGGCCATTTGCTCGAACAGCTCCCAGGCGCAAAGAAAGTTCATGCCGGTGCCGAACCCGGTTTCGCCGATCACCAGTTGCTCGTCAGGTTGCAGCGCAGCGAAGCGTTGCGGCAGGTCGTTGTTGCTGAGGAATACGTAGCGCGTCTCTTCCAGGCCGTTCTCCCGGGAGAAATAGACGTCGGCGTATTGGCGTGACGAGGGCTGGCCCTGTTCGTCCCAGTCGAGTTGTGCGTGTTGATCGGCCATGGCGGCGTTCCTGAACGGGCAGGGCGGCGATTCTAACAGGGGCGATGTGCAGCGTGAGCGCCAACGCGGCTTGCACTGCAATGCCAACGGCCCCTAGTCTGGAGCATACCGTTCAGGAAGAGGTGCTTATGTTCGAATCCGCCGAGATCGACCACGTCATCGACAAGGCCACTTTCGACGCCGAAGAGCAGGTGCTGCGCGAGGCGCTGCTCGAGGCGCAATATGCGTTGCGCGAGCAGGGGCGTTCGGCGGTGATCATCCTGATCAACGGCATCGAAGGCGCAGGCAAGGGCGAGACGGTCAAGTTGCTCAACGAGTGGATGGACCCGCGCCTGATCCAGGTCAGTACCTTCGACCAGCAGACCGACGAAGAAATGGCCCGGCCGGCAGCCTGGCGCTACTGGCGGCAACTGCCGCCCAAGGGGCGGATCGGTATCTTCTTCGGCAACTGGTACAGCCAGATGCTGCAGGGCCGCGTCCACGGCGACCTGAAGAAGGACGACCTCAATGGCGCCATCGACGGCGCGCTCGGCCTGGAGCAGATGCTCTGCAACGAAGGCACGTTGATCTTCAAGTTCTGGTTCCACCTCTCCAAGAAACAGATGCTGGGCCGTCTCGAGAGCCTGCGGGACGATCCGTTGCACAGCTGGCGCCTTAGCCCGTTGGACTGGCAGCAGTCGAAGACCTACGACAAGTTCGTACGTGTCGGCGAGGATCTGTTGCGGCGCACCAGCCGCGATTACTCGCCCTGGTACATCGTCGCCGGTGCGGACGCCAATTACCGCAGCCTGACTGTTGGGCGCGTTCTGCTCGAGGGGTTGCAGGCCGCACTGCGCGGTACGGGTGAGCGTGCGCCGCTGCCTCATGCCACGCCGTTGATGACTCGAACCGACCAGCGCAGTCTGCTCGACAGCCTGGATATGAGTGCGCACCTGAGCAAAGCTGACTATCGCGAGCAACTGACCCGCGAACAGGCACGCCTGTCACTGTTGATGCGCGACAAACGCATGCGCCGCCATGCCTTGGTGGCGGTGTTCGAGGGTAACGATGCCGCTGGCAAGGGCGGAGCCATACGCCGGGTCGCCGCGGCGCTGGACCCCCGGCAATACCGTATCGTGCCGGTGGCAGCGCCGACCGAGGAGGAACGTGCGCAACCTTATCTTTGGCGTTTCTGGCGGCACATTCCGGCGCGCGGCAAGTTCACCGTGTTCGATCGTTCCTGGTACGGCCGGGTATTGGTGGAGCGGGTCGAGGGCTTCTGCGAACCGGCGGACTGGTTACGTGCCTATGGCGAGATCAACGATTTCGAGGAGCAGCTCAGTAATGCCGGCGTGGTGCTGGTGAAGTTCTGGCTTGCCATCGATGGCGACACCCAGCTGATGCGTTTTCGCGAGCGCGAGGCCAATCCGGTGAAGCGCTTCAAGATCACCGAGGAAGACTGGCGCAACCGCGAGAAGTGGCCGCAGTACCGCGAAGCGGTGGGCGATATGGTTGATCGCACCAGTACTCGCCTGGCGCCTTGGACGCTGGTCGAAGCCAACGACAAGCAGTTCGCCCGTGTGAAGGTACTGCGCACCATCAATGATGCGCTGGAAGCTGCTTTCGAAAAGGACGGGCGCTGAGGCCGTCGGTATCCGCGGCCCCTGGCCTGGCGTTGAGCGAAGCGAGACCCAGGGTTGATGGCCGATGGGTCAGGGCCTGAAGCCACCCTCGCTGTTGCGGCTCTCGATGATTGCCAGCGACTGCAGCATGCGGTCGATATAGCGAGGGATGCTGCGCTCGGCCTCATCCCGGGAAAAGTAGGGGCCTTCGAGGGTGCCTTCGCGCGTTGTGAAGAAGAACCGACCATTGATCGTGGTGACCCGGTCACTGCGGAAATGGGTGGTCGGGGTCGTATCCTGTGCACGCTGAGTCGTCATGCCTGTCACCTCCTGTGAACTGATCTCCCATGCAGTGTATCAGCGGATGGAAAATCTGTTGGCGATGCCCGGACGTGCAGTCTGGCTGTCTGCGGTCATGCCGATGGATCCTGGCGGATCAACCATCGCCCGCAAGCGGGCTCCTACAGTCGAGTGGCGTTTTGGGGGTGAGGGCGTGAGCCGATTCGAGCATTCCAACCTCCCGCGCAGTAGTGTTCGCGCCGCCGCGCACCCCGCAGGAGCCCGCTTGCGGGCGAAGCGAGGGTGGCCATTCTGATAGATCGGGGAGGCCGAACGACGGATCGCCCGCAAGCGGGCTCCTACAGTCGAGTGGTGTTTTGGGGGTGAGGGCGCTAGCCGATTCGAGATATTCCAACCTTTCGCACGGAAGCGATTCGCGCCGCCGTGCACCCCGCAGGAGCCCGCTTGCGGGCGAAGCGATGGTGGCCATTCTGATGGATCGGGGAGGCCGAACGACGGATCGCCCGCAAGCGGGCTCCTACAATCGGGTGGTGTTTTGGGGGTGAGGGCGAGCCAATTCGAGACATTCCAGCCTTTCGCACGGAAGCGATTCGCGCCGCCGCGCACCCCGCAGGAGCCCACTTGCGGGCGAAGCGAGGGTGGCCATTCTGATGGATCGGGGAGGCCGAACGACGGATCGCCCGCAAGCGGGCTCCTACAATTGAGTGATTTTTTGGACTTGAGGGCGCTAGCCGATTCGAGACATTCCAGCCTTCCGCACGGAAGCGATTCGCGCCGCCACGCACCCGTAGGAGCCCGCTTGCGGGCGAAGCGATGGTGGCCATGCTGATAGATCGGGGGCTGAACGACGGATCGCCCGCAAGCGGGCTCCTACAGTCGAGTGATTTTTTGGACTTGAGGGCGCTAGCCGATTCGAGGCATTCCAACCTTTCGCACGGTAGTGATTCGCGCCGCCGCGCACCCCGTAGGAGCCCGCTTGCGGGCGAAGCGATGGTGGCCATTCTGATAGATCGGGGGCCGAACGACGGATCGCCCGCAAGCGGGCTCCTACAGTCGGGTGGCGTTTTGGGCTTGAGGGCGCGAGCCGAATTCGAGACATTCCAGCCTTCCGCACGGAAGTGATTCGCGCCGCCGCGCATCCCGTAGGAGCCCGCTTGCGGGCGAAGCGATGGCGGTCATTCTGATAGATCGGGGGCCGAACGACGGATCGCCCGCAAGCGGGCTCCTACAGTCGAGTGGTGTTTTGGGGGTGAGGGCGAGCCAATTCGAGACATTCCAGCCTTTCGCACGGAAGCGATTCGCGCCGCCGCGCACCCCGCAGGAGCCCGCTTGCGGGCGAAGCGAGGGTGGCCATTCTGATAGATCGGGGAGGCCGAACGACGGATCGCCCGCAAGCGGGCTCCTACAGTCGGGTGGCTTTTTGGACTTTAGGGCGCGAGCCGATTCGAGATATTCCAACCTTTCGCACGGTAGTGATTCGCGCAGCCGCGCACCCCGTAGGAGCCCGCTTGCGGGCGAAGCGATGGTGGCCATTCTGATAGATCGGGTGCCGAACGACGGATCGCCCGCAAGCGGGCTCCTACAGTCGAGTGGTGTTTTGGGGTTGAGGGCGCGAGCCGATTCGAGCATTCCAACCTTTCGCACGGTAGCGATTCGCGCCGCCGCGCACCCCCGTAGGAGCCCGCTTGCGGGCGAAGCGAGGGTGGCCATTCTGATGGATCGGGGAGGCCGAACGACGGATCGCCCACAAGAGGGCTCCTACAATCGAGTGGCGTTTCCGGCGCGCAGGTGCTGTCGGCTATTCAGCGTCGGTCCGGCAGCGTCTTCTGTTTGAGGATGTACAGGCTGACGAGCACGGCGCTGGTCAGCATGAACAGGCGGGCCCATATCAGTGGTACCAGCCAGCAGGAAACACCGATGCTCAGCCACATCAGGCCGATCGCGTAAATCTTGGCCTTGCGGGGGATGCCTTCACCTTCGAGATAGTCGCGAATCCATGGGCCGAGGCGAGGGTGTTCCACCAGCCATAGATAGAAGCGTCGTGAGCTGCGCATGAAGCAGGCGGCAGCCAGCAGCAGGAAGGGAGTGGTTGGCAGTACCGGCAGGAAGATGCCGAGTACGCCCAGCGCTACGCTCAACCAGCCGAGGGTCAGCAGGCTATAGCGCAGCAGCGGGTTGCGTGTTTCGTAAGGTTCGCGCGCCATATCGATGGCGTCGCCATCAATGATGGCGAGGTTTGAGCAGGGCGGGCTTCTCTTCTGGCGCGTTGCACAGCAGGAACAGGGCGGTGAGCAGTTCGGGGATCTGCTCGATCATGCTGTCGACCAGATCGCGGTCACGGGCAATCTCGGCGAATTCCGGCTGCTCGTCGAACAGGCCGGAACCGACCATGATCGGCAGCAGCAGTTCGCTGACTTCGTCTTCGGCGTCGTCGAACCATACCGCTTCGCGCAGGAACACGCCTTCCATGAAACCGATGCACCAGCCGCGCAGGTCGGAGTCGTCAGGCTCGTCGCCCAAGTCCAGGTCGCAAGGGACTTCCGGCTCGTCGTCACTGGCCAGCTGGCGAGCGATGTGGGACTGCAGCTGGATAAGCGTGGCTTCGATGTCATCGCGCTCTTCATCGCTGCGGTAGTGCGGCGGCTCGGAGAACAGGGCATCGATCCACTCGCGGGTCTCGACCTTGTCCGGGCAGATGGAGAGGGCGGTCAGGTAACCGTGTGCGGCGACATAGTCCAACGCCTCTTCGTGCAGATCATCAGCATCGAGGAAGGCTTGCAGACGGGACAGTTGCTCGGCGAAGGACATCGGTGGCTACCTTGAAGAAGTAAACGAGGCTGGATTCTAGCAGGCTGTTGAAAAACTATCTGCGTTGCCGTTGCTTCGTTGAAAACAGGTTCAGCAAGGCGTTTACGGCTAACGCACTTCAGTGCGGCCCGAAGGGCGAGCGAAGCGAGTCATGCTCATTTACAACTCGTAAACTCCGCGTTCCCACCTGTTTTCGCCTTGCACCGGCTGCCTCGCCTAGGTTTTTCAACGGCCTGTTAGAGCAGACCAACCAGCCCGGCCAGAGTTGCAGGCAAAACGGCGTGCTAAACGCTAAAAAACACATCCGTTGCCCGTCGCCGCGAGACACTTGCGTATAATGCCCCGCTTGATTCGGAGACCCTACATGCTCGAGCAGGCGCAACGCATCCTCAAAGACGTATTCGGCTATGACAGCTTCCGTGGCCGCCAGGGTGCGATCATCGAGCGCGTGGCCAGTGGTGGCGATGCGCTGGTGCTGATGCCGACCGGTGGCGGCAAGTCGCTGTGTTTTCAGGTGCCGGCGTTGCTGCGCGATGGCCTGGCGGTAGTGGTTTCACCGCTGATCGCGCTGATGGACGATCAGGTGGCGACCCTGGAAGAGCTGGGTGTGGCCGCTGTGGCGCTGAACTCCACGCTGGATGCGGATCAGCAGCGCGATATCGCTGATCGTATCCGTCGCGGCGAGATCAAGATGCTCTATCTCGCCCCGGAGCGTCTGGTGCAGCCGCGCATGCTGGCCTTCCTGCAGCAGTTGCAGATCGCGCTGTTCGCCATCGACGAGGCTCACTGCGTGTCCCAGTGGGGGCATGATTTCCGTCCCGAATACCTGCAGTTGGGGCAACTGGCCGAGCTGTTCCCCGATGTGCCGCGCATCGCCCTGACCGCGACCGCGGACATGCGTACCCGTGAGGAAATCGTCAATCGTCTGCATTTGCAGAATGCCGAGCGCTTCCTGTCCAGCTTCGACCGTCCCAACATCTTTTACCGCATCGTGCCCAAGGAGCAGCCCCGCAAGCAGTTGCTGGCGTTTCTGGCCGCGCGCAAGGGCGATGCAGGCATCGTCTATTGCCTGTCGCGCAAGAAGGTCGAAGAGGTGGCGGGCTTCCTGACCGAGCAGGGCTTTCCGGCGCTGCCCTATCACGCCGGCCTGCCGGCCGAACTGCGGGCCTACAACCAGAAGCGCTTCCTCAATGAGGAAGGGCTGATCATGGTGGCGACGATCGCCTTCGGCATGGGTATCGACAAGCCCAACGTGCGCTTCGTCGCGCACCTCGATCTGCCCAAGTCGCTGGAAGCCTATTACCAGGAAACCGGCCGTGGCGGCCGCGACGGTCTGCCGGCCGACGCCTGGATGGCCTACGGCCTGCAGGACATGATCTTCCTCAAGCAGATGCTCGCCAATTCCGAAGGCGACGAGCGCCACAAGCGCGTGGAGCAGCACAAGCTCGATGCGATGCTCGCGCTGTGCGAGGAAACCCGTTGCCGCCGCCAGGTGCTGCTGGCCTATTTCGACGAAGAGTTGCCGCAGCCCTGCGGGCATTGCGACAACTGCACCGACGGCGTGCAAACCTGGGACGCCACCGAACCGGCGCGCCAGGCGCTGTCGGCCATCTACCGCAGTGGTCAGCGTTATGGCGTCGGCCACCTGGTGGACATTCTGCTCGGCCGTGACAACGAGAAGATGCGCGGCCTTGGCCATCAGCATCTCTCTGTTTTCGGTGTGGGCAGTGCGCTCAGCGAAGGCGAGTGGCGCTCGCTGTTCCGTCAGTTGGTCGCGCGTGGCCTGGCTGATGTGGACTTGGAGGGCTATGGCGGGCTGCGCCTGTCCGACAGCTGTAGGCCATTGTTAAGGGGGGAGGTGACGCTGCAACTGCGCCGTGACCTCAAACCGCAACAGAGTGCCAAGGCCTCGGGTAGCCCGGCGCGGCAGTTGGTGCGGGGCGAGGAGCGCGAGCAGTGGGAAGCGCTGCGTGCCCTGCGCAAGCGTCTGGCCGAGGAGCACGCGGTGCCGCCTTACGTCATCTTCCCGGATGCCACGCTGCTGGAGATGCTGCGCAGCAAGCCCACCACGCTGGCGGAAATGGCCCGTGTCAGTGGTGTCGGCGCGCGCAAGCTGGAGCGTTACGGCGATGCTTTCCTCGAAGTGCTGGCCGGCAACGAAGCGCCGCAGCCGGTGGTCGATCTGCGTCATGAATTGGTCAGCCTGGCGCGTGCCGGGATGACCCCCGCGCAAATCGCCAGTCAGCTCGGCTGCAGTCAGAAGAGCGCCTACTCGCTGCTTGCCGAGGCCATCGCTGACCAGCAGATTTCCCTGGAGCAGGCTCTCGATCTGCCTGAGCAACTGCTCGGCGAGATTCAGGACGCTTTCCTCGATGGCGAGGGTGAGCTACCACCTGTGGCGCAGATCAGCCCGCTGTTCGTCGGGCGCGTGGAGGAGGGTGTGCTGCATTGCGTCCGGGCCGCATTACAAGCTGAATTCGAAGCCTGATCGACGATTATTGACGCGACAGTCTCTTATCTCGCAACGACCGCAATCTTGCTCTCTGCCAAAAGCTATGGTTAGCTCGCTAATAATTAGTTTTTGATAATTCCAAGAGCGGCCTCAATGTCCCAATCCGAACAACACCGTTTTGCCATGCAGTTGGCCCAGCTGTCCCGTTCCTGGCGCGCCGAGCTGGATCGGCGGCTTGCCGGTCTGGGGCTGTCCCAGGCGCGCTGGCTGGTGCTGCTGCACATCGGCCGTTTCGCCGAGCTGCCGACCCAACGTGAGTTGGCCCAAAGTGTCGGTGTGGAAGGGCCTACCCTGGCCCGCTTGCTCGATAGCCTCGAGGCGCAGGGGCTGGTCACCCGCCAGGCAGTGCCCGAAGATCGTCGCGCCAAGAAGATCGCCTTGTGCCCTGCCGCCAAACCGCTGATCGAGCAGATCGAAGCCATCTCCACGCAACTGCGTGAAGAGCTTTTCGCTGGCATCGACGAGGAGGATCTGCGGCGCTGCCAGCAGGTCCACGCACGCATTCTGGGTAACCTGGAACGGCGTTGATGCAGGACCTGTCTCTCCTGCAGAGACGCTTCGGGCCACGTTATCCGCAGTATCTGCTGGTCGTGCTGATGCTGGGCAGCATGGCGATGATTCTGGCGTCGACCAGCATCAATGTGGCATTGCCGGCGATCATGGTCGATTTCCACATTGGCCGCCCCCTTGCCCAGTGGCTGTCCACCGGGTTTCTCGCGGCGATGACCGCTGGATTGCTGCTGTCTGCCTGGGCCCAGGCCCGGTTCGGCGCTCGCCGGACGGCGCAGGCGGGCCTGGGGTTGTTCATCGTTACCTCGTTGCTCGCACTGGTGGCCGATGCCGCCTGGCAACTGATCGCCTTGCGCGTCATTCAGGGGCTGTGCGCCGGTATCGTCCAGCCGCTGGCGATGGTGCTGATCTTTCAGGTGTTCGCTGGCGGTGGTCGCGGTACCGCGCTGGGGGCTTACGGGCTCGGCGTGATGATCGCGCCTACGCTGGGGCCGACCATCGGCGGCTATCTGGTCGATGACTTCGGCTGGTATGCGGTGTTCTGGCTGCCTCTGCCAATGTGCGTACTGGCCATGCTCGCCGGGCAGTTTCTGATGCCCAGCGCGCGTCAGCGCAATACGCCATTTCTCGACCTGTGGGCATTCAGCCTGTTGTGCGTTGGTCTGTTCGCCTGGCTCGGTGCCCTGGCCGAAGCGCAGCGCTTTCCCTGGGTGCAGCCGCGGGTCTGGCTCACTGGCCTGCTCGGCAGCCTGGCGATGGCCGGCTTTCTATGGCGCAGCCGCCACAGTGCTCGCCCGCTGCTGCCGCTCGGGCTCTGGCTGCATGTCGGCTTTCGCAAGGCCAGCTGGGTGGCGCTCGCGCTCGGCATGGGGCTGTACGGCACTACCTATCTGATTCCTCTGCATGTGCAGACCATCGAGGGCTATAGCGCGGGCAGGGCCGGTCTGCTGTTGCTGCCAACCGGCATTCTGATGGGTGTGGCCTCGTTTCTCGGTGGCTGGCTGAGTGACCGTCTGTCCACTGCGGTGTTGCTGGTCAGCGGCTTGCTGATGTTGGCGCTGTCTTCGTTCGGGCTGGGTTGGCTGGAACCGGGGGCCTCCTTTTTGGTGCTTTGCTGCTGGGCCTGCGTGGGGCGAGTCGGCCTGGGTATTCTGTTGCCCGCACTGAGCACCGGAGCGCTGGACATTCTCGGCCGTGAACAGCTGGCGCACGGAGCGGGCGCAATCACCTTCGTGCGTCAGTTGGGCGGTGCATTCGGCGTCAACCTGCTGACGTTCTTTCTGGAGTGGCGACATCGCCGGGAGGGCGGGGATTTCTCTGCCGAGGTGGTGGCGTTTCAGCAAAGTTATCTACTGATGGGGGCGCTGTTCGTCTTGACCGTTTTGGCTGCCTGGAACATTCGCCCGTCACAACGTTGACGTCGTTCACATAACTAGCCGTATTTCTGGCTTTTTGCGTATGATGGCCAGATGCTCGACTTCGAGCGGATCATGCGGGTTGAAAACTCGCAAGCCGTTGAATCGAGACCATACTCACTACTCGGTGGGACAAGGAGCGTTTGCCGACGCAGCGCTGTGCTACGCCGCATCTTGCAGGAAGACCGATCCGGTTTCGGTTGCTGCAGCTACTCTTCGAGCGGAGTTATCGGGAGCTTTTATGACTCGTGTTCGTCACTTACTGATCGGCCTGGCATCAGGTTCGGCATTCTATTCGGGACTGGCGCCAGCGCTGGGGCTGGGTGAGATCACCCTGCATTCGGCACTCAATCAGCCGCTGAATGCCGAGATCGAACTGCTGGCGGTCGGCGATGACATGAGCACTTCGGATATCAAGGTCTCACTGGCGCCGGCAGATGCCTTCAATCTTGCCGGTGTCGAGCGCATCTATTTTCTCAATGACCTGCGCTTCAGCCCGGTACTGCGCGGCGGCAACAGCGTCGTGCGGGTGGTCTCCAATCAGCCGGTGCGTGAGCCCTATCTGAACTTCATCGTCGAGCTCAAGCGGCCGGGCGGCCAGTTGCTGCGCGAATACACGGTGCTGCTCGATCCGCCGACGTCATCGTCCTACACCAGCCAGGCGGCTCAGGTTGGCAACGAACAGTTCACATCGTATGCGCCGCCGCGCCGCACGCCGATCGCCAGCCGGGGTGAGCGTTATCAGGTCGCCAGCGGCGAGAGCTTGTGGACCATTGCGTCCAAGCTGCGGGTTGAGGGCAATCAGTCCTCCCTGCAGGACCTTATGCTGGACATTCACGCGCTCAACCCCGAGGCCTTCAGCAACGGTGATATCCATCGTCTGCGCGCCGGGGCCTCGTTGCTGCTGCCGGATCACGCCCGCATAGCCGAAGCCGCACCCAGCCAGCCTGCGCAGTCAGGGCCTGCACCGCAGCCTGCAGCCCCTGCGCAGATCATCCCCGATACCGCGCCGCAACAGCCTGCCGAACCGCAGGTGGAAGTGCTTGCGCAGATTCGCCGTGTCGAGGAAGAGGTCGCCAACCGCAGTGCCGAGAACCTGCAACTGCAGCAGGACCTGCTGGTGGTGCAGAACCAGTTGAAAGACATGATGACGCGCATGGAAGCGCGTGATCAGCAGATCGCCCAGTTGCTCGAGCAGCTCGCCCAGCGCCCGGCAGCCGCTGCGCCTGCAGTGCCGGCCGCCGCTCCGGCACCGCCTGCGGCCGCGCAGGAGCCTGTTGCCGCTCCGGCACCTGCTGCGCAGCCGGCTGCCGAAGGTTTCTGGAATCTGTGGAACATGCTGCTGGCAGCCCTGCTGGGCTTACTGGCGCTCCTGTTGTTGCTGTTCAAGCGCAAGCGCACGCCTGCCCCCGAAGTCATCGCCGAGCCGGTCGTGGTGGTGCCGCCAGTGGTTCAGGCGCCCGCGCCCGAGGCTGTCGAACCGGTCGTGGCGCCGCGGGCCACGGTGGTGGATGTACCGCTGCCAGTACGCCCTGCAGTTGTCGCGAGGGCGGAGCCGAATCCCACCGATCCGCTGGATGGCGCCAATATCTACCTCGCCTATGGCCGTATAGGCGAAGCGGTATCCGTACTGCGCCAGGCGTCGCAAGCCAACCCGCAGCGCCTGGACATTCGCTTCCGTCTGCTCGAAGTGCTGGCACAGCAGGGCAATACGGCCGCTTTTGCCGAAGAAGAGAGCACGTTGCGTAACGCCGGGTTCGACGGTGAGCGTATCGACGAGCTCAAGGGCCGTTACCCGGCACTGTTCGCCTCGCAGCTGAGTGCCCAGGACCCTGACGATTCACTGGAGCCGCTGGAAGGTCTCGATGAGCTGATCCTCGAATTGGACGACACACCGGCTCCGGCGCCCGCGTCCGAGCAGAGGAAAGCCCAGGAGGACGATTTCCAGTTGAACCTGGACGATCTGTCGCTGGATGCCGACTGGGATCTGGTCAACCCCTTCGAAAATGGAGCACGCAAGAAGCGTGGTGGCGTCGACGCCGAATCCTCCGCGGCGCAGAGTGCCGAGCAGTCCACCGATATCTTCGGCCACGATGCCAGTAGCCCGTTCGCTGGCACCATGCTGGTCGAAGAGGAGGGGCCGGAGGATGAATGGCTCGAGCTGGACGATCTGCCCAGTGAGCCGGCTGAAGGGTTCGACCGCTTCGTCACCAACCACGAGAACCTCACCAAGCTCAACCTGGCGATGGCCTACATCGAACAGGACGATCTGGAAGCAGCCTGCGACATCCTCAACGAAGTGATCAACGAGGGTGACGAGGACGAGAAGCAGGAAGCCCGCGAGCTGCTCGCGCGTATTGCGTAGGCGCGTTTCCCCTGGCGCGAATGATCTTGCCTCACCGAAATTTGGGTGTTGGCCGCACGATTCGCCGCGGGGGCGGTTGCAGCACATCGCAGGTGGGAGCGTCGCCCTCGGCGCGAACGATTTTGGCCTCACCGCAATTTTGGTGTTGGCCGCACGGTTCGCCGCGGGGGCGCGGCTCCTACGCTAATGCGGCATTTCCGCCGACCGTAGGCGCGTCGCCCCGGCGCGAAAGCGATTGCGGCCATTCCACAAGACCGCAGCGTTACGACCATTCGCCGCGGGCGCGCGGCTACGGGGCTGGTGCAGTAACGCGGCTTGTCATGGCCGGCGCGCTGTTAAGATAGCGGCCAGAGCAATGGAGCCCACCCATGACCCCCAGCAAAGCCGAAGTCACCATCACCTATTGCACCCAGTGCCAGTGGCTGCTGCGCGCGGCGTGGTTAGCCCAGGAACTGCTGTCGACCTTCGCCGATGACCTTGCCAGGGTCAGCCTCGAACCAGCCACCGGCGGTACTTTCCGCGTTCAGTGCAACGGTGTCGAGATCTGGGAGCGCAAGGCCGATGGAGGGTTTCCCGAGGCCAAGGTGCTCAAGCAGCGGGTGCGCGACCAGATCGACCCGGCCCGCGACCTGGGCCACAACGACAGGCCCGCAGCCAATTGAGTCGCGCCGACTAGGCGGTTTTCGGCACTTGCCGCGAGCTGGCCTGAGCAGCGCTCATGCATACCGCGAAGATGATCAGGCTGCCGCCAGCGAGCATGCCAGGAGTCGGAACCTGGTTGAACAGCAGCCAGGCGAAGCCGATGCCGTACACCGGCTCGAGGGCGAAGATCAGTGCGGCATTGCGCGCTTTGACGACCCGCAAGCTGGCCACCAGCAAGCTGTGCGCCAGCGCCGTGCACAACACGCCCAGTAGCGCCAGCCAGAACCATTGAGCGGCTGCCAGGCTCTGCAGCGTTGCACCCGCGAATGGCAGGGAGCAGGCCAGTGCCACGAGGTTCTGCCCCATCGCCGCCTGGATCGGCTCGACGTGTCTGGCGATGGTTCGGCCAAGCAACGACAGCAGGGCGAACAGCAGCCCCGACATCACTCCCCAAAGCAGTCCCTGGGTGTGGCTGTCGCTCGGATCCAGAGCGGGCGCAACCAGCAGCAGACCGATACTGACCAGCGCGACCATCAGGTATTCACCAGGCCGTGGGCGTTCACCCAGCAGGAGCACTTCAAGCAGCACGGTGAAGGCTGGAAAGCTGGCGAAACCCAGCGTCGCGATAGCCACGCCTGACACCCGCACCGATTCGAAGAAGGTCAGCCAGTGCGCTCCCAGCAGCAGGCCGCCCAATACCAGCCAGGGCAGGTGACGGGCTGCGACGCGCAACGGTTTGCGTGTTGCGAGCAGAAACAGGCCCAGTGCAAGCACGGCGAACAGCGCGCGGCCGCTGACGATGGCGATCGGCGAGGTGCTCGCCAACTCGCCGAAGATCCCGGACAGGCCAAACGCCAGGGCGCCCAGATGCAGGCCGAGCAGTGCATTGCGGGTGTTCATGCCAGGCGCGCGCCATTGGGCAAGGGCTTGTCGAAGCTGGCCAGGACGACTTTGCCATCGCTGTCATAGACTCCCGTGACCAGTACTTCGGAACGTACTCCAGCAATGCGTTTGGGGGCGAAGTTGCAAACGCAGAGCACTTGGCGCCCCACCAGTTCGTCGGCGCCGTAATGGGCCGTGAGTTGGGCGCTGGAGGTACGGACGCCCAGCTCGCCGAGGTCCACCTGCAGCACGTAGGCGGGTTTCAAGGCTTTTTCGTTGGGTGATGCGCTGATGAGGGTGCCGACGCGCAGCTCGACGCGTTCGAAGTCCTGCCATTCGATGATTTGCATGATGCCGCTCCTGTTTTGGCTGCACTCTAAAGGGCCGGAACAGGATCAGCTGTCGCGTGACTGGCGTTATTTGTCGCGAGGCTGGCGCTCGCGCAGCGCTTTGGGCGTTTCGCCGAATTGTCGGGAGAGGGCGGCGGTGAACGCGCTCTGCGAGGTGTAGCCGACTCGTGCAGCGATCTCGCCGACGCTCAGGCGGCTGTTGTGCAGCAGTTGCCGGCCCAGGCGCAGGCGTTTATCGCGCACGTAGGCCATGGGGGTGAGCCCAGTCTCGTCGAGAAAGCGGTTGTGAAAGCGTGCGGCCGAAAGCCCGGCAAGGCTGGCCAGGTCCGCCACCTGAATGGGATGGGCAGCGTGCCGCTCGATATAGGCGTTCAGCGCGCTCAGCGGCAGGCCCAGGCTGGGACGTGAATCCGCCTGCGCACTAAGGCTGGCCAGCAGCAGGATAGAGCCCTGGCGAGCGATCAGCGGATCGTTGATCGGGCTGGCGGCCAGCCAGTTGACCAGGCCGCTCTGCGTGACCGACAGCTCGACCTTCTGCGGCGCGTCCAGCAGGCGTCGGCTGGCATCGACATGGTTGCCCAGGTGTCGCTCCAGCCAGTCACCCGCCGGTACGTCGAACACCAGGCATTCGCTACCGTGACGGCTGTCGCAGGCATGGCGTGCGCCGGCTGGCACCACCACCAGGGTTTGCCGGCTGATACGACTGCCAAGGCCCGCCACCTCGAACTGCAGGTGCCCGCTCACGCCGAAAACCAGTTGGGCATGGTCATGCTCGTGGCAGACGATGTCCTGATGGTAGTGGCGTACTGACAAGAGCGCTGACATGGCGGAGTTCCTCGAACGGTCGTGGCAGTTTACTCCGTGAGCCGGTTTTTGGGATCTGGGCAACGGGCGGGCGTCTGCGAAAAGGCCGCTTTCGTGATGCTGCTGTCATCGAATCGCCATGCCACGTTCACAATCATTTCACCGCTTTCGCTCAAGCTCGGCCGAAAATCTGCCGGAGATCGCCCGATGAGCATCGCACAACTGGTAAGGCCGAGCCGCAAGCAACGTGTCCGTACGCTGTGGATTTCCGATGTGCATCTGGGCACACGGGACAGCCAGGCCGAGCACCTGGCGGCCTTCCTCAAGCGTTATCAGGCCGAGCGCATCTACCTGGTGGGCGACATCATCGATGGCTGGAAGCTGCGTGGCGGCATCTACTGGCCGCAGGCGCATACCAACGTGATCAGGCGCCTGCTGACCATGAGCAAGCGCGGCACCCAGGTCATCTACGTCACCGGCAATCATGACGAGTTCCTGCGCCGCTATTCGAAGCTGTTGCTGGGCAACATCCAGCTTGTCGACGAAGCTGAACACGTCACCGCCGATGGGCGACGCCTGCTGGTGATCCACGGCGACCAGTTCGACGTGATCACCCGCTATCACCGCTGGTTGGCCTTTCTCGGCGATTCGGCCTACACCGTCACCCTGGTGCTCAATCGCTGGCTCAATCACTGGCGGCGCCGCTATGGGTACGGCTACTGGTCGCTGTCCGCGTACCTGAAGCACAAGGTCAAGACGGCGGTGAACTTCATCAGCGATTTCGAGGAGGCCATCACCCACGAGTGCGCTCGTCGTGGCTTCGACGGTGTGGTGTGCGGGCATATCCACCACGCGGAGATTCGCACGCTGGGAGACGTCGAGTACCTCAACTGCGGCGACTGGGTCGAATCCTGCACGGCGCTGATCGAGCACCCGGACGGGCGCATCGAACTGTACCGCCTGGCCGATGAGCAGGAGCGCCTGGCGCAACTGCAGGCAGACAAGGTCGCGGTCATTGAGCCGGCCGCATGAGGCTGCTGATCGTCACCGATGCCTGGGCGCCGCAAGTCAATGGCGTGGTCACCAGCCTGCAGGCCCTGGTCAGCGAGTTGCGGGACATGGGGCATCTTGTCGACGTGCTTTCACCCGGTGCGTTTCGCTGCGTGCCCTGTCCGAGCTACCCGGAGATTCCCTTGGCCTGGGACCTCTGGCGGGTCGCTGCGGCCATCGAGGCATTCGCGCCTGATTGCGTGCACCTGGCGACCGAGGGGCCCCTGGGGTGGGCCGCGCGACGTTGGCTGCTGCGCCGAGGTATGGCCTTTTCCAGCGCGGTGCATACCCGCTTTCCCGAGTACCTGACGACGCGCTGTCCGTGGCTTCCGCTGGGGTTGGGGTATGCCTATCTGCGTCTGTTTCATCGTCCCAGCCAGGCGGTGCTGGTGAGTACCGAACGCTTGCGCGAGGGGCTTGCCGGCCGAGGGCTGCAGCGCCTGGCGTTATGGCGCAAGGGCGTGCATACCCACCTGTTCGCACCCAAGGCCCGCGCCCAGACGCCGGTGACCGCGGTATTCCTGTACGTGGGGCGCATCGCGCCGGAGAAGAACCTGCAGGCATTTCTCGATCTCGACCTGCCCGGCGAGAAGTGGGTGGTCGGTGATGGGCCGCAGCGAGAGGCGCTGCAGCAGGCGTATGCTCAGGTCAGATTCTTCGGCTATCGACACGGCGAGGCGTTGGCCGATTTCTATCGTCGCGCCAGTGTGCTGGTGTTTCCCTCGCTGACCGATACCTACGGCCTGGTGATGCTCGAGGCTCAGGCCTGCGGCACCCCGGTGGCGGCCTTCGCCGTGCCGGGACCGCTGGACGTGGTGGTGCCGGGCGTGACGGGCGTGCTCGCCGACGATCTGCGTCAGGCCTGCCTGGCAGCGCTGGAGCTGGATCGCAGGCAGTGTGCGGAGGAGGCCGGGCGACAGTCCTGGCGTGCCTCGGCTATCGAGTTTCTGGCCCGGCAGCCCCTGTTGAGCGGTGAGCCGCTGGAGATCGCATTGCCGGCTCGTGTCGCGGGCAGTTGCTGACGCCCCGGCCGCGTTCGCGCTGGCGGTGTCACATGATGATCTTGTCGCGCAGCTTCTCGGCAGCCTGTTGCAGGGCCTGGATGACCCGTTCCTTGTCGAAGTTCTGAATGCCGTTGGTATCCAGGTACATGGAGAACCCGGGCAACTCGTGCTCGACGTAGCTGGAGGTGGCGCCCAGGTCGCGGCGGAAGTCCACCACCTGGTAGATCTGCACTGGTCGAGTGAAGCCCTTGACGTTGATCTGGCCCTTGTCGCGGCACATGATCACGTCCTTGATCAGCGAGTAGGTCTCGTGGGAGATCAGGATCTCGCCGGCTTCGGCGGCGCTTTCCAGGCGGCTGGCCAGGTTCACGTCGCGACCGATGATGGTGTAGTCCATCCGCGTATCGGCGCCGAAGTTGCCCACCGTGCAGTAGCCGGTATTCAGGCCCATACGGATTTCCAGCGGTTTGGTGATGCCCTGGGCGCGCCAGTGCTGGCGCAACACCTTCATGTGCTTGCGCATGGCGATGGCCATCGAGACCGCTGCCATGGCGTCCTTCTTGGCGCCCTGGCTGCTCGGGTCACCGAAGAACACCATGACGCTGTCGCCGATGAACTTGTCGATGGTGCCGCCGAACTTCATGCAGATCTTCGACATCTCGTTGAGATAGGTGTTGAGCAGGTCGGTCAGGGCCTCGGCTTCCAGTTCTTCGGACAGTTCGGTGAAACCGCGAATGTCGGAAAAGAACACCGTGAGCTTCTTGCGCTGGGTTTCCAGGCGCACGTGTTTCTTGCCGCTGAAGATCGACTCCCACACTTGCGGCGACAGGTACTTGGCCAGGTTGCGGGCCAGGCGTGCGGCTTTTTCCTGCTCACGCTTGATCTCGATACGTACCTGGCTCAGGCGGATGCTCTGCTGGTGCACGAAGTACGCGGTGATGCAGATGTACAGGGTGGTAAAGACGATACTGACCAGCGCCACCAGAGCAGGGGTTTCCGGTGCGACGTGCAGGTCGGTGAGCGAGGCGGTGAGCAGTGCACCGCTGCACGCCACCAGCAGCGCCAGGCCCATGTCGCGCAGCCCGCCGACGATCAGGGCACTGAACGTGAGGGTGAGCAGGCACATCAGGCTGGGTACCACCGAAAAACCCAGCAGTGCGGCGGCGGCACCACAGTGCAGGGCATCGACGAACAGCAGGGTCATGACGGTACGGTGTGGATGCTCGTCCCTGAAACGCTTGCTGAGCCAGTACGCCAGGTGCGGATAGAGCAGGGCGTAGGGCACCAGCCACAATAGTTCGTGGCTGAACACCTGCGCGTAGGTACCAGCGGCAACGCTGGCGGCCACGGCGATATAGGCCAGCACACGGGAGTAATACTCGCGCGTAGGCAGCGTTGGTAACCCGTTCGGAATGGCGGAAAGAGTTGCATTCATGCGGTGGTGACGATCCCTGCTGTAAATCCGACTGCATTACCGGGAGCCAGGCAGCACGGGGCGTGCGGACGGGGCCAGCGGAAAACCGGGATCATATACGTTGACGTCCAGACCAGCAAAGGCGAAGTGCCATAAGGCTCCGAACGGTCGCGTCGAACGGCTTGCCGGTCTTGCCGGTGCGCCCGGCTAGAAACGGATTTTCCCTGTCAGGGCGTCCTTGAGCATGACCCAGTCGCCCATCAGCGAGTACAGCGGATGCTGGAAAGTGGCCGGTCGGTTACGTTCGAACACGAAGTGCCCCAGCCAGGCGAAGCCATAGCCGATGACCGGCAGGGCCAGTAGCCAGAGCCATCGCTGGCTGACCAGCGCATAGCCGAGTACCAGCAGCACCAGCAGGCTGCCGACGTAATGCAGGCGCCGGCAGATCGGGTTGGCGTGCTCCTGCAGGTAGTACGGATAGAACTCGGCGAAGGAGTTGAAACGCTCGTGGGGCTGGCTGCTCATCGACGGCCTCCTGTTTTTGTTGTGTCAGGAGAGTATAGGGCCTGTTAACGCTGGCGCACGACCGTGCTGGCGGCCCTCTGGGCTGTGCGCAAGCCTCAGCAGGCCTTGGCCGAATCCGGGCGCTCGTGGCGCCCGGTCATCTGTGGCCAGGTGGTATCAATGCCGCCAGAACGCGGGCATCAGCAGCACCAGCACGGTAAGGATTTCCAGACGGCCCAGCAGCATGCCCAGAGTCAGCAGCCACTTGGCCATGTCCGGCAGGCTGGCGTAAGTGCCGGCAGGGCCGATGATCGGGCCCATGCCGGGACCGACACCGGCGACCGTGCTGGCGGCGCCGCTCAGCGCGGTGATCCAGTCCAGGCCGCAGAGGGTCAGCGCCAGCGCCAGCAGGGCGATGGTGATGGTGAAGAAAAACGAGAAGGTGAGAATCGAGCGGACGATGTCCTCGTCGAGACGGTGGCGGTTGTACTGCTGCTTGATCACCGCGCGGGGGTGCACCAGTTGCATCAGGTTGGCCTTGAGCAGAATGTAGGCGACCTGAAAACGGAAGATCTTCAAGCCGCCGGCGGTGGAGCCGGAGCAACCGCCGATGAACCCCAGATAGAAGAACAGCATCCCGGCGAAACCACCCCACAGTGAGTAGTCGCCGAGTGCGAAACCGGTGGTGGTCATGATCGAAGTGGTATTCACCGCGACGTGGCGCAGGGCATCGAGCCAGTGCAGGTCGGTAGTCAGGTAGTACCAGATGCCGAGGATCAGCCAGGTACCCAGCAAAATGGAGAGAAAACCACGCACTTGCTGGTCGCCCAGCACCGCGCCGAAGTTGCCGCGCAAGGTCGAAACGTAGAGCACGAATGGCAGGCTGCCGAGAATCATCAGCACCACGGCCACCCAATGCACCGCCGGTTGCGTCCACTTGGCCAGCGACAGGTCCGAGGTGGAGAAGCCGCCTGTCGAAATCGCCGACATGCTGTGGTTGATGGCGTCGAAGAAACTCATACCGGCCAGCCACAACCCCAGGCAGCCGAGCAGGCTGATACCCAGATAAGCCACCACCATGTACTTGGCGACCATGTGCGAGCGCGGCATGACCTTGTCGGAACGGTCCGACGACTCGGTCTGGAACAGCCGCATGCCACCGATGCGCAGCATCGGCAGAATGGCCACCGCCATGGCGATGAAGCCGATACCGCCGAGCCAGTGCAGCATGGAGCGCCAGATCAGGATGCCCGGTGACATGTTGTCCAGGCCGATCAGCACGGTGGCGCCTGTCGCCGTGATGCCCGACATGCTCTCGAAGAAGGCGTCGGTGTAACTCATGTGCTGGGTGAACATGAACGGCAGCGCGGCGAAAATGCACACCATCAGCCAGCTCGAAACCGTCAGCAGGTACATGTCGCGGGGGCGCAGATGCACATCCTGAGGACGGCCACGGGCGATCATCGACAGCCCGGCGATGAAGGTGATCAGGCTCGACCAGGCGAAGGGACTCACTTCTGCGGCGCGATCAAAGACGAACAGGGTGAACATCGGGCCGACCATGCCGATAGCCAGGGTGATCAGAAAGATGCCATTGATGAACGCGATGAGTCTTAGGGTTGGCCAGGCCATCGGTTTTATCCGCGAAAAAGTGGCGCCATTCTACCTGTGCCGCTGATGCTGTAAACCAGCCCGCTCAGGCGCCTCGATCGCCCGTCAGGGCGGCCACTCGTGCCACTTTACAAGTCCGTGGCGATGCATAGAATACGCCCTCAGGTGCCGGCCCTTGCCGGTTTCTGAGCCCTTTCCAAATCATGTCCAATCCTTGTCTCGCGTGTGGCGCCTGCTGTGCGCATTTTCGTGTGTCTTTTTTCTGGGGTGAGTGCCAGTCGGCAGGCGGAACCGTGCCGGACGAGCAGGTCATCCTGATCACTCCGCACCGCGTCGCCATGCGCGGCACCGAGGCCAAACCATCACGCTGCACCGCCTTGCTGGGCGATGTGGGGCAGGGCACTCGCTGCACGCTGTATGAACAGCGTTCCAGCACCTGCCGCGAGTTCGAGGCCTCCTGGGCCAACGGCGAGCACAACCCGCATTGCGATGACGCGCGCAGGGCCTACGGCTTGCCACCGCTGGTGCCGCCGTTGGAGCCTGAGCTGTCGCCGGACCGGGTTGCCTAGCGGCCAGGCCACGCATTTATGCGGGCATCCACCATCGCTTCGCCCGCAAGCGGGCTCCTACGGATCTGTGGTTGGTCGCACGCTGGTTGTAGGAGCCGGCTTGCCGGCGATGGGTGGGTGCGCCGCGGATTGGCGTGATGGCCATCATCGCATCGCCCGCAAGCGGGCTCCTACGGATCTGTGGCTGGTCGCGCGCTGTTTGTAGGAGCCGGCTTGCCGGCGATGGGTGGGTGCGCCGCGGATTGGCGTGATGGCCACCATCGTATCGCCCGCAAGCGGGCTCCTACGGATCTGGGCCCGTTCGCCCGTTTGTTGTAGGAGCCAGCTTGCTGGCGATTGGTGGGTGCGCCGCGGATTGGCGTGATGGCCATCATCGCATCGCCCGCAAGCGGGCTCCTACGGATCTGTGGTTGGTCGCGCATTTGTTGTAGGAGCCGGCTTGCCGGCGATGGGTGGGTGCGCCGCGGATTGGCGTGATGGCTGCCATCGCTTCGCCCGCAAGCGGGCTCCTACGGATCTGTGGCTGGTCGCGCGCTGTTTGTAGGAGCCGGCTTGCCGGCGATGGGTGGGTGCGCCGCGGATTGGCGTGATGGCCACCATCGTATCGCCCGCAAGCGGGCTCCTACGGATCTGGGCCCGTTCGCCCGTTTGTTGTAGGAGCCAGCTTGCTGGCGATTGGTGGGTGCGCCGCGGATTGGCGTGATGGCCATCATCGCATCGCCCGCAAGCGGGCTCCTACGGATCTGTGGTTGGTCGCGCATTTGTTGTAGGAGCCGGCTTGCCGGCGATGGGTGGGTGCGCCGCGGATTGGCGTGATGGCTGCCATCGCTTCGCCCGCAAGCCGGCTCCTCCGGAGCTGCGTCCAGGCCGTGCGTATGTGGCTCATGCTGGCGTCGCTTGGCTGGTAGAATCCCGGTTCTTTTTCTGGAGGTGAACCGATGGATGCTCTCGATGCGCTGATCAACCGTGTTTCCGCTCCTCGTTTGATCGACCCTGCACCCACCGCCGAGCAGCGTGAGCAGCTGTTTCGTGCCGCGTTGCGGGCGCCGGATCACGGGCAACTGCGCCCCTGGCGTTTCCTGACCGTCGAGGGTGATGCACGTCATGCGCTGGGCGAGCTGTTTGCCGAGGCGATCGCGGGCAAGTATCCCGATGCTGACGAGGAGGCGCTGACCAAAGCACGTAACATGCCGCTGCGGGCGCCACTGCTGATCGTCGTGATTGCCCGTACCCAGGAGCACCCCAAGGTTCCAGCTCAGGAGCAGGTACTGGCTGCAGGCTGCGCGGCGCACGGCATTCTGCTTGCCGCCTACGCCCAGGGTATCGGTGCGGTGTGGCGGACCGGCGAGTTGTCCCATGATCCGCTGGTGGATGCCGGCCTCGGCCTCGCGGGCAACGAGCAGGTGATTGGCTATCTCTATCTGGGGACGCCACAACGTGAACTGCGCGCTGTGCCACAAGTGGATACCGGCGAGTTCGTCAGTACCTGGATGGGCAACGCTTAGGGCTCGTTGACGTTCCTGCGCGAGCCGCGTTGCCGCGAGAAATCTCCACGGACCCTAACTACTTTCCCGCTCGATCAGCTCGCACGCCAGCGGTTGCGGGGCATCGCTCGGTGCCTCCTCGAGTACACCCAGTTTCTGCAGGATGCGCTGCGCCGCCACTTCGCCGATCTGCCTGGCCGGTGGCCGGATGGTGGTCAGGCTGGGTATCAGCATCGGTGCGAAGGCGTAATCACCAAAGCCCACCACCGCGCAGTCTTCCGGGATGCGCAGGTCGGCGCGGCGGCCGGCGAGCAGGCCGCCAGCGGCCAGGTTGTCGTTGGCGAAGATGATCGCATCCGGGCGCTGCGCCCCCCGCATCAGGCTTTCCATTGCCTGCTTGCCCGCTTCGAAGGGTTGCAGGTTCTCATCCGGTGCGAACGCCCAAGGCTCGAGACCTGCTGCCCGCAAGGTATCGGCGTAGCCGTCGCGGCGCTCCAGCGCGCTGAAATCCCCCGGCACGCTGTTCTGCACGAATGCGATGCGCCGATAGCCCTTGTCCAGTAGATAGCGCGCCGCGGTCACGCCAACCTCGTAATGCACGAAGCCTACCTGCAGGGGCGCTCGTTCGGGGCGGTAGTCCCAGATCTCCACCAGCGGGATGTCGGCGTCGGCGAGCATCTTTTCCGTACCGGCACTGTGGAAGTGGCTGGTGACCACCAGAGCGGCCGGCGACCAGCCGAGAAAGGCACGCACTGCGCTTTCTTCCTGTTCCTCGCTGAAATAGCTGGAAGCCAGCAGCAACTGGTAGCCGTGGCGGCTGAGGGTGTCGCTGAAGCCCTGGATGGTCTGGGCGAAGATCGGCCCGGAGATGTTCGGGATGACCATGCCGACGATCCGCCCCCGCGCGGATGCCAACCCGCCAGCCACCAGATTGGGCACGTAGCCCAATTCGTCCACCGCACTGCGGATGCGCTCACGCAGTTCTTCGGACACCTGATCCGGCTGGTTGAAGTAGCGCGAGATGGTGATCGAGGACACGCCGACGCGCTCTGCGACGCTGCTCAGCGTGACGCGGCCTGCGCCGCGTCTCTTGCGTGGCGAGTCGGCTGGAGGGCGGGGCATGGGTGATCCTGACAGGAGGCTGGGGCGCTAAACATACTGCAACGTTAGCGCTAACAAAAGCGTTGGCAGGGCGTCTGGATATTTATTTTTTTGGAATATAAAAAGCATTTTTTATTATTTGACGATCTCTTAGGCGCTCTCCACACTTTGCCTTGTTAGCGCTAACAGCGCATCGCACTTCCGTCGCATGACTGCCACTCGCACGAGCGAGATCCGTTGACGACTGTGTGCAGTACGCTCGCCATGGGGCGAGCATCAATCGGTCAATCAGGCAGTGAACGTCATGCATAACGCATTTTTGCCGGCCGCCCGCAGTGCGCGCCGCCTCCGTGTTTCGATTTCCCTCCACCCACTGGCGGTCGCCGTGGTGCTCGCTTCCGGGGCCGCACCGCTCTGGGCGGCCGAGCCGAGCGAGCCCGCCGCCACTTCGTTGAAAGCCGTGACGGTCACCGCGACCCGCCGCGAGCAATCCCTGCAGGACGTGCCGGTCGCCGTGTCGGTGGTCGATGGCGAGCAGCTCGAGCGTGACAATCGCAATGGCGTCGCCAGCATCGTGCAGCAGGTGCCTACCCTGAATTTCCGCTCAGGTGCATCGAACAAGGACACCTCGCTGTTCATTCGCGGCGTAGGCACCATCTCCACCTCGCCAGGTGTCGAGCCGACCGTCGCGACGGTGGTCGACGGCGTGGTGTTCGGCCGGCCGGGGCAGTCGACCCTGGACCTGCTCGATCTCGAGCGCATCGAAGTGCTGCGTGGCCCTCAGGGCACCTTGTTCGGCAAGAACGCCTCGGCTGGCGTCCTCAACATCGTTACCCGTGAGGCGCCCGAGGAGACCCGCGGTTATGTGGATTACTCGCACTTCGGTGGCGGCAACGAAAACCGCCTGCGCTTCGGCATCGGAGGCCGGTTGACCGACACCCTCAAGGGGTCGCTGAGTACCCTGTGGGGCAGCTACGACGGCAACGTCGAGAACGTCGCCAATGGTCATGACGTCAACGGTTACGACCGCAAGGGCGTGCGCGGCAAGCTGCAGTTCGAGCCCAACGAGGATTTCAAATTCACCCTGATCGGTGATTACCTGGAAGGCGAAGACACCATTCCCAGCGGCATCATCGTATCGACCACCGCGCCGGCACTGTCCGCCGGTTTGCGGCCGAGCGAGCACAACGGCAAGATCAACAGCGATTACAAGACCCACGTCGAGGACACCAATACCGGCTTGTCCGGGCAGGCCGACTGGAGCCTGGGTGATTTCACGCTAACCTCGATCACTGCCTGGCGCGGCTGGGACAACACCCAGTACCAGGATGGCGACCGCAGTGCCCAGTTGCCGACCACTGCCTCTCATGACAAGGGCGACGTACGCTACGACCAGTATTCTCAGGAGCTGCGCCTGGCTTCGCCAAAAGGCGAGTTTCTTGAATACGTGGTGGGCGCCTTCTACATGCATGGCCGTTCGGATGAGGTCTATCGCCGTCAATCGACCAACGGCGGCGTTACCAACAACGGCCGTGCCGATTACAGCGTGACCAACGACAGCTACGCGGTGTTTGGCGAGAACACCTTCCATTTCACCGATGATTTGCGCGGCATCCTCGGTCTGCGCTGGACCCATGACGACGTCGAGTACGATCACCGTCGCGCCTCCACATCGGCCACGGCAGTCACCGGCATTCAGCCAGCGACGCGCAGCTCCGGTTCGGTCGATGAAGATGGCTGGACCGGCCGTATCGGCGGTCAGTACGACTTCACCGACAACCTGATGGGCTACGCCACCTACTCGCGTGGTTACAAGGGGCCAGCCTACAACGTGTTCTTCAACATGCAGCCGCGCGATACCGAGGCGCTGAAACCAGAGACCTCCGATTCGTATGAAATCGGCCTGAAGAGCACCGCCTGGAACAACCGCCTGGTCACCAACCTCGCGGTATTCCACACCGATTACGATAACTACCAGGCCAACTTCTTCGACACCGTGGCCAATCAGGTGGTAACCCGCCTGATCAACGCTGGCAGCGTCAAGACGCAGGGTGTCGAGCTGGATTACAGCCTGCAGGCCACTCGTCAGCTGAAACTGTCCGGCGCCGTTGCCTACACCAAGGCGCGGGTCGACAGCTTCCAGTGCCCGCCGGGCGCTGCGGCAACCTGCGATATCGACGGCTCGCCATTGCCGTTCACGCCGGACTGGAAGAGCTACGTGCGTGCCGACTACAGCATCCCGCTGGACAACGGCCTGGACGTGGAACTGAGCTCGGACTACAGCTGGCAGGACAAGGTGCAGTACAGCCTCGACCAGAACCCAGGCACCACCCAGAGCGCCTACGGCATCTGGAATGCCAGCGTGGCCCTGGCCAACTACAACGATGGCTGGCGTGTGGCGCTGTTGGCGAAGAACCTGACCGACAAGTCCTACTCCACCATGCTGGCCTCGGGCGGTAACCATATCTACCGTATGGCGCCACGTGACGATCAACGCTATTTCGGTGTGCAACTGCGCAAGGATTTTTGACAAACAGCGTGCCTACCTAGCGTGCGGAACCCGCCCGAGCCGATAGAACGGCAGGGCGGTCATGCATTCACCCAGGGATTCATCATGACTCGATCCACCCGCCAGCTCAGTCTCGGCGCATTTCTCATGGCCACCGGGCACCACGTCGCTGCCTGGCGCCATCCGGACGTACCAGCCGATCCACTGGATTTCTCGGTTTACAAACGTACTGCGCAGATCGCCGAAGCGGCCTGCTTCGACGCGCTGTTCGTGGCCGACAGCGTGGCTGCACCGACCGATGCCATCGCCAGCCGGATGCCGCGCTCGGCGCATTTCGAACCCCTGACGCTGCTTTCTGCGCTGAGCGCGGTGACCGAGCGCATCGGCCTGATCAGCACGGTAACCACCAGCTACAACGAGCCCTATCACGTGGCCCGCAAGTTCGCCTCCCTCGACCAGCTCTCCGGTGGTCGCGCAGGCTGGAACCTGGTGACCTCGGACGCCGCCGCCGAGGCCTACAACTTCGGCCGCGACGCGCACATTCCCCACGCCGAGCGCTATGCCCGCGCGCGGGAGTTCCATGACGTGGTCACCGGGCTCTGGGACAGCTGGGCAGACGACGCCTTCCTGCACGACAAGGCCAGCGGCCAGTTCTTCGATCCGGCCAAATTGCATGTGCTCGACCATCAGGGTGAGCACTTCAAGGTACGCGGGCCGCTGAACGTGGCCCGCTCGCCCCAGGGCAGGCCGGTAATCGTTCAGGCGGGCTCCTCGGAAACCGGTCGGCAGCTCGCCGCAGAGACCGCCGAAGTGGTCTTCACGGCGCAGACCTCGCTGGCCAAGGCCCAGGCGTTCTATGCCGATCTCAAGGGTCGGTTGCACGGCTTCGGGCGCCGCGAGGATTCGCTGAAGATCATGCCCGGCGTGTTCGTGGTGGTCGGTCAGAGCGAGGGCGAAGCCCGCGAGAAATTCGAGCGCTTCCAGGAGCTGGTCGAACCACAGGTCGGCATCGCGCTGCTGGGGCGCATGCTGGGCAACTTCGATCTGTCCGGCTACCCGGCCGATGGTCCGCTGCCGGAGCTGCCGCTGACCGAGAATGGTCAGCAGAGCCGGCAGAAACTGCTGACCGAACTGGCAGGGGCGGAGAACCTGACCCTGGCGCAACTGGGGCGGCGTATCGCTGGCGGGCGCGGGCATTACAGCCTGATCGGCACACCCAGGCAGATCGCCGACGAATTACAGGCCTGGTTCGAGGAGCGCGCTGCCGACGGCTTCAACGTGCTGGTACCGCATCTGCCGGCCGGTCTGGAAGATTTCGCCACGCAGGTGGTGCCCGAGTTGCAGCGTCGCGGGCTATTCCGCCGCGAGTACCAAGGCCGCACGCTGCGCGATCATCTGGGCCTGAGTGCGCCGCAGAACCGCTTCTTCACGCAGGAAAATCGATGAAACTCGTCCTCGCCTGTCTGTTGGCCCTCGGGATTCCCGGCAGCGCGTTCGCGCTGTATGGCGACGCCCGCCCAGACGCCCCCGAGCTTGCCGCGCGCGGTGAGCATCAGGTGGGCGTACGTACCCTTGAGCTGGTAAACCGCGATCAACTCGACGTGCTGTCCATCGATGCCAGGAATCCTGCGCCGCGTTACGAGCGAAGGCTGCGCCTGGAAGTCTGGTATCCCGCGCAACTGTCGGCCGGGCAACAGGAGCTGACCACCTACCGCGACGTGCTGGGTGCCGGTGCCAACGACCCCAAACGGCCCAACACGCCGTTCGAGTTCCAGGGCCGAGCCTTGCGTGATGCGCCGGCGAGCGAGGGCCGTTACCCGCTGGTCATCGTCTCCCACGGCTACCCGGGCTCGCGCCTGCAGATGAGCTACCTGACCGAGCACCTGGCCTCCCACGGTTACGTGGTGGCGGCCATCGATCACCCGGAGTCGACCCGCGCGGACAAGGCCGGTTTCGCCAGCACGCTGCTCAATCGCCCGCTGGACGATCTGTTCGTGCTCCAGCAGTTGAGCGCCTTGAGCGAGGCTGGCAGTGACAGCTTCCTGGCCGGGCATCTGGACGTGCAGCGCACCGCTTTGCTGGGTTACTCCATGGGCGGCTACGGCGCATTGAATGCCGCCGGCGCCGGAGTCAGCGCGGTGGCCAGCAGCCTGGTGCCGGGCTCCGCGCTCGAGTCGCGACGTGCCGGAAACAGCGTTTACGAGGGTGGCCGAGATACACGGATCAAGGCGTTGGTGCTGTTCGCGCCCTGGGGCGGGCGGCAGGGCATCTTCGATCAGGCCGGTCTGGCTGGCCTGCGGGTGCCTAGCCTGTTCGTCGCCGGTGACCAGGACGACGTCTCCGGTTATCGCGACGGTATCAGGCGCCTGGTGGACGGCGCGGTGAATGCCGAGCGCTATCTGCTGGTCTATCAAAATGCACGCCATAACGTGGCACCGAATCCGCCACCGCCTGCCGCCAGCAGTCATCCCGACGATTTCTCCGCCTATGCGGAGCCGGTGTGGGACAGTGCGCGGATCAACAACATCAACCAGCATTTCGTTCTGGCGTTTCTCGACCAGCAGCTCAAGGGGCTGGACAGAAAGGCCTATCTTGACCTGACGCCCCTGGCCGTCGACGGCAAATGGTCGCTGGATGGCGAAGGTCGCCAGCAGGCCGACCACAGCTACTGGCATGGTTTCAAGCAGCGCAGCGCCGTGGGCCTCGAGTGGTACCACCTGCCCGCCGCGCAACCTGCACCTATTCCCTGATGGAGAACTTCTGATGACCTACATCGCCAACCCGCAGCGCTATGAGCGTGTACCCTATCGCCGCGTCGGCCGCAGTGGCCTGGTGCTGCCGGCCCTGTCTCTGGGGCTGTGGCACAACTTCGGTGACGCCACGCCCATCGACACCCAGCGCGCGCTGCTGCGTACGGCGTTCGATCTGGGGATCAATCACTTCGATCTGGCCAACAACTATGGGCCGCCCTATGGCAGCGCCGAGAGCAATTTCGGCCGTTTGCTGCGTGAGGATTTCAGGCAGTACCGTGATGAGCTGATCATCTCCACCAAGGCCGGCTGGGACATGTGGCCCGGCCCCTACGGGCAGGGCGGCAGTTCGCGCAAGTACCTGATTTCCAGCCTCGACCAGAGCCTGCAGCGCCTCGGCGTGGACTACGTCGACATCTTCTATTCGCACCGCTTCGACCCGCACACGCCGCTGGAAGAAACCGCCGGGGCACTGGCCAGCATCGTCGAGCAGGGCAAGGCGCTGTACATCGGCATCTCCTCCTACTCGGCAGGCAAGACCCAGGAAATCGCCGCGCTGCTGCGGGCACGCAACGTGCCGCTGCTGATCCATCAGCCGGCCTACAACCTGTTCAATCGCTGGATCGAGAAGGATCTGCTGACGGCGACCGAGGAGGAGGGCGCCGGGGTGATCGTGTTCACCGCGCTGGCCCAGGGGCTGCTCAGTGACAAGTACCTCGATGGCATTCCCGCCGACGCTCGGGTCAATCGCCCGGGTGGCGCTTCACTGCGGCCCGAGCATCTGTCCGACGACAACATCGCTCGTGCCCGCGCCCTCAACGAAATCGCTCAACGTCGCGGCCAGAGCCTGGCACAGCTGGCGCTGGCCTGGACCCTGCGCGATCCGCGGGTCACCTCGGCGCTGATCGGCGCGAGCAAGCCGGAGCAGATCACCGAGAACGTCGCGGCGCTGGACAACCTGGCGTTCAGCGCCGAGGAACTGGCGGAGATCGACCGCTACGCCGTCGAGGGCGGCATCAACCTCTGGGAAAAACCGTCGACCGACTGGCAGGAGTGAGCATGAAAGGTATGAAGTTAGCGCTCGCCGCAGTGGCGTTGATCGGTCTTGCGCAGGCTGTAAATGCCGACCCGCAGACCTTGCGCATCGGCTACCAGAAAGGCTCGGTCAGCCTGGTGCTGGCCAAGGAGCACGGCATGCTGGAAAAGCGTTTCGCCGACACCAAGGTGCAGTGGATCGAGTTCCCTGCGGGCCCGCAAATGCTCGAAGCGCTGAACATCGGCAGCCTGGATATCGGCGCCACGGGTGATATCCCGCCGATCTTCGCCCAGGCCGCAGGCGCCGATCTGCTGTACATCGCCGCCGAGCCACCGAAGCCCCAGGCCGAGGTGATTCTGGTGCCCAAGAGCAGCTCCATTCAGTCGGTAAAAGAACTCAAGGGCCGCAAGGTCGCCTTGCAGAAGGGCTCCAGCGCGCACAACCTGGTACTGCGTGCACTGCAGCGTGAAGGCCTGAGTTTCGCCGATATCCAGCCGATCTACCTGGCGCCCTCTGACGCCCGTGCCGCCTTCGAGAGCGGTAGCGTGGATGCCTGGGCCATCTGGGACCCGTTCTATTCGGCCATCGATCTGGAAGGCAAGGCGCGTCTGCTGGCCAATGGTGAGGGCCTGGGTTTCATCGGCCCGTTCTTCCTCGCTGCGCGGCCCTATGCCGAAGCCAACCCGGCATTCATTGCGCAACTGCTGGAAGAACTCGGCCGCGCCGAGGCGCTGACCCGCGATGACAAGGCAGCGAGCATCAGCCTGCTGTCACGCTTCATGGGTTTGTCCGAAGCGGTGATCGAGCGCACCTTCAGCCACCGCCCGCCGTCGCCGCCCATCCCGGTCAGCGACGAAATCGCCGCCGCCCAGCAGCGCACCGCCGACCTGTTTCTGGAAAACCGCCTGCTGCCCAAACGAGTCGATGTGCAGAGCGCCGTCTGGAGGCCTTGAGGTAGACGATACGATCGTTCCCACGTTGAACCGCGGCCTCTGGCGACACTTGGATCGTTCCCACGCTCATGCGTGGGAATGCCTCTGAGGACGCTCCGCGTCCAGTAACTCGCGTGACCACGCAGGCACGTGGGAACTATCGACAACGGACGGTGACCGGCTTATTTGGGCGCGCGCGAGGCGCGCGAATCGCGGGCATGGCCCGCTCCCACGGTGTGTCGCACGGTGTCAGCTCACCGCTTCGTGACCGCGATGGATCGTTCCCACGCTCCTGCGTGGGAACGCCTCTGAGGACGCTCCGCGTCCAGTACCTCGTGTGACCACGCAGGCACGTGGGAACTATCGACAACGGACGGCGACCTGCTTATTTGGGCGCGCGCGAGGCGCGCGAATCGCGGGCATGGCCCGCTCCCACGGTGTGTCGCACGGTGTCAGCTCACCGCTTCGTGACCGCGATGGATCGTTCCCACGCTCCTGCGTGGGAACGCCTCTGAGGACGCTCCGCGTCCAGTACCTCGTGTGACCACGCAGGCACGTGGGAACTATCGACAACGGACGGCGACCTGCTTATTTGGGCGCGCGCGAGGCGCGCGAATCGCGGGCATGGCCCGCTCCCACGGTGGAGCGCACGGTGTCAGCTCACCGCTTCTTGAGCGCGATGGTGTATGAAAAGAGCGTCAGCTACGCGTCTCGATCCACCCTGCATCTGTGTGGGAGCGCGCCATGCGCGCGAATCGCGGGCATGGCCCGCTCCCACGGTGTGTCGCACGATGTCAGCTCACCGCTTCGTGACCGCGATGGTGAATGAAAAGAGCGTCAGCTACGCGTCCCGATCCGCCCTGCATCTGTGTGGGAGCGCGCCATGCGCGCGAATCGCGGGCGCGGCCCGCCGTCACGTTAAACCACCGCCTCGAGCGGCAGAATCAGTTTGGCGCTGAAACCACCGTCCGGATGGTTTTCCAGCTGCAGGCGACCGCCGTGGCGTTCTGCGGCGCGGCGGGCGATGGCCAGGCCGAGGCCGTGGCCGGCAGCGCTCTGGCCGGGGGCGCGGAAGAAGGGTTCGCCGAGTTGTGCCAGGTGCTGTTCGGGAACGCCGGGGCCGTGGTCGCGGACCTCCAGGTACACCTCATCGGTGCGGCGTACGAAATTCAACTCGATGGGCTGCCCCTCGGGGCTGAAGCGCAGGGCGTTGCGCAGCAGGTTGTCCAGCGCCCGCTCGAGCATGTCCGGCCAGCCCAGCAGGTGCATGCCCGGCTGCAGGCTGACGTCCAGTTGCTGTTCGGGATGGCTGAGTTTGACGTCCTCGCGCAGCTTGCCGGCCAGTTGTGCCAGGTCGATGCCCTGCGCCGAACCCGGTTCAGCATCGAGGCGTGCCAGGGCGAGGATTTCGCTGATCAGGTCTTCCAGGCGATCGCATTCGCGAATCAGCCGTGGCCAGAGTTTTTCCCGCTCCGCAGGCTCTGCGCGTTCCGCCAGCGCCAGGGCGATGCGCAGGCGGGCGAGCGGCGAACGCAGCTCATGGGAGACGTCGCGCAACAGCTGACGCTGGCTGCCGATCAGGTCCTGCAGGCGCGCGCCCATGCGGTTGAAATCGTTGGCCAGCACACCCAGTTCATCACGGCGGCTGGCCAGGCGCGCCAGGCTGTTCTGCTGGTAAGCGGTCTGCCCGAGGTCGTGTACCGCGCCACGCAAACGATCCAGCGGGCGGGTGATGGACAGGGTCAGCAGTAGGCTGAACAGGGTCAGCACCACCAGTGCGATACCCAGCGCACTCAGCGGCCAGAGCAGGCTGCCACGGTGCCAGGCATCCAGCTCCGGGTGCGGGATGCGGTAGATGAACAGGTAGGTCTCACCGCTCGACGGGCTGGTGTAATCGGTGGTCAGGCGCCGCCAGGGCAAGCGCCGCTCGCCCTCGTTGCGCTCTTCGAAGGCCGCGGCGCGGGGCGGGAAGGTGCCGCGAACCACAGGCTGACCGGTTTCCGTCAGCACCTGGGTGTCGATGCGAAAACGCCGTTTGCGCTTTTCCAGCACGTCCTGCGCGGCGCGTGCGCCGTCCGTTTCATACGCCTGCACCCATTGTGCGGGCAGGTTTTCCAGGCCGGGGTGCTGGTTGAGAATCCAGGCGTCCTGGTTCAGGGCGCGACCCAGCAGCATGGACAGGCCTGCCACCAGGGCAATCGCCAGCCAGAAGCTGCCGAGAATCCGCCAGAACAATGAACGCACGTGAACTCCTTCAGACGCAGAAGCCTGTGCCACCCGAGGTGGCACAGGCGAGTAGTGGGGCCGTCATCTGGTCTTCAGACGACGGGCTGTCACGATCAGCCAGCTTTCTTGTGTTCGGCTTTCCAGGCTTCGAAGGCTTCGCGATCGGCCTTGCGTTCTTTCATCTTGGCCGCCTGTTCGTCGAAGGTCTTCTGCTGTTCCGGGGTCAGCAGGGCGCGAATGGCGCTCTGCTGCTTGTCGCGGGAAGCCTTGCGCTCGGTTTCCAGCGCCTGCTTGTCGGCAGCCGGCAGCTTGTCCAGATAACGCTGGGTGAGTTCGCGATAGTTCTTTCTCTGTTCGCCCATCAGTTTGTGTACCTGGCGTTGCTGGTCCTTGCTCAGATCCAGCTCATGGAAGAACCGCGGGCCGTGATCAGCGCCTGGGCGATGGTCACCACCGGGGGCTGCCATTGCCAGGGTCGGCAGGGTCATGGCGAGGAGCAGGGCGGTCATGGTCTTGCGCATGGTGTATCTCCTTGTCTCGAAACCGGCCAGTTGCCGGATGTGCCCAGATTAGGGGTTTCAAGGTAAGGCGCGGTCAGCCAAGGTAAAGGCAGGGTAAAGAGACTGAGTGCTATGTAAGTTGCTCAGATCGCGTAGTAATAGCCGCGGCTGCGCAGGGCGATGATGCGCTGGCGACCATCCGGGTGAGGGCCGATTTTCTTGCGCAGGTTGCTGACGTGCATGTCCAGGCTACGGTCGTACAGGGTCAGCTTGCGGCCCAGGGCCAGTTGCGCGAGCACCTGCTTGTCCACCGGCTCGCCGGGTTGCTTGAGCAGTGCTTCGAGGACCCGGCTTTCGGACAGGGTCAGGACGATCTCCTGGCCATCTTCGCCAAGTGCGGCCACGCCGCGCGCCGGGCTGAAGCGCAGATCGCCCAGTTCCAGCTGGCTGGAGGTGGCGGGCGGCAGGCTGCGGCGCAGCACGGCGCGCAGGCGGGCGGTCAGTTCACGGGGGTCGCAGGGTTTGGCCAGGTAATCGTCGGCGCCCAACTCCAGGCCTAGAATCCGATCCAGCGGCTCACCCCGGGCAGAGAGCATCAGCACGGGCAGTTCGGGGTGTTCGCTGCGTAGCTGCTTGAGTACCTCGAGGCCACTGCCGTCAGGCAGCATCACGTCCAGTACCACGGCGTCAGGGGCGCCTCGCGCGAGTGCCTGGCGGGCACTCTGGCCGTCGTGGCAGGCGGTGACCTGAAAGCCTTCCTGGGTCAGCCAACTGGCCAGCAGGTCACAGAGTTCGACGTCGTCGTCGATCAGCAGCAGATTGCTCATGGTAAGAGGCGACGATTCCTGATCAGGGCAGCACGTGTTTGAACGGCTTGACCACTATTTCCGCGTAAACGCCGGCCTCGCGGAAGGGATCGGCATTGGCCCAGGCTTTGGCGGCGTCCAGTGATTCGAATTCGGCGATGATCAGGCTGCCGCTGAAACCGGCCGGGCCTGGGTCGTTGCTGTCGATGGCCGGGTTGGGGCCGGCGATGATCAGGCGTCCTTCGGTTTTCAGTTTTTCCAGGCGTGCCAGGTGGGCAGGGCGTACGGAAAGACGACGCTCCAGGGAGTTTTCCACGTCGGTGGCGATGATGGCGTAGAGCATGTCGATCCTTGTGTTCGGAAACATCGGGTGGGAACGCTGTGCAGTGCCAGCAAGAATCTGCCAGCCGAGGCATAATAACAAACATGAATCGTCGGGAAAGCGCCCCTTATGCAGGTTGATCTTCACTGTCACAGCACCGCCTCGGACGGCGCGCTGCCGCCTGCCGAAGTGGTTGCCCGCGCCCATGGGCGTGGCGTTCAGATGCTGGCGCTGACCGATCACGACACCCTCGAAGGGCTCGATGAGGCCAGCGCGGCCGCCACGGCGCTGGGGATGCGGCTGGTCAATGGCATCGAGCTGTCCTGTACCTGGGGCGGGGCGACCATCCATGTGCTCGGCTATGCCTTCGACAGTGAAGCGCCGGCATTGCGCCAGGCGATCGCCGACTTGCATCAGGGCCGCTGGTTGCGTGCCGAGGAGATTTCCCGGCGCCTGGCGCTCAAGGGCATGGATGGTGCGCTGGAAGGCGCCCGGGCCATTCAGCAGGCACAGGGGGAGAGCGGCAACGCACCGGCGCGACCGCATTTCGCCGAGTTTCTGGTGCGCGGCGGTTACGTCAAGGACCGCGCCGATGCATTCCGCAAGTGGCTGGGCTCCGGCAAGCTGGGCGACGTCAAGCAGCACTGGCCTACGTTAGATGAAACGCTCGATACCCTGCGCCAGTCCAACGCATGGATCAGCCTGGCTCATCCCTGGCAGTACGATTTCACCCGCAGCAAGCGGCGCAAGCTGGTGACGGCTTTTGCGGCGGCTGGTGGCCATGCGTTGGAGGTGGTCAACGGCATGCAGCCTGCGGAGCAGGTCGGAGGCCTGGCGATCCTGGCGCGCGAGTTCGGTCTGCTGGCCAGTGTCGGCAGCGATTTTCACGCGCCCGGCGACTGGTCGGAGCTGGGACTGTACCGACCGTTGCCCGAAGATCTGTCACCCATCTGGACGCGGTTCGCCTGCGCCCCGTCTTCCGATGCCGTTTGAGAGCCCCTGACCATGAGCCAGTTTTTTCAGATACACCCGGAAAGTCCTCAGGCCCGCCTGATCAAGCAGGCGGTCGAAATCATCCGCAATGGCGGCGTGGTGGTCTATCCCACCGACTCGTCCTACGCGGTCGGTTGCGTGATGGGCGCCAAGAGTGCGCTGGAGCGCATTCGTCGCCTGCGTCAACTCGATGACAAACACAACTTCACCCTGGTGTGCCGTGACCTGTCGCAGCTCAGCACCTTCGCCAAGGTGGACACCGCCGCCTTTCGCCTGCTCAAGAACCACACACCCGGCCCCTACACCTTCATCCTCAACGCCACCCGGGAAGTGCCGCGCATGCTGCTGCACCCCAAGCGCCGTACCATCGGCCTGCGCGTGCCCAATCACCCGATCGCTTCGGCGCTGCTGGAGGAACTGGGCGAGACGATGATGAGTGTCAGCCTGATCCTGCCCGGCGAGGATCTGCCCATGAGCGATCCCTATGAAATGCGCCAGATACTCGAGCATCAGGTGGACCTGATCATCGACGGCGGTTTCGGTGGCCTGGAAGCCTCGACGGTAATCAGCCTGGTGGACGACGAGCCCGAGGTGATCCGCGTTGGCTGTGGCGATCCGTCACCCTTTGCCGAGCAGCGCTGAGCCGATGTCCGCCCCTGCCGAACAGCTCGACAGCCAGGCCGGTGCTCAACAGGAGTTGCCGTTCGCCCTGGTCTACGGGCAGGCGCTCACCGAGATGCCGGTGGATCTGTACATTCCGCCGGACGCTCTCGAGGTGTTTCTCGAGGCCTTCGAAGGCCCGCTGGACCTGCTGCTCTACCTGATTCGCAAGCAGAACATCGACGTGCTGGACATCCCCGTGGCGGAGATCACCCGCCAGTACATGGGCTATGTCGAGCTGATGCACAGCGTGCGCCTGGAGCTGGCCGCCGAGTACCTGGTGATGGCCGCCATGCTCGCCGAGATCAAATCGCGCATGCTTCTGCCACGCTCCTCCGAGGCGCAAGAGGAGGAGGACGATCCGCGTGCCGAACTGATTCGTCGTTTGCTGGAGTACGAACGCTTCAAGGCGGCGGCCGAAGGCATCGACACCTTGCCCAGGGTTGGCCGTGACCTGACCGTGCCGCGGGTCGAAGCCCCCGAAGCGCGAGCGCGCAAGTTGCTGCCCGAGGTCAGTCTGCAGGAACTGCTGGTGTCCATGGCAGAAGTGCTGCGCCGCGCCGATATGTTCGAGAGCCATCAGGTCAGCCGCGAGGCGCTCTCGACCCGTGAGCGCATGAGCGAAGTGCTGGAACGCCTCAAGGGCGGGGAGTTCGTGCCCTTCGTCGAGCTGTTCACGGCCGAGGAGGGGCGCCTCGGTGTGGTGGTGACCTTCATGGCGATTCTCGAACTGGTCAAGGAGTCGCTGGTCGAACTGGTGCAGAACGAGGCGTTCGCCGCCGTGCATGTACGTCTGCGCAATGAACAGAGCGTCGAGGAAATGGCGGACGAGCGCTGAGCCGCAGTAATCGCTTTCACTTTCCATCGCTATTTCCAGCCATTAATCAGGACGATTCAATGAGTCTGTTTTCCCGCTTCTTCGGCCGTCAGGACGGCAGCAGCCCCGATAACACCGAACTGGTCGCCAAGCCAGGCATCGACAACCCGCTCAGCCTGCAGGTGCTGTTCGCCCAGCCTCTGCGGATCGCCGAGGCGCCCCTGACGGCGGCCCTGCGCCGTTACCATCCGAGCATGAGCGATGCCCGCTGTGACATCGCCAACGAGGTTGAACAGTTCTTCGCCCTGGCCGGTTGGGGTTCCCATGTGGTGAAAATGGTCGGTTTCGACCATCCCTTTCCTGCTGACGCTCTGGAAAACTGCGTCGCTCCGGCGCACTACCCACAGCAGGTCAAGGACGAGGTGCGGCAACAGACCAGCCACATTCTGCTGTACTACGCAGGTCATGAAACCGATCCGCTGGAGCAATACGTGGCCCTGGCTGCCGTTGCCGGGGCGCTGGCTGGTTTCGGGGCGCTGGCGGTGCTCAACGAAACGGCGCATACCTCCTTGCCGGCCGCCGTGTTCGCTGATGAAGACATGGGCGAGCACAGTCTGGAGATCCTCCGTGACCTGCCGCTGACCATGCTGTACTGCGGCTTCGTGAAGTATCAGGTCGAGGGGGTGCATGGTGTGTGGATGCGTACTTATGGCAGTGATGCCTTCGGCCTGTCGGATTTCGCCGCGCTGGCTGCCGGTCACCATGAAGGCCAGCGTTACATGGACATCTTCAATACCGTGCTCGGCTATCTGATCCAGAGCGGCGCGCACATGGAGGCGGGGCACACCATGCAGATCGGCGAAACCGAGTTCATGCGGTTGCGCGATCCAGCCGAGGGCGAGTACTACCTGCATGGCTCCGAGCGCGTGCTGGTTGCCGAGATCATCGCGGCGAGCGAGATCGTCAGCCAGTGACGGCGTGGCGCTCGCTGATTTGCTAAGCTGGCGCCGCCCCAGAACCAAGCAGACCTTGCCCAGACGATGAACCTGTCCGATCCCAAACAACTCTCCACCCTGCTCGAAGGCCTGCTGCTGGCAGCCGGCAAGCCCATGTCGCTGGAACGGCTGATGGAGTTGTTCGAGGAGACCGAGCGGCCCGGGGCGGACATATTCAGAAAGGCGTTGGCGATTCTGGGCGGCAGCTGCAAGGGGCGGGCCTTCGAGCTCAAGGAAGTGGCATCCGGTTATCGCCTGCAGATCCGCGAGAACCTTTCCACCTGGGTGGGGCGTCTGTGGGAGGAGCGGCCGCAGCGTTATTCCCGTGCCATGCTCGAAACCCTGGCGCTGATCGCCTACCGTCAGCCCATCACCCGTGGCGAGATCGAGGAAATTCGCGGTGTGGCCGTGAACAGCCAGATCGTCAAGACCCTGCAGGAGCGCGAGTGGATTCGCGTGGTGGGCTACCGGGAGGTACCTGGCAGGCCGGCGATGTTCGCCACCACCAAGGGCTTTCTCGATCATTTCAATCTGAAGAACCTCGATGAGCTGCCGCCCCTGGCCGCGCTGCGCGAACTGGAGCCCGAGCCGATCCTGGCCCAGGATGACGATCCGGACGTACCGCCGAGCCTGCAGGCTCGTGCCGATCTTGCCCAAGGCGAAGAACCTGAAGCGGATGGCCGCTCCGAAGCCGCTGCCGAGACCAGCTTCGGTTCGCTGCTGGCCGAACTCGATGCCATGGAGCAGGGCCTGAAAACCGATTTCGATGATCTGGCGCGCGGTGACGAAGAGCCGAACCGCGAAGAGCAGGGTGATGTCTCTACAGCTGAGGATGACAGCCGTGAAGAGAGCCCATGAAAGATCCCTGCATCAGCGTCTGCAAGTTCAGCGATACCATCTGCCTGGGCTGCGGGCGCAGCAAGGCCGAGATAAAGGCCTGGAAAAAACTCGACAAGGCTGAACAGCGCCTGGTGATGGCCGAAGCGGATATGCGCCTGATCTCGCTTGGCCCGAAAGCCCGGCGCAAGCGCTGAGTCGACATCGCTGGCTGGACGCCGTCATTTGCTCAGCTATGCTCTTGCGCCAGGTGCGTCGAGCGCCTTATCCGCGTATGATGCGCGCCCCTTCGACGACATGATCGTCCTATCACCAGAGAACACCGGGAGGTGCCCAGATGAGTGAAACCGAAGAATACAGCCCCGCTGGCGAAAAACTGCAGAAAGTCCTGGCTCGCATGGGTCTTGCTTCGCGCCGCGAAATCGAATCCTGGATCAGTGCCGGCCGCGTCAAGGTCAACGGCAAAGATGCCACCTTGGGCCAGCGCGTCGATCTGCACGACGCCATCGCCATCGACGGCCGCGTGCTGCGCCGCGAAGAAGCGGCGGAAACCGTGCGCCGCGTGCTGATCTACAACAAGCCCGATGGTGAGATCTGCACCCGCGACGACCCGGAAAAGCGCCCAACCGTTTTCGACCGTTTGCCGCGTCCGAAAGAAGGCCGCTGGATCAATATCGGCCGCCTCGACATCAATACCACCGGTCTGCTGATGTTCACCACCGACGGTGAGCTGGCCAACCGCCTGATGCACCCGTCCTATCAGATGGACCGTGAGTACGCGGTGCGCGTACGCGGCGAAGTCGACGAGGAGATGATCGAACGCCTCAAGGCCGGCGTGATGCTCGAAGACGGCCCGGCGAAGTTCACCGACATCAAGGAAGCACCTGGCGGTGAGGGCTTCAACCACTGGTACCACTGCGTGGTCATGGAGGGTCGTAACCGCGAAGTGCGCCGCCTCTGGGAGTCCCAGGGACTGGTGGTCAGCCGTCTGAAGCGCGTGCGCTTCGGCCCGGTGTTCATGACTTCCGACCTGCCAATGGGCCGCTGGCGCGAAATGGGCCAGCGCGAAGTCGACATCCTCAGCGAGGAGGTCGGCCTCAAGCCAGTGGCTCTGCCGGAAATGAAGGAAAAGACTCGCGAGAAGCTCGATCGTCTGCAGCGTAAGGCCGCCAAACCCATTGGTCGAGGTGAGCGTCCGGCGCGTACCCTGCGCCCTGGCGCTCCAGCTCCCGCTCAGGGAACCGGCAATGGTCGTGGCGCGCGTGACGAGCAGGGCGAACGCCCGACGCGTGTACCTCGCGCACCGCGCGGAGAGGGCCGCAGCGAGCCCTCGCGCGGCACGCCAGTGGCCGAGCGCCCACGTGACGTCGGCAAGAAACCCGGCAAACCGCGTGGCGAGCGTGCCGAATCCGGCGAACGCGCACCGCGCAAGCCGGCAGGTGCCGACAAGGGCCGCGGTCGCCCGGCAGGCGAAGGTCAGCGTCCGGGGTTCGGTCGTGGTAGCCGCAAGCCGCAGTGACTGGTCGTAAGGCAGCGCGTAGCGGCTGCCAGCGGCCATGAAAAAGGGCCCCCTCCGTCAGGAGTGGGGCCCTTTTGATTTTCCGGTCTGGCGAAGCTTCTATTGGTCGATCAACCGGCCATGGCCATGCAATTGCGGCCATTGCGTTTGGCGCTGTACAGCGCCTTGTCCGCGCGGTTAAGCAGGCTTTCGATCGACTCGCCCGGCTCCAGAGCCGCGCAGCCGAGGCTGACCGACAGCTCGATGGGCTTGCCCTGAGCCACGCACTGCAGGTCGAGAACTGCCTGGCGCAGGCGCTCGCCGACCAGTGCGGCTCCCTCGCGCGGTGTGCCGGACAGCAGCACCAGGAACTCCTCACCGCCGTAGCGGAACACCATGTCGATATTGCGCAACTGGTCCTTGAGGGTCGTGGCGACGGCTTTCAACACTTCGTCGCCTGCACTGTGACCATGTTCATCGTTGATGCGCTTGAAGTGGTCGATATCCAGCATCAGCAGCGACAGCGGCTGGGCGTTACGGCGTGCCAGTTCGATTTCCCGGCCCAGTACCTGATCCATGGCAATGCGGTTGCCGGTGTTGGTCAGCGGGTCACGCAGCGCACTCTGGATGGCAACGCGATAGAGCAGGGCGTTGCGCAGAGGGAACAGCAGGCTGGCCAGTAACGACTCCAGTTGCGTCAGCTCCTGATCGGAGAAACGCTGGCGGCGGCGAAAGGTCAGTTCGCCCAAATACTCGCTCTCGTGGCTGAGGCGGTAGGTGGCCGAATGATTGGCCTGCTGGCCCATCTCCAGACGCAGATCGCTGCTCGAGTGCTGGTAGCCCAGTGCGTCGACCGGCACCAGATGCTGCAGCTCGCGGAAGAACATGCCGAGAATGCGTTCGGCATCCAGGCTGGTCTGCAGTTGCAGGCCGAGGCGCTGGCGCAACTGCGCGAGGCTGATCGGGCGAGCCTCATTCTTACGAGTCGAGAAGCCGAGGCGCTGCAGCTTGGCAGCGTCGAAATCGATCGTGTTTTTCTGGCTGGGTGGAACCATTTTGGTGAACCTCTGGCGCTTCGTTACGGCTTGTGAGCAATAGAGCGAATTTCGTGCCAGTCTTTTTGGGCCGTATAAAAGCCTTAAGGTTCAACAGGTTGGCTACCGGGGAGGGAGGCGCATGGCCATTAGTGGCAATGCGCCGTCAGAAGGACGGCAATCATTTGCCGGTTCGGGCGTTGCCGCGACAATTTACTGTCACGGCACGTCGGCCGCGCGATGGCGAGGGCTGGAGTGGGCGATCCCGATGATGACCGGGTCCCCCGGCGTACCTATTGGGCGTCGAAGGCCTGGCCATTGATGCCCTGGCTGTCGGGGCCCATCAGGTACAGGTAGACCGGCATGATGGCCTCGGGCAGCGGTTTGCTTTCCGGGTTCTCGCCTGGGTAAGCCTGGGCGCGCATGTCGGTGCGGGTGCCGCCCGGGTTGACGCTGTTGGCGCGAATCGCCGTGATGCCGTCGACTTCGTCTGCCATCACCTGCATCAGCCCTTCAGTGGCGAATTTGGATACCGCATAGGCGCCCCAGTAAGCCCGGCCCTTGCGCCCTACGCTGCTCGAGGTGAACACCACCGAGGCATCGGCCGACAGCTTGAGCAGCGGCAGCAGCGTGCTGGTCAGCATGAACATCGCGTTGACGTTGACCTGCATGACGCGCATGAAATTCTCGCCGGACAACTGCTCCAGCGGCGTGCGCGGGCCGATGATCGAGGCGTTGTGCAGCAGGCCATCGAGCTTGCCGAATTGCTTTTCGATCATCGCAGCCAGTTCGTTGTACTGATGCGGTAGGGCACTTTCCAGATCGAACGGAATGACCACCGGTTGCGGATGGCCAGCGTGCTCGATGGCGTCGTAGGTGCGCGCCAGGTTGTCTTCGCTCTTGCCGAGCAGCAGCACGGTGGCGCCATGGGCCGCATAGGCACGGGCCGCAGCTGCGCCAATGCCACGTCCCGCTCCGGTGACCAGAATCACACGATCCTTGAGCAGGTCGGGGCGGGCGCTGTAATCGAACATGGGAATTTCTCTAGCTAATGAATCAGGAAAAGGCCGGATCAATCGTGAGGCCACGACAGACCGCTGCCAGTTTGTGTCCATCTGGATCACGGACATAGGCGCCGAAGAAGTCGGGGCCATAGTGGGGGCGCAGGCCTGGCGGGCCTTCGCAATGGCCGCCGTTGGCGAGCGCTGCGTGGTGAAAGTCTCGTACGGCCTGCCAGCTATTGGCCTTGAAGGCGATCATGCTGCCGTTGCCTGAGCTGGGTGCTTCACCGTTGAAGGGCTTGCAGAGCCAGATGGCAAGCTCCTCACGGCCATTATCGAGATAGGTGCCCCAGCCCAGAAAATCCTCCCAGCCTTCCTCGTTCGGCGTGCAGCGCTGCAGGCCTAGAGGTGCAAGGGTTGCATCGTAAAAGATGGCCGCTCGCTGCAGGTCACTGCAGCCCAGGGTGATGTAACTGAACATGGGCAAGCCTCAGCAACTGCACAGCGCCTGATCGAGTACCTTGCGCAGTTCCAGTGGGTGATCGACCACCACGTCGGCGCCCCAGTGGCGCGGGTTGTCGTCGGGGTGGATGTAGCCGTAGGTCACCGCTGCGGTCTTGGTACCGGCGTCGCGACCGGACTCGATATCGCGCAGGTCGTCGCCGACGAACAGCACGCTGGCCGGATCCAGCTTGAGGGTCGAGCAGGCGAGGATCATCGGCTCGGGGTCCGGTTTGCTGCGGGTCACGTGATCAGGGCAGATGAGGATGGAGGAGCGTTCGGCCAGGCCCAGGCGCTGCATGATCGGCTCGGCGAAGCGCAGTGGCTTGTTGGTCACCACGCCCCAGATCAGCTTGGCGCGTTCGATGTCTTCGAGCAGCGTCTCGATGCCGTCGTAGGGACGGGTCAACACGGCACAATGATCCTGATAGCGCTCCAGAAACTCCAGACGCAGGGTTTCGAAGCCATCGCTCATCGGGTCGATGTCGAAGGCATTTAGGATCATCGCCCGGGCGCCGCCGGAGACGTGATCGCGAATCAGCTTTTCATTCACCGGCGGCAGACCGCGCTCGGCACGCATGGCCTGGCAGATGGCGATGAAATCCGGCGCGCTGTCGAGCAACGTGCCATCCATGTCGAAAAGAACCGCGCGCAAGCGCATCAGGCCTCCTTGGGGATTCGAGTCTAGCGTTGGCATATCGGCCCGCAGGCTGGTGTTCGGCAGTGGGCTGGCAGTTGGTCGTCAACCAGCTGCAGCGTCTCATGTTGCCAGTTTCCAGCGTCTGATTGGGCCGTGGTAATGCTCTCACTGTATGTCACTTTGTCGCAGCGTGCAGTGAAGGGTTGGTACTTCAGCTCATCAAGCTGACCTGTGCGGCCACGATGCGCCAGTTGCCTGCCAGTTTCACCCAGCTCTGCTGCTGGCGCCCGATTCTGTCGCTGCCTTCCCGGGTGAACTCGGTGCTGCACACCGCAAAGCTGTCACCGTAGGTGGTGATGACCGTGTTCCTCAGTTCGCGGTACAGCCCTGTCGCTGGCCGCGCAGCGCGAAACGCGCGGATTTCGCCGATGCCGTAGAGGTTTTCTCCGGCGCCCAGGCGTACCGTGCGTTCGTCGTGCCAGAACAGCTCGTCCAGCACGTCGATATCGTTGCCGGTCAGGGCTTTTTCGTAGCGCTGGAAGGCATGGGTGACCTCCGCCAGAACGTCCGGCAGATCTATCTGTTCAGTATTCATCGCGTCACTCCAGGTTGGCAGGTGTTGCGTGGGCGATGCCCATGCGCTCGAGCGCGCTGGCGGCGCGCAGGCAGGCTTGTTCGTTGAACGGCGCGGCGATCAGTTGCACGCCGATCGGCAGGCCACCCGCAGTGCGCAGCGGCACGCTGACCACCGGCAGGCCGAGGAAGGAGATCGGTTGAGCCAGCATGCCCATGCTCGCGCGGGTCGGCAGGTCGGTACCGTTGATGCGCAGGGTTTCCTGGCCGATGGGCGTCGCGCTGGTGGGCGTCGCTGGTGCGATCAACACATCCACGCCGGCGAACAGCGGCAGGACCTGCTGCTGGAAGTGACGACGGAAGCGTTGCGCCTGCACGTACCAGGCAGCCGGGATCATCGCACCGGCAAGCAGGCGCTCGCGTGACAGCGGCTCGAAGGAATCCGGCGAGCTGCGCAGTGCCGGCAGGTAGCTGTTGCCGCCCTCCGATGCACTGATGATGAACGCGGCGGTACGCGCCAGTTCTGCCTCTGCCAGGATGACTTCTTCGCTGGCGTCGAGGGCCTTGGCCACCTGGGCCACGGCATCGCGAGCGCTGTCGTCGCACCATTGCTGGAAGTAACCGCCAAGCACGCCGAAGCGCAGCCCATCGAGGTCGCGCTCCAGCAGCGCCGTTACCGGCTGCCTATCCTGCGCGGCCTGAAAGCCGTCTTGCGGGTCATGGCCTTGCAGCACGTCGTAAACCTCGGCGAGATCGCGGGTGCTGCGTGCCAGTGGGCCGATGTGGTCTAGGCTGCCCACGAACGGGTGTGAGCCGCTGCGCGACAAGCGGCCGAAGGTGGGCTTCAGCCCGAATATCCCGCACAGCGATGCCGGTACGCGGATGGAGCCGTTGGTGTCGCTACCCAGTGAGAAATTCACCAGTCCGGCCGCAACGGCGGCTGCCGAGCCCCCGGAAGAGCCGCCCGCGATGCGGGAGAGATCGTGGGGGTTGCGGGTTGCGCCGAAGTGAGTGTTTTCCGTGGTGAAGCCATAGGCGTAAGCATCCATGTTCAGCATGCCCGACAGCAGGCCGCCGCTGGCTGCCAACTGGCGTACCGCCCAGGCGTCGACAGTTGCTGCTGGGCGGTTCTGGAACAGGCGCGCTCCGGCCAGGGTCGGAAAGCCCGCGACATCGAACAGGTTCTTCACGGCGTAGGGCACGGCCGCCAGGGCGGGCAGGGGCGAGCCCTGGCGACGCAGGCGGTCGAGGTTGTCCGCTTCGTCTTTCATGCGCTGCTGGGTGATCTGCGTCCAGGCGTTGATCGTCGGGTCGTGCCGCTCGATGGCTTGCAGGCTGTGCTCGGCTATTTCACGTGCACTGAGCTCGCCGGATGCCAGGGCAGCGCGCAGCTGGGCAATCGATAAGAGTGCTGGATTCATGCTTTGTAGACTCCCGCGACTTCCAGTCGGTCGTCGAGCGGGTAGTCCATCAGCGGCTTGGCCATTGCCGCGATGCGGCTGAACTGGGTGAGCAATTCCTGACGGCGCGCATCGTCCAGTTGCAGGGCCAGAACCTCTTCCATCTGCGTGACGTACGCTGCCCAGTCGGGCGTGGTCTGTGTCATGGTGATCTCCTCTCGGAGGCAGCGGCACAGCCTCCTGGCGCGGGTTGACGGGTTTCTGCGTTGCGACTTCAAGCAGGCAGGTGACTTCCTATATCATCGGCTGAATGAAACGAAAGTTACAAGGCGCCACCATGAATCAACTCGATGAACGTCTGCGCAGTCATTACTCGCAGCTCGCGCCTCAGGAGCAGCGGATCGCCGACTTCGTGCTCGACCATTACGACGATCTGGTCAGCTACAACAGTGCCGAACTGGCCCGGCTGGCTGGCGTCTCCAAGGCGACCGTAAGCCGCCTGTTCAAGCGCCTGGGCTATGAAAAATACAAGGACATGCGCGAGGAGCAGCGGACCCTGCGCCAGAGTGGCATGCCGGTCGCAGACAGCCGCGACGCGGTGCAGGGCAACACCTTGCTGGCTCGTCATTACAAGCAGGAGATGGCCAATCTCACCCAATGGGTGAACGGCATCGATGCTGGCCAGTTCACCGAAGTGGTGCAGGCACTGGGTAGCAGCAGGCGAGTCTTCGTCATCGGCATGCGCAATGCCTTTCCCGTGGCGTTGCACCTGCGCCAGCAACTGCTGCAAATCCGTAGTGGCGTTCAGGTGCTGCCCCAGCCCGGGCAGACGCTGTCTGAGGAGCTGGTGGATCTGACTGGCGAGGACATGGTGGTGGTGCTGGCGTTCCGGCGTCGGCCGCGGATCATCCGCCCGCTTCTACAGGCCTTGCAGTTGCAGCAGGTTCCGACGCTGGTTATCTGCGAGCCCCAGGCCCAGGCAATCATCGAACTGGCCAGGTGGCAGTTGTGTACGCCGCTGGACAGCGTGTCGGCCTTCGACAGCTACGCGGGCGCCAACAGCCTGATCAACCTGCTGGTCAATGCCGTGCTGCACGAGCAGTTGACCGGAGGGCGGCAGCGAATTCATCAGATCGCCACGTTGTATGGACAACTCGACGAGCTGGAACAACGGTAGTGCACCTTGGTGGTGCATTAATTGAAGTGGGCGCCGTTTTGGCGCCCTTTTTTGTGGCGCGATTCTGGAAAAACGACCGCTCCGTGGCGGCACCAGAGCGGCCTGGATGATCGCTGGTTGCCTTGGAGGGCCCGCTATCCGGAGGTTTTTCTGTATCGATGAGGGTGATCGCAGAAAAAATCGATGGCATGAAAGGCTGTGGCACGTTGGTTGCAAAATCCTTGATAACGAATCTTTCGTTTCATGGCTGACGTTAACGGGGTGACGAAAATGAAGAAAGGATTGATCGCGATACTGGCTGCCGGTCTGTTGCTGACCCAGGCCACGACCGCCCTGGCGGACCAATTGCAGGACATCGAGAAACGCGGCGTGATCCGTATCGCCGTGCCGCAGGATTTTCCACCCTTCGGCTCCGTGGGCACCGATCTGCAGCCCCAGGGCTATGACATCGACATGGCCAAGTACCTGGCCAAGGAGATGAAACTTAAGTTGCAACTGGTTCCCGTCACCAGCGCCAACCGTGTTCCGTATCTGCAGACCGACAAGGTCGATCTGGTCATCTCCAGCCTCGGCAAGAACGCCGAGCGCGAACAGGTGATCGATTTCAGTGCTGCTTATGCGCCGTTCTTTCTCGGTGTATTCGGCGCCAAGGACAAGGCCCTGCAGAACGCCGAGGAGCTCGCAGGCAAATCGATCGGCGTCACCCGTGGCGCCGTCGAAGACATGGTGCTGACCGAGGTGGCGCCGAGCGGTGCACAGGTCAAGCGCTACGAAGACAACAACACGACCTTGTCCGCGTATCTGTCCGGGCAGGTCGAGTTCGTTGCCACCGGCAACCTGGTGGTCGCGGCCATCGAGCGGCAGAACGCCGATCGGGCACCCGTCGCCAAATTCATGCTCAAGGATTCGCCTTGCTACATCGGCCTGCGCAAAGGCGAAGCCGCGCTGAAGGCCAAGGTCGATGCGCTGATCGATCAGGCCAAGGCCGATGGCACGCTCAACGGTCTGTCGGAACAGTGGCTGAAGGCGCCGCTGCCGGCGAACCTGGGCGCATAAGGATTTCGCGATGATGGCGCAGCTGAATTTTTCCGCCCTGTGGCCCTACTGGCCGGAGTTGCTTTCCGGCCTCTGGGTAACCATCCAGCTCACGGTGATGGCGACCGTGGGCGGCGTGGCCCTGGGCATTCTGGGTGCTGCACTGCGCAGCGGCCGCCCGACCATTCTCAGCCGCCTGTGGGGCGTCTATGTCGAACTGATCCGCAACACGCCCTTCGTGGTGCAACTGTTCTTCATCGTTTTCGGCTTGCCGAATCTTGGCTTGAAACTGACGGCGGGAGAGGCTGCGCTGCTGGCCATGCTGATCAATCTGGGGGCCTACAGCACCGAGATCATCCGTGCCGGCATTCAGGTCACGCCGCGGGGGCAATGGGAGGCGGGGCGCGTGCTGGGCCTGAGTCGCACGCAAACCTTCATTCAGGTGGTCTTGCCGCCGTCCCTGAAGCGCATTTATCCGGCGCTGGTCAGCCAGTGCATCATCGTCATGCTCGGCTCGTCGGTGGTTTCCCAGGTGTCCCATGAGGAGCTGACCTTCGCCGCCAACCTGATCCAGTCACGTACCTTTCTGAGCTTCGAGGTCTATCTGGTGACCACGCTGATGTACCTGGCACTGTCCATCGCCATGCGTCAGCTGTTGCTGGCTGCCGGCCGCAAATGGTTTGGAGATCAGCCATGATGACCACCTTCACCGACTGGGACATCCTGCGCAATCTGCTCCTGGCTGCGCGCTGGACCGTTCTGCTGTCTCTCACGGCATTCATCGGCGGCACCCTGGTGGCCATTCCGCTGGTCATGGCGCGCTTGTCCAAGCGGGTCTGGCCACACTGGCTGATTCGCGGCTACACCGAGCTGTTCCAGGGGACGCCACTGCTGATGCAGCTGTTCCTGGCGTTCTTCGGCGTGGCGCTGTTGGGGATAGATGTATCGCCCTGGACGGCTGCCTCGCTGGCGCTGACGTTCTATACCAGTGCGTTCCTGGTGGACATCTGGCACGGCAGCATCCGTGCGCTGCCCAAGGGCCAGTGGGAAGCATGCCGCTGTTTGGGGCTGGATTTCGGTCAGACGCTGTTTCGCGTCATCCTGCCCCAGGCGCTGCGCATCGGTATTGCACCGACCGTTGGCTTCGCCGTGCAGGTCGTGAAGGGCACGGCTCTGGCGTCGATCATCGGTTTCGTCGAGCTGACCAAGGCCGGCACCATTCTCAACAACGTCACCTACGAGCCTTTCAAGGTGTTCGGTCTGGTGGCGCTGGGCTACTTCCTCATGTGTTATCCGCTGTCGCGTTACAGCCAGTATCTGGAGAAGAAATTCAATGCCGCTCATCACCATTGATCAGGTACAGAAGTACTACGGCGACAACCACGTACTCAAAGGGGTCGACCTCGATATCGAGGTCGGTGAGGTGGTGTCGATCATTGGCCGCAGCGGCTCGGGGAAAAGCACCTTGCTGCGCTGCATCAACGGCCTCGAAGGTTATCAGGATGGCAGCATCAAGCTCGGCGGCATGACCGTCACCGACCGTGACTCCCAGGCGCGGGAGATCAGCCGCTCGGTCGGCATGGTGTTCCAGAACTTCAACCTGTTTCCGCACATGACCGCCCGTGAGAACGTCATGCTGGCACCACGTCGGGTGCTGAAGAAGAGCGATGCCGAGTGCCGCGAGCTGGCCGCGCAGATGCTGGAAAAGGTCGGCCTGGGCGATCGCATGGACTATTACCCGGCCAACCTCTCCGGCGGCCAGCAGCAGCGGGTCGCCATCGCCCGTGCGCTGGCCATGTCGCCCAAGGTGCTGCTGTGCGACGAGATCACTTCGGCCCTCGATCCCGAGCTGGTCGGCGAAGTGCTCAAGGTGCTGGAGCAACTGGCGAAGGAGGGCATGACGCTGATTCTGGTCACCCACGAAATGAACTTCGCCCAGGAAGTTGGCGACCGCGTGGTGTTCATGCACCAGGGGCGCGTGTGGGAGCAGGGCCCCAGCCGCGAGCTGTTCGCCAATCCGCAGAGCGCCGAACTCAAGCAATTCATTTCGTCCGTGCGTGGACTGAACTGAGCGTCTTTAGAACGAGAAATCCCAGATGAACACGACTTTCCTGCCAGTGAATCCGCCCCAGCGTCTGTTGATGGGACCGGGCCCGATCAATGCCGATCCCCGTGTGCTGCGCGCCATGTCCAGCCAACTGATCGGCCAGTACGACCCGGCCATGACCCACTACATGAACGAGGTGATGGCGCTGTACCGCGGCGTCTTTCGTACTGCCAACGCTGCAACCCTGGTGATCGACGGCACCTCGCGGGCCGGCATCGAGGCCATTCTGGTCTCGGCGATTCGCCCTGGCGACAAGGTGCTGGTGCCGGTGTTCGGCCGTTTCGGCCATCTGCTCTGCGAAATCGCCCGGCGTTGCCGTGCCGACGTTCACACCATCGAGGTGCCCTGGGGTGAAGTGTTCACCCCGCAGCAGATCGAGGATGCCATCAGGCAGGTGAAGCCACGGCTGCTGCTGACCGTGCAGGGCGATACGTCGACCACCATGCTGCAGCCACTGGCCGAGCTGGGCGACATCTGCCGGCGCCATGGCGTGCTGTTCTATACCGATGCCACCGCGTCGTTGGGCGGCAACCTGCTGGAAACCGATGCCTGGGGGCTGGATGCGGTGTCCGCCGGTCTGCAGAAGTGCCTGGGTGGGCCATCCGGCACCGCGCCGATCACCCTCAGTGCGAGCATGGTGGAGGTGATTCGTCGCCGCGCCTGCGTGGAGGCCGGCATCCGTACCGCTGCTCATCAGGACGGCGACGACGAGATGATCTACTCCAACTATTTCGACCTTGGCATGATCCTCGATTACTGGGGCCCCGAGCGCCTCAATCATCACACCGAAGCCACGTCGGCGCTGTTCGCTGCCCGCGAGTGCGCACGGGTGATTGGCGAGGAAGGCCTGGACGAGGGGATCGCCCGACACAAGCTGCATGGCGATGCTCTGCTAAAGGGCATCCAGGGCATGGGTCTGGAAACCTTCGGCAACCTCGAATACAAGATGAACAACGTCCTTGGCGTAGTGATTCCCGAGGCGGTCAATGGCGACCAGGTGCGCAAGCTGATGCTCGAGGACTTCGGTATCGAGATCGGCACGTCGTTCGGGCCGCTGGCTGGCAAGGTCTGGCGTATCGGCACCATGGGCTACAACGCCCGCAAGGACTGCGTGATGCAGACCCTCAGCGCTCTGGAGGCGGTACTCAATCGTCTCGGCCTGCGTACCACTCAGGGCGCCGCGATGCAGGCGGCCTGGGATCACTACAGCGAGCGTTGCTGATGAGCGCCATGGACAAGCTGGCGGCAGGCCGTGCGGGCGCGCGGATCATGGCGCGTTGCGACGAGCTGGCGGCGATCAGCGAGTCTGCCGATGGCCTGACCCGTGTGTACCTGTCGGCAGAACACCTGCGTGCCAATGCGCTGGTGGGCGAGTGGATGCAGGCGGCCGGCATGCGCGTCTGGCAGGACGCCGTTGGCAACATCTGCGGGCGTTACGAAGGCCAGCGTGCTGGCGCGCAGGCGCTGTTGCTCGGCTCGCACCTGGATACCGTGCGCAACGCCGGTCGTTATGACGGCATGCTCGGTGTGGTCGCCGCCATCGAGACCGTGCAGCACTTTCATGACCGCGGCATACGTTTGCCGCTGGCCATCGAGATCGTCGGTTTCGCCGACGAGGAGGGGACCCGCTTCGGCATCACCCTGCTGGGTAGTCGCGGTCTGACCGGTACCTGGCCGCAAGGCTGGGTCGAGCAGGCCGATGCCAATGGCGTCAGTGTCGCCCAGGCGATGACCGCGGTCGGCCTGGATGCGGCGCAGGTCCCCAGTGCGGCTCGGAACGCGGATGACTTCGCCGCCTATCTGGAACTGCATATCGAGCAGGGCCCGTGCCTGGAGCGCGAAGAGCTGGCGCTTGGCGTGGTGACGGCCATCAATGGTGCGCGCCGGCTGAATTGCCGCTTCGTCGGTATGGCCGGGCATGCCGGTACCGTGCCGATGAGTCATCGCAAGGACGCCCTGGCTGCTGCGGCGCAGTGGATGGTCTACATCGAAGCGCAGACCGCGCAGCGCGATCCGCAGTTGGTGGCCACGGTGGGCAGCCTGCAGTGCCACCCTGGCGCGGTCAACGTGATTCCCGGTGAGGTCGCCCTGACCCTGGACGTGCGTGGCCCGGAGGATCAGGCATTGGCAGATTTGCTCGACGACCTGCTGAGTCAGGCGCAGGCGATTGCCCGGCAGCGCGGGCTGCAGTTCCATGCCAGCCAGTACTACGGCATACCGGCGACCCGTTGCGATGACGCCATGCAGGCTTCCCTGGCACAGGTGCTGACCCAGGTGCAGGGGCGCAGCCTGTCGCTGCCCAGTGGTGCAGGCCATGACGCGATCGCCATGGCCGAACACTGGCCGGTCGGCATGCTGTTCGTGCGCTGTGCAGGAGGGGTCAGTCATCACCCGGCCGAGGCCGTCGAGGTGGGTGATGTGGCGCTGGCGATTCAGGCGTGCGTGGACTGGGTTCAGGCGTTGGCGATGGAGCCGCCTGCCAAGTCGGTCGAATGAGCGCAGGGCGTTGAGGTCAGCCAGCGTACGGCCCGAGTGGGTGTGCGCTGGCTGGCCCGGCAGGATCAGTCTGCCTTGCTGGTGTGCACCATGTAGTTGACGTCCACGTCGTTGGCCAGCTTGTAGTGCTTGGTCAGCGGGTTGTAGGTCAGGCCGATGATGTCCTTGACCTGCAGGCCGGCGTCGCGGCTCCAGGCGCCCAGTTCCGATGGGCGGATGAATTTCTTGAAGTCATGGGTGCCGCGCGGCAGCAGGCGCAAGATGTATTCGGCGCCAATCACCGCGAACAGGTAGGCCTTGGGATTGCGGTTGATGGTGGAGAAGAACACCTGGCCGCCGGGCTTGACCAGCTTGTGGCAGGCGCGAATCACCGACGACGGGTCGGGCACGTGCTCGAGCATTTCCAGGCAGGTGACCACGTCGAACTGGCCGGGCATCTCTTCTGCCATGGCTTCGGCGGTGATCTGCCGGTAATCGACTTCAACGCCCGATTCCAGCTGATGCAAGCGGGCCACAGCCAGCGGCGCTTCGCCCATGTCGATGCCGGTCACCGTGGCGCCACGTTGAGCCATGGCTTCACTGAGAATGCCGCCACCGCAGCCAACGTCGAGTACCTTCTTGCCCGCCAGCCCGGCGCGCTCGTCAATCCAGTTGACCCGCAGCGGGTTGATCTCGTGCAAGGGCTTGAACTCGCTTTCCTTGTCCCACCAGCGATGGGCGAGGGCTTCGAATTTGGCGATTTCGGCTTGGTCGACGTTGCTCATGGTTTTCCCTGAATAAAGCGAATACGTATGACATGACGCGCAGTGCGTGCATGTTGCCAGCTTTGCTCGGCGCGCGGCTGGCCTCTGATGTGTGACAGTTTGCCGTAGTTTGCGCTCAATGGGTCGGACGCCCGGCTATCGGACACCCTAAAAATTACCGGCGTTGTCATCACTGCGTTAAAAACGGGCTCGTGCTGACTGCCTCGGCAAGGTTCTTAGCGGTGTCCGATTTTTGCGCCCCACTGTCGCGTGGTCGCGATGATGCGTTCCTCGTCGAGGCGCGTCAGTCTGCGGTCTTCGAACAGTGGCTTGCCAGCGACCCAGAGGTGCTCGACGCAGTCTCGGGAGGTGGCGTAGATCAACTGCGAAACGGGGTCGTAGACTGGTTGCTGGGCCAGGCCGCGCAAGTCGAAGGCGACGATGTCGGCGGCCTTGCCGAGCTCCAGTGAGCCAATCTCGCCGTCGAGGCCCAGGGCGCGGGCGCCATTGAGGGTCGCCATGCGCAGCGCGCGGTGTGCGTCCAGGGCGCTGGCCGAGCCGGCTACAGCCTTGGCCAGCAGCGCGGCGGTGCGGGTCTCGCCGAGTAGGTCGAGGTCGTTGTTGCTGGCGGCACCGTCGGTACCGATGGCGACATTGACGCCGGCCTGCCAGAGTTTCTCGACCGGGCAGAAGCCGCTGGCCAGCTTGAGGTTGGACTCCGGGCAGTGGATCACGCTGCTGTTGGTGGCGACCAGCAGGGCTATATCGTCATCATCGATCTGGGTCATGTGCACGGCCTGGAAGCGCGGGCCGAGCAGGCCGAGGCGGTGCAGGCGGGCCAGCGGGCGTTCGCCATGCTGTTCGAGGCTCTGCTGCACTTCGAAGGCGGTTTCGTGCACGTGCATATGAATGCCGGCGTCCAGCTCTTCGGCGAGGATGCGCAGTTTTTCGAGGTTCGCGTCACCGACGGTGTAGGGCGCGTGAGGGCCGAAGGCGACGCTCAGGCGCGAGTGGTGTCGCATTTCGTCGAACAGCGTCACGCCCTTGCGCAGCGCCTCGTCCGCGTCACGGGCGCCGGGGATGGCGAAATCCAGCACCGGAATGCTGATCTGCGCGCGCATGCCGCTGGCGTGCACCCGCTCGCAGGCCATCTCGGGGAAGAAGTACATGTCGGCGAAACAGCTGATACCGCTCTTTATCTGCTCGGCAATGGCAAGTTCGGTGCCGTCCTGAACGAACCGCTCATCGACCCACTTGGCTTCTGCCGGCCAGATGTGCTTTTCCAGCCAGGTCATCAGTGGCAGGTCGTCGGCCAGGCCGCGGAACAGCGTCATTGCCGCGTGACCGTGGGCGTTGATCAGGCCCGGTGTCAGCAGGCGCCCAGGCAGCTCGCGGATCTGCGTGGCGCCGCGCCGCAAGGCATCAGCGCGTGGTGCGATAAGGGCGATCTTGCCATCGCGAATGCCCAGGCCGTGATCGTGCAGTACCACGCCTGCGGGCTCGACCGGCACCAGCCAGGTGGGCAGCAGTAAAAGGTCGAGCGGAGCGTCTGCCATGGGTGGGTTCCGTCGTTGAAAACGCCGAGTCTATAGAGGAATGCCGTGATCTTGAAAGTGCGTAGCGTCGCCCAGCGCCGTGCGCGAGGTGCGGCTGCCGGTTCGCGCGGCGTATACTGGCCGGCTTTCGAGGATGGAGTGGGTAATGCGCGAGCGTTTGCTGGCTGCCGAGCAGGTCGTGGGCTTTGTCTGGCGCGAGGGTGCCCTGCATGTGCTCGATCAACGCCGCCTGCCCGGTGAGCAGGTCTGGCATGCCTGTCATTCGGTGTCTGCCGTTGTGGAAATGCTTGCTGGCGGTGCGCTGCAGGGGGCTGCCGCCAGGGTCATCTGCGGTGCTTACGCCCTGGTGCTCGGGGCGCGCCAGCGTGCCGACGAGGGTGGCGACTGGTATGCCGGGTTGCAGGTGGATGCCAGTCGGCTCGCCGAGGCGGGCCTCCATGCCCTCGAATGCGAGCGTTTGCTGCTGCGGATGCACGAGCGGCTGGCGCGCTCGCGGCCTGGCGCGCAGCCGCTGGAGGTGATGGAGGACGAAGCCCACGGCATTCATCAGCGTGATCGCGAGGCCAGCCTGGTCATGGCACAGCTGGGGGTGGAGCTGATTCGCGGTTTTCAGGGCAACTCGCAGAATCTGCTCAGCATCGGCTGCGCCGGGGCGCTGACCAGTGGTGGTTTCGGCACGGCGCTGGCGGTGATCCGCGCTGCTCGGCTCGAGGGGCTGCTGGAGCGCTGCTATCTGGGCGAAAGCCGCCCGTTGCTGCAGGGTGCTCGGCTGGCGGCCTGGGAGCTGCGTGAAGAGGGCATCGCCGTGGCGCTCAGTGCGGATGCTGCGCTGGCTCACCTGATGAAGGACCGTGGCATCACCTGGGCCATCGTCGGCGCCGAGCGAATCGCTGCCAACGGAGACGTGCTCGGCCTGATCGGCACCTATCAGCTGGCGGTCGCCGCCATGCACCATGGCGTACGGCTGATGGTGGTGGCGCCGAGCGCCGTCATCGACCTGCAGGCCGAGAGCGGCGAGGAATGTTTTCACGAGCTCGGTCATGCGCCGTTGGCCTATCCGCAGAGCGAGCGGGTGGCCGGTGTGGACGAGATCGAGCCGCAGTTCGACGTGACACCCGCCGATCTGGTGGATTTTGTGGTCACCGAGAAGGGCGTGATCGAACGCCCGGACGCTGCCAAGATCGCCCAGTTGATGTCGCGCAAGCGGCTGCACTGAGCCCCTGGCTTCATGAGCCTTCAGGGATAGGTGCGGGGCACGCTTTGTGGTAAGCTCCGGCAGTTTTCAGGGGCGCCGTCAGCGGTCGCCATTACTGCTCGAATGCATGGCATAACGTATTGATTTGTCGTGAGTCGTCGCTGGCCTGATGCCATTGCGACGCGCTTCGCCAGGTTCCCAATGAACGCGGCGGAGTTTCACCAGAAAAAAGGAATCAGGCTACTCATGGGCGAACTGGCCAAAGAAATCCTCCCGGTCAACATCGAAGACGAACTGAAACAGTCCTACCTCGACTACGCCATGAGCGTGATCGTCGGGCGTGCCTTGCCGGATGCGCGCGATGGTCTCAAGCCCGTGCACCGTCGGGTGCTGTTCGCCATGAGCGAGCTGGGCAACGACTGGAACAAGGCGTACAAGAAATCCGCCCGTGTGGTCGGTGACGTGATCGGTAAATATCACCCGCACGGTGATACCGCCGTTTACGACACCATCGTGCGTATGGCTCAGCCGTTCTCGCTGCGTTACCTGCTGGTCGATGGCCAGGGCAACTTCGGTTCGGTGGACGGCGACAACGCCGCAGCCATGCGATACACCGAAGTGCGCATGACCAAGCTGGCCCACGAGTTGCTGGCAGACCTGCACAAGGAAACCGTCGACTGGGTACCCAACTACGACGGTACCGAGCAGATCCCGGCGGTCATGCCGACCAAGATCCCCAACCTGCTGGTCAACGGTTCCAGCGGTATCGCCGTGGGCATGGCGACCAACATTCCGCCGCACAACCTGAGCGAAGTCATCGACGGCTGTCTGGCCCTGATCGACAACCCGGAGCTGACGGTCGATGACCTGATGCAGTACATCCCGGGGCCGGATTTCCCGACCGCAGGCATCATCAATGGCCGCGCCGGTATCGTTGAAGCCTATCGCACCGGTCGTGGGCGGATTTACATCCGTGCCCGCGCCGAGGTCGAAGACATCGACAAGGTTGGCGGTCGCCAGCAGATCGTCGTTACCGAGCTGCCTTACCAACTGAACAAGGCGCGCCTGATCGAGAAGATCGCCGAGCTGGTCAAGGAGAAGAAGCTCGAAGGCATCACCGAGCTGCGCGACGAGTCCGACAAGGACGGTATGCGCGTGGTCATCGAGCTGCGTCGCGGCGAAGTGCCCGAGGTGATCCTCAACAACCTCTATGCCCAGACCCAGATGCAGAGCGTCTTCGGCATCAACGTCGTAGCCCTGATCGACGGTCAGCCGAAGATTCTCAACCTCAAGGACATGCTCGACGCGTTCGTCCTGCACCGTCGTGAGGTGGTGACCCGGCGTACCGTGTTCGAACTGCGCAAGGCCCGTGAGCGCGGTCACATCCTCGAAGGCCAAGCCGTTGCGCTATCCAACATCGACCCGGTCATCGCCCTGATCAAAGCCTCGCCGACGCCTTCCGAGGCCAAGGAAGCGCTGATCACCACCGCGTGGGAATCCACCGCCGTGGAAGCCATGGTCGAGCGCGCAGGTGCCGATTCGTGCCGCCCTGAGAACCTCGATCCGCAGTTCGGCCTGCGTGATGGCAAGTACTACCTGTCGCCGGAACAGGCCCAGGCGATCCTGGATCTGCGCCTGCACCGCCTGACCGGCCTCGAGCACGAGAAGCTGCTGGCCGAGTACCAGGAAATCCTCACCCAGATCGGCGAGCTGATCCGCATCCTCACCAGCGCCGTGCGCCTGATGGAAGTGATTCGTGAGGAGCTGGAAGCGGTCAAGGCCGAGTTTGGTGACAAGCGCCGTACCGAGATCCTCGATTCCCGTCTGGACCTGACTCTCGGCGACATGATCCCCGAAGAAGAGCGCGTAGTGACCATTTCCCATGGTGGCTATGCCAAGACCCAGCCGTTGACCGCGTACCAGGCCCAGCGCCGCGGGGGCAAGGGCAAGTCGGCGACTGGCGTCAAGGATGAGGATTACATCGCTCACCTGCTGGTCGCCAACAGTCACGCCACGCTGCTGCTGTTCTCCAGCAAGGGCAAGGTGTACTGGCTCAAGACCTACGAAATTCCCGAAGCGTCCCGTGCTGCCCGTGGCCGTCCACTGGTCAACCTGCTGCCACTCGACGAGGGTGAGTACATCACCACCATGCTGCAGATCGACCTCGAAGCCCTGCAGCAGCAAGCCGGCGCCGACGACGTGGACGACAGCGACGATGCCGTGCTCGAAGGCGAGATCGTGGACGCCGAAGAAGTGGCTGAAGTCGCCGAGATCGAAGAAGTCGAAGGCGAGACCGCCGAGCTGGTGGCCGAACCGACCGGTGCCTACATCTTCATGGCCACCGCCTCCGGTACCGTGAAGAAAACCCCGCTGGTGCAATTCAGCCGTCCGCGCTCCAACGGCCTGATCGCGTTGAAGCTCAAGGAAGGTGACACCCTGATCGCCGCCGCCATCACCGACGGTGCCAAGGAAGTCATGCTGTTCTCCAGCTCCGGCAAGGTGATTCGTTTCGCTGAAAGCGTGGTGCGTGTCATGGGCCGTGGTGCCCGCGGTATTCGCGGCATGCGTATCGGCAAGGAACAGCGCCTGATCTCCATGCTGATCCCCGAGTCCGGTGCGCAGATTCTCACTGCTTCCGAGCGCGGTTTCGGCAAGCGCACGGCGCTCTCCAAGTTCCCGCGCCGTGGTCGTGGCGGTCAGGGCGTGATCGGCATGATCACCAAAGAGCGTAACGGTGCGCTGATCGGTGCCATCCAGGTGCAGGACGGCGAGGAAATCATGCTGATTTCCGACCAGGGCACCCTGGTGCGTACCCGTGTCGACGAAGTTTCCAGCTCCGGCCGTAACACGCAGGGCGTGACCCTGATCAAGCTGGCCAAGGACGAGAAACTGGTTGGCCTGGAGCGTGTGCAGGAGCCATCCGAAGAGGACATCGAAGAGGCGCTGGACGAAGAGGGCAATCCGATCGTCGTCGCCGACCTCGACGAGGCCGTTGCTGGCGATGAGCCGTCAGCGGAAGGTGACGAGCAAGGCGAAGAGCGCGACGCGTAAGCGCGCCGCTTTGCCTGCAGCACCCTGGTGCTGCAGGCAACATTTCGCCAGATAGATGTAGCGCTGTAACCAGACAGTCAAGCGAGAGTGAATTGTGAGCAAGCGAGCCTATAACTTCTGCGCCGGCCCGGCCGCGCTTCCCGAAGCCGTTCTGCAGCGTGCCCAGGCCGAACTTCTAGACTGGCAGGGTAAAGGCCTGTCCGTCATGGAAATGAGCCACCGCAGTGACGAATACACGGCCATCGCTGAAAAGGCCGAGCAGGATCTGCGCGATCTGCTGACCATTCCCTCCGACTACAAGGTGCTGTTCCTGCAAGGTGGGGCCAGCCAGCAATTCGCGGAAATACCGCTCAACCTGCTGCCTGAAGACGGTACTGCCGATTACATCGATACCGGCATCTGGTCGAAGAAGAGCATCGAGGAGGCCCGCCGCTACGGCAACGTCAACGTCGCCGCCAGCGCCAAGGCCTACGACTACTTCGCCATTCCCGGGCAGAACGAGTGGCAGCTGTCCAAGGATGCCGCCTACCTGCATTACGCCAGCAACGAAACCATCGGTGGCCTGCAGTTCGACTGGATCCCCGAGGCTGGCGACGTACCGCTGGTGGTCGACATGTCGTCCGATATCCTCTCGCGTGAAGTGGATATCTCCAAGTTCGGCCTGATCTATGCCGGCGCTCAGAAGAACATCGGCCCCAGCGGGCTGGTGGTCGCGATCATCCGTGAAGACCTGCTCGGCCGCGCGCGCAGCGCCTGCCCGACCATGCTCAATTACAAGATCGCTGCCGACAACGGCTCGATGTACAACACCCCGGCGACCTTCTCCTGGTACCTTTCGGGGCTGGTCTTCGAGTGGCTGAAAGAGCAGGGCGGTGTGGCCGCCATGGAGCAGCGCAACAAGGCCAAGAAGGAACTGCTGTACGGCGTGATCGACGCCAGCGAGTTCTACAGCAACCCGATCGCCAGCAATGCCCGTTCGTGGATGAACGTACCCTTCCGTCTGGCTGACGAGCGTCTCGACAAGCCGTTCCTGGCGGGTGCCGATGCCCGTGGCCTGCTCAACCTCAAGGGCCATCGCTCGGTGGGTGGCATGCGTGCGTCCATCTACAACGCAGTGGGCCTGGATGCCGTGCAGGCCCTGGTCGCTTACATGGCGGAGTTCGAGAAGGAGCACGGCTGATGACTGCGGATGCGAACACCGATCAGGCGCTGCAGGCTCTGCGCCTGCGCATCGATAGCCTGGACGAGAAGATTCTCGAACTGATCAGCGACCGTGCACGCTGTGCCGAAGAAGTGGCGCGGGTCAAGATGGCCTCGCTGCCCGCTGGCGAGCAGCCGGTGTTCTACCGTCCCGAGCGTGAGGCTCAGGTGCTCAAACGGGTGATGGAGCGTAATCGCGGCCCGCTTGGCAATGAGGAAATGGCGCGGCTGTTCCGTGAAATCATGTCCTCCTGCCTGGCGCTGGAGAATCCGCTGAAGGTCGCCTATCTGGGCCCGGAAGGTACCTTCTCCCAGGCGGCGGCCATGAAGCATTTCGGTCATGCCGTGATCAGTCAGCCCATGGCGGCTATCGACGAGGTGTTCCGCGAAGTGGTGGCCGGCGCCGTCAACTTCGGTGTAGTGCCCGTGGAGAACTCCACCGAAGGTGCGGTCAACCACACCCTCGACAGCTTCCTCGAGCACGATCTGGTGATCTGCGGCGAAGTGGAACTGCGCATCCACCATCATCTGCTGGTCGGCGACGCCACCAAGACCGACCGGATTACCCGCATCTATTCCCATGCCCAGTCTCTGGCCCAGTGCCGCAAGTGGCTGGACGCCCATTACCCGAACGTCGAGCGCGTGGCGGTTTCCAGCAACGCCGATGCCGCCCGCCGGGTGAAGAGTGAATGGAACTCGGCGGCCATCGCCGGTGACATGGCCGCCAACCTGTACGACCTGACCCGGCTCGCCGAGAAGATCGAGGATCGCCCGGATAACTCCACGCGCTTCCTGATCATCGGCAACCAGGAAGTCCCGCCGACCGGCGACGACAAGACCTCGGTGATCGTCTCCATGCGCAACAAGCCAGGCGCGCTGCACGAGTTGCTGGTGCCGTTCCACCAGAACAACATCGACCTGACCCGCATCGAAACCCGTCCGTCGCGCAGCGGCAAGTGGACCTACGCCTTCTTCATCGATTTCGTCGGTCACCACCGCGATCCGCTGATCAAGGACGTGCTGGAAAAAATCAATGGGGAAGCCGTGGCGCTCAAGGTGCTGGGCTCCTACCCGAAGGCGGTACTTTAAACAGCAGCTGCAAGCTGCGAGCCACGAGCTGCAAATGAGCGGCGTTCTGGCTTCTAGCTTGCGGCGTATAGCTTGAGGCTTGCAGCTATGTCTTGTGATTTCATCGCCCTGGCCCAGCCAGGCGTGCAGAAACTTTCCCCCTACGTGCCAGGCAAGCCGGTCGACGAGTTGGCCCGCGAGCTGAACATGGATCCGGCCAGCATCGTCAAACTGGCCAGTAACGAGAATCCGCTCGGCCCGAGCCCCAAGGCGCTGGCGGCAATTCGTGCCGAGCTCGACGAGCTGACTCGCTACCCCGACGGCAACGGTTTCACCCTGAAAACCCTGCTGGCCGAGCGCTGCGGCGTCTCCACCGCTCAGGTCACCCTGGGCAATGGCTCCAACGACATTCTCGAGCTGGTCGCCCGCGCCTACCTGGCCCCAGGTCTGAATGCGGTGTTCAGCGAGCACGCGTTCGCCGTGTACCCGATCGCTACCCAGGCCGTTGGCGCGCAGGCCAAGGTCGTGCCGGCGGTCAACTTCGGTCACGACTTGCCGGCCATGCTGGCGGCCATCGATGCCGACACCCGTGTGGTATTCATCGCCAACCCCAACAACCCGACCGGCACCTGGTTCGACACCCAGGCGCTGCGCGATTTCCTCGCCGGCGTGCCGGAAAACGTGCTGGTGGTGCTGGACGAGGCCTACATCGAATATGCCGACGGCGACGAGTTGCCGGATGGCCTGGACTTCCTCGCTGGGCACGCCAATCTGCTGGTCTCGCGCACCTTCTCCAAAGCCTACGGGTTGGCCTCGCTGCGCGTTGGCTACGGCCTCAGCTCGACTCAGGTCGCCGACGTGCTGAACCGTGTGCGTCAGCCGTTCAACGTCAACAGCTTCGCACTGGCCGCGGCCTGCGCAGCGTTCGACGATGCCGAGTATCTGGCCCGCAGCCGTGAAATCAACGCAGCTGGCATGTTGCAATTGCAGGAAGGTTGCCGCGAGTTGGGCCTGGGCTGGATTCCGTCCAAGGCCAATTTCCTGGCCATCGACTTTGCTCGTGATACCGCTGCGATCAACCAGGGGTTGTTGCGCGAGGGAGTGATCGTACGGCCAGTCGCCGGCTACGGCATGCCCAACCACCTGCGCGTTTCCATCGGCCTGCCGGCCGAGAACGCCCGCTTCCTGGAAGCGCTGCGCAAGGTGCTCAACGCGTGACCGAAGGCATGACACCGATAAACAAGCCTTTGGTCCAGCGCCTGGTCGTGGTTGGCCTCGGGCTGATCGGCGGCTCTTTCGCCAAGGGCCTGCGTGCCCGTGGCGTGTGTCGCGAGGTCGTTGGCGTCGATCTGGATCCGCAGGCGCGCCGCATGGCCGTCGAGCTGGGGGTGGTGGACCGCTGCGAGGAGCAGCTGGCTGCCGCCTGTCAGGGCGCGGATGTGATCATGCTGGCGGTCCCTATCCTGGCCATGGAGTGTTTGCTCGGCGAGTTGGCCAGGCTGGATCTGGGCGATGCCGTGCTCACTGATGCGGGTAGCGCCAAAGGCAACGTGGTGCGCGCTGCGGATGCGGTCTTCGGTGGCGTGCCGGCGCGCTTCGTGCCGGGCCACCCGATTGCCGGCTCCGAGCAGAGCGGGGTGGAGGCGGCCAATGGCGAGCTGTTCAAGCGCCACAAGGTGATCCTCACGCCGCTGCCGCAGACTGATGCGATTGCGCTGCAGCGCGTCGATCAACTGTGGCGCGAGCTGGGCGCCGACGTCGAGCACATGCAGGTCGAGCACCACGATCAGGTGCTCGCTGCCACAAGTCATTTGCCACATCTGCTGGCCTTTGGTCTGGTCGACTCGCTGGCCAAACGCAACGAGAATCTGGAAATTTTCCGCTATGCCGCCGGCGGCTTCCGCGATTTCACGAGAATCGCCGGCAGTGATCCGGTCATGTGGCACGACATCTTCCTCGCCAACCGCGAGGCGGTGCTGCGTACTCTGGATGTATTTCGCGACGACCTAGACGCCTTGCGCGATGCGGTCGACGCAGGGGACGGGCATCACCTGCTGGGCGTATTCACTCGCGCCCGCGTGGCCCGCGAACATTTCAGCAAAATACTGGCCCGTCGGGCCTATGTGGACGCTATGCACTCGAACGATCTGGTTTTCCTGGCTAATCCTGGTGGCAATGTCCGTGGGCGTATCCGCGTTCCAGGCGACAAGTCCATCTCCCACCGCTCGATCATGCTCGGCTCCCTGGCCGAAGGCACTACCGAGGTCGAAGGTTTTCTCGAGGGCGAAGACGCCCTGGCGACCCTGCAGGCGTTCCGCGACATGGGCGTGGTCATCGAAGGGCCGCACCATGGCCGCGTGACCGTGCATGGCGTTGGCCTGCACGGCCTGAAGCCGCCACCCGGTCCTCTCTACGTAGGCAATTCCGGCACTTCCATGCGCCTGTTGTCCGGCTTGCTGGCTGGCCAGCCCTTCGATGTGACCATGACCGGTGATGCATCGCTGTCCAAGCGCCCGATGAACCGCGTGGCCAATCCGCTGCGCGAAATGGGGGCCGTGGTCGAGACCGGCCCGGACGGTCGCCCACCGCTGACCATCCGTGGTGGCCAGAAGCTCAAGGCACTGACCTATACCTTGCCGATGGCCAGCGCCCAGGTTAAGTCGTGCCTGCTGCTGGCGGGTCTGTACGCCGAAGGTGTGACCACGGTTACCGAGCCGGCGCCGACCCGTGACCACACCGAGCGCATGCTGCGCGGCTTCGGTTATGCCGTCGAGTCCAACGGGCCGGTGGCTTCCCTGCAGGCCGGTGGCAAGTTGACGGCTACCCGCATCGAAGTGCCGGCGGACATTTCCTCGGCAGCGTTCTTTCTGGTGGCGGCTTCCATCGCCGAAGGCTCTGACCTGCTGCTCGAGCATGTCGGCATCAACCCGACGCGTATCGGCGTGATCGAGATTCTGCGCCTGATGGGCGGTGACATCACCCTGGAGAACCCGCGTGAAGTCGGGGGCGAGCCTGTGGCTGACCTGCGCGTGCGCGGCGCCAAGCTCAAGGGGATCGAAATTCCCGAAGCGCTGGTGCCCCTGGCCATCGACGAGTTCCCGGTACTGTTCATCGCTGCGGTCTGCGCCGAAGGTCGCACCGTACTGCGTGGCGCCGAAGAGCTGCGCGTGAAGGAGTCCGACCGTATCCAGGTGATGGCCGACGGCCTGACCAGTCTGGGTGTGAAGGTCGAGCCGACCGAAGATGGCATCATCATCGACGGTGGCCAGGCCATTGGCGGTGGCGAAGTGCACAGCCACGGCGACCACCGCATCGCCATGGCCTTCAGCGTCGCCTCGCTGCGTGCGACGGCGCCAATCCGCATCCATGACTGCGCCAACGTCGCCACCTCGTTTCCCAACTTCCTGGCTCTGGCCGAGCAGGTTGGCATTCGTGTGGCCGTGGAGGGGCAGCAATGAGCGTCAACGCGCCGGTCATTACCATCGACGGGCCGAGTGGCTCGGGCAAGGGCACGGTTGCCGGTCTGCTGGCCAGGCAGCTGGGCTGGAACCTGCTGGATTCCGGCGCGCTGTATCGTCTGCTGGCATTCTCCGCACGCAATCATGGCGTCGACCTGACCAACGAAGAGTCGCTGAAGCTGCTGGCCGCGCACCTCGACGTGCAGTTCCTCGCTGCCGGTGACGGCAAGCCACAGCGCATCATCCTCGAAGGCGAGGAGGTGACCGACGCCATCCGTAACGAGCAGATCGGTGCCGGTGCTTCTCAGGTCGCGGCACTGCCAGCGGTGCGTGATGCGCTGCTGCAGCGCCAACGCGCCTTCAACGAGGCGCCGGGCCTGGTGGCCGATGGTCGTGACATGGGCACCGTGGTGTTTCCAGAGGCCCCACTGAAGGTTTTCCTGACCGCCAGCGCCGAGGAACGTGCCAATCGACGTTACCTGCAGTTGAAGGCGAAGGGCGATGATGTTAATCTCGCGAGTCTTCTTGATGAGATTCGGGCACGCGATGAGCGTGATACCCAGCGTGCGGTGGCTCCGCTCAAGCCGGCAGCCGACGCGATCCAGCTGGATTCCACCGAATTGTCCATCGAGCAGGTGCTGGAAAGAATTCTGAGCGAAGTCGCCAATCGCGACCTCGCCGGTTGAAAAGAGCCATTTTCGGCTCGCAGGGGAGGCATACGGGGATACCAGTCCTAGTCCCGTAGGCCTTCTTTTATATGAATAAACCCGCATTGTCTGGAATGCGGAGCAGGGCGAATCCCCGCCCGATCCAACAGGAATCAACATGAGCGAAAGCTTTGCAGAACTTTTTGAAGAAAGCCTGAAAACCCTGGACATGCAGCCGGGTGCCATCATCACTGGCATCGTGGTCGACATCGACGGCGACTGGGTTACCGTTCACGCTGGCCTGAAGTCCGAGGGCGTCATCCCTCTGGAGCAGTTCTTCAACGAACAAGGCGAGCTGACCATCAAGGTCGGTGACGAAGTCCACGTTGCGCTGGACGCGGTTGAAGATGGCTTTGGTGAAACCAAGCTGTCCCGCGAAAAAGCCAAGCGCGCCGAGTGCTGGATCGTCCTGGAAGCAGCTTTCGCCGCTGAGGAAGTGGTCAAGGGCGTTATCAACGGTAAGGTTAAAGGCGGCTTCACTGTCGACGTTAACGGCATCCGTGCGTTCCTGCCAGGTTCCTTGGTCGATGTCCGTCCGGTGCGTGATACCACTCACCTGGAAGGCAAAGAGCTCGAATTCAAGGTCATCAAGCTCGACCAGAAGCGCAACAACGTTGTCGTTTCCCGTCGTAGCGTCCTGGAAGCCGAAAACTCCGCAGAGCGCGAAGCCCTGCTGGAATCGCTGCAGGAAGGCCAGCAGGTCAAAGGTATCGTCAAGAACCTCACCGACTACGGCGCATTCGTGGATCTGGGTGGCGTCGATGGCCTGCTGCACATCACCGACATGGCCTGGAAGCGTATCAAGCACCCGTCCGAGATCGTCAACGTTGGCGACGAGATCGACGTCAAGGTTCTGAAGTACGATCGCGAGCGTAACCGTGTTTCCCTGGGCCTGAAGCAACTGGGCGAAGACCCATGGGTTGCTATCAAGGCGCGTTACCCGGAAAGCACCCGCGTTGTTGCGCGCGTGACCAACCTGACCGACTACGGCTGCTTCGCAGAGCTGGAAGAAGGCGTGGAAGGCCTGGTACACGTTTCCGAAATGGACTGGACCAACAAGAACATCCACCCGTCGAAAGTCGTTCAGGTTGGCGACGAAGTGGAAGTCATGGTTCTGGACATCGACGAAGAGCGTCGTCGTATCTCCCTGGGTATCAAGCAGTGCAAAACCAACCCATGGGAAGATTTCTCCGGTCAGTTCAACAAGGGTGACAAGATCTCCGGCACCATCAAGTCGATCACCGATTTCGGTATCTTCATTGGTCTGGACGGCGGCATCGACGGTCTGGTTCACCTGTCCGACATCTCCTGGAACGAAGTCGGCGAAGAAGCCGTACGTCGCTTCAAGAAGGGCGACGAACTGGAAACCGTCATCCTGTCGGTCGACCCAGAGCGTGAGCGCATCTCCCTGGGCATCAAGCAACTGGAAGAAGATCCGTTCTCCGACTACGTTGCAGTCAACGACAAAGGCACTATCGTTCGCGGTACTGTGAAAGAAGTTGACGCCAAGGGCGCGATCATCACCCTGGCCGACGGCATCGAAGCCACTCTGAAAGCCTCCGAAATCAGCCGTGACCGCGTTGAAGATGCGCGCAACGTTCTGAAAGAAGGCGAAGAAGTCGAGGCCAAGATCATCAGCGTGGATCGCAAGAGCCGCGTGATCAGCCTGTCCGTCAAGTCGAAAGACGTTGAAGACGAAAAAGAAGCAATCAAGGAAATGCGTAAGCAGGAAGTTGAAACTTCCGGTCCGACCACCATCGGTGATCTGATCCGCGCGCAAATGGAAAACCAGAACTAAGTTCTGGTAATCCAGAAAAAGGGCGACTTCGGTCGCCCTTTTTTGTGGGCGTCGTTCAGGTATTCAGCTTCGAATCGAGTTTCAGCCGCAGGCGGGCGATCACCTCGGCTAAATCGCACAGGGTCCGAAAGCCTGGTCCTCCAAGGTGATTCCGCCCCGGCGGCCGTATCGCAGGGTGGTCACTCCGGATCGAGATGCTTGACCAGATTCAGGCAGCGCTTGAGCAGCGGTGAATCGTCATCCTTGCGGTAACTGATGACGATCGGCGAGGTGGCGCTGACGTCGAGCAGGGGCGTGTAGCCAATATCGTCGCGGTGCAGGCGCTGTACCGAAGCCGGCACCAAAGTGATGCCGATGCCAGCGGCCACCAGGCCAATGGCGGTCTGCAGCTCGTTGGTCATCTGTGCTACGCGAATCTTCAAGCCATTGCGCGCGAACAGCCCGAGCACATGGTCGGCATAGCTGGGCCTTGGCGTGCCTGGATAGAGCACGAACGGTTCCCGTGCCAGGTCTTCCAACGATGCGGGGGCGGCGAGCAGATGATGGCCAGCGGGCAGGGCGGCGACCAGTGGATCTTCACGAATGACCTCCTGCACGATGGCCGGGTCCTCGATATGGATGCGCCCGAAACCGATATCGATGCGGCCGCGTTTGAGGGCTTCCACCTGCTGCAGGGTGATCAGTTCGGACAACCCCAGCTCGATGGCGGCCTCGCTGCGCAGCTGACGGATCAGCTCCGGAAGTGCGCCATACAGTGTGGAAGGAGTGAAGCCGATTCCCAGCCAGCGTCTTTGCCCTTCGGCGATCCGCCGCGTGTCTTCGCTGACGCGGCCAAGCTGCTCAAGCAGCTGCACGGAATGCTCATAGAAGAACCGACCAGCCTCGGTCAGGCGCAACGGCCTGCCGCGCTCGATCAGGGCCACGCCCAACTCATCTTCCAATTGCTGGATTTGCCGGCTCAGCGGCGGCTGGGCGATATGCAGGCGTTCTGCTGCGCGCGTGAAATTAAGGGTTTCCGCGAGCACGCGGAAGTAACGCAGGTGGCGCAGCTCCATGATACCTCCAGGGTATGAAACCAGACCGATTCAATATTGGACTGGCTTATTTGCTGAGGTCAATCTGTGCCGGAACAAAAATAAAACCTGAAGGATATGCTCGTGATGACTCGCATCCTTTGCTCCTCCACCGCGTTCTTGCGTCTGGCTGGCCTTCTGAGCGAGGCGCCGCAGCGCTGCGTCTCGCAGCCTTTTGCCAGTCGTTCTGACCTGCACACGGATCACTTCCAATGAGCGTTCCCCTGATCGAAAGCCTCGAGACCCTGATCGTCGATCTGCCGACCATTCGCCCGCACAAGCTGGCGATGCACACCATGCAGCGGCAGACCCTGGTGATCCTGCGCCTGCGCTGCAGTGACGGTATCGAAGGTGTCGGTGAAGCCACCACCATTGGTGGCCTGGCCTATGCCGGGGAAAGCCCGGAAAGCATCAAGACCAACATCGATACCTACTTCGCACCGCTGCTGATCGGCCAGCCGGCCGGCAACATCAACGCCGCGATGCTGCGCATCGACCGCAACGTGCGCGCCAACACCTTCGCCCGCTCGGCAGTGGAAACCGCCTTGCTCGACGCCCAGGGCAAGCGCCTTGGCTTGCCGGTTGCCGAGCTGCTCGGTGGCCGTGTGCGTGACGGTCTGGAAGTCGCATGGACGCTGGCCAGTGGCAATACCGCCACAGACATTGAAGAGGCCGAGCGCATGCTCGACCTGCGTCGCCACCGGATTTTCAAGCTGAAGATCGGCAGCCGCGATGCGTCGCTGGATATCGCCCACGTAGCGGCCATCAAGCGCGCATTGGGCGACCGTGCCAGCGTTCGGGTAGACGTCAACCAGGCGTGGAGCGAAGCGGTGGCCATGCGCGCCTGCCAGGCGCTCGGCGATGCCGGCGTCGATCTGATCGAGCAGCCGATTCCTCGCCAGGACGTGCAGGCCCAGGCGCGCGTCAGCGCCCGCAGCCCAGCGCCGATCATGGCCGACGAAGCCATCGAGAGCGTGGAAGACAGTTTCAACCTGGCCCGTGCCGGCGCCGCACCGGTGTTCGCCCTGAAGATCGCCAAGAATGGTGGCCCGCGCGCCGTGCTGCGCAGCGCCCATATCGCCGAAGCCGCGGGTATCGCTCTGTACGGCGGCACCATGCTCGAAGGCAGTGTCGGCACCCTGGCCTCGGCCCATGCCTTCGCCACCCTCAGCAAGCTGGAGTGGCACACCGAGCTGTTCGGGCCGCTGCTGCTGACCGAGGACATCCTCGTCGAGGTGCCGGTGTACCGCGATTTCGAACTGAAGATTCCGACCACGCCCGGCCTTGGTGTGACGCTCGATGAAGAGCGTCTGCAGCACTTCCGCCGTCGTTGATGCTTACCGAAAGGACGTTGCCATGCTGTTCCATGTGCGCATGACCGTAAAACTGCCCACCGATATGCCGGCCGAACAGGTCACCCGCCTGAAGGCCGATGAAAAAGAGCTGGCTCAGCGTCTGCAGGGCGAGGGCACCTGGCGCCATCTATGGCGAATTGCCGGGCTGTACGCCAACGTCAGCGTGTTCGACGTGGCCGACGCCCAGGCTCTGCATGACACTCTGATGCAACTGCCGCTCTACCCCTGCATGGAGATCGAGGTCATGGCGCTGTGTCGTCACCCGTCCTCGATCCATGATGACGATCGCTGATTCGCCAGCATAATCCGTTCAAGAAAAAAACAAGATGAGGAAAAGACCATGACCGTACGTATCGCCCAGACCGTGGATGTGCAGAAGTTCTTCGAAGAGGCCAGTGGTTTCAGCAATGACCAGGGCAGCGCGCGCATGAAGACGGTGATTCACCGCCTGCTCAACGACACCGCGAAGCTCATCGAGGATCTTCAGATCACCCCGGAAGAATTCTGGAAAGCGGTGCACTACCTCAACGAACTCGGCAGCCGCCAGGAGGCTGGTTTGGTTGTCGCCGGTCTGGGTATCGAGCATTACCTCGACATGCTGATGGACGCCGAGGACGAAGAGGCCGGTCGCACGGGCGGTACCCCACGCACCATCGAGGGGCCGTTGTATGTCGCCGGAGCGCCGCTGAGCAAGGGCGAAGCCCGTCTGGACGATGGTCAGGATGCCGGTACACCGCTGTTCATGCAGGGCCGTGTGTTCGATACCGACGGCAAGCCATTGGCCGGTGCCATCGTCGACGTCTGGCACGCCAACACGGGCGGCACCTATTCCTACTTCGATCCCGCGCAGTCGGAGTTCAACCTGCGTCGCCGCATCGAGACCGATGCCGAGGGCCGCTATCGCTTTCGCAGCATCGTGCCGTCCGGCTACGGCTGCCCGCCCGATGGCCCGACCCAGCAACTGCTCGACCAGCTCGGCCGCCATGGCCAGCGTCCGGCCCACGTGCATTTCTTCATCTCGGCACCCGGCCATCGGCATTTGACTACCCAGATCAATCTGGATGGCGACAAGTACCTGCACGATGACTTCGCCTACGCCACCCGCGATGAGCTGATTGCGAAGATCGATTTCTTCGAGGATGCGGCGCGTGCCAGTGCCCACGGGGTGGCAGGACGCTTCGCCGAAATCGAATTCGATTTCACCTTGCAATCCACCGCTGAGCCCAAGGCCCAGCAACGCCACGAGCGGGTGAGGGCGCTGGAGGCCTGAGGGCTGCTCTGTCAGGCCCGGTTCTGAACCTGGCAAGCCTGGATTACCCCCTGCACAGGGGGTAATTGTGTTTGGCATGTAGGCCCGAAGCTGAGGGCTGTGTGGATACGCCGTGCAGGCCCATGGATGATGCGGCTGGCGGGTGTCGGGCGGGAAGGGAGAGCGGTTCAAGCATTGTTCGATTATCGAACAAATAATCGATTATCGGATTGTTAGCTCGCTATGGGCTGGGTACCTTGTACTCACACGGCGCAATAGCCGCCCCACGGTTTCCAGAGCAATAAGACGAGAACGACCATGGCTGAAATTCTCTCCCTGCGCGAGGCGGTTGAGCGCTTCGTTCACGACGGTGACACCATCGCCCTCGAAGGCTTCACCCATCTGATTCCCACTGCGGCTTCCCATGAACTGATCCGTCAGGGCAAGAAAGACCTGACGCTGGTGCGCATGACACCGGATCTGGTCTATGACCTGCTGATCGGTGCGGGTTGCGCCAAGCGTCTGATTTTCTCCTGGGGTGGCAACCCCGGTGTCGGCTCCCTGCACCGTCTGCGCGACGCGGTCGAGAAGCACTGGCCGCACAAGCTGGAAATCAGCGAGCACAGCCACGCGGCGATGGCCAACGCCTACGTCGCTGGCGCATCCAATCTGCCGTTCGCCGTGCTGCGCGGCTATCAGGGCTCGGACCTGGTCAAGGTCAACCCGGAAATCAAGTTCATCGAATGCCCGTACACCGGCGAGAGCCTGGCTACCGTACCGAGCGTGCGTCCTGACGTCACCGTCATCCACGCGCAGAAGGCCGACCGCAAGGGCAACGTGCTGATTCAGGGCATTCTCGGTGTGCAGAAGGAGGCCGCTCTGGCTGCCAAGCGTTGCATCGTCACCGTCGAGGAAATCGTCGACGACCTGCAAGCACCGATGAACGCCTGCGTACTGCCGACCTGGGCACTGACTGCCGTCTGTGTGGTGCCGGGCGGTGCTCATCCATCCTATGCCCATGGCTATTACGAGCGTGACAACCGCTTCTACCAGGCCTGGGATCCCATCGCCCGCGACCGTGAAACCTTCACTGCCTGGATCGATGAATACATCCGTGGCACCGAGGATTTTGCGCAGTACCAGGCGAAGGTTAACGGGGAGGCCAAGTGATGAGCGAGTTCAACACCAATGAAATGATGACCGTGGCCGCCGCGCGCCGCCTCGGCAATGGCAGCGTCTGCTTCGTCGGCATCGGTTTGCCGTCCAAGGCGGCCAACCTGGCGCGTCTGACCCACGCCCCGGAAGTGGTACTGATCTACGAATCCGGCCCGATCGGCGCCAAGCCCACCGTGCTGCCGCTGTCCATCGGTGATGGTGAGCTGGCCGAGACGGCCGATACCGTGGTGCCGACCGGCGAGATCTTTCGCTACTGGCTGCAGGGCGGTCGTATCGATGTCGGCTTCCTCGGCGCGGCCCAGGTCGACAAGTTCGGCAATATCAACACCACGGTGATCGGTGATTACCATGCGCCGAAAGTGCGTCTGCCGGGTGCCGGTGGCGCGCCGGAAATCGCTGGCAGCGCCAAGAAGGTGCTGATCATCCTCAAGCAGGGTCATCGCACCTTCGTCGACAAGCTGGCGTTCATCACGTCGGTGGGCCATGGCGAGGGTGGCGATCACCGCAAGCGCCTCGGCCTGCCGGGCGACGGCCCGGTCGCGATCATCACCGACCTGTGCATCATGGAGCCGGAAGCGGGCAGCAACGAATTCATCGTCACCTCCCTGCATCCGGGCGTGAGCCGTGAGCAGGTGGTCGAGAACACCGGCTGGCAGATCCGTTTCGCCGACAACGTGACCACCACCGAAGCGCCGAAAGCCGAAGAACTGGCTGCGCTGCGTGATCTGGAAGCACGCACCGCCGCTGCCCATGGGCAGAAGGGGAGTGACGAATGACTCGCGATGTATTCATTTGCGATGCGGTGCGTACGCCGATCGGTCGGCTCAATGGCGGCCTGTCCGCGGTACGCGCCGACGACCTGGCAGCCATTCCGCTGAAGGCACTGATCGAACGTAATCCGCAGGTCGACTGGTCGGCGGTCGATGAAGTGTTCATGGGCTGCGCCAATCAGTCCGGCGAGGACAACCGCAACGTCGCCCGTATGGCGCTGCTGCTCGCTGGCCTGCCGGAGACCGTGCCTGGCGTGACCCTCAACCGCCTCTGCGCCTCGGGCATGGAAGCGGTGGGTGCTGCCTTCCGAGCCATCGCTTCCGGGGAAATGGAGCTGGCCATCGCTGCCGGCGTCGAATCGATGACCCGCGCGCCATACGTGATGGGCAAGGCGGACAGTGCCTTTGGCCGTGGCCAGAAGCTCGAAGACACCACCCTGGGCTGGCGTTTCGTCAATCCGGCGATGAAGGAGCGCTACGGCGTCGACCCGATGCCGGTGACCGGTGACAACGTGGCCGAAGATTACGGCGTCAGCCGTGCCGACCAGGACGCCTTCGGTCTGCGCAGCCAGCAGCGTGCCGCCGTGGCGCAGCAAAGTGGTTACTACGCCGAGGAAATCGTGCCGGTAGTGATCAAGACCAAGAAGGGTGAAAGCATCGTCGATACCGACGAACACCCTCGCGCCGACACCACCGCCGAGGCACTTGCCAAGCTCAAGCCGGTCAACGGCCCGGACAAGACGGTGACTGCAGGCAACGCCTCGGGCCTCAACGACGGGGCGTCGGCGATGATCCTGGCGTCTGCCGAAGCGGTGCAGAAATATGGCCTCGGGGCCCGCGCCAAGGTACTCGGCATGGCCAGCGGTGGCGTGGCCCCTCGGGTCATGGGTGTCGGCCCGGTACCGGCGGTACGCAAGCTGCTGAGCCGCCTGAACCTCGATATCGATGCCTTTGACGTGATCGAACTGAACGAGGCGTTCGCCGCTCAGGGGCTGGCGGTCACCCGTGATCTCGGCCTGGCGGACGACAGCCCCAAGGTCAATCCGAACGGCGGCGCCATCGCCCTCGGCCACCCCTTGGGCATGAGCGGCAACCGCCTGGTGCTGACTGCCGTACACCACCTGGAAAAGACCGGCGGCAAGCTCGGTCTGGCGACCATGTGCGTGGGCGTCGGCCAGGGGCTGGCATTGGCGATCGAGCGCGTCTAGAAACCTGCAGATCGACCATGGGGCGTTACTCATGCGCTGTTTGGTGGGCTGAAGCCCACCCTACGTTACGTCGGGTGCTTGTCTCTTGTAGGGTGGGCTTCAGCCCACCAACATCGACGACCGCCAAGAGTCCGGCGATATGCCCACAGGTCCCAGAGTTTGTTTGCTTCGGTATCGGACAGGGCTCCACGCCGCCGTGTCCGGTACCGGTGCAAGCGATCAGGCGGGGTAATAATGCTCGAATCATTTGGTTACATGTAAGTCGGAGTAGGGAACCGTCCCGTTCCTTACCAGTGAGTATCCATGATGAGTTCCGAAGCCAGCACGGTGTACGAAGCCCCGAACTACAGCCCGGAAGAGCGCCGCAAGCGCATCTTCGCCATCGTCGGCGCTTCCTCGGGCAATCTGGTCGAGTGGTTCGATTTCTACGTGTATGCCTTCTGCGCGATCTACTTCGCGCCAGCTTTCTTTCCGTCCGACGACCCCACCGTCCAGTTGCTCAATACCGCAGGTGTATTCGCTGCCGGGTTTCTGATGCGACCGATTGGCGGCTGGGTATTTGGCCGGGTTGCCGACAAGTACGGACGCAAGGTCTCGATGATGATCTCCGTGCTGATGATGTGCCTGGGGTCGCTGGCCATCGCCTTCATGCCGACCTATGACAGCATCGGCGCCCTGGCACCGCTGCTGCTATTGCTGGCGCGCCTGTTCCAGGGGCTGTCGGTGGGCGGCGAGTACGGCACTACGGCGACCTACATGAGCGAAGTGGCGCTCAAGGGGCAGCGCGGGTTCTTCGCGTCGTTCCAGTACGTCACGCTGATTGGCGGGCAATTGCTGGCCGTGCTGGTGGTCGTGATCCTGCAGCAACTGCTCACCGAAGATGAGCTGCGTGCCTGGGGTTGGCGCATCCCGTTCGTGATCGGTGCCCTGGCTGCCGTGGTGGCCTTCTACCTGCGCCGTTCGCTGGACGAGACCGCCAAGAAGGACCAGATCGGCAACAAGGAGTCGGGCAGCATCGCCTACCTGTTCAAGCACCACAAAGCGGCGTTCTTCACCGTGCTTGGCTATACCGCCGGTGGCTCGCTGATCTTCTATACCTTCACCACCTACATGCAGAAGTACCTGGTCAATTCGGCAGGCATGAGCGCCAAGACCGCCAGCGGCATCATGACCGCTGCGCTGTTTCTGTTCATGATCATGCAGCCGCTGTTCGGCGCCTTGTCCGATCGCATCGGTCGACGCACCTCTATGCTCTGGTTCGGTGCCCTGGGGGCGATCTTCACCTGGCCGATCCTGGCGCTGCTGCAGACCGTGCACAATCCGGTGGTGGCCTTCCTGCTGATCATTGTGGCCCTGGCCATCGTCAGCCTGTATACCTCGATAAGCGGCCTGGTGAAGGCCGAGATGTTCCCGCCGGAAGTCCGCGCCCTGGGCGTCGGCCTGGCTTACGCGGTAGCCAATGCGCTATTCGGCGGGTCTGCCGAATACGTGGCCCTGGGCCTGAAGTCCATTGGCCTGGAGCAAACCTTCTACTGGTACGTGTCGGGCATGATGGTGCTGGCCTTTCTGGTCAGCTTGCGTCTGCCGCGCCAGGCCAGTTACCTACACCATGATCATTGACCACGGAGTTTCAGCAGTATGAGTTCAAGGCCCTGCAGCCAGTTGTTCGATGCCTACTTCACCAGTGCGCCGATGCGTGAGGTGTTCAGCGACCATGGCCGCGTGCAGGGCATGCTCGACTTCGAGGCGGCGCTGGCCAGGGCCGAGGCTGCGGTCGGCGTGATTCCCGCGGCAGTGGTCGCCGATATCGAGGCTGCCTGCCGGGCCGAACTCTATGATTTCGATGCCCTGGCCATCGCCATCGGCAGCGCCGGCAACTCGGCGATTCCGCTGGTCAAGGCGCTGGGCAAACGCATCGCCGCGCAGAGTGAAGAGGCCGAGCGCTACGTGCACCTGGGCGCCACCAGCCAGGACGCCATGGACAGCGGCTTGGTGCTGCAACTGCGCGCCGCCATCGTGCTGCTGGAAAACGACCTCGATGCCCTGAGCCGACTGCTGGCCGAACAGGCCGAGCGCCATGCGGCCACGCCCATGGCCGGGCGCACCTGGCTGCAGCACGCCACGCCGGTAACCTTGGGTATGAAGATCGCTGGGTGGCTGGGGGCGGTCGACCGCCATCGCCAGCGTCTCGCAGAGATCAAACCGCGCCTGCTGTGCCTGCAGTTCGGTGGGGCGTCCGGCAGCCTGGCGGCGCTGGGCGACAAGGCCTGGCCGGTGGCCGAAGCGTTGGCGGCTGAGCTGGATCTGCAACTGCCTGAACAGCCCTGGCACACCCAGCGCGATCGTCTGGTCGAGTTCGCCAGCCTGCTTGGCATGATCGCCGGCAGCCTGGGCAAGCTGGGCCGCGACCTCAGCCTGCTGATGCAGACCGAGGCCGGCGAGTTGTTCGAGCCCTCTGCGCCAGGCAAGGGCGGTTCCTCGACCATGCCGCACAAGCGTAACCCGGTCAGCGCTGCGGTGCTGATCGGCGCCGCGACCCGCGCGCCCGGCCTGGTTGCCACCATGTTCGCGGCCATGCCTCAGGAGCACGAGCGCAGCCTCGGCCTGTGGCATGCCGAATGGGAGACCCTGCCGGAGCTCTGCTGCCTGGTGTCCGGTGCCTTGCAGCAAGCGCTGCTGGTGGTGCCAGGGCTCGAGGTGGATGCCGGGCGCATGGCCCGCAACCTCGACCTGACCCGTGGCCTGGTGCTGGCCGAGGCGGTGAGCATCGCCCTGGCGCAACGCATCGGTCGTGACGCGGCTCACCGCCTGGTCGAGCAGTGCTGCAAACAGGCGGTGAAGGAGGGCGCTCATCTGCGTGAAGTGCTGGGCGCCAATTCCGAGGTCACTGCCCAGCTGTCCGCGGAAGAACTGGATCACCTGCTCGATCCTGCCCATTACCTGGGCCAGGCGCGCCGCTGGGTCGAGCGTGCCGTGGCGCAGAGCCGCGAACTGAATTCGTAGATCATCTAGGAGATTGTCATGCCCGTGGTATCCCTCGCCGATGGCGACCTGAACTACAAACTCGAAGGCCCGGCGGATGCGCCGGTGCTGGTGCTGTCCAATTCCCTGGGCACCAACCTGCACATGTGGGACGCGCAGATGCCGGCGTTCAGCGAGCATTTTCGTGTGCTGCGCTACGACACCCGTGGCCATGGCCAATCGCTGGTCAGCTCCGGCTTCTACAGCATCGAACAGAACGGCCGCGACGTCCTCGCGCTGCTCGACGCGCTGAACATCGACACGGTGCATTTCTGTGGCCTGTCCATGGGCGGTTTGATCGGTCAGTGGTTCGGCCTCAACGCCTGCGAGCGTCTGCAGCGCCTGGTGCTGTGCAACACCGCCGCCAAGATTGGCACCGATGAGATCTGGAGCACCCGCATCGACACCGTGCTCAAGGGGGGCGAGAAGGCCATGCGCGATTTGCGCGATGCCTCCATCGAGCGTTGGTTCACCCCGCCATTCGCTGCCAAGCACCCGGAAAAGGTCGACCCCATCGTTACCATGCTGGCGCAGACCTCGCCCCAGGGCTACGCGGCCAACTGCGCGGCGGTACGCGATGCCGATTACCGTGAGCAGATCGCTGCGATCGAGGCGCCGACCCTGATCGTCTGCGGTACCGGCGATGCGGTGACCACGCCGGAGCATGGCCGCTTCATGCAGGAACGCATCGCCGGTGCCGAGCTGGTCGAGTTCGACGCCGCGCACCTGTCCAACGTGCAGGCAGGCGAGTTGTTCACCCGGCGTGTGCTGGATTTTCTGCGCGCCAAATGACTGAGCGCTCTACCCCATGAAACCGGAGTTACCGATGGACGAGAAACAACGCTACGAAGCCGGCATGCAGGTGCGCCGCGCGGTGCTGGGCGATACCCACGTCGACCGCAGCCTGGAAAAGCTGACGCCGTTCAACGAAGAATTTCAGGAAATGATCACCCGTCATGCCTGGGGTGATATCTGGACGCGTCCGGGATTGCCGCGCCATACCCGCAGCCTGATCACCATCGCCATGCTGATCGGCATGAACCGCGAGGGTGAATTGAAGCTGCACCTCAAGGCTGCCAAGAACAATGGCGTCACCCGTGAGGAACTCAAGGAATTGATCATGCAGAGCGCGATCTATTGCGGCATTCCCGCTGCCAATGCGACCTTCCACCTCGCGGAAGAGCTGTGGGACGAAGTCGGCGTGGAGTCGCTGAACAAGGCGTAGGCAAGTTTCGTAGGGTGGAAGACGCTGTTTTCTTCCACCAGGCGATTCGAGTATCGCTCCGCTCGACCCAGGCTACGCGAAAGCCCCGCAGACGCGGGGCTTTCGCTTATCGGCTTACCACTGCGGTGCGAAGTCCGGGCTCACCAGGCGGCGATCCTTGGGCAGGCTGGCGATCAGCGCGCGGTCTTCATCGTCGAGGCGGATGTCCAGAGCGGCCAGGTTGGCCCGCTGGTTTTCCACGCCGCTGGCCTTGGGGATCGCTGCCACGTGGTCCTGAGCAAGCAGCCACTGCAGCACCACCTGACTGGGGAATACGCCGTGCTTGGCGGCAATCTGGCGGATTTCTGGCAGTTGCGCGGCTTCACCACGGGCCAATGGGCAGTAAGCGGTGAACGCCAGGTTGTGTTCGCGGGCGTAGTCGAGCATCGGTTGCTGATCGAGCAGCACGTGATATTCCACCTGAATCGCGGCGATCGGGGCTTTGAACTCCTCGATGCTCTGACGCAACAGCGGCAGCGGAAAATTGGCGACGCCGATGTTCAGCGTCGTGCCCTCGTCACGCAGTGCCGCCAGTGTCTCCAGGGCGCGGTGCAGGCCATCACCTTTCAGGCTGCCGGCGTTGCCTGGCCAGTGGATCAGGAACAGGTCGACATACTCGGTGCGCAGCGCCTGCAGGCTTTCGGTGAGCGAGGCGCGGATGGCATCGGGCTGCAGCTTGTCCCACCAGACCTTGGTGGTCAGGTGGATCTTCTCGCGCGCCACCTCGGTGGCCGCCAGCGCCTTGCCGACTGCCGCTTCGTTCTCGTAGGCCGTGGCGGTATCGATATGTCGGTAGCCGATCTCCAGGGCTTGATGCACCGCGCGGGTGCATTCGTCGTCGCGCATGGGCCAGGTGCCCAGCCCCAGTTTCGGCATGTTCAGTTGGTAACGATTGCGGATGGCCTGCATGTGAGTACTCCTGATGACAACGGGTGACTATTCGTAGGCGTCGATGCCCGCCGCGTGGCGCGCGGCGAGGTAGCCAAAGGTGAGGGCGGGCCCCAGGTTGATACCGCCGGAGGGGTAGTGGCCGCCGAACACGCTGGCCATGTCCGCGCCAGCGGCGTACAGGCCGCTGATTGGCAGGCCTTCGACATCAAGTACGCGGGCCGATGCGTCGGTCTTCAGGCCGGCGAACGTGCCGAAGCAGCCAGGCTCTACTTTGACTGCATAGAAGGGGCCCTGTTCGATCGGCGCGACGCAGGGGTTGGGCCCCGGATGCAACGGATCGCCCTGTTTCCGGTTGAACGCGGTGCTGCCGCGGCCGAACTCGGGATCGTCGCCCGCCCGCGCGTACTGATTGAAGGTCGCCACCGTGGTCGCCAGGGCAACCGGATCGATACCGCATTGCAGTGCCAGTCGTTCTACGCTGGCAGCGCGCTGCAGGTAGCCACTGCGCAGTGCCGACCACAGCGGCACGGGAGCCGGGCGGGCGAAGCCCAGGCCATAGCGACGCTGGAAGCGATGGTCGCAGATCAGCCAGGAACAGACTTCCTGTCCATCCGGCACCTGCTCGACCATGGCCGAAACGTAGTCGTAGTAACCGTGGGCCTCGTTGACGAAACGCTTGCCGTTGGCCAGTACGCCGATGATGCCCGGCTTGCCACGCTCGATGATATGCGGGAAGTGGCCGCTGCTGCCGTCGCGGCGCGGCACTCTGGAAACCGGCGCCCAGGCGACGGGCGACTTCAGCCGGGTGTCGACCTGAGCGCCTAGCGCCTCACCGAGGCGCAGCCCGTCGCCCGAGCAGGAGGTGGGTGGCAGCGCCAGGTTGTCCCGGCCGCTGGCATCGCGGGGAAACAGTTGCCGGCGACGCAGTGGATCGTTGGGGAAGCCGCCAGCGGCGAGAATCACTGCGCGGGCGCTGATGAAATGCTCGCCATCCTTGTGCCGGATCGTCACGCCGTTGACGTGACCGTCCTGCCGATGCAGGCGAACCACGGGCGCCGATTCGATCATCGTCACGCCCAGATCAGTGGCAGAGCGTACCAGCCGTGCGACCAGCGCCACACCGTTGACCAGATGCATGGCGCGGCCGTAGCGGGCCAGGTGGTAGAGGTGAGTGCTGAAGCGACGAACCACGTGCCACAGGGACTTCGGTGAGCGGGTCATGCTGAGGAAAGCCCCCAGATCAGCTCCGGCCATGATCGGCATGCCCATGAACGAGGTTTCCGCCATGGTCTTGCGCAGGCGCGGCAGCAGGTCGAGCACTTCGTGGGCATCATAGGGGGCGGCGATCACCTGATGGCCACCCGTGGCGGCCCCCGGCGTATCACCATGCATATCCGGGATGGCGTTGCCGTCGGCGAACTGCAAGGCCGTGTGTCGTTCGAAGAACGCCACCATATGCGGGCAGGCTTCGAGAAAGGCCGCGACGCGCTGGCCATCGAAGTGCTCGCCAAGTTCGTGGCGCAGGTAAGTGAGCGGCTGCTCAATGTCTTCCTCAATGCCCGCCCGGCGTGCCAGCGGGTTGCGCGGTAGCCAGGCCCAGCCACCGGACCAGGCGGTGGCGCCGCCGAGAACAGCGTCCTTCTCCACCAGCACCACCTTCTGGCCGTGCCAGGCGGCGGTCACTGCGGCAGCTAGCCCGGCGGCGCCGGAGCCGACCACCAGCAGGTCGCATTGTTGGGGGAGCGGGGTGGGAGGAACGGCGGGCATGAAGGGCTCCTGACGGCTTATGATTATTTTTGGAATCGAGTTCCATATATTAATTTCAACCGGGCGCTGTCGCCAAGAACGCTCCCCGCGCTTGATGTTTACCCCGCACGGCCCCATCTGATGGGCTAGAGCCCTTCTGCCATCAGCCTTCGAGCCTGCCATGAACCTGTTTTTGTCTTCCCGCCAGCGCGAGGCCCTGCGCATGTCGTGGGCGTTTATCGCCCCCTATCGTGGGCGCGTGGCCGGTGCGCTGCTGGCGCTGCTGTTTACCGCAGCGATTACCCTGTCCATGGGGCAGGGCATCAAACTGCTGGTGGATCAGGGCCTGGCCACGCAATCGCCGCAAGCGCTGCGCCATTCGATTCTGCTGTTCTTCGTGCTGGTGCTGGCCCTGGCGGTCGGTACCTACACCCGGTTCTATCTGGTGTCCTGGCTTGGTGAGCGGGTGGTGGCGGACATTCGCAAGCGGGTATTCGACCATCTGGTCGGGCTGCACCCGGGCTTCTACGCGCACAATCGCAGCTCGGAGATCCAGTCGCGACTGACCGCCGATACCACGCTGCTGCAATCGGTGATCGGTTCTTCCCTGTCGATGGCTTTGCGCAACCTGATCATGCTGGTTGGCGGCATGATCCTGCTGGTGGTCACCAACCCCAAGTTGAGCGCCATCGTGCTGGCTGCCTTGCCGCTGGTGGTGGCACCGATCCTGCTGTTCGGCCGCCGCGTACGGGAGCTGTCGCGGCTCAGTCAGGACCGCATCGCCGATGTCGGCAGTTACGTCAGCGAAGTGCTCGGGCAGATCAAGACGGTACAGGCTTACAACCACCAGGCCGAGGACCGTCGCCGCTTCGGCCTGTCCGCCGAGGCTGCGTTCGATACGGCGCGCAAGCGCGTCGCCCAGCGTGCCTGGCTGATTACCGTGGTGATCGTGCTGGTGCTTGGCGCCGTTGGCGTGATGCTCTGGGTCGGCGGCATGGACGTGATCGCCGGGCGCATCAGCGGCGGTGAGCTGGCTGCGTTCGTGTTCTACAGCCTGATCGTCGGCTCCTCGTTCGGCACCCTTAGCGAAGTGATCGGCGAGTTGCAGCGCGCGGCCGGCGCCGCCGAGCGCATCAGCGAATTGCTGCGCGCGCGCAACGAGATCCATGCGCCGCTCGAGGGTGCTCTGCTGCCGACCCCGCCCGTGCAGGGGCGCATCGAGGTTCAGGGGTTGTCGTTCGCCTATCCGACCCGCCCGGAAAGCCTCGCCCTGCAGGGCATCGATCTGACGGTGGTGCCCGGTGAGACCCTGGCCATCGTCGGGCCGTCCGGGGCGGGCAAGTCGACGCTGTTCGATCTGCTGCTGCGCTTCTACGACCCGCAGCAGGGGCGAATCCTCATCGATGGCCTGCCGATCGATCGGCTCGACCCGCACGCCCTTCGCGAGAACTTCGCGCTGGTCTCCCAGCACCCGGCGCTGTTCTTCGGCAGCGTGGAGGACAACATCCGCTACGGGCGCCTGGATGCCAGCAGCGCCGAAGTGGAAGCCGCTGCCCGTGCGGCCCATGCCCATGAGTTCATCGAGCGATTGCCGCGGGGTTATCAGACCCATCTGGGCGATGCCGGGCTGGGCCTTTCAGGTGGCCAGCGTCAGCGCCTGGCCATTGCCCGTGCGTTGCTCGTTGATGCGCCGATCCTGCTGCTGGACGAAGCCACCAGTGCCCTCGATGCCGAGAGCGAACACCTGATCCAGCAGGCGCTGCCCGAACTGATGCGTGGCCGCACCACCCTGGTGATCGCCCACCGCCTGGCGACGGTGAAGAGCGCGGACCGCATCGCCGTGTTCGATCAGGGACAATTGGTTGCCTTGGGCAAGCACACCGAATTGGTCGCCGGCAACCCGCTTTACGCGCGGCTGGCCGAGTTGCAGTTCGTGGAGAAAACCTGAGGCGGGTATCAGGAGCGGCGCGAGTCGGTTTACCGGCGATTGGTGGTCATACCGTAACAGTGCGCAATGACCACCACCGTTTCGCGCCGGGGGCGACGCTCCTACGGAAGTGGTGTGTTCATCCGACGCGTAGGATCCGCGCCCCCGCGGCGAATGGTACAGGCGGCACCGATATCGCGGTGACGCCAGCATCGTTTCGCACCGGGGCGACGTTTCTACAGTAAGCGCTGAGTGCTCGGTTTCAGCTATTGACCAGGCTGAGGAACTCGCTGCGGGTCGCGGCGTTTTCGCGGAACTCGCCGAGCATCACCGAGGTGACCATGGAGGAGTTCTGCTTCTCCACGCCGCGCATCATCATGCACATGTGCTTCGCTTCGATGACCACAGCCACGCCAAGGGCACCGGTGACCTGCTGGATCGCCTCGGCGATCTGCCGGCTCAGGCTTTCCTGGATCTGCAGGCGACGGGCATACATGTCGACGATGCGCGCCACCTTGGAGAGGCCCAGCACCTTGCCATTGGGGATATAGGCGACGTGGGCCTTGCCGATGAAGGGCAGCAGGTGATGCTCGCACAGCGAATACAGCTCGATGTTCTTCACCACCACCATCTCGCTGGCGTCGGAGCTGAACAGCGCACCGTTGGTGACTTCTTCCAGGGTTTTCTCATAGCCGTTGCAGAGGTACTGCATGGCCTTGGCGGCGCGCTTGGGCGTGTCGAGCAGGCCTTCGCGGGAGACGTCTTCACCCAGTTCGCCGAGGATCGCGGTGTAATGCTGTTCGAGAGTGTTACGGCTAGAGTCCATGCGGCTTCCAGTGATGTTCGGATGACAATGTACCTGCTGCCTGCCGGCCCGGCTGGCGACGCCGACCAGAGCGGTCTGGCGTCAATGGCCGGCATTGAGGTTCAAGCGGGCGGCAATTGTAATCCGCTCACGGCGATTTACCGAGCGTAATCGGCTTCGATGCCTCGCCGCACTGGTGGGCGGTGACTCATTTGGCTGCGTGAGCCGCCAGGCAGGTGTCGAGCATGCGGTTGGAGAAGCCCCACTCGTTGTCGTACCAGGCCAGTACCTTGACCAGCCGGCCGTTCACCTTTGTGTGGTTGGCGTCGAAGATCGACGACAGTGGATTGTGGTTGAAGTCGCAGGACACCAGCGGCAGTTCGTTGTAACCCAGCACACTCGATTGCTGGCTGGCGGCGCGCAACAGAGCATTGATCTCCTCGGCGCTGGTGTCGCGCTGCACCTGCACGGTGAGGTCGACCAGCGACACGTTGATCACCGGTACCCGCACCGCCATGCCGGTCAGGCGGCCCGCCAGCTCCGGCAGCACCAGGCCGACGGCTTCGGCCGCACCGGTCTTGGTGGGAATCATCGACTGGGTGGCCGAGCGCGCGCGGAATGGGTCGCTGTGGTAGACGTCGGAGAGGTTCTGGTCGTTGGTGTAGGCATGAATGGTGGTCATCAGCCCGCTCTCGATACCCAGTTCGCGCTGCAGCACCTGGGCGACCGGCGCCAGGCAGTTGGTGGTGCAGGAGGCATTGGAGATGATCTGATGACTGGCGCGCAGGCTGTCGTGGTTGACGCCGTAGACTACCGTGGCGTCAGCGCCCTTGGCGGGGGCGGAGATGATCACCTTGCGGGCGCCTGCAGTCAGGTGTGCAGCAGCCTTGTCGCGGTCGGTGAACAGACCGGTACACTCGAAGACCACGTCGACGGCAAGGTCTTTCCAGGGCAGATCCGCCGGGTTGCGGATGGCGCTGACGGCAATGCGATCGCCATTGATGATCAGGTTCTGGCCGTCGACCTCGACGGACGCATCGAAAATGCCGTGTACGCTGTCGTATTTGAGAAGGTGCGCATTGATTGCACTGTCACCCAGATCGTTGATCGCGACGACTTGCAGGTTTTCGCGGTAGCTCTGGGTATAGAGTGCACGCAGAACGTTACGGCCGATGCGGCCGAAACCATTGATGGCAATTCGCAGTGTCATGAGCGCTGATCCTTATATGTTGTTTTAAAAACAAGATTATTCTCATGAAAGTAGAAATCAAGCGTTTTAGCTGTCAGTATTTTGATAAAAATACAATTCGAATTGCTACCTGTTAGCCTGGAGTACACCATGCATCCCCGCATCCTCGAGGTAACCGACCGCCTGATCGCCCGCAGCCGCGCAACCCGCGAGCGCTACCTGGCGCAGATGGCCGCCGCCGACAGTGACGGTCCGCACCGCGGCGCATTGCAATGCGCCAACTTCGCCCACGGCGTTGCCGGCTGTGGTTCCACTGAAGACAAGCAGCGGTTGCGGCTGATGAACGAGGCCAACGTCGGCATCGTCACCGCCTACAACGACATGCTTTCCGCCCATCAGCCCTACGAACACTATCCCGAACTGATCAAGCAGGCGCTGCGCGCGGTGGGCTCGGTCGGCCAGGTGGCGGGCGGTGTGCCGGCCATGTGCGACGGGGTCACCCAGGGCGAACCGGGCATGGAACTGAGCCTGGCAAGCCGCGAGGTGATCGCCATGTCCACCGCCGTGGCGCTGTCGCACAACATGTTCGATGCGGCGATGCTGCTGGGCATCTGCGACAAGATCGTCCCGGGGCTGATGATCGGCGCCCTGCGTTTCGGCCACCTGCCGATGATCTTCGTGCCGGGCGGGCCGATGCCCTCGGGCATCCCCAACAAGGAAAAGGCCGAAGTCCGCCAGCTCTACGCCGAAGGCAAGGCAACCCGCGAAGAGCTGCTGGAATCGGAGATGAAGTCCTATCACAGCCCCGGCACCTGCACCTTTTATGGCACCGCCAACACCAATCAGGTGGTGATGGAAATCATGGGCCTGCACCTGCCAGGCTCGTCCTTCGTCAACCCGTACACGCCGCTGCGTGACGCGCTGACCGCCGAGGCCGCGCATCAGGTGGTGCGCCTGACCCGGCAGGGCGGCGAGTACACACCGCTGTGCCGGATCATCGACGAGAAGGCCATCGTCAACTCGGTGGTGGCGCTCAACGCCACCGGTGGCTCGACCAATCACACCCTGCACATTCCAGCCTTCGCCCGTGCCGCCGGCATTCAGTTGACCTGGCAGGACATGGCCGACCTGTCCGCGATCACCCCGACACTGGCCAAGGTCTACCCCAACGGCCAAGCCGACGTGAATCACTTCCACGCCTGCGGCGGTGTGCCCTTCATGGTGCGCACGCTGCTCGATGCCGGGCTGCTGCACGAAGATGTCTACACCGTCGCCGGCCATGGCCTGTCGCGTTACACCCAGGAGCCGTTCCTCGGTGACAACGGCCTGGTCTGGCGGCAGGGCCCGGAGCAGAGTCTGGATCGCAATATTCTGCGTGGCGTGCCGGAAGCGTTCTCGCCGGAAGGCGGGCTGCGCGTGCTCAAGGGTAACCTTGGCAATGGTGTGGCCAAGGTCTCGGCAGTGGCACCGGAACATCAGGTGGTCGAAGCCCCGGCGCGGGTATTCGAGACCCAGGTGGACCTCGCCGAAGCCTTCAAGGCGGGCGAGCTGGAGCGCGATTTCGTCGCGGTGGTGCGCTTCCAGGGCCCCAAGGCCAACGGCATGCCCGAGTTGCACAAGCTCACCCCTTATCTGGGCATCCTTCAGGATCGTGGCTTCAAGGTGGCGCTGGTTACCGACGGGCGCATGTCCGGTGCGTCCGGCAAGGTGCCGGCGGCCATTCATGTCAGCCCGGAAGCCTGGGATGGCGGGCCCTTGGCCCGGGTGCGCGACGGTGACGTGATTCGCGTCGATGGCGTGGAGGGCCGCCTGCAGATTCTGGTCGACGAGATCGAATGGGCGGCCCGCGATTCTGCGCCACGCCCGCAGGGCACGGGCATCGGTTGCGGCCGCGAGCTGTTCGCTTTCATGCGCGCCGCGTTCAGCCCGGCGGAAGAGGGCGCCAGTGCCTTCACCGCAGAACTGGACTCGCTGCGATGAGTCTGGCGCTGGTGGGCGACATTGGCGGCACCAACGCGCGCTTCGCCCTGTGGCGTGACGAACGCCTGGAGTCGGTGCGTGTATCGGCGACTGCCGATCACGCTACCGTCGAGCAGGCTATCCAGGCCTACATGGCGGCCGAGGGCCTGGCGCTCGGTGAGGTGGAGACCATCTGCCTGGCGTGTGCCGGCCCCGTCGAGGTCGACCCCTTTCGCTTCACCAACAACCCGTGGCGCATCGACCGCGCGACGTTTCGTGCCGAACTGCAGGTGCGCGAGCTGCTGCTGATCAACGATTTCTCCGCCATGGCGCTGGGCATGACTCGCCTGCAGGCCGATGAATACATCACCGTCTGCCCAGGCGTGGCGCAGCCGCAGCGTCCGGCCGTGGTGATCGGCGCCGGAACCGGCCTTGGCGTAGGCACGTTGCTGGCGCTGCCGGATGGCAGCTGGCACGCGCTACCGGGCGAGGGCGGGCATGTCGATCTGCCGGTGGGCAGTGCCCGCGAGGCGCTGATCTGGCAAGCGCTGCATCGTCAGCTCGGGCACGTCAGCGCGGAGGCCGGTGCGCTCAGCGGCAATGGCCTGCTGGCGCTGTACCGTGCGGCATGCGCGGTAGACGGTCAGCCCGCAGCGCTGCTGAGTGCGGCCCAGGTGACTCGCGCCGCGCTGGAGGGGGAGCCGCTGGCGGTCAATGTGCTGGAGCTGTTCTGCTGCCTGCTCGGTCGCGTCGCCGGCAACAACGTGCTGACGCTGGGCGCCCGTGGCGGTGTATTCATCGCTGGCGGCATGGTGCCGCGTTTCGCCGACTTCTTCATGGCCAGCGGTTTCTCCCGCAGCTTTCGAGACAAAGGCTGCATGAGCGATTATTTCGATGCCCTGCCCGTCTGGCTGGTGACTGCCGAATACCCCGGCCTGGTAGGTGCAGGGGTGGCTGCACAACAACACCTTCTACGGAGTTAGCGGACAAATAGCGTGTCCAAGCGTCGCCGATAACAACAATAAGGATTATCGATGTGAGCCCAACTGGAAAATCCATCCTGCTGGTCGACGACGACCAGGATATTCGTGAACTGCTGCAAACCTACCTGGGGCGTGCCGGCCTGCAGGTGAACGCCGTGGCGGATGGCGCCAGCTTTCGCCAGGCGCTGTGCGAAGGCGGCGCGGATCTGGTGATTCTCGACGTCATGCTGCCCGACGAAGACGGCTTCAGTCTGTGCCGCTGGACACGCGGTCATCAGCGTTTCGCCCAGGTGCCGATCATCATGCTGACGGCCAGTTCCGACGAGACCGACCGGGTGATCGGTCTCGAGCTGGGCGCCGACGATTACCTCGGCAAACCCTTCAGCCCCCGTGAACTGCTGGCGCGTATCAAGGCGTTGCTGCGCCGCGTGCACTTTTCTCAGGAGCGTGGCGCTGACGTGCTGGCCTTCGATGAATGGCGCCTGGACATGGTCAGCCATCGGCTGTTCCACCTCGATGGCGAGGAGGTGCTGCTGTCCGGCGCCGACTTCGCACTGCTCAAGCTGTTTCTCGATCACCCGCAGCAGATCCTCGACCGTGACACCATCGGCAACGCCACCCGCGGTCGCGAGATGATGCCGCTGGAGCGCATCGTCGACATGGCCGTGAGCCGCCTGCGCCAGCGCCTGCGTGACACCGACAAACCGCCGCGCCTGATCCGTACCGTGCGCGGTAGCGGTTACCAGTTGGCCGCCGCCGTTACCGCCCAGGCCGGCCATGCGCGTTGACTGGCGTCGGCTGTTGCCGATTCCGCGATCGCTGCTGGGGCGAATGCTGTTGCTGACCCTGCTCTCGGTGCTGGTCGCCCAGGCATTGTCCAGCGCCATCTGGCTGTCGCAGTTGCGCGCCACGCAGCTCGAAGGGCTGGTCACCACGGCACGCAGTCTGGCCCATTCGATGTCGGCCAGCGTGCGTTACTTCCGCTCGCTGCCGGTCGCCTACCGGCCGATGGTGCTCGACCAGTTGCGCAGCATGGGCGGCACGCGTTTCGTCGTCAGCCTCAACGATCGACCCCTGTCGATGCATCTGCTGCCGGTCACGCCGCGCAAGCAGGCGGTGATCCAGGCCGTGAGCGAGGTGCTGCGAGAGTCGCTGGGCAACAGCGCGGACATTTCCGTGACCTTCGTCAGCCCGGATGACTTGCGGATCTTCAACGGTGGCCTGAAGCTCGACGAGTTGCCGCGCTCCTGGGCGCATTACGCCCTGACCCTGGAACCGGTCAATCCACCGGTGCTGGTCACGCAGATCCAGCTGGCGCCCGGTGAGTGGTTGTATATCGCGTCGCTGCTGCCCGAACCCTACACCAGCCTGGAGGAGCCGGTACTGCCGACCCAGCAGCTGTGGTTCATCCTGCTCAGCAGCGGCTTTCTGCTCTTGTTCATCGGCATTCTGGTGCATTGGCAGAGTCGGCCGCTCAAGCGTCTGGCACGCGCCGCTCGGCATATGTCCCTGGGCGCCGACGTCGAGCCGGTGCTCGAGGGCGGCGGTCGTGAGGTGGTCGAGGTGGGCCGGGCGTTCAATGCCATGCGCGAGCGCATCAGCCGTTACCTGACCGAGCGCGCCCAACTCTTCAGCGCCATTTCCCATGATCTGCGTACACCGATCACGCGTTTGCGTCTGCGCGTCGAACTGCTCGACGACGAGACGTTGCAGACCAAGTTCGGCCGGGATCTGGACGAGCTGGAGCTGCTGGTCAAGGGTGCACTGCAGTGCGTGAAGGACACCGATATCCACGAAAACATCGAGCCCGTGGACCTCAACCTCCTGCTGCACTGCCTGGTCGAGCCTTGTCTGGCGCCAGCTGGCAACGGTCGGGTGACCTTGCATGGTGAAGCCAAGGCGGTGTATCCGGGCAAGCCCCTGGCCTTGCGGCGCTGCATTGGCAATCTGATCGACAACGCCCTCAAGTACGGCCACAAGGCTCATCTGCACGTCGAGGACGACGAGGGAGCCTACGTGCTGCATGTCGACGATGAAGGGCCCGGCGTTCCCGAGCAGCGCCTGGAGCAGGTCTTCGAGCCGCACTTCCGTCTGGCCGGGCAACAGCAGGGCTACGGCCTGGGGCTGGGTATCGCGCGCAATATCGCCCACAGTCATGGTGGCGAGGTGAGCCTGCAGAATCTGCGTGAGGGCGGGCTGCGGGTGACGCTTCAGCTGCCACGGTCGCCGGATTGAATGTCACGAGATGGTGACGAAGCGACCGGGCTTCGTTACCTGAGGGATGCGCGGCCACCAGTAGACTCTTGCCATGAGCACCCGGGGATTGATGGTTGCCCTGCGGTTCAAGCGTTGATCCTTTGCATGGAATAACAACAATGAAAACACCTGCACTGCCCTCCGACAGCTGGCTGGTCAAGCCAGCCCATCGTGCCTGGCTGAACGCCGAAGGCATGCGCCTGCTGCCGTTCGCCAGCACTTCTGGTGTCGCGCAGGGTTTCGCTGCGCTGGACGGCCAGGGGCGATTGCCCGCGGGAGCCAGCGCCGAGCTGATTCACACCACCCGCATGACCCACTGTTTCGCCCTGGCCCATATCCAGGGTATCCCCGGCTATGCCCATCTGGTCGATCACGGCATCGCCACGCTGCAGAGCGACCTGCGTGACGAGCAGGCTGGCGGCTGGTTCGCGGACGTCGGTCGCAAGGGCGACAAGTCCGCCTACCTGCATGCTTTCGTGGCCCTGGCCGCCAGCTCCGCGCAGGCTGCCGGCAGGCCCGGAGCCGAGGCGCTGCTGGCCGAGGCGATCGGCATCATCGAGCGGCATTTCTGGTGCGAGGAGGAGGGCGCGCTGCGCGAGAGCTTCAGTCGCGACTGGTCGCAGGAAGAAGCCTACCGCGGTGCCAACAGCAACATGCACGCCACCGAGGCGTTTCTCGCCCTCGCGGATGTCACCGGTGATGCCCTCTGGCTGCACCGCGCGCTGCGCATTGTCGAGCGTCTGATCCACCATCACGCGGCCTCCCGGGGCTATGTGGTGGTCGAGCATTTCGACCCGCAGTGGCAGGCCTTGCCCGAATACAACGTCGATAACCGTGCCGACCCGTTCCGCCCCTATGGCAGCACGCCGGGGCACAGTTTCGAGTGGGCGCGTCTGCTCTTGCACCTCGAAGCGGCATTGGCCCGGGCCGGCCTAGACGCGCCCGACTGGCTGCTGGAGGATGCCCGCGGGCTGTTCGCCAGTGCCTGTCGCGACGCCTGGCATGCCGATGGCGCACCAGGGTTGGTCTACAGCCTCGATTGGCTGGGGCGCCCGGTGGTACGCGCGCGGCTGCACTGGGTGCAGGCAGAGGCCTGTGCCGCCGCCGCAGCCTTGCTGCGACGCACGGGTGAGGCCATCTACGAGCAGTGGTATCGACGGTTCTGGGAGTTCGCCTCCAGTCATTTCATCGACCTGCAAAATGGCAGCTGGCACCACGAACTCGACAGCGACAACCATCCGGCCTCCAGCATCTGGCCTGGTAAGCCCGATCTCTATCACGCCTACCAGGCCGTTCTGCTGCCACGCCTGCCGCTGGCGCCGAGCCTGGCTTCGGCATTGGCAGCCATGTAACGAGGTGGTGACATTCGCGCATCCCTTCGTTACCTGGCTGCCAGCAAAGCCTGATTACACTCCATGCAACGCAAGCGCCACGACTTGCTTCTAACAACAAGAAAGGTACTTCGATGAACGCGATCACCCGTCTCGCCACTGCCGTTTCTCTCGCCTCGCTATTCCCGCTTGCTGCTCTGGCAGCCGACTCCAAAGGTACGGTCGAAGTCGTGCACTGGTGGACCTCCGGCGGCGAGGCTGCGGCCGTGAAGGTTCTGCGTGAGCTGGTCGAGAAAGACGGCTACACCTGGAAGGACAGTGCCGTGGCCGGTGGCGCGGGTTCCGCCGCGATGACCGTGCTCAAGACCCGCGTGGTTTCCGGCAACCCGCCGGGCGCTGCGCAGATCAAGGGGCCGGATCTGCAGGAGTGGGGCGCGCTGGATCTGCTCGCGCCGCTGGACGACGTCGCCAAGGCCAACAACTGGGATGGCCTGCTGTCGAAAACCGTGTCCAACACCATGAAGTACGACGGCCACTATGTCGCCGTGCCGGTGAACATCCACCGCGTCAACTGGTTGTGGATCAACCCGCAAGTGTTCAAGAAGGCCGGCATCGACAAGGCGCCGACCACCCTCGACGAGCTGTATGCCGCTGGCGACAAGCTCAAGGCGGCCGGCTTCGTGCCCCTGGCCCACGGCGGGCAGCCGTGGCAGGACAGCACCGTGTTCGAAGGCCTGGTGCTTGGCATCATGGGTGCCGAGGGCTACCACAAGGCATTCGTCGAGAATGACGAGGCGACCCTCACCAGCCCGCAGATGACCGAAGTGTTCACCGCGCTGAAAAAGCTCTCCACCTACATGGATGACAACCGCGCCGGTCGTGACTGGAACCTGGCGACGGCCGAGCTCATAGACGGCAAGGCCGGGATGCAGATCATGGGTGACTGGGCCAAGAGCGAGTGGACGGCCGCTGGCAAGGTCGCAGGCAAGGACTACCAGTGTGTGCCGATGCCAGGCACTGCCGGCAGCTACACCTACAACATCGACTCCATGGCCATGTTCAAGCTCAAGAACGAGGGTGACATCGCTGCCCAGCACGCCCTGGCGCGCATCGCCCTGGAGCCCGAGTTCCAGTACGTGTTCAACGAGAACAAGGGTTCGATCCCGGTGCGTTCCGACCTCGACATGAGCAAGTTCGACAGCTGCGCCCAGGCTTCCATGAAGGATTTCCAGGCGGCCGACAAGAGCGGCAAGCTGGAGCCGAGCATGGCCCACAGCATGGCCACCAACCTGGCGGTGCAGGGGGCGATCTTCGATGTGGTCACCAACTTCATGAGTGACAAGAACGCCGACCCGAGCAAGGCCGGCGCGCAGATCAACGCGGCGATCAAATCCGCCCAGTAGGTTGATTTGGGCCGGTTAGCCGGCCCATTTCCTTAGAACCTGTTCATGACCTGCTGCGCGTCGGCCCTGCGGCGTTAAAACAGACTCGGAATGCTCATTTACATCAGTAAAGTCGCCCGCGACTCCGACCGCTTCCTCGCCTGTTTTTGCCTTGCATTGCTCTAGGTCGCTAGATCGTGAACACGTTCTTATCAGCAAAGCCTCCTTCGACCAGGCCCTGGCCCAGTCGCAGGCGGCGTTCGACCCGAATTTCATCCCCACACTGGTAATGCCCGATGAGTGTCACGACGGTAATCGGCAAGGCTTCACCCTTCGACGCGCTGCAGCGCTGGCTGCCCAAGCTGGTGCTGGCGCCGAGCATGTTGGTGGTGCTGGTCGGCTTCTACGGCTACATCCTCTGGACGCTGGTGCTGTCGTTCACCAATTCCAGCTTCATGCCCAGCTACAAGTGGGTCGGCCTGCAGCAGTACGTGCGGCTGATGGACAACGATCGCTGGTGGGTGGCAAGCAAGAACCTGATGGTGTTCGGCGGCATGTTCATCGGCATCAGCCTGGTCATCGGCGTGTTGCTGGCCGTGTTGCTCGATCAGCGCATTCGTCGCGAGGGCTTCATTCGTACCATCTACCTGTACCCCATGGCGCTGTCGATGATCGTCACCGGTACCGCCTGGAAATGGCTGCTCAACCCCGGCCTGGGGCTGGACAAGATGTTGCGCGACTGGGGCTGGGAAGGCTTTCGCCTGGACTGGCTGGTGGATCAGGATCGGGTCGTCTACTGCCTGGTGATCGCTGCCGTGTGGCAAGCCTCGGGGTTCGTCATGGCGTTGTTCCTGGCTGGGCTGCGCAGCGTCGATCAATCGATCATCCGTGCCGCTCAGGTGGACGGCGCAAGCCTGCCGACCATCTACCTGCGCATCGTCCTGCCGAGCCTGCGGCCGGTGTTCTTCAGTGCGGTGATGATCCTCGCGCACATCGCCATCAAGAGCTTCGACCTGGTGGCGGCGATGACCGCAGGCGGCCCTGGTTACTCGTCCGATCTGCCGGCGATGTTCATGTACAACTTCACCTTCAGCCGCGGCCAGATGGGCATCGGCTCGGCCAGCGCGATGATGATGCTCGGCGCGATCCTGGCGATTCTGGTGCCCTATCTCTACTCGGAACTGCGGGGCAAACGCCATGACTAGAGCCTTCAGCCCAAGCCGTGTGGCGATCTACGCCACCCTGTTGTTCGCCGCGGCGCTGTACCTGGTGCCGCTGATCGTGATGCTGCTGACCAGCTTCAAGACCCCCGAGGACGTGCGTGCCGGCAACCTGCTGTCCTGGCCCGATGCGTTCACCCTGATCGGTTGGGTCAAGGCCTGGGACGTGGTCGGCGGCTATTTCTGGAACTCGGTGAAGATCGCCGTACCGGCCGTGCTGATTTCCACGGCGGTCGGTGCCCTGAATGGTTACGTGCTGTCGATGTGGCGCTTTCGCGGCTCGCAGCTGTTCTTCGGGCTGCTGCTGTTCGGTTGCTTCCTGCCGTTCCAGACGGTGTTGCTGCCAGCCTCGTTCACCCTCGGCAAGTTCGGCCTGGCCAATACCACCACGGGCCTGGTGCTGATCCACGTGGTGTACGGCATCGCCTTCACCACGCTGTTCTTCCGCAACTTCTACGTCAGCGTGCCGGATGCGCTGGTCAAGGCGGCGCGCCTCGATGGCGCGGGCTTCTTCACCATCTTCGGCCGCATCCTGCTGCCCATGTCGCTGCCGATCATCATGGTCTGCCTGATCTGGCAGTTCACCCAGATCTGGAACGATTTCCTCTTTGGTGTGGTGTTCGCCAGTGGCGATTCCCAGCCGATCACCGTGGCCCTCAACAACCTGGTCAATACCAGCACCGGGGCCAAGGAATACAACGTGGACATGGCCGCGGCGATGATCGCCGGGCTACCGACCCTGCTGGTGTACATCGTGGCGGGCAAATATTTTCTGCGCGGCCTCACGGCCGGCGCGGTGAAGGGTTGAAAGCTGCGCTTTCACAAGTGGAGAAGTAAATGGCAACGCTCGAATTGCGCAACGTCAACAAGTCCTATGGAAGTGGCCTGACAGACACGCTCAAGAGCATCGACCTGAAGATCGATGCCGGGGAGTTCCTGATTCTGGTCGGCCCCTCGGGTTGCGGGAAATCCACCCTGATGAACTGCATCGCCGGGCTGGAGAGCATCAGCAACGGCGCGATCCTGGTCGATGACGCCGACATCAGCGGCATGAGCCCCAAGGATCGTGACATCGCCATGGTGTTCCAGTCCTACGCGCTGTATCCGACCATGAGCGTGCGCGACAACATCGCCTTCGGTCTGAAGATGCGCAAGATGGCCCCGGCGGCCATCGACGAGGAAGTGGCACGGGTCGCCAAGCTGCTGCAGATCGAGCATCTGCTCAAGCGCAAGCCGGGGCAGCTTTCCGGTGGCCAGCAGCAACGTGTGGCCATGGGCCGGGCGCTGGCGCGGCGGCCGAAGATCTACCTGTTCGACGAACCGCTGTCCAACCTCGACGCCAAGCTGCGGGTGGAGATGCGTACCGAAATCAAGCTGATGCACCAGCGCCTGAAGACCACCACGGTCTACGTCACCCACGACCAGATCGAGGCAATGACCCTCGGCGACAAGGTGGCGGTGATGAAGGAGGGCGTGATCCAGCAGTTCGGCACCCCGCAGCAGATCTACAACGACCCGTCCAACCTGTTCGTGGCCAGTTTCATCGGCTCGCCGCCCATGAACTTCGTGCCCGTGCAACTGCAGCGCCGTGCTGGCCAGGTGTGGGCAACGCTGACCTCGTCGGCCGGCAGCTGCGAACTGCCCCTCGGCCACCTGCCCGAGGGCACCGAGCAACGCACGCTGCTGCTCGGTATCCGCCCTGAACAGATTCAGCCGGCCAGTGCGCCCGGTCAGGCTGCGTCACTGCCTGCCGTGGTCGAGGTCACCGAACCCACCGGGCCGGACACCCTGGTCTTCGTCAGCGTGAATGACGCCAAGCTGTGCTGCCGCCTGGCACCGGACCAAGCACCGGAGATCGGCCAAAACATCGAGTTGCAGATCGATGCCTCGCGGGTGCTGCTGTTCGATGCCGACAGCGGCGAGCGCGTACGCCCCGAAGCAGACATCGCTGCGCAGAGCAATGTCACCCAGTTAAAGAATCGTTGAAAAGGAGTCGGTCTCGCGAGTGCCGTCATGGCCTCGGTAGTCCTGATACCGGCAAGCGAAGCGGTAACAACAATAAAAACAGCAGGAGAGGGTATGAAACGATCAACGGGTTTCGGTCTGGCCATGGCGTTGGGTTCCCTGACGCTACCGGTCACGGGAATGGCGCTGGAATTCACCGGCTACGTGCGCAGCGGTGCCGGTACTGCCGACGGCAACGGCCGACAGTCATGCTTCCAATTGCCGGGGGCGCGCTCCAAGTATCGCCTGGGTAACGAGTGCGAGCACTACGCCGAGCTGGATCTGCGTCAGGATCTGTTCAGCCTGGACGATGGCTCGGTGCTGAGCATCGAGGGCATGGCGCAACTCTTCAACGAGTATGGCCACACCCCTAAATTCACCGGCGATCGTGGCACCGCCCGGATGAACCAGATGTACGCCGAATGGAGCAACATGCCGGCGCTCAACGGTGGATCGCTGTGGGCAGGGCGCCGCTTCTACAAACGTAACGACATCCACATCTCCGACTTCTACTACTGGAACCAGAGCGCCACCGGTTTCGGTATCGACGAGATGAAGATCGGTGATTACAAGTACAGCTACGTGTTCTCGCGCAAGGACAGCTACGACCAGAAGGAATACATCAACCGCCACGACTTCAACGTCGGCGGTTTCGTGACCAACCCGGGCGGCGAGATCGAGGTGGGGGTCAGCTACGTCGACAAGCCATCTTCCGTCGAGGATGCGAACAGCGGCTGGGCAGTGACCGGGCAGCACGTGCAGAAGAACTTCCTTGGCCTGGGCGGTGACAACAAGCTGGCCCTGCAGTACGGCGAGGGGCCGGGCACCGGCCTTGGCTACACCGGCGATCCGACCCTGGATCGCAGTGCCAAGAGCTGGCGGGTGGTCGAATTCTTCGACTTCCAGGTGACCCCACGCCTGGGCGGACAGGTTCAGGCCGTCTACCAGAAGGACAAGCGTGACGATGGCGCCGATCAGGACTGGTGGTCGGTGGGCGGGCGTACCAGCTATGCCTTCACCCAGCAGTTCAAGCTGGTCGGCGAGATTGGCCATGATCAGGTGGATGCCTCCGGCGGCACCCGCAAACTGAGCAAGTTCACCGTCGCCCCGACCTGGTCGCCTGCCGGGCCCGGCTTCTTCGAACGTCCGGAAATTCGCCTGTACTACACCTACGCCACCTGGAACAAGGCAGCGCAGGAAGCGGCGAATCTGTTGGCGGAAGGCTCGGCACTGTCCGACACCGGCGCCTTCGGTAGCGCCCGCAACGGCTCCAACTTCGGGGTGCAGGTGGAGTACTGGTGGAAGTAAGGCCTCGAGCTGCAAGCGACAAGCCGCAAGTAAAAGCTGACTACGATTTCGCAGTCGCGCAGCGCTAGCTTGCAGGCTCGTGGGGTGGGTAGGCGCTGGTCGTTTTCATCGGGAACGACCAGATTCTTGTGCGCCCTGGCCCACCATTCGGTATCAGCGTCGACCGCGTGGTGGGTTATGCGGCGCTCTGGACTTGATGTGGGTTGGCGGTCGCGGTTTGGCGCCGCTTCACCCACCCTACGCATGGCGCCATGCCGCTCAGCCTTGCTCTTCGCTGGCCGGATAACGGCTGGCGTTGAGGCTTTCCTTGATCTTGCGCAGGTGCGGCTGGAAATCCGCACCGCGGCGCAGGGTCATGCCGGTTGCCAGTACGTCGAGCACGGTGAGCTGGATGATCCGCGAGGTCATCGGCATGTAGATGTCGGTGTCTTCGGGCAACGGGATATGTACGCTCAGGCTGCAGGCTTGTGCCAGCGGCGAGCCGGCGGCGGTGAGGCCGAGTACCGACGCGCCATTTTCCCGCGCCAGACGCGCCACCTCGACCAGTTCGCGGGTGCGGCCGGTATAGGAAATGATCACGAACAGATCGCCGGTATGGGCCACCGATGCCAGCATCCGCTGCATCAGCACATCGGCGTGGGCGGACACCGCGAGGTTGAAGCGGAAGAACTTGTGCTGGGCATCCAGCGCGACGGGCGCCGATGCGCCAAGGCCGAAGAAATGGATCTGCCGGGCCTGGATCAACAGGTCGACGGCGCGGCTGATCAGGTTCGGGTCGAGGCTCTGGCAGGCGCTGTCCAGCGAGGCGATGGCGCTGCCGAATATCTTGCGGGTGTAGGCCTCGGGGCCGTCGTCGGCTTCCACGGCGCGGCTGACGTAGGCCGCACCGCTGGCCAGGCTCTGCGCCAGCTGCATTTTCAGCTCGGGATAGCCGTTGACGCCGAACGAGCGGCAGAAGCGGTTCACCGTCGGTTCGCTGACCTGAGCGGCCTGGGCGAGGGCGGCGATGCTCAGGCGGGTGGCCTGCTGCGGATTGAGCAGTATCACTTCGGCGACCTTGCGTTCGGCCTTGTTCAGGCTGTCGAGGCGGCCCTGGATCTGCTCGAGGAGATTGCGCACGCGATCCATTTTTGTCCTTGTCTGATAAAACGCCGGTCAATCGTACGACCGCTGCTGTCTACTGGCTATCGAGATCTGCAGTCTATAAAAATGTTGTTTTTATTACTACATTTCCAGTTGCGAAGTTAGCGGTTAACCGCTATCAATAGGGTAACTTGATAGAAGAACAAAGATCATGTCCGTGATTCCCGTTGAACCTTGTACCTTCGCTCTGTTCGGCGCCCTGGGCGACCTGGCATTGCGCAAGTTGTTTCCTGCCCTCTATCAGCTCGATCGTGCCGGGCTGTTGCATGAGGATACCCATCTGCTTGCCCTGGCGCGCGAGGGCGGCGACCCTGCCACGCACCTGAGCGCCATCGACAGTCATTTGCGCCGCTACCTGCCTGCCAAGGAACTGGACGAGGCCGTGATGCAGCGTTTCCAGGCGCGCCTGCGCTACCTGAGCATGGAATTCCTGCCACCTGATGGGTACCCGCAGCTGGCCGAGGCGGTCGGTAGCGGGCGTCAGCTGATCGCCTATTTCGCCACGCCCGCGTCGGTGTATGGCGGTATCTGCGCCAACCTCGCCGCGGTCGGTCTGGCCGAGGGCACACGGGTCGTGCTGGAGAAACCCATTGGCCACGATCTGGAATCGTCCCGCGCGGTCAACGATGCGGTGGCGGCGTACTTTCCGGAAACCCAGGTTTATCGGATCGACCATTATCTGGGCAAGGAGACGGTGCAGAACCTGATCGCGCTGCGCTTCGCCAACAGTCTGTTCGAGACCCAGTGGAACCAGAACCACATCACCCACGTGGAGATCACCGTGGCGGAGAAGGTCGGTATCGAAGGCCGCTGGGGCTATTTCGACAAGGCCGGGCAACTGCGCGACATGATCCAGAACCATCTGCTGCAGCTGCTCTGCCTGATCGCCATGGATCCGCCTGGCGATCTCTCTGCGGATGCCATCCGTGACGAGAAGGTCAAGGTGCTCAAGGCGCTCGAACCGATGAACGCCGAGCAGCTTTCCCGTCATGTGGTGCGTGGCCAGTACGTGGGCGGGACCAGCGATGGCAAGCCGGTGCCGGGCTATCTGGAGGAAGAGAACTCCAACGCCCATAGCGACACCGAAACCTTCGTTGCCCTGCGTGCCGACATCCGCAATTGGCGCTGGGCCGGGGTGCCGTTCTACCTGCGCACCGGCAAGCGCATGGCGCAGAAGCTGTCGCAGATCGTCATTCACTTCAAGGAGCCGCCGCACTACATCTTCGCTCCCGAGCAGCGGCAGTTGATCGGCAACAAACTGATCATCCGTCTGCAGCCGGACGAGAGCATTTCCCTGCAGGTGATGACCAAGGACCAGGGGCTGGACAAGGGCATGCAGCTGCGCAGCGGTCCATTGCAGCTGAACTTCTCGGCAACCTATGGCAGTTCACGCATTCCCGATGCCTACGAACGGCTGCTGCTGGAGGTCATGCGTGGCAACCAGAATCTGTTCGTGCGCAAGGACGAAATCGAGCATGCCTGGCAGTGGTGCGATCAGTTGATCGCTGGCTGGAAGAAACTCGGTGACCCACCCAAACCGTACGTCGCCGGTAGCTGGGGACCGATGAGCTCCATCGCCCTGATCACTCGCGACGGGAGGGCCTGGTATGGCGATCTCTGACCTCGAATTTCCCGCGGGCGTGGTTGCCCGCAGCCACGACAATTCGCAGCACCTGGCTCAGGCTTTGGCCGATCGCGTGGCCGGCGCGCTGCGCGATGCCATCGACAGCCACGGCACCGCTACGCTGGTGGTGTCGGGCGGGCGTAGCCCGATCGCTTTCTTCAAGGCACTGGCGCAGCAACGGTTGTCCTGGGCCAAGGTGCTGGTAAGCCTGGCGGACGAACGCTGGGTGCCGGTCGCCCATGAAGACAGTAACGAGGCACTGGTGCGTCGGCATTTGCTTCAGGGGCCAGCCGCCGAAGCGCGGCTGCTCGGCCTGTACCACAGCGCAGGTAGCCTCGAAGAGGCGGCGACGCTCACCGAACAGGCGTTGAACGACCTGCCTCCCATCGACGTACTGGTACTGGGCATGGGCACCGACGGGCATACCGCCTCGCTGTTCCCCAACAGCCCCAACCTCGATGAAGCGTTGCGGGGCGACGGCGAGCGCCGCTGCTTGCCGATGCTCGCCCCGGCGGTGCCACATCAGCGCTTGACCCTCACGCTGCCGTTGCTCAAGGCAGCTCGACTGCAACTCTTGTCGATCGAAGGAGAAGGGAAGTTGCGCGTGCTGGAGCAGGCGCTGGAACACCGTGATCACAAAAAAATGCCGATCAGCGCGTTTCTTGGCGCGCCTTTAGAAATTTACTGGTGCCCTTAGGCCAAAAGGATCAAACAACATGACACACGCCATCAGCCGCCCAGCCCCAACCATGGCTGAAAAGATCGCCAGCATCGACGCGCTCTGTGAGCGAGCGCGGATCATGCCGGTGATCACCATCGCCCGCGAGGAAGACATTCTGCCGCTGGCCGATGCTCTGGACGCCGGCGGCCTGCAGGTACTGGAAATCACCCTGCGCTCGGTGCACGGCCTGAGTGCCATCCGCCGCCTGCGCGAAGAGCGCCCACATCTGTGCGTGGGGGCTGGCACGGTGCTGGATCGCCGCATGCTCGAGTCGGTGGAGGAGGCCGGCGCTCAGTTCATCGTCAGCCCTGGCTCTACCGACGAACTGCTGCGTGCTGCGCTGGACAGCCCGATACCGCTGCTGCCCGGTGTGGCCAGTGCCTCGGAGATCATGGTCGGTTATGCCCTCGGTTATCGCCGCTTCAAGCTGTTCCCTGCGGAAGTCTGCGGCGGAACCGCGGCGCTCAAGGCCCTCAGCGGCCCGTTCGGAGACATCCGTTTCTGCCCGACTGGCGGTGTCAGCCCCGACAACATGCAGCGTTACATGGCCCTGCCCAATGTGATGTGCGTTGGCGGCAGTTGGATGCTGGACAGCTCCGCGGGTTGGGACAAGGTTCGCCAGGCGAGCGCCGACGCCCTGGCGCTGCTGAACTGAGCCAACTGATCTCGTCATAGCCCGCGCCGTGGGGCCGGGCTCCCTCCGTCCAGGAGTTCTCATGTCCCGTCCCTTCGACCCCGCTGCGCTGTTTCCCCGTCTGCACGACATTCCTGAAGCCTACCGCCCCGACGCACCGGTCGAGCAGCGTGAATACCTGGTCGGCGGCGAGTTGCGCCACTGGCAAGGGCCGCTGGCGCAGGTGCGCAGCCCGATCTATCTCGCCGAAGACGATGGCGAGCGCCAGGTGGTGCTCGGCAGCACACCGCTGCTCGACGCCGATGCGGCCCTGGCCGCTCTGGACGCTGCCGTCGCCGCCTACGATCACGGCCAGGGGCAGTGGCCCAACCTGCGGGTCGCCGAGCGCATCGCCCATGTCGAAGCTTTTCTGGCCCGCATGCGTGAACAGCGTGCTGCGGTGGTCAAGCTGCTGATGTGGGAGATCGGCAAGAACCTCAAGGACTCCGAAAAGGAGTTCGACCGTACCTGCGATTACATCGTCGATACCATCGGTGCGCTCAAGGAGCTGGACCGTCGTTCCAGCCGCTTCGAGCTGGAGCAGGGCACCCTGGGGCAGATTCGCCGTGTGCCACTGGGTGTGGCGCTGTGCATGGGGCCGTACAACTACCCACTCAACGAAACCTTCACCACGCTGATTCCGGCGCTGATCATGGGCAACACCGTGGTCTTCAAACCGGCCAAGTTCGGCGTGCTGCTGATGCGCCCTTTGCTGGAGGCGTTTCGCGACAGCTTCCCACCCGGCGTGATCAACATCATCTACGGTCGCGGCCGCGAAACGGTCAGCGCTCTGATGGAGAGTGGCAAGGTCGACGTATTCGCCTTCATCGGCACCCACAAGGGCGCCAGTGATCTGAAGAAGTTGCATCCCAAGCCCCATCGCCTGCGCGCCGCCCTGGGCCTGGACGCCAAGAATCCGGGCATCGTGTTGCCCGAGGTCGATCTGGACAACGTGGTGAGCGAGGCGCTGACCGGTGCCCTGTCGTTCAACGGTCAGCGCTGCACGGCGCTGAAAATCCTTTTCATTCACGAAGATGTGCTGCAGCCATTCCTCGAGAAATTCAGCGCCGGCCTGGCCAAACTCAAGCCCGGCATGCCCTGGGAAGCGGGCGTCGCGCTGACGCCACTGCCCGAACCGGGCAAGGTGGAGTACCTGAAAGCGGTCATGGCCGATGCCATCGACAAAGGCGCCAGGATCATCAACCCGGGTGGCGGCGAGCACTGCGCGAGTTTCTTCTACCCGGCGCTGCTGTGCCCGGTAACGCCACAGATGCGCCTGTATGGCGAAGAGCAGTTCGGGCCACTGGTGCCAGTGGTGCCATACCGGGATGTCGAGCAGGTGATCGATTACGTACTGCAGTCGGATTTCGGTCAGCAGTTGAGCCTGTTCGGTAACGATGCGCAGCAGATCGGCCGCCTGGTCGACGCTTTCGCCAACCAGGTCGGGCGCATCAACATCAATGCCCAATGCCAGCGCGGCCCGGATACCTTTCCGTTCAACGGTCGCAAGGATTCCGCCGAGGGCACGCTGTCGGTGCACGACGCCCTGCGTACCTTCTCGATCCGCACCCTGGTGGCGACCCGCTTCACGGACGATAACAAGGCGCTGGTCAGCGAAGTGATCCGTCAGCGTTCATCGAATTTCCTGACCACCGATTACATTTTCTAGGCGCCTGTCCAATGTCTCGCGTGCCAGCAATAACGGCGCGTAGAGGACTTATGACGGTTGCGAGGTTGTTTGCATGACTCTCAACATCAGCAAGGACACCCGCCTGTGCATGTCGCTTTCCGGGCGGCCGGGGAATTTCGGTACGCGCTTCCAGAACTATCTGTATCAGGAACTGCAGCTCGATTATCTGTACAAGGCGTTCACCACCACCGACCTGCCAGCTGCCATCGGCGGCATCCGCGCACTGGGCGTACGCGGTTGTGCGGTGTCCATGCCCTTCAAGGAAGCGTGCATCAGGCATCTGGACGCCTTGCACGAGTCGGCCGCGACCCTGCAGTCGGTCAATACCATCGTCGCAGACGACGGCCACCTGACGGGTTACAACACCGATTACAGCGCCGTGGTGCATCTGCTCGCGCAACACGGCGTACCCCCGAGCAGCCACTACGCGCTACGCGGCAGTGGTGGCATGGCCAAGGCGGTGGCTTGCGCATTGCGCGACAGCGGCTTCGGCGATGGCCATATCGTCGCCCGTAACGAAGCGGCGGGCAGGGCGCTGGCAGAGCAGTGCGGGGTGAGCTGGTGCGAGACACTGGACGAGAGACCGGCCGATCTGCTGGTCAACGTCACGCCGCTGGGCATGCGTGGCGCGGAGGCCGAGCAATTGGCCTTCGACGAGCGCGCCGTTGCCGCTGCCAAGTGGGTATTCGATGTGGTCGCCGTGCCGGTGGAAACCCCCTTGATTCGCCTGGCCCGCTCGCTGGGCAAACCGGTCATCACCGGTGGTGAGGTGATTGTCCTGCAGGCCGTCGAGCAGTTCGCCCTGTACACCGGCGTGCGCCCCGATGCCGAGCTGATCGACCGCGCTGCACGCTTCGCCCTGGCCGAATAACCGGTCAGTAGGGCGATACGGTGGTGGCCTTGCCGCTGAATCCGTATTGCCCCGGCGATTCGCCCGCAAGCGGGCTCCTACGGTATTGGCGGTGTCTGCAGGATGGATGTTCGACGCCGCGACGGTGTTGCCTGAGGCCCAACGAATATCTGCAGATCCTGGCCTGTAGGAGCCCGCTTGCGGGCGATACGATTGTGGCCTTGCCGCTGAATCTGCGTTTACCCGACGATTCGCCCGCAAGCGGGCTCCTACGGTATTGGCGGTGTCTGCAAGATGGATGTTCGAGGCCGCGACGGTATTGCCTCAGGTCCTGCAAATATCTGCAAATCCAGGCCTGTAGGAGCCCGCTTGCGGTGGCCTTGCCGCTGAATCTGCGTTTACCTGACGATTCGCCCGCAAGCGGGCTCCTACGGTATTGGCGGTGTTTGCAAAATGGATGTTCGACGCCGCGACGGTATTGCCTGAGGCCCAACGAATATCTGCAGATCCAGGCCTGTAGGAGCCCGCTTGCGGGCGATACGATTGTGGCCTTGCCGCTGAATCTGCGTTTACCTGACGATTCGCCCGCAAGCAGGCTCCTACGGTATTGGCGGTGTTTGCAAAATGGATGTTCGACGCCGCGACGGTATTGCCTGAGGCCCAACGAATATCTGCAGATCCAGGCCTGTAGGAGCCCGCTTGCGGGCGATACGATTGTGGCCTTGCCGCTGAATCTGCGTTTACCCGACGATTCGCCCGCAAGCAGGCTCCTACGGTATTGGCGGTGTCTTCAAGATGTGTGTTCGAGGCCGCGATTACGGTGTTGCCGAGGTCCTGCAAATATCTGCAGATCCAGGCCTGTAGGAGCCCGCTTGCGGGCGATACGATTGTGGCCTTGCTGCTGAATCCGCGTTGACCCGGTGATTCGCCCGCAAGCGGGCTCCTACGGTATTGGCGGTGTCTGCAAGATGGATGTTCGAGGCCGCGATGATGGGGTTGCCGAGGTCCTGCAAATATCTGCAGATCCAGGCCTGTAGGAGCCCGCTTGCGGGCGATACGATTGTGGCCTTGCCGCTGAATCTGCGTTTACCCGGCGGTTCGCCCGCAAGCGGGCTCCTACGGTATTGGCGGTGTCTGCAAGATGGATGTTCGACGCCGCGACGGTATTGCCTCAGGTCCTGCAAATATCTGCAGATCCAGGCCTGTAGGAGCCCGCTTGCGGGCGATACGATTGTGGCCTTGCCGCTGAATCTGCGTTGAACCGGTGATTCGCCCGCAAGCGGGCTCCTACGGCATTGGCCACTCGGTGCGACCTGAGTTCGCGGTTTGCGTAGAGCGTCAGCTCACGGCCTGTCTCGGCACTGCCGATTTAAAGTTTGCACTTTCCGTTTCCTTGCCAAGTCGTAAAAGGTGTAGGGCATGGCGCTGCGACGAGCGCTCTGCCAGACGCTGGCTTCGCCGCAGCGCCATGCCCTGCATCCGAACGGATGCCTGCACAGGCTTCTGATGCCAGGCGACCCACTTCGAGTGGCTCGCCGACAGATACGCAAGGAGATAGCCATGGGCTTGGGAACCATACTGCTGATCATTCTGATCCTGATGCTGATTGGTGCCATCCCGGCATGGCCGCACAGCCGCAGCTGGGGCTACGGTCCCACGGGTGGGCTTGGGCTGGTGCTGGTGATCGTGCTGGTGCTGCTGCTACTCGGCTACATATGAGCCAGCGCCTGCGTCACTGACGCAGGCATCGCCGTCGGCGGCGTCAGCCGCTGATGGCTCTGGCCACTCGCAGTTGCCCACTCCGTTTCATTCCCGTCTTTTCATTTTCCGGAGGTCGCCTGCTTGGATCTGGTGATTGCACGGCCCGAAGGCCTGTATTGTCCTCCCGGAGATTTCTACATCGACCCCTGGCGCCCGGTAGAGCGCGCCGTCATCACCCACGGGCACGGCGACCATGCCCGCGGAGGCAGCGCCCATTATCTGGCGGCCGCCCCGGGTGAGGGGATTCTGCGTACCCGTCTGGGTCGCGATATCAATCTGCAGACCCTGGCCTATGGCGAGACTATCGACCACCATGGCGTTACCCTCAGCTTTCATCCTGCCGGCCATGTGCTGGGTTCAGCCCAGGTACGTCTCGAGTACCGTGGTGAAGTCTGGGTAGCCTCTGGCGACTACAAGGTCGAACCGGATGGCACCTGCGACCCCTTCGAGCCGGTGCGCTGTCACACCTTCATCACCGAATCCACCTTCGGCCTGCCGATCTACCGCTGGCAGCCTCAGGCGCAGATATTCGCCGGTATCAATGAGTGGTGGCGGCAGAATCGAGAAGCTGGCCGAGCCAGCGTGCTGTTCTGCTATGCCTTCGGCAAGGCCCAGCGCATCCTGCACGGTATCGACGCGAGCATCGGGCCGATCCTTGGCCATGGTTCCATGGAGCCCTTGCATCAGGTCTATCGCGAGGCCGGCGTCCATCTGCCGCAAACGCGCTACGCCGGTGAGGTCCCCAAGGGTGATCCGCTGCTGCGCCAGGCACTGATCCTGGCGCCACCGTCGGCGGGCGGCAGCACCTGGATACGGCGCTTCGGTGACTACAGCGATGCGTTCGCCAGCGGCTGGATGCTGTTGCGTGGCACCCGTCGGCGGCGCGGTGTCGATCGTGGTTTCGTGCTCTCCGATCATGCCGACTGGCCTGGCCTGCTGTGGGCCATCGAGCAGACCGGTGCCGAGCGGGTCATGGTCACCCATGGTTCGGTGAACATCCTGGTTCGGCACTTGCGTGAGCAGGGCCTGGATGCCCAGGCATTCGATACCGAATACGGCGAGGAAGACGACGCGGCTGCGGAGCCCTCCACATGATCGCCTTTGCGCAGCTTTATGCGCGCCTCGACGCCACCACCTCGAGCAACGCCAAACTGGCGGCGCTGCAGGACTACCTGCGCGACGCCGAACCTGCGGACGCCGCCTGGGCTGTGTACTTTCTTGCCGGTGGCAGGCCACGGCAACTGGTGCCATCACGGCAGTTGCGGGAACTGGCCATGCAGCGGGCCGGACTGTCGGCATGGCTATTCGAGGAAAGCTATTCGGCGGTCGGTGATCTGGCGGAAACCATCGCGCTGTTGCTGCCTGAAGCGACCTCGACCTCCCGGGACGGGCTGGCCGTCTGGGTGGAAGAAAAACTGCTGCCGCTGCGCGGACTGCCTGCGGACGAATTGGCGATGCGCCTCGACGCATTGTGGGCGCAGCTCGATGCGCCATCGCTGATGGTCAGTATCAAGCTCATCACCGGCGCCTTTCGTGTCGGTGTCTCCAAGCTTCTGGTCACCCGCGCACTGGCTGCCATTGCCGATGTCGATGCCAAGCGCGTCGCTCAGCGTCTGGTCGGCTATACCGACTTGTCGCACCGGCCCACGGCCGCCTCTTACCAACGGCTGATCGCTGCCGAATCGGATGACGAGCACGCTCAGCGTGGTGGCCAGCCGTATCCGTTCTTTCTCGCCCATCCGTTGCAGCGGCCACTGCAGGAATTCGACGCCAGCCTGGGTTCGCCCGCTGACTGGCTGATCGAGTGGAAGTGGGACGGCATTCGCGCGCAACTGGTCAAGCGTGACGGCCAGTTATGGGTCTGGTCACGGGGGGAAGAGCTGATCAGCGAGCGCTTCCCCGAACTTCAGGAGCTTGCCGCATCACTGCCGGATGGCACTGTCGTCGATGGCGAACTGGTGGTCTGGCGCCACGCCCCTGAGGCCACCGCTCGGCAGGGCGAGTTGATGGCCCAGGCTGCCGGGCAATCCGCCGAGCGGCTCAACGACCAGGTCGAGGAACAGCTCGAACAATACGGCATTCAGCCTTTCGCGCTGTTGCAGCAACGCATCGGCCGCAAGACCCTGAGCCGCAAGCTGCTCGAAGAGGTGCCGGTCGCCGTGCTGGCCTACGACCTGCTGGAGTGGCAAGGCGATGACTGGCGCAGCCGGCCGCAACACGCGCGACGGGCGCAGCTGGAGCAGGTGGTCGCCCGCTGCGCCAGCCCGCGGCTGATGCCCTCGCCACTGCTGCACGGCGAGAGCTGGCAGGCCCTGGCCGAACAGCGCGAGGCGTCGCGGGCGCTGGGCGTGGAAGGCATGATGCTCAAGGCGCGTGAGTCCGCTTACGGCGTAGGGCGCAGCAAGGACGTTGGTGTCTGGTGGAAGTGGAAGATCGATCCCCTGAGCGTCGATGCAGTGCTGATCTACGCCCAGCGGGGTCATGGTCGGCGAGCCAGCCTGTACAGCGACTACACCTTCGCCGTGTGGGACGGCGCGCCGGGTGATCCCGAACGCCGGCTGGTGCCGTTCGCCAAGGCCTACTCCGGGTTGACCGACGAGGAAATGCGCAAGGTCGACGCCATCGTGCGCAAGACCACCGTGGAGAAGTTCGGCCCGGTGCGCAGTGTCACGCCAAGCCTGGTGTTCGAACTGGGTTTCGAAGGCATCGCTCGCTCCCCCCGTCACAAGAGCGGCATCGCCGTGCGTTTTCCGCGCATGTTGCGCTGGCGCCATGACAAGACCGTGGAGGAGGCCGATACCCTGGCGCTGCTGCAGGAATTGCTGCCATGAGTCTGGCCGGCACCTGGCTGCGTCGCAATGGCTGGAAAGCGTTCTATTTTCAGAAAGAGGTGTGGCAGGCGGTTGCCGAAGGGCATAGCGGCCTGCTGCATGCATCGACCGGTGCCGGCAAGACCTACGCCGTCTGGCTGGCCGCGCTCAATCGCTTCGCGGGCAAGAGCGTGCCGAAGAAAGCGCTGAGCGGCAAACGCGCGCCACCGGCTGCGCCACTCACGGTGTTATGGATCACGCCCATGCGTGCCTTGGCCGCTGATACGCAGCGTGCCCTGCAGGCGCCGCTCGATGGCCTGGAAATACCCTGGACGCTGGGCATGCGCACCGGCGATACCGGCAGCGCCGAACGGCAGCGTCAGGCACGCCGCCTGCCGACCGCGCTGGTGACCACGCCCGAGAGCCTGACGCTGTTGCTCACCGGTGCTGACGCGAAGGCGCAGTTCGCCCATGTCGGCATGCTGGTGGTGGATGAGTGGCATGAGTTGCTCGGCAACAAGCGCGGTGTGCAGTTGCAATTGGCGCTGGCGCGGCTGCGCCAGTGGAACCCGCAACTTGTCGTCTGGGGGTTGTCGGCCACCCTCGGCAACCAGCCCCATGCCATGGAGGTGCTGCTGCCTGACGGTGGTGGTCGGCTGGTTCGCGGTGAGCAGGGCGCCAGACCGCAGATCGATACGCTGCTGCCAGCGGCGATGGAACGTTTTCCCTGGGCCGGCCATCTGGGGTTGCGGCTGTTGCCGCAGGTGGTCGAGGAGTTGGAAGGCAGCAGCGTGACCCTGGTGTTCACCAATACCCGCTCGCAGTCCGAACTCTGGTATCAGGCATTGCTCGACGCGCGCCCGGATTGGGCCGGATTGATCGCCCTGCACCACGGCTCGCTGGCCCGCGAAGTCCGTGACTGGGTCGAGGCAGGGCTCAAGCAGGGCAAGCTGAAAGCCGTGGTTTGTACCTCCAGCCTGGATCTGGGGGTCGACTTCCTGCCTGTGGAGCGGGTTCTGCAGATCGGCTCGGCCAAGGGTGTCGCCCGCCTGCTGCAACGCGCCGGGCGTTCCGGTCATGCGCCGGGGCGTACCTCGCGCATCACCCTGGTGCCCACTCACGGCCTCGAACTGATCGAGGCCATCGCCGTGCAGGACGCTGTTGCGGCCGGGCGCATCGAGGCCCGCGAATCGCCTCATCAGCCGCTGGATGTACTGGTTCAGCATCTGGTCAGTATGGCTCTGGGCGGCGGCTTCAGGCCTGAAGAGCTGCTGCCGGAGATACGCAGCACCTGGGCGTACCGCGATCTGGGCGATGCCCAGTGGCGCTGGGCCCTGGCGTTCGTGCGACAGGGCGGGGAGTCGCTCAGCGCCTATCCCGATTATCAGCGCGTGGAGCCGGACGAAGAGGGCATCTGGCGCGTGCCCAGCCAGCGTCTCGCGCGCCGCCACCGGATGAGCGTGGGCACCATCGTCAGCGACGCCAGCGTCAGCGTGAAATGGTGGAGCAAAGGCGGCGGCGGTGGCTCGCTCGGCAGCGTCGAGGAAGGCTTCATTGCCCGCCTGCACCCGGGCGATGTGTTTCTGTTCGGTGGGCGACCGCTCGAACTGGTCCGGGTGGAGAACATGACGGCCTACGTGCGGCGCAGCAATTCCAGCAAGGCCAGCGTGCCGCGCTGGAATGGCGGGCGCATGCCGCTCTCCAGTGCGTTGGCCGAAGCCGTGGTGGCGCGTTTTGGCGAGGCAGCGCAGGGTCACTTCGATGGCCCGGAAATGCGCATGCTGCGACCGCTGCTGGAGGTGCAGGCGCACTGGTCCGCGTTACCGGCACCAGGAACGTTGCTGGCTGAAACCCTGCACTCGCGTGAAGGCTGGCACCTGTTCCTGTATCCCTTCGCCGGGCGCAACGTGCACCTGGGGCTGGCCAGTCTGCTGGCTTGGCGCCTGGGGCAGCGGCAGCCCTTGAGTTTCTCGATTGCCGTCAACGACTATGGCCTGGAGCTATTGTGTGCCAGCGAAGTGGACTGGGCGGGGCTGCTCGGCGGTGACCTGTTCGACGATCACGACCTGCTGCACGACGTGCTCGCCAGCCTCAACGCCAGCGAGCTTGCCCAACGGCGTTTTCGCGAGATCGCCCGTATCGCCGGCCTGGTGTTCGGTGGCTACCCTGGCGCAGGCAAGAGCCTGCGCCAGGTGCAGGCCTCCAGCGGGCTGTTCTTCGACGTGTTTCGCCAGTACGACCCGGATAATCTGCTGCTGACCCAGGCTCATGACGAAGTGCTCAGCCAGGAGCTGGATGTCAGGCAGTTGCAGCACACCCTGGCTGATATGCGCGCGGCGCGTCTGCATCTGCATGAGCTGCGGCGTGCCACGCCGCTGGCCTTTCCGCTGATGGTCGAGCGCTTTCGCGAGCGCCTCAGTTCGGAGAAGCTCGCCGACCGCATCGCCCGCATGCTCGGCGAACTCGAGCGTGCTGCGGGGCCGGGCGGGCAGGTGGCCGGCAAGCCGCTGATCGAGGTCGAACCCGCCTTGCGCCGTGGCGAACGCAAGCGCAAGGACGGCCGCCCACGCCGCAAGGCCAAGGGTAGCGGGGCATGAGTGGGGCGCCGCACCTGGCCGTGCAGGTCGCCGGTGAAACCCTCTGGTTGCTGGCCGACAGGGCCATTTACTGGCCTTCCGAGCAGACCCTGCTGATCGCCGACGCGCATCTTGGCAAAGCCGCCACCTACCGCACCCTGGGGCAGCCGGTTCCCCACGGCACCACGGCTCGCAACCTGCAGCGGCTCGATGAGCTACTGGCGAGCTACCCGGTTCGCCGTCTGGTGTTTCTGGGGGACCTGCTGCATGCGCGCCCGGCGCGAATCGGCACTACCCTGGCGGCCCTGCAGGCGTGGCGCAAGCGGCATACCGAGCTGCAGATCGTTCTGATACGCGGCAACCATGACCGCAGCGCCGGTGATCCACCGGCCGAGCTGGCCATCGAGGTGGTCAGCGAACCCTGGCGCATGGGGCCGTTCGCGCTGTGCCACGAACCTCTGGATTGCCCTGGTCTGCATGTGCTGGCCGGGCACCTGCACCCGGTATTCGTGCTGCGCGGCCGGGGGCGTGACCGCGTGCGCATGCCGTGCTTCTGCATCGAGCACAGCACCACCCTGTTACCAGCTTTCGGTGAGTTCACCGGCGGGATGGCTGTCGATGCAGCGCCAGGGCGGGCTATTTACGGTGCGCTCGATGGCGCGTTATGGAGCCTGAATCAGGAGTGATCTGCGGCCTGATGTCACGGATAAAAAACTGACTAACCAGCAAATAACCGACCTATCTATCTGATAAGCATCACTTTATAGGCCAATAACCTAGCGTGAGGCTGGGTTTCTATCCTGTTGAAGTGGCTATCTGCATTCTGCCGCTCTAGTTATTTATTTCGCCGCCGATAGAATGCGTGCCGCTTTAAATTTCAGACTGGTCCAAGAATAAAACTCCAGCTGCTTAACCCCTTAAAAAAGGTCGGAGAACACTATGAACAGCTGGTTCGCGAACATCAGCGTTACCTTGAAACTTGCCTTGGGCTTTGGCCTCGTGCTTGCCCTTACCTGCGTACTTGCTCTTGCTGGATGGACCAGTCTCGGCAGCTTGATCCAGCGCAGCAACTGGACTTCGGATATTGCCCGTCTCAACGACACGCTGACCGAGCTGCGTGTAACCCGCCTGCAATACATGCTGGCCAACGGGGACGAAACGGTCGCCGAAACCGTGCAGAAATCCCTCGATGGCTTCAAGGCCCAGCATGGCCAGGTACTCTCGAGCTTCAAGAGCCCGGACAACGTCCGCCTGCTGCAAGCGCAGGGTGCCCAGATCGACGCCTACCAACTGTCGCTGAACAAGATGCGCAGTGGCTACCGGGCGAGCAATGACGCGCGCCAGGAAATGACCCGCAACGCGGTGACGGCCGGCCAGGCGATCGACGAAATCAACACCGCAGTCTTGAACCTGCCACCCTACGATGAAAGCCGCAACGCACAATTCCAGGCGATCACCAAGGCCAAGGAAGACTGGCAACTGGTGCGTTATCAGGTACGTGGTTACACCGGCACGCCCAACGCCGACGCAGAGCGCGCGGCCATCACCCAGATCGAGACCACCATCAAGGATCTCGATCAGTTTCGTCAGGCGTTCTCTGCCGAGCACCCTCAGCGTGTCAGCCTGGTCGACACCGCGCTGGGCAATTACCGTACGGCGGTCATGGCGTTCAAGGCCGCGACCGAGACCATCGCCGTGGCACGTAAGGAACTGACCGAGGAAGGCTACGAAATCGTCAGGATCAGCAAGGAGCTTACCGCGATCCAGCTGGAACGCCGCGACAGCGAGACTGCGTCTGCGCGCACTCTGCAATTGAGCACGACCGTGCTGGCGTTGTTGGTCGGTATTCTCGCCGCCTGGCTGATCACCCGGCAGATCACCCGTCCGCTGCAGGAAACCCTGGTTGCGGTCGAGCGTATCGCCGGTGGCGACCTGAGTCAGACCCTGCACGTGACCCGCCGTGACGAAATCGGCGTGTTGCAGCAGGGCATCCAGCGCATGGGCACCACCTTGCGTGACCTGATTGGTGGCATTCGTGACGGCGTCACCCAGATCGCCAGCGCTGCCGAGGAGTTGTCGGCAGTCACCGAGCAGACCAGCGCCGGGGTCAATAGCCAGAAGGTCGAGACCGACCAGGTCGCTACCGCGATGCACGAGATGTCCGCCACCGTTCAGGAAGTCGCGCGCAATGCCGCCGACGCATCCCGTGCCGCTTCGGATGCCGACCGTGAAGCCACCCAGGGCGACCGCGTGGTGGCCGAAGCCATCGCCCAGATCGAGCGCCTGGCTGCCGAAGTGACCCGTTCCACCGAGGCGATGAGCCATCTGCAGAAGGAAAGCAACAAGATCGGCAGTGTGATGGACGTGATCAAGGCAGTGGCCGAGCAGACCAACCTGCTGGCGCTCAACGCCGCCATCGAAGCCGCTCGTGCTGGCGAAGCCGGCCGCGGTTTCGCGGTGGTCGCCGATGAGGTGCGTGGCCTGGCACAACGTACCCAGAAGTCCACCGAAGAGATCGAGGGCCTGGTTGCCGGGCTGCAGCAGGGCACCCAGCAGGTGGCCAGCATCATGCAGAGCAGCCGCGACCTGACCGACAGCACCGTGGAGCTGACGCGCAAGGCCGGTGGTTCGCTGGAAAGCATCACCCGCACGGTGTCCAATATCCAGTCGATGAACCAGCAGATCGCCGCCGCTGCCGAGCAGCAGAGTGCGGTGGCCGAGGAAATCAGCCGCAGTGTGATCAACGTGCGCGATATCTCCGAGCAGACCGCCGCCGCCAGTGAGGAAACCGCTGCGTCCAGTGTCGAGCTGGCTCGCCTGGGTAGTCAGCTGCAGCAGATGGTCAGCCACTTCCGGGTCTGATCATTACGTTCAGCTGAAATAAGAAAGGCCGTTACCCTTCGGGGTAACGGCCTTTTTTGTGGCCTTCCATTACTGGCAGGCGGCGCTTTCAGTGAGTCGCGATCCAGATGAGCAGGCCTGCCTGGAACAGGGCGAAGGCTACCAGGCAGGCGATGGTGAAACGCAGGCCGCCGTCCTCGCGTTTGAGTTGCTCCAGGCGCTCATGCTGCTTGCGCAGCTGCACATCCTGCTCGTGCAGATTCTGATCCGCCTGCTGCAGCATCTGCGCGGCGTCCAGCTGTTCGATGAACCTGACCTTTTCACCATTCCAGTCGCTGTGCAGGGCGCTGAGGCGCGATGCGCTGTAATTCGCCTTGAGCTGACCGTCCTGGTAGTCGACGGCGAAACCCTGGGCCTTCAGGCAATGGTCACGGCGCGCACGGGCCTCTTCGCTCATCGCGTCGCGGCTCGGCAGCGGGCCGCTCTCGAGGGTGTAATGAGCACAGTGCTGTTTGGCCCAGGCGGCTGCCTGGGCCAGCAGAAAGCGGCCAAGGCCGCGATTCTGCGGCTCCAGGCTCAGGCCGCTGTCGGGGCCGAAACGGGCTTCCTTGGCGCGGTGGTCGAGCCACAGCTCCAGTACGTTCTGTTCCTTGCGCACCTTCTGCCCCGGCAATTGCAGGGTAAGGCGCAGCAGGCTCTGTTCCTTGCTGTGCCGCTCGACGCGGCCAAGCTGGACGAAACGCAGCGGCCGCGCTCCGGTGTGGCGGTCGATGGGCAGAGGCGCCAGGCGCAGCAGGCGAAAGTGCTCGGGACCGAGCTTGGCCCACGGATGCGACGACTCGACCTGTTCGTCTTCAGGTGCGGCGACGGCTGGCGTTTCGCTGTCGGTCATGGGGGCATTCCTCGAAAAGCCGCCGCGAAGTTGAGCGTCGGCTTAATGAGTATCGGCAGCGACGCTGGTTTCTGCAGGCGGCAATGCCTGAATGAAATGGACGATACGGGTGGTCAGGGCGCGGGCCAGTGGCAGGTCGGGGTTGTCGTAGGACGCCAGTTGCGCGTCGAAATCCATCGGCACGATGCGCAGCACATGATTCATGCCGGTAATGATCTGCAATTGCGCGTCCGGGTTGGCGGCATGCAGCGCTTCGGCATCCTGCACGCGGACCTGAATGTCGTGATCCCCCTGGATGATCAGTGCCGGAACGCGCACCTTGGCAAAGGCGGCAGCCGGATCCTGCCGGAACAGCGAAATCAGGTAGGGCTGTACGCTGGTGCGGTACAGCACGGTCAGTTCGTCCGACACCTCGGGAACCTGGCGACCCTCGCGCAGGGCGACCAGCAAGGCATCGCTCTCGGCGCGCAGGCGCGGCGGCAGGCGGTCGCGCAGTTGCTCCTGAAGCAGCTGATCGATGGGGCGCGCGCTGCCAGCGATGGACACCAGGGCATCGGCAGCGGATTCGGGGGCTGCCAGGCTGGCGATCAGCGCGCCTTCGCTGTGACCGACCAGAATCACCTGGCTGAAGCGCTTGTCTTCATGCAGTTTGTGGCTCCAGGCAACCACGTCGGCAACGTAGCGCTCCACGCTCAGGTCGCGTTCGTGCGGAGTCGCGGCAAAGCTGGCGGCGATGCCGCGCTTGTCGTAACGCACGCTGGCGATGCCTTGTTGAGCCAGCGCCTGGGCCAGTTTGCGATGCGCATCGTTATGCCCGCCGCCAGGGTTGTTGCCATTACGGTCGGTCGGTCCCGAGCCGGCCACCAGTAGCACCACCGGTACGGCCTCGGTGCGTTGTGGCAGCACCAGCGAGCCATGCAGCACGCCCTGGCCGGTATCCAGGCTGACCTGTTCACGCAGGATGGGGGCAGCCTGAACCAGGCCGGTGAAGAGGGAGAGGGTCAAAAGCAGGGCTCGCAGCATGATGGGAACGTGTCTGTGTTGGGATCTGTTGGACGCTGGCAAATGGCCAAAGGTTCGCTCGCGGGTGATCTCCGCAGTTGCGACGGAGTATACTCAGCGGCTTTCCTCTTGGGCCTGCCTTTTCGCCGCAGGCTGCTGATCGAACTGATGTGGAGCCTCGCGCAATGTCCGGCAATACCTTCGGCAAGCTGTTCACCGTCACCACGGCAGGCGAGAGCCACGGCCCTGCGCTGGTCGCCATCGTCGACGGCTGCCCGCCTGGGCTGGACATTTCCCTGGATGACCTGCAGCGCGACCTCGACCGCCGCAAGCCGGGCACCAGCCGCCACACGACCCAGCGCCAGGAAGCCGACGAGGTGGAAATCCTCTCCGGTGTATTCGAAGGCAAGACCACGGGATGCTCCATCGGCCTGCTGATCCGCAACACCGACCAGAAGTCCAAGGACTACTCGGCCATCAAGGATCTGTTTCGCCCGGCCCATGCCGACTACACCTACCACCACAAGTACGGCGTTCGCGACTACCGCGGTGGCGGCCGCAGCTCGGCCCGGGAAACCGCGATGCGCGTGGCTGCCGGTGCCATCGCCAAGAAGTACCTGGCGAGCCAGGGCATCGTCATTCGTGGCTACATGAGCCAGCTGGGGCCCATCGAAATTCCGTTCAAGAGCTGGGACTCGGTCGAGGAAAACGCCTTCTTCAGCCCCGACCCGGACAAGGTGCCGGAGCTCGAGGCCTACATGGATCAGCTGCGCCGCGACCAGGATTCGGTCGGCGCGAAGATCACCGTAGTCGCGGAGGGCGTGATGCCAGGTCTGGGCGAGCCGATCTTCGACCGTCTGGACGCCGAACTGGCCCATGCGCTGATGAGCATCAACGCGGTCAAGGGCGTAGAGATCGGCGCCGGGTTCGCCTCGGTGGCGCAGCGCGGTACCGAGCACCGCGACGAGCTGACCCCCGAGGGCTTCCTGTCCAACAACGCCGGCGGCATCCTCGGTGGCATTTCCAGCGGCCAGCCGATCGTCGCTCACCTGGCCCTCAAGCCGACGTCCAGCATCACCACACCGGGGCGCTCCATCGACATCGACGGCAACCCGGCGGACGTGATCACCAAGGGCCGTCACGATCCGTGCGTCGGCATCCGCGCCACGCCGATCGCCGAAGCGATGATGGCCATCGTGCTGATGGATCACCTGCTGCGCCATCGCGGCCAAAACGCCGATGTGCGGGTGAATACGCCGGTGCTGCCGCAGCTGTGAGCGAGCGTCCTGGCATCCTGCCGGCGAGGGCGGCATGAACGAATTTCCCGAGGTGCTACGCAGCGTTACCGGCAAGCGCATCTCGGCGGTTCGTGATGCGCTGTTCGCGCTGGAGCCAGCCCATATCGGCGAGCAGGGCGCTGGGTACCTCGTTGCGCTTTACACCAGCAGCAAACAGCTCGATGTGCGCAAGCAGATACTCAGGCTGTTATATGACTTCGATTTTCCGGCGCTCGATGACTTTTTCGCCCTGGCCTATCGAAAGGAGCGCTACCTGGACATGAAGGTCTATGCCCTTCGTGGCCTGGCGCGCCGCTCCGAAGAGGGCCAGTTGCAGCGATTGCTCGAAGGCTTTCGCCAGACCTTGACTAAAAGACAGCAGTCCACGCCCTACAACTATCAGGAGTACGAACTACTCAGGGGACGCAACGCGTTGCCGTATCTGGTCGAGCGTTATGGCTACGCCTGCTTGCGCGATACCCTCGAGCAGGTCAACCGGCAGTACGAAGCGATGCCGGAGGCCTTCAAGGGGCATTTCACCGTGGATGACAACGGTACGGTGGTCACGCTGCGGGAACCGGGTGCAGGCAATGCACTGATTCGGCAATTCTTCGATAGCAAGGGTGTTCGGGATTGACTCCGGCAGTCCCATACTGGCGCCTGTCCGGCTTCTACCTGTTCTACTTCGCGCTGCTGGGCGCCACGGCGCCGTTCCTTGGGCTGTATTTCGCCCATCTGGGCTTCTCGCCAGCGCGTATCGGCGAGTTGGTGGCCATCCCCATGCTGATGCGTTGTATCGCGCCGAACCTGTGGGGCTGGCTGGGCGATTACAGTGGCAGGCGCTTGTTGATCGTGCGTCTTGGTGCGCTGTGTACGCTGCTCAGCCTGAGCCTGATCTTCGTCAGCCAGAGTTACGCCTGGCTGGCCATGGTGATGGCCTTGCATGCGTTCTTCTGGCATGCGGTGCTGCCGCAGTTCGAGGTCATCACCCTGGCCCATCTGCGCGAGCAGTCGGCCCGTTATGCGCAGATCCGTCTGTGGGGCTCGATCGGTTTCATCCTCAGCGTGGTGGGGTTGGGCAAGGCCTTCGACTGGTTCAGCCTGGACGTCTATCCCTGGGCGCTGCTGCTGATCATCACCGGCATCGCCCTGAGCAGCTTCTGGGTGCCAGACGCCCAGCCACTGGTGTCATCGCAATCGACGAGCCGCGGCGGCTTCCTGCAGCAACTCAGGCAGCCCGGTGTGCTGGCCTTCTATCTGTGCGTGGCGCTGATGCAGCTGTCCCACGGGCCGTACTACACCTTCCTCAGCATCCACCTGGAGCAGCTCGGCTACAGCCGCGGGCTGATCGGAATGCTCTGGGCGCTGGGGGTGGTCGCCGAGGTGCTGGTGTTCATGGCCATGGCGCGACTGCTCCGGCATTTCAGCCTGCGTCAGGTGCTGGTCGCCAGCTTCGCCATCGCCGCGCTGCGCTGGGTATTGATGGGCTTTTTCGCCGATCACCTGCTGGTGCTGCTGTTCGCGCAGGTGCTGCACGCCGCCACCTTCGGCAGCTTCCACGCGGCGTCCATCGCTTTCGTGCAGCGCAGTTTCGGCGCGCGCCAGCAAGGCCAGGGCCAGGCGCTGTACGCCTCGCTGGCTGGCATTGGCGGCGCCTTGGGCGCCCTGTATGCCGGTTACAGCTGGAATGGCCTGGGCCCGCAGTGGACATTCGCCCTGGCGGGGCTGGCCGCACTGGCCGCAGCCGTTATCATGGTCAGACGCACGACCGATCCGGCGCGTCCCTGATCGCTGGTCAAATCAAGCTGCCCGCAGGGTGGCGAGCACTTACTGAAGGATTTTCTCCATGAGCCGCCTGAGCGTCCACCATCAGTCCAGCCCCCATATTCCCAACAAGATACTGGGCCATGCTGAGGATATCGCCAGCACGCTGGCAGCGGCCGGTATCGATTACAGCGTTGTCGATGTTGACGCCAAACTGCAGGCCGGGGCCGCGCCGGACGCTATCCTCGCCGCGCTTGCCGGATCGCTGGAGCAACTCAAACGTGATCACGATCTCGGCCACGTGGAGGTCATCAGTGTCGACCAGCGCCGCTGGCCGAAGGAGGGCGAAAAGCCCGCCGAGCCGCCGCAGGAAATCATCTCCGGCGGCGCGCAGCTTTACCTGTTCCTGGCCGGGCAGGGGCTGCTGAATCTGCATGTCGACGACTATGTGTATGCGCTGTTGGGTGAGCGCAATACGCTGGTCTCGGTACCTGCCGGTACGCCTCACTGGTTCGATCTGGGCGAGTTTCCCCATTGCGCGTTGCTGCGCCTTTCGTCCGGCAGCGATGTTGCGGGCAGGCCCAGCGGTGATCCGATCGCTGCCTCTTTTCCGCGCCTGGAAGACTGAGCAGGCCTAGTCGAACAGCGAGGCCTGTGGCCGTGGCACCGCGCCTTCCAGTTCCAGCAGCAATTGCTTGCGTGGCAGGCCGCCAGCAAAGCCGGTCAGGCTGCCATCGCGGCCTATGACGCGATGGCAGGGGATGATGATGCAGATCGGGTTGGCGCCATTGGCGGCCCCGACGGCACGTACAGCCTTGGGTCTGTCGATGCGTTGGGCCAGTGCGCTGTAGCTGTCGATGCGACCGAAGGGGATGTCCTGCAAGGCGCGCCACACCGACTGCTGAAACGCTGTGCCCTGGGGGTTGAGCCGTAGGCCGAAGCGCTGGCGACGGCCGCTGAAGTATTCGTCGAGTTGGCGGCTGACGTCATCCAGTTGCGAGCCTGCCGCGCGCCAGTCATCGCCGATGCGCCAGGGCGTGCGCTCCACGTCCATGAGCAATTGCTGCAGGCCGGCGTCGTCACCAACCATGAACAGGCGCCCAATGGGGCTGTCCTGATAGCGGTAGAACATCTTCAGCCTCCTGAATAGTCTTGCCAGAGGTGGGCTGCCGCATAGGCCCTCCAGGGGCGCCAGGCCTCTGCATGGGCCTGCAGCTGTCGAGCGCTGATGCCTCCCGCTCCCCAGATTGGCGCCTTCAGCAGGCCCAGGTCACTGGCGGGAAAGGCGTCCGCGTCGCCGAATGCGCGCAGGGCGATGTATTCGGCGGTCCAGGGGCCGATGCCGGGCAGGGCGCACAGCCGCGCGATCAGCTCGCTCGCGCCCTGGCTGATATCCAGATGCAACGCGCCGCTGGCGACCTGGGCGGCGAAATGCTGCAGGGTCTGTACGCGTTTGCCGGGCATGCCGATGGCGTCGAGGTTTGCTGCAGCGATGGCCGCGGGTGTCGGGAACAGGCGGTCGATGCCGGTGGGGGCGTCTGCCAGCGACTCGCCAAGTCGGCTGACCAGGCGCCCGGTGATGGTCACAGCCGCCTTGACCGTGACCTGCTGGCCGACGATGGCCCGCACGGCCTGTTCGAAGGTATCGAACGCAGTGGGCAGGCGCAGGCCCGGGTTGCGAGCGAGCATCGGTGCGAGGTGCCGGTCGGCCGCGAAGTGGGCGGCGATGATGGCCGGGTCGGCATCCAGATCGAACATGCGGCGTACCCGTTGGGCCAGCTGCGGCAGGCAGGCTTCGGCCGAGGTGCTGTAAGCCAGCTCGAGCGCGTTCTGGTCGGGCAGGGCGCTGACGCGGAACCAGCCGGTAACGTCGGCCAGGCGAAAACTGCGGCAGTAGTCGCGATCGCCCAGAAGCTCTTGTCCGGGGATCGCCCGTAGCTTGAAGTGCTCATGGAACTGCTGCCAGTTCCATGGCGTGAGGTACGGAAGGCTGATGGTTCGGCTCTGTGTCATGGCGCTGAAGATAACCCCGGGGGCGATATCTTGTCAGTGTGCAAATGACTTTCAAACAGCGCGCCCGGTGTGGCCAGACTTCAGTGGAGCCACTGCGCGACGCTGAGAATCCTTATCGACAAAATTTTCACATCCACACGAACACACTCGCGCGGCACCAGTTGCCGTTATTCGCGGCGAGCTGGGCGGAATAAGTCTTTTGTGGATGATCGAACATGACCCCTACAGCAGTTCAGGGCACCCCTCCCAGCGCCTCGCATTCCTTTCAGCCGTTACGCAGCCAGTTGCTCTTCACCCTGTTCAGCGCCCTGGCGCTGCTGGTGATGTACACCGGATTGCGCGCCGCGTTGCTGGTCTACAACCGTGAGTTGATCGGCGATACGCCGCCTGCGGTGTTCGCCGAGGCGTTTTACAACGGTTTGCGGTTCGACCTGCGCGTGGTGGTCTATGCCTGCGCGCCGCTGCTGATCGCCTTGCTGAGCACCCGCGCCATGCTTGCGCGTGTGTGGCAGCGCGTCTGGCTGACGATCTTCTCCAGCCTCACGCTGTTTCTCGGCCTGGCCGAACTGGACTTCTACAAGGAGTTTCACCAGCGCCTGAACAGCCTGGTGTTCCAGTACCTGCAGGAAGATCAGGCTACCGTGATGAGCATGCTGTGGAACGGTTTCCCGGTTGCCCGCTACCTGATCGCCTGGTTCGTCATCACCGGCCTGCTGTGGTGGATGTTCACGCTGTTCGACCGCGCCAGCCGCACCAGGACGCGCAGTGGCGCTGCCGGTGTACGGCCCAAGGTTGCCTGGTACTGGCGCGCTTCGGTGTTCTTCCTGTGCCTGCTGATCGCGGTGATCGCCGCCCGTGGCCACCTGCGCCAGGGCCCGCCGCTGCGTTGGGGCGATGCCTATACCACCGAATCGATGTTCGCCAACCAGTTGGGGTTGAACGGCACCCTGACTCTGTTCACCGCTGCTCAGGCTACCTTCGGCCCGCACCGCGACAACACCTGGCAGCCGACCATGGAAGACGACCAGGCCCGGCAGATCACCCGCGACATGTTGCTGACCCCGGACGACAAGCTGGTCGACGCCGATAGCGCCGCCATGCGCCGCGTCTACACGCCGCCAGCCGATGGCACGCTGCCGATCCGCAACGTGGTGGTCATCCTGATGGAGAGTTTCGCCGGCCATTCCGTCGGTGCGCTCGGCGCGCCAGGCAACATCACCCCTTATTTCGACAAGCTGAGCAAGGAGGGGCTGCTGTTCGACCGCTTCTTCTCCAATGGCACCCATACCCATCAGGGCATGTTCGCCACCATGGCCTGCTTCCCCAATCTGCCGGGCTTCGAGTACCTGATGCGTACGCCGGAAGGCGCCCACAAGTTCTCCGGTTTGCCGCAACTGCTGGGTGGCCGCGGTTTCGACAACCTGTATGTCTATAACGGCAATTTTCAGTGGGACAACCAGTCCGGCTTCTTCAGCAACCAGGGCATGACCGACTTCATCGGCCGCGAGGATTTCGTCGACCCGGTGTTCATGGATCCGACCTGGGGCGTATCCGATCAGGACATGTTCGACCGCGGCGCCCAGGAGCTGAAGAGCAACTACGGCTACAAGCCGTTCTATGCATTGCTGCAGACCCTGTCCAACCACACGCCTTACGCCTTGCCCAAGGATCTGCCGGTGGAGCCGGTGCTGATCGATGGCAAGGAGAACATGCACCGTACGGCGATGCGCTATTCGGATTGGGCCCTTGGGCAATTCTTCGAGAAGGCGCGCAAGGAGCCGTACTTCAAGGAAACCCTGTTCGTGGTCGTGGGTGACCATGGCTTCGGTGGCTTCGATCAGGTTACCGAGATGGACCTGCAGCGTTTCAACGTGCCCTTGCTGCTGATCGCGCCGGGCATTCAGGAGAAGTTCGGCAAGGTCAGCCATACCGTGGGCACCCAGGTCGACATCGTGCCGACCATCATGGGGCGCCTGGGTGGCGAAGTGCGTCACCAGTGCTGGGGGCGTGACCTGCTCAATCTGCCGGAAGGCGATGGAGGCATCGGCGTGATCAAGCCATCGGGCGGCGACCAGACGGTGGCCATCGTCACCTCCGACAAAGTGCTGGTCCAGCCCAAGGGCTTCGAGCCGCGCCTGTATCGCTACAGCCTGGGCGCCAAACCGACAGCCGAGCGCATCGAAGGGCCGGTCGACGAGCTGCTGCAGAAGCGCCTCGAGGGTTTCCTGCAGACCGCCACCAAGAGCCTTTTGGATAATACCGCTGGCGTAGTGGATGGCATGCCCGACAAGCCGTAGCCTGAGGTGCTGCACGGTGGGCGTTTGAGGCGAGTCGCGCTGGCGCAGGTGCTGGGGCGGCCATGCTCATCGGTTCTGCTGAGCCCCCACCATCGCATCGCCCGCAAGCGGGCTCCTACGGGGCGGGCGATTCACGCAAGCGTGTAGGAGCCAGCTTGAACTGGCTTAATAAATCTGGACACCTCAATCGGGCGCTATGATGGCGTCCACAACAGGGGGTGTTTTGTTATGCGTAACTCCTACTCGAACGATTTCAAGATCAAGGCGGCCAGCATGGTGCTGGACGAAGGGCAATCAGTGCCCCAGGTCTGCGCCAATCTGGATATCGGGCCCACCGCACTTCGCCGCTGGGTCAGTCAGTTGCGCCAGGAGCGTGAAGGCATCACGCCGGTTGGAGCCAAGGCGATAACCTCTGATCAGCGAGAAATTCAGCGGTTACATGCCTTGCTCAAGCAAAAAGACCGGGACATCGAAATCCTAAAAAAGGCCAGTGCTCTCCTGCTTGCGGACGCCAAGGAACCTTCGCGTTAATCGAAAAGCTGGGCGAGCAGTACGACATCAATGAATGTTGCCGTGTACTGGCCGTCAGTCGCAGCGGCTTTTACAACTGGCGTCAACGCAAAGGCCGACCTTGCCCTGAGCGCGAGCAGCTCAAGGCCAAGCTGGTCAGGCATCACCGAGCCACGAGAGGATCGGCTGGTGCTCGCACGTTGGCCAAGTTGCTGCAGGCCGACGGCCACCGGGTGGGCCGTTTCAAGGCGAGTGGACTGATGCTTGAAGCCGGTATCGCCAGTCGGCAACGTCGCCGGCACAAGTACAAGTCCTCAGGAGTAGAGGCGTTAACGGCACCGCATGTCCTCAAGCGCCGGTTCGATGTAAAGACTCCTGACACGGTGTGGTGTGGGGATGTCACCTACATCAAGATTGGGAAACGGTGGCTTTACATGGCGGTGGTTCTAGACCTGTTTGCCCGGCGTGTCGTGGGCTGGTCGTTCTCGTTGATTTCGGATGCGGCGTTAGCCTGCGAGGCGTTGCGAATGGCCATTGAACTGCGGGGGCACCCGACAAATGTGCTGTTCCACTCCGATCAAGGCTGCCAGTACACCAGCCATCGATTCAGGGATGAGCTGAGCCGGCATGGTCTTCAGCAGAGCATGAGTCGCAAAGGCGAGTGTTGGGACAATGCTCCAATGGAACGTTTCTTTGGCAGCCTGAAGTCGGAATGGGTGCCCGATGGAGGTTATGAAACAGAGCATGAGGCCCGGGTGGATGTGCAGATTTACATCACGCGCTACAACACCATCAGGCCTCACAGTTATAACGGCTACCGATCACCCGTGGCTGCAGAGAAGCTGGCGGCCTAAACCATAAACGGTGTCCAGAATTACTTGACCAGTTCAGCTTGCTGGCGAATGTCAGCCATGGCGACGATGTCGCTGAGCACTCACCATCGTATCGCCCGCAAGCGGGCTCCTACGGCGTAGTGGATTCGCGTAGTCGTGTAGGCGCCAGGTTGCTGGCGAATGTCAGCCATGGCGACGATGTCGCTGAGCACTCACCATCGCATCGCCCGCAAGCGGGCTCCTACGGGGCTGGGGATTGACGCGGTCATGTAGGAGCCAGCTTGCTGGCGAATGGCGGCCATGCTGACGATGTCGCTGAGCACTCACCATCGCATCGCCCGCAAGTGGGCTCCTACGGCGTGGTGGATTCGCGTAGTCATGTAGGAGCCAGCTTGCTGGCGAATGTCAGCCATGGCGACGATGTCGCTGAGCACCCACCATCGTATCGCCCGCAAGCGGGCTCCTACGCGGAGGAAGGCGAGATCAGTGTCTCGCCCTTGGGGTCGCTCAGCTGCAGCCTTCCACGTAGAAGACGGCCGGTGGCATGCCGATGCGCCAGCGGGTTACCAGACCGTTGGGGTCGGTCTCGAAAACCAGTCGGGCTTCACTGTCGATGAACGGCTTGACGATAAAGTCGCTGGCACCTTTCACGTACTTGTGCGGCTGCTCCTCGAAGTGGCCGGGGAAGGTGGCGCGAATCTGCTGGGCACTGCTGCCAACCTGCAGACCACGAGGCGCCTTGCGCTCGCGGGTATCGATGTCATAGCGCACGAACAGCCCGTTCTCGAGCATGAACGAGGTACCGAAGCCTTTTGCAGGCCGTGGGTCCTGGACCAATTGGCGGCAGGTGTCAGAGGTGCCTCCGCCCTCGCGCAGAGAACCTTTCCAGGCTGCACGTACCGCCGCCTCGTCACTGCCGAAGCGCGCACTGGCGAACCCGGCGAATGGGCTGAGATCCGCTTTTTCCTGCAGCTTGGGCGGGCTGCTCTGGGCGGCGGAGGCGGTCTTGGCGGGGATCTTGTCGGCGTCGCTGCAGGCAGTCAGCGCCAGGATGCTGGTCATCAAAACTGTGGAAATGAAAAGCGTGTGTTTCGCCATGAAATCCAACCTTCGTCTCGAATGGGAGCGACCGCATCGGTGTGCGGCCAGGATCTATCTGGGCATGAGACCGGCTGGAATGGGCGCTTGCGCGCTTTAGCTGGGAAATGGAATGGCCCGCTGCGTATGCGGGCCACTCGATACGGCCTCATGCTGCGTGATGTTTGGCCGCGCTATCGGGAAAAAGATCCCGCTGTTTATCAAGATACTGATCGACCAGCCATTTACCGTGTGCGATGGAGGCGTGCTGGGCCTTGTTCAGGTCGTCGAGGAAGGCTCCATTCAACGGCAGCGCCATGCGCCGGGTGGTGCGTCCGTCCGGCGCGGTGATCCGGCAGCCCCCAGCCCAGGGGGTTGGGATGCCTGGATGCTCCATGACTTCGGCGCTGATGTGATGATCGCGGTGGGTGCACTGTAGCGTACTCATGGGTGATACCTCGTGTCTGGCCCGCGCCGGCAGCACGACGATCCCTGTTCGAAACGCACCTGCAAAACGGGCGTGGGTGTCATTAATGGGTATAGCATGGGGCTGCGACAGAACGACGCGAGCCGCTGAGCGGTCTACTCTCAATGACAGGGCCTATTTCTACGGTCCGCGTCGACCAATCAGACCAGGCACATGGGAGCCGTTGGTTCGGCGATCCAACCTTTCACCTGATGGAGATCAACGTTATGAGCACAGCCTTGCACGATGATGTCAGTGGTGGCGTTCTAGGTCGGATGAAGCAAGGGGGGTTCGATTTTGCCAGTGTCCATCCCATCGAGTTCTACGCAATTTTTCCCGATGAAAACAATGCACTGAAGGCGACACGAAATTTTCGTGGCGAGTCGCTGCACGCTCTGGTGACCGAGCGTGACGAGGGCGGTTGGCACCTGCAGGTGAGCAAGGTGATGCATGTCACCTATGCGGGTATCGATGATTTCGAGCAGGACATGCAAGCGGTGGTGGCACCACTGGGTGGCAAGCTGGATGGCTGGGGCGTGACCCAGGAGCCCAGGCCCGCCAGCCTCAGGAGCTGAAACCAGCCTTATCGATCCATGCGGCAAACCCTGGCAGCGTTCCGCTGCCAGGGGCTCAGGCCCCTTTCTCCCACAGTCTTATCAGCTCCCGAGGAGCCTGCTCTTCGGGAATCTGCAGCACCAGCTCACCTTGCTCTTGCTGGCGTGGCACCTGCAGCTCTATGCGATAGAAGCGCTGGTCGCCCTTGCCGACCTCGGGTCTGGCCACCGACAGACAGTTCTCCAGAACGGAGCACACCTGCCCGCGCTGGGTAGGGTCGCATTGAGCAAAATCGATTTCTCGCGGGCGACTCAATGCGCTGATCGCAGCGAAGCCTCCCTGCCGGGAAATCCGCACGACAGCGTTGGTACCCAGTTCCGGCAGTTCTTTCATGATGCGGCCTCTACGCCAACGTCTTGCCACGCCTTGCTGACGGCAAGTGCTTCCCGAGAACCCTGACCATAACGCTGTTCGGCGTTGTTCACGCACAGGCTGGCAAAGTCGACGAACGAGGCGTCGTTGCTCAAGCGTCCGTCGCAGAGCGTGTCGTACCAGATGAGCCCAGCCTTTTCCCAGGCAAAGCCACCAAGGGCGATGGCTGCCAAGTGGAAGGCACGGTTGGGTATCCCGGAATTGATATGGACGCCGCCATTGTCTTCCCGCGTGTCGACGAAGTCGCGCATGTGCCCAGGCTGCGGATCCTTGCCGAGCAGCGGATCGTCATAGGCGCTACCCGGAGCCGACATGGAGCGCAGGCCGTTGCCGTTGACCGCGTCGGTCAGCAGGCCGGCACCGATGATCCAGTCCGACTGTTCAGCGGTCTGCTGCAGGGTGTACTGCTTGGTGAGAATGCCGAATACGTCGGATAGCGATTCGTTCAGCGCGCCGGACTGGTTGACGTAGGCGAGGGCGGCTTCGGTATCGATGACGCCGTGGGTCAGCTCGTGTGCGACCACGTCCAGGGCGATGGTGAAGCGGTTGAAAATCTCGCCGTCGCCATCACCGAAGACCATTTGTTCGCCGTTCCAGAAGGCGTTTTCGTAAGCCTGTCCATAATGCACGGTACCCACCAGCGCAAACCCCTGGCCGTCGATGGAGTGGCGACCCAGAACCTCCCAGAAGAAGGCATAGGTCGCGCCCAGTGCCTCGTACGCTTCGTCTACCGCCACGTCGCCGGTTGCGGCCTGCCCTTCGCTACGACTCAGCTCACCGGGCAGGCGCATGTCCTGCCCGGCATCGTGGATGCTGCGCTGCGGCTGTCCCGCCTGTACGGCACTGCGGCCAGCCTGCTGCGTAGCAAGCCGAGGCGCGCCATTATTGTGCCGCAATGAATTGACATGATTGAGCGTGCTGCGTGCGCAATCGCGTTGACGCTCGGTTCCGTGACCGATGATACGGTCGAGGATGTAGGGAGGTACGAGGCAGCTGTTCATCGGGCGTTCCTTGTTCAGGGACGTTAGTTGTCAGCCGCGTAAAAACACGGCACCTGAAGCTGGGATCGCGTTGCGTCGCGGATGTTTCTATCGCAATGCTTTTTCTGGACGGAAGGACGTGAGAGAAAAGTGCAATGCTTTGCCGTCTCGCCTGTCTACGCTTTCATGAGGCGCGGCTGTAAAAACAAGATGCACGGGCGCCGGTCGTAGCCGCGCAGTGCAACGCGATGGAGCACGTCCGACAGCCAGTGAGCATCAGCGTGCGTCAAAGTGGTGCGACAGGGCTTGGTTGTAAATTTATATCATTGATTTTAAAGGAATAAATACGCTGGCTCGACGTTTGCAGCGTATGGGTTGACACGGGTGGCAAGGAGTACGGCATGGCCCGCACCTTTTATGATGAGATGCACCTGGCGGATGGCGCATGTCGTCCGCATTACCAAGCTTTTGCCCGCTGGTTGGCGGACACCCCTCAGGAGTTGCTGGCTCAAAGGCGCCGCGAGGCGGATCTGCTCTTCCATCGCGCCGGTATCACCTTCACGCTTTATGGTGACGATCAGGGCACCGAGCGGCTGATTCCCTTCGACATCATTCCGCGCAGTATCCCGGCCAGCGAATGGCGCATCGTCGAGCGTGGCTGCATCCAGCGGGTGCAAGCGCTGAACATGTTCCTCGCCGACCTGTACCATGACCAGCGCATCATCAAGGCCGGGCTGATTCCTGCCGAACAGGTGCTGGCCAACGAGGGGTATCAGATGGCGATGCAGGGGTTGAACCTGCACCGTGATCTGTATGCGCACATTGCTGGCGTCGATCTGGTACGTGATGGCGACGGCACCTACTACGTGCTCGAGGACAACCTGCGCACCCCCAGTGGTGTCAGCTACATGCTCGAAGACCGCAAGATGATGATGCGCCTGTTCCCCGAGCTGTTCGCCAATCAGCGCATCGCGCCCATCGACCATTACCCGAGCCTGCTGCTCGACACCCTGAAGACCTCCAGCCCGCTGGATAACCCCACGGTGGTGGTACTCACGCCGGGACGCTTCAACAGTGCCTACTTCGAGCACGCCTTTCTGGCCCGGGAAATGGGCGTGGAGCTGGTGGAGGGCGCCGACCTGTTCGTACGCGACGACAAGCTGTTCATGCGTACGACCTCAGGCGCCAGGCAGGTCGACGTGGTGTACCGCCGCCTCGACGACGCCTATCTGGATCCGCTGGCCTTCAACCCCGACTCGATGCTCGGTGTACCCGGCCTGCTGTCCACCTACCGGTCCGGCAACGTGGTGCTGGCCAACGCCATCGGTACCGGCGTGGCCGATGACAAATCGATCTACCCCTACGTGGGCGAGATGATCCGCTTCTACCTCGACGAGGAACCCATCCTCAAGAACGTACCGACCTGGCAATGCCGCAAGCCCAGCGAGCTGTCCCATGTACTGGCCAACCTCAAGGACCTGGTGGTCAAGGAAACCCAGGGCTCCGGTGGTTACGGCATGCTCGTCGGTCCGGCTGCCAGCAAGGCGGAGATCGAAGCGTTTCGCCTGCGCCTGATCGCCCGGCCGGAGGCATACATCGCGCAGCCGACCCTGTGTCTGTCGACCTGCCCGACCTTCGTCGAGAACGGCATCGCGCCGCGGCACATCGATTTGCGCCCCTTCGTCCTGTCCGGCAAGGAGACCCGCCTGGTGCCCGGTGGGCTGACCCGTGTGGCCCTGCGTGAGGGGTCGCTGGTGGTGAATTCGTCGCAGGGCGGCGGTACCAAGGACACCTGGATAGTGGAGGACTGAGCATGCTATCGAGAACTGCCTCCGATCTGTACTGGATGTCCCGCTATCTGGAGCGTGCGGAAAACCTCGCGCGGATGCTCGACGGCAGCTATTCGCTGTCGCTGATGCCGCAGGACGGCCGCCGCGACGGCCTCGACGAACTGGCGATGCCGCTGTTGATCACCGGCACCCTGGAGGAGTATCAGGAGCGCCACGGTGCCCTGCATGCCGAGCGCATGCTGCATTTCTTCGCACTGGATGCGCAGAACCCGGCGAGCATCTACAGCTGCCTCGGCGCTGCGCGCAGCAACGCCCATGCGGTACGCGGGCGCATCACCGCGGACATGTGGGAGAACATCAACGCAACCTGGCTGGAGATTCGCGGTATCGCCGATCAGGGCCTCGGCCGCTACGGCATCAATCGCTTCTGCGAGTGGGTCAAGGAGCGTTCGCACCTGTTCCGCGGGGCCACCTTTGGCACCATCGTGCGTGGTGAAGCCTATCGCTTCATCCGTCTTGGCACCTTCATCGAGCGGGCCGACAACACCCTGCGTCTGCTCGACTCACGCTACGAGCTGCTGGGCGAGGACATCGACGAGATCGATGGCCGGCCGGCACACAGTTACTACCAGTGGAGTGCCTTGCTGCGCGCGCTGTCGTCGTTCGAGGCGTTCGCCGAGGTCTATCGAGGCTCGCCAAGCGCCCGCAAGGTTTCCGAACTGCTGTTGCTGCGTCCCGAAGTGCCGCGTTCGCTGCGTGCCTGCATGGACGAGTTGTACCTGATGCTCGCCAACCTGCCTGGAGAGAACGGCCGACCGGCACAGCGCCTGGCCGCCGAGCTCGACGCACGGTTGCGCTACACCAGCATCGACGAGGTGCTGGAAGAGGGCCTGCATGCCTGGCTGACCGATTTCATCGGCCAGGTGCACGAGCTCGGTCGCGTCATTCACACGTCCTATCTGGAGGTCGCATGAGACTGTCCATTCGTCATAACACCACCTATCACTACGAAGACCAGGTACGTGCCAGCATCCAGTACCTGCGCCTCACGCCCCATGACAGCGAACGCCAGCAGGTACTCAGCTGGCAGCTGGATCTGCCGCGCCCGGTGCGTGCGCAGCGAGACCCGTATGGCAACATCCTCCACGTGCTGACGCTGGACGAGCCTCATGAGTCGATCGTCATCGGCGCCCGCGGTCAGGTGGAGATCGACGAGTCCAGCGACGCTGAACACGAAAGCCAGTCGGCACTGCCGTTTCTGCGCTTCACACGGCTCACCGAGGCGGACGAAGCGCTACGCGATTTTGCCGCCGTGCAGTGCGCGCGTCGGCGTGATCGCAATGCCCTGATCGATCTGATGCATGGCCTCAACGGCCATATCAGCTACCGGCCGGGTGTCACCGAGGTGGAAACCAGCGCGGCGCAGGCCTTTGCCGGCCGTCAGGGCGTTTGCCAGGACCACGCCCACGCCTTCATCGCCTGTGCCCGCAGCCTGGCAATCCCGGCGCGCTATGTGTCCGGTTATCTGTTCACCGACAGCCGCGATCACCTGGCCAGCCACGCCTGGGCCGAAGCCTGGCTGGATGGTGCCTGGTACAGCTTCGACGTGACCAACTGCCTGGCACGACCAGAACGCCACCTCAAACTGGCGGTCGGGCTGGATTACCTCGATGCCTGCCCGGTACGCGGCATGCGCCGTGGCGGCGGTGGCGAGCGGATGATGGCGCGCGTCGACGTGGAGCCGCTGATCCTCGCTCAGGAGCAGTGATGCCGTGAGGGCAGGGGCCTGATCGCCTGCCTCTCCCTTCGATGCTCCACTCCCGCGGCATCCATGCTTGCCAGTACTTGTACGACTTGCGATGAGTTGCTCATCGCTTCTAGGATGCACCCTTTGCCGAAGGGGAATGGCCATGTTGGCCGAGTTGTTCGCTGTACTGGCCCCGGTGGTCATCGTCTCCGGCATTGGTTATGCCTGGGCCCGCAGTGGCCAGAGCTACCCGATGGAGTTCATCGCCCGGCTGGTGCTGACCATCGGCACGCCAAGCCTGGTGCTGGCTACATTGAGCCGTGCCGACCTCCATCCAGCGGCGTTCACCAGCATGGCCCTGGGCTGCGTGCTGGTGACTGGCTGCATGGGGCTGTTCGGCTGGTTGTGTAGCCGGCTGTTCCGGCAGGAGTGGAAGGTGCTGGTGCCTGCCTTCCTGTTTCCCAATACCGGCAACATGGGGCTGCCGATCAGCCTCTATGCCTTTGGCGAGCATGGTCTGGCCCTGGCCGTGGCCTTCTTTCTGACCCTGTCGATCTTCCAGTTCAGCGTGGGTATCGCGCTGTCGGGCAATGCGGCATCGCTCCGCGATCTGCTGCGCAACCCGATCATGATCAGCCTGCTGCTGGCGCTGCCGATGATTTTCTTCGATCTGCAATTGCCACGCTGGCTGGACAACACCGTCAGCCTTCTGGGCGGCATGTCGATTCCGTTGATGCTGCTGACCCTGGGCGTTTCGCTGGCGAGCATTCGCCTGCATCACCTCGGTTCGGGGCTCGTGCTGGGTGCGTTGCGCATTCTGCTGGGGGCAGGGGTCGGCTGGGGAATTGGTGCAGCGCTGGGGCTCGAGCCGCTGACTCATGCCGTACTGGTGGTGCAATCGGCGATGCCGGTCGCGGTATTCAATTATCTGTTCGCGGTGCGTGCCAATCGTTCGCCCGAACAGGTCGCCAGTCTGGTGATGTGCTCGACCGTGCTGGCAGTGGGCTTGCTGCCGCTGATTCTGGCCTGGTGGATACCGCAGGTTAACTGACCGCGTATCAGCCGATCATCCTGCTCATGTTGGGCAGGATCAACAATACTGCAGTCGCAAAGAGGATAAGTCCCGCCTGACGGAATTTGGGCGTCTTGAACATGGCCGTTACCTTTTTGATTGTTGTCGTGTGGGCCGGTGAATGCCGCGTCCCCAGTGTCACCCCGGCAAGACCCGGCGGTGCATGTATTCACTGTAGAGCGGATGTCCTGTTTTTTTATATCAGTTGGTTCCTAACATAGTGCCGGAGAGTGCTGCACAGTTATGGAACCCCTCGTGTCTTTCGCACACCCCTGCGCCAGAGGCCGCGCGGGCGAATGCTTCTCTGAAAATCCCTGTTTACCGTTCGTCCGGATGCCCGATATCAAAGGACGAACCTACGAAAAACCGGCCCTAAGGCCGGCTTTCCACACGGTGGCAGCTTAGTTGTCCAGCTGCTCGCGAATGACCTTGCCCGATTTGCCGTCGATGCGGAATTCGTACAGGCGATTGTCCTGCTTGGTGCCTTCGCCTTCCCAGTAACCGGCGTCGTCGGCTTCGATCTTGTGAACCTGGGTAAAGCCAGCCTGTTTGGCGCTGCTCAGGGCTTGCTCGATGCTGATCCAGTCAGCGCCAGGGCGATCGGCCATGGCGAAGCCGGCACTCAGGGCAGCGGCGGCGGTGAGGGCAGTCAGGGTCTTCTTGAGCATCGTAAAACTCCTTTTTTCTTCGGGGAGGTTACGTCCGTTTTCGGACGTTGATGCTTGGAGTGCGCCGCTGCGCCTGTGGTTCAGAAAACCGTTGCGCTCAGTGATTCGTCTGCATGGCCGTCGAAGTGACCGGCAACGTGTCGTGGGCGTTACTGGGCATTGGCGAGTCGCTACGAGCACCGGGGGTGCCGTGCATGCTCATGCCGAGCAGCGCAGTGGCGATCACCAGGTAGAGACCGATGGCGGCGAGGGCTCCGTTGCGAGCATATCTGACGGTTTGCCTGTGCATGGTGCAGCACTCCGTGAATGGGGGATGAGCAGAATCATCTTCTGCATGAACAGCGAGCAGAAGCAAATGATCTTCATGGTCACTATCGAAACGACTGATCGTGCCTTTGGCGCTTGGCCTCTTGCCTTGGTCGGCGCGCGCAGGCACGCTTTAGCGGCGTCATCATTCTTTTCAGGTACCGCTCATGTCGTTGCAGATCTGCATTCTGGAAACCGACATCCTGCGCCCCGAGCTGGTCGATCAGTATCAGGGCTACGGCAAGATGTTCGAACGTCTTTTCGCTGGTCAGGCGATCGCTGCCACCTTCAGCGTATTCAACGTGATGAACGGCGACTATCCGCCGGCCGGTTCGCGTTTCGACGCCTATCTGGTGACCGGTAGCAAGGCTGATTCATTCGCCACCGATCCTTGGATCGAGAGCCTCAAGGCTTACCTGCTGGAGCGCTATCGGGCCGGTGACAAGCTCCTTGGCATCTGTTTCGGTCATCAGTTGCTGGCGCTGCTGCTCGGTGGCAAGGCGGAGCGCGCCAGTGGCGGTTGGGGCGTGGGGATTCATCGCTATCAACTGGCCGAGCAGCCGGAGTGGATGACGCCCTCGCTGGATGAAGTGACCTTGCTGATCAGTCATCAGGACCAGGTCACCCGCCTGCCGGAAAACGCCACCTTGCTGGCGTCCAGCCCATTCTGCGCCCATGCCGCCTACCGCATCGGCGATCAGGTGCTGTGCTTCCAGGGGCATCCGGAGTTCGTGCCCGAGTACTCGCGTGCCTTGCTCGATATTCGTCAGCAACACATAGGCGAGTCGGTGTATCGCGTGGCCGTGGACAGCCTGCACGAAGATCACCACGGGCGCACGGTGGGTGAGTGGATGCTGCGTTTCATCGCCAGCGGGCGTAGTGCCGAGCCAGCGAGAGCCTGAAGCCCTCGCTGGCGCGCCGAGCGTCAAATCGCAGAAACGAAAACGGCCCTTCAAGGGCCGTTTTCGTTTCTGCAGGGCGCCTTGCGTGGAGGCGCCCGTTCGGAAATGTTACTGGGCTTCGGCTGGCGCCTCGACCTCGGCTGGCTCTTCGGCCTGTTGCTGCTCTGGTTTGACCTCGACATAGGTCAGTTGCAGGCGCTCGCTGCTCCAGGCACGGGTCTTGTTGGTCAGCTCCAGGTTGTTGTTCAGGGTCTGGCCGTAGGAGGGGATGATCTGCTTCAGCTTGGCCTGCCACTCCGGCGTCTTGATCTTGTCCTTGAAGGTCTTTTCCATCAGGTGAAGCATGATCGGCGCAGCAGTGGAGGCACCTGGCGATGCACCGAGCAGCGCAGCGATGGAACCGTCTTCGGAGCTGACCACTTCGGTACCGAATTGCAGGACACCGCCCAGCTCAGGATCTTTCTTGATGATCTGTACGCGCTGACCGGCCTGTACCAGCTCCCAGTCCTTGTCCTGAGCTTCCGGGAAGTACTCGCGCAGCGAGTGCATGCGGTCTTCCTGGCTGAGCATCAATTGACCGATCAGGTAGGTGCTGAGCGAGAAGTTGTCGATGCCCGCATTGACCATCGGCGAGATGTTGTGGGTGGTGATGGTGCCGAACATGTCCAGCAGCGAACCGTTTTTCAGGTACTTGGTGGAGAAGGTCGCGAATGGCCCGAACAGGATGACTTTCTCGCCATCGATGACACGGGTATCCAGGTGCGGGACCGACATGGGCGGCGAACCGACGGAGGCCAGGCCGTAGACCTTGGCCTGGTGACGAGCTGCCACTTCTGGATTGCGGGTCACCAGGAAGGAACCACCAACCGGGAAACCGGCATAGCCGTCAGCTTCCGGAATGCCGGACTTCTGCAGCAGCTTGAGGGCGCCACCACCGGCACCGATGAACACGAACTTGGCGTTGACGGTGCTCAGCTTCTCGTCGTTGGCCAGGTCGGCCACGGTGACGTTCCAGGTGCCGTCGTCGGCGCGGGTGATATCGCGAACTTCATGCTGCACGTGGACGTTGAACACGTCGTTCTTCTGCGACAGCGAATCGAGCAACTGATTGGTGATCTCGCCGAAGTTCACGTCGGTGCCGGTCTGCACGCGGGTAGCGGCAATTTTCTCGCCCGGCTGACGGCCTTCCATCACCAGCGGAATCCACTGCTCGATCTGCGCAGGGTCGTTGGAGAACTCCATGTTGCGGAACAGCGAGCTGTGCTGCAGTGCGTCATAGCGCTTCTTCAGGAACTCGGTGTTCTTGTCGCCCCATACGAAGCTCATGTGCGCGACGTTGTTGATGAATGACTTCGGATTGTTCAGAACGCCCTGGTCGACCTGGTAGGCCCAGAACTGCTTGGAGATCTCGAACGACTCGTTGATCGCTACGGCCTTGCTGATGTCGATGCTGCCATCGGCCTTTTCCGGCGTGTAATTCAGCTCGGCGAGGGCCGAGTGGCCAGTACCGGCGTTGTTCCACGGATTGGAGCTTTCGCTGGCGACCTGAGGCAGGCGCTCGTAAAGGTCGATCTTCCAGGTCGGCTCCAGCTCGTTGAGGTAGGTGCCGAGGCTTGCGCTCATGATGCCCCCGCCGATCAGCAGGACGTCCACGGATTTTTCCGGTTCGGGCTGCTTGGCGCAGCCGAGCGCGCTCAAGCACAGTAGGGACAGCAGGAGTTTTTTCATTAGACAGACCATTTCATTAATGTGATTGCATGACGGCACGACCGACTCTGTACAGCCTTGGGTAGCGAAGCTGCATCGCCTGTTGCGTGCTGCCAGGTTCCGTTCTGCGAAACCGGTCAGTCCCGGTGATTTTTTGAAACGCCGGGCGATTTACCTTTGAAGTGCGCGCTTTCGTCGCAGGCGGCCGGCAGTAAGCAAAAGCGATGCCGGAAAGGGTACAGGTCAATGAACTAGTGATCTGTATCAATATGTTTGTCACATTTCTGTGAGTCAGGTGGCGATTTTCCGCCCCTGATTCGCCAGAAATGCGCTCGGTTTGGCGGAATCTCGCCTAATTGGTGGAGCTGCTTGTTGCTGGGCCACCGGTGTTGCCAGAGCTGGGGGAGCTCGGCGCTGCAGGTGAGCGTGTCGAGCCGCCCTGAATCGGTGGGGAATTCTGTCCCTCGCTTGCCGGCACGCCTGGGGTCTGGTTCGGCGGCTGCCGCTCGCTGGACGTATTGCCGGTCGGTTCGGCCGAGCGGTTCTGTCTGGCTGGCGAGTTGAGCGTACTGCGCGGTGCCTGCTGGTCAGGTACCTGATTGGGCTGTTGCTGCTGATTCTGATTGGTGGCCGGCTGATTGATGCTGTCTGCACTGGTGGGAGGTGTGCCGGTACGATCACGAACCATGTCATCGCCGATCTGCTGGCGCTGTTCCTGCAGTGACGGGGCACCATCGTCGGCCTGCGCGCCGGTGACGAACAGGGCAGCGAGCAGAACTGCCGATCCAGTGAGCGTTTTCATCGTCGTCTCCTCGACTTCATACTGTGAGCAGGTGACCGGCTGGCTTGGCGCAATGTTCACTGAATCTGCCCAAAGGCACGCCGCGACGAGGCTGGCGATGGCAGGCTCGACACCAGCGGCGAAAGCCGCGGGGAGCGTCTACCCTGATAGCTGCCACGCAGTTGCGTGCTCTGTCGCTCCTCGCTGCGGCACCGCTCGATGACCGGCGATCGCGTAGAGGCGCGCTGCGGCGCCTCAAGCGCCATTCGAATCGAACCAAGACCTGTCTCTCGCCTCAGAGGACAGGCTTCCATAAAAAGTAGAGGTCACTCACATGATTTATGCCAAACCCGGTACCGCAGGCGCTGTCGTCACCCTCAAGCCGCGCTACGGCAACTACATCGGCGGTGAATTCGTCGCCCCGGTCGGTGGCCAGTACTTCACCAACACCAGCCCGGTGGATGCCTCGGTGATCGGTGAATTCCCCCGTTCCGACGCCAAGGACATCGACAAGGCCCTCGACGCCGCCCATGCCGCCGCCGATGCCTGGGGCAAGACCTCGGTGCAGGACCGTGCGTTGATCCTGCTGAAGATCGCCGACCGCATCGAAGCCAACCTCGAACTGCTCGCCGTCGCGGAAACCTGGGACAACGGCAAGGCCGTGCGCGAGACCCTCAACGCCGACGTGCCACTGGCCGCCGATCACTTCCGCTACTTCGCCGGCTGCATCCGCGCGCAGGAAGGCAGCGCGGCGGAGATCAACGAACACACCGCCTCCTATCACTTCCACGAACCGCTGGGCGTGGTCGGGCAGATCATCCCCTGGAACTTCCCGCTGCTGATGGCCGCCTGGAAACTGGCGCCGGCCCTGGCGGCCGGCAACTGCGTGGTGCTCAAGCCCGCCGAGCAGACGCCGCTGTCGATCAGCGTGTTCGCCGAGCTGGTGGGCGACCTGCTGCCGCCGGGCGTACTCAACATCGTTCAGGGTTATGGCCGTGAAGCCGGCGAGGCGCTGGCCACCAGCACGCGCATCGCCAAGATCGCCTTCACCGGCTCCACGCCGGTCGGCTCGCACATCATGAAATGCGCGGCCGCCAACATCATCCCGAGCACCGTGGAGCTGGGCGGCAAGTCGCCCAACGTGTTCTTCGAAGACATCATGCAGGCCGAGCCGGCGTTCATCGAGAAGGCCGCCGAAGGCCTGGTGCTGGCCTTCTTCAACCAGGGCGAGGTGTGTACCTGCCCGTCCCGCGCGCTGGTGCAGGAGTCGATCTTCGAGCCGTTCATGGTCGAGGTGATGAAGAAGATCAAGGTCATCAAGCGCGGCAACCCGCTGGATACCGAGACCATGGTCGGCGCCCAGGCCTCCCAGCAGCAGTACGACAAGATCCTCAGCTACCTGGAGATCGCACAGCAGGAGGGTGCCGAGCTGCTCACCGGCGGTGCCACCGAGAAGCTCGAAGGCGACCTGGCCAGCGGTTATTACATCCAGCCGACCCTGCTCAAGGGCAACAACACGATGCGCGTGTTCCAGGAGGAAATCTTCGGCCCGGTGGTCGGCGTGACCACCTTCAAGGACGAAGCCGAAGCCCTGGCCATCGCCAACGACACCGAGTTCGGCCTGGGCGCCGGCGTGTGGACGCGCGACATCAACCGCGCCTACCGCATGGGCCGTGGCATCAAGGCCGGCCGCGTATGGACCAACTGTTACCACCTGTACCCGGCGCACGCTGCCTTTGGCGGCTACAAGAAGTCCGGGGTCGGGCGCGAAACCCACAAGATGATGCTCGACCACTACCAGCAGACCAAGAACCTGCTGATCAGCTACGACATCAATCCGCTGGGCTTCTTCTGAGCCGGGCGTCCAGCGCCAGCCGCTGGACGTAACACCAGCAATCGTGAAAACGCGGCCTCGGCCTCGGCCGCGTTTTTTGCGTCAGTTGCCGGCGCCGCGCTGCAAGCCGCTTTGCAGGGGAATGTCCCAGGGCGGAATCGGTCCGAAGCGGTTCTTCAGAAACTCCAGCAGTAGCCGGCTGCGAGAGTCGGTATCGCGCTCCAGTCGCAAGGCATAGATACCGCTCGGTTCCGGGGGCGGCAGGCCGTTCTCGCAAAATAGCGCGACCAGTTCGCCGCGGGCCAGGTATTCGCTGACCAGCCAGGTGGGTAGGTGCGCCACGCCAAGACCGGCGAGCAGACTGAATACCAGTGTCTCGGCATTGTTGGCCGTCATGCGCAGGCGCCGGGGCCGGAACATCGCCAGCTTGCCCTGATGCTCGAAACGCCAGGCATAGGCGGGTGCCAGGCCATCCCAGTCCAGGCCGTCGTGCTCCAGCAGCTCGGCAGGTGTGCGCGGCACCCCATGCCGCTCGAGGTAGGCCGGGCTGGCGCAGACCACGCGGACCATCGGTGCCAGCGGTGTGGCAACCAGGCGTGTGTCTGCCAGCGGTCCGATGCGCAACACCAGATCCACTTCGCCCAGGTGAGCGCCGTGCAGGTCGATGAAGCTGTCGATCAACCGCAGTTGCACGTCCAGGCCCGGATAGGCCGTCAGGAACTCGGCAATGGTCGGGGCCAGATGGCGGCGCCCGAATGGCGCAGGGGCGTCGATACGAATCAGGCCTTCGGGGGCGCTGCTCAGCGATACCGCCTCGGCGCGCGCCAGATGCAGCTCGGCGAGAATTCTTCTGGCTCGTTCGGCGAACGCCAGGCCGGCCGGTGTCGCACGCACTGCATGGGTGCTGCGGCTGAACAGGTTGCAGTCGAGCGAGCGTTCCAGCGCATCGATACGCCGAGAAACCGCCGAGGGCGTGAGGGGATGCAGCCTGGCAGCGGCGGAGAAACTGCCGCTCTCCAGCACGTCGAGGAACAGGCTGAGTTGGTCGGTCAGGGCATCTGGATTCATCGATTTTCCCGCTTTGCGTAATTCGCACAGCCATTGTGCCGGGCTGTGCGTTACCCCGCCAGTCGCCAGCGAGTAGGATGCGCACACCTCGCCCAAGGACTGCCCCATGGATCTGCTCGCATTCGCTCTGAATATCGTACTCGGCCTGCTGCTGGGCACCATTGGCGGTCTGTTCGGCATTGGTGGTGGGTTGATCGCGATTCCTGTGCTCGGGGTGCTGTTCGGGCTGGATCAGCAACTGGCTCAGGGCACCGCGTTGGTGATGGTGGTGCCCAATGTGCTGCTGGCGCTGTGGCGCTACCATCAGCGCAATCGGATCGACCTGCGCCACGCGTTGGCGCTGGCCCTGAGCAGCTTCGTGTGCGCGCTGTTCGGCGCAGGTTGGGCAGTCAATCTGGACCCCGAGTCGATGCGTATCGCGTTCGTCGCGTTTCTGGTGGCCCTGGCGTTCTACAACCTGCTGCGTATGTTCCTGCGTCCGCCAGCCGCCTCGGGCGAGTTGCGCCACCCCTGGCCGTGGTTGGCGTTGCTGGGCAGTGGTTCTGGCCTGCTGGGCGGGTTGTTCGGTGTAGGCGGGGCGGTTATCGCCACGCCGATTCTCACCAGTGTGTTCGGCACCTCCCAGGTGGTGGCGCAGGGCTTGTCGCTGGCACTGGCTGCGCCGAGTACTGGCGTGACTCTGGTGACCTATGCCCTGCATGATCATGTCGACTGGGTTCTGGCCATTCCGCTGGCCATCGGCGGGCTGCTCAGCATCAGTTGGGGCGTGCGTCTGGCTCATGCCTTGCCCGAGCGTCAATTGCGCGTGCTGTTCACCGCGTTCCTGCTGGTCTGCGCGCTGATGCTCGGCATCAAGGTGTGACTTCGACGCGTTGGCGCCGAGCCGAACGAGCAGCGACATCCATCTGCCGGAACGGCAATCGGCACAGGCTTGCGCTACAATGCGCGCCGAATTTGGCTCGCTCGAGAATTGCCCCATGTCCGTTTGTCAGACCCCGATCATCGTCGCCCTGGATTTTCCGACCCGAGAGGCTGCGTTAGCGCTCGCCGATCAGCTCGATCCCAAGCTGTGTCGGGTCAAGGTGGGCAAGGAGCTGTTCACCAGTTGCGCCTCGGATATCGTCGCTACGCTGCGCGAGCGCGGCTTCGAGGTGTTCCTCGATCTGAAATTCCACGACATCCCCAACACCACGGCCATGGCGGTCAAGGCCGCAGCCGAAATGGGCGTGTGGATGGTCAACGTGCATTGCTCCGGTGGTCTGCGCATGATGAGCGCCTGCCGCGAGACGCTGGATGCTTTCAACGGCCCGGTGCCGCTGCTGATCGGCGTGACCGTGCTGACCAGCATGGAGCGCGAGGACCTGGCCGGCATCGGTCTGGACATCGAGCCCCAGGAGCAGGTGCTGCGTCTGGCTGCGCTGGCGCAGAAGGCCGGTATGGATGGCCTGGTCTGTTCGGCTCTCGAGGCACCTGCACTCAAGGCCGCGCAACCTGGGCTGCAGTTGGTCACGCCGGGTATCCGTCCGGCCGGTAGCGCACAGGACGATCAGCGACGCATTCTGACGCCACGTCAGGCGTTGGACGCTGGTTCGGATTATCTGGTGATCGGTCGCCCGATCAGCCAGGCCGCCGATCCGGCTGCCGCGCTGGCCAAGCTGGTCGCCGAACTGGGCTGACCGGCCCATCCATTCCCGTATGGCGGCAGTCGAGCCGCCGCACCCATTGCGCCGCAGGTAAACCGTCATGCATTCCGTGGAACATTCGCCGCTGGGCAAGAGCAGCGAGTACATCGCCACCTATTCGCCCGAACTGCTGTTTCCCATCCCGCGGGCCGCCAAGTGGGCCGAGCTCGGTCTGAGCGCGCAAACCCTGCCATATCGCGGGGTGGATTACTGGAACTGCTTCGAGCTGTCCTGGCTGCTGCCGTCCGGCAAGCCGGTGGTGGCGATCGGTGAGTTCAGCATTGCCGCCGACTCGCCGAACATCATCGAATCGAAGTCCTTCAAGCTCTACCTCAACTCGCTGAATCAGTCGGTATTCGCCAGTGAGGCCGAACTGGTGGGCGTGCTCGAGAAGGATTTGTCCGCCACGGCTGGCAAGCCCGTGGGTGTTCGGGTGCGCAGCCTCGGCGAAGTGGCGCGGGAAGGTCTCGCGGTGCTGCCGGGAACCTGCATCGACGAGCTGGACATCAGCATCAGCGATTACCAGGCGCCCCGTCCCGAACTGTTGGTCTGCGATGCGTCACGTATCGTCGAAGAGAGCCTGCACAGCCACCTGCTCAAGTCCAACTGCCCGGTAACCGGTCAGCCTGATTGGGGCAGCGTGGTGGTCGAGTACCGCGGCGCCGCGCTTGAGCCAGCGAGCCTGCTGGCGTATCTGGTCAGCTTTCGGCAGCATGCGGATTTTCACGAACAGTGCGTGGAGCGTATCTTTCTGGATCTGCAGCGGTTGCTGCAGCCGGAACATCTGACCGTCTATGCCCGCTACGTGCGCCGTGGCGGCCTGGATATCAATCCCTATCGGACGACCCTGGAGCGACTGCCGGACAATCGGCGCCTGGTCAGGCAGTAGGCAATTAATAAAAAACCAGCCGGAGAGGCTGGTTCTTTATTTGCGGCGTTGGCATCAGATACCCATGTTGGCGAGGCTCTGCATGATGTTGCGCAGGCTTCCAGCCAGGGTCGGATGGCTCACTTCGAAGCGCTCCACGGCCAGATTGACGCTGTCGACCAGCGAAGCATCGGGCGTGGTTACCGGCTGGGCAGCCAGCTGCAGTTCGATGTCGCGAGCCAGCAGGGCGAGCGACTCGCGATCTTCCTCGTTTACCGGCGGATTCTGCGCCAGTTGCTTGTGCAGCTCTTCCAGTTGCTGCTGCAGATGGTTCGCAGGCATGGGGATTCTCCCTTTCTTGATAGGCAAGACAATTGACCGTGCGCCATGGCGAAAGGTCATTACTTCGTCTTCAGAATCTTCCTGCCTGCACCATTGCGACTGATCCGGCGCGGCCCTAGGGTTTCTCGCCCTTGCTGCGGCGGATCTGCAGGTCGTCCAGGCAGGCGGGCAGGTCGGTCAGCTGGTCGATCACCGAATGAGCGCCCAGGCGGTACAACGCCAGGGTCGCATCTGCGCGCAGGCGATCACGCTGCGCGGCTTCGAGCGTTTCCCAGTCGCCGAGGGCATGGCCACCCAGGGATCCGCAGGCGGCCAGGCCGACCGTCCACAGGCCCGCATTGAGGCCCGCCTGCAGCAGGCGAGGTTCACCGCTGACCAGTACGCAACCATCCAGGCGATCGATCTGCAGGGTGCTCAACGCCTGCCAGCAGGCATCAGGGGCAGGCCAGCTGCGCTGCGAGCAGGCTGGAGAGGCGACCAGCCATTCGGGTAGCTGGCTCGTCAGTTTCATCGCGAGGGTTTCGGGAAGTTCGTCCAGCCAGGCGCAGGGCACGCGTTGCTCACGCAGGCTGCGCAGGGTTGCCAGAGCGCCAGGGGTCGGTTCGGCACAGCTCTCCAGCTCCCGCGGGCTGGCGGTTTCGAGCGCACGCGCCGGGCCGCCGGCTTCACGGATCAGCGTCAGGTGGCGAGTGCCGGCCGACGACGCGCTGCGCGCGCCGAAATCGACCAGGCAACCGGACAGGCCGAACAGCACGGCGGTGAAGGAGGGTGTCACTGCGGAGAGCGCTGGCTGGGGCATGCGATGTCGTTCCCTGGCTATTATCGCGCTTACCATGACAAGCCAATGTGACGATGGCGTGACGGCGGTGAGCGGTCCGACGCCCGGTGAACGTCAGTGATGTGAAGTGGCTCAGGGTCGGGTAGGGTGGCCGGGCATCGGTGCTCTGCCTATTGCCCGTCCGCGGCTTTATACTAGGCCGCTGCTGCCGGAGAGACCGTGCTCATTAGCCTAGGAGAACAGTAATGCGTTTGATTGGATCGGATTGGATCGGGAGCTTCGGGCGAATGCTGGCCTGTGCCGGCCTGATGGTGCTGCCGCTGGCGAGCCAGGCGGCGACGGAAGACCCCTGGGAGTCGTTCAATCGCCCCGTTTTCCGCTTCAACGATACCGTCGATACCTACGCCCTCAAGCCTCTGGCTCAGGGCTATCAGGCCGTGACACCGCAGTTCCTCGAGACCGGTGTGCACAATGTGTTCCGCAACGTGGGCGATGTCGGCAACCTGGCCAACAACCTGCTGCAGGGCAAGGCTCACGACGCCGGCGTGGATACCAGCCGTCTGCTGTTGAACACCACCATCGGCGCGCTCGGCTTCTTCGACGTGGCCAGCCGCATGGGGTTGCAGCGCAGCGATGAAGACTTCGGCCAGACCCTCGGCGTCTGGGGCGTGGGCAGCGGCCCGTATCTGGTGCTGCCGCTGCTCGGGCCGAGCTCGCTGCGCGACGCGCCGAGCAAGATCCCGGACAGCTTCCTGACCCCGTACCCCTACATGGATCACGTGCCGAGCCGCAACGTCACCCGTGGCATCAACGTGGTCGACACCCGTGCCAGCCTGCTGGATGCCGAGCGCATGATCAGTGGCGACAAGTACATCTTCATCCGTAACGCCTACCTGCAGAACCGTGAGTTCCGTGTGCGTGACGGTGAGGTGGAAGACGATTTCTGATTGAGGCCGAGCCAGGGCAGCAAGGCTCGAGGGCAGAAGGTGCAACGACGCGATGGAGGCGGGCTCCATCGCGTTACAGCGTGTTTCAGTTCATCGATATCACGGCCAGACCGAGAATCTGTCGGCCACCTTCCTGGTCGGTCACCCGCACCACTTCCGCTTCGGTTTCCAGCCCTTTCAGTTCGTCGTGCCCGGAAGGGATCAACACGCGCACCTTGTCTCCAACCTGCACGTGGCACTGCGCCTCGAGCTGCATGCCGGTGCTCGACAGATCGCGGCACAGCGCCGGGATTGCCTGACCGCCATGGTGGAGCGTCACCTGGGTTTCCAGGCGCATGCGAATGTAATCGCGCTTTTCCTCGTAATCACGATCACTTTGGCTCATCAAGCTATCCTCATTGTGGTAGGGCTCTGCTGCGGTTCTTATAACCCTCACTGATTTCAGGTGTAAAGTCGCTCGGTGGCGAACGGCGCCTGTTGAATCGTATTGAGGATGGGAGTACCGTCTGCGCCTTGACGCGAACCGTGTACCCGCGCAGGTTGTTGGCTGCGTTTACGCTAACCATCCCCGGCGCAGTTTGCCTGGACACCCCATGCACAAAACCAGTGCCACGTTGCTGCTGATCGATGACGACGAAGTCGTCCGCGCCAGTATTGCAGCCTACTTGGAAGACAGCGGCTTCAACATCCTGCTCGCCGGCAACGGCTCGCAAGGTCTCGAAGTGTTCGAGCGCGAACGACCGGATCTGGTCATTTGCGACCTGCGCATGCCCCAGGTCGATGGTCTCGAGCTCATCCGTCGGATCAATGCTCTGGAAATCTCCGCGCCGATCATCGTGGTCTCCGGTGCCGGAGTGATGACCGACGTGGTCGAAGCCTTGCGCCTCGGTGCCGCCGATTACCTGATCAAGCCTCTCGAAGATCTCGCCGTGCTCGAGCACTCGGTACGCCGTGCGCTGGACCGCGTGCATCTGCGCCAGGAGAACGAGCGCTACCGGGAAAAGCTGGAAACCGCCAACCGCGAGCTGCAGGCCAGCCTGCACCTGTTGCAGGAAGACCAGAACGCCGGGCGCCAGGTGCAGATGAACATGCTGCCCGTCACGCCCTGGGAAAACGAAGGGCTGTCGTTCGCTCATCAGATCATTCCCTCGCTCTACCTCTCGGGCGATTTCGTCGATTACTTCCGTGTCGACGAGCGGCGTGTGGCGTTCTATCTGGCGGACGTCTCCGGTCACGGCGCGTCTTCGGCATTCGTCACCGTGCTGCTCAAGTTCATGACCACGCGCCTGCTCTACGAGTCGCGGCGCAACGGCATGCTGCCGGAGTTCAAGCCGTCGGACGTGCTCGGCCACATCAACCGTGGCCTGATCAACTGCAAACTGGGCAAGCACGTGACCATGCTGGGCGGGGTGATCGACGAAGAGCACAATCGCCTGACCTACAGCATCGGCGGCCATCTGCCGCTGCCCGTGATGTACAGCGGCGGCGAAGCCCATTATCTGGAAGGCCGCGGTTTGCCCGTCGGCCTGTTCAAGGAAGCCGATTACACCGATCTGGTGATCGACCTTCCGGAATCGTTCAGCCTGACTCTGTTGTCGGACGGCATTCTCGATTTGCTCGACGGCGACACCCTGCAGGAAAAAGAAGCCTTGCTGCCGAAACTGGTGAGCGAAGCAGGTGGAACCCTGGACGGGTTGCGCAGCGTGTTTGGACTGGCCAATCTGGCGGAGATGCCGGATGATATCGCCTTGCTGGTGTTAAGCAGGAACCTTGCATGAATCCTGGGATAAGCCCCGGTAGAATCCAGTTCGCCGAGCAGGACGGAACCTTCGTCCTGAAGTTCATCGGTGAGGTGCGCCTGACCTTGTGTTCGGCGCTGGATTCCACGATCGAAAAGATTTTCACCGCGCTGAATTTTTCCGCCATCGTCATCGACCTGACGGAAACGCGCAGTATCGACAGCACCACCCTGGGGCTGTTGGCCAAACTATCGATTCTGTCGCGGCAGAAGGTCGGTCTGTTGCCGACGGTGGTGACCACCCACGCCGACATCACCCGTCTGTTGCAGTCAATGGGCTTCGATCAGGTGTTCAACATCATCAATCAGCCCTACGAGTGCCCGGACTGTCTGGCCGACCTGCCGTCGCAGGATCAGTCGGAGGACGTAGTGCGCGCTCGCGTGCTGGAGGCGCACCGGATTCTGATGGGCTTGAACGAATCGAACCGCGCGGCTTTCCATGACCTGGTAAGCGCCCTCGAACAGCATCCCTGATCGCTGACTGCTGCAGATAGCGGGGCGCCGATGGAAGTCGGCGCCCCGTTTTCATTTCAGGCTCAGAGGTTGGCTGTCAGCAGCTTTTCCAGTTTTTCCTGATCACGGGCGAACTGGCGGATGCCTTCCGCGAGTTTCTCGGTGGCCATGGCGTCTTCGTTCATTTCCCAGCGGAACTGGCTCTCGCCGATATGCGCTTCGCTCTGCCCGGAAATTTCCGCGCTGAGCTTGCGCTGCAGCGGACCATTGTCGTCGGCCAGTTGCTGCAGCAGCTCCGGGCTGATGGTCAGGCGGTCGCAGCCAGCCAGCTGTTCGATCTGGCTGATGTTGCGGAAGCTGGCACCCATGACCACGGTCTTGTGGCCATTGGTCTTGTAGTAGTCGTAGATGCGCGCGACGGACTGCACGCCCGGATCTTCGGCGCCGACGTAATCGCGGCCTTCGGCCTTCTTGTACCAGTCGTAGATACGGCCCACGAAAGGCGAGATCAGGAAGGCGCCGGCATCGGCACAGGCGCGCGCCTGCGCGAAGGAGAAGAGCAGAGTGAGGTTGGTCTGCACGCCAGCCTTTTCCAGCTGCTCGGCAGCGCGGATGCCTTCCCAGGTGGAGGCGATCTTGATCAGGATGCGCTCGCGGGTCACGCCGGCCTCTTCATACAGCTCGACCAGGCGTCGGGCACGGGCCAGGGTCGCCTGGGTGTCGAAGGACAGGCGGGCGTCCACCTCGGTGGAGATGCGCCCCGGAATCACCTGGAGAATTTCCCGCCCAACGGTCACGCCGAAGCGGTCGCTGGCCAGATCGACATCGCCCTTGCTGGCACTGACCGCCTGCTTGAGCAGCTCGGCATAACGCGGCAGGGCGGCAGCCTTGAGCAGCAGGGAAGGGTTGGTGGTGGCGTCCACCGGCTTGAGGCGGGCGATGGCGTCGATGTCACCGGTGTCGGCAACCACGGTAGTGAACTGCTTGAGTTGATCCAGCTTGGAGGTCATGGCGGGGCCTTGTCGATTCGGGGTGCCATGACCTTACCTGAGCATCATGTAGTGCTCAACTGGTGGCACAACAGGTCGCTTTCGGCGACCCGCTAGCGGCCCTGCAGAAGCTCGGCAGCCTGGTCGAAAATGGCCAGCGGCTGATCGCTCTTGTGGATGTCCGCAGAAAGCAACTGGCGGAAGCGGCGAGCCCCCGCAAAACCCTGCGCCAGCCCGAGCATATGGCGGGTGACGTGGTGCATCAGGCCGCCGGCAGCCATGTGCCGTTCGATATAGGGGCGCATGACCTGCATGGCTTCCTGTCGGCTGATCGGTGGCTGTTCGCTGCCGAACAACTGCCCGTCGACCTCGGCCAGCAGGTAAGGGTTGTGGTACGCCTCGCGGCCGAGCATCACGCCATCGAAGGTCTCGAGGTGCTCCTGGCAGGCCTGCAAGGTCTTGATCCCGCCGTTGAGCACCAGCTCCAGGTCGGGGAAGTCCCGTTTCAGCTGCGCAGCGATGTCGTAGCGCAGCGGCGGCACCTCGCGGTTCTCCTTAGGCGACAGACCGGAAAGGATGGCGATCCGGGCGTGCACCGTGAAACTGCGGCAACCGGCGTCACGCACCTGGCCGATGAAGTCGCAGAGCTGCTCGTAGCTGTCACGCCCGTCGATGCCGATACGGTGCTTGACCGTCACGGGAATGCTCACCGCATCGCGCATCGCCTTGACGCAGTCGGCCACCAGCGTCGGATGGGCCATCAGGCAGGCGCCGATCATGTTGTTCTGCACACGGTCACTGGGGCAGCCGACATTGAGGTTCACTTCGTCGTAGCCCGCCTGCTCGGCGAGCCGCGCACAGGCCGCCAGATCGGCCGGATTGCTGCCGCCCAGCTGCAGCGCGAGCGGATGCTCGGTCTCGTCGTACTGCAGAAACCGGCGAGTATCGCCATGCAGCAACGCGCCAGTGGTGACCATTTCGGTATACAGCAGCGCGTGCTGCGACAACTGGCGCAGAAAGTACCGGCAATGGTGATCCGTCCAGTCCATCATCGGCGCTACGGAGAAGCGGCGGGAGGGCTGAGGGCCCGTATTTACTGGCTTTGAGGCTAATTCTGAGGGCATCGGCTCATGTCGTTTCAGTGCTAAAAAAGGCTATTTTTGGCCGTTTTTTGGCCTTCAGTGCTAAAATGTAGCACTGAGATTTTTTTTGTAGCACTGGTGGGAGGCAACTTGGGAACCATCACTCAGCGCGTTAAAAAAAACGGTAAACCCACGTACACGGCGCAGATTCGGCTGCGTCGCAACGGGGCCGTAGTCTATCAAGAAACCCAGACCTTCGATCGTAAGGCCGTGGCACGTGCCTGGTTGACTCGTCGGGAGGCGGAGCTTGCGTCACCGGGCGCTCTGGACCGAACCAAGGTCGAGGATGTCCCTCTGAAAACGATCATAGATCGCTACCTGGATGAGTACGAGCGAATCCGCCCACTTGGGAAAACCAAGCGAGCGACCTTGAAGGCAGTTAGTGAATCTTGGTTGGGTGATGTGGCTGGTGCCGATTTAACGAGCCAGAAATTGGTTGAATATGCGCAGTGGCGGATGAGTGAACACGGCGGCAGCGTTCAGGCGCAGACCGTCGGTAACGATCTTGCGCATGTTGGCGCCGTGCTCTCAGTGGCCAAACCCGCTTGGGGCTATCTCATCGATGCCACAGCCATGCCCGATGCCCGAAAGGTGCTCCGGAAGCTGGGAATGGTCAGCCGCAGTAAAGAGCGTGACCGTAGGCCGACCAAGGACGAATTGGATAAGCTGCTCAACCACTTCTTTGATATTCAACGGCGCAGACCACGTTCCATCAATATGGCCAAGATCCTGGCGTTCGCAATTTTCTCGACACGCAGGCAGGAAGAGATTACTCGGATCCGCTGGGAGGATCTGGATGCTCGGCGGCAGGCTGTGCTCATTCGAGACATGAAAAACCCTGGCCAGAAAATTGGTAATGACGTCTGGTGCCGTCTCCCGGATGAGGCCTGGAGAATCGTTCAGAGCATGCCCAAGGCCTGCCGTGAGATATTCCCTTATGACTCAACTTCGATTTCTGCAGCGTTCACCCGTGCCTGCCACTTCCTGGCGATCAAGGATCTGCGTTTCCACGATCTGCGCCATGATGGGGTGAGTCGGCTTTTTGAAATGGGTTGGGACATTCCGCGAGTTGCCAGTGTATCGGGCCACCGCGATTGGAATGCCATGCGCCGCTATACGCATCTGAAGGGGGTGGGTGATCCTTACGAGGGCTGGGGCTGGTTGGACAAGATTGTTGAGGCTCCCGTAGAACTCGGAATCAGGGTCGTAACCCCTGAAGCTACATCCGCCCCAGGGGTTAAGCTTCAGGCGAGGCGCCGCCGCACCCCCAGCTGATTCTGCTCTTTGAGTGCAGCTTCTCGCTGCCTATCGATGTAGGCAGCGAGATCTTCTAGATGCACGGCCAGGTTGGCCTTCTGCGAGCTGGTGCCAAGCCTCATCACAGGAAGATCGATTTCACCCATAAGGCGCTTGCGCTTGAACTTGTCGACTGAAAGACCGAGAAAGTCTCTGCATACCCAGTCGATTGGTATCACGGCTTGGCCGTCGTACTGAGCCATCAAAAGTAAGAGGGTTTTCATTGCTCCTTCCTACAAGTGGTTTCGGTGTTCCCAGCCTATGGGGCAGCTCCTTGAATGAAAACCGGCTGTGTCGCAGCCTGGCGTAGAAAAGGACGGCGGGATTCCTCGTACCACACTGGGCAATGTCTGAAAGTGCGCTCTGACGTCTCGGTTAAGCACATCGATATCAGCTACCTGACCACAGGTTTGTAAAACGGGTATGGCCCGCGACGCTGTATGAACCTCACTCTTATCGAGTAAAACTTGCTGCCACCTTTCCATCGGATTAAGACACACCAAACGTTCGCATTGGCACAGCAACTGCGTCGCTTGGGATCGACGTAACCTGGTTCAACTCGTATGGACTTTGCGCCCGGCCGGTGTGCCTGCGAGCAATACCTCTACGACGTTGATGGATTTCATTGGCGCCCCCGGATACGCCCTGTTTGTTTGATTTCTTCAAGCGAGACAGGCCGCTCATGCTTGAACAGGTCAGCGATTTGGCGTGTGGCACCAAGTGCTGTAGCGATGAGCACCAGAGCATCAAGGGTGATCTGCCCATTGGACTCAAATCGCTTGATGGTCGATTCGGACACACCCGCCATCTTCGCCAAGGATTTGCGGGAGAGGTTTTGTGCGAGTCGCGCTTCTCGGGCGTTGGCACCAATCTTCTGGGCCAGTTCGCCTGGAGCGAGCAGAGAATGGGTTAGAGCCAATGGACAACCTTATTTAATGGTTCATATATGATAAATTATATGTCATTTAGGTATTTATTGGTTCAAATATGATCCATTGTCTTCTTGGCCTGGATGGATCTAAGGCGGAGACAGATTTGAGGACTACTGATTTTTAATTCATTCAGAGCAACTTAGTACGAGTGTCCTTTTGACGAAGATCCGTACTCACATTCGTTACCAGCTTTTCCGGACGCAGGGGCTTTACAAGCGGCCTGTGAGCAGAACAATCGATGTTAGTAAGTGCATCGTCTAAGGCGATGTCCAGCGTGCGATGCGAGCGAAGCCAGGCTTTACGAACTGGGCGTCGTCAAAACGTCTAAGCAATCGCTGCGAAGCGCTCGATCGGAGGCTGCTCTCGATGCAGGGCTTGCCAGAGGTCATAGTCGGTCTGTACGCCAAGCCAAGTGCGAGCATTGCCGATGCCCGCCAGCTCCAAGCGAACTGCGAGATCCGGACTGATAGGCGCGCGGCCATGCAGGATCCGCGACAGCGTTTCACGTGCAAAGCCAAGCCGTCTCGCAAGCTCCGCAATGCTGATATCAAGTTCGGGGAGCACGTCCTCTAGCAACGTCTCACCGGGGTGCGGTGGGTTGAACATGGCCATGATTAAGCCCTCCTGTTCAGTGGTAATCGAGGTAGTCGACGAGTTCTATGTCGCTGCCCTCAAAACGAAAGATCACTCGCCAGCTACCGTTGACGGTGAGTGACTAGAACTCTTCCATTACCCTTTGAGGGGGTGGGCAACTGCCTACCCGGCATATCCATATCATGGCGTAAGTGTGATGTATTAGGTCACGGTTTTCAACCGGAGTGGACTTCATGCTGTCGCTTCGTCAATTGGGAAGGGGATGCAGACTCATCGGTTGCCGGTGCAGCATGTGTGTTCGCTCTCCCGAGCATTCCCCTCATGAGGGTTTTGAGCATGATTTGACGTTATTAATCTGGTGCGGACGCTAAAGCGTTGCTTTGCTCCGCTCACCTACGCGATGGAGATGCGGCTATTGATGTTCTTTTTGAGCCACGTGTTGTTCGCTAAGAACCCGCTGGGTTGTTTGTTCTATGTAGTCGAAGACTTGAGTGGGTACTGTGTGCTGGTATTGTTTACGGCGGTGCTTCGAAACAAAACCATCATTGGTGAGGCACATCATGACTAGGTTCGACAAGTCGCTGCCGCGGATGTCAAATTGTTCATCCACCGCCCTATAGACGGCGTCGTAGCACTCCAGAAAAGCGGCTTCCTCTCGGAGTTCGATCTCCAACGCGTGTTGAGCCATTTCCATGGTGAAAATGACGCAGGCAGTAGCGTCCCAGTAGCGGTAGATCGCGGCATCTCCTCGAAAGTCGAAGACCAACTTGCCAAAGTCGATCCACTGCACACCCCAGAAATCCCGAGCTGGGCGTGAGAATCCCTGTAGGGCCTCCAGGTACAGACGCTCCTCACGTTTCATTGCCACTGAGACTGGCAGTAGCAGGCCGTTCTCCAGGGCGCCCGCGCGGCAGAGTGCCTGGTGGATCAAGAATCTCGATAGGCGGCCGTTTCCATCCATAAAGGGGTGGAGGAATACAAATCCAAAGGAGATGATTCCAGCGGCTACCAGCGGATCGATCTGGGTAGGAGCCTCATTCGCAAACTGCATGAGGTGTTCCATCAGCTCGCGGCACAGATCCGGTGGTGGAGGAACGTAAGTCACCCCAGCTGCCCCCTGAAGGGCTCCTGCAAGGTGATTTTGTTCGTGCCTGAACGCCGCCGCTAGATCATAAGGGTTCGATACCGTGGCATTTTGCAATGCCACCAGATACTCCTCGGTTAGAGGCTGGCGCTCGTGCGCCTGGCGTAGCAATTGAATGAACCGCCGCGACTTGTCCTCGCTCGGCGCCTCGCGTTCGATAGCGAACGAATCCTTAGTTTCATGCAAATAGGCCCAGTTGATAGCCCGATCCATCATGAATGGAGAAAGGGACTCCATGAAGGCTTTTGCTCGACCAAGAATGTCGTGTTCCTGAAGTTCGATCAGTCTGGCGGTTCTTTCCACGGTGGCGCAGTAATCCACGTTGCCAAGACCATTGAATTCGACCCTCCATCGCGAGTTTCTCGTTCCAGGACGGGTCACGTAGCGCTTGGGATCAAATAGCGGCACGAAAGCCCCCCGAACGGGCGCACGCTGAGGAACCTCTTCGCCAGTGAACGCCTCTCTCAGGTAGCACGCCTTGCGAATGTAGATACCGTTGGGTGCCTCTTGCAGGGCTTTCGCCAAATCTGTCACTGGGAGCTTGGGGAGAGCCTGGGCCAGTATGGCTAGGTTGACTCCCTCATGCTTCAGGGCAAATAAGATATGGCCGAGCAAGTCATCGGCCAATGGCGCGGTGGCAGGTGGGACTGCCAGAGTTTGGCCGATCTTCTTCAAACGAGTGACAGGCTGCACGATCGCCGGCAGGCGCAAGGGGAATGCAGACAGACTCATGGTTTCGCGTAGCCAGGCGTAGCCAACTGGGTGCATGTCAAAAATCCTCTAGCTTGATTCTGTATTGCAGATTTTCTTGATTGAGGAAATAAAATCTTAACTTTCTTCGAGTCTACTGATTTTTTCTTAATTCAATCAGGCTAATTTCGCGTGATGTCTTTAGCGAAGAACCTACGCTCACACTTGTAGGGATATCAGCTAAATAAGGTGGGCAGCCAGGGTGCGATTACTCGGTAGTCAGCTTGTTGTACCAAGTCTTCTGAATACCCGATCCCTCGCCATGAACGCTTCCAGCATGTGCGGGATCAGCGTCAGCGCGTCAACCTCCTCGCCGTAGGTGTTCGAGTGCAATGCCGCGTAGCGTTCCAGGTCGCACTTCAGGTTCGCAGGGCAGGTGAATGTCAGTTTCAGGCTCTCGGTCTTCGGTAGTGGGCCGAGGCGCAGCTTGGCGTTACTCATTGCGGGTTCCTCTGCTGAATGAACAAGGGTTGATAGGGGCGCAGTGCCAGATCTCGGTTGACTATCACGCGCAGCGGCAGACCTTGCCGCTGGGTGAGGGTGGGCTGTATGTCGAGATTGCGCCGAGTGACTTCCTGACCGACCTGGTTCACCGTGTCCTGAAGGCTATCGCGCCCTGCAATGATGATCCGGTCACCGTCGTTTCGATTTCCAGGGGCGGCGAGTTCGGCGCCCACGCCCAGCAAGCTGGTCATCGCAGCGCCCGAGACGAGCCTGTCCCAGTGCCAGTCGACGCCGTCTTCGAGGCCTGCATACCCGGCGGCATCGGTGCCGACCAAGTCGTCGAGCTCGAACGAGGAGGTGTCGGGAAGGATTACGCGTTGCCACACGACCTGTACGCGACTCTGTCCATAGCTGACTTGGCTGTTGTAACGGCCGAGTAAGCGCGAGCCCTGAGGTATCAATACGTGCTGCCCTGTTGCGCTGTCGTAGACCGGCTCAGTGACGGTTGCAATCACATCACCTGGCAGGTCTGACTTGATACCGGTGACCAGTGCCGCGGCGATGATCGTGCCGGCCATCACCTGGTAAGGCGAGGCGGGTTTTTGCAGCAAACCGGACTTACTGATTTCTGTATCTACGGATTTACTGAAAGTCCGTTCGTCCTTGCCAGGCACCGATTGCCCTGTAGCTGAGCCGGTACTTCTTGAGGCCAAGCCATTGGGCGCAGTGTGCTGAGGGTCAGCCGATGCACCACCCAATCCACCCGATCTGTTGGTCTGAAAGAATACCGACGACAATGCTGCCTCCTCGGCCTCCTTCAGTCTCGCTAGACGCTCCGCCTCAGCGTTGTCGGTCGCAGCTTGGTCGTACTCATAGCCGTGCGTGCGTTGTTCGGCTTTCAAGATGGGGGCACCAAGGTCGCCTGGCAGTGGTGGGCCCAATTGAGGCACGTCTGTCGGAGTCACGGGCGTCGGCGGTAACTGCGAGTAATCCGCAGGCAATTGTTCGAGCGATTCTGAGCGAGCCACCCGGTCAACGTTGTACAGCTCGTTCTGCTCCTGGTTCTTGCGCTGCTGTTGGGGCTGCAGCGACCAAAGCATCGCGCCCAGTACTGTGGCTGATAGGCCGCCGATGATCGCGGCAAGCACGCGCGGATTCAGGCGAGTGATCGGCCTTGGCTGTGCTCGCAGCTCCAGAGATTCTGGTGATTCCTTCGGTGGCAACGAGGGGGAGGGCTGCTTGATCTCGTCGGTCATGGCTCAGTTTCCCCGTGCCACCCCATCGTTGCGCTCGATGCGCACGATGTCGCCTTTGTCTGCGCCCAGCCTGAGCTCGGCGGCGCCAAAAAGCCGATCCACGATGTAATACGGAGAGCGGAAGCGGTAGTTCACCAACTGCCCATCGCCCTCGGCGCCGATCACGAAAAGTGGTGGAAGATCGGTGTTGGAAATGCCCGCCGGGAACTGGATATACACCTTGCTGCCGTCATCAAATGCGCGCAGTGGTTTCCAGGCTGGGTCATCACCGCTGATTGCATAACGAAAGCGCAGGCGCTCCAGTACAAGGCCTGTATCCAGAGGCTCAGCTACCTTGGCTTCACCGGCGCGACGTTGCAGAGCCAGCATCTGATCCTTTGGGTAATCCCAGGATACTGATGCCATCCAGGCCTGCTCGGTTGAGGTCAGCTCGATCAGGTAGGTGCGCCGCGTTGTGGTGATCACCAGGTTGGTCTTGAGACCAATGCGAGTCGGCTTGATCAATACGTTGACGCGTAGGCTATCGCCTTGGCCTGTAGCCGTATCACCTAGGATCCAGCGTACGGTGTCCCCAGCTGCAACGGTCACCAGTTCCTCTCCAACCTGCAGGTTAATCGCGGTCACCCGACCCGGGCTGGTATACACCTGGTACAGCGCCCCATCCGAGTAAGGCCAGACCTGGATGGCGTTGATGTAGCCTTCCTGCGTAGGTGCCACCCGTGCGTCCCGGTTGGCACGCGAGACTCGGGCTTTTTCGTCGACAGGCTCGTTTGCCGGCTTGCGTTTGCCGGCTTCCGGCAGCGGCTTGAGCTGCGCCGGTAGCGCAAGAGGTTTGGGGACTTCCACGACTTCAACAGGCTTAGGCGGATCCGGTATCCGTTTAGCTTCAACGGGCTCGTCCAGCACAATTCTGGGTGGCTTCTGAGGGCTCGCACAGCCTGATAACAGCGTCATCAGTACGACTAGAAGGCAGAGGCTCGAAGACATTTTCATGGTTTCTTCACTCCTTCCGAGGTGTCCAGTTCTCGGCTCCAAGACAGCCCGTTTACATAAATGCCCAGCGGGTTACGCCGCAGTTTTTCCTCCGTGCGGGGATGCTGCAGCACCAGCGAAATCATTGCCGTCCAGCGTTCTGACCCGGCCGGGGCCCCATTCACGTAGCGGCGTTCGACCCAGCGCACCTGGAACGTTTCATCGCTGGCACGCACGACGCTGGTCACTTCGACGGCTACCGATTCCTTGCCGACCCGCGTGAATGGATCGTTGCTTCGGGCATAGTCATTGAGGGTTGCAGCGCCTCGGTCGGTGGTGAAGTGATAGGCCTCCAGCCAGTTTTGCCGCACGACCACCGGGTCGATGGAAAGAGAGCGGACCAGTCCGATAAACCGCGCCAGATGATGGGCAATCTGGGCGTCCTGGGGCTGGTAGGGACTGGTGGCTTCACCAACAGCGCGTACCTGCCCGAGCGTGTCGACTTCCACGACGTAGGGTGTCACCCGCGACTGCAGGGAAAGCCAGACGAGTCCTGACGCCATCACCAACGACAAGCTCAGGCAGCCGAATGCCATGAGGCGCCAATTCCGGGCCTGCGCCAGGCTGCTACCCATACGCAGATCCCAGGCTTGTCCGGCTCTCTGGTAAGGGGTTACGGGTATTGGGGTGTCGCTGTAGCGAACCCCTGGACGTTTGAATCGCATCCGTGTCCTCCTTCACGAATTCGATGGGTCGCGTACAACCGGACCCGATGATGAGCCACCGCCGTCGCCGCCACGCAGGGTGTGGGCAACGGTGGTAGCTGCCTGTGAAAGCTGCTGCCGGCGTTGCAGGCGCCTGGCCCAGTCAGGCTGAGTGGTAGTAGCTGTCGATAAATTGGAACCAGCACTCAACTGCGCCGCCGATGAGCTAGCAGAAGCCCCCGTGAGGGAATTCGAAGCCCCCATCGCCTGGCGGCCTGCTCCCGAAGTCATTCGAGCGCCTGCCATAACAGCGCCGCCCACACTGGACGCCACAGCTGCTGCGCCTGCTGCCATCCCTGCTGCTCCGAGTGCGGTACCGGCGACCGAACCAGCGCTCAGTTGTGGTGCACCGGAGACCAATCCCGTGGCAATCCCTGGTCCGAAAATACCCAGGCCGAACAACGCAAGCGAAGCGAGCATGACCACCAACGCGTTATCGATGGAGGGTTCATCGGGGACAGCCTGAAATTCGGCAAATAACCCGGTACCGATCCCGACGATCACCGCCAGCACAAGAACCTTGATGCCGGAGGCGACTACGTTGCCGAGCACCTTCTCAGCAAGAAATGCCGTCTTGTTCCACAGAGCGAATGGCACCAGAACAAAGCCGGCGAGGGTGGTCAGCTTGAACTCGATCAGCGTGACGAACAGCTGAATGGCCAGAAAGAAGAAGCTGATGATGACCACCAGCCACGCCAGGAACAGCACCAGGATGCTGTGGATATTGCTGAACACTTCCGGGAAGCCGCTCAGTCGGCTGATCTCCTCCAGCAGCGGTGCTCCGGCTTCAACGCCAGTCGCTGCCAGCCGCCCCGGTTGCAGGAACTCGTCTTGGCTCAGCGCAGACCCTGAGGCAAGAAGGCCCAGTCCCGCAAAGGAGTTGAAGACGATTTTCGCCAGGGCATTGAAGTTGCCGATGATGAAGGCGAAGGCGCCCACGTAGAGCGTCTTGCGGATCAATTTGGCGCTTACGTCTTCACCGCCCATGGCCCAGAACAGTCCCGCCAGCGTCATGTCGATCGCCACGAGGGTCAGCGTAAGAAATGCGACCTCATCACCGAGCAGGCCGAAGCCCGAGTCGATGTACTGAGCGAACACGTCGAGAAATCGGTCAATCACGCTGACGTCATTCATGGCACGACCTCATCGAAGCTCGGTGGAATGTCCGGCAGCTCGCTTGCATCCAGGAACTCGCCGTCCGGGGCGCAGCCGCAGTAGAAACGATCCACGGGATCCTCAGGCTTTGCAGTCGGCGAGTGGTCGTACCTACACGCTGTCAAAGCGACCAGATACAGCAGCAGCGTAGGGGCCTTCATAACGCAGCTCGCTACCGGTAGAACTGGACGGGGTGAGGGGTATAGGGCGTCCCGCTCCCCATGAACCGGCGGCTTAGCTCGCGTGCTTTCTCTTGCGCGGCGGCCTGACGTGCAAGCTCGGTGGCAACAGCCCGGTTCTGGGTGATCTGCAGCTGCTGGGACTGAATGGACTGCTTGGCCTGCAGGGCCAGCAACTGGTTGGTCGCCTGAGAAGCTTGCAGCGCTCCTTCGGCGGATTGGCTCTGATTCACGAGATTGGCGAGAGTGGCTTCATCCTGCCCAAGATTTTGCCGCACCTGCGCCTGCACGCGCATCGCGGTCTGAAGACTGTCGAGCCCCTTCTTCCAGCGCTCTCTCGTTTCAAGGGCAAGCTCTTCACTGCTGGTGTCGGCTGAGTACTGGTTTGGGTAGAGGCGCGAGAACTCCTGATCCAGGCGTTTAATTTCATACGCCAGCCCCTGTGCCTGGCTGATCAGGCGCTCGGTGTTGGCCAAGCTCGCAGCCAACTGATCCATCGCGTTGTAATCGAGGCGTGACAGATTGCGGGCCTGGTTCTTGAGCATCTGGGACTGATTCTGCAACTCGCTGATCTGGTTGTTGATCATCTCCAGCGTGCGCACTGCAGTGAGTGTGTTTTGAATCAGGTTGGCAGGATCGACCACTGTCATGGCCTGGCTCGACACTGAGCCGAGCAGGGCAGTCACCAGCAGAGCGGCGCGTTGAAAACGGCGGGTTAGGCATCTCATGACGTGTACTCCGTGCTTACTTGGGAATGATGAGCGAACAAGTCGCCGGCCCAATCCAGGCCGCAATGCCGAAGCCATGCTTCAGCGAAGTCCGGGGACTGGGCGTCCTGCTGGATCCGATCCATTTCACGTTGCTGTGCCGGGCTGGCAGAGGCAGCGAAGGCCAGCGCTAAGGGGCCCAGATCCAGATCGAACAAGCGATTGCCCAGGCGGGACTGGTAGTAGTACTCACGTTTGGGAGTTGCCTCGGCAACGATGTCGATCTGCCGCTCGTTAAGTCCGAAGCCCTGGTAGATGGTGCGGATCTGAGGCTCTCGAGCCTGGGGATTCGGTAAGAAGATGCGGCTGGCACAGCTCTCGATGATTGCTGTCGCGATAGTGGAGTCCTTGATATCCGCGAGCGACTGTGTCGCGAAGATCACCGAGACGTTCTTCTTGCGCAGGGTCTTGAGCCACTCACGAATGCGCGCGGCGAACAGTGGCTCATCAAGAAACAACCAGGCTTCGTCGAGGATCAGAAGCGTTGGCGAGCCGTCGAATCGATGCTCGAACCGCTTGAATAGATAGCTCAGCACAGCGGCCACCGCCGCCTCGCTGTGCATCAGTTCCTCCATCTCAAAGCACTGCACATCGGCGCAGCCGAGACGATCACTATCCGCGTCCAGTAGCTGGCCGTGGGCTCCGCCAAGGACGTACGGCTGCAGGGCTTGGCGCAGATTGTTGTCTTGCAGCAATACAGACAGACCAGTCAGCGTGCGTTGGGCCTCAGGCGCGCCGGCCAAGCTGTCCAGCGCTGTCCAGAGCGCTGACTTCTGCTCTGGATTGATGGCGACGCCTTCTTTGAGAAATCGCGCTGCCAGCCATTCGGCGGCCCAGGCCCGGTGTCCGGCCTGATCTATATGCGCCAGAGGCTGGAAGGCCAGGCCTGCATCGTTGCTCAGCGCGTAGTGCTCACCCCCCATGCCCAGTACGGCCGCTCGCAGGGAGCGGCCCATGTCGAACATCAAGAGTTGCGAGCCTGCGTATCGACGGAACTGCAGGGCGAGCGTGGCCAACAGCACCGACTTGCCCATGCCGGTGGGGCCCACGACCAACGTATGGCCCACATCACCGACATGATTTACCAACCTGAAGGGCGTCGCACCAGCGGTGCGGGTGATCATCAGTGGCGGCCCATCCAGATGCTCATTACGTACCGGTCCGGCCCAGACTGCCGAGACCGGCATCAGGTGTGCCAGATTCAACGTTGAAATCAGCGGTTGCCGGACATTGGCGTAGGCGTTGCCGGGTATCGATGACAGCCAGGCCTCAACCGAATTGAGGCTCTCGGCAATGGTCACGAAGCCGCGACCCTGAATCACGCGCTCGACCAGCCGTAGCTTTTGATCCGCGAGCTGAGCGTCCTCGTCCATGACCGTTACGGTGGTGGTGACGTAGCCGAACGCGACATGGTCTTCCCCAAGTTCCTGCAAGGCTGCGTCAGCATCGCCTGCCTTGTTGGCCGCGTCGTTATCGACCAGAGGACTCTCCTGCTGAAAGATGGCTTCACGCAGCAGCGCCAAGACCCCTTTGCGTTTGGCGAACCACTGGCGGCGCAGACGAACCAGCTCCCGTTCGGCCTCATCCTTTTCCAAACAGATGAAGCGGGTCGCCCATCGATAGGCGAAACCCAGGCGGTTCAACTCGTCGAGCACCCCAGGCCAGGTCGTCGATGGAAAACCGCGTACAGACAGTACGCGCAGATGCTGATCGCCCAACCGCGGCTGGAGGCCTGTGGTCAGGGGGCTGTCGGCCAGTAAGGCATCAAGGTGGAACGGGACGTCGGGAACCGCCAGTTGTTGGCGATGTGTCGAAATGGTCGTATGCAGATAAGTCAATGTCTGGCTGTCACTGAGCCAGGCGAGTTCCGGCATCACGCCGTCCAGCAAATCGAAGAAGCGATCGCTCTCGGCGATGAAACCTGCCAGCTGTTCGCGCCAGTCAACACGCTGCTGAGTCTGCCGTTCGAACAACAAGCCAGCCGCGCGCGAGTGCGTTTCTTCCGGCGCCAAATACAGCAGCGTCAGGTGATAGGCGCTTTCGAAGTGGCTGCCTTGTGCTTCGAATGCTGCCCGGCGCTCGTGGTCAACCAGCCAGGACAGGGCATCGGGGAACGCGCTCTGTGGGTAATCGCTCGCCGCGAGTCGCTCAGCGTCGATGAACAGCGCCCAGCCTGATCCAAGCCGGCGCAATGCATTGTTCAGTCGAGCTGAAAGGGCCAGCAGCTCACCCTGTGTAGCGCTGTCCATATCGGGGCCACGAAAACGTAGGGTGCGTTGAAACGCGCCGTCCTTGTTCAATACGACGCCAGGGGCTATGAGTCCTGCCCAAGGTAACCAGTCCGCAAGTTGGGCGGGGCGGCGCTGGAATTCGGAGAGATTCATCATCGTCTTGCACTCACACGTCCAGCAACGCGCGCTGCTTGATGTGCCTTGCGAAGACCGGCAGAAACTGGGGATCCAGCCGCGCGCCCCAGACCGCAAGCGAATGGCTGACGACCCATAGCACCAAGCCAGGAATCCATAGCTGAAGGCCCAGGCCTACCACCGCTGCTAGTGTGCCGTTGAGGATCGCGACATTGCGTGGTGCGCCGCCGAGCAGGATTGGCTCGGACAGCGAGCGGTGCAGCGGCACTTCGAAGCCGGTCATGCGTTCACCGTTCATACCGTCGCTCCCCCTGCAAAGCTGAAGAAGCTGAGAAAGAACGACGAAGCCGCGAAGGCGATCGAGAGGCCGAAAACGATCTGGATCAGTTTGCGAAACCCGCCGCTGGTATCGCCGAACGCAAGGGCTAGCCCCGTGGCGATGATGATGATCACCGCGATGATTCGCGCGACAGGCCCCTGTACCGAATCGAGGATTGACTGCAGCGGCCCTTCCCACGGCATGCCTGACCCGGCAGCAAGGGCTATTGCTGGCAGGCTGAGGTGGATCATGGCTCCCAGCAAGGCGTGAAAGATGCGCTGGCGAGCATGCGCGAAGAGACGTGTCATGACCGTTCTCCCTGGCTATCACGGGTACGAAGTAGGGTGTCGATGGACGCGAGCTGGTAACCGTGGCTGTCGTGTCCCATGACACGGGCAATCTGCTGGACGTGCCGGCTTCGCCCGCGGCCGGACAGGAAAACCACCAGGTTGACCGTCTCGGCGATCAACGCGCGGGGCGCTGTGAGCGCAACCTCGAGAATCAGTTGCTCGAGACGAAGCAGGGCACCTTGAGCAGAGCCGGCATGGATGGTCGCGATACCACCCGGGTGGCCAGTTCCCCAGGCCTTTATCAGATCCAGCGCTTCACCTCCGCGCACCTCACCCACCACGACCCGGTCAGGTCGCAAGCGCAGCGTGCTACGCACCAGATCCGCCATGGAAACGAGTCCGGGTTTCGTTCGCAGAGCAACGTGGTCATGGACTGGGCACTGCAGTTCGATGGTGTCTTCAAGCACCAGGACGCGATCATTGGTGCTGACAACTTCCTCGAGCAGGGCGTTGGCGAGCGTCGTCTTGCCGGTACCCGTACCACCTGCGACCAGAATGTTTTGCCGGTCGCGCACCGCTGCCTGCAGGTACTGCGCTTGATCGCAACTGAGTATTCCATCAGCTACGTACTGCCCCAGGGAGATGACGCCGCAGGAGCGTTTGCGCAAGGCGAAGGTTGGGGCACTTGCCACGGGGGGGAGAACGCCTTCGAATCGCTCACCCGTCTCTGGCAGTTCAGCGCTGAGCAATGGCTTTGTACGGTGTGCTTCGGCGCCAACGTGCGCAGCCACCAAGCGAATGATCCGTTCACCATCCTCAGGGGGCAGGGTGCCCAGACGGACGCGCCCTTCGGTAAGTCGATCTGACCAGAGCACCCCGTCGGGATTGAGCATCACTTCAACCACGTCGGGGTCGTCGAGTGCGGCAGCGATCAGCGGGCCCATCGCGGTACGCAGCATGCGGGTGCGGCGATCCAATGAGGCTTCAGCGGCAGCCGCTACGGAGAAGGCGGCGCTGCTCATTGATGATCACCGCCATGGTGATGAGTGCTCTGAGGCTCAGCCGCTTGCAGGTCTGTGACCAGACTGCGGCCTCGCTGAAGGTGACGGCCCAGTTGCTCTACGAACTGAGCGAAGCGCAGCTTGCCCTGTGCACGTGCTGCCTCCAGGTGTGCCTCGGGCACCGGTGTGCTGACCGTCAGGTAGTAGCGGATGTAGAGCGCCATGGTTTCAACGAGAATGTTCTGATCGCGTTCCAGGCGTTCGAATTGTCGTGACAGACGATCCAGTCGTTTGGCTATGGCCGTGTCACGCTGCTCGCCAGCCTGGGGCGCAAGCCAGGAGGCGAGGGCAGTGGCCACGATCGAGGACTTGGATACGCCCTTTTTGATCGCGAGTTCATTGAGGCGTTTTGCATGCTCGGGCTGAATGAATAGGTTCAAACGGGCGCGACTCATAAGGCAACTCCATCGTCAGGATCAAGGGCCGCCAGCCTTGCCGAACGTTGAAAGTCAGGATCTGGCTGGCATGGGAATGCACAAGGCATGTCGTCTTCATCGAGAAGGAAAAGATCACTGGAGACGTCAGCCGAAGCCTGCAGCTGGCGTGATTCGATCAGGTCGTGCTGGTAATCCAGGTGGCTGCCTCCGACTGGCGCCAAGCGGGTCGAGTCGCCGATCGGCTGGGCCTCTTGCGCCTCGGGCAGCTGCAAATTGCTCCAGTCATCAGCACGAGGTGTGGGTGCATCGGCATATCGTCCAGGCTCCAATTGAGGTGCCGGCAGCACGCGCGTTTGAAAGTTGTCATCGGTGAAGTAGCGCAACTTCTTGGCCCGTATCGGCGCATGGCCTGCGAGCATCACGACGGACTCTTCGGCTGGAAGCTGCATCACTTCCCCAGGCGTCAACAAGGGTCTGGCTGTCTCCTGACGGGACACCATCAAATGGCCCAGCCAGGGGGCTAGACGGTGGCCGGCGTAGTTGCGTTGAAGGCGCAGCTCTGTTGCGGTACCCAAGGTTTCGGAAATGCGCTTTGCGGTGCGCTCATCGTTGGTCGCAAACGTCACCCGAACATGGCAGTTGTCCAGAATCGAGTGGTTTTGGCCGTAGGCCTTGTCGATCTGGTTGAGCGACTGGGCAATCAGGAATGCACGCAGCCCATATCCGGCCATGAAGGCGAGCGCAGATTCGAAGAAGTCCAAGCGACCCAGAGCCGGAAACTCGTCGAGCATGAGCAGCAGCTTGTGCCGACGTGCGAGGCTGTCATTAGCTTCGAGCGACTCGGTCAGTCGCCGTCCGATCTGATTGAGGAGCAGGCGTATGAGCGGCTTGGTACGGCTAATATCGGATGGGGGGACGACCAGATACAGCGACACCGGGTGCTCGGCGGAAATGAGATCTGTGATCCGCCAATCGCAGCGTGACGTGACCTGTGCAACGGTCGGGTCTCGGTACAGACCGAGAAAGGACATCGCCGTGGACAGTACGCCTGAGCGCTCGTTTTCACTCTTGTTCAGAACCTCCCGTGCTGCAGACGCAACGATCGGATGTGGTGCATTTTTCAGGTGCGGGGTGACCATCATCTTGTGCAGGGTCACTTCGAACGGACAGGCAGGATCGGAAAGAAAGTTGGCCACGCCGCAGAGTGTCTTGTCCTGCTCTGCGTAGAGCACGTGCAAGATGGCGCCGACCAGCAGCGCGTGGCTGGTTTTCTCCCAATGGTTTCGGCGTTCTAGTGCACCTTCAGGGTCGACCAGTACGTCGGCAATGTTCTGCACATCGCGCACCTCGTGGGTACCGCGACGAACTTCGAGGAGAGGGTTGTAGGCGGCTGATGCCGGATCTGTTGGGTTGAATAGCAGGCAGTGCGAAAAGCGTGAACGCCACCCTGCAGTCAGACTCCAGTTCTCGCCTTTGATATCGTGGATGACCGCGGACGCCGGCCAGGAAAGCAGGGTAGGAACTACCAGTCCCACGCCTTTACCTGAGCGGGTTGGGGCGAAAGCCAAGACGTGCTCAGGACCTTCATGACGCAAGTAGGTTTGCTCGAATAGCCCGAGGAATACCCCGGCCGACTGTCTTAGCCCAGCCTCTCGCACCTCATCCGCGTCGGCCCAGCGGGCAGTGCCGTAGGTGGTGACACGACCGGCCTGACGCGCACGCCAGATGGCCATGACGATGGCAACGGCCAGAGCCAGCAAGCTGCTACTGGCCGCTATGGCACCGCCGGCATTGAAGACTTCCGGCGCGTAGGCATCAAAGAAGAACCACCACTCCAGCAATCGCCACGGATGGTAGATGGGGGTTTCACCCAGTTCGAACCATGCCGATCCCAGGCGTGGCTGGTGACCCAGTTGGGAGGCCGTCCACTGGGTTGCGATCCACACCCCCGAAAGGGTGATGCCCAAAACTATCAGTACCTGGCCGTAAAGTACCGTCGTGCCTCGCATTGCCGAACCTCATCTCCTTTGCGATATCCACGGCACCTAAGGGTGCCGTGGGCGTGAGATTCGGCTCTGCGAGGGGCCGGGTCAAAGACCGTTTCGGGGACGATTCAGAGCGTAAAGGAAAGATTTGAAACTGAACGCTAGAGGTCGCTCAGGTGCTCTGGGGTATCTGTAATCAATTAGGTTAATTGTCATGCACCCATCTCGAGACCTGTGAATGGCTAGCGATGCCGGCTTCAATTGAGCCCCTACGCGAGGACTACCTTTGGCCCGATAAGCAGGTGGAAGTACGCAGTTATTGGCAGATTGCTGCCAGTTGCGAAAGGTTACTACCGGCCAAAAGGAGTCAGTGGGATGTTTACGAAGCTAGGGGCTATTCACCACTGACCCCAACGCCTCATGTTAGTGGGGCTGGCTACGGCTGCGGTGTTTTTATCCTTTATTTGTCACCCTTCGCCTGTCACTACGTCGTCGATTTGGACGGCCGCCGACCAACTCGAAAGCCTATAAATCGCGGTGGCATCGATTCATTAATTCTGATGAAAGCTGACTCTGACTGGAGAACCTGATGGGATCTGCTGAAGCTCACACCAAAATCACGGTGGAGAACAGCCTGACGATGGGATAAATCATGCGGAGCCGATTTAGCCATTTTGATGTGCAGGACACTTGGATTGAAGCTGATTGTGATCGACTGCTATTTGGACAAAATTTTGACGAGGCTCTGGCTGCCTGCTGGCGCATTGAAGGCCCCAAAAGCGTCTCGTCATGTCCAGCGCCCCGCACACGTGCACTTCTTCATCTCTGCGCCTGGCTACCGGCATCTGACCTCTCACCTAGATCGGCAATTCGATCAAACCTTAATGAATAACTCGAAATGCATGAGCGACGAAGTTTGATCGTTACCTTCCAGCTGCAGTCGCATCACAGGGCCTACGCGAGTAGGTCTTTTCCGCCCAGCCTTTAAGATCGAGAGCACTCTGGCGGGATGTATTCTAGTTTGCGGTGATCAAAGGCTTGAGTTCACGCTTCCGCTAGCTTGGAGCGCTCGACCGATATTCTTCGCTGCTACCATTGTCAATGCCAGCGCTCGGCGTTCTAGTTCCTCGATGGAGCATCGCACTGCTGGCGCTGCGATACTGATGGCGCCGACAGGATAGCCGTCGATATCCAACACCGGAACGGCCAGGATTCTAAGCCCCTCGGCGAACAGCGAATCTGTAATCAAGTACCCGTCCTTTCGAATTTGCTCCAATACCTTGAAAAGCGGCTTAGCGAGCGTTTTACCGATGAGTGGCGTAGCGGAGGAAAGCGCCTCAATGCGTGCGACTTCTTGCTCGGAGAGGAATGCTAGGATCGATTGGCCAATCGCTGTCTGACAGGCTGGAACGGTGGTGCCGATACGAATATCCACACCCAACCTAGTAATACCGGCTCTTACACGCTCCAGATACAGCACGTCTGCGCCCTGCAGAACAGCGAAACTGGCGGCTTCACTAGTTTCGCTGACGAGCCCCCTCAAAACAGGACGGACCAGACTACGCAGGTCTGTGTGTGCGATTGCATGAAAGCCCAGATTAAGGATCTTAAGCGTTAAGGAAAATCGCTTGCTTTCAGGTATTCGAGAGACATATCCGAGGTCTACCAGCGTATTCAGCATACGGTAGGTGGTGCCTGGATCCAGATCCGCCTTGTCAGCGATCTGGCTCAACGTAAGCTCATCACTTTCCGCAGTGAAGGCCTCTAGAACGCGGAATCCCTTAGCCAGTGACTGAACAGTGCTGCGTTGATTTTTATCTTCGCCAGCGGCGTCCGTGGGTTGGTTTTTTACTGGGGTACGTGGAGCCATGCTCGATTTCTACCTAATTTGGTTATGATTTTCGGAATGCGAAAAATATCGAAGGAGAATATCACTCGACAGCGGTCTGTCCCACCGCGGGTTCAGGTCGCTTGAAGGTGTAAAAAGAAAAAATAGCGAATGAACCAAAAAAAGATTGGGCTCTGAAGATGTCTGGTGCTAGTGTATTTGAAAATAAGAAAAAAATTTCGCATTCCGAAAAAGAGGAGCGAATTAATATGAAATACATTCCCAAGCAATATGCCTACTCCGCCGGTGCCACATTCCGGGGTAAAGGCACTCATTTTAAAGCCTATCCCTATGTGATCCGCTCACGGGGGTCACGTGTTGCGTCAGGTTCCTATCCTCGGCCAGCTCTCCCTTGCGCTCAACTCAACAGTACGACCTCCTTCCATAGAGCGTGTTACTTCGATCATGCCGGTATCGTGTACTCGGGCCTTTTAAAGCCACGCATGAATGGCGCTTTCAATTCATCGTTTAAAAACTTTCCGGCCATTTCACCGCCGTGGTGGGCGCGTCTATAACGTCGACGTTTCCGAAAGGCTGATGAACTAGTAATAAAAATTGAGCTGGCACCGGTCAGCTCAAACCGGCTAAGCCATTGCACTGTATTTCTCAATGCGGGCTTCGTTCGCCTCGAATAATGCAAACAATAATAAAAGGAAGTGCCATGTTGATGCAGCAAGTTGAAACTGAGCCCTTGCCAGAGAAAGTAAATAGTCAGGCGAATATAAGTGCTCGCCTAGAACGACTCCCTATTACAAGGCAAGTGTTTTGGGCCAGGAATATTATTGGCGCCGCCACGTTCTTCGATGGCTACACGGTTATTGCCATTGCCTACGCGATGCCGGTACTGGCCAAGGAGTGGAGCCTTAGCGGTACCCAGATCGGTATGATCCTCTCTGCCGGTTATTTGGGGCAGCTGTTCGGTGCCTTGCTCTTTGGATGGCTGGCCGAAAGAATCGGGCGTATGAAGGTGCTGACGTTCACCATCTTGCTGTTTGTGTCGATGGACGTGGCCTGTCTGTTTGCCTCCAGTGCCGCGATGATGATCGCATTCAGGTTCATACAGGGCATCGGCACGGGAGGGGAAGTTCCGGTGGCGAGCGCCTATATAAACGAGCTGATTGGATCCAAGAAGCGAGGGAAGTTCTTTCTTCTGTACGAAGTCATGTTTTTGCTGGGTCTGGTAGGAGCCGGGATTATTGGCTACTTCCTCGTACCGATCTACGGCTGGAAAGCGATGTTCGCGGTAGGCCTGGTCCCCGCCATGCTGCTGATTCCACTTCGCTTCTTCCTGTTCGAGTCGCCGCGCTGGCTGGCGTCTAAGGGACGTCTGGACGAGGCTGACCGGATTGTCACCCGTCTGGAAAACAGCGCCGTTAAAGCCGGCAAGACACTGCAACCTGCAGTCGAAGTGCCGCAGATGCATGGGATCAATAACAAGGGTGGCTGGAAAGAACTTTTCAAAGGCATCTATTTCAAGCGCTCCCTCGTGATCTGGGCCATGTGGTTTGGCTCCTATATGGTCGCTAACGGACTTATTACCTGGCTGCCTACACTCTACCGTCAACATTTCCATCTGCCCCTTGAAACCAGCCTGGCCTATGGCTTTATGACCTCAGCCGCCGGTGTCGTCGCCGCTGTGATATGTGCGCTTCTGATTGATAAAGTCGGCCGACGTCGTTGGTATATAGGCGCCTTGTTTCTCGCAGCCATACCACTGGCAATATTGGCAACGACAGGTGCAACCGCGCCTATCAAGATATTGGTGCTGGCAGGATTGGGATATGCGTTGGTCCAGACAGTGACTTTTTCGCTCTATCTGTATTCGGCGGAACTCTATCCTACTCGTCTAAGAGCCCTGGGTACGGGCGTAGGCAGTGCCTGGCTAAGGTTGGGTTCGGCATTGGGGCCGATCATTGTAGGGTTTACTGTTTCCGGCGTGGGTGTTCAATATGTGTTCGGCATATTTGCGGTGGTTTTATTGATGACAGCCGTGATCACTGCCTCTTTCGCCATTGAAACCAAAGGCCGGATTCTGGAAGAACTTTCGCCATAGGTTTTCACGGTAGATACGTTTAAAACAACGGTACCTGACTCAGTAGTAAATCCAGAACACATCAGTGTGTGTTTTGCGCCCGCGCATGCGTTAGTTGCGAAATTTAACTAAACCAGAGGTAATAAAATGAGCACTAAAAACACTATCGACCTTAAAGGCCTCGTTCCTGCTCCGGTCACGCCGTTCACTCGTGATGGTGAGGTTGATTACGTAGCTATTCAGAAACTGGGTGCCTGGCTTGGCAGCTTTGAAGGCGTCAAGGGGCTGGTCGTTCTGGGCCACGCAGGTGAAGGCACCTTCTTGACTCAGGCAGAACAAGGCCGCGTCATTCAGGCTTTCAAGGAATCGGTAGGCGGCCGTTTGCCAATCATCGCCGGCATCACGGGCGAAGGTACCCAGGTTGCCGCTGAAGAGGCCAAACGCGCCGTCGCCAATGGTGCGGCGGCTGGCCTGGTTTATCCGTCCCATGGCTGGCTGCGTTTCGGTTACCAGAAAGGTGCTGCTCAGCACCGTTATAAAGCGATCTATGAAGAAAGCGGTATGCCACTAATCCTGTTCCAGTACCCAGACGTGACCAAGGCCACTTATGACCTGGAAACTCAACTGGAAATTGCTCAGCAGCCTGGCGTGTTTGCCATGAAGAACGGTGTTCGTAACATGCGTCGTTGGGACACCGAGATCCCGGTCATCCGCCGTGAAGTTCCCGAGCTGCAAATCCTGACCTGCCATGACGAATACCTGCTGCACACCATGTTTGACGTGGACGGCGCACTGGTTGGCTACGGTAGTCTGACTCCAGAGCCCCTGATCGAGCTGATCGCTGCCGGTAAACGTCGCGACTACCCGGCTGCGCGTGCCATTCACGACAAGCTGCTGCCGGTCACTCGTAACGTCTACCATCGTGGTTCACACATGGAAGGCACCGTAGCCCTAAAACATGGTCTGGTTGCTCGTGGCATCCTCGATCATGCCACCGTGCGTTCCCCGCTGCTGCCACTGGCCGATGGCGCCGACAAGGAAATCGCTGACGCGCTGCGCAGCGCTGGCCTGATCTGATCCTGATCCAAGTTGATGCCGTGCGCTAAAGGTGCCGGCTTTCTTAAACCCCGAGGGCCTGTTCATCAGGTCCTTGGCAACACTCGATTCGGATATTTCTCCACCCACGATTGACGATCCCTTTTCTAGGGAGAGCGGCATTACGCCCACTCATTCGCTGTGAATAGGATGGAGCAAGGGCTTTCGAGATTGCTAGTTTTTATCTAAGGCGTCAGGGGGAGACTTAACGGGCCTAGCCCATTTCGCGAAGCTGGATAAAGGAGTGTGTTCGTTCACGTGACCTCGAACAAGGGCATATGTCAGGTCGTACGACGGTGCCATCGTACATGCGCCATGGTCACTCGAAGACGTGAAGTCCATGGGAGCGACCCTTTCACTTCCGCAAGCAGAGCTCGTTTGTCCGAGGGCTAGTGAGCCGTCTTAGAAATCTATTGCACTGATGAGTTTCTTTATGTGTTTTGGATGATGTCTTTGTGACATGTTGCAAGCCTGCCTTCTGAGCACAGCAACATGCCTCTATCCGAATTGTGCCACCGAGAGATGGGATCAGTCCTAGCTTTTGCTGTACCAGATTTGGGTAACTGCCGCCTGCGGTCGAGCCAGATCAAGCCGCACTGGGAAAGAAGAGAATACGTCCGTCGGCCAAGTGAAATATTAAGTTGCAACTTTATTGGACTGCAATCAATCTTACGCACGATACCGATAGTGGCCTACTGGCATTACTGGTGAGCTACCGTTCAAAAAGGCGCGCCGACCGGGCGCAAGGAAAGCTCCCTTGAGAAGCTGAATGTTCTCGCCACCAAAATCCTAAGCCGACCCTATGAGGTCTGTGAGACCTATGAACATCCTTGCTCCTGCCATCCATATAACCAGCCGGTTGCGCTTTCCGGCAAAATTCGTACTGCTCGCGGTGATCGTACTGATTCCATTGACGCTGCTTGGTCTACGAGTTCTCACGCAAATCAATAACAGCATCGAGGGCATCCGCGCAGAGCAGGTCGGCCAGAGCTATCTGATGGATGTCACGCCCGTGCTTCGCTTGTCGATGTTGGAGCGCGCGCTCACCAATCGGCTGCTCAGTGGCGATCAAACAGCGCAAGCCGACCTTTCAGCCAACCGGATAAAGCTGCAGGAGGCCTTCTCGAAACTGCAAACTACGGATCGGCAGCTCAACGTGACCCTCGAAACGGGCGACCGTGTGGAGCGTCTACGTGTAGATGCGCAGCAACTGATTGATCGTGCCAAGGGGGATGCCGATCAGACCGAGCTTTTCGATGCCTGGAACGACCAGGTTGGTAAAACCGTAAATTTCGTCTATTTCGTGAGCGCCACATCAGGGATGGTGCTGGATGAAGACTATGCGTCGTTGTTCATGATCGACCAAAGTACCTTGAGGTTGCCACGGCAGATTAACGTGGTAGGGCAGCTCCGCGGGTTGGCCAGTGGCCTGCGGGAGGGCCAGCCCATGGCTGACGGCACCCGCTCCTCGTTGAGGGCATCGCTCAAGCAGGAAGCGCAGGTTCGCCAAGAGCTTGAGCAAAGCCTGAATCTCCTGCGCCGAAGGGAATCCGCCCTGGCCGACAGGATTCAATTACCGATCTCCAGCGCTTTGCAGGCACTGGACGCTTTCCGTAGTGACCTCGAAGTGATGCTTCGCTCTTCTGGTGACAGGGTGATGGGTGTTCAAGGGTTAGTGGCCAAGGGAAACGCAGTGGTCGCAGATTTGTATAAAGCCCAGGATGTCCTGCAGGACGAGTTGATGACCGCCCTGGATCTAAGAGCCCACAGCAGGATGTCCGAAAGGCTGTTCATTCTGGGTATGTTCACGCTCATGGGCTTGCTGCTCGCTTACGTCTTTTGTGGCATCTACGGCTCCATGCGCAAAGCCATCGAGGAAGTGCTGACGGCTACGCGTCTGATTGCTCAGGGTGATCTCACCGCGCATGTGCAGGTGCAGGGTAAAGACGAAATGGCGGACGTGGGCACCGGTTTCAATAACATGGTTCAAGCCTTTCGCGCGTCGTTGGCTCAGGTCGAGCAGAGCTCGCATGCGGTATCTGAGGCGTCACTGCGTATGGGCGCATCCATCGAGCGTGCCAAGCAGTCGATGAATGCTCAGCAGGGTGAAACCGAGCAGGTTGCCACTGCCATCAACGAGATGACCGCGAGCGTCGCGGATGTGGCCCAGAACACCGAAGGTGCTGCACGTGCTGCCGGGCAAGCCAGCCAGGCTTCAATCAATGGCCTTGCCGTGATGCAGGGCACCCGTAAGACCATTGAGGCCCTGGCCAACGAGGTCGAGCTCAGCTCGCAGAAGGTCTCTGCCCTTGCGGTACACAGCCAGGAAATCGGTGGGGTCATCGAAGTCATCCGCAATATCGCTGATCAAACCAACCTGTTGGCTTTAAACGCGGCGATCGAGGCGGCGCGGGCTGGCGAGCAGGGGCGTGGTTTTGCGGTGGTTGCCGACGAGGTTCGAACGCTGGCGTCGCGCACTCAGGGTTCGACCGAGGAAATCCGCCGCATTATTCAGGAGCTACAGTTGGCCATGTCGGCGGCGGTGGAACAGATGAAAACGGGCAAAGACAGGGCGCAGGAGTGCGTACAGTCAGCCGATCAAGCATCAAGGAGCCTGGGTGCTATCAATGATGAAGTCGAACTGATTGTCGGCATGAACACCCAGATTGCCAGCGCTGCCGTTCAGCAACACGCGGTGTCGGAAGACATCAACCGCAATGTCACCGAGATTCGTAACGGTAGCATCGTGTTGTTAGAGGGAATCGAAGAGAACGCCCTGACTGCGGAAGAGCTGTCCCGGTTGGCGGGGGAACTGCGTACGGTCGTCTCACGGTTCAAAATCTAGGGTGAAATTTCGTTCTGTGTGATGAAGCTTTGGAACTGCTGACTCGCGCAGTGCAGTGGTCGATAGAGCGACTTTGCACGCATCGGACAGAGCGCTATGTTTGCCTCCAGCGTAGCTCTTGAGTCGTCTCTAGATTCGTAAGTTGCGTTTGCTACCGATACAAGTTACATGTCGTCTGCCTGTGGTAGTCGGCTCGTGGCCGATTGCGACCTGTGGCCACTGGCAGGTGGTTGGTTGGTGTCGCAGAGGGGCATTCCGTCGAACCCCGTCCGCTTGCTCCGAGAATCTGTAGGCACGCAGCTCCCCTTCGATATACCTGAAAGCCCGCGTTAATGGCGGGCTTTTTTACATCGCGCCATAGGCCCGTCGATGGAAAACTATCGGCCGGTGGCTGCAAGTCGCTGAAGGCCGTTTTGGTCGGTAGCTATCCGTTGTCACCGGCTGCAATCGGCCATAGCGGTCTCTTATGGTCACACCACACTTTGACCTCGGCGACCTGATTCGACTCACTGCGTAAAATATCTAAAGATCGGTTGATTACGACCCTCTTGCAGGACACATCTCTGTTAGCGGTGACTGGCCGAGCTTATTGATCATGAGCTCGGCCAACTTAATGCTGCGATCTTTATCTCTTGACTGTGGTGCCTGCCTGAAGCGTGATCCCAATCGTCAAATCCATTGAAGGAACCATGGCGTTCAATAGACAGCGTCTGCATTAGCCAACGCTGATTTTACCAAGGTGGCCAGCGGCGTAGTGCCTCGGCCAATGAGCGCACTCAAATCATTGCCTTCATTGTAAACTTCGCCATCTGCCGCAGCTGTATCGGCCTGCGCCAAAGTGGTCGCAAGATTCTCCGACAGTCCGTAGCTGACCATCAAGGCTCGATATTCGGCTTCGGGCATATCGATGTAACTCACCGGAACACCTGCCTGTTTAGATATCTCTGCAGCTACGTCCGATAGGGTAAAGCTCGTATCGCCCGCCAATTCGTAGATGGGCTTAAGAGAGTCCATGCTGCTGAGTATGGTTGCCGCTGCCTGCGCGTAGTCGTTACGACTGGCACCAGAAATGCGACCTTTTTTCGCACAGCCGAAGAACTTGCCCCCTTGCAAGGCGTAGCCCGCATTCATTGTGTAGTTCTCGGTGTACCAGCCGTGTCGCAGGAAGACGTATGGCAATCCCGCCTCCTTGATCATGCGTTCTGTCTCGCGATCTTCACTGGCGTAGGGAACAGCTGATGAGTCAGCTCTTAGCATGCTGGTGTAAGCAATTAGCTTGACCGTGCTGCAGTCCTTCAGGGCGTCGACTACGGTCTTGTGATGCGCAATCCTCTTACCAACCTCTGGCCCTGAGATAAGCAGCACCTTGGAGACACCTTCGAGCACGGCCGGCCATTGCTCGGGCCGCTCGTAATCTCCAAGGCGAATGATGACGCCGCGATCTTGAAGATCTTTCACCTTCTCGGGGTGCCGTACTGCGGCAACGATTTTATGGGCGGGATATTTCTCCAACAGGTGTTCAATCACCAACCTGCCCAGTTGTCCAGCTGCGCCAGTTACCAGAATCATTGGAATCTCCTATCAATATTCAATGTAAACATACGATCAGATAGTATGCCGAAAAATAACCTGAGTTGATTCAGGCTCAAGGGCAACAGCAGTTGAATAATTTAACGAATCATTGATGCTAACCTTTAGTTGGCCGTCAATGCGAAGCCGAGTTTGAGAGCGTGTTCATTATTACAACCCCCGCAACGATGAAACCTATGCCTATGACTGCCCAAGTGTCGAGAGTCATTTTGAATACAACAACACTCACAATCGCAGTAAGGATGATGCCTAGCCCGCCCCAAATGGCATAGGCGACCCCTAGCGGGATTACTTTTAGCGCTTGAGATAGAAAGAATAACGATGCGCCAAAGCATAGCGCCATAATCACCGTAGGCATGAGTTTCGTGAATTGCTCGGACTTCTGCAAGAACGAAGAAGCTGTGACTTCGCTAATGATTGCGAGAGCAAGAGCACCGTAGGCGATAAGTTGTGGTGACATTTTATTTCCTCGAGCTGGATTGGTTTGCGAACTATATTTCTAAATTTATTCTGTGTCTTGATGACAGAAGCGCCAGCTGGTTTGCCTTTATGGTGTTGGTGCCTAAAGAAGTGCTCTGCAACCAATTTTGCTTTTGTCAGAATATTTGAATGTACTTTCAGTTGATCGCTCCTGAGGCAGCCAATCTGTGTCAGCCAGCGGAAGATAATCGACTGGTGTCAATATTCCGGTTGAATGGCAGGTCGATATATGGGAACCGAGATACCACCGCGCGGATACGCTTCTGACGCGATCCTGGATCTCCCCAAAGCACCTCCACACTCTCTCCCAAGTTGGCGTGATCAATATCCATTATCCCTAGCGAAATCATTTTCTTATAGTAGTAGCTAAACATGCGGCCACTGGAAATTCCGATTATCTTATCGCCGCTCAGTATGTCATCCGCGAAATTTAGGGACATGTAACCTTGCCAGATTGGATTTGCTGCGAAATCCATAAACTGGATGTCGGCCCCATCACGAAATTGCGATGCATAAATCTCGATTACATCGTTTCGATCCCACTCCAGCGTAACAATCTTTCTTTTGGGATTGCGGGCTATGCACTCAAGAGCCTCTCTGCCTCTAAATGAGTGGTCGAATGTGATTAGGTGGCCTATACCTAGTTCATAAGGATTTGCATACCGTTTTGATATGTCTTGCCCGGCGCTTCCAGGCAACCGCGAGGAGTTGTTCATGGACTGATGACTTAGAAAATTCATGAACACGTCGTCCTCCGTCCATGCATGGAGGTAGTGGATAAATGATTGCGCAAAGCCACCCTCTGTATGATTTAAACCATAGCCCTGCATTCCGAGACGCTCAATCCCAAAATCCTCACCTGCTTTCATTATTGCCTTGTAAACAGTCTGGGCATCTCGGATATCTCCGTGCACCTCATAGGCAAGCGTTCGCGAAACACCGAGCCGATAAACTCTGATATCGATAGTGCGATCGGAGAGCTCCGCTATGCGGAGCCGGCTTGGGCGATGCCAGAGGAATTCAAGATCCCTGAGGTTTTCACCAGTCAACGCCTCTACCACCTCAAGCGATCGCGGCCCTGCTATTTGAAAAAGGAATGTGTCAGAGTCAACGTCTTGTGACTTGAGCCTGTAAGAAGAGGACTCAACCAAGTAATCGACGTAAGGCCCGTGGCCGATGAATTCAAACTCGTCCTCTGCGATTCGCAGAATCATTCCTTCAGCCATGGTATTGCCAAGTTCGTTGCACATTACGCCATGCTTGGATGCACCGATCGAGAACCGAGTGAAGTCGTTGATGCAAGCGTCCTGAATTAGGCGCATCGCATCCGGGCCCTTGATGCGTTTGCGGAAGTTCGGATTCAGCCCTGCATGAAGGTAGCAGCCGGTTTTCCATGACATGGACTCGTTCTTCCAGCCCGAAAACTCCCATGGGGTCAGGTGACCGTATGAGCTACTGTACAGCTCGACCGCAGGATCGAACGGCATGTAAGGAGAATGGGGTATAGGGTTATTTTTCATCAGGCCTCCGGCGTTAAGATACCATACGGTAGGTTTGTTTGTCGCTTAAGCGTACTGATTGCACCCGTGCACACTTAGTTCCTCTGATCGTGATCGGTACTTCTAGGGTAGCGGGACCGCGATTGAGATGACGCGTGAGGGCGCTCCCTTCATCTCTCCAGCCTATACTGGCTGCAGTCCACAACCTGATCAGCCGATGAGTAATATGGTAAGCCCCTACAAACGTAAGAAAGCACCGGAGTTAGTACGCCGTGCTCTGCTGGACAGCGCAGCACGCCTAGCAGTAGAGGGCGGGCTAGCAGCCGTAACCGTTCAAGCCGTATCGCAGGCTGCCGGGGTTACCAAGGGTGGTTTTTTGCACCATTTCCCTAGCAAGCAGTCACTCATTGCTTCTGTATTTCAAGAAATGCTAGAAGCCATCGACGAAATTCTTGATGCCAAAATTGCGACTGACACCGATCGCTACGGCACTTTCACACGTGCGTACGTTCAAGCTGTTTTTGAAACTGAGTCAAACGCCGAGAGCGGCCCCTGGGCAGCTCTTTCGATGACCTGGCTCACGGACTCTGGCCTGAGAGCATTGTGGGCAGACTGGTTTCAACAGCGTTTAAATCGCCATCGAGACACGGATAATGACATCTCGCTGACGGCTGTACGCATGGCTGCTGACGGGATTTGGCTTGCGGAACTCGCTGGTGTCGTCATCGAAGATCGTAATTTATTACACGCTCGACTGGTTGAATCCACGAGAGCAGGGAAATCCATTGTCCTATCTGAAGTGAATTGACCAAATAGCTTGTACGTAACGAAGTGAGCGCTTTTGGCACAGAGTGTGTAAAAACGCTCAGCCAGAATTGAAGTAGCGTCTACGTGAAATCTGGAATTTATCAGCACGTCAGCAGATACAAATTTCGCCCAGATTCGCGATTTTCAATCCGGTTTTGAGTACCTGTCGTGCTCAGAAACGTTTTTACACACCCTCGGCCGGAAGCGGTCTTTTGCAACGAGACCGCTTTTCGGCCAGCAACTGGCATCAGTTCTGGTGATTAGTTTCGGACACCCGGTTGAGAAGCCCCCACTAAATTGCAACTCAGCGCACCAGGCAGGGCTTCTTGTTATCGAAGGTCCAGCCGCTGATCAGGTACTGCATGGCCACGGCGTCGTTGCGCGCGCCCAGGCCCATGCCCTTGTAGCACTTGTGGGCCTTGGCCACGGCGTCCATGTCCAGCTCCACGCCGAGGCCCGGCTTCTGCGGCACTTTGACCAGCCCGCCTTCGATACGGAACGGCTCCTTGGTCAGGCGCTGGCCGTCCTGCCAGATCCAGTGGGTGTCGATGGCCGTGATCTTGCCCGGCGCGGCGGCAGCCACGTGGGTGAACATGGCCAGGGAGACGTCGAAGTGGTTGTTCGAGTGCGAGCCCCAGGTCAGGCCCCAGTCGTTGCACATCTGCGCCACGCGTACCGAACCCTGCATGGTCCAGAAGTGCGGGTCGGCCAGGGGAATGTCCACCGATTGCAGCTGGATCGCATGCCCCATCTGACGCCAGTCGGTGGCGATCATGTTGGTCGCGGTCGGCAGGCCGGTGGCACGGCGGAACTCGGCCATCACCTCACGGCCCGAGTAGCCATTCTCGGCGCCACAGGGGTCTTCGGCATAGGCGAGCACGTGATGCTGGTCGCGGCACAGGCGGATGGCTTCCTGCAGCGACCAGGCGCCGTTGGGGTCGAGGGTGATGCGTGCATCGGGGAAGCGTTCGGCCAGTGCGGTGACCGCTTCAATTTCCTCGTCGCCGCGCAGCACGCCACCCTTAAGTTTGAAGTCCTTGAAGCCATAACGCTCGTAGGCGGCCTCGGCGAGGCGCACCACGCCCTGGGCATCCAGCGCTTCTTCGTTGCGCACCTGGAACCAGGCGTTGTCGGCGTCCGCTTCCTGGCGATAGGGCAGGTCGGTTTTCTTGCGGTCGCCGACGTAGAACAGGTAACCGAGCATCTCCACGGCATCACGCTGCTGGCCTTCGCCAAGCAGGGCGGCGACCGGTACTTCCAGGTGCTGACCGAGCAGGTCGAGCAGGGCGGCCTCCACGGCGGTGACGGCGTGGATGGTGATGCGCAGGTCGAAGGTCTGCAGGCCACGGCCGCCGGAGTCGCGGTCGGCGAAGGTCTGGCGTACCTGGCCAAGCAGTTTCTGGTACTGGCCGATGGATTGGCCGACCAGCAGTTGGCGGGCATCTTCCAGCGTCTGGCGAATGGCTTCGCCACCCGGCACTTCACCGACGCCGATGTGGCCTGCGTTGTCACGCAGGATCAGCAGGTTACGGGTGAAGAAGGGGGCGTGGCCACCGCTCAGGTTGAGCAGCATGCTGTCGTGGCCGGCAACCGGGATGACCTCCAGTGAGGTGATGACCGGGGTGCCTGTTTGGGGGCTGGAAATCATAAGTCCTGTCCTCGCGATTAGCGCGTAGCTTCTGTAGTGGTACCGGTATCGTTGTTCTCAGGCTTGAGGCCCTTGAGCTCGAAACGTTTGATTTCTCCAACGATTACCAGATAGCTGAATGCTGCGACAAACGCGTTGGCGCCGATGAATACCAAAGCAAGTTTGAATGAGCCGGTGGCAGCGATGATGTAGCCAATTACAATTGGGGTCGTGATCGAGGCCAAGTTACCGATGGTGTTGAACAGCCCACCCGACAGGCCTGCAATCTGCTTGGGAGAGGTGTCAGAAACCACTGCCCAGCCCAAGGCTCCAACGCCCTTACCGAAGAAAGCCAGCGCCATAAAAGCTACGACCATCCAGTCGGTCTCGACGTAGTTACAGATGATCATGCTCATGGAAAGTAGCATGCCGGCCACGATCGGGGTCTTACGTGCCACGCTCAACGAGTTGCCACGACGCAACAGCGCATCAGAAATTACGCCACCGAGAACGCCACCAACGAAGCCACAAATGGCAGGAAGCGAAGCGATGATGCCAGCTTTGAGAATGGTCATCCCGCGCTCCTGTACGAGGTACACCGGGAACCAGGTCAGGAAGAAGTAAGTGAGCGTGGTGATGCAGTACTGACCAAGATAAACACCCGCCATCATGCGGTTCTTGAGGAGCTGCATGATGTAACCAAACTTGGGGCCTGAGTCCTGTTTCTTGCCTGCTGCGTCCAAGTCGACCAGACCGCCGTTTTCGGCGATGTACTGAATCTCGGCGGCATTGGCGAGAGGGTGATCCTTCGGGTTGTGGATCACGAACATCCACACGATCGAGAACACGATCCCCAGTGCGCCCATCACCACAAAGACATGCTGCCAGCCGAAGGTGTAGACGATCCAACCCATGAGCGGTGCAAATAGGACGGTTGCGAAGTATTGAGCCGAGTTGAAGATGGCGGATGCAGTACCACGCTCCTTGGTGGGGAACCAGGCGGCGACAATGCGTGCATTACCGGGGAACGAGGGTGCCTCGGCCAAGCCCACCATAAAGCGCAACAGGAACAGTACAGCCACTGCACTGGCGACGCCGAAGGCGCCGATATAGCCCTGTAAGAGCGTGAAGAGTGACCAGAGGAAAATGCTGCCGGCATAGACCCTTTTGGAGCCGAAACGATCTAGCAGCCATCCACCTGGAATTTGCCCGAGCACGTACGCCCAGCCAAAGGCAGAAAAAATGTAACCCAGCTCGATTGCATCGATACCCAGGTCTTTTTGAAGGCTGGAACCTGCGATTGAGATCGTCGCCCGGTCTGCGTAGTTGATCGTGGTCACCAGGAAAAGCATGAGCAGGATCAAATACCGGGCGCGAGTCTTCTTGACTGCTTGCATGAGAGAACTCCGACGTTTGTTTTTGTATAGTTCGGCGCTTCTGTCAACTGTTAGCGTTAACAGATAACGTTAACAGTCTATTCTGATAACGTTATCAGTCGCTATGGGGTGCATAGATTTTTTAAGGTGTAGTGGCGCGGCGCGATATAAAAAAAAAGCCTATTAGGCCTTTGGGGGGGGACAGGAAGGGTGGGCACCACTCAGTCGAGGGTGCATGGCGCTATTTACGTGGGCTGATCAGGTGCTTTCGCGCTCAACGATCTCGAAGCTGGTGTCGACCTGACTCTCACCGCTGCCACCCTCCAAGCGTCGAAGCAGGGCTTCAGCTACTTGGTAGCCCATTTCCTGAGCATTCACGCTGACGGTGGAAAGAGATGGGTAAGCAAACTGCCCGTTGGAGATGTTGCCAAAGCCAAGCACAGCAATGTCATCAGGCACTGTCATCTTTCGGCTGGCGGCTTCAGCCAGCACGCCGAGCGCGACGGTGTCCGAGCTGCAAATAACGATTTCAGGGCGCGCGCCCTCGTCGAGCAGCATTGTTAATCCCTTCCTGCCCACCTCCCAAGTGGCTTCCGAGGGAAAAATCTGTTGATGCACATCACTAACGTCCAGCTCGTTGAGGCGAGCGGTCAAACTGTGGCAGCGGCGCATTGCACGAGGGTCATCGATACCGACTACGGCCCAGCGTCGATAGCCTTTGGCATGGAAGTGGTCGGCTACTGAAACACCGACTTTCTCGTGGGAGAACCCAACTTGAGTGTCTAACAGCGCGTCGCTCAAATCCCAGGCCTCGACGACCGGAATTCGAAGCGAAGCGAGGCGAGAGCGGATGCTGGGGGTATGCAGCGTACCGGTCAGGACGATGCCGTCTGGCCGTCTGCCAAGAATCGCATCAAGAAGCAGCTCTTCGTTTTCAGGCGAGTATCCGGTGGGGCCTACGAGAGACTGATACCCGAATGCGGACAACCTGCTGATTATCGACTGCACGGCAATCGAATAGATCGAGTTGGCAATGGTCGGAAGCAAGATTGCAACGAGGCGGCTTTTGCGGGTTGCTAGAGCCCCGGCCATGATATTGGGTACGTAGCCCATAGAGCGAACAATTTCGAGGACGTGCTCGCGGGTTGCCTCGTTCACCAATTCAGGGCGCTGAATAGCGCGCGATACGGTCATTACAGAGACTCCCGCCCTAAGCGCCACATCCTTCACGGTTACCGGCGGCTCTCCAAGATTACCGTTGTCTCTACCTGATTTACGCGCCACTTCGCTCCCTTAACACCGCTGTGTACATCCGCATTATGAGGGGCTGTAAGACCTTTTACTATGTAAGTCATTCGAGGTTGCTGTAGATGATGTATCAGGACATGCAACGAGCGACACCCTGCAGACTTGGGGGCTACTGAGGAAAGCTGGTATGAACGTAACATAAACGTAATCGCTAACAGCGTGGTTTTGTTCCTCAGGCGATCTCCTGTTGCGTGAGGGTTGAACCCAGTAAGGTTCGAGTTTCGGGCGGGTTTACTCGGTCGATGAAGCGGGCTAATTGCTCGGCCGGCTCCCTCCGGGGGCGGATCAAGTATGTGGTCAGCGGCGCGGGGCAACCAGCAAGGGGCCTAGCAACAACGTCAGGATTATTGAGCTCAGTGATACGAGCCTGGCCGGAGAAACCAAGTCCGTATCCGGCAGCCACCAAGGCCATCATCAGATCCAAGGTAGGCACCTGATCAGCAATGGTTAGCTGGGTGTCCACTGTTGTCAGTATTCGTTGCAGCTGGTTCCAGAATCCTTCGCAGACCTTGGGATCACAGAGCACTAATGGGTATCGCACGACCTCTTCTAATGGAATGCGCTTGTAGGTCAGCAACGGGTGACGAGAGGGTACTGTCACAACCACAGGATCGAACCACACTGGCTCGGCAATTAGCCTCTCACCGACCTCTTCGTACTGCGCCAAGCCCACGTCAAAAAGTCCGTCATCGAGTCCTTTGAGCTGCTCGCTGACAGCGACTTCGGACAGACAGATCTCAACCTCTGGCTCCTCCTCGCGGCACTGCGCCAACAGTGCCGCGAGTCGGGTCTGGGGGATACCGTCAGACAGTGCAACGCGAATTCGGCCTCGAAAACCCGCCGCTGCACTTTTGACGCTAGCCTGAGCCTGCTCGACAACTGCAAAAATGCGTCGAGCCTCTTCGAGTAATACTTCTCCAGCCCAGGTCAGCCGCGTGCGACGTGTCGTACGCTCGAACAGCTGCACGCCAAGGCGATACTCCAACTCCTTGATGATCCTAGAGAGTGGAGACTGCTCGATGTGCAGACGCGCGGCTGCGCGAGCGAAGTGCAATTCCTCTGCGACGGCGATGAAACAGCGAAGATGGCGCAGCTCCACGGCCAAACCTCCTTTATGGTTTATCAGCTTTGATGAGGGGGCACGCCGACCACGGCACTGTTGCGCCGACGTAGATTGATGATTTGCAGCAGGGCGCCCAAGCTGGCTACCGCACCGGCGCATGCGGCCAGCGTCCAGGTTGGCATTTGCAGGAGCAATACAAAGCCGCCTGCTGCTGCGCCAATCGCGCTGCCGAGATATAACGCTGACTCATTCAGAGCAATCGCGAGGTTGTCATCGCCGTGTGCTTGGCGCGCCAGAATGAGCTCATTGTTTTGCGGCACTTGCAGGGCCCAGCCGACTGCCCCCCATATGACAATTGGCAGCATCACCAGCCAGGAACTCAGCGCGGCCGCGAAGGGGAGCGCAAACAGCGAGACAGCCAGGATCACCATGATGGCAAAGGTGAGCAATGAACCTTTGAAACGGTCGACTAGCGGTCCGACCAGGAAGCTGCCTAATACACCACCGATTCCCCATACCCACAGATAGGCCGTGATTGAACTAACTGCCCCGTAGTTCGGGTCAGCCAGCAACGGTGCGATGAAGGTGTACATGCCCAGACTAGCAATGGCCGCCAGCAGCGAAACCAGCAAGATGACTGCCACGTGGCCATCTCCCAGGATCGCGAACTTCTGACTCAAGGAACTGGATGCTGCCGCGGGCAGGGCAGGGAGTTTCAGTAGCAAGCCGATGAAAGCGATTAGTCCAAGAACGCTGACCAGCCAGAGCGCGGCTTCCCATCCCAGTCGTTCGGCGATGAGCAGGCTGAGGGGGACGCCGAGCACGACGCCGCTTGCCATACCACCCATGATGATGGCGATGGCCTTACCGCGCCGCTCCGGAGTGGAGACTGCTGCGGCCGCCCCAATCCCCATTGCTAGGTAGACGCCTGCGCCGATCCCCGCAACCGCGCGCCAGATCATCAGCACGGTGAAATTCTCAGACAGCGCGCTTGCTACGTTAGCGATCACAAAAATGCCCAGTGCAACCAACAGGCCGGTGCGTTGGCGGTGTGGTGGCGTCAACGCCACAAATATCGGTGAGCCTAGGCCGTAAGCCAGGGTAAACGCCGTGACCAACTGGGCCGCAACCGCAACGGAGACCGCAAAGGAATCCTCGATCATCGGGATCAAGCCGGCGGTGACATAGGAAGCCATTCCGAGGGCGAAAGCCCCCAAGGCGATGAGATAAATGGGTGACTGGTTCGGAGTAGGCATACTCATACTCGATAGCGCCACGTGGCGCACTTGGACTGAAAAGGAGTGGCTACGGCCCCGTCCAGAGCCGTAACCGGTTCGGCGCTAAAGTTCGAGGCTGACCTCGTACTCGGTTAGCCAGGTATTGAGGCCGACCGCCAGCTCCATGCCCATGCGTTCGTACATGGGAGAGATGGTGCCTAGCGGCTTGGCCAACGCTCTCTGAACCTGCGCATCGTCAAGCAGCGGCGTCACCGGTGCGTTGCGGTTAGCGTGAACAGCGGCGAGCGCTTCACGAAGCGCCCGTTCATAAGCAGGGTCTTGAGTTGAGGGATAGGGGCTCTTAACGCGATCGCTGATTGATGCGGGCAGCAGGTCGCGTGTCGCAGCACGCAAAATGCTCTTTTCTCGACCATCGAAGGCTTTCATCGCCCAAGGGATGTTGAAGGCATACTCCACGAGACGGTGATCACAGAAGGGCACCCTTACCTCAAGGCCGACGGCCATGCTCATACGGTCCTTTCGGTCGAGCAGGGTCTGTACGAACCGGGTCAGGTTTACGTAGCTCATCTGTCTCATGCGTACGTCCTGCGCGCTTTCCCCGGGTAGTACCGGGGCTTCTGCGATAGCCTGGGCGTAGCTGTCACGCAGGAAACTCCCCATGTCCAGACGGTGCAGAAGGCTTGGGTCGAACAAGGGTTTGCCGTCAAAGTACTTGCCGGTCACCGAAGTCAGCCAAGGGAATGTGTCCGCCTGAATAGCTTCTGGGTCGTGAAACCAGCGATAGCCGCCGAATACCTCGTCTGCACTCTCACCAGAGAGAGCAACGGTCGAGTGCTTGCGGACCTCCTCGAATAGCCGGTAGAGCGACGGCCACATGTCACCCCAGAAAGCTGGCGGCAGATCTAATGCCCTGACAATCTGAGCGCGTAACGCTGGATCGGCCAACTCGCCACTGTTGAGGATGATCTCCTGATGGCTGGAATGAATCTTCTCTACCAAGTCGCGCACAAAAGGCGCATCGGGTGTGCCGCGTACCGCATCGCCAGTGAAGCCGTTGGCATGCTCGGTGAAGTCGACAGAGAAAGAGCGGATGTTCTCTTTTCCGGCAGCCTGAAGTTTTTTGGAGGCCAGTGCAGTGATGATTGACGAGTCGAGCCCGCCGGACAGCAGGCTGCACAGTGGTACGTCAGCGACGATCTGGTTGTCGATGATGTCTTCGAGTAAGTCACGGGTATGGCGAATGGTGCTGTCCAGCGAATCGCTGTGCTCGCGCGCTTCCAGTTTCCAGTATTGGCGTCGGCTCAGACCCTGTCGGTTAACGCGCACGATCTCGCCTGGCAAAACTTCACGCATACCGTCAAAGACGGCGTGACCTGGCGTCTTTACCATTTCCAATATCTCGCGCAGGCCATCTGCACGCACTTTGCGTGGTACGAGCGGATTGGCGAGCAATGCCTTCGGTTCAGAGCCGAAGATAACGCCATCCTGGGTCGGGTAGTAATACAAAGGCTTGACGCCCATCCGGTCCCGAATCAGCAGCAGCTCCTGCGTACGCCGATCCCAGATGGCAAATGCATACATGCCGTTGAGTCGCTCGACGAAGGCTTCGCCCCATTCGACGTATGCCCGTAGTACTACCTCCGTATCACTGACACTTTCGAAGCGATGTCCAAGGCGTTGCAACTCCGCGCGTAGCACGCGGTAGTTGTAGGCCTCGCCACTGTAAGTGATGGCGGCTACTTCATGGGGACCACCATGGATCGCTACCATCGGCTGGCGACCACCTTCCAGATCAATGACTGACAAACGGCGGTGACCAAGGCCTACTGGCCCGTCGATCCATAGCCCACGGGCATCCGGACCGCGTCGGGCCATTGTGTCGGTCATGCGTTGTAGGGTGATCCGCTGTGTTTCCATGTTTTGACCGTACGAAAGCCAACCTGCTATTCCACACATCGTCTTGCTCCTTGAAAATACGTTCAGCCAAGAATTTCGAGGTTGCTGTCTTCCGCCAGCAACGCGCGTTTACCGCCGCGGACATAACGGGCCGGCGGAGCCGTTTTCGCTTCGATTTCTATGGTGTTGAGCAAGCGCTGGAGAGCCAGGGCGGTGCTCAAATCTGCAAAGCCTTGTCGCGGAGGTTCCTTCATGCTCACAGCGCGCACGGCTTGCAGACACAACCTCGACAGCTTGTGCAGGGTCTCCAGTCCCGGCGTGTCGGGAGCGGTGGTGAACGCGTGCAGAAGAGCTTCAGATCCGTCGGCATTACGCGTCCAGATTCGTAATTGGTCGTGATCCCAGCACGGTGTGTCGAGCACCAGCCGCGCATGGATCAATTGCGAGCGGTGGTCCACGAAACTGAAATCCACGGTTCGTTGGCGGACGATATTTACGAAGCTGCTGAAGCCTGTAACCCGCGCCTCGCCCATGCTTGAAATGAGCTGCACGCTGTCGAGCACATTGGTGCCCGAGATTGAAAAGTCGGAGCGCACGCCCTGTATTCCGTGCAACTCCACCTGGCCGGCACGGGGGGAAATCCAACTGAGCAGATCCAGCGCATGGATCGCTTCGCTGATTACGCCGCAGGTAGGCCGGTAGTCATTGATGCGATCTTTGCCCCAGTGAAAGCTGGCCCGAACCAGTTCCCAGTTGTGCCGCTCGACCCACTCTCTTAGTTGCCGGCAGGCGTCCGAATAACGTTCAACCAGGTCTAGGGCGAAGCCGCTGACATCTCGCATCGCATCTGAAATCGCATCTAGGTCGTCATCGGGTGTCGCCAGCGGTTTCTCGCAAATGACGAATCCCTGGTATCCGGCCAACTGCTGCAAAACCGAGGCATGGCTGTGATCGTTAACGCTGACCACCACGATCTCTGGGGAAAAGTCGGTCACCGCTCGACTGACGCAGTCGTAGTAGGGCAGGTCGGCTGTTCTTTTCTGGCGACTGATATACGCCAACCTCAGCGGTATACCTGTGCTGGTGGCGATGTGTTCGAAGGCTCGGCGGTAGCGGTTGCCGGCGTAGCCTAAACCTATGATCAGGATCTTCATGGCAAGGTCTCCTGTCGGATCATCAGGCTCTCGTCACTCCTGATAAAACCCAGATCCTGGTACAGGGAGTCAGCGACCTTGGTGCTTTGCAGTGCCACTGCCGTAACGCCACGGTTGGCAAACCACCGGAGCAGGTGCTGCATCATCTGCCGAGCAATACCGAGATTGCGCCACTGAGACTCGACCACCACCGATTGCACCCAACCGGACAAGCCATTGAGGCAGCTGGGGGCAGGTGCACGCTGGTCAATGATGGCCGTCGCGCAGCCCAGTACCTGGCCGGACAGCTTATGTTCAGCCGCTACTATCTGGACGCTATCGCTCTCGCTCAAATGGCTGATAAGCCAGCTACGATAGGCCGCCCGCCAGCGCGTTGAGTCTTCAGGTGTTTTGCTCGAGTAGCTTGCGTTGGTTCCTTCAATGAGCTGCGCACGCAGCTCCACTAAACAGGCCAGATCGGCCGTGCTAGCAGGTCTCACGATGAAAAGAGGCTGTTGCATGTCAGGCCACCTCCGTACCAAAGGCCTGCGATGCCAGGGGAATGGTGAAATGATCGAAGGTCTCGCGAAGCGAAATGGCTAGATGCTCGATCTGTTCTTCGCTGTGATTGGGTGTCGCATTGACGCGGAAGCGTTCAGTGCCGACCGGCACAGAGGGAAAGTTGATCGGCTGTAGGTAAACACCATGCTTGCGCAGCAGGCGTTCCGCCGCTCCCTTGCACCGTGTTGCTTCGCCAACCAACACCGGGAGCACATGCGTTTGTGAACACGGCATCACCGGTATGTCGTAGTGCTTGAGACGCTCACGTAGCAAGGCAGTTTGGGCGTGCAGGCGTTCACGCTCCGCGCTACTTGCCTTAAGGTGTTCCACACTCGCCAAGCAGCCAGCGGTGACTGCGGGCGGTAGCGAGGTGGTGAAGATGAAGCCGGTAGCAAACGAGCGAACTGAATCAATGATGATTTGGCTGGCAGCTATGTAGCCACCGATGACGCCTATGGCTTTGGCCATTGTGCCCTGGATGACATCAACCTGATCCGCCACGCCAAGTTCAGCGGCAACCCCGGCACCTCGTGGCCCATACATGCCCACCGCGTGCACTTCATCTAGATAGGTAAGGGCGTTATGACGTTTGGCGACACTGATAATCTCGGCGATGGGAGCAATGTCGCCATCCATTGAGTACACCGACTCGAACACCACGATTTTCGGCCGATTCGATGGGTAACCGGCAAGGATCAACTCAAGATCTTCTATATCGTTGTGGCGAAAGATTTTGCGTTCGTTGGGTGTCGAGCGAATGCCGTTGACGATAGAGGCGTGATTTAGCTCATCGCTGATCACGACGCAGTCCGGAATGCGCCGCAGTAAACATTGAAGCGTCGCGTCGTTGGATCCGAAACCGGTGGGAAATACCAGCGCAGCTTCCTTTCCGTGCCATTCAGCCAGATTGGCTTCTAGGCGGGCATACAAATCGTGGGATCCGCCAATATTGCGTGAGCCACCTGAACCAGCCCCGTAGGCATCTAATGCCTTGTGCATCTGTCCGCGCACGGCAGGGTGCTGGGACATCCCGAGGTAGTCGTTGCTGCACCAAACCACCACGGGTTCCTGGCTGCCATCCTCAAGACGGGCAAGTGGATATTGACCGCAAATGCGACTGAGCGTCGTGAAGGTGCGGTATTGGTTCGATGACTTTAGGGTCTCAAGTTGTTGTTGAAGAAGTGCCTGGTACATCCGTATATCTCCTTAGCAAGTAATGCCCGTCGACGTGCGTTTCCTCATCAAGCAAAAGCCCCTAGCTCGAGTTAATGCGGCCAGGTCGAGGTATTCTTCTTCGGATTTATGGGGGTTACAATTTGACTGTTTATGCTATTACTGGAGGTAACCGGATGAGCGCACCCCGCACCCTTGAGCGCACGCGACTTGAATTGGCCGAGTTTCTTCGCAGCAGGCGTGAACGGTTGTCGCCAGCAGATGTTGGATTGAGTGCCGGCGGGCGCAGGCGGACACCTGGTTTGCGCCGTGAAGAAGTGGCCGCTTTAGCGGGAGTGGGTTTGTCCTGGTATACCTGGCTGGAGCAGGGGCGAGACATCAGCGTGTCAGCTACTTTCCTGGACAACCTATCGCGTACGCTCAAGCTAGATGCCACCGAGCGGCGTCACCTGTTCTTGTTAGCGCACCAGCGCCTACCGCCGGAACCTGGGCGCACTTGGTGTGTGGTTCCGCCGTTGATCCACAGGCTGATGTCCGACCTACCCTCTCGGCCTGCTTACGTGCTTAACCTGCGCTGGGATGTGCTGGCGTGGAACGGTGCCGCAGATCGGGTATTCGATCTGTCATGCCATCCTGCCGAACAGCGCAACCTCCTTTGGTTGTTGTTCACCTGTCCTGCCATGCGTGAACTGTTTCAGCCGTGGGATCAACAGGCGCTCCAGATGCTGTCCAGTTTTCGCCGCGACTTCGTTCGTGCCACTCAAGATGCGGACATCGTAGCACTGGTCAAAAAACTGGAAAAAGTTTCTCCCGATTTCAAGTCGTGGTGGCGGCAACAGGATATTCACGGACCCTGTCAGGGCATTCGTTACCTGACGATCCAGGGCGTGGGTGAGGTGGAGTTTGAGCACACCACACTCACCATCGATGAAGACAGACACCTACGCCTGGTTTACTACGCAGCAAAGGAAGGTGAGCCCCAAAGCAATGTTTTTGAACAGTGGCTGAAGGAAAAGACTGCCCACTCCTCAGTAGCCTTAGCCGATAGCGGGGCCACGCTGGCGGCCGATCTGCCATGACACGCTGTTGCCTCGCATCACTGCTGATAAGTTCTGGCCGAGGCGCTTGTCGATTACAGGCTTCCATGGCACCAGGCAGAAGCCCGCGCCGTCCTCTAGCAGCGCGTAGCGGCCACTGGCTAACTGCAGGCTGCGCCGGTAAACGCCACTAACACGTTCACCGTCGACTGGGACGCGATACCGTAAACCGGTGTTCTTTGATACCTCATGTGCGGCCGCAGTCAGCTCCCGGTCGCGTAACGTGGCGAGCAGGTTGCGAGTAAGCATCAAGCGCTGCCCCTCGCGCTTTGCGAGTCCCTGTTCAACCAGGAAGTCAGAGCGCCGTTCAAGAGCATCCCGCACTTCCTTTCCGAACCCGGTTGATGCGATATCTTGCCGACGGCTGAGCAGTTGCTCATCGAGCCAGGTGGCTCCGACAGCGCGCAACTGCCGCTCGATAGGCAGTGGTGTACGCAGTTCAACGGCTGTGCCCCCTGCGACGGATTTGTCGTACTGATGGCCGCGTTCAGGCAAGTCTTTAGGCACCTGCCACAGCCCCTCGCCAACGCGCTGTGCGACACCAGCCCGACACAGGGCTTCCAGACGCCTAACATGCCGCTCGACTATCGCGTCTGGATCTTGCGAGTGGTTACCTCCGGTCCGAATCAAGGCTCGGTGATGTTCTGCGCTGTAAACACCTGCTTGGGCCAATTGGCTAATGGAGGAGTCGATTGCTCGGGGTTCGCTGAGAGTGCGAGTCTGCACCACTGCGCCGATTGGATACGTGGCCAACTCCTCACGTGGAGGGAGCTGGAGATAGTGGGCCTTGCCGTCCAGCCCATCGACGATCAGGTAGCCACGGTCGTTGAGCTCGTCTGCTAATCCTTTGGCTACGACCCGGCCCGTAACCTCGTGACTGCCTACGCCGGGTTGAAATACGGACAGCTCGCGGGTGATGCCACTCATGGCACGCTGCATCGTTCGAACAATATCGCCGCGTTCGCCCATTGCGCGTAGCGTGCGTTGCGCGTCCTGGTGCAGCACCCATTTCGTATTACCGCTCTGGTGTGCCAAACCCAGTTGCTCAAGGTGCTGCAAACGGCCTAGCAACATCTGTCGATTGCCATGACCGGCTAACGCCTTAATCGGCAAGACCCCAGCCTGGCACTCACGAGTGATCATGCGATCCAGACTCGTCCAGCGATCCTGTGTCACCTCGCGCTGCAGTCCACGCTGAATTTCCAGTTCAGTCCGAGGGCCAAGCCATTCCGTCGCGAGCTCAGCAGCTCGGTTGCGCATGCCTGTTGCGATGTAATCGCGGGCGATTACCAGATCCTTACCTGTGTCGTCCTTACCACGTAGGACGATGTGCGTATGGGGGTTATCTGTGTTCCAGTGGTCGACGGCTACCCATTCAAGGCGGGTGCCTAAGTCGGCTTCCACCCGGCTCATCAGATGGCGGGTGTAGGTGCGCAAGTCGTCAAGCTGTTCAGCATCCTCCGCAGAGACGATGAAGCGGAATTGATGCCGGTCGTCTCGGCCTCTTATCTCGAATGCTTCAAGGTCGGCCAGATCCGTTTGTGGGCCATAAGCCTGGCCCGGATCACCCTCGCGACTCACACCGTCGCGCTCGATGTAGCGCAAGTGGCTCCGAGTAGAATGCTTGCCTACGCGCTGCAAATTTACCAACCGGGTCTTGATGGCTACGCGGCGAGCCAGGGGCGATAGCTGCTGAGCGCTGAAACGCGCAGCAACATGACCTCGACCAAGCCGAGCGCCCGGCTGGTGGCCAGATTTACCGCCACTGCCGAACCCGGCTTTATTTGTTTGTCGCAGTACCTGATTAATGAAGCGCTGATCCCCTTGTTTGACCTTTCCTGGTCGCAGGCGAAAGCGCGCCTCATGGTTTTCTCCTACTTCTTTTTCCATCCTGAAGGATCCTCCAGAGTGAACGAAACTCGCGTCGACGCCTTAATCACTGGCGCTTAGCACCATTGATTACACCTCAGCGCGCACTGGTAGTGCCGCGCATACCCCTCGTACAGGCTGGCCTCATGCGCAAACGTAGTGCTGCGCTCTTTTATCTTGCCCTCTGCTCTTACCCGGTGTTTTCGTCATGTCCCCGCTAACATTTACGCCAATCTGGCGCTCGATCCGCATGCAGTGCCGAGGCCTAGTCGTGAGTCAGCAGAGGGCGGCAACAGAGCCTGCGGGTTCTTCAAAAACCAGCGTCCGAAGCCCGGTGATCGCGATCATTGGTGCGTCGGTAGTCGCAATGGCAACGCACGTCCGATCACCGCATTGATACGGACGGGGCCGAAGTAGCGGCTATCAAATGACTCAGCGTTTGAAGTGCTGAGCAGGAGCAGCTCATCGTCAGACAGCCGCCGACATGCGTGCCAGGCAGGCAGCGGTCTACCGAGCCGATCGTGGCGCAACTGTCTGGCAACAACCTTGCCGTCGACGATTACGTTCCGTTGCTCCACGCACACTCGTTGCGGTGCGACCGCTGTCACCGGTTTCAGTAACGGAACCGTCGTCGGTAGGTAGCCGCGTTGCATCGCGAGTGTCGAAGCGTTCGCGGGCAGCCGAACGAGCACCCAGTCGCCAGGTTTGAAGAGGCTTGCCGCATTGATGCGGTACCAACCCTTAGGAACACTCGTTGACGCGTTGTAGACCAGCATGGGATGAGGGCGGTCGAGGGACGCGTAACAGAGCGCAATGAACGCAGTTCCTGATAGCAGCAATAGCGCAATTGCTCGCCGGGTCACGATGAGCCCTCCGGAAAGGCATCCTCCAGCACATCGCGCAGCATTGCTGCCATCGTGATGCCGCGATCAAACGCAGTCCGTTTGATGCGCGTGCGAAGGGCTGGCGTGATGTCTAATGTCAGGCGTGCGCTGTAAGGTCTGGCGTTGATGATGTCATCCAGTGAGCCTTGCACAATCCACGCTTCCGCATCCGGGTTGGCCAAAGGCCGAGCCCCTATAGCGATACGTTTGTTGCTCATGACGGACTCCTCAAAAGCTCATCGACCAAGGCACTGATCTCGCGCGCGGCGATGCTGTCTGCCGATAGTTCACGTACCAGCCGACCAGCCGCCACGCTCTCTGCGAACGCGATGCGTTGACGGATTTCGGCCTGCATAGCGGGCAACGATTGTTCGGCAAGCGCACTGCGCGCTTCCCTTCCGATGATCGTGGTACTGACACGCCGATTGATGACAAACGCTGCGTGAAGCGCGGGACGAAAGACCTGTGCTTCTCGAATCAGATTGAGCATCTCGGCGCTGGCCCAGAGGTCGTAGGGGCTTGGTTGAACAGGGATCAATACGCGGTCAGCGGCAAGCAACGCAGAGCGGGCGAGGGCGGCAATTCTAGGTGGCCCGTCAATGATCACGTGATCGGCGCGCTTGGCCAGTTCAGGTACTTCTTGATGCAGTGTTTCTCGCGCAAGGCCAACGGTGCTGAAGAGCCTGGGGTACCCCTGCTGGCTGCGTCGCTGTGTCCAGTCCAGAGACGAGCCTTGAGGGTCTGCGTCCAGCAACAGAACGTGATAGCCGCGAAGCGCCAATTCGCCGGCAATATGTGTGGCCAGTGTGGTTTTGCCCACACCGCCTTTTTGATTGAGCAGAGCAAGGATCATGCGCGTACCTCCCTGATACCCATACGCGATGCGGCGATCTTTCCTCTCACCCAGGACGCCCTACAACAAAAAGTTAGAGCTTTTAAGTTAGTTAAGTTAAGGGGCGTGCAAAGCCCCGCAGGACGTGGGCTGTAGCGGATTCGTTGCGCCTGATAGCACGATAGTCGTGCGCCTGATAGCACGAGCCTGCTTGCGCCTGATAGCACGAAGGGTTTCACAGCTTTTGCGCAGGTTATCCCCGTGCCGTTTGCGGCACGGGCTTGAAGGCGAGGATCTCGGTGGAGGGGGGGAGACTGACGATCTCCAACTGATAGCCAGGCAGTGACTGCCGAGCGACCAGGGCTCGCAGATCCAGAGCAAAGTCCGAGTAACGTGCCGTGCTCCCCGACTTGCGATGCAGGTGCCGGAAGTCGAACTGCCAGCCGTCTTCTTGCCGGCCCGCATGCTTGCGCACCAGGCGGTACATCCAGCGCTCTATGCCACCTTTGAGACGGAAGTAGGCCGGATCGATCGTCAGCACCAACGCCTGGTCCAAGACGCCGCTGTAAAACCAGTCGGCAAGGATCAGCTCGATACCCATAGGGCGACCGTCCGTGGCAGCCAGCTCTTTCCATTCGTTGATCCACGAAAACCGGTGAAGCCGTCGACCCGTTATCTCCCGGATAGAGGTCGCCACGCTGGTTGATTGCAGGCGATCGAGCGCTGCCTTCAGGCGCTGATAGTCGCGCGACGAGCTGCCGCGGCCGATGAAACGCAATATTTCGTAAGGCGTTGCCCTCATAAGCCGGGACGTTGGTATACCGGCATCGCGGGCTTCGACGATTTGGCTGGCAGCCCAGATCAGAATATCGGCATCCCAGATGGTGGCGATGCCGTGCTCCAACGTCCCCTCGACGTGAACGGTCACCGATCCCGCATGAAAGTTGATGGGTACCGTCCGCCTTGACTTGGCCAGCGAGAAGAACGGGTGCGCCATCAGATCTTGCGCATCTCGAGGAGCCATATCGCCGGGCAGGGCACGAAACATGTCCATCTGCTCGCCTTGCGCGAGCGGAGAATTGCTCATGTAAAACCACCTCACAGATCATCGCGATGCGCTCCTGGATGACGGCATACGTATTCAGGGTCGAAGGTGGTCTCGAAACTGCGTTCGCTGGCCCATGCCTCTACGTCTATGAGTGCATACATGACCCGCCGGCCAAACTTGTGAAAACGAGGTCCGCCGCCGGTGATGCGCAGTTTCTCAAGCGTGCGTGGTGAAAGGCGTAGGTAGGCTGCTGCTTCGTTGTTGGTGAGATATCCCGCCTTTTGATTGGTCGTGCCTGCTTCAGGCTGGCGCTCATCTGATGCGGGTTTCAGAGCGTGAGAGTGAGGGCCTGCTTTGCACAAACGCTTGAGATCAAAATCTGCACGCCAGTCACTGCGGTTGGGTTCTGCTAAGTGCGACACAATGCATCCTCCGATAAAGTTGGGAGCTGCAGGCTGCGTCAGCAAGCGCACGTGATCATGCCGGATTGGGTCATGGCGTTTTCGAGCGCAAAGGATGTGGCTATTGATACGCGAATAGTCAGAAGCTAGACGGGAGTGGGATCAATAGTGGCCGAGTCGAAAAATCCGCGCCCGTAAAAACGCAACGGCACGTAGCTGTGGAGTTACGGATTCAAAGTTTTCGGTAAATCCGCAGTACCGTAGGCACGGATTTCTGTAAATCCGCAAAACCGCTTTTGAGCTTTTACGAATTCGATGAAATAAGTCGGGGCGGAATTGCGCATTTACGGAAAAGACCATTGCCGTAATGGTCTTAGTGGGCGGTTTAAGCAGTGACACTGAGCGCCTGCGGCGCAGGTCTGGTCGCGGAGCAGGGCGCGACAGACATGCCATTAATGAGCGCAGCGAGCGTTAGCGTCAGATGCATTGATGGGTTATCACCGCCCAACCAGCCTCTCCTTGCCAGGCGCGCCGGCCGAGCGATGACAGGGGTTAGTATCTCATGGTGGTTTTCTGAGTGGCAGGGAATCAGGCTCAGAAGTTAAGCTGGATATGAAGCAAGGAACAGCGCCCACTGGGATCCCCACATGCGCCATACGGCCGGGCGATGGACAACTATCGGCTGGTGGCTGTCAGTCGCTGAATGCCGTTTTGGTCGGTAGCTACCCGTTGTCACCGTCTGCAATCGGCCCAGAGTGTGTAAAAACACTTTCGTATCGTGGATGCCTCGGCCCAGCGCAGTTGGGCGAGTCGATTGCCCACGCATTTGCCACGATCAGCACCGGTAACGCTCCGGAGCGCTTATGAAGTGTTTTAGCTCCACCTGGAGCAGTAAAAGCCGGGGGCTTTTACACCGCCATTGCCTTCAACAAGCCTTCGGCACCGATGATTCTCATGACCCGCTTCATGTTGTAGGCGAGCACATTCAGACTCATCTCCGCGCTGACGCCGGCCAGCCTACGTGTGAGGAAATGTGTGGATCCCATCCATTGTTTGAGCGTCCCGAAGGGATGCTCAACAGTGCGCTTTCGGACTCGCATCATGTCCGGCGCATGGTTCAGCCGGTTCTGCATTTCGTCTAGCACGGCTTCATGCTCCCAACGCCGCACTCGTCGCTGCTTGCTCGGCGTGCACTGAGTTTTCAGGGCGCAGCTCTGGCAGTTCGAACTCCAGTAGCAGTGCATGTTCAGGCCTTTCTCGACGCTGGAGAAACGCCAAATCAATGCCTCACCAGCTGGGCAAACGTATTCATTTTTAGCTGCGTTAAAAACGAAGGCATCTTTGTTGAAACGCCCGTCCGCTTTAGCTCCTGAAGTCATCGGTTTGGGTACATAGGCGGTAATTTTTGCATCATGGCAGGCCAGGATTTCCTCGCTTTTGAAGTAGCCTCGATCAGCCACGACCGACAGCGTTTCTGAACCAATGGCTTCCCGCGCCTGCTTAGCCATCGAGCTGAGTTGGTCGCGGTCAGAGCCAACGTTCGTGACCTCGTGAGCAACGATCAAATGGTGCTGGGTATCGACCGCCGTCTGTACGTTGTAGCCGACGATGCCATTGCCACGCGTCATCATCGAGCGGGCATCGGGGTCAGTCAGTGAAACCTGTTTGTCTGGAGAGTCGTTGAGCTGAGATTCGATTGCCTGAAGCTCTTTCATCTGAGCTTTGAGCTTGGCGATTTTTTCTTCCAGGCGCGTAGCATCTGGCTCAGCGGCGCTTGGCACTTGCCGATCAGCTGCATCAAGGGAGGTCAGGTAACGGTTGATGCTCGACTCGATTTCCTCCATTCGCCGCTTCAGTTTGGCGCTGGTGAAATTGCGGTCGCGGTTGTTCACTGCCTTGAATTTGCTCCCGTCGATGGCCACTAGGTTTTCGCTAAACAGCCCCAGCTGCTGGCACAGCACAACGAACTGGCGGCATGCGCCGCGAATGGCTTTGCTGTTGTCTTTTCGGAAGTTGGCGATGGTTTTGAAGTCGGGCATCAAGCGCCCGGTTAACCACATCAGCTCGACATTGCGCTGAGCTTCTCGCTCAAGGCGTCGGCTCGATTGGATGCGGTTCAGATAGCCGTAGATATAGGTCTTCAGGAGGATCGCAGGGTGGTATTCCGGTCTGCCGGTTTCGGCTGGAATGACGCCATCAAAACCCAGAGTGGCCAAGTTGAGTTCATCGACGAAGACATCAACCACCCGTACCGGGTTGGTATCGCTGACGTAGTCGTCGAGGCTCTCGGGAAGTAAGGTGCTTTGCCCTCGGTGCTCACCCTGGATAAACCGTTTCATGGGCTTCCCTTGCGATGAAGTTCTCAGAAATCATAGCAAGGGTATGTCCGGGCGTTTTTACACACTCTGGGCCAATAGCTGCCTTTGGGAGTCGACTGAAATCGACCCGAAGCGTGGTAATCCACAATTTTCTGGCTCTACCAGTATCAGCAAGCGATTTTCAATCTTTACTGACTCCGCTATACCGTAGACATGAGCGCCTAAAAAGCAGATACCACACGCCGATAGCATGCCTCTGAAAACGGTTAGGCCTGGCTTCGCGGTTAGGCCTTTGACTGCTCAAGGCAGCTTGCAAAGTGCTGAATCGCCATTCGATAGCCATCGGTGCCGAATCCCGCGAGCACGCCTTTAGCAACGCGTGACACGTAGGAAAAGTGCCTGAACTCCTCACGCCTGTGGACGTTTGAGATGTGAACCTCAATCACCTGCACCTCAGCCGCAATTAACGCATCGTGGATGGCTACTGATGTATGAGTCCATGCCCCTGGGTTGATCACAATCCCCGCGATCCTTCTGCGAGCTTGGTGAATCCAGTCAATCATTTGCCCTTCGTGATTGGTTTGTTGGAACTCAATTGCAACCCCCAGCGTTTCGCCGTACTGACGACAGGTCTGCTCAACATCAGCCAATGTCTCACGTCCATAAACCTCGGGCTCTCTCAGTCCCAACATATTCAGGTTAGGGCCGTTCAAAACTAGGATGGTGTTCATCATTTAATCCTCAACGAGCCGCTTCAGTTCTTCGCGGTGTTTATGGCTGCCAGGCGTGCCTTGTGGTATTCACCGGCTTCGATTGGTTGGGCATTTCGCTTACCGAGGTCGGCTGTAGGAATGCGAGAAGTCTCGGGCGCGCACCACGCCGCGAGACCAGCTAGCAACGTGCACACACAGGCGATCCCGCCGACAATCAACGGTATGTTTTCAGTACCCGGGCCTGCGACCAGGGCAAATAGAGCCGGTAGCATTGCAGTAATGAACAGACCGCAGTTTTGCGAAATGGCCATGCCTGATACCCGGTAGCGTGTTTCGAACTGCTCAGGGAAGAAGGATGGGAACACCGCGTTGTAGCCTTGATAGATCATTCCCCACATCAGCAGTGATGCGCCGAAAGCGAGCGGGAGGTTGTGCACGCTGATCGCGTAGAGATAGGCAAAGGACATCAGTCCGCTACCAAAGGCACTAACGATGATCAGAGGCCGGCGCCCGATCTTGTCAGAGAGATTGCCTACGAAAGGAATACACAGAACGGCCACGATGTTGCCCACGACGGGGATCCACAGGTACACGCTTTTATCGAAGCCAATGCCATAGGCCGGTTGCACGGCATAGGCGGCTCCGAACACGGTCGTAACGACAGGAATGACGTTCATCAACGAAACCCCTAAAACAACCAGCATGCTCCTCCAGCTATGTTTGAAGGCTCCAACTACCGGCGACTCAAGCTTCTCTGCTTTGGCAGTTTGCTCTACGAATGCAGGTGGCTCCTCAACCTCTCGGCGAATGATGAATCCCGCAATCAGTACCACTGCGCTCAAGAGAAATGGGATACGCCAGCCCCAGCTGTTGAAGGCTTCATCGGACATGAAATACGCGAGAGGCAGGAAGATTGCTGCTGCGAGAACTTGTCCTGCTTGCACGCCTTGAAGTGTGTAGCTGCCGAAGTATCCTCTTCGTCCCTGTGGGGCATGCTCCAGGATCATTGAGCTGGCTCCCGAGATCTCTCCCGCCACAGCAAACCCCTGCACTAGTCGCAGTACCACGAGCATGATCGGTGCCCAGATACCAATCTGGTGATAGGTCGGCAGCAGGCCGACTGCCAAGGTGGCGAATCCCATCAGGAACATGCATAGCAGCAGTACGTTCTTGCGGCCACGGGTATCCCCCCAGTGACCCAAGAAGACAGCACCGATGGGGCGAGCAATGTAACCAACACCGTAAGTGGCCATAGCCGCCACGATGGCGATCTTCGGATCGGTTGATGGGAAAAAGAGTTGTGGAAAGATCAATGCTGCCGCTTGGGCATAGATGAAAAAGTCGTAGTACTCCAAAGCGGAGCCAACCCAACCACTCGCGGTGGCTTTCTTGGCTTGTTTAGAACGGTGCTGTTCTGCCTCTGTTGCTGTGGTCATCTGAATACTCCAGATATTGTTTTTATAGATCTGGCAGGGCACCGAAAAGCACCCCGATACATTTAAGGCAGGGCATGACTAGACGCCATGCCACAGACTTAGATAGGGTCGATTTCTATGATCGAGCCGCTTTTCGCGGCTTCTGAGATAGCCTCAGTGATGATCAGATTCCGTAGTCCGTCGCGAACGGAAACCAGGGGCGATTCCGTACCTCTTATGACGTTGCAGAAGTGCTCAAGCTGGATCTCAAGCGGGTCTTGACGTTCAACCTTGGCAAGGCCCGTTTGGAAGGGCTTCCACCATGATCTGTCTTCGGTCTTCGCGTAGTATTTGAGGCGCATTGTGGGCACTGACAATGAGCCGTTCTTCCCACTGATGATGTAGCAATCCTCATCTTCGTAGGATGGATAGCTCGTGTTCTCTTGTGATGTCTGTTCCCAACTGCGGGCGCATCCAGTGCTGTCGGAAAGCAAGAAGGAACCCAGTGCTCCATTCTCAAAACGAAGGCCGATACACACGGTATCTTCGACAGGAAACCCACGTGCGGCACTGGACTGCATCGCCTGAACAGCAACAATCTCGCCGCACAGTGAACGCAAGTTGCCGATCTCGTGGATCATGTTGATCAGGATCGGGCCACCGCCTTCCTGGCGTCGCCAGATGGCAGCGTCGAAGTAGTCATCAGGTTTGTAAAACAGAGCGCTGCCTTGGACAGCAACGATGCCTCCAAGGATGTTGTCACGTATGACCTCTCGCGCCTTGGCAAGGATCGGGCTATGCGCACGATGATGCCCTACGAGCAGTTTGGCACCAGTCGCATCGGCGACCGCAAGTAACCGCTTGCCTTCTTCAACACTGTGCGCCACCGGTTTTTCGATCAATGCGGCAACACCAGCCTCGATGCATTGCAGGGTCTGTTCGACATGTAGAGCGTTAGGAGTGGCGAGAATTACGCCGTCAAGCGTGTCCTCGGCGAAGCAGGCAGGAAGGTTCGCATACTGCGAGACGCCTAGTGAATCCAGGTAAGTGGCATCAATTTCAAACGGATCGATAACCGCTGCCAGTTCACAAGAAGAACTCGCCCGGATGAGTTCGATATGGCGGCGACCGATAAGGCCGGCACCGGCTACCGCAATTCTGATTTTGGACATACTTTGATCTTCGCGAGCGTTATTGTTTTGAATCACGATGCAATTGAGGTCGTGGTTCGATCTGCTAGGATCAAGGCTACTATCAACCTCGCAGGCTATAATTGGCCGATATGGAAAATCAGAATTCTCCCGTAGTAAATAATGATCCCTTCCTCAGGGATCTGCTCCTGTTCTCTGTTATCGCCAAACGCGGCAGTTTTAGCGCTGCTGGCACAGAGCTTGGAATCTCTCCCGCTCATGTCAGCAAACGGGTTTTGGCGTTGGAGGAAACGTTGGGCTGCAAACTTTTTAACCGGACAACCAGGCGGGTTTCGATCACCAAGGATGGCGAGACGATGCTTGTTTGGGCGCAGACAATCATGGACAACGTCAATGGAATGCTTGAGACGTCACTGGGTGACCGTGTTGAGCCCAGAGGCACACTGCGCATCAGCACGAGCCAACGGATGGGGCGCTTTCACATCGCACCTGTTCTAGCGTTGCTCCGGAAACGCTACCCCAAGTTAGAAGTTTGGCTTGAGCTTGTTGACCGTCGAACTGACTTGGTTGCCGAGCAGTTCGACATCGACATCCGAGTTGGTGAAGTCAACGAGCAGAACCTGATTGTTCACAAGATCGCGGACAGCCAGAGGATTCTCTGTGCTGCCCCAAGCTATCTGGAGGAGCGAGGTAGCCCAACCACTCTGAGCGATCTTCAACGCCACGATTGTCTGTTGTTTCGTGGTAGGGATCAGAGCTTCGGTGTATGGCGGCTTGAGGGATCAAACGGCGTTGAGTCGGTAAAGGTCACGGGCCCCATGGCGTCCAACCACAGTGATGTTGTTCGAGAGTGGGCCCATGAGGGTTTCGGCATCATCATGGCTTCAACTTGGGATGTGGCCCCGAGCATCAGAAATGGCAAGCTTACCCGCATCCTGCCCGAGTACTTTCAGCCGGCTGATGTGTCCGCAGTAACCACGATCCGGGCTTCTGGGTCGATGAAGATCAGGGTATGCCTAGAGTTTCTGAGTGCACACTTGAGCTTTGGCCCTTACGCATTGCGAAATGGTTGAGTGGCAGAGGGTATTGATACGTCAGGCAGCTATTGGCCGATAGCTGCTGGTCGTGGAGGACGGCTATCGGCCACTTAGCGGCGGCCTGGGTTTGATCGTCGCTGTGCAGGATCAAATCTCAGTCTGTTCCGCCATCATTTGAAGCCTTAACCACCGCGAAGCGTCCACACTGGCATAGCTAAAGCAAATCTATTGGACGCTCTAGGCGCGCCTGATCTGCACAAGCCAGGAATGTCTCGATCACTTGGCTGCGGCGCTCGGCTAAGCAATACAGATATGTCTCGGTGTGCACTGGGTCGCCTTCCAGGCGTATAGCCTTGAGGTTGGGGCCTGGGATGTACTCGGCTTCTGACACTACGCCCAATCCAATACCTCGCGCCACCGCCTCGCGCAGTGCCTCACGGCTGCCAATTTCCATGATCATGCGCGGCGTCACTTCGCGCTCGGCCAGCGCCTGCTCAAACGCCAGGCGAGTGGTCGAACCTTGCTCGCGTCGTAACATTGGCTGGCCCTGCAGCTCTTCTATCCGCACCGTGTCGTGCTGAGCCAAGGGATGTTCATGATGGGCGAATACGATGATGCGATGACGGGCATACAACGTCGAGTGGAAAGCTGGATCCTCATGCAGGCCAGCCAATACCCCGATATCCGTCACGTAGTTCTCCAGGTCAGCTAACACCGACGCTGAGTTACCCACGCGAATAGACAACTCGACCTGGGGGTAATCTCGACGATAGGCATCGACCATCTCGATAACGTGAAACGGCCCAACTGCACCCAGACGCAGTTGCCCTCTGACCAACGCACCTGAGTCTCGTAATAGCCCGTGTGCTTCCGCTTCAAGAGCCATCAGTTGCTGCGCGATTGGCAGTAGCTGCCGGCCAACCGTCGACAGTTCGGCACGGCGACCACGGCGGTGAAACAGTTCGAGATTATGCAGCCTTTCTAAAGCCAGTATCTGCGTCGTTACGGTCGGCTGGCTGAGTCCGAGTGATCGTGCACCCGCGCTAAAACTGCCCTGGCGTGCCACTGCCAGGAAGGCACGTAGCTTACTGTTCGACACCTATAGATTCCTTCAATAGTTTTGCGAGAAAACCAATATTGAATCGATGGCATGACGGTCACATTACAAAACTAGGGTAGGCGGCATTCCAACCACAACTCGGATATGCCATGAAAACTCTCCGTAAGCTGTTTTGCGCTGTCAGTGTGTCGTTGCCGCTGTTAGTCAGTAGTGAAGTGTTTGCCGAAACGGCATTGAGGATCGGCCTCATCCCCTCCGAAGACTCGCAGTCGATGATCGAGAGCAGCCAGCAGGTGCTTGATCAACTGCAGGCCAAGCTGGGTATGCCGGTCAAACCATTCGTGGCGACCGATTACAACGGTGTGATCGAGGCTTTGCGCTCGAAGAAACTCGACGTCGCTTATCTGGGGCCGTTCTCTTACGTGCTCGCGAGCAAGGTAGCCGATGTTGAGGCTTTCGCCGTTGCAGTGACGAAGAAAACTGGGAAGAGCGCGTATCGCAGTGTTGTCGTGACGCGCTCTGACAGCGACATCCAATCGCTGGCAGATCTAAAAGGCCATACGTTCGCCTTCGTCGATCCAAGCTCTGCCTCTGGTCATCTCTTCCCCAAAGCAGGTATCGAGCAGGCCGGTTATCAGCCAGATGAACTGTTTTCACGGGTGATTTTCTCGGGCTCACACGATGCCAGCATCCTGGCGGTGGCCAATCGAAAGGTGGATGCGGCGGCTGTGGCCGACCGTATTCTTGCCACCGCCACGGCGCAGGGCCAGGTCAAACAGGACGAATTGCGCGTCGTATGGAGCTCTTCAGATATCCCCGAGTCGCCGATGGTCTGGCGCAAGGATCTGGATCCGGCGCTGAAGCAGAAGCTGGCTGCAGCACTCGCCGAGGTCAAGGACATTCCCTGGGGGGATCAGGGCATGCTCAACGGCTTTCAACCGACCAGTGACATCGCCTACGACGTGGTTCGCGACACCGCCAAGGTGCTCGATCTCGACCTGAGCAGAATGAAATGATCAGCGTCCACCAGCTTACCAAGCGCTATGGGGACAACCCCGTACTGCGGGGCATCGATCTGCAGATCGGCGCTGGCGAGTTCGTCGTGGTGCTCGGCCAGTCTGGCGCGGGCAAGTCCACGCTGCTGCGCTGCATGAACCGCTTGGCTCATGCAGATGGCGGCACGCTCCAGGTCGCCGGAATCGATGCCATGCAAGCGCGTGATGAGCGTGCCCTACGCCGCCAGGTGGCGATGATTTTCCAGCACCACAATGTGGTACCTCGCCTCTCGGTGTTGAAGAACGTGCTTACTGGGCGCCTGGGATCGCTGTCGACACTGGCCTCGGTTTTGCAGCTTTTCAGCCGAGCCGATGTGGAGTTGGCGCACCAGTGTTTGCGCCGGGTAGAGCTGATGCACAAGGCTGAAGCCCGCACCGACTCTCTTTCCGGCGGGCAAATGCAACGGGTCGGTATCGCGCGCGCGCTGGCTCAGCAGCCCAAGGTTATCCTCGCCGACGAGCCTGTTGCGAGCCTTGATCCGAAGACTGCGCGCCTGGTCATGCAATACCTGCGTGATGCCAGTCGGGATCTGGGAATTACCGTGGTTTGCAACCTGCATCAGGTGGACTTCGCTCGCGAGTTTGGCGATCGCATCATCGGTCTGGCACATGGTCGTCTGGTTTACGACGGCGACGCGGATGGTCTCGACCAGCCTACGCTGCATCGCATCTATCCCGGCGCGAACGAAGACAACCCGGTCGACGCCGAATGCTCTTCGCAGCTGCGTTACAGCACTGGCCTGGGAGGCTGACATGCGCACCCAAAATTACCGCTGGATGGTAAAAACTCCAGACAGCCTGCGCGGTTGGGCTTCAACTGCCTCACTGGTATTGATACTGGTGGTCGTATTGCACTGGAGTGCAAATGGCGCTCAGCTCAGTTGGGGCGAATTGGCGTCAGGCCTTCCGCAAATCGGCGATTTTCTCTCGCGTTCGGTGCCGCCAAATCTGGATATCTTGCCCAAGCTGATCGCACCGGCCTTAGAAACTTTGCAGATCGCAATCTGGGGCACGCTGCTGGGGATACTCTTTGCTGTACCTCTGGCCTTTCTCGCTGCTCGCAATCTGCAGAGCAACTGGTGGCTGTACCAAGGCACCCGGCAAGCGCTCAACATCATTCGCAGTATCAACGAGCTGATCCTCGCTCTGGTCTTCGTGTCCGCTGTGGGCTTGGGGCCATTTCCCGGTGTTTTGGCGCTGGCAGTGCACGGCGTAGGCATGCTCGGCAAATTCTTCGCCGAAAGCATCGAAGAAATAGACCAGGGCCCCCTTGAGGCACTTCGCGCCACCGGTGCTCGGCCTCTGCAAGTGATCGTGTTTGGTGTGCTACCGCAAGTCATCACGGCCTGGATTGCCGTGATCCTCTACCGCTTCGAGGTCAACCTGCGCTCGGCAACCGTGCTCGGCATGGTCGGTGCGGGCGGTCTCGGCTTCGAATTGGTCAGTAGCATCAAACTATTCAAATATCAGGAAACGGCCACCTGCATCATCGTGATCACGCTGATGGTGATTGCCGCCGACATGATTTCGAATCGACTGCGCGCCTCGATTCAACAAAACGGTAGGCACTGAGCAGCCTTCCGGCAGTTACTCCACAAGGCCGTGTTGACCAGCGCGGTCTCTCCAGGCAACTACACACAACCTAATCGAGCGGAGCATCGCAGCGGTGACGCACGTCTTCTCTACGACAAATGATATCGGCTCAGCCGATGCGGAGCTCGAATCAATCGATTTGAGCCGAATTAGCCTGGCGGCGAACATGGCCCCACATTCAAACAACAATAAAGGAACTGCCATGTCTGCCCACTTCCATAATCCAGTTGCTACCTATTTTGGTAGTGGCAGCCTGAGCCAGATCGCAGCGCTCACCGAAGGCCAGACAGTCGCCCTGGTGACTTTCCCCGAGGCGCGCGGTCTGGGTGTGATAGACAAGATCCAGGCGCTGTTGGGCGAGCGTCTGATTCATGTGGTGGAAGACGTGCAGCCTAACCCGGATGTCGCACAACTGAGTGAGACATACGAGCGTTTCTGGGCGCAGGCTGGCAGCTGCGAAACGGTGCTTGCGGTCGGTGGCGGCAGTGCCATCGACACCGCTAAAGCATTGATCGTCGGCACGGCGTCCGGGCGTTTCGATGAGCTGTTGACGCTGCTCGGCAGTGGCAAACCTTTCACACCTGCGCGCTGCAAGGCGCTAATCGCAGCGCCTACGACCGCAGGCACCGGTAGTGAAGTGACGCCATGGGCGACCATTTGGGACGCGGGGCAGCAAAAAAAGTATTCGCTGCATCTGGAGTGCACCTGGCCCAAAGCGGCAATCATCGATCCTGATCTCATGCTTACGGTCCCAGCCGGCGTGACGGTATCTACCGGGCTCGATGCACTGTCACATGCGCTGGAATCGATTTGGAACGTCAATGCCAATCCGATCTCCGACACCTTCGCGATTTCCGCGATTGAAGACATTCTCGAATGCCTGCCAGAGCTGCGCGAAAACCTGGGAAGCCGCGAACTACGTGCGCGCATGGCGCTGGCGGCACTCAAGGCAGGGATGGCCTTCTCCAATACCAAAACCGCGCTGGCTCATTCCATTTCCTATGAAATGACTCTACGCCACGGCCTGCCACACGGCATCGCATGCTCCTTCACCTTGCCCTACGTGCTGGGCCTGGCTTGGGGGCGAGATGCGGTTCGGGATCAGACACTACAGCGTGTGTTCGGGCCTGATCTCGCCGAGGCTCAAGCGCGCTTGCGCAGTTTCCTCCACCGCCTTGGCGTAAAGACCGAGTTCACCGACTACGGGGTGACGGAGGTCGAAGCGCAGGAGATGATCCTCTTTGCCATGCAAGGCGCTCGCGGTAAAAATTTCATCGGCTCGCGTGCCGCCTGATACACCGCCTACTCAACGTGGGCGGTTGTTAAGGCCGCCTGTTTCCTGTTGCACCGAATAAGAGTGCCGTTCCTTCAACAGCCTGGTTGGAGGAAGCGTAACAAGAAGGAAAATATGATGAATCGTGAGCATTCTCTGTCTGGTCTCGCTGTGCCCGCCAACCCATCCTTTCGCGTCGCTCAGTGGCGAATGTTGCTGGCGGCAATGTTCTGCTACCTGTTTTTTTATACCGGTCGGCAAACCTTTGGGTTCGCCATACCTGGCATGCAGGCCGAGTTTGGGCTGACCAAGGAGACGCTTGGCTGGATCTCCGCCGCCATGCTCTGGGCCTATGCCATTGGCCAGGCTATCAACGGTAACCTTGCGGATAAGTTTGGCGGCCGTCGCATCATGAGCCTCGGTGCCGTCCTGTCCTGTGGCGCGAACTGGATAACCAGTTTTGCCACAGGCTTTATGAGCCTAATTCTGCCTTGGGGGCTCAATGGCTACTTTCAGGCGCTTGGCTGGGCGCCTGGCAGCCGGCTGCTTTCCAACTGGTGGGGCGTTCATGAGCGCGGCAAGGTGTATGGCTTTTATGTGTTCGCAGCCGGCTGCGCCTCAATCCTCTCGTACGTCACTTCAATAGTAGTACTGGAAGTACTGCAATTGGAGTGGCGCTGGATTTTTCGTCTGCCAGTACTGCTAATGCTGGCAGGGGGGATTCTGTTCTTCATCATTGCTCGAGAGCGTCCGCAGGATCTCGGTTTTGAGCCATTGACCGATACCGGTGTGGCAAACAAGGACGATGTCTCGCAAGAGGCCTCTGTCGACGAAGTAGAGACCTCAGCGCAGCGCTACAAGGCGGTGTTGAAGAACGCACGCCTGATCATTGCGGCTGTTTCGCTAGGCTTCCAGAATGCCGCGCGCTACGGCCTGATCGTCTGGGTGCCGGTGCACTTTCTAGGTGCCGACTGGAAAAGCGGTGACGGCTGGATCGACCCCAAGTGGATTACGGTGGCCCTGCCGGTCGGCATGGCTGTGGGCGCGCTAAGCAATGGCTGGGTCTCGGATAAACTTTTCGGCTCCAAGCGTTACAAGGCAATCATGCTATACATGGTTCTCGGTGCAGCCACCAGCTTGTGGATGTGGAGTCTACCGGCACACAGCACCATTGGCCTGGTCGCTCTGTTCCTCTGCGGTTTCTTTGTTTACGGCCCGGCATCCAGCTTCTGGGCGCTGTGCCCGGACTTGGTCGGCGCCAAGCGCGCGGGTACCGCAACCGGGATCATGAATTTCTCGTCCTACCTGTTCGCGGGTCTCGCTGAACCGCTGATTGGCGGAATACTGGACAGCACTGGTAATACCTCGTTGATCTTCGTAGTAGTCGCCATCGCTTGTGGCTGCAGTGCGCTGGTCGCCCTGTTCGTGCGGCGCTGAGAACCGGAGTACAGAGCGATGTTTCAGTATCACAAGTGGTTGCGTTCCTTTCATGCGGTGGCCAGAACCGGTAGCTTCACATCTGCGGCTGAGTACCTGAGCGTAGGGCAGCCGACGGTTAGCGAACAGGTCTGCGCATTGGAGAGCATGTTCTCCGTCGAGCTGTTCCATCGTCGCGGCCGGTTCATCGAAATGAGCGCAGCTGGGCGTCAGCTGTACGCGATCACTCAGGGGGTGTTTGGCCAAGAAGAAGAGGCCATGCAATTACTGCAGAGCTTTCGGCAGCGTAAGGCAGGAATGCTGCGCCTTGGCGCGGTATCTCCCCCCATCGCCATGAGTCTTACCTACGCCCTGATGCAGCAATACCCGGATGTGGAGCTGGAAACGTCTTTTTCTTCAGAGCACGAGACGCTCGAAAGGCTCTACAACTTCGATATCGATGTGGCGATCCTGGCGCTTTCGGAGTTCGATCATCGCCTGCACACACAGCTCTATCGGCGCTATCCGATTGTCGGCGTGGTTCGCGATGACCATCCGTGGGCTGGTCTGGAGCAGGTTCGAATTGAGCAGATTCGCGGCGAACGGGTGGTCTTGCGCGAACGCGGCTCGCGCACCAGGCAGTTGGTGGAGGAAGCCTGTCAGCGAGCCGGTATCGAGCTGGACTGCGCGATGCAACTCAACAGCCGGGAGGCAATCGTGCATGCCATTGCTCAAGGAATCGGCATCGGCTTCGTGTCGGCGGTCGAGTATGCAGAAACGCCTGGCACCCGGCCGATCACCTTCGTCGACCACCCGTTTCATATCGAATACCACCTGTGCTGCCTGGGCATACGTCGTAACCGACCGATGATCGCCGAGCTGTTCGAGAGCAGCTTACCGCCACCGACCTGATTGCAACCGAATTCATAACCCAGCCTGCCCTGCCGACGGGGAGGACAGGCCTCACTCATCCTTCGTTTGGAGATACACCATGAACTACAAGCAGCCCACTCAATTGCAAGCCGCGATTCTCGACTGGGCAGGTACCGTCGTCGACTTCGGTTCTTTCGCCCCAACGCAGATCTTCGTTGAAGCCTTCGGCGAGTTCGGCGTCGAGGTTTCCCTTGAGGAAGCGCGCGGGCCCATGGGCATGGGTAAGTGGGATCACATCCGCACGCTCTGCGACCTGCCTGCCGTTGCCGAGCGTTACCGCGCGAAGTTTGATCGAACCCCGACCGATGCTGACGTGACAGCCATCTACGAGCGTTTCATGCCGCTGCAGATAGCCAAGATCGGCCTGCACTCTGCATTGATTCCCGGTGCATTGGATGCCATTGCGGCGTTGCGCGAAAAGGGTCTGAAGATCGGCACCTGCTCCGGCTATCCGGCGGTAGTGATGGCCAAGGTCGTGGAGCTGGCTCGGCACAATGGTTACGTGCCGGATCACGTCGTAGCCACCGACGAAGTGCCCAATGGTCGCCCCTATCCGGCTCAGTCACTGGCCAACGTCATCGCGCTTGGTATCAGCGATGTAGCAGCCTGCGTGAAGGTCGACGATACCTGGCCTGGCATTCTGGAAGGCCGCAGCGCTGGCATGTGGACAGTGGCACTGACCTGTTCGGGCAATGCCCTTGGCATGACGTATGAGCAGTACAAGAACACGCCTCAGGACAAGCTGGATCAGGAGCGCATTCGCATTGGCCGCATGCTAGAAGGCTCGCGTCCACACTACTTGATCGACACCATCGCCGATCTGCCAGCGGTGATCGATGACATCAACGCCCGCCTGTTGAGAGGCGAGGTGCCGCAAAACACCTGAGCCCTGCACGATGTATCTCTGGGGCTGTCGGCAAAGGCTGACTGCCCCACACTCGGTCGCGATGTAGCGGCCAACCGACAATAAGAGGTGATCACCATGATCTACGTAAACCCTGGATTATCTGGCGCCGTCGTCACCCTCAAGCCGCGCTACGGCAACTACATCGGTGGCGAGTTCGTCGCACCGGTCGCTGGCCAGTACTTCACCAACACCAGCCCGGTGGATGCGTCGGTAATCGGTGAATTCCCTCGTTCCGACGCCAAGGACATCGACAAGGCCCTGGACGCCGCCCATGCCGCCGCCGATGCCTGGGGCAAAACCTCAGTGCAGGATCGCGCGCTGGTTCTGCTGAAGATTGCCGACCGCATCGAAGCCAACCTCGAACTGCTCGCCGTCGCGGAAACCTGGGACAACGGCAAGGCCGTGCGCGAAACGCTGAACGCCGACGTGCCGCTGGCTGCCGACCACTTCCGTTACTTCGCTGGCTGCATCCGCGCTCAGGAAGGCAGCGCGGCAGAGATCAACGAACACACCGCCTCCTATCATTTCCACGAACCGCTGGGTGTGGTCGGGCAGATCATCCCCTGGAACTTCCCGCTGTTGATGGCCGCCTGGAAGCTCGCGCCAGCCCTGGCGGCCGGCAACTGCGTGGTACTCAAACCTGCCGAGCAGACGCCGCTGTCGATCACCGTATTCGCCGAACTGGTCGGCGATCTGCTGCCGCCGGGCGTGCTCAACATCGTTCAGGGTTATGGCCGTGAAGCCGGCGAGGCGCTGGCTACCAGCACACGCATCGCCAAGATCGCCTTCACCGGTTCCACCCCGGTCGGCTCGCACATCATGAAATGCGCCGCCGCCAACATCATCCCAAGCACCGTGGAGCTGGGTGGCAAGTCGCCGAACGTGTTCTTCGAAGACATCATGCAGGCCGAGCCGACTTTCATCGAGAAAGCCGCCGAAGGCCTGGTGCTGGCCTTCTTCAATCAGGGCGAGGTGTGTACTTGCCCGTCCCGTGCGCTGGTGCAGGAGTCGATTTTCGAGCCGTTCATGGTTGAGGTGATGAAGAAGATCAAGGCCATCAAGCGCGGTAACCCGCTGGATACCGAGACCATGGTCGGCGCCCAGGCCTCGCAGCAGCAGTACGACAAGATCCTCAGCTACCTGGAGATCGCCCAGCAGGAAGGTGCCGAGCTGCTCACCGGTGGCGCCACCGAGAAACTCGAAGGCGACCTGGCCAGCGGTTATTACATCCAGCCAACCCTGCTCAAGGGCACCAACAAGATGCGCGTGTTCCAGGAGGAAATCTTCGGCCCGGTGGTCGGCGTGACCACCTTCAAGGACGAAGCCGAGGCCCTGGCCATCGCAAACGACACCGAGTTCGGCCTGGGCGCCGGCGTGTGGACGCGCGACATCAACCGCGCCTACCGCATGGGCCGTGGCATCAAGGCCGGCCGCGTATGGACCAACTGCTACCACCTGTACCCGGCGCACGCTGCCTTTGGCGGCTACAAAAAGTCCGGGGTCGGGCGTGAAACCCACAAGATGATGCTCGACCACTACCAGCAGACCAAAAACCTGCTGATCAGCTACGACATCAATCCGCTGGGCTTCTTCTAAACGGTGCCAGACAAAACCTGCTAAGCAGGTTTTGTCTCAATCTCCAACGACGGATTCTGGCGCAAAAATGCGCATTAGATGACAGTCCCATTCAGAACTTTTCTGTGCAGATGCAGTACGGCAGCCAGACCTAATGCGAAGGATCCGAACTGCAGTCAACCAAGATGCTTCTTTTTGACAGCCCTTGAGCGCTGTGCTTGGCTTCTTAAGCAAATACGCCGACTGCACCGTGCTAACGCCCTCATACTTGCGGTGAGCGCTTTGCTCACGACGACCAGCCAGCTGTGTGAAGAATGTTGTATCGCTGCGGCGCTCATGATCTAGCCAAGCGGATATTCCTACATCGCTGCGCACCTACGTTTCATTGCGTATGGATTGCTCGAGAAAGGAAGCTCCATGGATTTTCTGCATCAGGTTCTGAACCAGTCACCTGAACTTGCATTGTTTCTGTCCCTAGCGATTGGCTATTGGGTGGGTAGCATCCAGTTCGGCAAGTTTCAGCTTGGCGGTGTGGCCGGATCGTTGCTGGCTGCCGTAGTCATCAGCCAGCTCGGCGTGACCATCGACAACGGCATCAAATCGGTACTGTTCGCCCTGTTCATCTACGCCGTAGGTTTCGAGAGTGGGCCCCAATTCTTCCGCTCGTTGGGTCGCCACTCGCTCCGCGAAATCGTGCTGGCAGCGGTCATGGCGCTCAGTGGTTTGGCGACGGTGGTCATTGCCGCCAGGTTGCTGGATCTGGACAAAGGGCTAGCCGCCGGTATCGCGGCAGGTTCCATGACGCAATCGGCGATCATTGGCACCGCCAGTGCGGCCATCGCCAAGCTGGATCTACCCCTTGAGCAGATCCAGGCGCTGCAGGGCAACGTCGCTGTCGGTTATGCCGTGACCTACATCTTCGGTTCGTTCGGCGCGATCATCATGTGCGTCAACATTCTGCCCTGGTTCATGAAGCGCGCCATCCGTGACGACGCGACCAAGGCCGAGGCCGAACTGCTCGCCGGCGCACGGGTTTACGGGCCGGGCGAACAACCTGCGATAGCGCCACTGATAGGTCGCATCTACCGCGTTGAACAGGCTGCGGGCAAGACCGTCGAGCAGCTCGAAGCGCTCCAGCAAGGCAGTGGCCAGACCACCTTGACCGTCGAACGCATCAAGCGCGGAGGTGCCTTGGTTGGCATTGCGCCGGATACGGTGCTTGAGAACGGCGATGTGGTCTTGGTGGTAGGGCGCCGTGCGGGCGTCGTGGCGATAGCCGAGCAGCTCGGTGCCGAGCTGCAATCCTATCCCGACATGGATGTGGTGGTGGTCCAGCGTGAACTCACTATCGACAACCCCGCGTTCCTCAATCGCACCGTGGCGGACATTCGTCAGGAGGCTAACCGGACGCTGCGCCACGGCGTGTACGTCGTGGAGGTCAAGCGTGGCGGGCGGCCGCTGGCCTTGCAGCACGATACGGTGATTGCCTCAGGCGACTTGGTCATGCTGTACGGCACCCCGGATGACATCCAGCGCGTAGCCAAGCAGGTCGGTTCGGTCATCGTGCCCAGCGACAAGACCGACTTCGTGTTTCATGGGTTCGGGCTTGTGGTGGGCTTGCTCATCGGCATGATCGTGGTGCGCCTCGGCGCCGTACCGCTGACCCTGGGCAGTGGCGGGGGGGCACTGATCGCCGGGCTGGCCTTCGGCTGGTACAGCAGCCTCCACATGACCCGGGGCAACATGCCCACCCCTGCTTCGACACTGTTGCGTGACCTCGGCCTGGCCGGTTTCGTGGCCGTGGTCGGTCTGCAGTCTGGGCGCCAGGCGGTGGAAACCATCGCCACGCAGGGCGTTTCCATCTTCTTGGTCGGAGTGGTGGTGTGCATTGTCCCGATCCTCATCGCCATGCTCGTGGGCCGCTATGTGCTGCGTTACGACAATGTGGCGCTGTTCGCCGGTGCCCTGTCTGGCGCACGCAGCGCCAATCCAGCCTTTGGCGAGGTGCTCGACAAGGCCGGCAATTCGATACCGACGGTTCCCTTCGCGGTCACATACGCCCTGGCCAACGTGTTTCTCACGTTGCTCGGGCCGCTGGTTGTCGCCTTCGCCTAACTGTAGAGAGGATGCCATGAGCAACGAGCAAGCCCAGAACGAAGACTACGCGCAGTACGCCAAGTTGAGCCCCTTCGAACTCAAGGACGAACTGATCAAGCTTGCCTCGGGCAGCGAAAACCGGCTGATGCTCAATGCCGGGCGGGGCAACCCCAACTTCCTCGCAACGCTGCCGCGGCGAGCCTTCTTCCGCCTGGGGCTGTTCGCCACCGCCGAGGCCGAGCTGTCTTACTCCTATATGCCCCACGGCGTGGGTGGTTTGCCGCAGATCGATGGAATTGAGGCGCGCTTCGAGCGCTTCACGTCCGAGCATCGCGACCAGCCCGGTGTACTTTTCCTCGCCAAATGCCTCAGCTATGTACGCGATCAACTAGGGCTGCCTGCTTCGGCCTTTCTCCACGAAATGGTCGAAGGCATCCTGGGCGTCAACTATCCTGTGCCGCCACGGATGCTCAGGGTTTCAGAGCAGGTAGTGCGCGAGTACATCGTCAAGGAGATGATCGGTGGATTCATCCCCGCCGGCACCGTCGATCTATTCGCGGTGGAGGGGGGCACGGCAGCGATGACGTACATCTTCCATTCGCTGCAGCAGAACGGCTTGCTCAAGCGCGGCGACAAGGTCGCGATCGGTATGCCAGCCTTCACGCCTTACATCGAGATCCCGGAGCTGGAGGAGTTTGGCCTGGATCAGGTGCATATCGATGCCGACCCGCACGCCAACTGGCAGTACCCGGATGCCGAGCTCGAGAAGTTGAAAGACCCCGCGATCAAGATCTTTTTCTGCATAAACCCCAGCAACCCGGCGTCCGTGAAGATGGATGACCGCAGCCTGGAAACGGTCGCGCGCATCGTATCCGAGTCGCGCCCGGATCTGTTCATCCTCACCGACGACGTCTACGGCACATTCGCCGACGACTTCCGCTCGCTGTTCGCCATCTGTCCGCGCAACACCATGCTGGTCTATTCCTTCTCCAAATACTTCGGTGCCACGGGGTGGCGCCTGGGCGTGATCGCCGCGCACAAAGACAGCGTTTTCGACAAGGCGCTAGAGGCGCTGCCAGATGAGACCAAAGCGTCGCTGAGCCGGCGATACGGCACGCTGCTTCCTGACGTCAAGAGCCTCAAGTTCATTGACCGAATCGTCGCGGACAGCCGCACCGTTGCCCTCAACCACACGGCCGGCCTGTCGACGCCGCAGCAGGTGCAGATGGTGCTGTTTTCCCTCTTTGCCTTGATGGATGAAAGTGACGGCTACAAGACCGAGCTGAAGAAGCTGGTGCGCCGCCGTGAGGCCGCGCTGTACAGGGAGTTGGGCGTTGCCCCGGAGCATGACCTGAATGCCGTCGAGTACTACACCTTGCTCGACCTTGAAGAGCTAGCACGCAAGATCCATGGCGACGACTTCGCCGCTTGGGTGAAGGCCAAATTCAGCAGTGGAGACCTGCTGTTCCGAATCGCCAAAGAAACCGGAATCGTGCTGTTACCGGGCAAAGGGTTCGGCACCAAGCAACCTGCCGCCCGCGTCTCCCTGGCCAACCTCAATGAATACGAATATGCCAGCATCGGCCGCTCGCTCAGGGCTATGGCTGACCAGTACTACGAGGAGTTTAAGGAATCCAAGGAAGGCACCCAGAGTTCGCCGAAAAAGGCCACCTGAAGCAGGTATCGTGGAAACTGTTGGGATTCTGGTGAACGTCACCGTAAAACCTGCGGTGACCTGGCCCAGCTCACGCAGAACCCTTCCAAGCCCAGAAACGGATACTCCAGATGAGAATCGCCGTCTTCAGTGCGCGTCCCTATGACCGCCATTCACTCGATCAGGCCAACAAGGCCGCCGCCGCAGGGCAACGGGTCCAGTTTCTTTACAACGAGGCCACACTCGATTCCCGTACAGCCGCGCTGGCGGATGGTTGCGACGGGGTTTGCGTGTTCGTCAATGACCGGCTTGATGCGCCGGTGCTGCAGACATTGCATGAGTTGGGTGTGAGTGCCATCGTGCTGCGCTGTGCAGGCTTCAATAACGTGGACTTGGCCACGGCGCAGAGGCTGGGCTTCTTCGTCGCCCGCGTGCCTGCGTATTCGCCCGAAGCAGTGGCCGAGCACACACTGGCGCTGGTGATGACGCTGAACCGCCATACACACCGCGCCTACAATCGCGTACGCGAGGGCAACTTCATGCTAAATGGCCTCCTCGGACGAACGCTGCACGGCAAAACGGTGGGCATCGTGGGCACAGGAAAGATCGGGTTGGCAACGGCGCGCATCTTTAAGGGCATGGGCTGCAGGTTGCTTGGCCATGACCCGTATCCATCGCCTGCCTTCCAAGCAATCGGTGAGGATGTAGAGCTTGACGAACTGCTGGCACGCTCAGACATCGTCTCTCTGCATTGCCCACTGACCGCGCAAACAGAGCACTTGATCAATGATGTCTCGCTGTCCCGGATGAAACCCGGTGCCATGCTGGTCAATACCTCGCGCGGTGGGCTGGTGGACACCGGTGCGGTAATTCGTGCGCTGAAGTCGCGCCATCTGGGTCACGTCGCCATCGACGTGTACGAGCAGGAAAGCGAGTTGTTCTTCCAGGATCGCTCCGGCGAGATCATCGACGACGACGTGTTCCAGCGCCTGATGACCTTCCCGAATGTGCTGGTGACCGGGCATCAAGGGTTCTTCACCGCCGAAGCGCTGGAAGAGATTGCACAGACCACGCTGGCCAATCTCGGGCACTTTACTGCCGGCACGCCGTGCCCGAACTGCGTCACCTGATTCAGCCGGCAATCCATACCCGGCAGTGCGTTGCGCCCGCGCCCGCACTTCCGCAGCGCCCGTTGCCACCACCCGGAGCCCCCATAATGTGGCCGCAGAACTACGATCCGCTGGGTAACCCTAATCTCTCCGCACTGCTGGCTGCGTTGCCCGTGCTGGTGTTCCTGCTGGCACTTACGGTGTTTCGACTCAAGGGGTTGACTGCCGCACTGCTGGCTGTGGTCGTCTCGGCGGCGGTCTCCGCGCTGGTATTCGCAATGCCTTCCAGCGCAATTGCCGGGGCGGCGATCTTCGGTATTTTAAGCGGCGTGTTCCCCATCAGCTTCATCGTGCTGATGGCGGTTTGGCTGTACAAGCTCGCAATCCGTAGCGGCAAGTTTGAGATCATCCGCAGTAGCATCGCGACGGTATCGGAAGACCAGCGCGTCCAAGTGCTGTTGATCGCTTTCTGCTTCGGCGGCTTTCTGGAGGGTGCGGCAGGATTCGGAGTGCCGATCGCCATCTGTGCTGCGCTGCTGGTTGAGCTGGGCTTTCGGCCACTAAAGGCGGCCATGCTATGCCTGCTGGCCAACGGTGCGGCGGGGGCCTACGGAGCGATTGGCATTCCGGTGCTGGTCGGTGCGCAGCAAGGCGGGGTGGCAGTATCCGAAATGGCTCCGATGCTCGTGGCGCTGGTCCAGGTCATCGCTCTGGTGTCGCCTGCCATCCTTGTACTCATGCTGGACGGGTGGCGTGGCGTGCGTGAGACCTGGCCGGTGCTGATCGTCGTCGGCGTTGTCTTCAGTGGTGTGCAGACGGCCACGTTGTACCTGCTCGGGCCTGAGCTGGTGGATATCCTCGGGCCACTAGCGGCGATGGGGGCTCTGGCCGGCTTCATGCAGCTCTGGCGTCCCAAGCGGATCTATCGCGAATCCGACACGGCGTCTGGGCCAGCACGCCATTACACCCTCAGGGAGGTGCTGCAGGCTTGGTCGCCATTCTACATTTTGACCGGAGCGATCCTACTGTGGAGCCTGCCCGCGTTCAAGTCGCTGTTCGTGCCAGGTGGGGTGCTGGCGAAGACGGTCTTGGAACTGCCCATCGGGCTGCTGGATGGAAGGGTACAGGAGCTACCACCTCTGGTGCCGCAGGTACACGTGCTGTCGGCGGTATGGAATGTGGGTTGGCTCAACGCCTCCGGAACCGCGATTCTAGTGGCAGCGGTGCTGACAGTCGTACTGTCGCCGCGGCTCAACGCGCGTATTGCCGGCCAGGAGCTGGCGCAGGCCTGCCGGGAGATGTGGAAGCCGCTGGCGACGGTTTCGCTGGTCATGGCGGTGGCCTACATCACGAACTATTCGGGTGGATCATCGACCATCGGGCTGGCGCTGGCGCAGACCGGCGGCGTCTTCCCGCTTCTGTCGCCGGTGATTGGCTGGATGGGTGTCTTCATAACCGGGTCGGTAGTCAATAACAACACGCTATTTGCCCATCTGCAGGCGGTGACTGCCGGACAGATCGGTGCACCAGAGGCGCTGCTGGTGGCCGCAAATACAGCGGGTGGCGTCATGGCCAAGTTGGTTTCGCCGCAGTCCATTGCCATTGCCGCAGCGGCGGTGAAACTGGTGGGCCAAGAGGCCGCGATTATGCGCACAACGCTCTCTATAAGCGTTGTGCTGCTCGCCTACGTTTCCCTGTGCACATGGGTGCTTTCTATCATGTAAGGCCGCATCCTGGCCGGGTAAGCGGCGTCGTCATTTCCGGCGCGGGCATTTGCGGCCGTTTTTAAATGTGTGCAATAGTCATTCATTGAACGACCGGGTCAACTGTGCCTCGGGCATCTCACCGAGGTGCTTTAATCGGACTGAATAGGTTCAGAGGCACTGGTACAGAACAACGCCACCTTGTTCCCGTCAGGGTCTCGCAGATAGCCCACGAAGAAGGTTGGACTGTAGGCCTCGCGAAACCCAGGAGGGCCATCGTCCATTCCGCCGTTTTGTAGCCCCTCTGCATGCAGGCTTCGTACCTTCTCATGGGTAGGAACGCGGAAAGCGACCATTGTGCCGTTGCCAACTGTTGCCGGTTTTCCGTCGTACGGAATGGTGACGTGAAAGGCGCCTGGGCCATTCTCTCGATCATCGATGCCGGGAAGCGAGTAGCAAAGCTGCTTTTCCCATCTTTCCACTTCGTACCCCAGCGGGGTCAGGATCGAGTTATAGAACGTCCCCGCGGTGCTCAAGTTATTGGTCCCGATCATGGTGTAACTCAGCATGGTTTATAGCTCCAGCACTATGGATCAGGGGTTGCCTCGGCGAGTGTTACTTAGAGAGATTGTAAAATTTTCGCCTCGTCGAGAAGTCTCTGGCGGATGATGAGCGCTCAGAAAACAGCTTCGCTCTCTCTATGCGTAAAACTTTCGTTTGAAAGCTCCACCACGTTGGTTGAGCGCTGCCGATGAGCGCAGCCGTATATTTGTTCGCAAATGCGCGGATTTTTTACCGTTTCCATGGAGATACTAGTCCAACTCAGAGCCACGCCCACGCACGCTTCATCGGCTCAGAAAGCCCTGGTGAGAATGTTGGATGTATCCAAGTCTGGCACGGCCCATTAGTGGCGAGTCATGTTCGCTGAAAATGCGCTTCGCTCTGAACGCCAATCAAGGGAGTCAGCCTAACCATAGGCTATCAGTCGCTTATGGCTGAAGTCTGTCGGTGTATAAGTATCGCTATACGCGGCCAAACCCATTCATTCGTAAAGTCCCCATGTCGTTACTAGCCAATCTCTAATTACTTGGTGACTCGAGATTCATTTCTCTCTCCGGTAAGGGGGCTTTCAAGCAGGGTTCGTTGAGAGGGCGCGATGGAACACGGCCAATTATTTTGTCGGACTGATAGCCGTTTAGGCAGGTCAGAAGTCCATGACTAATGATCAGGAAGCCCTGGATGAAACGCCTTCGGATCGCGACCTTCAATATCAATGGCATCAACGCGCGGCTCTCCAATCTCCTGACTTGGTTAGAGCGCGAAACACCTGATGTTGTTTGTTTGCAGGAGCTGAAGACGCCTGACAAATCGTTTCCTGCCAAGGACATTGAGGCGGCCGGGTATGGTGTGGTTTATCACGGGCAAACGTCATGGAATGGGGTGGCAATTCTTGCTCGCGATGCGCAGCCGCTGGAGATTCGTCGATGGTTGCCGGGAGCCGAGTGGGATAAGCAGGCGCGGTATATCGAGGCTGCGGCGCATGGCGTTGTGGTCGCGTGTCTGTATTTGCCTAACGGCAATCCACGTCCAGGCCCGAAGTTCGATTACAAACTCGCTTGGTTCGAGCATCTGATCGAGCACGTGGAAACGCTTCAGGCCCTTGAGCATCCAGTAGTATTGGCAGGCGACTTCAATGTGGTGCCGACTGACTTCGACATCTACAACACGCGGTCATGGTTAAAGGATGCGCTGTTACAGCCAGAAAGCCGGGCGTGCTACCAGCGACTCTTGGATCAGGGCTGGGTGGACGCTATACGGCACCTTCACCCCGACGAACAGATCTTCACCTACTGGGATTATTTCAGACGCCATTGGCAGACCAATTCGGGTCTGCGCATTGATCATCTGCTGCTTAACCCCGCTCTCGCTACTCATCTCGTCGCGGCTGGGGTGGACACATGGGTGCGGGGGGAAGAACACCCCAGCGACCATGCCCCGACTTGGATTGAAATAGGCGGTCGTAAGCACGCTCACAAGCTGTCGGCGGTGACGGCAGAGAAGGGCGCAGGTCGACGAATGCGAGCGACCTCTCCGGAGGCGAAAGCAGCGCTTGCTGATCCTGAGCTGCAGACCAGCAAAAGCTCCAAGAAGCATTCGAGCGGTGCCATGCCCGAGGCTCTTCAACCGCAGTTGGCCACGCTCGTGGAGTCAGCCCCTCCCGGTGAGTGGCGCTACGAGATCAAGTTTGATGGCTACCGCATACTCACTCGCATCCTGGATGACGAGGTGACTTTCTTCACTCGCAATGGCCATGACTGGACGAAGAAGCTGCCCGAACAAGCGGCTGCTGTGGCTGCACTCGGTATTGAAAACGGCTGGCTGGACGGTGAAATGGTGGTACCTAACGATAAGGGGCTGCCGGACTTTCAGGCGTTACAAAATGCCTTCGACTCTTGTGCCAGTGGCGACATCATCTACTACCTGTTCGACCTCCCGTATCTTAACGGTGATGATCTACGCAGTGCTCCGGTGGAAGAGCGTCGTGATGCGCTCGCCGCACTGCTGAACGATTCCAAGTCTGAAACAAAGCTTCTGCGTTTCTCTGACGATTTTGAGGAGGCGCCCGAGGCGCTTCTCAACAGTGCCTGTCAGATGCAGATGGAGGGCTTGATCGGCAAGCGGGTCGGTAGCACTTATAGATCACGGCGCAGCGACGACTGGATCAAGCTGAAATGCAAAAGGAGACAAGAGTTTGTTGTCGTGGGCTACACGGATCCAAAGGGCGCACGTGCCAAATTCGGAGCCTTGCTACTGGCACTGCATGATTCGGACTCTGGTGAGCTGAAATACGCCGGCAAGGTTGGCACAGGCTTCAACGAATCGACCTTGAACTCGCTTCACGCCGAGCTCCGCTCCCTGGTGGTGAGGAACGCAACCGTCGCGAACCCACCGAAGGGCCCTGACGCAAGGGGCGTGCACTGGCTAAAACCTGTCTTGCTGGCGGAGATCTCGTTTGCGCAAATCACCAAGGATGGCATCGTCAGGCATGCCGTTTTCCAAGGGCTCCGTGCCGACAAGCCTGCGGTAGCTATCACCGAAGAGCGGCCAACAGAGATCGGCTCCGAGCCTGAGGAGAGCGACGTGGAGCCCGTTGCCTGTAAACCCGCAAAGCGAGGCGGGAGCAGTGTCACAGGTAAGTTGCGGCTGACTCATCCGGATCGCGTTATTGATCCCAGCAGCGGTCTCACCAAGCGAGATCTGGCTGAGTACTACGTTCGAAGCCTGGACTGGATTGTTCCGCAACTTGCCGACCGCCCGGTGGCACTGGTGCGAGCACCAGAGGGCATCGGCGCGCAGCTCTTTTTTCAAAAGAATCCGGAGAGTCTGGCCATCCAAGGTATTGATTCGATCAGCAAAGCCCAGGCCGGACACCCTGCAATGGTCATCAACACCCCCGAGGCCCTGCTCGGGGCGGTTCAGATGAGCACCATTGAGCTGCATACCTGGAACGCTACCAGCGGTGATCTGAGGCGACCTGATCGCTTTGTACTGGATCTGGATCCTGATCCATCACTACCTTGGAAAAGCATGGTTGAAGCCACGCAACTGACGCTCACGGTGCTCGATGAGCTCGGCCTGCAATCGTTTCTCAAGACTAGCGGAGGGAAGGGCATTCACATCGTGGTGCCGCTCACGCCTAAAGACAGTTGGGAGGAGGTGAAGGCGTTCAGTCAGAGCATTGTGAAGTACATGGCACGACTGATTCCTGATCGATTCTCCGCCGTCTCCGGCCCTAAAAATCGCGTGGGCCGGATCTTCATCGACTACCTGCGCAATGGGCTCGGTGCAACGACCATCTGTGCTTATTCGGTTCGCGCTAGAGAGGGGTTACCGGTGTCCGTTCCGATCCATCGTGAAGAAGTGAGCGAGCTCGAAGCGGCCAATGCCTGGACTATCGTTAACTTACACAAGCGATTGGATCAGCTTGATGAAGACCCTTGGGCGCGATTGCCTGACACCAAACAAACGATCACCCGAGAGATGCGCATACGCATTGGCATAAAGTGAGCTGTCCATAGCTGTCCATAGCAGGCCAGGCGCGGCTGGCATTGCGCACTGAATTTTTCTACGTTCCCTAGGGTCTGTTGCCGTTTCACGCACGGCCGCGCCGGAGTCCGTTTTGTCGCGAGGCAAGGCACGAGCCGCGAAGTTTAGCTAGCTAAATGAGCCGGCGAGAAACGCCGCATCGCGACAACGCGGCTCGCGTCGAAATGGCAACAGACCTAGGCTGTAAGCGGTCTGCAGGCCTACCCACATCTCCGGCGTCCCGCCGATCACATGGCTCAGCCGCAGCGCCATTTCGCTGGTCAGTTCAGCCTGGCTACGACCAGACTGACCTCCCGACAGGGTGCTACAGAGGGCTCAGTAGGCAGTAACGGAGCAAAGCTTGCTCGACGCTCTGCTTCTGTCTCAATACCAGCTCAACCGCGATGTCATTATCGAAAACCTCATAGAGGACTCGGTAATCATCCGTATTGAGCTCACGGTAATGGATCACGCCCACCTCGCTGGCTTGCTGCGAGATAGGGTATCCAACAGGGGCGGCCTTGAGCCTGGCCTCGATCGTATCGACCAGTTTGTCGATTTTCGCGAGGGCTGCTTGAGTACCTAGAGAGGTGGTCAGGTGGTGCACCTGGTCTTCGAGGCTTTGGGATGCGGTATCAGTGAAGCGTACTTTTTTTGTAGTCATTTTTACTCCTAGTTAGTTTTGGGCGAACCTCCTGGCCAGGCGGGCTTTCAGATCTTCAGCAGAGCAGTGCTTGCCTTGGGCGTACTCTCGCGAACCAATCGCAAGAAGTTTCACCAGGGCGATCGCCTCATCTCGACGCTTACGCTCTTCGTAAGTCTCGATGACGTAGGCAGGTACGCCGTTCTGCGTGACGACCATTGGCTCATCGAGATCCAGGTCGGCTGCGTGTTTTTTCAAATAGCTAATCGTTTCAACTCTCATGAGTTGAACCTCCTTCTTGGTTGTCGATGGCCGTGCCACCGACGACACCCCCGGAAGCCGGGGAAGACAAAATTCACCGCCCTAAAGCAATGAAGAGCAGTTTTCCACATGACGAATTTTCAGCGTCAGAATCTACTATAGCACATATTTGGTCTGAATTTAGCCATCACAAGGAAGGAATTTATCACGAGGATGCAAGCTGTTTCTTAAAATTAACCATTAGATAGCGAAAATCCTAGGGCCTGTTGCCGTTTTACATGGGCAACCATGGGAAGGCACAGGCCATGGCCACCACGCTCTCGTAATTGCTCTTGAGCTTGTCGAATCGAGAGGCCACCGCCCGGTAGTGCTTCAGCCGGGCAAAGGCGTTTTCCACCAGGTGGCGATTTCAGTACAGAGCTCTGTCCAGATCCGCGTTGCCTTTCACAGAGTTACGCTTCCTCGGGATCACGGCCTTGGCCCCTTGTCGCTCAACCTACTCTCGGATTCTCTCACTGTCATAGCCCTTATCCGCAACGATGGTTTCTGCCGCCGGGAGCTTGGAAATCAATGCTGGTGCCTGAGTACAGTCATTGATTTGGCCTCCCGTGATTTCAAACTCGATGGATAAACCATGGGCGTCCACTGCCAGATGAACCTTTGGTATTACCGGCCCGGCTTTTCCCTATAGCTTCATCATTTGCGCTGGCAGCGCCTGCACTGTGCTGGTGAGTCTTGGCATAGCTGCCATCAATGAACACCCACTCCATGTCGGGCTCCGCCATCAGCATCTTGAAGACCTTGAACCATTTGCCGGCAGCAGACCATGCATTGAAGCGTTTGTAGACCTTATTCCAGTTGCCAAACGCCTTGGGCAGGTCTCTCAGGGACATCCCGTGCGCATGCGGTACAGCATGCCCTCCACGGTCATTCATAGATCAAGGTTGTTGTAGATGGCCTTGTGCAGCAGAATTTCCCGCAGCTTCGACCAATGCTCGTCGTTGAGCAGTAATCGGGGCATTGCAAGCTCGTATCGATATTGGGTCAGAGCTTCAACGATACGAGCTTGCTCTTATAGATCAATTGGTTAGCGCGAAACGGCAACAGACCCTAGGGAGGCAGACGTGCAGGATTTCGCCAGGAGGCAAACGGATACGCCGCCCAAGAGCAGTCATACACGGCGAATGCTCGTCTTCGTCGTAGCCTTCGTGTGCGCGCTACTAATAGCTTCCACGGCACTGCATGTGAGATGGGATAAATCGCAGGCGATAGCTCAAAACACAGAAGCAATGCAGACGCTTGCAACGGCACTGAGTAGCCAGGCTGAATCTACTATACGGGTCGCTGAGACAATACTGACCGCATTGGCTTCCAAGCATCGTCTGGGCGGTCATCGCGACGCGAACCTGCAGGAGCTGAACGAAATCGCGGCAGCCCAGATTCAGAAGCTCGGCGAGCTGGATGGGTTGTTTATGTCAGACGCGGCCGGGCGCTATTTCCTCACCACCAATGCGACTGACAAGGCTTTGAACAATCGGGATCGAGCTTATTTTCAGTATCACCAGACCACTAGCGATCCTGGAATTTATATTGGCCAACCGGTGAGGAGCAAAACCACAGGGGACTGGGTCATCACCTTGTCTATGGGCTTGTACGGACGTGAGGGTGATTTCCAGGGCGTGGTGCTCGCGACGCTGAACGTTGACCGTTTTGTTACCCTCTACCAATCGCTTCCTCTCGGAGAAGTGGGCATCGTGGTGTTGGCAAAGCGCGATGGAGCAATCCTCGCTCGGTCGGACAGCAATGCTGAAACCTACCTCACCAATATCTCCGAGAGCCCAATGCTGAAGATGGTGAATCAGGGCGTATCTAAAGGCTCGGTTGCCCTCACCGCAATCGTGGATGGTGTGCGAAGAATTTACGGATTTGACGCGAGTGACAAGTATCCCGTGCTTGTCGCCGTGGCGATGGCCGAGGTCGACGCGTTGACTGCATGGAAGCAGCGGGCCCGAACGATGTGGTCTTTTGCAGTTATAGCGACTCTGATTGTCGTCGCTATGGGAGCACTGGTCTTGCGTGCTCTGAGAAAACAGTCGGAGTTGGCAATCGAGCTGCTTGCTGCACACAAGTCGTTGTCCGCAGCGAACAAGACCTTGGCAACGCTGGCATCTGAGGACGGGCTAACCGGCCTGGCCAATCGAAGGCACTTGGATGAGCGCCTGGAAAGCGCCTTTGAACAAAGCCTTACCGAGAGCGCGTCTTTCGCGTTCGTGCTGATCGATGTGGATTACTTCAAGCTCTACAACGACACGTATGGTCATTTGATCGGCGACAGAGCATTGATCGAGGTGGGGCGGGCGATGCGGCTGCATGCGCGCAAAGGCACCGACCTGGCAGCCCGCTACGGTGGTGAGGAGATGGCACTGATTCTCTGCGGGTTGGATGGTGGGCAGGCTTTTGCCATCGCTGAGAAAGTGCGCGGCTCAGTAGAACGTTTAGCCATCGAGCATCGCGAGTCTCCCTACCACTGTCTAACGGTGAGTATTGGCGTCGTCGCGGGCAGTGCCGGATCCAGTTTTAGTAGCGTAGAGGAGGTGGTAATGGCGGCCGACCAGGCGTTATACGCAGCAAAGCGAAAGGGCCGTAATTGTGTTGTGCTGGGCCGTTGCTCGTTCTGAGCTCTGTGGACGTCATGGCCGTTGCGCGTCTTAGCCCTATAGGTCAGACACCATCGTTTGACCGGAAACAGAACCCTGTCCTCGGTCAAGTACCTGTAGGAGATTTTGAAGCTCTACCAAGCCGCTTTAGTGTTTTGAGTACGTCGATAACTGAGCAGTCGCTGGCGCATCTTTTGTGATGACTAGGTCGACGACAGCGACATGCACCAGTCCTGACAGCGCGTGACGTTAAGCAGTAGGGCGATGGCTAGAAAAAATACCTGACCGATGCGCCCAGCGTTGTCGATGGCTGCGGAACGATCACCAGCCCACTTGTTGTGCCGTAGGCTACTTCGGTGCCATAACGGTGGGGTTGAAAAGTCCCATACACGCTGAACTGGTAGTCGCTGTAGTCATATGACGCGCGCAGGTCATACCGGGTATAGACCGGCATTTCCCTCTTCTCTGTCCCCACGTAGTAAGGGATCCCGGTGAGGTGGTAGGTATCGGCATTGAGCGTCAGCTGCCCCGCCATGAAGGCATCTTGATACTGCAGGCCGGCTTTATAGGTGTGCTCTGGGACTACCAACCTGTCGCCGGTACCAGCAGCCGGATTGTCTATCACTGCATCGATGATTCGGCCATAGCTTGCGTAGGTACTGACTGTGGATGTGGCTTGGTAGTTGAAGCTGGTTTCCACGCCTTTACGTGTGGTGTCGCTGACCTGCTCGAAGACCCCCGGTGAAGTTTGCAAGGTCTCGCTATCGTTCTGGATGTAGTAGAACTCGGTGGTGCTGGAGAAGCGCTCAGTCGGGCGTACGGTGAAGCCGATGTCATAGGACGTGACCTTGCTGGGCCGTACGCTACCGTTGATCCGACCACCTGTCTCGCTCGGCGGCAGAGCACCGCTGCTGCCGGAACTGATGTACTCCGCAGCTGGCGAACGAAAGCCCTGAGAAGCGTTGGTGAACACTTCGAACTGCTCGATCGGCGTCCATACCAGGCCGAGTTTCGGTGTGGTTACCGAGCTGTGGTAGCCAGTATCGGCGTTGCGAAACTTGAGGTTGTCGATGTCGTAGTCGAAGCGGTCGTAGCGAATGCCTCCCAGCAACTTCAGTGAGTCGACCGGCTTGTATTGTCCTTGGGCAAACACACCATAGGTGATCAGGTCTTGGTCGAAGTCAAAATAGAAATTGGGTGTGGGTTCGAAGTTGCGATACTGCTGGCGGTAGGCGTCGCCCTTGTCGCGGCGCACGTCGGCACCGACCATCAACGATGCCGAGTCCTCATAAACGAAGTTATAAGCCAGGCGCCCGCCGTAGATGTCACGATCATCCTTGCCGTAATTATGGGTGTTGGTACCATTGGAAATGCCGCGCACACGTTTGAAATCTTCGAAGTAAGCGGTGTAGTACAGGCCCTCGTCTCCTTCTGCGGGCGCGCGATTGAAGACGTAGGTGTTTCGGTTGGCATTGCCGAAGCCATAAAGATTGTCGGTGTCGCGGCGGCTGATCGTACCGGCCTTGAGAGCGGGTAGGTTCAGGTAGCCATCGTTCTTGAAATCCGATTCGTAGTGGCTGAAGCGCGCCGAATACTTCGCATCGCCAAAGACCTTAGAGAGCTTCCAGAAGTAGTTGTCGCGGTTGGTCTCAGCCGCTTTGCGGTAGCCATTGGTCTTGTAGATATCGACCACGAACAGCGATTCGAAACCTTCATGCTCCCCGCCCAGTACCAGGTTGGTTCGACGGCCATCAAAGCTGGCGATATCCACACCAAGGCTCGAGGCCACGTCCCCACCATCGAGTGTCTCGATGTTCACCGCGCCTGCGCGGTTCTGGTCGCCATACAGCGCAGATATCGGGCCTTTGATGACGTCGACGCGCTTGATCATTTGAGGCGTCAACCACTCAAGGAACACCGGGCCGTGGCCTGCACCACCCTGGCTTGAGGGAATGTTCTGCGGCACGCCGTCGACGTACACGGCCACGTCGGCGCCGTGAGTGCCATTGGTGGTGAAGCCGCGCATACGGAAGCCATTGCCGGTATCGCCTTGGTCGATGTTGTTGGCTACGACGCCTGGCACACGACGATAGATGTTGGAGATATCGCGATCTACGTTGAGTGTTCGAATATCTTCGTCCGTGATCGTGGTCACCGCAGCTGGCAAGCTGTTGGGAGCATTGCTCACTTTGCTTCGTGTCAGCGGTTTGATACGTCCCGAATTGCTTCCCTCACCAACGACTTCGATGGCTTCCAGCTCAGTGGCTTCTTCTGCCTCTGCCGCATATACCATTGTGCACGAGACCAAGCAGGTAAGTGCGGCGCCTCCAAGAATCCAATCCCTACCGCGATGCGCAGATCCGTACATGAAGCAGACTTCCTCAATATTGTTGTGGCGAAATCGCGAATGATAACAACGTTATACCATAACATTATGAGTTGACTCATTAATGGATATATCCGCATCGGGTGTCGGATCAAACAGCAAATTGGCCATCGACGCTGCCCGAAGGGCGCAGCCGCGGGGAAGAAAACGGTTTGTCATCACTGGTTATGAAATGCCACCGGTCAGGAATCGCCGCAATTTTCCTGAACGGCCTCCTTTGCGCTGAACACCAACTTATGTAGCAACGAAAGCGCGTATGGCGCTCCTTTGAACTAACTTGGAGAACCCACATGAAGGCAATCGTCTACAACGGACCACGTGACGTCAGCGTACAAAACGTCCCGGATGCAAAGATTGAAAAACCTACCGACGCCCTAGTACGAGTCACTTCCACCAATATCTGTGGCTCCGACCTCCACATGTACGAAGGCCGCACCACCTTTGAAACAGGCCGTGTCTTTGGTCACGAAAACCTTGGCGAGGTGATTGAGGTGGGTGCCGGCGTCGAAAGGGTCAAAGTTGGCGACATGGTCTGCTTGCCGTTCAATATCGGCTGCGGCTTTTGCGAAAATTGCGAAAAGGGCCTTACCGGGTATTGTTTGACGGCTAACCCGGGCAGCGCCGGCGCAGCCTATGGGTTTGCTGAGATGGGCACCTATGATGGCGGCCAGGCCGAGCTGCTGCGAGTTCCCTTTGCGGACTTCAACTGCCTCGTTTTGCCTGAGGATGCCAAAGAGCGGGAAGACGACTACGTGATGCTCTCCGATATTTTTCCTACCGGATGGCATGCGACCAGGTTGGCAGGGCTACAGCCTGGCGAATCCATCGCCATATACGGCGCAGGGCCAGTGGGCTTGATGGCGGCACACTCCGCTATCATCCAAGGCGCGTCGCAGGTTTTCGTCATAGACGATCAGCCAGACCGTCTGAAGCTGGCTGCAAAGATGGGGGCAACACCAATCAATTCCGTTGAGCAGAAGGCTGTCGATGAAATTCTGAATTACACCGACGGCAAAGGCACGGATCGTGGTTGCGAATGCGTGGGTTACCAATGCTGTGACAAGCATGGCCACGAGGTGAATCACCTGACCATGAACAACCTTGTCGCCTCAACCAAAGCAACTGGTGGGATAGGTGTTGTTGGGCTATTCGTTCCCCAGGATCCTGGTGCTGAAAATGAGCTGGCCAAAGACGGGAAGATGGCTTTTGACTTCGGCGCATTTTGGTTCAAAGGCCAGACAATCGGTACTGGGCAGGCCAACGTCAAGGCGTACAACCGTCAATTGGCAGCGCTGATTCACCACGACCGTGCCAAGCCATCGCAGATCGTCTCCCATCGCCTCAAATTGGCTGAGGGCCCAAGCGCATACAAGCACTTTGACGCCCGTGACAAAGGCTGGACCAAAGTCGTCATGAAACCAGCTGCCTGATACTTCAGAGGCCGCCTCATCCGCGGACGTCGAACCAACGTTCCAAAGACTTGGCATAACCTCAAACTCCAGGCCGAGGCCGTTCGTTGAATGGACGCCTCGGCCAATCAGAACTGCTATTTGCAATTGCCGGCTTTCCGGAAGCCAGCGGCAATGGCGTCCGACTCGGTTTCGAATGGAACGCGATTTTTAGAGGCAACTTGCCCATAGCCTGGGCATCCGGATGCCAGGTGATAGAGACGGCTGTTCCGATTGCCGATCACAGAACCCGATGAGCTTTCGACTGCCGTACTGCTGCGTGCTGAAGGTGTGGATTTCGCGCTAGCGACTTTCGACACGCCATCGCCGGTAGGCTTGTAGCCTTGCGTCCACATGCGCTCACCGGTCACAAACTCGTTGGAGTGTCCGACGATCTTCTCAATGCGGGCGTTCCGCTCGCGCTCCCAATCCGTTACCGGATACTGCTTGCCCCAGGCCATCAGCACCTGTTGCTGCTGGCGCGACATGTTGAGGCGATACCGGTCAAACATGTAGAACGTAGTGCGTGCGACCAGGCCTTTGACTTCGTCTCGCGGCTCAGCGGTTCGGCTGCTGAAATCGATCCTCGTAGAGCAGGCGCCATACTGCGGCTCGCTGCTCGATACCATCCCGTAGTTGTAGTTCGCGCGATCGCCATTGACCTCGCCGACCGAGGGGTAGAGGTTGTAGAGATCTGCTTCCATTGCCCGGAACACGGGGTCACTTGCGACGCAGTTCTTTCTGCCGCCTTGCTGCCAGCACTGCCGCTGATGCCCGAACGTCCAGGCAGGGACGATATGTTCCCACTCGGTGCGCTCGGCGCGCGTGGCCTGTTTCCTGACCTCATAGCCACAGGATTTCGCATCGACTCTGCCGCCCGACTTACCCACCCACGTCCAATTGCAGCCGCAGTACAGATCGCCCACCGAGCCGTCTGCCTGGTCGAAGAAAACCTGCCGTTTAGCCACGACTTTCGCTTCGGTGAAGGTCGAAGGAGCGCTGGCAAAGGCTGTGGTGATGAGGAGAACGGAGAGGGCGAAAGCTGAAAAAACGTGATTCATGGATGGCGAAGACTTGGCTTTTGGGGGCCGCATTATGGCATTTAGGTGACCTCTGGCGCCGATCCACTCGCATCACCAGTGGGCTGATCAGCCCGTCGAGCCGATTCCGGTCATTAGCCCGTTGCGGAACGGCAACGCTGCTCTCGGGTCTGACCCAAAACTCATCCGACAGGATGACTCGACTTCTAACCTGGCTCACGCAGAAGTGAGAGGACAACATGCTCAAACCGATTCTTCTTGTGGAAGACAATCCACGCGACCTAGAGCTCGCTTTGATAGCGCTTGAGCGCAGCCGGCTTTCTAACGAAGTGATCTGTGTTCGAGATGGCGAAGAGGCATTGGCCTACCTGAGGCGCACTGGTGAATATGCCGCGCGCCACGAGGGTAATCCTGCAGTCGTGCTGCTGGATCTGAAACTCCCTAAGATTGATGGGTTGCAGGTACTCGGGGCTGTTCGGGCTGACGATCAGCTCAAGAGTATTCCCATTGTGATGCTGACGTCGTCGGAGGAGGAGCCGGATCTGGAAGAGGCGTACCGTCTAGGAGTTAACGCTTATGTGGTCAAACCTGTCGAATTCTCTGATTTCGTCAAGGCGATATCGGGCCTCGGGATATTCTGGGCCATTCTCAACGAGCCGCCTGCCGGTTCCGTTCGTCCTGCAGGACGGCTTCCTGAGCCGTGCTAGACCTGCGATAAAGAAAAGCCGGGCAATGCCCGGCTTTTTCACTTTCAAAGAGCTTAAAAAGCTTATTGAAGCCAGCCTTCAACCGCTTCCGCGCCGTGCTGATCTTTCCAAGCTTTGAGCACCTTGTGGTTAGCGCCCTTAGTCTCAACGATCTCACCTGTTTCGGGATTTTTGTACACCTTGATTGCGCGCTCTCGCTTCGGGCCCCGGGCAGTTTGAAAGGAGAGCTTGGCGCTCCGGGGAGATTGCGGATCGAGTAGAGAAATGATGCCGCCAAGGCTGACGCCGTAATCGGACATCAGCGAGCGAAGTTTTTTCTCAAATTCGATCTCGCGCTGCAATCCACCATCATTTTTTAATGCATCAAGCTGTGAAAGTTGAGCGGCGAGTTGAGCCTCTAGGGCTTTGAATTCGGCAATTTTGGACATGGATAACCTTTTTTGGTCGAGAGCTGCACACTTTAGTTGGCTTACTTTACGTTGAAATTCAAGCCAGGGTGAGTGGTTGATGCCGTGTTGCCAGTGCCGAGCATACTAAGACCAACCTTGGGCTCAGCATGGAGTCCAGGTTGAGCGTTACGCTAAACGCGTAATTAAGGGGCCCAGATGATTAGTTGATCGTACGTGTGGGGCATTAGAGGATCTCCAATCAGTGTTAGGAAATCTACCCGCTGTTGGCAGGCGATTTCCTCGCGTCGTCTTCTCGGCTCGATTTTGAACAGTCGATGACCCCATGCGTTGATCAAGCGACAATTGAGTTGGAGAATTAGCCCCAAGTCCGTGTCTTCTAACAGAGGCTGCGCATGGCAGCGCCGTTTCGAGTGGCCGGTGACCTTGTGCCGGATTCGTTTGATCGCATGAATTCATAGGGAGGAGACCGTGGGCAGAGTTGGTAACAGGCTTCTGATCGGAGGTGGTGAGACGGGAGAGCTCATCCGTCGGCACGATTGGTCTTCGACACCGATAGGCTCGCAAGATGCTTGGCCGCAGTCCCTGCACAATGCCCTGGAGCTCATGCTCAATTCACCGGAGAGCATGTATCTGGTTTGGGGGGAGGCGCTGACCTTTTTCTACAACGATGCCTATCGGCCACTCCTTGGGTCTCGCCTGGAAGGAGCGTTGGGTCAATCCCTGCCGGTGTTGTGGGCAGACGCGTGGGATGCGGTGCGTGACTCAATGCGCAAAGCACTGTCAGGGCAGTCGATCCGTTCCGATTACGCGCCGATCATCATGGCGCGAGAAGGTGTGCCAGAAGAAACGTGGTGGAGCTATTCATTTTCGCCACTGCGCGATGATCAGGGATCCATCCGTGGTGTCCTCTGCTATACCCGGGAAATGACCGATCAAGTGAACACTACGCTGGCACTCGCTGAAAGCGAGCAGCGGTTGGACGCCTTAGTACGGTCATCGAGTGAGGTTCGTTTCTCAATCAATGCTGATTGGACTCAGCTCCATCAGCTCAAGGGCGGCAACTTTATTCCGGATACGGACACGGACAATTCCAATTGGCTCAATGACTATATCCCTGTCGAAGCGCGCGATGCGGTGCGTGCAGAAATTGCCCGAGCCATCAGTACCAGATCGACCTACAGCATCGAACATCCGGTCAACCGCGTCGACGGAAGTGTCGGGTGGGCACAGGTACGTGCGGTACCGCTCTTTGACCAAGGCGGAAAAATTACTGGCTGGCTGGGCGCGGCGTCCGACATCACTGACAGGAAAAACGCTGAAGCTTTCCTGAAGGAGAGCGAGGCCCAACTGCGTGATTTTAACGCCATGCTCGAGGAACAAGTCGCTGAGCGTACCGCAGAGCTAAGACTGTACCGCGACGTGATTGACGCCAACGCGGTGCCAACCTGCATCTTTGACAATGAATACCGCCTTGTAGCCTTCAACGAGGCCTATTCTCAGGCTTTTCGAGCGATCTACGGTTATTCGCTGGAGGGACGCGAATTATTGCCAGAGCTCTTGCCGGCGGAACAAGCACTAGTCCTACGCGAACAACTGAGGCGTGTCTTGAGTGGCGAGACCTTTCGGGTATCCGCTGAGTTCGGTGACCCCAGCCTTTTGAGACGTAGCTATGAACTCGCTTATACGCCCTTACGTGATCCCTCCGGCTCCGTCGCTGGAGGCTTCTGTTTTGCCAACGACGTCACCGAGCAAATCAAGTCTCAGGTTGAGCTTGAACGGGCTCAAGCCGCCCTGCGACAGGCGCAAAAAATAGAAGCTGTCGGCCAGCTAACCGGCGGTGTCGCGCATGACTTTAACAATCTTCTGACCATTATCAGATCCTCCTGCGATCTGTTAAAGCGCCCCAATCTTCTTGAGGAGAAACGCTTACGGTACATCGAAGCAATCTCGACCACAGTGGATCGTGCGTCACGCCTGACAGGTCAGTTGCTCGCATTTGCCCGGCGTCAAACACTGAAGCCAGAGGTCTTTGCTCCCTGCGAGAATATTCGCTCTGTCGCAGAGATGCTGGCGACGTTGAGTGGTCCTCGTATCGACATCGATATCCGATCGCCAGAAACACCCTATTACGTTTATGCGGACTCAGGCCAATTCGACACCGCGCTCGTTAACATGGCAGTGAACGCGCGGGATGCGTTATGCGGTAAAGGCCGTATCGAGATCCGTGTGTCCCCGGCAGATAAAATTCCCGCGGTTAGGCTTCAACCAGCAACAACTGGCCGCTATGTTGCTGTATCAGTTTCTGACACGGGCACCGGTATTGCGCCTGAGCAACTGGAGTCTATCTTCGAGCCTTTTTTCACGACCAAGGCTCTTGGCAAGGGCACAGGACTTGGGCTATCGCAGGTCTTTGGCTTTGCCAAGCAATCGGGCGGGGAGGTCATCGTCGAGAGTAAAGTTGGCAAGGGTTCAACATTCACTCTGTATTTGCCGAGGGTCGATAGTCGAGTCGAGCCTCGTAGGGAAAAGCCCCCAGCCCCCGAGCCGCTGGTACCAGACCATGGCACACGCGTGCTGATGGTCGAAGATAATCCCGACATCAGTGCGTTCTGCCAGACCGCGCTGGTCGAGCTGGGTTACCAGCCATCCACCGCGGCTAACGCGGAAGAGGCACTGGAGCTGCTGTCAAAGCAACCGGACCAGTTCGACGTGGTTTTCTCTGACGTCGTCATGCCTGGAATGAACGGCATCGATCTTGGCAAAACGATCCGCAGACAGTATCCACTGATGCCTGTCGTGCTGACTTCCGGTTATAGCGAGGTGCTTGCACAACATGGCAGCTACGGCTTCGATCTCCTTCAGAAACCCTATTCGATTGATCAGCTATCCAGCTTTCTGACGAAGGCGATTAGAAGGGCCGCGGTTCATCGCTGAAGCTGGATAACTGAGTTAAGGAGGGTAACTGAGCTTGACTATCAACTTGGGGCCGCTGGCATTAGCGATGCCGCACGTCGTGCTGATGGTGAGCCTGGCCCTATCGATCCTTACCGGCTGGTGGCTGGGGCGGCTAAGTAAACTTGATCCTGAGAAACAGGTATTCAGGTTGCTTCTGGTGACGCTGGTCGTTGCTCGGATCGCATTTGTAGTCACGTATCTGGAGCATTTTAGCGACCAGCCCTGGCGAGCAGTCGACATACGTGATGGTGGCTTCATCGCCTGGCCGGGTCTGCTAGCAGCGCTGTGTCTCGGCACGTGGATGTGCTGGCGCGACCGCAAGCTGCGCAAGCCACTTGGTTGGGCGATTACGGTAGGGATGCTGGCCTGGGTATCCGGCTCGTTCCTGCTTCACACCGTCGAACAATCCAATCGTTTGCCCGATTTGAGTTTTCGCAATGAGCAAGGTGAGCGGGTAACGCTGCGTGACTTCGCAGGCAAACCGCTGGTGGTCAATCTCTGGGCAACCTGGTGTCCGCCCTGTCGCCGCGAGATGCCGGTCATGGCGAAAGCCCAGCGTGAGCTGTCAGGCACCACGTTTCTCTTCGTCAATCAGGGCGAGAGTGACGCGGTTGTGGCAAGGTTCTTTGCTACTGAAGGGCTGGGTCTGGCCAATGTACTGCTGGATCCGGGCGGCCAGCTGGGCCAACACGTTGGATCAGGCGCGCTGCCGACCACCCTGTTTTTCGATGCCGAGGGGCGCCAGGTGGGCAGCCACCTTGGCGAGTTGTCGCATGCGAGTCTGTCCCATGCGCTCAAGCAGCTCGAGGAAAGCACGCGACTAGAGGAGTGAAGTGCTGCGTTGTAATGCCGTCGTCAGTCTCCAAGCATTTAGGTGAGCAGCTTCTGAACCATCAGCTTGAACTGCGTGACTGCGAAGGGTTTGAGCAGCAATTCGGTCTGGCCGCTTTTCATGGCAATCGCGGGCACGGCGTTTTCGGCGTAGCCGGAAATGAACAACACCTTGAGTGCCGGGTGTGCATCCAGTGCCGCTACAGCTAACTCATCGCCGCTCATTCCGCCTGGCAGGCCGATGTCGGTAATCATTAGACCCATCTCAGGCAGTTGCTTAAGCAGTTGCAGCGCCTCGGCAGCAGTCGCTGCCTTGGCGACCTCATAGCCCATGTCTTCCAGTGTTTCGCCGACGAGATCCCGGATTGCGTCCTCATCGTCGACCACGAGAATTAAACCGCTCGGTGTGTAAGCCACGTCTTCCGAATTGGATGGCGTTGCGAGGTTGGCAGTGGTCAGCGTGCCGTAGTGAAGTGGCAGAAACAGGTTCACTTTGGTGCCTTTTCCCACCTCCGATTCGATCTGGGCGTCGCCGGATGACTGCCGAGTAAAACCGTACACCATCGAGAGGCCCAGCCCGGTACCGGAGCCCAATGGCTTGGTGGTGAAGAACGGATCGAACGCGCGTTCCACCACGCTCTGTGGCATACCCATGCCGGTATCCGTTACCTGGAAGTGAGCATATTCACCTGCGTTTAGCGTCTCGGTGGCTTGCGCCGGCTCGATGCGCTGCTTGCTGACCTCTATCCTTAACCGCCCGCCCTGGGGCATGGCGTCGCGTGCGTTGATGCACAGGTTCAGTAGCGCATTTTCAAGCTGATGAGCGTCGCACAAGCACAAGATGGATTCCTGTGGTGTCGCTACCTCTAGCTCGACACGCGGTGTCAGCGTCCTGCTGATCATCTCTTTCATGTCCTGGATCAGCAATGCCGGGTCGACCACCGTACTCGCCAATGTCTGACGCCTGGCGTAGGCGAGTAGGCGGTGGGTGAGGGAGCCCGCGCGGGCGGAGGCGTTGCGGGCCAGCGCAACGTATCGCGGGAGCTCGCTGTGCCGCCCTTGAGCGATGCGCTGGTCGAGCAAGTCCAGGCTACTGGTGATCACCGTCAGCAGGTTGTTGAAGTCGTGGGCCAGTCCCCCCGTTAACTGACCCACCGCTTCCATCTTCTGACTTTGCTGCAACTGCGCCCTGACTTGCTCCAGGGCTTCCTGGCGTTCCTTGTGTTGCGTGATATCCCGGGCGACCGCGAAGTAGTACCCCTCACGGCGTGCGATCCGCCAGTTCAGGTGCAGCGGCTGACCATTGCTGCGGGCTCCCTGGGTATCGAGTTCTGCAATCGGCTGCTGATCCAGGCTGCGCAGGGCGTCGAACAATTGGGAAGGGGAGATAAAAGCGAAAAACGCTCCGTCCTTGAGAACCTGCTCAGTGTGGCCGGTCTCGGTTTGCCAGGCCGGATTCATCGCCACCACCTCACCGCCCTCGGACAGGGTGCAGATCAGGTCCGGGGAGACATTCCAGATGCCATCGCGCTCTAGGGTGCGCCGTTCGACCTCATACTCAAGGCGCTCGTTGATGTCGGAGAGTGCGTTCAAGCTTCGGCGGAAAAGCGCGCAGACGACAGCCATACCGAAGGTGACCAGAGCAAAACTCGCGCTACTGATCCATGCGGTCAAACCGTCCTGGAAGCCGATCGCCCCGATGAAGAAGTAGTGCGCCGCCAGTACCGACAACATGCAACCTAGCAGTGAAGGGCCAACGCCGAAACAGAAACCGATGAACATCAAGCCGGGAATGAAAAACAGGTACGGTAGTGCTGCAAAAGGAAGTTGTGCACGCAGCGCGCAGCAGAACGCCACGACAAGGACTGCGCCCGCATAACGGGTCGGCTTGCTTGGCTGAGTGCGCGCCAAGCGGCGGACCAACTGCAGGCCCCGTGACAAAATACTGATCAAATAGGGCTCCAGGGGCCAGATCCGGAATTTCGGATGTGCAACAGGGATGAGTGACAACGCGCGAGGGCAATCAATACGTCAGTACAGGGCCTTTCGACTAATTGTACAACCTGCTTCAGCCTGCGCGGGAAACATGCAGGTGCGGCCTATAGCTTTGATCTATCTGGCATGTGAGCAAAGCCCAATTGTCCAACCGGACGCGTCATCGATAGGATCGGCCATGCAACATTAGACAACCCAGCGCTATATTTCCCCTTACGCCTCTCCTGATAGTAGCCAACATGACCTCGTGCAACATCCTTACCCCGCAAGAAGAACGTGCACGTTTGGCCGAAGTGGATCGTTTGACGTCGGAGCTGGAAATCGGCTCGGATTCTGTGCTCAACAGCGTCGTCGCAATGATTTCCGCCTACTTCGGGGTACCTACTGCGCTCGTGAGCATCATCGAGCGCGACTACCAGGTCTTCAAGGCCCGGGTTGGCATGGAGCCCGAGCGCACGCTGCGTGAGATGTCGTTTTGCGCCCACAATCTCGACGAAGGGGCCGTGCTGGAAGTCTGTGACCCTCTCAGTGACCCGCGTTTTTCGAGTAACCCGCTGGTCAATGGTGACCCTTTCATCCGCTATTACGCAGGCGCGCCCCTTGTTATCCAGCCCGGGCTGAGCCTTGGCAGGTTGTGCATCATCGACAGAGAAACCCACCGCCCGATGGACGAGCAGGGCCAGGCTCTGTTGCGAGACGCTGCCAAGGTGGTCGTGGCACGCCTTGAGTCGATCCATCTTCAGCACTTCTATGACCTGACAACAGGCCTGCCAAACCGGCAACGCTTCGAAGCAGATCTTCTAACCGAGTCGGCGAGGGATGGACGGGTTGCCATTCTGGTGGAGCCACTATCCGCGTCCGGCATGGATCGATTGGTCAAGGCGTTGGGAATGGAGTTCTTCGTTAACTTCATGCTGGCCGTCAAGGAGGTCTTGCTGGCGGTGTTGCCTGAGGGCGCACGCCTATACCGCTCAGGCACATTAGGTTTCGTAACCCTCTTTGCGCCCTCGCAGGGGCTGTCAATGCAGAGCCTGCTCAGTGGCATCGTGGACGCTCTCGCTCGACCGCTGTATAGCGCGGACGTACCTGTGTTCCCCGATGTGGGGATCAGCGTGCTGCAGCTGGATCGTGAGGCTGCTGCGCCAATGGATATCCTGCGCCTGATGGCCAGCATCACTGATGCTGCGCGCGCAAGTGAACGTCGCTGGCTCGATTACGATCCCGCGATCGATTCAAGTCTGAGGCGCAGCACCGAGTTGCTCAACGCCATCGAATCAGCCCTTATCTCTGCGGACCAGTTCAGGCTGGTGTACCAACCACGGGTCGATCTGGCGAGCAATCGCTGCGTGGCCGTTGAAGCACTGTTGCGCTGGACGCATCCAACGCTGGGGGAAATCAGTCCCACCGAATTCATTCCTCTTGCTGAAACCACCGCTTCGATCCGGCACATCACGCGGTGGGTCGTTCGACGTGTCTGCGAGCAGTTGGCGCAGTGGGCAAGCGAAGGGCTGGAAATGACCACATCGCTGAACGTGTCGGCCCTGGATCTGACCGATGGCCTACTGTTCGATGAGCTGGTTCAGGCGCTGCGCGACTTCGACGTGGCGCCTCAGTACATCGAACTCGAGTTCACTGAGAGCGTATTGGTAACCGATTTCCCAGCCGTGCAAGCGCAGCTGCAACGCTTTCGTGACCTGGGGGTGGCCATCGGCATCGATGACTTCGGTAGTGGCTACAGCAACTGGGCCTACCTGCGGCAGATTCCTGCCACCAGCGTAAAGCTCGACCGCTCGCTGCTGGCCGACCTCCAACCGGGTAACAGCGACTGGCACATTATCCGCGGCCTGATCAGTCTGGTGAAGGATCTGCGTCTGACGGTCGTGGCCGAAGGCATTGAAACCGAACTGCACTACCATCTGCTGCGCGGCTGGGGTTGTCAGCAGGGCCAGGGATACTATTTTGCCAAGCCATTATCGCCGGCCGAGCTGGTGGCCTGGTTGAATGGCCACAAGAGCCCGGCCGGCCTTATCTAAGGCTCCGCAAGCGATGTGTGGCGCGGAAGATGTCGCTGGCGAAACGAAAAGGGCACAGGCAGCCCTCATGACAATCCTAGACGCGGCCGCGTCATGACTTATGTGCGCTGCGTGATTCTGGTTGATGGAGCGGGTTGTTCAGAGCAGTTCGTCCAGCGGGCCGCGGGGGCAGAGTGTCCAGGGCACCTGGATCTTGTGTTCAGGTTCTCGGCAGTGCCATTCCTGCTGGTACATAACGCCATCAACGAACTCCACGCCCTCAATGGTGAGGGCGAGTATCGCCATGCCGCCGATGCGAGCCTCATAGAGCTGGGGTAAGGGATTACCACCTTGAGCAGATGGGACGGTAATGGCAATGCTTGACCTGCGCCCGAAAGGCGTCTCTAGCGCTTCCTCTATTCGTACATCAGCCCTCAACCGGGGCTCGGAGCTGTAGGCTTTCTTAGGCTTGCGCTTGCCGCGTTCGAACAGAGGGAGGACTTCATAATGCATGGCCGCACCATAGCTAATCTGTATGTATATACAGGTATTCTAGATCCGGCCATGAAATGGGTCGAGGACAATTCGTCGGCTCAGCGCTTGGTATTTTTCAGCCCGTCGAGGTAGTCGAGGTCTTCAGCCGTTGGCTTGATGTTCGGCTTGGGTTGTTCTGGTTGAGACTGGATCTGCTGTGCTTGAAGAGCGTCTATCAGCAGATTTTGCCTTGCGTGATTTTCAAGGTGCGCCTCAATGGCTGCGACGATTTCGCCGTTCATGCTCATTTCGCTATCGCCAGCGAGTTGAGCGACCTTTGCACGCATCCCATCAGGCATGCGCACCACGAACTTATCCTTTAAGCCACTTGGGTATTTCCGTGCAGCCATTTTTTGCTCCTGCAGGTTGAGTACTGATACAAATTTTGTAGGCGAATTTTACGAAAAGTTCTCCCTATTATTGGGCTTCTTACCGATAGGGAGAGCCTGGTAGTTGCCGGGATTCGTGGGGTGGATTTTGTGGCTGCTGAGCAGCCAGGCGCTGATCTAGATCGGGGAGTTTGGGGCCGTGATCCGCCGTCAGGCAGCCCGCTATGGCCTTGTCGGCAGAGCCCGCGTTTAGCCCTTCCAACGGACGTACGCTGCCGGCCGTTGTTGCGAGCACGGACTTCGTATCAACAGACCTAGAGGACGTCGAGGAAACCCTGGATTGCATTTTGATCTATGGGTTGATTGCCAAAGAATTCGACTTCTAGAGGGAAGTCTCGTCATCAGACTGCACAGGGTCGGACGGTCTCGAAAACTGGAAAGCTGCACCAGGCTTCCAGTAGTGCTATCCGGGCAAATGCAACAGCTCAGCGGACATGGGCTTGTTGCGTGATCTCCTAGAGTGAAGGTCACGCGGAAAGTGCATCACTTTTCGATTTTCAGCCGCTGCCTTATCCAGTCTTGATCTGCCCTCACACCGAGGAGCTGTGCGGAGAACTGTCGGCGTACCTTGGCCCCTTCAGCATCCACCATCTCTACATACGCCGACACGTCGAATTTGCAGCTTTCGACTTGAGTAATCTGGACCCCGTCAGCACCAAAAGCGGGGAACACCAACGACTTTGGTGCTTCCAGATTATCGGCTACGTATTCGGTCGCGACTTTGTAGGCTTGTTCTTGGGTGCATTCGAAATCTGGGTATCCGCAACCCGTAACTAGCAGTGCAGAACATCCCATCATGGCCAATCGCAGCATTGTTGATCTCCTTGCACTTCAGACTGCCGCCATCTCGGCAAAAAACGCCGAAAACACTCCGTCTGTCCTTAAAGATATGGTTGCTTGGTATTCGAAAGCCAGAATCCGTCTTACGCTCTTGGCAACTGTCCGGCTCACGCAAAAGGTGTGGGAGAGGGTGCTGAGCGGGGCGCTGAACCGCCATAGCTCATGTGTGCTATTGAGCTGCCGGTCTCTGAGTCCTAGCCTGCTGGGTCGAGCTTCATCCTCAGTCTGTAAGGCTGCAAACTTGCAGATGATGGTGCAGTGCCAAATTCAAGGAAGATCTCAATGCTGCTTTCAACGCATTTTCGGTACCTATTGCTCTCTGCTGCCCTGGTCGTTTGCGCCCCAATGGCTTATGCCCAGACCGCCCACGGTGATTACTGGATCATCTACGGTCAGGGTGAGGGTCGGAAAAATGAGATGTACGTAGCCGATGCTACGGGCATCTTGCAGAAACCGGGGGATGTCCTGTCTCTCCTGATCTTGCACATCTTCCAAGACGTTACGATGCCGGCATTCGCGGCTTATGAGGTCGAGGTTAAGTGCTCACAACGGCAGACACGCTTAACCAGCGCCAAGGTTTTCAATCGTATTGACCTCGGAGTACGAGAAGCTCCGTTCTCGCCCGGATGGCGCGGTGTCGAAGAGTACTGGCTGCAAAGGACGTTCGCGTTTGCCTGCGCGCCTGGCAACCGAACAAATAACCAGATGTTATCTGCTGGCAAGATGGACGCTGGTCAGATGATCAACCTCGCCCAACAGATGTTCATTCAGCAGGCTCCGCTGGAGCAAAGGGATCAGACGCTAAAAGATCTCGATGAAATGCTTGGCAATACCAAGCCCTAAACAGTAGCGGAGCAGAAAGCATGCGTAACGTACTTGTCGGCGCTCTGGTTGCGGTAATCATAGCTGGATGCGGTCAGATACCCAGTGTTCCCGAATACGGCGCACGCAGTAAATGGAATGGACGTAGTGCGGCTGAAGCCATCGAGTTCTTCGGCGCACCTGACGAAATGAAGCCAGTAGGCGAAGGGCAGGCAGTTCTGATCTGGAGCAGGGACACTTCATACTGGCGCACTCGCCAAACCGGACGTACCACTGATGTTCAGGGCGGCGTGCGAGTAAACACCACGTATTACGAAGACTACATTCAAGACTCCGGGTGCAGGGTCTCGATCTTCGTCAACAAGCAGAAGACGATCACCAACCTCGATCTGTCTGGACACAATTGCGCGGGGGTCAATGTCGGTGAGTAGATCTGCTGCAGACGACCATTTCGCAATCAATGGAGTACGTTAGACGAGAGAACAGACGTAACCCCTCTGGGGATTTCTTAGCCCGGCGGGATACCTAGCACCATATGGGAGAGAGTGACTTCGTCAGACCTGCCGTTATGTTAGCGATCACGAAGCTTGTTCGGGTTAGTAGGAGCCAAGGATGGGAGTTTTCACTCCAGCTGGAGAAACGCGCGTAGCTGTTCTGGTCGATTGCGACAACGTGTCACCAGAAATCTTGGAACACGCTTTGCGTGTAGTCGCCCAGTTCGGACGTGTTGTTCTGAGGCGTGGTTACGGCAATCACGGCACCTTGGCCAACAAGTGGCAGGAGGCTTTAGTGCGCCTGGCCTTCACGCCCTGCCTGCAGTACCAATACGCTGCTGGCAAGAATACGTCCGATATCGCCTTGGCCCTGGATGCAATGGAGGCGCTGTTTGACCACCGGGCAGACACGTTCTGTCTGGTCACCAGCGACTCTGACTTCGCCTACTTGTGCCGCAAACTCAGGGAGCGTGGCGCCACTGTGTGCATAGTTGGGGAGGCCAAGACGCCGGATGCGCTACGCAACGCCAGCGACCAATTTTTTGAATGGCGTCGCGAAGAACACCTTTTGGACGCTGCAGGGGAGCAGGTCGACAAACTGACAAAAACTGAAGCCTGCGCCAAGCATGAGGCGATCAAGCTTGACTCCAGCAAGCCGGTGGTCAAACGGCGACCCAAGTTTGTCGTGGATGCCGTGTCGCTATTGGCAGGCGGAACCAGTGAAGGAAAGGTGAGCTTGAGCGCCCTCGGCCAGTACCTCAAACGGACGGATCCGGCGTTCTCGCCAAATGCCTACGGCCACTCAGGCCTACTCGATATGACCAGAACCTATGATCTGCTGCACTTGGTTCAGGAGCACGGTGGGCATTGGAATGTCGGGTTGGCTGCCAAGGACGAAGATAATGCGGAAAATACGGCCCATGCGTGACGGCGGCATAGCAAAAAGGGCGGTGACACCACTCACGCTCTACTGACGCCGCCGCGCTGACCGATTTATCCTAAAGCAGCCGTTGCTATGGTTTGCATGAGCTACTTCCTATTCCAGCCCAACTGCGCAGAAACCTGTTGCGCGGTTTCCATCAGCCGTTTGACGTAATCCTCCTTGAGTTCTTCGCGGAAGCGAAAGCACGGGAAGGACACGCTCAGCCCGCCGATCACATGGCCAAAGCGGTCGCGTATCGGTGCTGCCAGGCAGCGCATGTTGTCCTCGAACTCCTCATGATCCTCCGCGTAGCCCTGGGCGCGAACCACCTCCAGTTCCTGCAGGTAGGCCTCGATGCTGGTCAAGGTGTTGGCTGTGCGGCGCTCGAAACTCTCTTCCTGCAGGTGGGCCAGCAACTCCGGTTGCTCGAGCCAAGCCATCAGCACCTTGCCAATCCCGGTGCAGTAGAGCGGCGCCCGCCGACCGATGCGCGAATACATGCGCAGGTTGTATTTGGAGTCGATCTTGTGGACGTAGACGATGCTGCCTTCGTCAAGGATCCCCAGGTGCACAGTCTCACTGGTCAGTTCGTTGATGCGCCGCATGCCCGGTTCCGCCTCCCGGATGATGTCCAGATGGGGCAGGGCCTGCGCGCCTAATTCAAACAGCCGGACGCTGAGTCGATAGCGATCCTCTGCGTCCTGTACTACGTAGCCACGCGCCTTGAGCGACTGCAGGAAGCGGTAGACCGTGCTTTTGGACATATCCAGTTTCTGGGCGAGTTCCGATACGCCGCTTTCCTCGGGATGCTCGGCCAGCGCCTCAAGGACAGCCATGGTGCGGCCCACGGCAGAGACCAGTTCGTTGTTCTGGAGAGTGCTGTTGTCCATGAAGGCTCCAACGGAAACTAAAACCAGAGGATATACGCTAGCGAATCAAAACGCTGTTTCATTTTTCTTGACGAGGCAAGAATTCGGATTAAACTCGCCATCACAAGCTAGAAATGAAACGCCGTTTTAAAAATAACAAAGGCGCGTAGCCATGAATGCAATAACCGGGCGATGCCCGAATACCGATTCATCTCGCCGGCTCAAAGTCGCGTTAATCGGCGAGTGCATGATCGAGATGCGTGCACACAACGCTTCAGCGTTCAGCCAGACCTTCGGCGGCGACACGCTCAACGCAGCGGTCTACCTCTCCCGGCTGAACCCTGTGGGGCAGGTAAGCGCGGATTACGTCACCGCCCTCGGCGACGACAGCTTCAGTGAAGCCATGCGTCAGCTGTGGCGCGACGAGGGTGTCGGCGACCAGCATGTGCGCGAAATCAAGGGTGCGCTTCCGGGGCTGTATTTCATTCAGACCGACGCCCAAGGCGAGCGACGCTTTCTGTACTGGCGTGGCGAAGCCGCCGCACGGCAGATGTTCGACGGTGACGCCGCCGATGACCTGCTCCGGGCGCTCGCGGGTTACGACTACCTCTACCTGAGCGGCATCAGCCTGGCGATTCTCACCGCCACAGGCCGCGACCGCCTGCTGCACACTCTGCGCCACGCCCGTGAGTCGGGTACCCGAATTGTCTTCGACAACAATTACCGCCCCCATCTCTGGCCCGACGCTCAAGCTGCGCGCGACGTCTATGGCGATGTACTGCACCTGACAGATCTGGCCCTGATCACCTGGGAAGATGACGCCGCACTGTTCGGGTATGCCGATACGGACGCGTTGTTTCAGGCCTATGCCGAGTTCGGCGTAGCTGAGGTCGCCCTCAAGCGCGGTGAGGCATCGTGTCTGATCCAGTGCGATACGGGCCGTTTCGAAGTACCCGCGGAGCAGGTGGGCCAGATCGTCGATACCACGGCGGCGGGCGATTCGTTCAGCGCGGCCTATCTGGCGTGCCGCCTGCAGGGTGGCAATCCGCAACTGGCGGCGCGCTGGGGCCATCGACTGGCCTCCCAGGTCGTCCAGCACCGCGGGGCCCTGATCCCTCGAGATGCCATGCCCGTTTTGGATCTGTCTTCATTCTCTTCTGCCGTAGAGGCCTGACCCCATGAAAATCACCGAAGCCCGCGTCATCGTCACCTGCCCGGGGCGCAACCTGATCACCCTGAAAATCGTCACAGATTCCGGTATCTACGGGATCGGCGACGCGACCCTGAACGGCCGGGAGCTGGCGGTGGTCGCCTATCTGGAAGAGCATGTGCTGCCGGCACTGATTGGCCGCGACGCACATCGTATCGAAGATATCTGGCAGTACCTGTACCGCGGGGCCTACTGGCGTCGCGGCCCGGTCACCATGACCGCGATTGCCGCCGTGGACGTCGCCCTGTGGGACATCAAGGCCAAGGCCGCGCAGATGCCGTTGTACCAGTTGCTCGGGGGCAAGAGCCGCGAGCGGGTGATGGTCTATGGACATGCCACCGGCAAGGACATCGAAGGCTGCCTGGACGAAGTCGCCCGGCATGTCGAACTGGGCTACAAGGCGGTGCGCGTGCAGTGCGGGATTCCGGGCATTGCCACCACATATGGCGTGGCCAAGCGCAGCGGGGAGCGCTATGAGCCCGCCGACAGTGACCTGCCCGCCGAACACGTGTGGGACACCGCCAAATACCTGAACCATGTGCCCAAGCTGTTTGCCGCCGTGCGCGAGCGATTCGGTGACGACCTGCACATTCTTCATGACGTGCATCACCGCCTGACGCCCATAGAAGCAGGCCGCCTGGGCAAGTCGGTCGAGCCCTTCAACCTGTTCTGGCTCGAAGACTGTACCCCGGCCGAAAACCAGGAAGCCTTCCGCCTCATTCGCCAGCACACCACCACACCGCTGGCGGTAGGTGAGGTGTTCAACTCGATCCATGACTGCCGCGAGCTGATCCAGGAACAGTTGATCGATTACATCCGCGCCACGCTGGTGCATGCCGGCGGCATCACCCACGTGCGGCGCATCGCCGACTTTGCCGCGCTCTATCAGGTGCGCACCGGCTTTCATGGCGCCACCGACCTGTCGCCAGTGTGCATGGGCGCGGCGCTGCATTTCGACACCTGGGTGCCCAACTTCGGCATTCAGGAACACATGCCTCACGACGAGCGCATCGACGAAGTCTTCCCTCACGCCTACCGCTTCGATGATGGCCACTTCACCCCTGGCAAAACCCCGGGACACGGCGTCGACATCAACGAAGAGCTGGCGGCGAAATATCCCTACAAGCGCGCAAGCCTACCGGTCAATCGCCTGGAAGACGGCACTCTCTGGCACTGGTAACCGCGGCGGATCCATAACAACAAGCACACAGGGCGGCGTCCGCCCTGTCAGGAGTTGTCCATGAAAGCTTTTCAGGTAAATGCACCCTTTGAGTTCGCGCTGGCCCATGTCGAAGTGCCGCAGGTAGCGCCGGGTGAGGTCAAGATCGATGTGGCCTACGCCGGGATCTGTGGCTCGGACATGCACATCATCCACGGGCAGAACGCCTTTGTGCGTTTTCCACGCATCACCGGCCATGAGTTCTCCGGCGTGGTGCGTGAAGTAGGCCCGGGAGTCGAGCACCTCAAGGCGGGCGACCGCGTGTGCATAGACCCGGTCATCAGCTGCGGCACCTGCTACCCATGCCGCATCGACCGGCCGAACGTGTGCACGCACCTTCAGGTGATTGGCGTACACCGCGACGGCGGGTTCAGTGAGCACGTCTGCGTGCCGGCCGAGAATGCCCATCGCCTGCCAGACACGCTGCCGCTCAGCCACGCCGCGCTCGTGGAGCCTTACACCATCGCTCTCAACGTGCTGGATCGGATGCAGCCCCATCCGGGCGACAGCTTGCTGATCTACGGCGCTGGCGTGATCGGCCTGACCCTGGTGCAGATGGCCCGGGCCCTGGGGCTTACCGACATCACAGTGACCGACGTCATCGACACGCGCCTGGAAACGGCCAAGTCGCTGGGCGCCAGTCGTGTCCTCAACGGCAAGGCGGTCGATGTCGAGGCGCACATGCGCGAAGTGACCCAGGGTGAGGGCGTGCCGCTGATCGTAGATGCGGCCTGCATTCCGGCGCTGATGCCACAGATGGTGCGTTTGGCGGCACCGGCTGGGCGTATCGGCCTGCTGGGGTTCAACGCCGAACCCAGCGACCTGGTGCAGCTGGAAATGATCAAGAAAGAGCTGACGCTGGTCGGCTCGCGCCTAAACAACCGCAAATTCCCGAAAGTCATCGAGCTGATCGCCAGCGGCAAGCTGCAGGTACAGGAACTGATCAGCCATCAGGTGAGCTTCGACGACATGCCGGCTGCCATCGGGCTAATCGAAAACCACCCCGAACAGACCCGCAAGGTGCTCGTCGAGGTGGGCAGGGCCCACTCATAACGCTGTGCAGAGATTCGTGCCCCCTCGGGGCACCCCTCACCGAATAAACACAAAAAGCGGGAGGTTCCAATGTTTGGTCAAGGTCGCACGTTAATCATCATCATGCTGTTCCTGGCAGGCGTCATCAACTACCTGGATCGCTCAGCATTGTCCGTGGCGGCCCCGTTCATCCAGGAGGACTTCGGTCTGACCACGGGTGAAATGGGCATCATTTTCAGCAGTTTCTTCGTCGGCTATGCGGCGTTCAATTTCATCGGTGGCTGGGCCGCCGACCGATATGGAGCCAAGACCACGCTGTTGCTGGCGATGGTGTTGTGGTCGCTGTTCAGCGGGCTGACGGTGCTCACCGTCGGCTTGGTCTCGCTGGTGATCATCCGCATCCTGTTCGGTATGGGTGAGGGGCCGTTGAGTGTCACCACCAGCAAAATGGTCAATAACTGGTACACACCCAAGCAACGTGCGCGAGCGCTGGGCACCTCGATGTCCGGCACCCCGCTGGGCGGCGCCATCTCCGGGCCGGTGGTGGGTTTTATCGCCGTCAGCTACGGCTGGAAGGTGTCGTTCATCATCATCATGCTGATGGGGCTCGTGTGGGCGGTTGTCTGGTTCAAGTTCGTCAAGGACAAGCCTGACGGCAAGGTCGCCGAGGAAATCCGCCGCGCCGAGGAAAAAAGCGAAGTCTCCTCGCTGCCAGTCCATCCGCTGCGCTACTACCTCAAGCAACCGACCGTGCTGTTCACCGCCCTGGCGTTCTTCTCCTACAACTACACGCTGTTCTTTTTCCTCACCTGGTTCCCCAGCTACCTGACCATGGCCCACGGCCTGAACGTCAAGGACATGAGCATCGCCACGGTCATCCCCTGGTTGCTCGGGTTCCTGGGCCTAGCCCTAGGCGGATTCATCTCCGACTTCGTGTTCAAGAAAACCGGGCGGGTTATGTTCTCGCGCAAAGTGGTGCTGGTGACCTGCCTGTTGCTCTGCGCCGTTTGCATCGCCTTTGCCGGTCTGGTCAAGACGCTGTATCCGGCGGTGATCCTCGTCGCCTGTGCAGTGTTCTTCCTGTACCTGACCGGGGCGATCTACTGGGCGATCATCCAGGACACCGTGCCTGCGGCGCGGGTCGGCGGGGTCAGCGGCTTCATGCATTTTCTGGCCAACACCTCGGGCATCATCGGCCCGACCCTGACCGGCTTTCTGGTGCAGTTCACCGGCTCGTTCACCACGGCGTTCCTGCTCGCCGGGTTGCTGACTGTGATCGGTGCGGTGTGCGTGGCACGCTACGTCAAACCGCTTTCGGCAGCTGATAGCGGCAAGGCTGCAGTACCCAGCACCAACCCGAATTCGGCCTTGAGTCGGCCATGAGCGGCCACCCACACAAGGAACCTGTCGATGCCTGCCATTAACCATGTGCCCTTTATCGGTTCCGCTCCCGAGATCGGTATCGTGCACCTTGGCCTGGGGGCGTTTCACCGCGCCCACCAGGCGGTCTACCTGCAACGCCACCTCGAACGTGTCGGCGAAAGTTCTTGGGGGCTGTGCAGCGCGAACCTGCGCTCCAATCGCCACCTGGTTGACCAGTTGAGCGAGCAGGGCGGCCGCTATCATGTAGCCGAATACCGCGACAGCGAGCATGTCACGCTGCGCGAAGTTAGCGTGTTACGCCAGGCGCTTTACGTGGGCGAGGGTGGCCATGACCTGGAGGTTCTGCTGCAGCGCATGGCTGCGCCGCAAACCCGAATTGTCACCCTGACCGTCACCGAGAAGGGCTACTGCCTGAGCCCCACTACGGGGCAGCTGCGCGTGGACGATCCGGTGATCGCCCATGATATCGCCCATCCCCGGGCACCGCGTTCGGCGCCAGGTATCGTCCTGGAAGCCTTACGCCGCCGCCACGCCGCCGGCATCCCGGCCTTCACTGTCCTGTGCTGTGACAACATGCCCGATAACGGTCAGCGCACCCGCCAGGCAGTGAGCGCCCTGGCCGCGTTACAGGAGGAAGGGCAGGCCACCGGGTTGACGCAATGGATCAGCGATCACGTCGCGTTCCCCAGCTCCATGGTCGATCGCATTGTCCCAGCCATGGATGACGCATCCTTCTCCCGGCTGGCCCAGCACCTGGACTGTACAGACCCGGCTGCAGTGGTTTGCGAGCAGTTCAGCCAGTGGGTGATCGAGGATCAGTTCCCCCTTGGGCGTCCGGACTGGGAAGTGGAGGGCGTGCAGATGGTGGACGACGTTCGCCCGTTCGAAACCATGAAGCTGCGCATGCTCAACGGTAGCCATTCGCTGCTGGCTTACGTCGGCTTGCTGGCCGGACACGAGACCGTGTTCGATGCGATCACCGATGCGGACATGGCGGGCTTCATCGCGCGTTACATGACCCAGGAAGCGGCGCCGACGCTGGACATGCCGGAAGGCATTGACCTGACCGTGTATGCCCGCGCCCTGACTGCACGCTTTGCCAATGACAGCCTGCAACACCGCCTGCGCCAGATCGCCATGGACGGCTCGCAGAAACTGCCGCAGCGCTGGCTGCTTGGTGCGCAGCAATTGCTCGACGACGGCCGCGACCTGAGCTGTACCGCGTTAGGCATCGCTGCCTGGATTCATTACTGCTCGCGGCCGTTGCCTGGCGCTGCTGCGCCGGTGATCGACGATCCGCTGCGTGACACCTTTGCCGCGCTTGCCGAATGCTTCAAAGGGCCAGCCCTGGTAGATGCCTTTCTTGACCTGCAAGAAGTGTTTCCCTCCGCCTTGTCCGGCAGAACCGAGTTTCGCCAGTCGGTACAAACGGCTTACAGCGCCCTGTTGCGTGATGGCATGGGCCCCGTATTGCGCGCCTTTGCCGTAGCTACCCCACAATAAGAGGAGATCATCATGGAACATACATGGCGCTGGTTTGGCCCCAAGGATCCCATCTCGCTGGCGGACGTACGCCAGACCGGTGCAACCGGTATCGTCACCGCCTTGCATGACATCCCCAACGGCGCTGTCTGGCCGGTCGAGGCCATAGCCGAGCGCAAGCAGATGATCGAAGCCGCCGGCCTGAGCTGGTCGGTGGTGGAAAGTATTCCGGTGCATGAGGACATCAAACGCGGCTGCGGTCGGCGCGACGAGTACATTGCCAACTACCAGCAAAGCGTGCGCAACCTGGCCAGCTGTGGCATCGATATCGTCTGCTACAACTTCATGCCGGTGCTCGACTGGACCCGCACCGACCTGGCCTGGGAGCTGGCCGACGGTGGGTGGGCTCTGCGCTTCGACCAGACCGCGTTTGCCGCCTTCGACCTGTTCATCCTCCAACGTCCGAGCGCCGAGGCCGAGTACAGCGGCGAGGACATTGACCAGGCCAAGACCTACTTCGAGCAACTGACGCCAGCGCGCACCGAAACTCTGGTCAACACGCTGATCGTCGGCCTGCCTGGTGCAGAGGAGCACTACAGCCTCGATGATTTCCGCGCCTTGCTGCGCACCTACGCCAATATCGACGAGAGCCGGTTGCGCGAGCACCTCGCGTATTTCCTGCGCGCCGTTATACCGGTTGCAGAGGAGGTGGGTGTGCGTATGGCGATCCACCCGGACGATCCGCCCCGCGCCTTGCTGGGGCTGCCGCGCATCCTGTCCACCGCAGCCGATGCGCAGTGGTTGCTGGACGCCGCGCCGAGTCCGGCCAATGGCCTGACCTTCTGCACCGGCTCTTATGGCGTGCGTGAGGACAACGATCTGGTGGCCATGGCCAGGCAGTTCGCCCCCTCCATCTACTTCACCCACCTGCGCTCCACTCGCCGTGAGGCCGACCCGCGCAGCTTTCACGAGGCCCATCATCTGGACGGCGACGTCGACATGGTCGGGGTCATCACGGCCCTGGTCGAGGAAGAGCGTCGCCGTGAACGGGACGGTGGCCCGCGCCTGCCGCTGCGTCCCGACCATGGTCATCAGCTACTCGACGACCAGCACCGCAAGAGCAACCCCGGCTATTCGCTCATCGGTCGCCTCAAGGGTCTGGCAGAACTGCGCGGCGTGGAACTCGCCGTCAGGCAGCAACTGAAAGGCGCGGCGCACACCTGACCTACAGCGAAGCAAAAAAAGGGGGCCGAAGCCCCCTGCGGTTCAGAGCAAGCCCTGCTCGGCAAAAGACACCGTTCGTTGGCCTGCCATGGTGTTGTGATGCAGCAAGCGGCTGCAAGAGCCTCTTTCAGCTACTGCTTTAAAGCATTCTTTACGTCTGTCCAAGCCCCCAGCCATCGTCCGCTGCGGCCAAATCAAGCTCAGCCTCATTCACAACAGCCGATGATCATTTGGGAATTGAGCAGGGGCTGTGAATTTCAAGCACGTCGACTTTTTCTGGGATGACTGAGTCGCGGTAGCACTGAGCCGGGTACGCTTACACGTTCAACACCTCGATGGTCTTATTCATCTTATCAAAGGCACTATTCTTACGCTTCTTGGCATGTTCCTACCTTTCGACCTTGATGACGAAAGCAGTCTAATCAAGGCACGTGCTGCATGTGCAGGCTTAGGATGGGACGAGTTGGTGAGGCTAAGTTGAGAGAAGAAACCGTAGTAAGCCTGACTTGGCTTAAGAAGATTGACAGCACTATTGCATTGCAAGTTATGGAACTGATCAACAGTACAACTAAGGATGGCGGCACACTTGGTTACGACAAGCCGATGACGCCCGATCAGTGTGCCGAATTCAGCCTATCTCTTCAGGATGAAATACAGAAAGGCGATTCTTACGCCATTTTGGGCAGCAGCCCCGTCGGCCCGGCCTGCTTTGCGGTAATCATGCAAAGCCGAATGCCGAACTGCCGCCACATCGCAAATTTGAGCAAGGGGGTTGTGCACCCTAGTCACCGCGGTATGGGGTTGGTTGCAAAGGTATTTCGGGAAATTGTCGATTTTTCTGAAGCACACGATATCGAATTGCTTACGCTTGATGTTCGAGAAGGGACGCGAGCTCATCTTCTTTGGGAGACGCTAGGATTTAGATCGTTTGGCGTGCTTGATGATTATGCACGAGTAAACGGTGTGAAGTATCGAGGACATTACATGTCGCAATCGGTTGAAAATCTGGCAAAAAGACTACGGTTAGCGAACTGAGTCTGACCAAAAGATGCATTAATTATTTATTCTAATCAAATCGCAATGAAGCGCTTTTGAGTGCGGCTGCGCGGACGTTTTGCAGAGAGTTCTTTATGGCTATGGATACGAAAGATTTCAGGGATGCGCTGGAGCAAAAGTTACATCACCATCTGACGCTTTCTCACCCGATATTTCGAGAACTGTTGTCGCCTGAAGGAAATATTGAGTTGCTTCGGAAGGTGGCGCTTCAAGGTTACCAGTTGACAAAGTATTTCCTGAGTTATGTTGAAAATCTTTTTTTCTATTGTCCCCTGCCTTCCCACAAGCGGGCATTAATAACCAATTGCTTCGAAGAAGAAACGGGACGTTTGTCTCGAACCGATAATCACGTTGTGTTAATGCAGAATTTTCTACGGGCGCTTGGAATCAGTGATTCTGAAAGGGAGTTGGAAAAACCGCTGCCTGCAACGAAGGAACTCATCGAATACCGGCTAAATGCGGTAAAAAATCCCGCCAAGTACCACATTGGTGCCGCCGCAGTAATGATTGCCAGCGAGGGCCAAAATCTTGAGACGGTGGCAGGGGATGCACGCCATGTTCTGTTAGGCCGTGCATACGGTTTGACGGAAAATGATCTGCTGTTTTTTTCTGTACATCAGAAAGAGGATGTGGGTCATGTAAACGAAGGGTTGGACTTGGTTTCTGAGCTTTGCACAACAGAAGACATGCAGCGCGAGGCGTTGGAAGCGGTGGATCATACATGCAGGCTGTTTTATGCAATGTATGAAGATATGTACCGCTCCTACTGCTAACTCAGCTTGTTGTGGTTTTTGTTGATAGAGGGAATAGCGCATGAATCGACAGTTCAGCCCAGTGGTAATTGGTTCGGTACTGACAGTCGGGTTTCTGGTGATGTTTTTCGCCAGTGCACTGAAGGGATTATACCAAGTGTACTTTGTGGACTTGGCTGTTCACTTTGGAGGCAGTCGAGCAGCTTTGGCAACTGCAGGATCAATCTTCGTCTTGACCATTGGCTTGGTATCACCAGTGGTTGGTTGGTTGAGTGACAGTGTAGGTCCATTGCGAACGGTGACGATTGGAAGCCTATGTGGTGGCGTCGTGCTGGCGGGGGCAACCTTCATCGGTAGCGACCTGATGCTGTTCACGCTGCTTTACGGCTTGCTTGGTGCTTTCGCGCTCGCTGCGATGACATACGTGCCTATGGGCATTCTTGTCGATCGTCTGGTTGCTGAAAATTCAAAGGCATTTGCATTTGCTTTCGTCACCAATGGCACTGCAATTGGCTTCATTGTTCTCTCACCGCTGTGGATATTTCTTGAGCAATCTGTGGAATGGCAGGAGGTGTTCTTTTCGGTCGGCCTGATATACCTGATTCCTTTGAGCCTTTCATTGTTTCTCGTTTCCCGTGTTGTTCCGCTGTTGCCTGAGCCAAAGATTGCGCAGGCCAAGCGATCGCTGAGTTTCCTCCTTCGCGACCCCCGTTTCTTTGTACTCGCGCTGAGCTTTGCCAGTTGTGGCGCGACGATGGCATTCATTGATGTTCACTTGGTTCCGTACTGGCAGGAGGCTGAGTTACCCGTTTCAATTCAAGCCAGTGGCCTGAGCCTTCTTGGCATCTTGGAGTTGGTGAGTGGTCTGCTGGCTGGATGGCTGGCCACGCGCTACAACAAGGGCATGCTCCTCGCGGGCTTCTACTTGTTACGAGCCGGGGCAGTGGCGGTATTGCTAACGGATCCAGGACCTCTAACTACGTACGTATTTGCTGCACTTTTTGGTGCCAGTTATCTCGGCACTGTGGTGCTCACATCCGCCTTTTGCTTCTCCATTTATGGCAGTGAAGAAAAAGGTAAGGTTTTTGGGATGTTGTTTCTTGTGCATCAACTGGGTGCGCTGGCTGCCACGCAGTTGGGTGCGATGGAGTACGACAGAAGCCAGACTTATGAATTCACGATTATGGCCTTGGTTCTGTCGACTGTGGCGGCAGCCATTCTTTCCTTGACGCTGATATCAGTCAGGCAGGGAGAGAATGACTGCGGGGCAGCCGCAGCCAAAGTTGACTGAGCGACCATGCTTTGGAAATTTATATGAGCACGTGGTGGGAAAGGAGTAGGGGATCGATGGATGAGGACATGGTCGACTTGGCTGGTTTCGATAGTACAGCTGCCTTGCATCGAGGACGCGAGATTGACGTATCAGACGTGTTTTGCGAGCCGCTGGCAATGACGTCTGCCTACACCTTCACATCAGCTCAGGATGCATGGGAGCGCTTTAGTGGTCAGAAAGAAGGGAACGTGTATTCACGGTTCACCAACCCGACGGTCACAGCCTTGGAACGTCGTGTGGCCGCGATGGAGTCAGCAGAAGACGCCGTTGCATTTGCCTCCGGTATGGGCGCATTTGCGGGCCTATGCCACGCGTTTCTGCAACAGGGCAATAACATTGTCTGCAGTCGTGACGTGTTTGGAACGACTGTAAACGCTTTTCGCAATTACATGGGGCGTTTTGGCATCGAGTCGCGGTTTGTCGATTTAACTGATCTGAGCCAGTGGGATGCCGCCATAGATGGCAATACCCGTCTAGTCGTTATGGAGTCACCCTCAAATCCCACTCTCAAAATCGGTGATATTCAGGCTATCAGCCGATTTGCCCACGCCAAGGGGGCGTTACTTGTAGTCGATAACACAATGCTGACCCCTGTTTTTCAACAGCCCCATACGTTCGGGGCTGATTTGGTGATCCATTCGGCCGGTAAATACATGGATGGTCAAGGCAGAGTTTTGGCTGGCATAGTGACCGGCTCGACAGTCATGACCAGAGAACTACGGGGTGTTCTCAGAACCCTCGGAATTTCGTGTAGTCCCTTCAACGCTTGGTTAATACTCAAAGGACTTGAAACGCTTGAAGTGAGAATGCTCCGCGTGCAGGACAGCGCGATCGAGCTTTCAAACTGGGTCTCGCGCCAAGGGTGTGTGCGCTCAGTTCACTACACTGGCCTGACCGATCATCCTCAGTTTGCGCTTGCCAGTCGCCAGCAGCAGGGTCATGGGGGGCTAATATGTTTTGAGGTTAAGGGCGGGCAAGAGGCGGCATGGCGATGGATCGATGCTCTGTTGTTGGTTGCGCGTTGTACCAACATTGGAGATACGAGAAGTATGGTGACCCATCCGGCCACCACTACCCATTGCCGCTTGAGTGAGATTGAAAGACAGATGGCGGGTATCTCCGATGGCATGATTCGGATGTCCGTCGGGCTGGAGAGCCTTAAGGATCTTAAAAAAGACTTACGCCAAGCGTTTGATGTGATTGAGCGTCAATACCCTTCGAACTCAGAAAATCACACTCATGCCGAGAGCTGCCAGTGATGCATGAGGTTATAGTTTTTAGTGCAGGTGTCGGAGCATCTGCTGTTGTAGTTCAGATGCTTGCGTTGGTTGCAGTGTATAGAAAAGATGTTTTGTTTTCCCTACCTTTTGCAGTAGCCATTGTATTTTCTGTTTTTTTTTTACTATGGCTTGGGATCTTTTCACCGTTTTCCAGCATTGCGTGGAGCATGTACGACATATATTTTTCTTCTTTTTGCGGGTAAGAAGTTTCTTGTCAGCGCGGCTCCAAATAACGAATCGGTTTGTTGGTGGCTTAGTCCAAAGGTCATGATTGTTTTACTCGTATAAGTCTAGGGAGTAGGTAATGGCAAAGGTATTGGTTTTGAGGGGCATCTTGGCCGGCGTTTTGATGTTCGCATATGGACCACTGCCGTCCTGGTCGGCTGAGGATGAAAGTCTGGCGCCTGTGAGCAAGCGTTTGGTAAGTTTTAATTCTCAGCCACTACCCTTATTCGATGCCCAGGGCGACCTTAGTATTCCTGCGGTGCTTTCCATCCCCGCTCGGCGTAACAACTCAGTACCGGCAGTCATCATTCTTCATGGCTCGGCGGGTATGGACTCCAGAGGGGAGCTGCACAGTCGTGATCTCAATCAGCTTGGGATAGCAACCTTGGAGCTCGACATGTGGGGCGCGCGTGGGATCGAGGGCGGTGCAAGTGGAAGGCCTACCAGAGTCCACGACACACTCCCTGACTTGGCTGGCGCGTTGAGTTATCTAGCGAAATACCCAGGCATTGATCCGGCTCGCATTGGGGTAGTGGGGTTTTCTTGGGGAGGGGTACAGGCCATGCTTGCATCAACCGCTACTGTCAGCGCGGAACTGGTCAAGAAGACTGGGGTTCGTGTCACCGCGTTGGCAGCGTTTTATCCCGTGTGCTGGGGGTACAATCGAGTACCCGGATACGAATTCAAGATGTTAGCCCCAGTGCGATTAATCGTGCTCACCGGCGGGGACGATCAATACGACGACGATCCTGCGGCCTGCCCATCGCTTATTTCGGCACTACCGCATTCGGAGCGAATCAAAATTGATATTCATGTCTACGAGGGGGCCCAGCATGGCTTCAATGGCTTTGAAGCTGCTCAGCAGTATGAAGATCCCTTTTTACATAGAGGTAAGGGCGGCGTAGGAACCTCGGCCCCACATGCGATAGCGCGAGAGACATCACGTCAGGCTGTTAGAGATTTCTTCACTGACGCTTTCGAGCAAAAAGATACCAGTGTCGCTCATAGTCAATTCATGTCTACAACTCAACGCCGGGATCCATTGGTGTTCTAGCTGGACGTCATGCCGGCGGCATTACGAAACTGTGACGGCGTATCCTGCATCTCCTGTCGCCACGCCAAACGGAATGCATGGCTGCTGCTGTAGCCACAATGCTCAGCGATCTGCTCGACATTAAGGTTGGTGGTACAGAGGAGGTTGCGGGCATGTTCCATGCGCTGTAGGCGCTGGTAAGCGTGCAGCGTGTGGCCGGTGTTCTCTCTAAACAAACGCGCTACATGGCGATAGCTGATGTTGAATTGGCTTGCGAGTGACTCGAACTTGAAGTCCGAACTCAGGTTAGCGTCAATATAGTCTTGGATGGCATGCACTATTGGGTGTAGATGATTTCTTGTCAGATCTACTGTTTTTAGCTGAGAGTCTTCACCTGCGCGCCTACGATAGATAACCAGCTCTCGAGCTATCCGGTTGGCGGTATCTTGGCCAAATAAGCGGGTGACCAGGTGTAATGCCAAGTCAGTACCGCTCGAAACACCAGCAGACGAGAATATACGGCCGTCCTCAATAAACAGGCGATTATCAAGAACGTTCGCCTTCGGATAGCGTTCTTGCAGAAGAGAAACATAGCGGTGGTGAGTGGTGCACTGGCGATCATCGAGCAAGCCCGCCTCACCTAGCAAAAACGCACCGGTACAGATGGAGCAGATCAGAGCACCGTCCGATATTTCCGTAATCTTCGATAACCATTTTGCCGTCTTCGCGAAGATGAGGTTTTCAGCAGGAGATAGAGAGAGTTTGTTCCCCACTACAAACAACACGTCGTCGGGCTCTAACTGCTGAGGTAGCGTTTCCAGCCCGCTCAAGGTGAGCCCCTGGAAGCTCGTAACCTCTTTCTCAAGTGAAATACAACGCACCTCGATGGGGGCTAGCTCGAGCTCGGCAATGCTAGTCATCGTCTGGAGTGGGCCTCCAAGGTCTAGGATGTGCGTTCCTGGAAGGAGGAGAAACCAGATTGTATGCATTCACTTACTCTGAGGATGGGCAGCCAAAAGATTTGTTGGTGCGGTCAGGATGGTTAGTTGCAGCGCTGCTGCAGTGCTCTTGTGTGCTTTGCTCATGTCTGACGCCACCTTGCACGGGAGAGCTGTTGCCTAGGCCACTGGCCTTCAACCCACCAAGACGACTGTGGAAGGAGTTTAATGTGCCAATCCAATTGAGGCCCATCTGACCCGACGTTTGAGTGCTCAGCTCCTAAGCTATCGTCATGGGCAGAATTGGGTACTGAGCTTGCGGGTAACGATGATGGACTACCCACTAGCTCATTAGAAAGACCTGCGTTTAGATCAATTCCTCCTCAGCGAACGAAACCGTGCGTAGACGACCAAGCTGATGCGATCTGGTGAGCGTGCATCCAGGCGCTCAAGCCCCTCGTTCGATGATCGCTAGACCGTTATTTCAGCCTGACTCGACTTCCAGACGTAGCTCGCTGCCGCCCCATAAAGCGCAGCATAATTCGCACAGCCGATGATCACCTAGGCGTTGAGCAAGGACTGTAAATCTCGAGCACATCGACTTCTTCCTTGATGACTCGAGTGGCATAACCCGCCTGAATTACAGTCGTCTTCTCGACCGTTTCACCGGTTGGGCGCTGGAAATTCACGTCAGGGCCATCGAAGCTTTGTTGACCGTTACTGTGTAGGTAATCGAAAAGCCGCGCTTTGAAACCAGTATTAATTTCGTCTCGGTCGGCCTGCAGTGGACCCAGCATTAACGCTTCGTTCTTGGTGAAAGCGAAGAAAATGCCGTCCGCAGCTCCGCCTCCCGGGACGGTCGAACAGACCACATCGTCAGACTTGAGGGTGCGTGCTTCGACGTATCTTCCCTCGACCAAGTGAGCCATGACCAAGCCGTCAGGGGTCACGACGCCAACTCCTTTTTCAGGCTGGCAACCAGGGACGCTACCGTAGGAGTGGATACACCAGTTCATGCGGGAGGAGTCCACGATGGTCGTCAGCTTCAAGTCTTGCCTGATCTTTTCCTGTGCCTCCGGCGTATCGTGACGCACGCTGGCGCAAGCAGTCACGAGTGTGCCAACCATCAGCGATATCAATGCTCGCATCATGGCTTGCCCTCAGAGCATGGACTAAATACTTCTCGCACTTCCGTGCCTACCACGATGGGAATCGGACCGCTCGGAGCGGAGATGTTATGAACGCTGTAATCCTTCCTGCCGGTCTCCCGGGTGAAGGTGGCAGCATCACCGGTCAGGTAGGGCTGGCCGTTGCTCAACAGCATTTTGAGAGCCTTGGCCCGGTACTCGGGATTGTTCACTGGCAGCGATCTGTGCACTTCGGTGTAGGGGATCACGGACACGGCCAACTGATCTTTGAAGATATAGAAGTTCTGCCCGTCGTGATCACTGATGCATCTGACATCCTCGGTTTTGATGATGTCCTTTTGCACGTAGGCACCGCTCTCATAGTCCACGAGAATCAGGCTATCAGAAGTCAGGACGCTGATCGCGGAGGTGTACTTGCAATTAGCCTGTCCCCCAATCTGTAACCAACAGAAGCTCGTTTGAGCCGTGTCGGTTATGTTTGCCAGCTTGAGATCGTGCTGGATCTGCTGCCGAGCTTCAGGAGTTTTATGTTGGATATTGCAGGCGGTGAGAAGCAGAGCAGCCGATGCGATGGCAATGTAACGGAACATAATCAGTCCTTTGATCGGGGCGTCGGTTAGCGAGGACGCCTAAGTGGGTCGACCTGACCTGCTCGGGGCTTTGAGTGGGCAACCCATCGAGGCGAGCAGATCCAATCGAGTACAGCGGTATAAATTTCATCACACCGCTCGCGGCAGATACCTTTGTCTGCAAAACGCGCAATCAGTTCGGAGCAGGGTGCTTTCGGTCAGGCTTTGCTCCTGCTGCGGTGCGCGGTGCGTCTCCGCTCGTGCTCTCAACAGTGGAAACGCAGACCATCAGCAGCCCGTGAAAGGGAAGCATGCTGATGCAGAGAAATACCAAGTTCCACGCGGCGCAGCAAAAAGGGGGCTAAGCCCCCTTAGGTTCACAGTAAGCCCTCTTCAGCGAACGACACTGTACGTTGGCCTGCCACGATGATGTGATCCAGTGATCGAACTTCGACCAGTGCTAGCGCCTCTTTCAGCCGCTGTGTGAGCGTCCGATCTGCCTGACTCGGCTCTGGGTTACCGCTGGGGTGGTTGTGCGCGTAAATCACTGCAGCAGCATTCAATCGCAGTGCCTCCTTGACCACTTCCCGCGGATAGACCGAAGCGCTATCGATGGTGCCCCGGAACATCTCGACGTACTGGATCAGCCGGTGCTTGGCATCCAAGAACAGTGCCGCAAATACCTCGTGTTCGAAACCTGCCAGCTTGGTGATCAGGTACTCCTTGACCAGCTCTGGCGAAGTGAAGGCCTCACCTCGTTGAATTTTCTGATCGATCACCTTGCGAGCTGCTGCCAGGATCTGCTCGGCAGTGGCTGGCGCGTAGCGACCCTGCTCGTCGCGAACCAGCAGGGAGTCAAAGGCGAAAGTAAGCTGCGACATGATCGTTCTCCAGTTGCTCGGGCGGAATTGCCCGGAACCGGCACAAGCACGGTGCAGCGCAGCAGTCAGGGGGCGACAGCCGGCCCAGCCGCAAGCGCGCGAAGCGCGAGCAGCCCTTGACGGCGAGAACGCCGTGATAGGGTCAGAGGAAACAGCAAGACCGTTATTCCACCGATCTCACAGGCGCCACCAGCAAGCGCAGCGCGCAGCAATAAACGAAGCGCGGTTGTAGTCGCCATCGACGGTTCACAACAGCTGATGCAGTGCACAGCCGTAGGTTCGTGCAAGCCCTTATAGAGCAAACTCTCGATGATCTTTAGAGTCTGGCGAGACCGCTAGTTTTACCCTTCATGCCGGTACTGCATGACAGGGAAACATAGCGATCAGCGGCTTCCCGTATTAATGAACTATGGGTAGTTATAATAACTGTTTCACACCGCTGCTTGATGAGTTTGATGATTTTAAGCGACAGCTCCTCCCCTAAGGCAGCCGTGGGTTCGTCTAGCACGATAATATCTTTATTGCGCAGTAATGCGCGTGCAATGCAGATGCGCTGTATTTCGCCTCCGCTAAGTCCAGCGCCGCCATTGCGGATATCTCTTTTCAAAAGCTTGCGTGCAGACTCCAAGTCAGTTGTCACAACTTCGAGAGCCTGCAGTGTTTCAATTAAGATTTCGTCGCTCAAGTCAGATTCAAGGCCGTATCGCAAATTATCCTCAACGCTTCCTGGAATAAGAGCGGGCCTCTGTGGTACTACGGCAACTCGTCGCGCTATAGCATCGCTATTGTCTGGGGTTACTTCTGAGCCAGAAAAAAATATATGTCCTTTTTCAGGTGCCTCTAGTCCAAGCAGTATATTCAATAGTGTGGTTTTTCCTGCTCCAGAAGGGGCGGTAATCGCTAGGCTTTCTCCTTCCTGAACTTTAAAGCTCAGCTCTGAAAAGAGATTTCGACCTCCGCGAGTGCAGGTTAAATCTACAGCTTCGAACACATGGGAGGGTGCGATGGGGGGATGAAGATCTTCAAAGCCAACGACCTGAAGGTCCGAGTATTCAACTACCAGCTTGAGGAAAACGATGTTGCGCTGTATATCAATGAGCGACCCTGCTATGAGTCTGAGCTGAAGCGTAAGCATGCCAATGTATCCGGCAACTAGTATGAAATCACCGGAGCTAAGTCCGCTGGCACCCTTGTAAAAAGTTAGGGCTAAAACTGCTATGCCCAGCAGGAAGCCGACTAGCATTACCTGAAATGTAAGAAGCAAGCCTATCCGGCGATTGGTTGAGGCGATAGTTTTGACATACTCATCGAACAGCGAGTTTCGATAATTTTGCTCCCGAGAATGCGCAGAGTTTAGTCTGATGTCTAAAAGTGTGCTGAGTCGAGAAAGCATATACTCTGAAACTTTGTTTTGGACATGCATGACCTCGGTATGAACATTTCGGCTACGAACAGATATAGCAAATGATAATATTATGAGCATGATTACGAAGCAGAAAAAAATCAGCGCGTATATGGTTCCTAGGCTTTGCTGAAGAAAATACAGCGCAAGAATAAGCTCAAGAAAAACTGGGAGCAATGTCCAAAATACTGAGACCGTGAGATCACTAAATGCTAGCGAGCCACGATTGATGTTTTCTGTAATAATTACATGATTAAGCTCGCGCTGCTTATAAAATGAAGTAGCCAGTTTCTTTGACAGCACTTGGTCCATCAAAGCAGTGGCTGCTCGGGCGAGAATCCCTGCTGTAAATATTCCCTTGACGTTCCTGAGAACTTCAACAAACGTCCAGCAGAATGCATACGATAAGGCAGCGATCCAAAATGTTTGCAGGGCACCGCTGTTGCTCGAGAACGCCTCTGCAGTTAATTTTAAAAGGTATGGCAGCACCCCCGCTATCCCAGATGTTATAAAAAATAATATAGACACCATAAGAAATGATCGAGTAAATTTCGGGTAGGACTTTCGAACAGCTCGATATGCTGAGGCATAAGTTTTAACCGCTGATGCCAAATACGAGGTCATTTATCTCCCCCTAGGGATAAGATTTTAGTCATGTTTGAAACCGAGGCGTCGCCGGTGTCTACAGCAACGCCTTGGATTTCCACCCATGCATGTGAGAGGAAATCATAACGCTGATACCCAATATTCAATTCCGGTTGTAAACCTTCTCGCCGTAGAAGTAAGTACAGCGCAATCGATGCCTCCATGCATTTACATCTAAAAGGTAGAGCAGGAGCTACAAACTTAATTGCGGCTAAAATCCTGTTTGCATGATCCATCTGGCACTGCCTGTCGATCTCTTTTGACTGTGGATAGACTTTGTAATTCCGGCAAGCCTGTAAACACCCATGAAATCCTTTTCTTTTTAATAAGTATACTGAGGAGCAGAGTGCTAGGGCTGCTTTGAACAATGTTTTGAGGGAATGACGAGTAATCGAGTTTTCGTAAGTGCCAGAACTCCAGTCTAGCAAACCCGCGCCGCCCTCTTTAGTTGAGTTTGGCTTAAGGCACTCACCCTCCGCGAGCTGGAGTATTTTTTCCAATACTAACTGCCGCACGAATGAGTCAGTTATTCCGCTAGTCATTGAGACGCTAAGCGCCGTTGTCTGGTCTTGATCAAGAAGTATGTATCGATCATTGATTTCATCAAGGATCGTGACTTCCCCGTTCAAGTGTGAGTGATGGACGTAACGTGCAAAGCGTAATGTGTTCATGATTGACCTAGCTTTTTCAGCAATAACTCAGCCGTTATGATCCTCATTACAAAGCTATTAAGGCCACCGACCCCTCTAGAACTAGCCTCAACATCAGTCAACAGTGCTGAGGTATTTAGTATTTTCCGTCTTGCTAGATAGCCCTGCTCTATAAGAGACTTGATCTGAAGCTTTCTTTCTCGAAGCGCAACTTGGTACGCTCCTGTCACATGACCTTTTTGGATCCTTTTTATCGGGTAACTCCATTTTTTTTCAATCGCATCCCGATACTGCTTTCTACGAACTTGGCTATCGAACGACCGTTCAATGCATAGGTTTGCGCCATATCTGATCATCGACTTTCCAACGAAAGGGAAGTGGACGTTTGTATAGCGATCTACAACCGACGAAACTGCAACTTGAGCTACCGCTTCCTCCAAGTGATCTATTCTTTCTTGATAGAGGCTGCATGGAATCTCTATTTTGGGAAGCAAAGATGGTTCAAGGAGGTATCTCTTAACCGATGCATCGAATGCATTCTGTTCTAGGCGTTTTCGATTCATTGTGGTAAATAAGTTGAGGCCTTCCATTCGAGCCATGTTTTTCGCAGTTCGAATTGCCTCTAAAGGCCGTAATTCTTTAAGTAGTTGTGATATGACCCTTACTGGTATGCGCTCACCGAAAACATGGTCCCCGCCATGACCATCGAAAACGATGTGATTTCCGCCCGTCACATTTTCAATTCTTCTCCGCTCGTATTCGTAGAACGAGATAGAAGCATAGCGAGAGCTTAAAATCGGTAACGCATTAATTTCTATCTCTCGAAATATATGCGTCGGGAGTAGGTCCAATATCATGTGAGGTATCTTTAGCTCACGACACATTAGTGATGCGTTTTCAATATCTTCGTTGCAAGAGCTGTTCAAAGATCTATATGTAACGGCCAATATTTTACTTGGGGCGACCATCGACAGTAATGAGAGCAAAATGCCCATCGAATCTAACCCCCCGCTAAAACGAACCACGTACCGCGTAGCGATATCGGAGTTTTGAATGCTCGCCTCTATGTTTTTGAATAGTAGGTCTGCCGGATCATCATCATTAGTTGGGGGGGTTAACCACGCGTCTTGAAACTTTATGCTTTGATCGTGAAATTCAGATGTAAGTGGGCTCACAACAGTCCCAGTTGGTCTCAATAACATGTTTTTGTCAAAAGACAAATTCTGGAATTTTGGGCCAAGAAAAATTGCAGATAATAGCCTTGACAGCGACATGTCTGCAGGGGAGCCTAAATATTTATCTTCTGCTTCAAACCAAAAATTATCATTTTTGCAATAAAGCATCGGCTCATTTAGACAACTTTTAACTGTCGTCATTTTCCGTCCTTAGAAACTTGAGTCGTCATGGATCAGAAGGGTGACGCACGTTTGAGTGCGTCACCAAACTTGCTAGCCCCAGCAGGGAAGGGGAACGCCGCAGCCTGGAGAGCGCCATACTACCCAAGACCCCTCAATAATCGAGCCACCTCCAGATCCATTCGTAACCTTCGAAGCTGATAGAATTAGAAGCTTGGAACCGTTAGTCGCGTCTACTTTCTTCACCTCGGTAGATACTTGTTTCATGAAAAATATCCTCAGTAAGTTGTGTGTCGCGTCAATGCGACAATCTAAATCTAGATGAGAATCGATAGCATTCAACTATTGAATGTAACAAAGCATGTCAGAGGTTGGTCTTAGATTTGGCCTAATGCATGTCTTGCGAGCGTCGAGCTTGGTGTAGCTTCTAACCTACGTTCATTTGTTCTATCAAAATAGATACCTCACCGTGCCACGCCTTTTGATCTATAACCTTACGCGGCGCGGCCAGGATCAGTACGGCAGTGGCTGGCGCCTAGTGACCTTGCTCGTCGCGAACTAGCAGGGAGGAGTCAAAGGCGAGAGTAAGCTGCGATATGATCGTTCTCCAGTTGCTCGGGCGGAATTGCCCGGAACCGGCACAAGCACGGTGCAGCGCAGCAGTCAGGGGGCGACAGCCGGCCCTGCCGCAAGCGCGCGAAGCGCGAGCAGCCCTTGACGGCGAGAACGCCGTGATAGGGTCAGAGGAAACAGCAAGACCGTTATTCCACCGATCTCACAGGCGCCACCAGCAAGCGCAGCGCGCAGGCTTTACCCAGCCAAAACGCACAAGGCGTATTGGCGAGCAGCAGGCATGCCCCACGGCATGCATCCACAAAATCGCGAACGCGGCAGGCGAGCGCTCGACTTGCCGCAGCCCACGGCGGGCTGGCAGGTCGTTGCCAGCAAACGTCCAGCGCTGAGCTAACGAAGCGCGGGCATGTCCGGTGCCCATGCCACACACTCCGCTAGTCCAGAACCTGCCTTTCCGGCGTGAGAACAGACCGATCGAACAGCCATCTGACATCGACTGAGGGTCAGCCGTGACAGCACGCCTCGAGCACAGGCTCTGCCTTCCTCTGAACTATGTAGTCACCAGACGTACATCGGATCTCCGGCTGAGTGCTGTCTTGGTTCGACCGCAGGCGCTGATGGATGCGACTCAGGAAGCCCACCTCAAAAGCGCGCCTTTCAATGGCTCGTGGCAGCAGATCACGCTCTGCGATCATCGCTGCCCAGAGCCAGCCGCTACGGGAACAGTCGAGCCAAGTCTGGGCCAGCTTTACGCCCTGGTAGAACGCATCACTGCAGTCAGCGGCCCACTGAATCTCCATGCCAAGGTGACCATCGTGAGGCGGCAGACATGTGGTGAAGACCTTACTCATCCCGCACCTCCTCGCGCCTCAGAAAGCGCGCGGCGATACAGAACGACCATCTCGTCCAGCAGATCCAGAGCAGAGTAGGCCGTGATGCGCACACGCAGATTCTCCGGCTGCAGCCCTTCGGGCTCAGCCAACTGATCCAGCAGATTGCCGAGCATCACTGCTCGCATCTCGGCGGCGGCTTCAGACGGTAGGGAAGAGCGTTCAGATTCATGCAGCGGACTGGGCCGCAGCGGAAAGGGTATTACACAGGGTTCGAGCTCAGCCATGGCGCACCTCCTGATCAGAGGCGAACAGCAAGACCGAAAGCCCAAGGCGGAGCTCTTGGGTAAAAAAGGGGTAGTGCATTTTCCTTATGCTCCTTCATGAAGTTAAGGAGCCGCTTGCCATTCGCTACCACACGAATGGAGGCGGACCGTGCAAGGGTGGTAGACCGACCCACGAAGGAATGTCGGCCAGGCCGAAGCCTGCCTCACACGGCCCGCCATAACTGCACAAGAAATCGCAGACATTGAAGTCTGGTTCTCGTTATGACGCTGCCGCGTCCTCGTGTGAATCGGGCTACCACACCCGGTCGTGGGATTTACCACGACCGGGGCAGTCTAGCTCGTGGGTTTTAGGAGGGCAACATGCTGGGGCGTAGTAGCGCGCAAGCTGGTCGAGGGGTGGCCAGCTCTCCAAAGGAGGTCGCTTTCGGCCAATAGCTACCCTTCGATGACGCCTGTTTTCCCGGCCCATCCAGCTTGCTCCAGTGGGCAGAACTCCGTAACGCAGCTAGATCTGAGCAATGTGACTGTACGCGCCTGTGCCTTCAGCATCGGACTAATAGCTTTTATAGCGATTAAATCTATCTGTGATGGATTAACTGATTGCGCATCGTCTCCCGCTATTCGTATTGTGTAGCGCAACACGATACGGAGCCACGCTATGACTGAGATATCCCCTGAGCATCCTGGTTCCTATATCCGTCGAGAAGTGCTTCCTCCCGAGATGACGGTCAAGAAGGCTGCAGAAATTCTTGGGGTCGGCAGGCCGGCGCTATCCAACCTTCTGAATGGAAAAGCGGCGCTCTCTGCGGAAATGGCGCTCCGCATTGAAAAGGCATTCGGCACCAGCTCGAAAGAGCTTCAAGCGCTTCAGACACAGTATGACCAAGGTGTGATGCGCTCATCTGAAAAGGCAATCGCTGTCAGAGCCTATGTGCCTGATTTCCTTTCCATTACTGCATCACAGATTGATGCATGGGCCGATCGTATAGACACGCGATCGGTGCTGGCGGTTCTGATTCGTCGTTTAGTAACCAGTACGACTTCAGACCTCTTGAGTATCAACTTTCCTGCATATGACAGCTCGCAGCGCCATGGCTGGGATGGAGAGACCGACAGCAGCGTTGCATCACCGTGGGTGCCGAAAGGCACTTCTGGCTGGGAGTTCGGCTGTAACAAGAATCCGGCGTCAAAAGCGGAAGAAGATTACAAGGCTCGCACTGAGAGCATTCCGGCAAGCGAGCAGCGAAAGATGACATTTGTCTTCGTCACGCCTAGGAACTGGCCTGGTGGAAAGGCGTGGGCCAAAGGGAAGGTGGCGAACGGCAAGTGGAAGGATGTTCGGGTAATAGATGCGGGAGATTTGGAGCAATGGCTGGAGCAGTCTGTCTCCGCGCAGGCATGGCTGGCAGAGCAGCTTGCTTTAAATCCAGATGGCATACAAAGCATGGAAGCTACTTGGCGGTCTTGGGCGGCGGTCACGACGCCAAACCTAAGTCCTCGCCTCTTCGACAAGTATCTCCAGCAGTCGATGCCGAATTTAAGTGAGTGGCTCAGATCTAATCCAGATAGACCTTTTTTGATCACAGCAAACTCGATCGAAGAGGGGCTGGCTTTCGTTGCATGTGCATTCGCCGAGCTTCCGACTGGTATTTCGTATGATCGAACGCAGGCTTTGGTATTGCGCACCTCTGAAGCATTCGCGCGAGTGACCAGAGCCTCTTCGCAGTTCGTGGTAGTTATCGCCGATAGTGATGTAGAACTTGCTTCTGCCGGCATCCATTCGAAGCAGCATACGATCATTGTCAGAACGAAGAGCGCGTCAGTAGAGCAGCCAGATGTTGCTTTAGATCTCGTTGATGATGAGAGTTTCAAGGCTGCAATTCTTGAAATGGGTTTCGATGCTGGCAAGGTCGACCAGCTGGCCCGGGAGTCTGCTCAATCGCCCGTGGTTCTTCGACGTCGTTTGGCTGAAATTCCGCAGATCAAGACCCCTCCGTGGGCACATTTAGCTAAGGCGCGGCAACTAGTCCCGATCGCTTTAGCAGGGGTCTGGAGCGCTGACAGTGATGCTGACCGTGTGATCATGTCGGCATTGACCGGAGATAGAAAGATATATGCCGAGATAGAGGCTGATCTGATTGAACTGCTCAACACCGAGCAAGCACCAGTTTGGTCAATTGGGCGCCACCGAGGTGTTGTGTCGAAGGTTGATGCTTTGTTTGCAATTCATGCTTTCATCAGTGCCGAGGACTTAGATCACTTCTTCTTCACTGCGGAGTACGTGTTGAGTGAAGATGATCCTACATTGGACCTTCCTGAGAGTGAGCGATGGACTGCCGGCCTGTATGGTAAGACTCGATCCCACTCCGGTGTACTGCGCGAAGGTGTGTGTGAAACACTGGTCATACTTGCAGTGCATGGCAACACCTTCTTCAAAGCTCGACTGGGAATCAACGTAGAGGCCAAAGTTCATCAGTTGATCCGCAGCCTGCTCACGCCGTATAGAGCTAGAACGTGGGAAGCGCACTCACATGACTTGCCTCGCTATGCCGAGGCTGCTCCAGATACGTTCCTCGACATTCTAGAAACTGATCTAGAAAACCTAGAGCCGCAGGTTTTGAAGCTGCTCAGGCCCGTTGAAAGTGGCCCCTTTGGCGGTGGGTGCCCCCGTTCAGGACTTTTATGGGCATTGGAGCGCGTTGCTTGGGATTCCGATCGAATGACACGCGTTGCCTTGCTCCTCGCGCAACTATCGCAGTTACCAATCACCGACAATTGGAGCAATAAGCCAGAAAACTCCCTGGAGGCTTTGTTTCGCTCTTGGATGCCACAGACTTCAGCACCGCTTGAACAGCGGTTGACTGTCCTAGGACTGATCGTCCTTCGCTTCCCAGATGTGGGGTGGCGTCTATGTATGAGCCAGCTAGACCGGACGTCCACGCTAGGGTTTCACAGTGATAAGCCACAATGGCGGAAGGATGCGATTGGCTTTGGGGAACCGGTCTCTAGGGGGGAAATGGCGGGGACAGAACGCCGTGCGCTGGATCTGGCAATCCAATGGGCGGCGCATACAGAAAAGACGCTGGGGGATTTAATTAGAATCCTCGAAAGTCTATCGGAAGAAGATCAGCTTTCCATCTGGCTGCAAATTGAAGAGTGGATTGAGACTTCTCCGAACGATGTTGCTAAAGCTCGCCTTAGAGAGACTATTAGGCGCTATGCGTTCACTCGGCTAGGCCGCAAAAGAAAACTTTCTGCATTGGTACTCAATAAATCGCGAGATCTCTCAGCGCGCCTAGAGCCCGCTGATGTTGTGGTTAGACATCAGTGGTTGTTTGCCAAGCATTGGGTCGAAGAGTCGTATGAAGACCTGGAGAAGGAAGACTTCGACTTCCGCAAACGGGACGAGCGGATAACCAGGCAAAGGCTTGATGCTATGCAGGAAGTATGGGATGCGAGGGGCCTGGATGGAATCATTGAGCTTAGCGAGGGCGGGGAGGCTAGCTTCGTCGTCGGGATGCTACTTCCTCGCGAAGCTGTAACGGAGCAAAAGTGTTTACCAATCGTGGAGAAAGTGCTTTCGTGCATGCTCTCTAGTCAGTCCCGGAAGTGCGGATTTTTACTGTCGGGATTCTTGCACGGACTGGAGCCTAGTTTGTGCCAATCGGTACTGGCAGCTCTGTGTATGCGTTGGGCAGTCGGTTCGGATGATGAGCGCGAGCTCTTATTGGGGGCGTTCATTAACGCACCGTTTAGGTCTGGCACTTGGACGTTGGTTGCGGAATGCCCTGAGCCTGTGCGCTTTGCGTATTGGTCCTCTGTTACTCCAGAGTGGGGGCGGCGCAGTCTGGATGAAACTAGTGAGATGATTGATTGCCTACTGGGAGCGCGCCGTCCCCGGGCAGCGATTAACGCAGTACATCTGGACTGGAAGGTGGTAACTACTGATCGGCTACTTCGGCTTCTCAGAGATGCGATTTCGAATAGCGTTGAGCCCAGTGATCAGTTTCAATTGAATGGGCATGATCTCTCGGTCGCGATGACAGAGCTTTCCTCCCGGGAAGGGGTATCGCCTGATGAGCTCGCGCAACTGGAGTTCTTTTATCTCCGCGCACTTGATCATTCAGAGTACGGCATTCCTAATCTCGAGCGACAAATGGCTGCATCACCAATGTTTTTTGCTCAATTGGTCGCTTTCTTATATCGCCGTTCCGACGATGGGGTGGATCCTTCTGAGTGGGGAACGAATGGCGAGAATTCACAGGATCTTTCGACGCAGGCCTATCACCTCCTCGGTCGGGTAAGGCGTATTCCGGGTGGCGATGACAATGGACAAATTGATGGCGACGCTCTTCTGGCCTGGATTCGGGAGGCCCGAGGCATCCTTCAGGTGAACGCCCGAGCAGACATCGGAGATCACGTAATCGGAGAGCTTCTTGCCAAGTCGCCGGCTGACCCTGATGGCCTCTGGCCGTGCGGTGCGGTGAGACAAGTGCTCGAAGTGCTTGCGTCTAAGGCGATTGCTAAAGGGATGGTCTTAGGAGTGCGGAACGGGAGAGGTGTTCACTGGCGTGGAGACGGTGGAGATCAAGAGCGTGGTCTGGCTTCCAAGTATCGCAATTGGGCTTATCAGGTTCGGTCATCCTATCCGTTTGTTGCTCGACTCCTAGAAAGCATCGCTGAACAATACGACTATGAGGCAGAGGCAGAGGACACGGATGCCCAGGTTCGGCGGCGGCTCAGGCGCTGATTCGAACCTGCGGGCTTCCCCCTCGAAAAGGATGTCCGCTTTTGGCCGAGGCTGTGTAAAAACGTTTTTTGAGCGCGTCAGATACTCCAAACCAGACTGGAAATCGCGCTTCTACGCGAAATCCACATCTGCAGACGTGCCGATAAATTTCAGATTTAATGTAGACGCGCACACTTCAATTTTGGCGAAGCGTTTTTACACACTCTGGGCCGGTAGCAGCCCTTCGCTAGCGTCTCTTTCCGGCCCAATTGCTGCCGCATCAATGGGCGCCTGCCCGAGTCACACAAGATGACTGGGGCAGACCATAATGGGTCTCTGGCCGAGGCCAAGTAAAGAGTTCTGAAACCCAAAGGAGCTTCAATGCATCTGGTAATGCTCGATACATGCGTATGGCTTGATATTTCATGCCAGAAATCAGAGCTGCCAATGCTCACGGCGATAGAACATCTAGTCGAGGATGGCGTTATCAAGATCCTGCTGCCCGACTTGGTACGGACTGAGTACGAGCGAAATAAAGACAGGGTGATCGAGGTCACACGCAAACGCCTCGCGAACGAATTCAGGGTGGTTAAAGGTGTCATTGAGTCGTTCGGCGGCGACGGAAGAGACGTAGCGCTTCAGACGTTGGATGACGTGAATCACCGTCTGCCAATACTTTCAGAAGCTACGGAGGGCACGGTTAAGCGCGTCCTTAGGTTATTCGACACAGCTTTAGTTGTAGCAATAACTGATAAGGCAAAAATTAAAGCAGCTGAGCGTGCAATCGCGAAGAAGGCTCCGTTCCACAAGCAAAAAAATAGTGTTGCCGACGCGGTGCTTATTGAGGCATTCCAAGAGTATCGGATAAATCACGCAGATGAGTACGACTCCTTTCGGTTCGTCACCCATAACGTCAATGATTTTTCAGCTAAAGACCACCGCTTACATCACGAAGATTTTGCAGAAATCTTTGATGACCAAACCCATTTCTATAATTCCACAAGCCAGGCCGTAGAGGATCTGCTAGACCTCGAAGAGTTCCACTATGAGTACGACTGGGCTTGGGAGGATCAGACACGCGGCCTACAAGAGATCTTGGGGGCAATGGACGAGCTGGTCGATAAAGTTTGGTACAACAGGCATATGAACCGCGCTCACTACATTGAGCAAGGAACTATCAATCTCATCCCAGATGGAGTTGAGCATAATTCCAATGGTGAGATTCACCAACACATCTGGAAAGGTGCATTGGCCGCAGCTGAGAGGGTGAGAAATCAGTACGAGGACACTGGCCCTTGGGACGATTTTGAGTGGGGCATGCTCAACGGCAAGCTTTCCGCTCTCCGCTGGGTACTAGGAGATGAATGGGACATGCTCGACACCTAAAGCACCACCTCGACTCAAAACAGCGGGTCGCGATAGGCAATAACTGGCCACAAGGAGCCGTCTGTACCAGACCTCATGCACTACCTACCGTACGCCGCTACGCTTCACTCTGAACTGGACGGTGTGCTTTGGGATAGGTGGTGCCGATGCCATATACGAGGCATTGATCGGCAGATTGCCTAGCGGCCGACTCACTTACTGATTAAAAGCACGAAGGATGAACGAAGTGCTAAAGCCAATCCAAAAAGAGCCAAGTGTTAACGAAAGCGAAAGGATTCTCGCCTCCATTGCAAGAAATACATTTTTCAGTCTGTGGTGTTATCCAAGTTTATTTCGCTCCGTAGGCAAAGGTAAAGAACTAACAGACCTCACTATTTATTTTAATGGAACTCTTATCCTATTTTCTGATAAAGGGCATGTTAAATTCCAGGCTCACAATGAAATAAAACTAGCATGGAGCCGATGGTATAGAGCTGCAGTAAAGGAATCAGCGAAGCAGCTGCATGGTGCTGAGAGCTTTGTAAGAAACCACCCTGATAAAATTTTCCTCAACAGGGAGCTAGAAGACCCTTTCCCATTTGACCTTACGAGCTCTGAATTAAAGATCCATCTGATTGCCGTCACTAGAGGTATCGGTGATCATGCCAAGCATTTTTTTGACTCCATCAAACCTGGCAGCAGCGGCACACTTGGCTACTACTACCAAGTTCCCGAGAAGATATTGCTCGATAAACCATTCTTTGTAGGAGATGTAGACCAAGAGAAGACCTTTGTGCATGTGCTTGATGAAAGCGGAATAAAACTTTTGCTTGAAGAGTTATGCACTCCTACGGACTTCATTCGATACTTAGAGGCAAAGGAAAAGGCCATCCGCGACAAAAGCTTCTTGTATAGCGCTGGTGAGGAAGAAACACTCGCTTTCTATCTCCAAGAAGATGGCGGCTATGGCTACGGAGATATTTCAAATCCCCCTGAAAATCAAGGAAATTTCTTCAGCATCCCGGAGTGGGAGTGGCGACACTACAGGCAGACAGTAGATTATGCTCTTCGGTACGGTCATAAACAGAAAGCGAAGCTTTGGAATGAACTTATAGCTCGTTTTTCCGACGCCATAGCAGACGCGTGCGTAGGCGAAGCTAGCGACCTTCCCTTTCTAACTCATTCAAGTGCAGTACAAGTTCTCGCTTCAGAGAACCTTTACTCAAGTAGCCTTCTAGCCTCTGCTCTGTTTGAGAAATTCGAAAATGTAACTAAAGGTACTCGCTCTGCGAGGACAGTTCCGTCCATGAGCAAACCTGGAAGGATATATATTTTCATATTCTTCCCTTGGAATGAAAGTCATGGCTCTTATGATGAATACAGAAAGGAGCGAAGCGCCTGTATGCAACTGTATGCCTCTGTTGCTCGCTACAAATTCCAGGGCGCCAAAGAGATATTGCTTTTAGGAGCTGATACAAAGGGGCGCGGGGGTAGCTCTGAGACCATTCTCGCTATTGATGCATCTGTTCCGCTGACGAGCGATGAGAGGGTTATGTCTCAAAAAATCATGAGCACCTATCAAATCCTCGACAATGTTTCCGAGAGGCGAATTAAGACATCCCACTCCATCAAGGACGTGGGGCGAAATGATCCTTGCCCATGCGGGTCGGAAAAGAAATATAAAAAGTGCTGCTTGAATTCAGGCACGCTGTGAAAATGTCCGGGACAAGCTCCCCACATACCCATCGACTGTCCCCTATCACCAGAGGCTGCTCCTGGCCCAGAGTGTGTAAAAACGCCCGGACATACCCTTGCTATGATTTCTGAGAACTTCATCGCAAGGGAAGCCCATGAAACGGTTTATCCAGGGTGAGCACCGAGGGCAAAGCACCTTACTTCCCGAGAGCCTTGACGACTACGTCAGCGATACCAACCCGGTACGGGTGGTTGATGTCTTCGTCGATGAACTCAACTTGGCCACTCTGGGTTTTGATGGCGTCATTCCAGCCGAAACCGGCAGACCGGCATACCACCCTGCGATCCTCCTGAAGATCTATATCTACGGTTACGTGAACCGCATCCAATCGAGCCGGCGGCTTGAACGAGAAGCCCAGCGCACTGTCGAGCTGATGTGGCTAACCAGGCGTTTGATGCTCGATTTCAAAACCATCGCCAACTTCCGCAAAGACAACAACAAGATCCTTCGCGGGGGCTGCCGCCAGTTCGTTATGCTCTGCCAGCAGTTTGGCCTTTTCGGAGAAAATCTGGTCGCCATCGACGGCAGCAAATTTAAGGCGGTTAACAATCGTGACCGCAACTTCACCAGCGCCAAACTCAAGCGGCGGATGGAAGACATTGAGTCGAGCATCAGCCGTTACCTGGCCGCACTTGATGCGGCTGACCGGCAGCGCCAACAGCCTCTGTCCCAGACGCTACTAGCCTGGCGGAGAAAATCGAGAAGCTTAAAACTCAAATGAAATAGCTTCAGCTGATCGAATCTCAGCTCAACGATTCGCCATTCCCGTTCGATGATGACGCGTGGCAACTGAATTGTCGGCTACGACGTGCATACGGCGATCAATACACTGCACCATTTGATCGTTGCCCACGAGGTCACGAACGCCGGTTCATACCGCGACCAGCTCAGCTCCATGGCGAAGCAGGCAGTAAAAGCCATCGGCTCCAAAACGCTATAAAATCGCGAAGGCGGCAGGCGCGCTCGCGACTTGCCCGCAGCTCACTGCGGGCGGCAGATTACTGCCAGCAGCTTTGCTGAGCTAGCGAAGCGCGTGTAAACCTAATGCCTAGGCCACGCCCTCCGCCAGTCCAGAACCTACCTTCATCCAAGCAGACTGATCGAACACAACTCTCAGTCGACTTAAGGTTAGCCGTGGTAACACGCCTCGACCACAAGCTCTGCCTTCTTCTGAACAATGTAATTACCAGACGTACATCGGATCTCCGGCGGAGTGCTGTCTCGGTTCGACCGCAGGCGCTGATGGATGCGACTCAGGAAGCCCACCTCAAACGCGCGCCTCTCAATGGCCCAAGGCAGCAGATCGCGCTCTGCGATCATCGCTGCCCAGAGCCAGCCGCTACGGGAACAGTCGAGCCAGGTCTGAGCGAGCTTAACCTCCTGATCGAATGCTTCCCTGCAGTCAGCTGCCCAGAGGATCTCCGTGCCCGGGTGACCATCGTGAGGCTGCAGATACGTAGTGACGCCCTTGCTCATCCCGCACCTCCTCGCGCTTCAGAAAGCGCGCGGCGATACAGAACGACCATCTCGTCCAGCAGACCCAGAGCCGAGTAAGCTGTGATGCGCGCGCGCAGATTCTCCGACTGCAAGCCTTCGGGCTCAGCCAGTTGATCCAGCAGATTACCGAGCATCACTGCTCGCATCTCAGCAGCGGCTTCAGACGGTAGGGGAGAGCGTTCAGATTCATGCAGCGGACTGGGCCGCAGCGGAAAAGGTATTACACAGGGTTCGAGCTCAGCCATGGCGCACCTCCTGATCAGAGGCGAACAGCAAGACCGAAAGCCCAAGGCGGAGCTCTTGGGTAAAAAGGGGGTAGTGCATTTTCCTTATGCTCCTTGGACAGGTTAAGGAGCCGCCTACCAGCCTTCTCACGAGCATAGGAGGCGGACCGTGCAAGGGTGAGAAACCGGCGTCCAAGGGAACCGGCCAGGCAAAAGCCTGCCTTACACGGCCCGCCATAGATATGCAGAAGCGCAATGGTCAACCATCAGCTTTGCACTATGACGCTACCGCGCCTTGGACAACGAACGGGTTCTCACGCCCGGTCGTGGGATTTACCACGACGTGAGCACTCTAGCCCGCGGGTTTCAGGATGGCAACATACTGGGGGGTAGTTGTTTTGTGTGCCGGCTAGAGAAACAGCACGCAGCGGTATTCAGCGGAACCTTCGCTGAATGACTAGGTTTGAGGAGACCACCAATATATTTGCGTCATCAAGAGTGATGAGGGTGAGCTTAACGTAGCCTGACCTCTACAAAGATGCGAATCCCCGGAGCGAGTCGGTAGTTGAAGGATGCACGCGAAATGCTGACCTATCGCAGCAATCAAGTGCGCTGGGCAAACGCACTCCATACGCTGAAGGCGTTTGAGTCGTTCGGAGTCTCGCTCGTGGCCGCGACCGGCCAGCGGGGGGACTGGAGCTGCGATTCATCAGCCGGACTTGGCGGCGATCGCCTTGAGCTTCGACTCAAGGAAGTCAATCTGCTCGATGTCACCAGGGTAGGACTGCTGCAGTATTTTCAGGGCTTTTGCATAGGAGGCACTCGCTTTAGGCGTATCGCCCTGAGCCTCATATACCCGTGCCAGGTTGGTGTAGCGCAACACCACTTTCGGGTGGTTCTCACCGAAGGTGGCGAGGTCACTGTTCAGCGCCTTGTTCAGCAATCGCTCCGCCTCGTCGTACCTGCCCTGGCCGCGCAAGGCGTCGCCCACATTGTTCCAGCGGGCCGCAATGGTTGGGTGCTCTGGCCCGTACAGGCGCAGATCGATATCCAACGCTTGCTCAAAAAGCGGCAGAGAGCGCTCATAGTCGCCCTTCAGGTTGTAGGCGTTACCTAGGTTATTTACCGCGACGGCAACCAAGTGATCATCCGGCCCGAGCAAACGCTCTCTTAAGGTCAGATTTTTATTCAAGTATTCGAATGCCTCGTCATAGCGACCCAATCGACTAAGCGTCGTGCCGATGTTGTTGTAGCTATCGGCAGTGCGGAGATCCTTTTCGCCAAAAGCGGCCAGACGCATCTCCAGTGATTTCCTGTGGTAGCCCAGCGCTGCCTCGAAGTTGCGCTGGCGCTCGCTGAAGTAACCGAGGTTATTCCAGTAGTCGGACTGCTGAGCGATCGTTACCTGCCCATTCCTGCGAGAGGCTTCAAGGGCCTGTAAGACCAGGCGGATTGCCGTCTCGTCATCTCCCAGAACGGATACTGACAGCGCCTTGATATTCAAGGCCTGGCTGTCATCCGGCTGCTTTTCCAGCACCCTGTCTGCCTCTTGGATCGATGCCTGATATTGCTCCGCTTCAAAAAGGCTCACCGCTTTGTCAACTGAGCCGGCCATAGCGGCCTGGAAGCCGAACACCATGAAGAGCAATGACCAGGGAAGCAGCTTGTCTCGAGTGCGCATAGGGGGTCTCGTGGCGTGAGGAGACAGATTATCGCCGAAGCGAGGATCGGTACATCTCGATAACTGCAGAAGCCACTAGAGTTCTGGAGCTCCTGAGTTTGTAGCGGCAGCGTGAGGCTACCGACCTGCGCTCAAGCAGCTGACGCCCAAGCACTCCGCCGAACATTACGACTGGCCTTAGAACTACACCTCAGCCGCCTGCCAATCGAGTGGCAAAAGCCGCTGATCGCCTTAGCAAAAACGCCAGAGTAAAACCCTATCCAGCTCAATCATGATTATGGCAAAAGGGCAGCGAGCCGCAAAGAATCTCGGCTTGCCCCCAAAGCTGTGAGGAAGTGGTTAATTAATGAATTGGCTAATAATCAGACAGATTGTCAGTCCAGTCAGACCTACAAGGGTTTTCATCACTGTCCAAGATTTTAGGGTGTCGGACACGCTCATACCGAAATAGCGGTTGGCCATCCAAAATCCGGAGTCGTTGACATGGGAAAACGCCGTACCACCGCATGCGATCGCAATTACCAGCAGCGCTGTCATCTGGTCGCTAACGCCCATCAGTTCGGCAACAGGAGCAGTCAGGCTCGCCCCTGTAATCATCGCGACAGTGCCCGACCCCTGCGAGATGCGCATTACTGCCGACGTCATGAAGGCGAAGAGCACAAGAGGAATACTCAGGCTCTGCATGGCAGAGGCCAGGATTTCGCCGATTCCCGAAGCAACAAGCACCTTGCCAAACACGCCGCCCGCCCCGGTGATGAGTATGATGATGCCAGCCGGCTCCAGAGCCTTGGTGGCAATCTTCTGCAGCTCGTCCTTGCTGTAACCACGCTTGTAGCCGAAGACCCAGAAGGTCAGCAGGCAGGTAAGTAGCAATGCGATGATCGGATTGCCGACAAACATCAGGATATCGCGCAGAAGGTTACCTTCGGCCAACAGCAACTCGGCCGAGGTATTGCTCAAGATCAGCAGTAGTGGCAACAACAGCGTCAACACAACGGAGCGGAACGACGGCAGCTTGCTCGTATCGTCGAAGGTACTTTGCCCCTGATTCATATGTTCCGGTACCGGTACGAAAATCCGGCTGGAAATGAACTTGCCGAATATCGGCCCGGCTACAGCCATTGCTGGCAAACCGGCAATCACGCCCCAGATGATCACCCAACCGAGATCAGCACCCAGAATGCTCGCAGTGGCGATCGGGCCGGGTGTTGGCGGGATGAAGGTGTGGGTCACGCTCAGACCTGCGCACAGGGGAATGCCGTAGTACAGCAGAGAGCGTTTGGTACGCTGGGCGATGCCATAGATCAGCGGTACCAGGATGATGATGGCGACATCAATGAATACCGCGATCGACACCAGAAACCCCGCGAGCCCCAGAGCCCACGGCACCGTTTTGTCGCTACAGCGTTCAACAAGATTGAGTGCCAGGCGCTCGGAGCCACCGCTGACTCGCAACATCTCACCGAACATGGCCCCCAGGCCGATGATCAGTGCAACGAAACCCAGCGTGCCGCCCATGGACTTGACGATGAAATCGAGCAACTCCTGCGGCGGCATGCCGAGAGCGAGGCCGGTGCCCACGCTGACCAGTATCAGCGCAAGGAAGGGTTGAAAGCGAAACCTGACGATGAGAACCAGCAACGCCAGAATGGCACTGACCGATACCGTCACGATCAAGGCGGTATTTTCCATGAGTAACTCCGTTTGTTTTTATAAGGGGAGTGTCGACGGGAAAGGCGCCGGTCTGCTGCGAGCGGGCCGACACACTGAGGTGTGCTCAGCGATCCTCCGGCACCTTTGCGCGCATGGCTGGCGGTCTCAGGAATTCGAAATCGCAGCCTTTGTCGGCTTGAGTGATCTGCTCGTAGAACAACTTGCGGTAACCGCGCTCGGCATCTACCGGCTGGGGTTGTTGCCAAAGTGCACGGCGGCGAGCCAGCTCCTCATCTGATACCTTCAGTTCGATGCTGCGCTCGGCCACACTCAGACGGATGCGATCACCACTCTGCACCAGGGCCAGCGGCCCGCCCTTGGCGGCCTCCGGCGTTACGTGCAGAACGATGGTGCCAGCGGCCGTACCGCTCATGCGGCCATCGGAGATCCGCACCATGTCCTTGACGCCAGCCCGAGCCAGCTTCTTGGGAATGGGCAGGTAGCCGGCTTCCGGCATACCCGGCGCACCGACAGGGCCAATATTCTTCAGCACCAGGATGTCATCTGCGTTGACGTCCAGTTCCGGGTCATCGATGCGCAGCGCCATGTCTTCGGAGTTCTCGAAAACAACGGCGCGGCCTTCGTGTTCCATAAGCCGGGGATCGGCCGCCGATTGCTTGATGATTGCGCCTTCCGGTGCCAGGTTGCCGCGCAGGAACGCGATGCCTCCCGCCGGGTAGATCGGATCAGCGAAGCTTCGTACCACGTCCTGACTGAATACCGGCACATCGTCCAGCTCTTCGCCCAAGGTGCGCCCGGTTACGGTCAGCGCATCCAGATGCAGCAGCGGACGCAGTGCATGCAACACGGTCTGCAGCCCTCCTGCCCGGTGCAGATCTTCCATGTAGTGCTGCCCGGAAGGTTTCAGGTCGACCAGCACCGGGGTCTCGCGGCTCATGCGGTCGAACGCCTCCAGATCGATGTCGAAACCCATCCGCCCGGCGATCGCGGTCAGGTGGACGATTCCGTTGGTCGAGCCACCGATGGCCAGTAGCACACGCAGCGCATTCTCGAACGCCTTGGCAGTGAGGATCTTGTCCGGCGTCAGGCCGCTGCGGGCCATTTCCACTGCCTGCTTGCCGGTCAGCTCGGCAATGCGAATACGATCCGAGGTCACGGCGGGTGGCGATGCACCACCGGGCATGACGATCCCCATGGCCTCACCCAGGCAAGCCATGGTGCTGGCTGTGCCCATTACCGAGCAGGTACCAACACTCGCCACCAGCTTGGAGTTGACCTCATTGATTTCCTGCTCGTCGATTTCCTGGCCGCGGAATTGCCCCCAGTAACGGCGACAGTCGGTGCAAGCACCAACTCGCACGCCGCGGTGTCCGCCAGTCAGCATCGAGCCGGTGATCAACTGGATGGTCGGTACGTTGGCCGATGCGGCCCCCATCAACTGGGCGGGTACCGTCTTGTCACAACCGCCGATCAGCACCACGGCATCCATCGGCTGCGCACGGATCATCTCCTCGGTGTCCATCGACATGAGATTACGCAGGTACATGCTGGTGGGAGTGGAAAAGCTCTCAGCAACGGAAATGGTCGGGAAGTCGATGGCAAGGCCCCCGGCCATCATCACACCTCGCTTGACCGCTTCGATCAATTGCGGCGCGTTGCCATGGCAGGGGTTGTATCCACTGCCGGTATTGGCAATACCTACGATGGTGCGATCCAGAGCCTCGTCGGTGTACCCGGCGCCTTTGATGAAGGCCTTGCGCAGAAACAGTGAAAATCCGGTGTCACCATAATTGGTGAGGCCCTTTCGTATGCCTTTGGGTACCACCACGGCTGGGGTATCGGCTGCTTTTTTTGTCATGCGGCAGTCTCTTGTCGATTAGATTATTGATAATCCTGTCGATATAGTTAGCCACGTCACAATGAAGATGGCAACCGTCTCTGCGCTGATCAGCTATTGATAGCGTTACGAAGGTAGATTGAGACACGAGGCTAGGCGCTCTATATTCTTGTGTTGCACTTCAACGATACGGAACCGAAAGCGTGACCCTGGATGTAGTGAAGATACAAAGAGCAGGAGACACTGAACCCACCGTGAGCAGTGTCGTCGAGACTCTTGAAGAGGAGATCGTGCTGGGCGTTCTTTACCCCCGGGAGCGTCTCGTTGAAGACGAATTGCTCAGTCGCTTTCAGCTGAAGCGCCATGTCGTTCGTCAGGTGCTGGTCGAGTTGGAGCGAATGGGGCTGGTTGAGCGCAAAAGAAATATCGGCGCCTTGGTCAAGGCCTACAGCACGGAAGAAGTGAAGAATCTTTATGCCGTCCGTGAGCTACTGGAAACTCAAGGAGCCCGGATGATTCGCTTCCCCGTGAGCGAAGCCAGGCTAAATGCCTTGATTGCGGTTCAAGAGCAGCACGATGCAGCGGTAACTACCGGCGATATGCGCCGGATCTTTAGACTCAATGTAGTGTTTCATCGGGAGTTCTTTAGCCTTTCCGATAATCCAGTTTTGGTGGCGGCCATTCAGGATCACGCACAGCGAGCTCACTCTATTCGGGCTTCCACTATGGTTCTGCCAGAACGAGTAGAGCAAGCTCGCCAGGAACACTGGCGACTTATCGATGCATTGCGGGCAGGCGATACGCAGCGCCTTGTTGATCTTTGTAGCCTCCACCTGAGCCCATCAAGGGATGCATACATTGAGGTTCAAAACCGTCGCAGCTCAACAAAGTCGAGCAAACCTGCTGATTCTGAGCGACCACTGGCCCAGTAGTTGCTGCGATACCGACTGCGGGGCATAGGAGATGACCGCGCATCCTCCACTTGGGATCTGTTTGACCGACGACGTCTCCCCCCCGATTTGAGTAGCGCCCAGCTTTAAAGTCCATTCCCAACAATCAGGAGATGGACATGAAGAAGTGTTTCACTGAAGAGCAAAATCATTGCTTTCCTGCGGGTATTTTGTAACGGTTTCTATGCCTGGCAGCAGCGGCCTCCTTCGGCGAGAGAGATGGCCAATCGGCCCATGAGCCAAGCGAGTCGCACCATCCACCATGAGCTAATGGGATCTATGGCCATCGCCGCATAAAGGCTGAACTGTCGCCTATGGGGTACGCGTGTGGTCGGCACCAAGTTGCTCGACTGATGCGCGAAGTCGGCCTGCAAGTCTGATCACGCAAGCGTTGGCGGCTGGTTTCCAGCAGTTGTCACGACCTACCCATTACTCCGAATCACAGGCAGCGGAGAGCCAACCGGAAGCGATTCAGCTGCAACCGATGGCTTTGATTTGAGCAGCGGTATCAATGGTCGCCTTGGTTATCAGCGCAGCCAGTCAGAATGGAATGAGCAAAGCGGGAGGCGCATAGGGTTCTCGTGGCGTGAGGCGACAGATTATCGTCGAGGCGAGGATCGTTACATTCGATAACTGCAGAAGCCACCAGAGTTCTACAGTTTCTAAAATTGTAGCGGCAGCGTGAGGCTACCGCCTGCACTCGAGCAGCTGACGCCCAAGCATTCCGCCGAACATTACGACTGGCATTGGCGCTCCACCTCAGCCGCCTGCCAATCGAGTGGCAAAAGCCGCTGATCGCCTTGGCAAAAACGCCAGAGTAAAACCCTCTCCAGCTCGATATCATAATGATGGCAAAAAGACGCAACCTTTCGCAGATCACACCTGTCGAACTGGGCGCTGACAACTGACTCGTCATGGGTCTCGCGTCATCAGCTTCCTGCACCGCAATTTGAGCCATGGATTCGGCATCTTTCGTCTTCCCTCGAGTACCGACCATGCTGCATCTATTTCGCAAGCGCAGTGAGCTTCAAGCTCTCAATCAATTGTTCGCCTCACTCCCGAACTCTTCCCAAGGTGCTGCTGGCAGAGGTGCAGCTAAGTGGGCAGACGTGCTTCGTGAATGGATATCACGCGAACAGAAGGCCGTGGACAGCGATGCACGTGTTGCAGAGCTTGAGCGCGAACTCGAGTCCGCGCGTTTATTGCTAGCTGAGGCCGATGCCAGCGCCAGAGCTTCAGAAACTCGCTTCGACTTGGTCAACCGCGCATCAAGCGAAGGCCTCTGGGACATGGAGGTTGTCGCTGGAGATCCGGTAAACCCGCGCAACCGATTCTGGTGGTCGCAGCAGTTCAGGGAGATGCTCGGTTTTCGCAATGAGCAGGACTTTCCCAACGTCCTGGCCAGCTGGGCTGATCGCCTGCACCCCGCCGATAAAGCCGCCACGCTCGACGCTTTTGCCCGTCATCTGAACGACAAGTCTGGTATGACCCCTTATAGAGTCAGAAACCGCCTAGCGATGAAGGACGGCAGCTATAGGTGGTTTTTTGCCCAAGGTGAAACCCTTCGTGATAATCGCGGTGTCCCGCTGCGCGTCGCCGGCGCACTGCGTGATATCCACGATGAACTCGAGAGGGAGCAGCATCATGATGTGATCATCACCCGCTTCGAGCTGGCCCGCGAAATGCTGTCGGACGGCCTGTGGGACATGGAGGTGATTGCGGGCGATCCGGTCAATCCAAAAAATCCGTTCTGGTGGTCTCCGCAATTCCGCCGTTTGCTGGGATTCGAGACGGTTGAGGAGTTTCCTGACGTGCTCGATAGCTGGGCATCGCGCCTGCACCCGGATGACAAGGCATACAGCCTCAATGCTTTCCAAGCGCACTTGACTGACCGATCTGGCAAAACCCCGTTCGATATCGAGTATCGGCTGAAGATGAAAAGTGGCGAGTACCGATGGTTCAGGGCGCGCGGCCAGACCAAGCGCGACGCCTCTGGCGCACCACTGCGAGTAGTAGGGGCACTGGTCGACGTTGACCTTGAGCATCAGCAGAACGCCATGCGTGAGACGGAGGCGGCGCACCAGCGCACCTTGGAGGCGAATATCGTCAAGCTCACCCAGATCGTGGGCACCATCCAAAGCATTGCCAGCCAGACCAACCTGCTGGCGTTGAACGCCGCCATCGAGGCCGCCCGTGCAGGAGAAGCGGGTAGGGGATTTGCAGTCGTTGCGGACGAAGTTCGTAAGCTTGCTACCAGAACTACAGAGGCCACCGAACAAGCGGCCGAGATGATGCGGACTTAAACTCTGAAGAGATGGCGTACGGGCTGCAGCTTTGGCTTTAGCCCAAGTTCTTGGCGCTGCTTGAAACGGTCGTACCTCACCATCGCACGAGATGGCACCGGTAGGTGAGCAGCCATATCCTGAATCGCTAGCGGCGAAACCCAGCAGTAGATGCACCTACAGGCTGCTCTAAAGGACTACGTAGGATAAGCTTCCGTTCGTATCAACCATGAAACGGTGAAATGAACGATGGGTTTTGAGCAATTAGCTGAGCTGCGTGACCGTCTGCGGGCTGAAAAAGAGCCGAAGACGGATGGCGCCAAGCAGCGCAAGCGGGCGCCTTCGGCGCAAGCGAAGCCTCGTGAGCAAGATCCTGCAGTAGAAGCGATCTGGCGACTGCAGAAGCATTTTCCATTGGCGTTTCCGGTCAATCCGGCTCCCAAGGTTCCGCTGAAAGAGGGCATCCTCAAGGACGCGGAACAACACCTTGAGCTGCTCGGCGTCTCCAGCGAACAGCTCAAACTGGGGCTCGCTTCCTGGTGCCGCGGAAGTCGCTACTGGGCGAGCATGACGGAGAATGCGCCGCGCCTGGATCTGAATGGACAAGCCGTCGGTGCGGTAACAGCGATCCAGGCGCTGCATGCAAAGCAGCAAGCCAAGAAGCAGCGAGTGCAGGCACGGCGTGCCCAGGGTGAGCGCCCGGCCAAGGCCAATGCTGAGTAACACACTTCAACGGACGGACAATGCTTATCGTATTCAGCGGCCTTCCTGGCACCGGAAAAACCACGATCGCCAAGGGGGTCGTCGATAAGATAGGTGCTCTCTACCTTCGGATCGATACGATTGAGCAAGCGATACGAAACTCCGGCGCGCTTGCTCAAGATGTGGGGCGCAGTGGTTACATGGTTGCTAATGAGCTTGCGCTGAGTAATCTCAATCTCGGGCGTACAGTCATCGTTGATTGTGTAAATCCAGTGGTCGAAAGCCGAATGGCCTGGAGTGAAATCGCCTCAAGGGCCGGCGCTCGGTTGATAAATATTAAAGTGATTTGCTCGGATAAAGATGAACATCAGCGCCGTGTGGAAACAAGGCTGAGTGATGTTCCGGGGCTGACTCCACCAACCTGGCAATCTGTGCTGGATCACGAATATGAAGCCTGGGCCGAAGCCCCGTTTTCGATAGACACGGCGCTGACTTCACCGGTGCAAGCAGTGTCGATGGTCACCAAACTGCTGCAAGCGCATAGCGTCCGCTAAACAAGGCGACAGGGGGTGATCACTGGATGCTTACTGCTCAGTCAAACTATCCCCGCATCGATATCACGTTTGGACAACGCCGCCGACGTAATTCCGGCAACCCAGCACCTGAATACACCAGCTCAGCTGCGCAGCGGAGGTAGTCCTTCTATTGACACCGACGTTCACTCAGCCAAGACAAATCAGCCCTGTGTGATCGCTTTAGGCTTCCGAGACATCACTCAAGCGGCCCATGCAAGAATCCAGAAGAGTGTGCAATTCGGCAACACGCTCGTGGCCAAGAAGTTCGTTGAGGGCTGTCTGAGCTGATTTCCAAGCGCGTTGGGCTTCGGCCCGCTTGGCTATACCGGCCTCAGTTGCCTGAATCAGATGACTGCGCGCATCAGGGCCTGCCTCAGTGGTTAGAAGCCCCAGGCTGGCCAAAGGGCGCAGGTTGCGCGTGAGGGTGGAGGCATCTATGTGCATGTGGCGAGCTAAGTCCACGGGCCGAACAGGACCGAGTTTGACCACGTGCGAGAGCAAGGCGTACTGGGTGTTTTTTAGCCCTGTCTTACCGACATATTGGTCGTAGTGACGCGTCACCACACGATCAAGTTGGCGCAGCTTCAGATTGGTACAGCCCTGTGGTTTGCTGACGTTTTCCATGATATATGTTGTGCCTGCAACTGTTGTAGACACAATCATAAGCCATTGGGAGCGACAGATGGAAGTAGATGAGATTCTCGTCCAGTGGCGTGCAGATGAGCAGGCTGTCAGGTCTACTCTTGGTGCGCCTGGTGTTGCATCGGCGAGTGAGGTCGCCGGTAAGTCCGGGATGGAGTTTTTTGAGGCCGTCTTCGCTGGAGTGCTTCCTCAACCGCCTATAGGACAAACACTCGACTTCGTGCCGATCCACATGGAACCAGGTGTGGCCATATTCCAAGGCCGCCCACAGCGCCATCACTATAATCCCATGGGGACAGTGCACGGCGGCTGGTTCGCGGCCATGCTCGACTCTGCGGTTGGTTGTGCGATCCACTCTACGCTCGCGGCTGGTAAAAGCTATACCACGCTGGAGCTTAAAGTGAACATGGTGCGGCCACTGAGCGACAGCGTACCGCTGGTACGCGCCGAGGGCAGGTTGATCCATGCGGGGCGTCAGGCGGCAACAGCTGAAGGGCGCATTATCGATGCGAGCGGTAAGTTGTACGCTCATGCGACCACGACCTGCTTAATTTTCGATGTTCCCTCACCTCGGGGCCAATGATCAAAACTGACGTGGCCTCTCTGGGGCGTTGAAATCCACTGCTGGAAAAATCAAGCACCCGGGGAGGTGCTTCCAGCACGCCGGATCACCGAGTTGGCGCAAAGAAGATTGGACTACTGCCCCTCTTATTTTGGCTAACTATCAAACGCGATTTACTACGCCCGTACTACCAGCGGGTGGATCGTGGCGGAGCTAGCAGAGCAGGGTGCTCAGAGATTTTGATTGTTGGCGTGACAGCTATCTCGCGCATGTCAGGTCTGGTGTAGGCCGTAGTGAGCAGAGATCGATTCGCCGTAATCGTAGCGTCATGCCAGCTTGTTTTGTCTCAAGAACTCAATAGGTAGACGGGTTTACTGTTACGGTCTTTTCCGTAAGGAGCTTCTCTTGAAAAACTATGACGTAATCGTTATCGGTGCAGGGCCTAGCGGCTATGACCAATCAAGTCTGACCTTCGCAACTAGAAGGTGTCACTTCACGAAGGAGCGGTTGGGATAATCGAAATTTTCCCGTTCTTTTCGATGATGGCGAATTTGATCTGATCAAGCCGCTCAAGTCCTTGCTTCTCTCTCGCGGACTCTAAAATGTCTTCGATCTTGATACGGGCTGCCTTCAGGCGCGAGTGAAGTGGTACGCCGTTCTCAACGACTATGATTGGCGACCCTTCCAGCCAGAGATCCACGCGCGGCCACCGCCATTTTATCGACGAAAAAAGCATGTCGAGCGCGATCAGCGTCGCGACGACCAATATAGCGTTGGTGATTGAGAAGTCGTCCCCAAGGAGTGCTTGCTGCGTCGCTTCACCGATAATCAGCAATAGCACGAAATCGAAAATTGTTAGCTCTGCAAGCGAGCGCCGGCCGGAAAACTTGAAAAGTACCAATAGAGCCAGGTAAATAGCGACTGCCCTCAATACTGAGTCCATTTCGCGCTCCTACGGGTAGATGAATTGCCAGAAGTCGATAGCTTTACCATTGGCCATGATGCGCGAGCGATACAATCCTGTCCCATCCGCTCGCAATGCAAGGTGAAGACGAACATGACCGCTTTGATCACCTAGCACTTGCAGCGAAATTCCAGTCTTTTCCAGTGTCGAGGCGCTTTTTGGCTGCGGATGAATGCTCTCCAGCGTAGAGCCTTCAAGCATCTCGCCAGTAATCTCTATACGGCCCAAGCCCTGTAATCCAGACGCATCGATGATCAGGTTGCTCGTTGCGCCATTGCGCATGAAGCGTTCGTACTCGACATGAAGCGTGTTATCAACCCCACGCGCTGTGGTGGTGCTTAGCATTCCATCTGAAAACAGGCCGAACAGGGTAAGCGTGACGATAATGAGCAGGATCCAACCACCGATGCGTTCAATCCCCCAGTATTGCTTCTGAATACGCATATTTTCCTGGACGGGATAGCTGCGATCTTGCATCTCATCAAGTCGATTGCTCACTGCAATGCTCCCGTGTCTGGCGGCTTTACGGATGGCTCGCCATAAAGTTTCAGTAACTCAATGCTGGGCCGCTTCACCGATTCGCAACCAAGATCTTGGAGTGAAAACCACTGGCAGTCGGCAATTTCATTTTGCGGCTGAGCGATTATCGAGCCGGGCACCGAGAACTGAAACACATGGTGAGAGCGGCCTTCAAATTTATGGATGCCAATAAATGCCAAGGCTTCTGAGGTCATTCCCGTCTCTTCTGAAAGCTCCCGCGCTGCCGCTTCAATCGGGGCTTCATCAGGCTCGATCTTTCCCCCTGGCAATACCCATTTCGCTTTAGGCTTTCTCACAAGTAGGACTTTTTCATCCCGATAACAGATGACAGTCGCTCGCCCTTTGCATGATCTGGCCATTTTCATCCCCACGCCGACCTACAATTGAAAGGCACGGTTCCACAGCCAAACGTTCGACCAAGACGACAACTGGCGGTCGGGAGAGGATTCATGGCTCAGGGCTTTGACTCTGGCTAAAAACCCTGGCGGATCACCGCTTGGGGCTTCAGAGAACCGGCTTACCACCCGTGACAGCATATCGGGAACCCGATATGTAGCTCGCTTCGTCGGAGGCTAGCAAAACAAAGATTGGCGCCACCTCCACTGGCTGACCAGGACGGCCTAATGGTGTCTTTTCACCAAAGCTGGTTACGGCCTCTGCTGGCATCGTAGATACGATCAATGGAGTCCAGATAGGGCCGGGGGCGACACTGTTGACCCGAATCCCTTGAGGGCCGAGCAATTGTGCGAGACCCGCCGAAAAGTTAGCGATCGCCCCCTTACTGGTTGCGTAGGCGAGCAGCGTCGGTGTCGGGTCATCGGAGTTGACCGAGGTGGTGTTGATGATCGAGCCTCCTCGGGGCATCGAGGGCACAGCGGCTTGACAGAGACGAAACATGGCAGTGATGTTCACATCAAAGGTTCTCAGCCACTCCTCGTCAGGGATGTCGTTGAGCGATTGGCGAGTCATCTGGAAGGCCGCGTTGTTGACCAGGATATCGATCTTGCCGAATTGCTTGACTGTCGTCGCCACGGTTTCTAGGCACACCGCTCTGTATGCGAGGTCGCCAGGTAATAGCAAGCATTGTCTCCCGGCCTCTTCAATCCATCGTGCGGTTTCCCGAGCGTCTTTTTCCTCTTCCAAATAAGCAAGTGCGATGTCCGCCCCTTCGCGGGCGAACGCAATGGCGACGGCGCGGCCAATACCGCTATCGCCTCCGGTGATCAGTGCGACTTTACCCTTCAAGCGACCATTGCCGACATAGGAGAGCTCCCCACAGTCTGGTTCTGGCTGCATTTTACGCTGTGATCCCGGTACCGGTTGAGGTTGCTCCGGAAAGGGTGGAGTCGGATAAGTAGTCATTGCCATATCTCCTATGTAGATAGGGATTTCTATCTATCCTCTTAGGAGAAGGAGCCATGCTTAAAAGTTGTATCAATCGAGGCGTGTGTCGATGAAAGGTAGAATCTGTGCTCCACTCGTCTATTCCCATGCACTCTCATAGGAACATTCTCTATCCATATAAATGGTTTCTCGTGTGTGAATATAAAAACTAAGTCAGGTAGAAGAGGGGGTTGAAGGCGGCTCAGGCCTCGACAAGTCGAGCAAATGCCGGCAAAAGTTGATTTTGAATACGGATGGCAAATCTCGTGAATGTAATGCTCGGGCGTTGTCTTGACTCCACGGACGAGAGCAATTAAAAAACCCCGCTGCTTGAGCGGGGTTAAAGCAATCCTTTTGGTCTGATAGAAGGACACTATCGTTACCAAGATTGCAGTGTGCAATAAAATGATTGTACAAAAACATCCTTGATGCAAGTTTTCCGCTAATTTTTTCTCCAGCATCATTCTGATATTGGGCGCCTGATGTAAGACCTTGTTGATACCAGTTTGAAATCAATTTGCCATCGTAACTACCGCTTGTCGTCGCTCTGGATTTTTACCCGAACTATTCTCATACACTATCTTTCGTATTCTCTGTAAGGCGTATGGCCTCGCATCACGATGATTTAATGGAGGAGGGACGATGGCTGTCAACAACCCTGATTACTCCGCTAATGACCATGAGAGCGCCTTCAAAGCTGGCCATAAAGGCGACCAGCCAAGCCTCAAACCGAGAACAGGGTAAGTCGCAGCTAGGTGAGGGCTCTTCAAAGGGGCCTTTTCGTTTGATTGAATAGGAGGGCGTCTAATGGGAGAGACCTACTGGTATTTTATAATTGGTAGCGCTGTGGTCATCGCTTTTATTGATCTGGTGGCAGTGATGAACTTGTGGCAGAGCGATAAAAGTCCCGCCACCAAATGGCTGTGGACGCTGATCATTATTTGCCTGCCTGTCATTGGCCTAATAATTTGGGGAGCTGTAGGGCCGCGCGGCATGCCTAAACCCCCGACATCTCCAGAGCAAAGTAAGTGACCGAAGAGTTGTCACTCGCTTGACTAGCTTTTCCTAAGGCGGAGCAGAGTGAGTAAGGGCTCGCCGCCGGAAACCTGGTTTTAGCCAGAGTTTGGGCATAGTTCCTACTATCAGCAGCGAGTGATGACGCGCATGTCTGCCTATCGAAACTTGCCGTTCATCATGAAAAATTGCGCGCTTTATCCACCTGATCTCTTCCGGTCTATAACCATAAACACTGGTCTTCGCCAACATATTTTGATCTCCAGCCAGCATCGGCTCTTCCACCCCTGCCAACCGCGCGCGATCAACTCTTAGATTCGAGTGGGCCGCTCTCATGTCCGAGCACCTTCGGGTTTAAGGCGCTATAACTTGAGCCGTTGATCCATCAGGCTGAAACAAAAGCAAATTTCGGGTGCCTTTATGTAATCGGTAGTAACAAAGAGGCAGTAAGAATGGACGTCCCGCAGTTAGTCGTCGAATTTTTACAAGAACGCAACAGCGTCCTATCGACCGCGGAATCCTGTACAGGCGGGCGCATAGCCGCTCTGCTTACTGAGGCATCGGGCTGCGGGAGCTGCCTGGATTGCGGCTATGTGGTGTATTCACCTTCTGCAAAAGCGCGCGAGCTCGAAGTCAGCCAATTAACCATGGATACGTTTGGGCTGACCAGCGAAGAGGTGGTAGTAGAAATGGCGAAGGGGGCGCTGATGAACAGCGTTGCCAACGTTGCAGTAGCCACCACCGGGGTTACAGGCGATGACGCGATGGACGGCGTGCCGCCTGGCACGGTTTGGTTCGCGTGGGCGTTTCAGGATAATGGAAACACGCAAATCGTCACCCGGAAGGAGCGCTTTTTTGGCAGTCGCAAAGAGGTGCAACTGAACAGTGCGCTTTACGCGCTCAAGGGAATTCTCCGGTGGCATCCTTGAGCTTCTGCAAAGCAAACGGCTAGGCGAAGAGCGGATAAATTTTGAGCCTGGCTGCTTAATTGCCGTTTGGCTGGTATCGACAGCCGCTAGGTGGAAAAGCTCATCCAACAGTCGCTGGGGATTCCTTCAACTATTCCAGTGAGCGTTTTCTCAGAATGATTTTGCTGAGCTCTCGCAAGCACTACTACCGCTACTCCAATGGGTTGAACTTCATCATAAAGCGCTGCTTCCTAACTTTAACGTCGGCGCTCCGCAGCGATGGCTTAAGCGATTGAGGTGGCGCCTGACGGCTTAGTGATGAACCCGCTCGAAGGAGTATGTGTAATGACCCGTAACCAGCAAAATCAGTACGCTATGCAAAACCCCCTCACTCAGTACCCGCAACCCGAGTTCCCCTCCCAGCAACAGCCAGAGCCTGGACTCGGCCAACGGATGGTTCCGGAACCAGACCACGGTGAGCAGAGCTACGTGGGCTTTGGTCGTTTGGTCGGTCGCAAGGCTCTGATCACTGGCGCGGATTCTGGAATTGGGCGTGCTGCTGCGATTGCCTATGCCCGCGAAGGTGCAGATATCGTATTGAATTACCTGCCAGAGGAAGAGACTGATGCCTTACAGGTTGTGAAGCTAATAGAAGCGGAAGGGCGGCGGGCCGTCGCTTTGCCCGGGGATCTTAAGGACGAAGCATTCTGCACCTCGTTGGTCGCAAATGCGGTGGAGGCCCTTGGCGGTCTGGACATCCTCGTCAATGTCGCAGGCAAGCAAATAGCCCAGCATCATATTAGTGACCTGACCACGCAGCAGTTCGATGACACCTTCAAGACCAACGTCTATGCGATGTTCTGGCTGTGCAAAGCTGCCGTTCCGCATATGCCCGCCGGCGCCACGATCATCAACACCGCCTCGATTCAGTCCTACGATCCTTCCAAGACGCTGCTCGACTACGCATCCACCAAGGCCGCTATCGTCGCATTCACAAAAGCCCTGGCCGGCCAGGTGATCGACCAGGGCATTCGTGTCAATGCCGTGGCCCCAGGGCCAATCTGGACAGTGTTGCAGCCTACCGCTGGTCAACCCGCCGAGAAGATTCCCACGTTTGGTTCGCAGACGCCCATGAAGCGACCTGGCCAGCCTGCGGAGTGCGCCTCCTTGTATGTCCTGCTCGCTTCACAGGAATCGAGCTACATCACTGGCGAGGTATTTGGTGTAACGGGCGGCAATCCTCTCCCGTAACTCAGTACAGCTCGTAATCACCTTTGCGCCCTCATACATCGGGACACTCAACGGCGTGTAGGGGCCCGCAGTCGCAAAGGTGATTCTCACGCGCATATCACGTAAGGCGGATCGGCTATGACGAGCACAAGAGGTGTTGCATTGATTGATATGAATGCGGCATTGCCTGAGCACGACGCTGAAATGCAGCTACTGCTAGGCGAAAAGCTGGCCTCGCTATTGGCAATCCCTTTGTTGGGTTGGCGTGGTCAGGATCTCCCGAATGACGACTGTTACTTGTTGCCCTCCGACACGGTCATCGGCTTAGAGGCCATAGGTCGCCTTGGCATAGGCCGAGCGGAGAATTTTTTTGGTGGTGCGGTGCCGCAACCCTTCATGGCAACCAAGGCCATCAGCCATCCGTTGATCGACGAGCCCAGGCACGTACCTGAAGGTTGGAGCGCCGCTTTTCATGCTCGTATTAAATCCTCGGTATTGGCCGGCAACACGGCTTTCGATCTGGAGGATGCAAGGCATGCAGCGACGCGCTTGTTGCATAACGGGCCAGTGAGAATTAAGCCAGTGCGTGGAAGAGCCGGACGCGGCCAGCAATTGATTGCAGACCAGGCCGAATTGGAGGCGTGTCTCGACGGTCAGGACGCTGAAGAAGTGAAGCAGTGGGGTCTGGTGTTCGAGGAGCATCTGCAACGTGTCGCGACGTTTAGCGTGGGGCAGGTGACTGTCGCAGGCATTACCGCGAGCTATTTTGGCACGCAGCGACTGACTCGTGATGATAACGGGCATGAGGTTTACGGCGGCTCGAAGCTGAGCATAGTGCGAGGCGGTTATGCAGAGCTGCAGGCTCTGCCACTCGATGCTCAGGCGCGCGAAGCCATTGATCAGGCGCAGTGCTACGAACAGGCAGCGCTTGAGATTTATGGCTTGATTGCATCGAGGCGTAATTATGACATCGCCCAGGGCGTTGACCATTCCGGTTGTCAGCGATCCGGGGTTCTGGAGCAGTCATGGCGGCTTGGCGGTGCCAGCGCCGCGGAGCTCGTCGCGCTACAGGCCCTGCAGCAAGATCCTCAGCTGTCACAGGTATGTGCCAGTACCTACGAGTCCTACAGCGATGATGCGCCATCGGGCGCGCAACTGCTTCAACGTCGCTACATCGCTCCCCATGGGACGCTCAGCAGATACGTGAAGGTTGAAACCGATGGCCGCACATAGCGAAAAGATCAATATTGAGGTTGGGAACGAGCTCATGGTGGGCACCTTGATGTCGCCTGAACGTAAGGTGCCGGGTGTGCTTTTTGTTCATGGCTGGGGTGGCAACCAACAACGCGACCTAGCGCGGGCCAGGGGCATTGCTGGGTTCGGTTGCGTATGCCTGACGTTTGACATGCGTGGTCACGAACAGACTGCTGCCAGCAGGCAGAGGGTATCGCGTGAAGATAGCCTGGCCGATATCGTTGCTGCTTACGACCGCCTGGTGAGCCAACCAACTATTGATCCCGAGAAGATTGCGGTCATAGGTACCAGCTACGGCGGCTACCTGTCTGCCATCCTCACAGAGCTTCGCGCCGTGCGTTGGTTGGCGTTGCGTGTGCCGGCGCTGTATTGGGATGAAGAATGGAGCTGTCCCAAGCAATCATTGGATCGTGAGCGTTTAGCGCAGTATCGACGGTCGGCTCTCACTGCAGCTCAGAACAGAGCACTGAGTGCCTGCGCTAAATTCACGGGTGACGCGTTGCTTGTTGAATCCGAGTTCGACGATTTCGTTCCGCATACCACTTTAATGAATTATCGGGCCTCGTTTGAAAAAGCGCATTCGTTATCGCATCGCATAATGAATGGTGCTGATCATGCATTAACGCAAGACAGTGATCAAAAAGCATATACGGCGATATTGACCAATTGGCTGAGCGAAATGATCGTTGGTTCACGCACTGCTGATTATCCTTATTACTCCGCGTATTACTCATGAATCTGCCTGCTCTGGCCGAACTCTCCAAATTAAAAATAAGTTGGTGGAATGCGGCAATTTAATATCACGGGCCCGCTGTGTTGACGGTGCGTACCGGCAGATTTTTCACGCCGCGTTGGCTTCGCTGGCTATAATAAATTCAATACTTCGTCGCTGTTCTACGTAGCTTCTCTATGAGGGGCTTCAGAACATCGTTACTCCCAGCCGGGGCTGATTAGGTCGCTTTCAATCACGCCACACTCTTCACTGAGGTCTCCCGTACGCGGGACAACAATTAGGACCATGGATGAGCAAGCCCACGCGTAATGCTGGAACTCCCTCTACACCGGTTGAACCGAGCCACTTGAGATTTCCAGTCGTCGGGCTGGGCGCATCAGCAGGAGGGCTGAGCGCTTTATTGCGGTTGTTCGAACACATGCCAAGCAACAATGGCATGGCGTTCGTGGTGGTCATGCACCTGTCTCCCACCCACGAAAGCAACGCCGACAGCATCCTGCAGAAAGCCACCAAGATGAAAGTTCGTCAGGTGAGCAAGCCGGTGCCCATCGAACCCAACTGCATTTATCTGATTTCACCTGGCAAACAATTGACCATGAACGATGGTTATTTACGGGTAACGGATATGCCCGAAAATCAGCCTCGCAATATTGCGATCGACTTGTTCATGCGTACGCTGGCCGATGCACATCAGGAGCGGGCCATCAGCGTGATCCTGACCGGTAGCGGTAGCGACGGTTCATCGGGGCTATCTCGCGTCAAAGAGCAGGGCGGGGTAACCATTGCCCAGTCGCCGGGCGACGCTGAATACGACGATATGCCGCGCAGCGCCATTGCAACAGGCCAGGTCGACTTCACCCTCCCCGTGATTGAAATTCCGCAGAAGTTAATAGAGCTGTGGGACACCATGCGGAACATCCAGCTACCCGCGGATGTAGACATTCCAACCCCTCATCAGCGTATTCAAGATCCCGAGCAGGCGAACGCTGCCGAGGCTGCTCTGAAAGAAATCCTCACGCTCCTGCGCACGCGTACCGGCCATGACTTCAAGCATTACAAACGGGCAACGGTCTTGCGGCGAATTGAGCGACGGATGCAGGTCAACCGCGTCAATGACCTACCGGCGTACCGTACATTTTTACAGGAGCACACCGAAGAGTCGAAGAAGCTACTCGACGACATGCTGATTGGGGTGACCAACTTCTTCCGTGATCGCGAAGCTTTCGAAACGCTTGAGCGCGACATCATCCCACGTCTTTTCGACATTCCGTCCGAAAGTGAAGCTGTCAGGGTCTGGAGTGCCGGCTGCTCATCGGGGGAAGAGGCGTACTCATTGTCCATGTTGCTGGCGGATCAGATCGCATACAGCCAGCGCGATTGTACCTATCAGGTTTTCGCTACTGACATCGATGAGCATTCCATTGCCACTGGCCGTACTGGACTGTACCCAGAGTCGGTGCTTCCAGATATTTCGCCAGCGCGTTTGCGCCAGTATTTTACAAAGGAGCAGTCGCGCTATCGGGTCAAGAAGGAGATACGCGAGCGCGTGTTGTTCGCCATGCATAGCCTGTTGCGTGACCCCCCCTTTTCCAAGCTGCATCTGATTTCTTGCCGGAACTTGCTCATCTATCTCGACCGTGATGTTCAGGCGCAGATCCTACAGATGTTCCATTTCGCCCTGTTGCCAGGTGGGTATCTGTTCCTCGGCAGTTCCGAGTCGGCCGATATCTGTCTTGAGCTGTTCACACCTGTCGACAAGAAAAACCGTATCTACCGTGCCAAGGCCGGCGCTGCCCAGATTCGTCCCAGTTCACCGTTACCCTTCGAAGCAAACACGGCGTCGGTGCGTACCAGCCAAACCGCATCTCCCGAGCGCCGGAAAATTTCCTTCGCCGATCTACATCAGCGCGTGCTTGAGCAATATGCGCCGCCGAGTGTAATCGTCAATCACGAATCGGACATCGTGCACATGTCCGATCAGGCGGGGCGCTTTTTACGTTATGTGGGCGGTGAGCCTTCTCATAACTTGCTCTCCTTGATTCACCCATCGCTGCGCTTGGAGCTGCGTACAGCACTGTTCCAGGCATTCCACACGGGCAAGAGTGTGGAGGCGCGTCGGGTACGGCATCAGCGTGACGAGCGCAGTTATTACATCAACATGATTGCCCGACCCTTTCGCGACATGGACGCCGACTTCGCTCTGGTTCTGTTCGACGAAGTCGAAGAAACCATGAGCGCGGATGCAGCCTCTTCGCCAAAAGAGGGCAAGGACAGCGTGTTGTCGCAGTTGGAGAGAGAGCTGCAGAGCACCAAGGAGCAGCTTCAATCAACCATTGAGCAGGCTGAAACCTCCACAGAAGAGCTCAAGGCGTCCAACGAAGAACTGCAGGCCATCAACGAGGAACTGAGATCAACGACCGAGGAGCTGGAAACCAGCAAGGAGGAGTTGCAGTCGATCAATGAGGAATTGATCACCGTCAATCAGGAGCTCAAGTCCAAGGTCGAAGAGACCGGCCAGATCAATGACGATCTGCAGAACTTCATTGCTTCCACGGATATTGCTACCGTCTTTGTCGACCGCAACATGCGCATAAAGTCCTTCACGCCTCGTGCCTCCGAGATATTCAGCATCATCAACTCGGATGTCGGCCGCTCGCTACTCGATATCACTCATCGCCTCGACTACGCCGACATGGCCGATGATGCCTCGACAGCATTCGAATCGCTGCGCCTCATCGAACGTGAAGTCGCGAGCTCGGGGCAGCGTTGGTACATCGCGCGCATGCTCCCGTACCGCACCACGGAAAACATCATAGATGGGGCGGTACTTACCTTCATTGACATTACCGAACGGCGGCTTGCCGAGGATCGGGTCAAAGAGGGAGAGGAGCGGCTTCGTCTGGCTGCGGAAACGACCCAAGATTACAGCATCATCACCATGGATTCGAAAGGTCATGTGACGGGGTGGAACCTGGGTGCTGAGCGGCTTTATGGCTATGCCGAGGCGGAAATGATCGGTCGCTCCGCTGGGCTTATTCATAGTGATGAAGACCGCGCGGCGGGTATATTTGAAAAAGAGTTGAGTACGGCATTGGAGGCGGGCAGGGCAGAAGATGACCGCTGGCATGTGCGCAAGGATGGCACCCAGTTCTTTTGCAGCAGCGTCCTGACGTCCTTGTCCAACGGCGGTTTGCATGGCTATGCGAAGATCGGCCGCGATATCACCGACAAGAAGCACCATGAAGCGGAGCAGGAGAGCCTTCTGGTGCAGAACCAGGCGAATGACAGGCTCAAAGATGAGTTCTTCGCCATGATGTCCCACGAGCTGAAGCACCCGCTGAACTTGATTCAGCTAAACGCCGAGCTGATGTCGCGCCTGTCGGTAGTCAAGACGCAGGCCATTGCGGCCAGGGCTGTTCATACAATTCTTGGCTCGGTACGCAGCCAGGCGCGCATCATTGATGACCTGCTTGATCTGTCGCGTATCAACACCGGTAAGTTCAAATTGAACCTTGCTCCTGTGAGTTTGCAGCCGTGCATCGAAGAAATTGTCGGTGTCTTGCAGGCCGAAGCCACTGACCGGGACATCGCTATTACGATGCAGATGCCGGCAGCGGGCAGCGACCCCCTGGTTGCAGACGCAGACCCGATACGTGTGGAGCAGATAATCTGGAATCTGCTGAACAACGCTTTGAAGTTCAGTGAGAACGGCGGCGTGCTGCATGTGGGGCTAAGCCAGGACGAGGACTATCTGAAGCTAACTGTCCGCGATCAAGGTGAGGGGATTGCCGCTGAATCATTGCCAAAGATATTCGAGTTGTTCGGGCAGGTTAGCGATCACCGTCGCTCTGTGCGCAAGAACGGGTTAGGCATCGGCTTGGCTTTGGTCAAGGAGCTGGTGGATGCGCACCAAGGAAAGATCGAGGTCAGCTCGCCGGGCGTAGGGCTTGGGGCGACCTTCAGTGTCTGGCTACCGCTTTATCAGAAAGACGATGAAGCTGTGGTGAGCACGAGCGAGGCTGGCGGACACTTTTCCGGTTTAAGCATTTTGCTCGTCGACGACTCGGAGGATATCTGCATGATCATGGAAGAACTCCTGGTGATGGAAGGCGCCTCTGTCACGATCGCGCATGATGGCAGCACCGCCCTTGGCCTATTGGAAGTACAGGAATTCGACCTGATTCTTTCTGACATCGGTATGCCTGGGATGGATGGGCATGAGCTTTTACGGCACGTGCGAAAACTGCCTCTGCATATGAACACTGCCGCAGTAGCGCTTACGGGCTATGGCGGGTCGAGCGATATCGAAACGGCTTTGGAAGCAGGCTTCAATGCTCACATCAGCAAGCCAATATCCATCGAGACGCTGGAGCAAGTGCTGATCGACGTGATGACGGAGAAAAAGAGGGCGGAATGACCCATACCGTGCTCCTTCGGCGTAGACGAAGGAGCGCGAGGCTTAGAGATAGTCTCGATGTTCCGCAGAGCGCGCGGGCGAAATTGCGGATGCTCAGGAAAGGGCTGAACGGACTATCGGGCGGTTGCCTGCTTTTCTGAACTCGGTTGTATTCGTGGGTGAGTAGGTACGTTCTTCTTGCAAGGATCCATCCTCGTAATAGAACTTGACTACTCCCGGTCTGTTTATCATGAATTCAGAAATTGTCTCTACCAACTCATCACGCGATTGAGCGCGTTTTGATGGACGGGTAGCGCCCTGCTTTATCAATTCCCAACCCCGCTCTCCGGGCATGGCGTGATAGATGTTCAACGGACTTCTCCTGTTTCGGAGCTTTAAAGCTCGTTAATTTTGCAGTGTTGCGACAGCTCTCGAAGCATATCTCATGCCATTAATTCGGCTTGCTATGGCGTTGTCCCGCGCAGGTTGAAATCATTTTGATATTTGCAGGTTGCACTATTCTGGCAATAATCAATTGCAAATTGCATGCATGAATTTATGGCGACTAAAAAATGGCGCAGACCATCTAGTGGCCCGGGCCAGCTTTAACTTTGTTATTTCTCATGGTTGCGAAAGAGTGGAAATGTTGACTAAGTTTTAAACTTAATACGGTGATATCAAAGTGGCTTGATTTTATAGGTGAGGTCGACGCATATTTTAACTATCTATCCCATTAATGATATTGGCGTGATATTAAGCTAGCCATTCGTCGACAGTCGTTACTAAATGTAGAACTAATGGAGTGTGCCTGTTTCTTAATCTCTGTAAGGCAGTTGCTTTACAAAATACAAACTTATTTGGAGATAGAAAATGACTACCAAAAATACAAATCCTGGTAATTTTGCCAATAATCGTGAAAAAGCATCCGAGGCAGGCCACAAGGGCGGGCAAAACAGCGGAGGTAATTTCGCTAATGACCGCGAAAAGGCATCCGAAGCCGGTCGCAAAGGTGGCCAGATTAGCCACGGGGGCACCAATCGTTAATGCGCGGTTATATGCAAAGGCCTGCTGATGCAGGCCTTTGTCTATATGAGATGGTATTTATTCTAGAGAGCTACCGCAGCCCACACCGTTGCAACGGATTCCATATGGCGTAGGAAATTAGATATGGTCAGCCACGTTATTCATTTCACGGCCCCCATTAATTCCGCCACTTGCGGTAAATTCATTGACCGCTGCTCCCAGGCGATACAACAAGGCGCAGATGAACTGGTCATAAAGATAGCAACTATGGGAGGAGAGTGCAGTTACGGATTCTCGCTCTATAACTTTCTGATATCGTTGCCGGTTGTCGTCCGCACGCACAACCTAGGTACGGTAGAGTCGATGGGCAATATCATTTTTCTCGCTGGCGAGCGACGCACCGCCTGCGAATACAGCAAATTTCTCTTTCATCCATTCCATTGGAACTTAAATGGCTCGGTCGATCATGCGAGGATGTCGGAATACGCCATGAGTTTGGATTACGACCTTGATCTGTATGCGCGGATTGTCAGCGAGCGTACCAGCTGCAACAGGGAACCGTTAGATGTCAGTGAATACCTTAAGGCTTCACCGCAGATTTTCAATGCAACAGAGGCGTTGAGAGCGGGGCTTATCCACGACATCGATTGTTTAGAGATGTCGGCAGATGCGGTGAATTGGTGTGTACATAATTAATTATGTAATCGTTTGCTGTCTCGCAGTGATCTGGCATAGGCTGCTCGAGGTTTTTAACCTGAGCGTCCGCCTCCTATGGAGAAAAACAGTTTACTCAGGTTTGGTCTTCCGACTGCCAGCTTTTCTCAAGCACCTTCGAGCCCTTGATTATAGGCAAGTGATTCGATTCTTACCGGAGAGCCGCCAACTCTTTCGAGCAGCGCTGGTGGTGCATCGTCCGAGAACTCCACGATGTGTCCATATCCCGAGCCGCCGTCTTGGTTTTCTGGATAATCGCTTATTACCCACATGTCCACATCCTCCGGGGTTATCGAAAGTGCTTTTGCAAGCACCTGAACGCGATGCTTGGCCCAGAATTCCTGCATGTGCTCATTGTTCATTTTAATCACCTGTCGTGGGTAGTGGCTTTAAAATGGCTCGTGCGTTTAAGCTGTTGTCCGTTTGTTGGCGTGGGAGCCCTCCTGCAAATGCTGTCTCACCTCCAGAACCAATTGCGATATCGATCTTGAAGAGTCCAGGTTGCTTCGCTTCAGACCAGCAACAATCAACTGAACCTGGCCCGAATGTGAATCCTTTATTTCGATTGTTACGGAGTCATTCGCATCAATTTTGCAATGGCAATGCAGAGGCAAAAAAGCGGATTCAATTATTTGTCTCTGCTCTAAAATAGACATCATTTTACTATTACCTCTAATCCGGACTAGCACGCATTAATTATCATGCTGCTACATTCTGGTTACATGATGTTTTGATAGGCATCTGAGTATCAAGGGATGCGTTATCGTCATAAAAATATCGTCCAAGATTTCTGATGTTGCAAGTCGATTCCCCAGTTGGCTGCCGAGTGGCTATCAAAGCTCCACGCTATAAAACGTTTTGCCATCATCTTGATGCATGGCTGATATCAGCCTGAGATTATTTATAGATTAGTTTTAATGCCCGGTGACGTAGAACGTGCGGACAACCGGATAGTCGAAAAGACATTGCCAATGCTACCGAGAGGCTAGCAGCAAACCGCTTGAATTTTTTTGTATTTGAGTCGTACGCCGACACGCTTGTGCCCCTATCGGTAAATATTATCTGATAGGAATCATCGGGTGTTAGAGCTGGCAGGGAGCGTATATGGCGTGTCATCTCCGGCCGGTTGATGCAGCCGAGCTGATTCATTTCAGACAGAGAAACGCATATTCAACGATCCGACGCAGTATGAGCCGCGCTGATCGCAAAAGGCATTCACGAACTAGAACATGCTCGTGCACAGTGGGAGACGTCATCACTTTGGGAGAACCGCTTTTGCGTATTCTCTCCAGCGACTCGCGGGTAGAGTTTGATATAGAGCACAAGCCTGTGCCACGGTTGGTCGCTTAAAGCGATTCCAGAACCTTGGCCTCGGTAATTAGTCGCTCGCGGATCTGGTTGAGCACCCGGTAAACGGCCTCGCGCTCATCATGGGAGAACCCCTCATGTGACAGATCTGCCTCACTCGGCGGTGCGCTATTGATAAGCGCAGCTGCGTACCTGCTGGCGAAAGCTTGAATCTTCGGATTATCCACGATGCATCTCTGATCAATCGGTAAATAGCAATCTAGACCATGCAGACTGCCCCTGCTACGAGCTGATTAGTTACAGCCTTTGCCTGATGAAAGAGGCGCTCCTAGGAGCGCCTCTTTACTGTCTTACTGCGAGCTTACTGCTTTGAGCTCTGGCTTGGTCGCATCAGCAATCTCGATGCGCCGAGGCTTGGCGTCCTCCGGTACAACACGCAGCAGGTTCACGCTGAGCAATCCGTTGCTAAGTGACGCGCCCTGGACTTCGATGTGATCGGCCAGGCGGAAAGACAACTGGAACGCCCTCTGTGCGATTCCCTGATAGAGGTAGGTCACATTCGTATCGCTTTCGCGCTTACCGCCGGCGACGGTTAAAACGCCTTTCTCGACTTGAATATCCATATCAGCCTCGGTCAAACCAGCGGCAGCAATGACAATTCGGTATTCGTCATCGCCATGCTTTTCGACGTTGTGAGGCGGATAGGCATTCCCGGTCTCAGTACGGAGCGCCGATTCGAAAAGGTCGTTAAAACGATCAAAGCCTACAGACTGGCGGAACAGTGGGGCCAGCGAAAGGGTATTAGCCATTGCGTAATCTCCTGAGATTTCTCCAAGTGATTTACACACGACCCGATTTCGGCATCGTGTAAGGCGAATTTAGGTGCGGATCGCTGGGTTTCAAGAGGCGATGCCAATTTTTTAAAGCAATCAGCGGGGGTTGAAGAAACGCATGTTTGGGCGTTGCGGGAGTTGACCCTTGAATCGCCCCTAGTTTCGTAGACACCTCCAAGCCTCATAATGAGGCCCACTAGGAGGTGCCATGAGCAACCAGCGTTACCCCGAAGAATTCAAAATCGAAGCGGTCAAGCAAGTGACCGAGCGTGGCCTTCCTGTAGCCGAAGTGGCAGCGCGGTTAGGTATGTCGGTGCACAGCCTGTATGCCTGGATCAAGCGCTACAGCAAGCCCCAGGAAAAGCGGCAGCAAGAGGACGATCAGCAGGCCGAACTGCGTCGTCTGCGTGCTGAACTCAAGCGAGTGACCGAAGAGCGAGACATCCTAAAAAAGGCCGCCGCGTACTTTGCCAAGGAGTCCGGCTGAAGTACGCCTTCATCAGCAAGCTGTCGGTGGAGTATCCGGTTCGGCGTCTCTGCCAAAACCTCAAAGTGCACCCCAGCGGTTACTACGCTTGGCTATCCGAGCCTAACTCCGTACGCGCCAAGCAAGATCAGCGTCTGCTCGGGTTGATCAAGCATGCGTGGCTGGAAAGTGGTGGTGTCTACGGTTACCGAAAGATCCACGACGACCTGCGTGAGCTGGGCGAGTCTTGTGGCCGTCACCGCGTGGCCCGCCTGATGAGGTTGGAGAAGCTGCGCTCGCAGACTGGTTATCGTCGGCGCCCTGGCTGTTATGGCGGCAAGCCGACAGTAGCCTCGCCCAACCGCCTGGAGAGACAGTTCAAGGTCGCAGAACCCAATAAGGTCTGGGTCACAGATATCACCTACATTCGCACCTATGAAGGCTGGCTGTACTTGGCAGTGGTGCTGGATCTGTTTTCACGCCAGGTGGTTGGCTGGTCGATGAAGCCACGGATGTGCAGCGATCTAGCAATTGATGCCTTACTGATGGCTGTGTGGCGGCGCAAACCCAAGCAGGAAGTGATGATCCACTCAGACCAGGGCAGTCAGTTCAGCAGTCTGGACTGGCAAAGTTTCCTCAAGGCCAACAACCTGATCAGTAGCATGAGCCGGCGCGGTAACTGTCACGACAACGCCGTGGCAGAGAGCTTTTTCCAACTGCTGAAGCGCGAACGCATCAGGCGGAAAACCTACGGCACTCGTGAAGAAGCACGCGCTGATGTGTTCGATTACATCGAGATGTTTTATAACCCTAAACGCCGGCACAGCAGCGCTATGCAGCTATCGCCAGTGGATTTTGAAAAGCGCTATTTCCAGAGCTTGGAAAGTGTCTAGGAAAGCCGGGGCGATTCAATCTATGCCATTTGGCAAACTAGCTGCTGCCTATTTGACACTGGCGCAACGTTCCAGCTGCTTGCAAGCTCTGAGTTCTGTGCTTTAATAATGATGTTCTTCAATTTCGTAGTCAGGGAAATGCAGTGATTCGTATATCCATCTGGATATTGAAGAACTAACGCCGAATTGATTTGGCGATTATTAATTGCAATAGGGAAATTTCATGAAGATCAGTAAGCTTTTTGGCTCCATCGCTCTCGCCGCATCAATGGTTGCGGGCGCCCATGCAGGCACTAGCGTTACAATTAAGGTGAAAAACTCCACCACGGCGGATGCTCAATTCACCTACGAGTACTTCTCGGGAAGTGTCTCTCCTGCACCAGGTTCAATTTTGCCGTCAGGCACAAGCACTTTTATCCTCACTAGTGGTGCTGACACCGTTTCTGGCATGCGTTTTGTCTATACCTCGGGCTCGAAGCAATGCCGCTTTGCTGCATCCCATACTGTCGATCCGCGTACTCGCGTCCCCACGTTCAATAAAACTGGAACGAGTATTGGTACTCACGACCATTACTCCCTCTTTGCCGTTTGATTACACGGTCGAGTTCGAGATCCGCTAATACTAGCGTTTAATAATATGGCCAGATAGAGCGGATTAGCCCTATGTCCGGCCTTTTGGGTGTGAAAATGAACATTTCCATTAAGTCTTCACAATCAGAGGTCGTCACCAAGTCACCGGTGCCGACTAAGGCTACGTCAGAAGTGCAGGCCGGGTCGATAACCGAAACGGGTGGGGCGGTAAACTCGCAGCGAGAGAATGTTTCGATTTCCGGTGCTGCCCAGGCGCTTTATGCCCAAAGCTCTGCTGCGGAAAGACAGTCTTCAATGTCGAAAAGTCAGTTGAAAAGCCTGCATGCCAACACTTGGGATAACCTGTATTCATTTAGTCAGAGCATAGCGAACAAAAGTTATAGCAAAGAAGCAATGTTGCCTAACACAGATGATCCAGCGCGCTTGGAAATGGCACAAAAATCTTTAGATTATGCAGTTTCTTTGCATCAATCCCCGCCAGGGCGCGCATCTAATCCTTTTGCCGGGATGGAGCGCAACGATTTGAGTGCCGTCGTTTACGATGACTCAGGTACTTTTACCATGGCTGAGCGTTACGCGGCTTCCGCCGAGCTACGGATGCAAGACGAGGCTCGTTTTTCGGCTTTGGCTGCAAAGTTGAAGCCGGGCGGTGATAATCGTGAGGTCTTTAAAGGTATTCTTGAGTACTTCGACGATCTCCCCCCTGTTGAAAAGTCCGCATACCCAGATGGATATCGGGATAGTATTGATGACCGGCTTCAAGAACAGATAAAGCAATGGGGCCCTCTGGCAGGGTTGATCGAGGAAAGCGAAGATAAGTCGAGTAATTTCTCTGAGATAATTGTTAAAAAGGATAAGACTTCAATGGAAATCTTGAATAGTATCTTTGATAAAGCGAAAGAGCTTTCAAAGGCGCCTGATTGAGGTTTAGTCATATTGCGGTTCGAATCCGCAATTGACGACGCTCTTGGGGGGGCTAAGGCAAGGTTGCGATTCAATTCTGCAACCAGTTCGCGCATTATTACTTTTGCTCATTCAATTTTATTTGCATATATTTTTGGAACCCTGGGAAGTCTAATGCTTTTACTTCTCCGGTGGTTTCAAGTAAGTGTTCTTGTTCGATAGGAGCCGCTAGCTCTGCACCGAGGATGCGTACCTTGAGCCTAAGCCTGCCTGAAGCCTCCGGGATGATAGCAAGCGTCTCAGATTTGGCCTGCTCTCCCGGTAGAAGAGTCCCAAGCCGGATGTGACACACCGGGGTATAGTCGCTTTCATCCATCACCAAGTTCGCTTCATTCGTGATCCGCGCCTCTTGCGCAGAGACAATATTGGAAATGTTCCACGTCGGCTTTGGCTGTGTGGGTAAATTACGGCCTGGGATCATTTTAATCGGCTGGGAGTCCAGCGCTTCGACTGAGACCTCTATCTTTGCTTTGGATAGCTGTACAGCAGATTCATTGGTCAAAGCGAAGCGCATAGTGATAAGCGCTTCCTGCATTTGAAGGTACTCAGCGTACTCTCGCCAGAAATCACCATTATCTCTCTCAAGGCTGGAAAATACGGGCGGATCGAAGGGCCCGCGAGGCTTTCGTGACATTTCGAAGTCCGGGAAATCCTCGACGAGCTGCAAGTAGGTGTGAGCGAAGCTCCTAGGCAAATTTGTGTTCTCTGGTGCTAGAACGGACAGACTAACCTTCAGATTGCCGCGACCGCTGTCTTCCTTCGCCATTTCGATTATTTCGACCGGCTCTGCCTCGTCAGTGCTACTGCCCCGGCGTACATAAACCACATTGCTCTTAAGCTTGCCGTAAGGGTTTGCGAGGTAGAAGGGGCGCTTCTGCTTAGGGATGATGATGGCGCCAATGGTCTTGCCTTCGTAAAGATGCTCTTCATAGCGGAACGTCAGCTTTGGTTTCACCTTTCCATGCACGAACTGCTGGATCTGAGAATCGTCGATGCTTTCCTGGATACCGACGACCTCGGCTGGGTGCGGTCTGTGGTGGTCTACTAAACCCGGACACCCATTTAAGGCGAGAATGCTCGCCATAGGAGAGGTGTCTGATGACCAAGCAACGTCGTACGTTTACGCCCGAGTTCAAGCGCGAGGCAGCCTGCCTGGTGCTCGACCAAGGCTACAGCCATATCGAAGCAGCCCGTTCGCTTGGGCTCGTTGAGTCGGCCCTGCGCCGATGGGTTAGCCAGCTCCAAGAGGAGCGAAACGGTATTACCCCGGCCAGCAAAGCGCTGACGCCCGAGCAGCAAAAAATTCAGGAACTGGAAGCTCGGATCAATCGCCTGGAGCGGGAAAAGTCGATTCTAAAAAAGGCCACCGCGCTCTTGATGGCCGAGGAGCACGAGCGTTCGCGTTGATTGATCTACTCCGCGCCGAAGAGCCGGTGGATCTGTTGTGCTCGGTATTTGAAGTCCCCCGTTCCTGCTACTACGCGCACTGTCGTAAGCGCCAATCTCCGGACGTTAAGCGGTTGCTTCTGCGCAGCCGAGTGAACGAGCTATTTACCCAAAGCCGCAGTGCTGCGGGTAGCCGAAGCATCATGTTCATGATGCGCGAAGACGGGATCGAAATTGGACGATACAAGGTGCGCAAGCTGATGAGTGAGATGAAATTGATCAGCAAACAGCCGGCTCGCATGCTTACAAAAAGGCGACGGTGGAACGACCGGATATCCCGAACGTGCTGGGTCGCGAGTTCACCGTATCGGCACCGAACGAGGTCTGGTGCGGTGACATCACATACGTATGGGCCCAAGGTCGTTGGCACTATGTGGCAGTGGTGATCGATCTGTTTGCTCGCCGCGTAGTGGGCTGGGCATTTTCGTCAAAGCCTGATGCCGACCTGGTGATCAAGGCGTTGGACGTGGCCTACGAACAGCGTGGCCGTCCTCAAAATGTGCTGTTCCACAGTGATCAGGGCAGCCAATACGGCAGCAGAAGTTTCCGCCAGCGACTGTGGCGTTACCGGTTCAAACAGAGCATGAGCCGACGCGGAAATTGCCACGACAATGCGCCAATGGAACGACTATTTCGCAGCTTGAAAACGGAATGGCTGCCGAGCGTGGGTTACATGAGCGCTTCGCTGGCACAGCAGGATATCGGTCGATTTTTGATGCAGAGGTACAACTGGCAAAGGCCACATCAATTCAACGGCGGCCTACCGCCCGCCGTAGCCGAGGAAAAACTTAACGCAGTGTCCGGGATCAGTTGACCACTACACAATCCATTTGATGGAGAATCGCTATACCAGAACAAAAGCCGACCGTGATCATGATCAATAATGCGAAAGCGAGGAACAACATGGATGTGAACATCGACTGAGCCTTCTTCTCAGAGGAGCCCGAAAGGGCATATGAGATAGAAGGCTCAGGATCGAGAAATGTTCAGGTAAATTGCAGTGCCGAGTATCGGTCACCAGCAGTAGTCCTCAGAAGCTGACTGCTGATGATCTGTAGGAGTTAGCCTCACGCCGTTTCCACATGGTTTTAGCTGCCGTCGGATTTATCGGCGCGCCAGTAAAGGTGGGAAGACTGCGGTGAACCCATTGCGCTCCAGCTCCCTTCCAGCTGACCTCGCCACTCACCAGCTTGTGATCACGTTGGATTTCACGCAGTAGACCCCTCAACCCTTCCTCAACAATAACGGCCTGTGGCTCAACAGCTTTCATGAAAATCGCTTCACCATTCCTGCTTAACGTCACCAATAGCTTGCCGTCGGGGCGCTTAGCGATTTTCACGTCATGTCCAGGCAGGCTGTCAGTCAGAAATTGAGCGGCATGATCCATGTCCGATTCCCTCTGTAAGGTTGGTGATGTACCACCTATTTAGCAGAGAGCATGCCAAAAATATAATCAGTGCAAGCTATTGATTTATAAGTAAATAAACAGATTTTATGAGTTGCCGATGTTGCATGATGCAAGGGTGGGTGCGAATTTGCCATGCAGAATGCAATGTGTCCTAAACAAGCAAATTTCGCACCTTTCATCTGGCTTGATATTTATCTAATCCGGCGTTTCCGCAGGCTTTCGTTTAGGACTGTGCATACCGCCTTTTCGCCCAGCCTCTCTGGCTTTCTCCCGATTATTGGCGAAGTTACCCCCGCTGTTAGATCCACCTTTTTTGCCCGCGGCAGAGGCTCGTTCACGATCATTTGCAAAGTTGCCAGAGTTGGTATTAGCCATTTCCCTATCCCCTTGATGGATGCGAAATAAAAAGTTGTGATGCAGATATTGGAAGAGGCGTTGCTATCCATGGTTCGAAGGTAGCGACCAGCGGATGCTGGCAAAATGGCTGATGGAGGGAGGGCAAACGCCTGTGAACAGGCGCCTGCAGCGCACTTAGCGATCACCCGCGACTCACACAATTCAGCAGCGCTAAAGCAGCGGGTTGCTGATCTCCTGTGTGAGCTCCACGCCGTGGTTGTTCACGTTGCCAACTGCCTTGCCGACCGGAAACCACTCGAACTCAGTGACCGGCGTCTCGTGGTGTCTTGCCAAATCCTCTGCGAGCTCCGGCAGTAGCCCATGCTCAAGCCATTCCCTCGCGACATCAGGACGAAGCACAACGGGCCGACGGTCGTGGATGTCGACCATGCGCACATCACTCGCAGCTGTGATCATGGCAAATCCACCGTCCTCATGCGCTGTCGAGGGGAGGTCGGCTATCGCTGCAAAGAACATTGGTTCCTTGCTCTTCAACCGGATCAGGTAGGGCTGTTTCAGCTTTTTATCAGTAGGGTGCTTCTTCCATTCGTACCAACCATCTGAGGGCACTATCACACGGCCCTTTTTCCAGATCGCTCCCCAGAACCTACTCGTGCTGGCTGTCTCGATCCTGGCGCAGGTCGCCGCCGGACGCTTACCGTCTACCCAGTGTGGCGCGTAGCCCCAGCGAACGGGCAGGGCATGCGTCCCATGTTCGTTTTGGTGTAGAACCATCACCCGAGACTGCGGTGCAACGTTGTAGCGCTCAAGGGGGTGGTTCGACCAATCCCCCTCAAGCAGGCCGAGCTGCAGGGCCTTTGCGTACTCATCAACGGTTCGGTACTGGGTGAATCGTCCACACATAAAACCCTCCGGTCGTCAGATGGCCATCATGATCCTTTGACCGCGAGCTAACTGATTTGGTATCTGTATATACATACAGTATGCTTTCAGGTCTCTCTCATGGGCAACGCAGCTATTCTTGGCCCGCTGGGCAGCTCCGATATCGAGCTGCCCTTTTTTTCTTTCCGCGTTCCTGCCGGCTTTCCGAGCCCCGCGCAAGATCACATCGAGAAGAAGATCTCACTGGATGAGCTTCTCAACGTCTTTGCGCCTCAGTCCTACTACGTACGTGTCGTGGGCGACAGCATGATCGGCGTCGGCCTATTCGATGATGATGTGGTGATCGTCGATCGCTCGCTCGAAGCGGTTTCCGGCGACGTCATAATCGGCGCGATCGACAACGACCCACTGGTAAAGACCTACATCCGGGAAGGCAACCAGGTGATTCTCCGATCAGAGAATCCAGCTTATGCGCCGCGGTACGTGCTTGAGGGTGAGCAGTTCGAGGTGTGGGGCGTCGTAAAAGGTGGGCTGCGCATGTTCCGCGGTCATGCTTGAGCCTGTCGTCGCGCTGATTGACTGCAACTCGTTCTATTGCAGTTGTGAGCGTGTATTCCGCCCCGATCTTCGGCGAGTCCCGCTGGTGGTACTCAGCAACAACGACGGCTGCGTGATCGCCAGGTCTGCCGATGCCAAGCCCTTTGTGAAAATGGGTGAGCCGTACCACCTGGTGGAAAAGGTGTTGCGAGAGCATGGCATTTTGGCTTTCAGTTCTAACTACGCGTTGTACGGCGATATGTCGGAGCGGGTGATGGCTGTGATAGAGGGCATGGTCTCTGCTGTGGAGGTTTATAGCATCGATGAGGCCTTTGCTGACCTGACCGGGATGCCTGGAAACCTCGAGCAGCTCGGCCGCGATATCCGCACACGCGTCCTGAAATGGACGGGCATACCCACTGGGGTCGGCATCGCCAATACGAAAACCTTGGCAAAGCTGGCCAATCACGCTGCAAAGAAGTGGCAGAAGCAGACCGGCGGTGTGGTCGACCTGCGCGATCCGGTGCGGCGCGACAAGGTTCTGCGGGTTCTGCCTGTGAGCGAGGTGTGGGGTGTCGGCCAACGCATGACCGAGCACCTCAACGCCCAAGGTATCAACACAGCATGGGATCTCGCTCAGGCCGACGCCTGGACGTTACGCAAGCAGTTCAGTGTCGTGATCGAGAAGACTGCCCGCGAGCTGCGCGGCACGCCTTGCCTGGAGCTTGAGGAGGCAGCGCCGCCTAAACAGGAAATATGCTCGAGCAGAATGTTTGGCAAGCGCCTGCAGGACATCGAATCGATTCGCCAGGCCGTGGCCACCTATACCGCAATCGCGTGCGAGAAGCTGAGGGCGCAACAGTCCGTGTGCCGCCAGATCCGCGTTGGTGTGCGCACAGGCATGCACAATCCTGACGAGGCGAAGTACGCCAAGGGTGTTGCAGTGCAGCTGCCCTGGGCGACAGACGACACGCGGATGATTACTCACTACGCCATGCATGCGCTGGAGCAGGCGTATCGCGCCGGGTATTCGTACAGCAAGGCGGAGGTAATGCTGCTTGATCTATGCCAGCGCACCGAAATCACGGGCGACCTGTTCGCACCTCAACAACCCGTTGAGTCAACGAGGGTGATGGCCGTACTCGATGAGATCAACGCAAAGTGGGGCAGGGGAACGCTACGTCCTGGACGTGTAGAGCTACAACCTGAATGGGGGATGAAACGAGAGATGCTCAGCCCGAGCTATACGACGCGACTTGATCAGCTTTGGACTGTCGGATGCAAATGAGTACAGATTGCAAATCGTCGTTGCATTTGCTGTTGCCACTGCTACGATCTCGACAGAAAACCCTACTTTTGGAAAGGACTCCTAACGAATGATGTCACCGCTTGAATTTCGCCAAATTGTTGAGTCGGCGTTCCTACCGATGAAGTGCACCTGCAGCGTAGCGCCTGATGATTCAGTGACGATTCAAATTCGGGATCCTGCTACAGAGGCTGTGCTGCTGAATGTCGCGGGCCTGAAGCGCTCCGAACTGGGCTCATCACGAGCAATATCCAAGATTGTTCTGCAGATTCGCCAAGACTTGGCTGCGCTGCAGATGGCGTCCCCGATCTGCCGGCGGCAGATGTAGCCAAATAGCGATGCGCGATCCGCAAGCCATGATGGCCAAACAGCACTCACGGTACTAAGTCTGGCCAGTACTACAATTGAAATTGCTTAATCGTGTCCAAACTGGTCAATCAAACCCAGACGTGGAACATGTGTGTTAGGCGCCAGTATCGCACCGGGAGCAATCACTGCATTTGCCCCAATTTTACAGCGGTCGCCTACTAAAGCACCGAATTTTTTGACACCCGTCTCGATCACGCTGTCTAAATAACGGATTTTAATATCCGCACCATCCAACTCGTTACGGTAGTTGGCAATGATTGCACCTGCTTCAATATTTACGTTTTCGCCAATCAGTGAATCGCCGACAAAGTTAAAATGTGCAAGCTTGCTTCCAGCAAGCATGAAGCTGCTTTTGACTTCGCAGCTAGGGCCAACAATGCAGTTGTTTCCCAGGTAAACTCCGCCACGCAGATAAGCTCCCGCCGCCACAAATGATCCCTCACCGATGATGATTGCGCCCTTCAGTACAGCCCCTTGCTCTACAACGGCAGTCTCGTGTATGGCACAGTTTCCATGGCGTCGGTAACCCGCTCCAAGGCCAGCCATCAAGGCTAAGACTTGGTTTTCGCAGTCTTCAGAAACCAGCCAGGCGTAGGAGGGGGCCAAACCTAGCGAGGGCCACTTTGCTATAAAGGTACTGATCTCAGGTAGCTTCATAAACTGTTCCAGTCTAGATAAAGTTCGGGTATCCATCGTGCGATACGACTATGGAATTCGCTGAGAATTCAGGACTGTGCAAGGGCTTTGTTGATCTGAGTAGATGACTGCGCTCGGCGGATGGACGAACCTCATTCGAGTGACAGAATAGGTAACATCAGCCAAGTTGGAGATTAATTGCGTACGAAGCAATTGGCTGCCAACTGCAAAAAAGCGAGTGGTGCGCGATGGTAAAGTCCGCATTACAATCAGGAAAAATGTATGTGCAGCATGGCGCTAGAACTACTCGGCAAATATTCGGGTTTCACAAATGATTGAAAAAAGGCCTGGAGAAGTCTCCAGGCCTTATTCATTACTTCACCGTACCACCAGAGCCAAGATCTACCCCAGTTTTCGGGTTGGCGGTTGGATCTGACATCGTTCTCTCTTTCATCTGTTCGAGAGTTTTCTGATCTTTGGATGAGAGTTCAACGGAAGCTGATCCGTCACCGCCGTCGACCGCTGGCTGAGGACTTTCCATATAAATCCAGTCCCCCCCATCATTCCACGACCCCTTCATGTCGCCTTCGCCCTGTGACAAATTGAAGTACGTGTCAGTGAATTCTGGCAAACCTGGAAGCTTTCCTTGCGGGAAGTTCGGCTGAATGGAGTGCAGCGCTTTTTCGAAAGACTTCTGGTGGGCGAGCTCACGAGACATCAAGAACTGAAGTGCGTCTTTGATACCTGGGTCATCCGTGACATTGATCAGCCTTTCATAGACTATCTTCGCGCGGGCTTCCGCGGCGATATTGGATCTTAGATCAGAAGTTGGCTCTCCAATAGAGTCCACATATGCACCAGTCCATGGTACGCCGGCTGAGTTCACCAACGCTGGACCACCACCGTAGAGTAGCGAGGTAATGTGAGAGTCATTACCGCCACCCGTCAGTGAGCGGTACAGCTCCGCTTCCTTTTCAACGCCTTCTGCGAGTTGACCCTTAGCACCCTTGTTGAGCATGCCGATAATCGTGCCAATAATTTCCAGGTGGCTGAGTTCTTCTGTTGCGATGTCCAACAGGAGATCCTTACGGCCTGGATCATCTTCAGCGAGGCCTTGAGTGAAGTAGCGCATCGCGGCTGCCAATTCGCCATTCGCCCCACCGAATTGTTCGAGGAGGAGGTTGGCCAGCCCTGGGTTAGGGCCGGCGACTCTTACGGTATATTGAAGTCGTTTATTGTGAACAAACATTATTATCACCTCATCGTGGCGTTTTAACATCCTATGTTCATAGCACCTGCTTGGTTGAAAACATGGAGGAGTTGGCTTTTGGAAAAGTTCAGCTGACTCGCTAAGTGGAATAAAACTGTGCCGTTCGTCTCCTACGGCGAACGGTTGCCGAGCGACTGTAATCACACAGTTTCTCTTCAGAAACTTATGAGGTGAATGTCATGGCTACGCGTGCTGAGAACCTTTTGGACTGGCTGCGTGATGCGCACGCGATGGAGCAGCAAGCTGAAAAAATGTTGAAGGCCCAAGCGTCTCGGTTAGAGCATTACCCCAAACTTAAAGCTCGGATCGAGGAGCATTTAAGCGAAACGGTGGGGCAGCGTGAGTTGCTCGAAGGGTGCTTGGAACGCCTCGGTGAAAAACCATCAACCGTCAAAGATATAGCTGGCAAGCTCGCGGCGTTTGGCCAAGCTCTTGGCGGCTCGCTGATGAGTGATGAAGTGATCAAAGGTGCGATGAGCGGGTATGTGTTTGAAAATCTCGAGATTGCTTCCTACACCGTGCTGATCGCCGCCGCTAAAGCCGCGGGGGATGGTGAGACTCGCAGGGTCTGTGAGCAGATTTTGGTTCAAGAGCAGGCAATGGCTGACTGGCTGAAGCAGCACTTACCAGAACTGACCCAAGCGTTTTTGGCTCGTTCAGAAGCTCCGGATACCCAAGCAAAACGGTAACGTGGGGGAATTCAAAAACGCTGATTTTGATAGCTGTGAAACTCAGTAATCAATGTAATGGTTGCTGAGTTTCGCAGCCTGACTACTCCGGGGATGGGGCGCAGGTAGACAGGTAGATAAGCAATTAATCGAAAGTCGACATGTTCGTAAATCACAAGTTAGATCAAGCAGGTTAGCTTATTACAAAGACATGTAAAAAACCCGGCGCTGCGGCCGGGCTTTCTCGCTACTGAATCAGTTACTTCTGAGCACGGGCCTGATCGCGGAGTGCTTTGATCTGATCGTGGTTGCGCAGCACACCGTCGTACTGTCGTTGAATGACTGCACGCACGTCCGGAGTCAGATCATTATTCTCCAACGCCTTGGAGTAGCTCTTCTTGGCTACGTCTTCACCGCGCTCAGCTTCGTTCAGTAATGCAGCATCATCCTTACCGGTGATTGCAGACTTCAGATCAACCCAACGACGGTGCAAGTCACCGCTCACGCTGGTAGTAGTTTCCGGGTCACCGCCAAGGGTACGCACGAGTGCTTGCAGTTCGGCGGAAGCACCGGAGGTGTCAGCGGCGCGCTTAGTGAAGACACCGCGAAGCTGTTCGTTGTTAGTGTTTTCGGCCAGGTCTTTAAAGCCAGCCTCGCCATCTTTGGAAGTCTCGATCAGGTCGTTGAGAATCTTGATGGTTTCTTTATGGATGTCAGTCATTTCCTGTATCTCCAGACGGTAAGCCCAAAGGGGGCTTTAAGGGCAGTAGTGCCAAGCGCAACGTATGCACTTGGTATTTAGGGAGTGCCTACGGAAGAAGGTTCAGGGATTTTCCAGGTATGAAATCGGTGTCATGCGAATCGAAACGGCAACGCCAACCCTTCGCTTGGCTAGAAATGCCTAAACACGCTTTAGCTGCTTGGCAAAGCTGTCTGATTAGTGCTCCTGGATAGCGTTGTTCTGAGATCTGTGAGCACAAGGCTGACCAGCGCAGTGTTCTTCAACTGCCTTGCTGTAAATATCCTTGAGCCGACTAAGTTGCCTACGAGGTCATTGCAAAGCAGAGTCATGCCGTTAGGGCTGGACTGAGTATGAATCACGTAATCGCGAGCGACTGAAGATTCAAATTGCTTGATTTGGAAGTTCATAGAAAATGCTCGAGCGGTAGTGAGGCTAAGAGCATTAGCGTTAGCTGACAGTTTCCACGATCTTACGGACGGTAGATATCGATAGTCTTGCGGTCAAAAAATGATTGCACTCCGATATCAAAACACCGCTTATCGGCAGAGCCAAATTTTGACCAGAACATTCAGAGCGTTCTTCATCTCATAGGTTTAGCTGCCACTAAGAGCAGGCGAATAGAGAGGAAGCCTAATGCCCAGATCGCCCTCATTTGTCATTTCGCATTGACCCTAAGGTATGGCAGTTCGAATGCTGAAACTCTTTTCAGCCACCGAGATCGCTGCATTTTTGATTAGTTGGAAATCATTTTGCAGACGAACATCCTCAAACCAACGCTCCATAGGAGATTTCGATATGAAACAGTCCGCTGTATTGCTTGGTACAGCCTTGGCTTTGTTGCTGGGGCTTAGCAACGCCACTCATGCCGCCTCCCAGATAACTCCTGAAGATTTTGCCGAAGAGGCCTCGGCAAAAGGCATTGCTGAGATCGAGACCGGCAAGCTGGCACTCGAAAAGGGCACCCGCGACGAAGTAAAGAAATTTGCGCAAACCATGGTTGATGACCATACCCGCGCGAATGAAGAGCTCAAGGCTCTGGCCGAGAAAAAACAGCTAAAGATTTCTACTGATGCCGACCTGATGAACCAGGCAAAAGCAAAGATTCTGCAGGTGCGTGAAGGTGAGAGCTTTGATGATGCTTACGCCAACAATCAAGTAGAAGCTCACGAGCAGGCGATCGAGCTTTATGAAAAAGCTGCAGCCTCTGAGGATGCCGAGCTCAGCGCTTGGGCCAAGGAGGTGCTGCCGAAGCTTAAACACCATCTGGAAATGGCTCGTGACCTGCGAGAGCTGACTCATCAACGTACTCCTCCAGCGCAGAGTGTCCAGTAGGCGCCGCTCCAAAGAGAGTTTGTTCCTCAAGTAACAGGAGACCCCGATGAAAAGTCGCATCAGCGTTCTGCAACCCTTATTGGCAGCGTTAGCACTCAGCGCCTGCGCCGGCGGCGAGAGCCCCTCAAATGTTGGCGTTGAGGGTAGGCCTACCGAAGTCGATACGCAGTTGCTTGACGCTGGTGCTGCACTGCTGCAATCCCGTCCGCCTGTCGCTGCGTTGAACGCTTATCTGGACGGATTCCATTTCTACAGCGGTCGACCCGACGCGCAGATGGAAGCGCATCATTACTGTTCAATACTCAGCGAAGAGTTGATTCAGTGCGTGATTTACGATGGCAATGTCGAGGACGCCAAACTCATGGGCGTCGAATACATCATCAGCGAACAGCTGTTCAAAACCTTGCCCGAAAAGGAAAAGGCGCTGTGGCACAGCCACGTGCATGAGGTGAAATCAGGTCAACTGATCGCACCTGGCATTGCGCAGACGGCGGAACATGCGCTGATGCGTAAGCTGGTGCGTACCTACGGTAAAACCTGGCATACCTGGCACACCGACCAGCACAAGAGCCTGCCGTTGGGCGTACCTCAGTTGATGATGGGGTTCACTGCCGACGGCCAGGCAGATCCCAAAATGGTTGACGAGCGCGATCAGCGTTTTGGCATCGACAGTAAGCAAAAACGCCTTGATCGTGCCGATATCGAAACACCTGCAGTTGATCCTGGAGCCGATGCTTGGCAGAAAGGCCGGGCTTTCCAGATTGACGATCCGACTAATGCCCATGGCGAGCACTGAGGGCGGCCGTTGGCAGGATGAGTGGCTTGGTTAGAGCGACTGTTGTGCACCATCCTCAGTGGCATCTGGCCGCACAGCACCATCTACTTATTTCGGCCTGGACGCCTCTGGCGAGCCAGAGCTCAAGCAGTTGGCCCCTGATGCAAAGAAGTGGCCGAGAAGATCCAGGCTTCTAAGCCGGGAGCTAATCGTATTCAGACATACAAGGTAACGAGCATGCCTGTGCCGAAGAAACAGCCCACCTCCACGTTAAAGCGCGCCGTGACGGGACCAATGTTGATGCTGTTCATTCTCGGCGACGTACTGGGAGCTGGTGTTTACGCCCTGGTTGGCACTATCGCTGGGGAGGTAGGTGGGGCGATCTGGGTGGCACTGCTGGTCGCCCTGGGGTTCGCGCTGCTGACTGCTGGATCCTATGCAGAACTGGTGACCAAGTATCCACATGCTGGTGCCTCGGCTGTATTCGCGGCCAAGGCTTACAGGTCTCCGCTGGTTTCTTTCCTAGTGGGCTTTTGTATGCTTGCTGCTGCGGTTACTAGCGCGGCAGGGCTATCGCTGGCATTCGCGGGGGACTATCTCGCGGCCTTCGTCGACATCTCGCCGTACATCGCCGCGACGATATTTCTGATCTTTATCGCGTTGCTCAATGCACGGGGTATCAAGGAGTCGTTGTCGGCGAATGTGGTCATGACCATGGTTGAGCTGTCAGGGCTGCTGCTGGTCATATTCGCCGCTGCCTGGTTTTTCCGTACTGGAGAAGCGGATTTCAGCCGAGTCATCGAATTCAAAGCGGGGGTCAGTCCGGCTTTTGCGGTGCTCGCTGCAGCGCTGCTAGCGTTCTACTCATTCGTCGGCTTTGAAACATCGGCCAACCTCGCTGAAGAAATTCGCGATGTGCGTAAAACGTATCCCCGTGCGCTGTTCGGGGCGCTGATCGCTGCCGGGGCGATTTATATGGCCGTCGCCATCGCCGCGGCGGTGGTGATGCCGGTCGAAAACATGGTGAATTCCTCAGCGCCACTGTTGGAAGTAGTAAAAGCCTCGGGCCTCGGGATCCCACCGCAACTGTTCGCCTTTATCGCTTTGATCGCCGTAGCCAATGGCGCGCTGCTGACGATGATCATGGCCAGCCGCCTGGCATATGGCATGGCCCAGCAAGGGCTGCTGCCAAGCGCTCTCGCCAATGTCTTGTCAAAACGGCGTACACCAGGCGTGGCCATCGTGATTACGACGTTGGTGGCCATCGCGCTCACGCTCACCGGTTCGCTGGCGACATTGGCGCAGACAGTCGTTTTACTGCTGTTGTTCGTTTTCATCAGCACCAACCTCGCCGTTCTGGTTCTCAGACGTGACAAGGTTTCGACCGACCATTTTCGTGTGCCCACCTGGGTTCCGGTTTTGGGCATTGCCTCGTGCCTGCTGCTAATGTCGCAACAAGATCTGGAGACTTGGCTTCGCGCGGGAGCGCTGCTGCTTGTGGGAGTCGTCGTATATGGCATCACGCGTGCTGGCGGCGTAAAACCGCTCAATGCCGACGATTACAGCGTTGTGAGCGAGACGGAAAAGTAGGGGGGTGGGTAATGACGCCTTTAAGGTGAGTGAAATGGGGGAGTCTTCAGACTGCCGCACTTTACTTCAGGCAATAAAAAACCCGCCGAAGCGGGCCTTTACTGACCAGTGCCAACATCCTGTCGGCTCGCCATCCTGGCTGTGGTCACATCATCCATGACCCTGAGCACGTCCTGTGCTCCAAGGTGGGCTTAGATTAAGACGCCGCTTGGGTCGTCACCAGAGCCAACCGACACAACGCCGTGTAAGCCTTTCGCTATACCAGAGCGTGCCCGCTGATGGAACTTGAGCTGAGTCTATCGTCGAGGGACATTGGCTTGTCCGGGAACTGGCGATTGGCTGCGCGATGCATCCGTTTGGCTGGCTTTTCCCTTTGATGCCAATAGGTACGGAGCCTCCGTCTTTTTACTGAAAACAGGCAGCGCCTCGTCAAGGATGAGCGATCCTTTACAGCACCGATAGCTGTGTAAAAGCGTTCAGTGCTAAAAAAATGCTTAAATTTCGAGGCTTAAAAATTTAATTAATTGAAAATATTAGATATTTTACAAATATCCGTCCAATCCATCATCGGCGCCACGGAGAAGCGGCGGGAGAGGCTGGGTAGCGTGGTTTCTGGCTTTGAGGCTGGTTCTAGAGGCATTAGCTCGAGTCTGTATAGTGCTTGAAAAGGCCATTTTTGAGCGTTTTCAGCCGGCATTGTTAAGCGCCTGCACCAGTGGCACGCAGCGAGTCAACGAAGGCGCTCAGGCCGGTACAGGGGGCGGATCCGGTACGCCGTAACGGGGAGGCAGTTTATCAAGAAAGCCGGTCTTCGGATCGCAAGGCTGCGGTTCGCGCAGGGATGATACGGAGCCAGGCGGTGCTCGGAGTGCCTGGCGCATTCCATCGTGGAGCGCCTGACGAGGTGCCCGTCGAGGCGATGAAGGTCGTCTTTCTGGACCTCAGCTATTGGCCATCCAGCGCGCCAGACCGTGTCGTCCCCTGACGCCAAGCTTGCTGGCAGCGCGTTTCAGGTAGCTTTCTATCGAGCTGTTCTTGACCTCCAGCCGCCGTGCCAGCTCAGGTACCGTTATCCCTGACAGAAGGCCAACGCAGACTTCCCGCTCGCGGGCAGACAGCGGAACGCCCTGCCACTCGAGTTTTTTGCAGAAGGCGTTGTCCACCGAGCCAGCATGATTGTTTTGCTTGGCGGCAGACTGCCGGACTCGCCCAAGGCTTCGCGAGTGATGCTCGAGAAGAAACAGCAAGGTTTCAGAGAAGGTTTTCAGTGCCGACATTTCTGGCAAGGTGAAGGTACGCAAGCTCGACTGGCGGTAGAAACAGATGATGCGCCGCAGGTTACCGTTGCCTGCTACCAGGTTGCATTGGTGAACGGGGCACAGCGGGTGCAGCTTGCTCGAAGGCAGCCGGCGCTGAATGAGCAATGGATCGTTCATGTGCAGAATGCTGGGCAGCAGGCCCTGATCCAGCGCAGCGCAGCGCGCGCGTTCACGCGCTATCCCTGCAGTGCCCAGAATGCTGATCTCTCGAATCGTGGCACTTGGAATATCCAGGGTCCATTCGCTCAGTTCGAGGCCGTGAATCGGCACCAGATCTTGAATCAGTTCAAACAACTGATCAGCGAAGTTCGGATAACCGGTACTCGATACCACCCGGGCCAACTTACGACAAAAGAGTCGGTCGTTATCCTCTTCGAACTCTACTGCACGGTTCATGGCAATCGGTCGACCCTCCAGAAATTAAGCCCTTGAGACCGGGCCCCCCGGTCTCTCCCCAGGATGTTCAGCCTAGGTTCAGTTTTGTAAATCCTTCAGGCAAACAGTTACAAATGATTACTGTTCCATTTGCCCCGGTTTGAGGGGTCATGCACGGCAAAATCGGCAATGTTTAATGGCACTTAAATTTCTGCCAAGAAGGACCTTGAGCCATGCCCGTTCGTGCCGTCGATCCTCTCCCACTGAGCGCTGCCCAACGAGACATCTGGCTCGACCAGATCACTCACGGCGACTCCCCCCTCTACAACATTGGCGGTTACGTGAAGCTGACCGGGCCCATCGAGGCCTCGAAGCTGCATCAGGCACTGGAACGCCTGGTCAGCGCCCACTCGGCTTTACGCACGGTCATGGTCCCCGGGGAGGGAGACGACGGTCTGCCGATGCAGGTCTTCGCCGCGTCGATGCCCGTTACTCTGCCGCTGCACGACCTGAGCCAGTGCCACGAACCCGTCGCGGCGGCAGAGCGCCTGATCGACGAGCAGATGCAACGTCCCTATCGGCTGTATGACGGCCCGCTGTTCACCTTCTGTCTGATTCGCCTGGCTGACCAGGAGCATTGGCTGGTGACCCAGGCCCACCACCTGATACTCGACGGTTGGGGCTTCGGGCAGATGATCAAGGCGCTGGGCGAGCACTACACCGCGCTGTGCGAAGGTGACCGTATCGAGGACGAGGGCCTGTGCTACGGCCGTTTCGTCGAGGACGACTTGCGTTACCGCCAGTCGGGCCGATTCCTGCAGGACCAGGCCTACTGGCTGGACAAGTATCAGGACCTGCCGGAACCCGTGCTGGCCCCGCGCCAACGGGGTCGTGCGGCGAGCGCCGAGACACCCTCGCACACCTGGGTGCAGGCGCTGCCAGCCGCACTGCATGGGCGTATGCAGGCACTTGCGCAGCGCCACCGCGCCTCGGCCTTTCACGTTCTGCTCGCGACACTGCATGTGTATTTCACCCGCACCGTACAACGCCCTGAGTGGGTGGTGGGCCTTCCATTGCTCAATCGCACCGGGGCACGCAGCAAGGCCACCCTGGGGCATTTCGCGCAGGTCAGTGCGGTGCGCCTGGCCACTCCTGCGCAACAGGATTTCGCCACCTTGATCAGCGAGGTGCGCGATAGGCTCAAGCGCGATTTTCGCCATCAACGTTTCCCTCTGAGCGAACTCCATCGCACCCTTGGCCTGTCCCGCGAAGAGCGCGCGCAGCTGTTCGAGGTATCGGTTTCCTATGAGCAGGAGGATCACGATTACCGCTATGGCAACGCCCGCGCCAGCACCTTGAAGGTCTCCAACGGACACGAAAGCACCCCTCTGGCGGTGCACCTGCGCAGCAACCGGCACAGTGGCGACACCTGGCTGCACCTAGTCTACAACCGTGCCTGGCTGTTGCACGACGACGCCCAGGCCATTGGTGCGCGCCTGCTGCAGGTGCTGGAGCAGGGGCTGGAAAACCCGGCCCTGGCGATTGCCGATTTCGTGCTGCCTACCCCGGCCGAAAGCCAGCGCATGGCCACCTGGAACGACACCGGCATGGCGGCGGTCGACGAGCCGTTGATTCACCGGCGAATCGAGCACCATGCGCGTCAGCGCCCCGATGCCCTGGCAGCGGTACACCTCGACCAGCACCTGACGTATGCGCAGCTCGACCAGCGCGCCAATGCCCTGGCCGCGCACCTGATCGACTGCGGCGCCGGCCCCGAGACCCGTGTGGCGGTGGTCTGCCAACGCGGCCTGGACACCCTGGCGGGGCTGCTGGCGGTGCTCAAGGCGGGTGCCGCCTATGTACCGGTCGACCCCGCGCATCCTCCTGAGCGTCTGGGCTATCTGCTCACCGACAGTGGCCCAACCCTGGTGTTGACCCAGGCCGCACTGGTCGAACGCTTACCGCCCCTGGCGGTGCCGATCGTCGCGCTGGATGCCGTGGCGTTGCAGGCTCCGGGGCGCGTCGCTGAGCCGGCCGGCGGGCTGGGCGGCGACAACCTGGCGTATGTCATCTACACCTCCGGGTCGACCGGCCAGCCCAAAGGCGTGATGGTGGAGCACCGCATGCTCGCCAACCTGGTCGACTGGCATTGCGCAGCCTTCGATGTACGACCGGGCACCCAGACCTCCTGCCTGGCGGGGTTCGGTTTCGACGCCATGGCCTGGGAAGTCTGGCCGACCCTGTGTGCTGGCGGCACCCTGCATCTGGCACCGGTGCAGGAGGGCGGCGACGATGTCGAGGCCTTGCTGGACTGGTGGCGTGCCCAGCCGCTGCACGTCAGCTTCTTGCCCACACCCGTGGCGGAATACGCCTTCGGCCATGCGCAGGAACATCCGACGTTGCGCAGCCTGCTGATCGGCGGCGATCGCCTGCGCCAGTTCACCCAGGCGCGTCGCTACGAGGTGATCAACAACTACGGCCCTACCGAAACCACCGTGGTCGCCACCTCCGGTGCGGTGCAGGCCGGGGCGTCTCTGCATATTGGCGGACCGATCGGCAACACCCAGGTCCACGTGCTGGATGCGCACCTGCAGCCGGTGCCCGTCGGTGTGTCCGGTGAGCTGTACATCGGCGGGGCAGGGGTCGCCCGTGGTTACCTGAACCGGCCGCAACTGACCGCCGAACGCTTCATCGCCGACCCCTTCAGCACGGTACCCGGTGCGCGTCTGTACCGCAGCGGTGACCAGGTGCGCTGGCGTGCCGATGGCACCCTGGAATACCTGGGCCGTAACGATGACCAGGTCAAGATCCGCGGCATGCGCATCGAACCTGGCGAGATCGAAGCGGCGCTTGCCAGCTGGCCGGGGGTCAAGGATGCGGTGGTGATGGTGCGTGATGAACACCTGGTGGCCTGGTTCACCGAGTCGGCCCGTGTCGATATCGGCCCGTTACGCGAAGCGCTGCGCGGGCTCTTGCCGGGTTACATGGTGCCCCGCGCCTTCATGCGCCTGGAGCAGTGGCCGCTGACCCGGCATGGCAAACTCGATCGCCGGGCATTGCCCGATCCGGATACCGCCAGCCTCGGCGTCAGCGCCTACGAGGTGCCGCAGGGGGGCGTGGAAACCCGTATGGCGGCGATCTGGGCCGACGTACTGGGCACCGAACGGGTGGGTCGGCAGGACAATTTCTTCGAGCTGGGCGGGCATTCGCTGCTGGCCATCGAGCTGGTCAAGCGCCTGCGCGGCGCCGGCCTCGACGCGGATGTGCACACCTTGCTCACCCATCCGACGGTGGCCTTGCTGGCCGGCAGCGAGCGGCGCAGTGCGGTGCTCAGCGTACCGGCCAACCGCATCCCCGCGGGCTGCACGCACATCACGCCGGAGCTGCTGAGCCTGACCCGGTTGAGCCAGGCCGAGATCGACGGGATCGTTGCCGGGGTGCCGGGCGGCGCTGGCAATATCCAGGATATCTACCCGTTGACGCCCTTGCAGGAGGGCATCGTCTACCATCACCTGAGTGCCGGGCAGGGCGATCCCTACCTGCTGCAGTGGCGCCTGACCTTCGACTCGCTGGCCCGTTTGCAGGCCTGGGCGGCGGCGCTCCAGCAGGTCATCGACCGGCATGACATCCTGCGCACCTCGCTGGTCTGGGAGGGCCTGGAGACCCCGCATCAGGTGGTCTGGCGCCAGGCGCCGCTGTCGGTGCAAGCGATCAGCCTCGACCCCGGCGAGACCCAGGCGTCCGTCCTCGAGCGCCTGCAGAGCCAGTTCGATGCCCGTCACCATCGCCTGGACCTGGCCCAGGCCCCGCTGATTCGCCTGGTGCATGCCCGGCAGCCGGGCAGCGACGAAATCGTCGCCATCATCCTGTTCCACCATCTGGTGCTGGACAACAGCGCGATGGAAACCGTCAGCCGCGAAATGGCCGCCTTGCTGGAGGGGCGCCAGGCCGAGCTGGCGCCGCCCGTGCCTTACCGCGACTACGTGGCTCAGGTGCGCCTGGCCAGTGACGATGCGCGGCACGCCGCGTTCTTCAGCGACATGCTCGGCGCTGTCGACGAGCCGACGCTGCCCTTCGGCCTGCAGGAAGTCGCCGCGGACGGCAGTGCCATCGAAGAGAGCCGACGTGCGCTGGGCGGCCAACTCGCCCAGCGCCTGCGCGAGCAGGCCAGGCGTGCCGGTGTGAGCGCGGCGAGCCTGCTGCACGTGGCCTGGGCCCGGGTGCTGAGCACGCTGGCCAGGCGCGACGACGTGGTGTTCGGCACCGTGCTGCTGGGGCGCATGGGGGCGGAGGGCTCCGACCGGGCGCTGGGCGTGTTCATCAACACCTTACCGCTGCGCGTCGAAACGGCGCTCGATACACGTAGCGCGGTACGGTCCGTGCACGCTCGGCTGTCGGCACTGATCGCCCACGAGCATGCCTCACTGGTGCTTGCTCAGCGTTGCAGCGGCGTGCCGGGCGGTACGCCGCTGTTCAGCGCCTTGCTCAATTACCGTCACAGCGCGGCGGTGAAACCCCGTGAAGGCAAGGGCCTCTGGCAGGGCGTCAGGGTGCTGGGCGGGGACGTGCGCAGCAACTACCCGCTGACGCTGAGCGTGGACGATCTCGGCGAAGGTTTCGACCTGCACGTGCTGGCCCAGCAAGGCCTGGGCGCTCAGCGCATCGTGGGCTGGGTGGAGCACAGCCTGGAGCAGTTGGTCGAGGCCCTGGCATCGGCTCCGGCGATCGGTCTGCAGCAACTGCCCATGCTGAGCGCCGACGAGCGCCGACGGCTTCTGGATGGCTGGCGTACGACCGCGCAGCCTTTTCCACGGCATGTCGCGGTGCAGGCTCTGGTCGAGGCGCAGGCGGTTCAGCACCCCGACGCACCCGCGCTCATCCAGGCGGGACAGGTGCTCAGCTACGCCGAGCTGAATGCCCAGGCCAACCGCCTGGCCCACCATCTGATCGACCTCGGTATCGCGCCCGAGCAGCGTGTCGCGCTGTGCTTGCAGCGTGGCGTGCAGCGCGTGGTCGCCATGCTGGCGGTGCTCAAGGCCGGTGCCGCTTACGTGCCGGTGGACCCGGCGTATCCGGCTCAACGGATCGCCTATCTGCTCGCCGACAGCGACCCTCGCGTAGTGCTGACCGAGGCGTCGACCGATGCGCTGGCCGCCGACCGGCCGCGACTGAACATCGATTCGCCCGCTTGGCGGCAGGCCCGCGAGAGTAATCCTCGAGTGCCTGGCCTGGACTCGAACAACCTCGCCTACGTGATCTACACCTCCGGCTCCACCGGCCAGCCGAAGGGCGTGATGGTCGAGCACCACACCTTGGAAAATCTGGTGCACTGGCATGCCCAGGCCTTCGCGTTGACCGCAGGCAGCCACACCAGCAGTGTGGCCGGCTTCGGCTTCGATGCCATGGCCTGGGAGGTCTGGCCAGCCCTGTGCAGCGGTGCGGTGCTGCACCTGCCGCCAGCCCGGGTAGGCAATGAAAATGTCGATGAACTGCTCGACTGGTGGCTGGAGCAGCCGCTGCAGGTCAGCTTCCTGCCAACCCCGGTGGCGGAGCAGGCGTTGCGCCGTACGCGTCAGCACCCGACGCTGCGCACCTTGCTGGTCGGAGGTGATCGCCTGCGTCAGTTCGACCGTGAGCCCGGTTTTGCAGTGGTCAACAACTACGGCCCGACCGAGACCACGGTGGTCGCCACTTCCGGCGTGCTGCTGCCGGGCGGGCCGCTGCATATCGGCCGGGCGATCGCCAACACCTGGGTCTACGTGCTGGACGAGCACCGCCAGCCGGTGCCCGAGGGCGTGGCCGGTGAGTTGTACATCGCAGGCGCGGGTGTTGCGCGCGGCTACCTGAACGCCGCGCAGATGACCGAGGCGCGCTTCCTGGCGGACCCGTTCAGTGCCAGCTCCGGCGGGCGTATGTACCGCAGTGGTGACCTGGTGCGCTGGAATCAGGATGGCACGCTGGACTACCTGGGGCGCAACGACGACCAGGTGAAAATCCGGGGCATGCGTATCGAACCGGGTGAAATCGAGGCCGCGCTGGTTAGCTTGGAAGGTGTGCAGGACGCCGTGGTGCTGGTGCGCGAGCAGCGCCTGTTGGCCTGGTTCACCAGCGCTACCGAAGTTGCCGGCGAGACCCTGCGCGAAGCGCTGAAAGCGCGTTTGCCAGCGCACATGGTGCCGTTGCTGTTCACCCGCCTGGATGCCTTGCCGCTGACCGCGCATGGCAAGCTCGACCGTCGGGCGCTGCCCGATCCGGGCCGCGAAGAACTGGTCAGCCGTGCCTACGAGGCACCGCAGAACGAGGTGGAGGAGCGCATCGCCGAACTCTGGGCGCAGGTCCTGGGTGTGGAGAAGGTCGGTCGGCAAGACAACTTCTTCGAACTCGGCGGCCATTCGCTGCTCGCCGTAACCCTGGTCGAACGCCTGCGTAGCGCCGGCCTGCCCGTCGATGTGCGCGTGCTCCTCGGCCAGCCTACCGTCGCCGCGCTGGCGGCCTCGGTCGGCCGTGGCCGCGAGGTACAGGTGCCGGCCAACCGGGTGCCGGAGGGCTGCACGCGCATCACTCCGGAGCTGCTGAGCCTGACCGAGCTCGACCAGGCGACGCTCGATCGCATCGTCGCCGGCGTGCCTGGTGGTGCCGCCAATGTGCAGGAAATCTATCCGTTGGCGCCGCTTCAGGAGGGCATTCTCTATCATCACCTGACGGGCGAGCAGGCCGACCCCTATCTGCTGCACCTGCATATGAACGTCGACAGCCGAGAGCGTCTGGAGACGGTCGTCGATGCCTTGCGCAAGGTGATCGCACGTCACGACAGCCTGCGTACCGCCGTGGTCTGGGACGGCCTGACCACGCCTCAGCAGGTGGTCTGGCGTCACGCCGAACTGCGTGTCGAGGAAGTCGCGTCGCGGGTTCCGGGCAGCCTCGCTGCCCCGGCACGCATGGACCTGACCCAGGCGCCGCTGCTGCGTCTGGAATTCAGCCAGCGACCAGGTGAGGAGGGGCTGTCGGCCACCCTGTTGTTCCACCACATCGTGCTGGATGCCACCGCCCTTGACGTGATGCGCGACGAGATGCTCGCCCACCTGCGCGGTGATCCGATGCCGACGCAGCCGGCCGTGCCTTATCGCAATTACGTGGCACATGCGCGGCTGGGCATGAGCGAGGCGGAACACGAGGCCTACTTCCGTGAGCAGTTGGGCACCATCGAGGAGCCGACGCTGCCGTTCGAGCTGCACGACGTACAGCGTGGCGAGCAGCCTCTGGAGGAAGCCTGGCAGCGCCTGCCCGACGTGCTGGTGCGGCGCCTGCGCAGCCAGGCGCGGCAGTTGGGGGTCAGCCTCGCCAGCCTGTTGCACCTCGCCTGGGCCCGTGTTCTGGGCGCGGCCACTGGCAATGGACAGGTGGTGTTCGGTACGGTGCTGCTTGGGCGCCTGCAGGGCGGTGAGGGCGCTGACCGCGGGCTGGGCATGTTCATCAATACCCTGCCGCTACGCGTCGACCTCGACGGCATCGGCGTGCGCGAAGGCGCGCGTGCCACCCATGCGCGTCTCGCCCGGTTGCAGGCCCATGAGCACGCTTCGTTGGCCCAGGCGCAGCGCTGCAGTGCGGTGTCCGCCCAACTGCCGCTGTTCAGTGCGATCCTCAACTACCGTCATGCGGCTGGCCAGGCCCGCCAGGATGCCCAGCACGACGCGTGGCGTGGTCTGGAAATCCTCGACAGCGACAATCACACCAACTACCCGCTGAGCCTGAATGTCGACGACCTCGGCGAGCGCTTGCGCGTGGGCGTCACCGCCCCGCAAACGGTCGGAGCGCGACGGGTCTGCGACCAGCTGCTCGAAGTGCTGGAAGGGCTGGTCAATGCCCTTGAAAGCCAGCCGGAGCTGTCGCTGCACCGCTTGCAGGTTCTGCCTGCCCAGGAACGCAAACGTTTGCTAGTTGATCTCAACGACTCGGTATTGCCGTTCGATCAGCACAAGACGCTGCATACGCTGTTCGAGGAGCAGGCCCGTCGCACGCCGCACGCGATGGCCGTGCTCTGCGAGCAGGAGCAGGTGAGCTACCGGCAGCTCAACGAGCGCGCCAACCGCCTGGCTCACCATCTTGTCGACCTGGGTGTGCAGCCCGATGACCGCGTGGCGGTGTGCGTGGAACGCGGTGTGTCGCTGGTCGTCGGCCTGCTGGCGATCCTCAAGGCCGGTGGCGCCTACGTACCGCTCGACCCGAGCTATCCTCGCGAGCGCTTGCAGTACATGCTCGAAGACAGCGCGCCCGCTGCGCTGCTGGGCCAGGCAGGCACTCGGCATCTTCTCGAATGTCAGGGCGTGCCGCAGGTAGATATCGATGCCCTCGACGCGCTCGGAGAGCGGCTGCACGATCCGCGGATCGAGGCCCTGCAGCCGGGCAACCTGGCCTACGTTATCTACACCTCCGGCTCCACAGGCCGGCCCAAGGGGGTGATGGTCGAGCATCGCAACGTGGTGAACCTGGTGCACTGGAGCGCCCAGCTGTTCCCGCAGGGGGCGGACAGTCGCGTGTTGCACAAGACACCGATCAGCTTCGATGCCTCGGTCTGGGAGCTGTTCTGGCCGTTGTGCAGCGGGGTGCCGTTGCTGCTGGCCCGCCCGGATGGGCAGCGCGATCCGGCCTATCTGGCGCGGATGATCAGCGAGTGGCGCGTCAGTGTGGTGCAGTTCGTACCCGTGCTGTTGCAGCAGTTCCTCGACCTGCCACAAAGCGCAGCCTGCGACAGCCTCACCGATATCGTCTGCGGCGGCGGCGAGCTGACTCCGGCGCTGGCCAGCTTGCTGCGCCAGCGCCTGCCTCGGGTACGCCTGCACAACGTTTACGGCCCGACGGAAACCACCGTTGACTGCAGCATCTGGACCCTGGCAGCGGAGCAGCCGGTACCCGGCAGCTTCCTGCCGATCGGCCGACCGGTGGCCAATACCCGTCTGTATGTGCTCGATGCCTGGGACCAGCCGGTGCCCCTAGGCGTGGTCGGCCAGTTGCATATCGGCGGCGCGGGGGTTACCCGTGGCTACCGCAACCTGCCACTGGCTCAGGCCGAGCGCTTCATCGCCAGCCCGTTCGTGCCGGGTGAGCGCCTGTACCGCAGTGGTGACCAGGTACGCCAGCACGCCGACGGCAATCTGGAGTTCCTCGGTCGCAACGACGATCAGGTCAAGCTGCATGGCCTGCGCATCGAGCTGGGCGAGATCCAGGCGGCGCTTGCGCAGTGCCCCGGTGTCGAGCACGCCGTGGTCATGGTGCGCGACGATGGCCCGGGCGGGCAGCGGCTGGTGGCCTACTACACGGGCACGCCAACCCGCGCCGAGGTGCTGCGCGAGGCCCTGCGCAGCCATCTGCCGGACTACATGTTGCCGGCCTTCTACCTGCACCTGCAGGGCCTGCCACTGAGCCCCAACGGCAAACTGGACCGCCAGGCCCTGCCGGCCCCCGGCAGTGAGGCCCTGCCGGCACGTATCCACGAAGCACCGCAAGGCGAGATGGAACAACTGCTGGCCGACCTCTGGCGCGAACTGCTGGGCGTGGAGGCAGTGAGCCGCCATGACAACTTCTTCGAGCTCGGTGGTCACTCGCTGCTGGCCATCAGCCTGACCGCACGCTTGCGGCAGGAAGGTATCGAGGCCGACGTCCGCGCCTTGTTCGAACAACCGACACTGGCCGGTTATGCCGCCATCACAGAGAGCATGGAGATTATCCTGTGAGCATCAACGAGCTTCTGGCGACACTCAAGGCACTGGACATCCAGCTGGCCGTCAAGGATGGGCAACTGGCCGTGCAGGGCAATCGCCGCGCGCTCAGCGACAATGGCCTGGTCGATCACCTGCGCTCGCACAAGACAGCGCTCATCGAGCTGCTCGAACAGGGCCTGTACACCCATGGCAGGCGCGGCATGCCGACGCTGCCTGCCAATGGCATCGCTGTCGGCTGCACACGCATCACGCCCGAGATGCTGACCCTGGTGGACCTCGATCAGGCCGCCATCGAGCGCCTAACCGACCTGATCCCTGGCGGCGCCGCCAACGTGCAGGACATCTACCCCCTGGCGCCCTTGCAGGAGGGCATTCTGTACCACCACGTCAGCGCCAGCGGCCGCGATCCCTATGTGATGCGCGTGGATTTCGCCCTGGCCGACCAGCAGCGTCTGGACGCCTTCGTCCAGGCCTTGCAGGCAGTCATCGATCGGCACGACATTCTGCGCAGCTCGGTGCACTGGCAGGGACTGGAACAGCCGGTGCAGGTGGTCTGGCGCAGCGCCCGGCTGAACATCGACAACCGGGCGGACAGCCCCGACGCCGAACAGCCGGGGCTGGATCTGGGCCAGGCGCCGCTGTTGCGTCTGGTCTGCGGCGGCGCCGACGATGGCCGGGTACGCGCCAGCCTGCTGTATCACCACATCGCTCTGGACCACAGCGCGCTGGAGGTGGTGCGTCAGGAAATCCATGCCTGCCTGCTCGGCCAGGGAGCGACGCTGGGCACGCCGGTGCCGTTTCGCAACTACGTGGGGCAAGCGTTGCTGGGCGTCAGCGAGGCCGAGCACGAGGCGTTCTTCCGCGGCATGCTCGGCGACGTAGTGGAGCCGACCCTGGCCTACGACCTGCAAGACCTCAGTGGGGACGGTGAGCATGCCAGCGAGCACAGCATCACCCTGGACCCGGCTTTTTGCCTGCGCCTGCGCGCACAGGCGCGCACCCTCGGGGTGAGTGTCGCCAGCCTGTTCCACCTCGGTTGGGCACACGTCCTTGCAGGGCTGACCGGTCGTCAGCGGGTGGTCTTCGGTACCGTGCTGATGGGGCGGTTGCTGGGTGCCGAGGCCACCGAGCGAGCCTTGGGCATCTTCATCAACACCCTGCCATTGTGCCTGAGCCTGGAGGCCCAGGAGGTGTCCTCGGCGATACGCACCACGCATCAGCGGCTGACCACACTGATGCGTCACGAGCATGCACCGCTGGCCCTGGCGCAACGTTGCAGCGGCGTGGCTGCGCCGACACCGCTGTTCAATGCACTGCTCAACTACCGCCACAGTTCGCCCGAGCACGGCAGTGGCGAACTGTGGCAAGGCATCGAAGTGCTGCAGGCCAGAGAGCGCAGCAACTACCCCGTGGTCATGAGCGTCGACGACTTGGGCGAGGCGTTTGCATTTACCGCGCAGACGGCAGCGGGTGTCGACCCGCTGCGAACTTGCCGCTACCTGCAGCGGGCCATGGAGCAGATGCTCGATGCGCTGGAGCAGGCGCCAGCCGCTTGTTTCGAGCGGGTCGATATCCTGCCGGACGACGAGCGCATCCAGCTGCTGCAGCACTTCGCCGGCTCGCGCAGCCCCTATGAAAGCCTGCACACGGTGCACTGGCGCATCGAACGCCAGGCGCTTGAAAGGCCAGGCGCCGTCGCCGCCGCGGTTGGCGAGCAGGCGCTGAGCTATGCCGAGTTGAACGCTCAGGCCAACGGCCTGGCCCATCGCCTGATCGCGCTCGGCGTGCGCCCGGACGACCGCGTGGCAGTGGTCGCCCGTCGCGGCCTGGACACCCTGGTGGGGCTGCTGGCGGTGCTCAAGGCCGGTGCCGGATACGTGCCGGTGGACCCGGCGCACCCGGACGAACGCATCGCCTACCTGTTGAGCGACAGCGCCCCCGTGGCGGTGCTCAGCCAGCAGGGTCTGATCGAGCGTCTGCCAGCACTGGAGACTCCTGTCGTACTGCTCGACCAGCCGAGCTGGAGCGCCCGCGAGGACAACCCGCAGGTGCCGGGGCTGAATGCCCGTCACCTGGCCTACGTGATCTACACCTCCGGCTCCACTGGCCAGCCGAAAGGCGTGATGGTCGAGCACCAGAGCCTCAACAACCTGGTGGACTGGCATTGCCAGGCCTTCGACCTGAAGGTTGGCAGCCACACCGCCAGCGTCGCCGGCTTCGGCTTTGACGCCATGGCCTGGGAAGTCTGGCCAGCGCTGTGCGCCGGGGCGACCCTGCACCTGCCGCCAGCGCACATCGGCAACGAACAGCTCGACGCCTTGCTCGACTGGTGGCAGGCGCAGCCACTGCAGGTGGCCTTCCTGCCCACCCCGGTGGCCGAGTACGCGTTCAGTCGCGAGCTGCGTCACCCGACGCTGCGCACCCTGCTGATCGGCGGTGACCGGCTGCGCCAGTTCCCCCGTGACCCCGGCTTCGCGGTGGTCAACAACTACGGGCCCACCGAGGCCACGGTGGTGGCCAGCTCCGGGCGCCTGTGGCCCGAAGGCCGCCTGGACATCGGCAAACCGATCGCCAACACGCGCCTGTACCTGCTCGACGAGCACCGGCAACTGGTGCCCAGTGGGGTGGCGGGCGAGCTGTACATCGGCGGCGAAGGGGTGGCGCGGGGTTACCTGAACCGCGCGGAGTTGACCGCCGAACGCTTCCTCGACGACCCCTTCGTCGCCCAGCCTGGCGCGCGCATGTACCGCAGCGGTGACCTGGCGCGTTGGAATGCCGACGGCACGCTGGATTACCTGGGGCGCAACGATGACCAGGTGAAGATCCGCGGCATGCGTATCGAACTGGGCGAGATCGAGAGCCAGCTGGGGCAGGTGGCGGGAGTCGAAGAGGCCCTGGTGCTGGCCCGCGAAGACGCGCCCGGCCAGCCACGTCTGGTGGCGTATTTCACGGGGTCGCAGACGCTGTCGGCCAGCGGTCTGCGTAGTGTCTTGCTGGCGCGGCTGCCAGGCTACATGGTGCCGGGTGCCTTCGTGCGCCTGGAGGCCTGGCCGCTGACGGCCAATGGCAAGGTCGATCGCCGGGCGCTGCCGGCACCGGATCGCGAGGCATTGCCGGAGCGCACTTTCGAAGCACCCCAGGGCGAACTGGAAACCACCCTGGCGGCGATCTGGTGCGAGTTGCTGCAGGTCGAGCGGGTAGGGCGGCACGACCATTTCTTCGAACTGGGTGGCCATTCGTTGCTGGCCATGCGCATGGTGGCCCAGGTGGCCCAGCGACTGCAGCGGGTTCTGACCCTGGCCGACCTGTTCGCCGACAGCAGCCTGGCCGCGGTCGCTCAGTGCCTGGAGGGGGCGACCCCCGACCATCTGCCGGCCATCGAGGCCGGCGCCCGCAGCGGGCCGCTGCCGTTGTCCGCCGCGCAGCAACGCATCTGGTTCATGGCGCAGATGACGGATGCCAGCAGCGCTTACAACATTCCGCTGGGCCTTGCCCTCAACGGCCCGCTGGACAGCCGTGCGCTGCGCCTCGCTCTGGAGCGTATCGTCGCGCGTCACGAGGCACTGCGCAGCCTGTTCGTCGAGCACGACGGCGAAGCCCGGGTTCAGGTGGCCCCCGACAGCGTGCGACCGGATATCTGCTGGCAGGACATGCGTGATCAGGACATGCAGGCCATACGTGAGGTGATCCGCGACGAAGCCGGGCAACCCTTCGACCTGCAGCATGATCTGCCGATTCGCGGGCGCTTGTTGTGCCTGGAAGAAGACCGCCACATCCTGCTGCTGACCCTGCATCACATCGTCGCCGACGGTTGGTCGCTGGGCGTGCTGACCGCTGAGCTGAGTGCCCTGTACCAGGCGTTCAGCCAGGGCGAGGCCGATCCGCTGCCGGCGCTCGCGCTGCAGTACGGCGATTACGCCCTGTGGCAACGCCAGTGGCTGGACGCACAGAGTCTGAGTGCGCAGGCCGGGTACTGGCAGCGTACCCTCGAGGGTGCGCCCATGCTGTTGACCCTGCCGACCGACCGGCCGCGGCCGGAACGCCAGGATTATCGCGGGGCCACCGTGCCCCTGCAGCTCGATCCCCAGCTGTGCGCCGACCTGCGCGCCTGCAGCCAGCGCCAGGGCGTGACCCCCTTCATGCTGTTCATGGCCGCCTGGGCGGTACTGCTGGCGCGGTTGTCCGGCCAGGGCGAGGTGGTGATCGGTATGCCGGTGGCCAACCGTCGCCGTGCCGAGATCGAAGGGCTGATCGGCCTGTTCGTCAATACCCTGGCCGTGCGCGTGGACACCAGCGGTGAGCCGGATGTGGCCACGTTGCTGGGCCGGGTGAAGAACCGCATCATCGAGGCCCAGGCCAATCAGGACCTGCCTTTCGAGCAGGTCGTGGAGCACCTGCGGCCCGTGCGCAGCCTGGCCCACAGCCCGCTGTTCCAGGCTTCGCTGGCCTGGGACGGGAGCCATGGCGCGCCGCTGCGCCTGGGTGACCTGCAACTCGAAGCGCTGGGTGAGCAACCAACCTTCGCCAAGTTCGATCTGACCCTGAGCGTCAGCGAAAGCGCCGAGGGCTTCACCTGCATGCTCGACTACGCCACGGCACTGTTCGACCCGGCGACCGTCGAGCGTTACGCCGGTTATCTCAAGCAGGTGCTGCGCGGCATGGCCGACGACGCCCGCGCGCTGCCCGAACGCATCGAGATGCTGGGCGCGCAGGAGCGCCAGCGCCTGCTGTTCGAGCTCGATGCCAGCGAGACCGCCGCGCAGGGGGCAGAGCGCCTGCCGACGCTGTTCGAGGCGCAGGTCGCACGCACCCCGGAGGCCATCGCGCTGGACGTCGATGCCCGGCAGTTGAGCTACCGGCAGCTCAATGAACAAGCCAACCGCCTGGCCCATTACCTGATCGAGCAAGGGGTGAGTGCCGACAGCCGCGTGGCGATCTGCGTGGAGCGCGGGGCGCAACTGGTCGTCGGCTTGCTGGCCATTCTCAAGGCCGGTGGCGCTTACGTGCCGCTGGACCCTGGCTATCCGCACGAACGTCTGGCCTACATGCTCGAGGACAGCGATGCCCTGGCGCTGCTGGTCGATGGCACCACCCGTGAACGCTTTGCCGGCGGTACGACGCCGTTGATCGACCTGGATGCCTGCATCTGGGCGGAACACTCCCTCGCCGACCCGCAGCTGGACACGGCCGGGGCCAGCGACCTGGCTTACGTCATCTACACCTCGGGCTCGACCGGCACGCCCAAGGGCGTGATGGTCGAGCAGCGCAACCTGTGCAACCTGGTGCAGTGGAGTTCGCGGCTATGTCCACCTGTCCCGTCGGGCGCGCTGCTGCACAAGACCCCGGTCAGCTTCGACGCGTCGGTCTGGGAGCTGTTCTGGCCGCTGTGCGCCGGGCTGCGCCTGGTGCTGGCGCGGCCCGGTGGGCAGCGCGATGCCGATTACCTGGTGGAAGTGATTCGCCAGCGGCAGGTCAGCGTCGTGCAGTTCGTACCCGCCTTGTTGCAGCAGTTCCTGGCTGCAGCCGACTGCCACACCTGTACCTCGTTGACCGATATCGTCTGCGGGGGCGGCGAACTGACCGCCGCGCTGGCCGCCCAGGTCCGTCAACGCCTGCCCATGGCGCGCCTGCACAACGTCTACGGACCCACGGAAACCACGGTGGACTGCAGCGTCTGGACCCTGCACCCCGGGCAGCCGGTGCCCGACGAAACGCTGCCGATCGGGCGGCCGATCAGCAACACCCGGCTCTACGTGCTGGACGCCTGGGACCAGCCGGTCCCGCAGGGCGTGGTCGGCCAGTTGCACATCGGCGGTGCCGGCGTGGCGCGTGGCTACCTGAACCTGCCTGCCGTACAGGCCGAACGCTTCATCGCCAGCCCGTTCGTGGCGGGTGACCGCCTTTATCGCAGTGGCGACCTGGTGCGCCAGGGCGCGGACGGCAACCTGCTGTTCGTCGGTCGCAGCGATTTCCAGGTCAAGCTGCATGGTCTGCGCATCGAACTTGGCGAGATCGAGGCCCGCTTGCTCGAACACCCGGCCGTACGCGAAGCGGCGGTGCTGCTGCGTGGCGACCGTCTGGTGGCCTGGTTCAGCTGCGAAGCGGGACCGCGGCCGGGCATCGATGCCTTGCGCAACCATATGCTGGGCGGCCTGCCGGATTACATGGTGCCCGCCGCCTATGTCGCGCTGGACAGCTTGCCGCTGACGCCCAACGGCAAGCTCGACCGCGCGGCCTTGCCAGTACCGGACGACAGCGCCGTGCTCGCGCGCACCTACGAGGCGCCGCAAGGGGACATCGAAACCTGGCTGGCGCGCGTGTGGGCCGAGTTGCTCAACGTGCCGCGTGTCGGGCGGCAGGACAATTTCTTCGAACTGGGCGGGCACTCGCTGCTGGCCGTCAGCCTGGTGGCGCACATGCGCCGCGCCGGGCTCTGCGTCGATGTGGGTGCACTGTTCGCCCAACCGACCCTTGCGGTGCTGGCGCGCAGCGTGGTGCGCCAGGATCGCCAACCGGTGCCGGCCAACCTGATCGCGGCGGGCTGCACGCAGATCACCCCCGACCTGCTGTCACTGGTCAGCCTCGCCCCGTCGGACATCGAGCGCATCGTCGCCCGCGTAGCGGGTGGCGCGGCCAATGTCCAGGATATCTACCCGCTGGGGCCGCTGCAGGCCGGCATTCTCTATCACCATCAGTTGGCGGCCGGCGATGCCGATCCCTATCTGCTGGAAGCGCGCTTCGCCTTCGTCGGTGGCGAGCGCCTGGACGCTTTCTGCCAGGCGTTGCAGCGGGTCATCGACCGTCATGACATCCTGCGCAGCGCCTTGCACTGGGAGGCCCTGCAGACCCCTGTGCAAGTGGTCTGGCGCCATGCCAGTCTGCCGATCAGCGAGGTTCCTCTGGCCTCACTGGACGACTGCGCAACCCTCGACCTGACCCAGGCACCGCTGCTCCATCTGGCCCACGCCCGGGACCGGGCCAATGGCAAGATCGTCGCCGTGCTGCGTTTTCATCACGCGATCATGGATCACATCGGCCTCGAGGTGCTGGGTCAGGAAGTGCAGGCCATGCTGCTCGGCGAGCAGGCGCAGCTCGCCGAGCCGGTTCCCTATCGCAACTACATCGCTCAGGTACTGCAAGGGCCCGACGAGCAGGCCCACGAGGCGTTCTTCCGTGAGCAGTTGGGCGACATCGACGAACCCAGCCTGCCTTATGGCATGACCCCGTCGCGCAGCGTTCAGGCCCCTGGCATGGCGGCCTTGCCGCTCGACCCTGAGCTGGCTCTGCGCCTGCGCGGGCAGGCACGCCAGTTGAACGTCAGTGTCGCGAGCCTGATGCACCTGGCCTGGGCCGAGGTGCTCGGGCAGCTCTCCGGGCGTGAGCAGGTGGTGTTCGGCACCGTGCTGCTTGGCCGAATGCTCGGCGGCGAGGGCGCCGAGCGGGCCATGGGCGTGTTCATCAATACCCTGCCGCTGCGTATCGACCTGGGCAAGTCGGATGCCCGCGACGCGGTGCTTGATACCCACCAGCGCCTGAGCGCGCTGCTGGCCCATGAGCAGGCGCAACTGGCGCTGGCCCAGCGCTGCAGTGCGCTGCCTGCGGGCACGCCATTGTTCAGCACGCTGCTGAACTTCCGCCACAGCAGCGCGGCGCAGAGCGACGCGAGCGCGCGGGAAGCGTGGCAGGGCATCGAGGTTCTGCAGGCCGAAGAGCACAGCAACTATCCGTTGACCATGAGCGTCGATGACCATGGCGATGGCTTCACCCTGACCGCTCGAACTCAGGGTGGGCTGGATGCGCAGCGCATCTGCGCGTATCTGCAGCAGTCTCTGGGCGAGCTGGCGAGGACGCTGGAGCAGCATCCGCAGCATGTCCTGGCAGGGGCGATCATTCCGCCGGGCGAGCGTGAGCGCCTGCTGGCGACCTTCAACGACACCTGCCTCGACTACCCGCGCGACCAGCCGGTGCACCAGCTGTTCGAGCAGCGCAGCGCCCTGCATCCGCAAGCCGTGGCGGTGGTGGATGGCAGCCACTCGCTCACCTATGCGCAGTTGAACGCACGTGCCAATGCGCTGGCGCATCATCTGCACGGGCAGGGCATCAGGCCCGGCGACCACGTTGGCATCCTGCTGCCGCGCTCCGCCGACCTGGTGATCGCTCAGTTGGCCATCGGCAAGTGCGCGGCGACCTATGTGCCGCTGGACGTCAATGCGCCCGCCGAGCGGCACAGCTACATGCTCGATGATTGCGCCGCCGTGTGCCTGCTGACGCAACGCGCGCTGCCGGTGGCGGCGGCGGTCAGGCGTATCGACCTGGACGAGCTGACCCTCGATCCCACCGCGGTACACAACCTCGACCTGCCCCTGGCGGCGGATTCGCCGGCCTATGTGATGTACACCTCGGGCTCCACCGGGCTGCCCAAGGGCGTACGGGTAGGGCACCGGGGCATCGTGCGTCTCGTGGTGAACAATGGCTACGCCGAGTTCAGTGATCGCGACTGCTTCGCCCTGGCGTCCAACCCTGCGTTCGATGCCGCGACCCTGGAGGTATGGGGCGCGCTGCTCAACGGTGGGCAAGTGTTCGTCATCGACCATGCGACCCTGGTCGATCCTCAGCGCTTCGCCACGGCGCTGCGCCAGGGCGGGGTCAGCGTGCTGTTCCTCACCACCGCACTGTTCAACCAGTACGCGCAGCTGCTGCCGCAGGCTCTGGCCGAGCTGCGCGTGTTGTTGTCCGGGGGCGAGCGGGCCAGCCCGGCGACCTTCCGCACTTTGCTGGCCCATGCGCCGAACACCCGTCTGTTCAACGCCTATGGCCCGACCGAAACCACCACCTTCGCGACTGTCCACGAAGTGCGGGCGGTCGACGCAGGCATGGAAGCCCTGCCGATCGGCCGACCGATCGGCAACACGCGCCTCTACGTACTGGACGCGCGGCAGCGCCTGGCACCACTGGGGGTGGTCGGTGAGCTGTATATCGGTGGCGATGGCGTGGCCATGGGCTACCTGAACCGCGCGAGTCTCACCGAAGAGAAGTTCGTCGCCGACCCGTTCAGTGACCAGCCAGGGGCGATGATGTATCGAACCGGCGACCTGGGGCGCTGGCTGGAGGACGGCCAGCTGGAGTGCCTGGGGCGCAACGACGATCAGGTGAAGATCCGCGGTTTCCGCATCGAGCTGGGCGAGATCGCCAATGCCCTGCAGCGCCTGCCCGGGGTACGCGATGCCGTGGTTCTGGCCCGTGAGGATGAGCCGGGGCAGGTGCGCCTGGTGGCGTACTTCACCGCCGGCGGTGCGGGCGAGATCGAGACCGCGCAGCAGATGCGTGCGCAGTTGCAGACCCAGCTGCCGGACTACATGGTGCCGTCTGCATGCGTGGAGCTGAAGACGCTGCCGCTGACCGCCAATGGCAAGCTCGATCAACGGGCGCTGCCCAAGCCCGATCACGCGACCCTGTTCGGGCTCGTCTACGAGGCACCGCAGGGGGACATGGAGCAGGCCCTGGCAGCGATCTGGGCCGAAGTGCTGCAGGTCGAGCGAGTCGGGCGCCACGACCACTTCTTCGAACTGGGAGGGCACTCGCTGCTGGCGATGCGCATGGTTTCCCAGGTGCGTCAGCAACTGGGCCTGGAGCTGCCGCTGGGCGAGCTGTTCGCCCTGGGCGAACTGGCGGCGGTGGCGGCTGCGCTGTCGAACCAGCAGGTGCTCGAGGTCGAGGTCATCCGTGCGCTGCCACGGGGCCAGCGAGCTGCGCTGTCGTTCGCCCAGCAGCGCCTGTGGTTCCTGACCCAGATGGAAGGCGGCAACCAGGCCTATAACATTCCCATGGCCCTGGAGCTGCGTGGGCCACTCGACGTGACGGCGCTGCAGCGCAGCCTGGAGCGGATCGTCGAGCGGCATGAAACCCTGCGCAGTCGTTTCGTGCCCAGCGATCAGGGCGCCGAAGTGGCCTTCGTGGCCAGTGCGGCGCAACTGCCGCAGGAAGACCTGCGTGACAGGCCGCAGGCGCTGCACGGACGGCTCGCAGTGCTGGCCGTCGAACCCTTCGACCTGAGTCAAGAGCCTGCGCTGCGTTCGCGCCTGCTGTGTCTGGGCGAGGACCACCACGTGCTGTCGCTGACCCTGCACCATATCGTTGCCGACGGTTGGTCGATGGGCGTTCTGACCCGTGAGCTGCTGGCCCTGTACCCGGCGATGCAGCGTGGCAAGGCCGACCCGCTGTCACCACTGGCGATCCAGTACGCCGATTTCGCAGCCTGGCAACAGAGCTGGCTGAGCGGCGAACGCCTGCAGCGCCAGGCCGCCTACTGGCGTCAGGCACTGGATGGCGCGCCCACGCTGCTGAGCCTGCCCACCGACCGGCCCCGCCCGGCGCAGCAGGATTTCGCAGGTGCAAGCCTGGCGCTGCGCCTGGACGCCGCGCTGACCGCCAACCTGCGTGCCCTGGCGCAGCGTCAGGGTGTCACGCTGTATATGACCCTGATGGCGGCCTGGGCCGCCTTGCTGGCGCGCTTGTCGGGCCAGGCCGATGTGGTGGTCGGCAGCCCGATCGCCGGGCGCAGCCGGGTCGAGCTCGAGCCGCTGATCGGCCTGTTCGTCAACACCCTGGCGATTCGCCTCGACCTGTCTGCGGCGCCCACCGGCGAAGCCCTGCTGGCCCAGGTGCGCAGCCGTGTGCTGGAAGCGCAGGATCATCAGGACCTGCCGTTCGAACAGGTGGTCGAGAGCGTGGCACCGGCACGCAGCCTGGCGCATTCGCCGTTGTTCCAGACCACCCTCAACTGGCTGGCCGGGGAAAGCACGCTGCCAGCGCTGGATGGCCTGACGCTGTCGGTGGTGGAGCAGAGCAGCCAGGTGGCCAAGTTCGACCTGTCCCTGAACCTGGGCGAGTACGGCGATGTGCTGGTCGGCACCCTGGACTACGCCACCGCGCTGTTCGACGAGGCCAGCGTTCGCCGTTACGGCCGGTATTTCGAGGCCTTGTTGCAGGCGTTGGTCAGCGACGAGCAATGCGTTATCGACGCGGTGCCGCTGGTGAGCGGGGACGAGCGTGAAACCTTGCTCGACACCTTCAATGCCAGCGCCATGGCGTTCGCGCCGGCGCAGACCCTGCATGGGCGGATCGAGGCCCAGGCCGTTGGCGCTGCCGAGGCCATCGCCGCCCGCATGGGGGATGAAGCGCTGAGCTATGCCCAGTTGAACGGCCAGGCCAACGGCCTGGCCCACCGCCTGATCGCGCTTGGCGTGCGCCCGGACGACCGCGTGGCAGTGGTCGCCCGTCGCGGCCTGGACACTCTGGTGGGGCTGTTGGCGGTGCTCAAGGCCGGTGCCGGCTACGTGCCGGTGGACCCGGCGCACCCGGACGAACGCATCGCCTATCTGTTGAGCGACAGCGCCCCCGTGGCGGTGCTCAGCCAGCAGGGTCTGATCGAGCGTCTGCCAGCACTGGAGACTCCTGTCGTACTGCTCGACCAGCCGAGCTGGAGCGCCCGCGAGGACAACCCGCAGGTGCCGGGGCTGAATGCCCGTCACCTGGCCTACGTGATCTACACCTCCGGCTCCACCGGCCAGCCGAAAGGCGTGATGGTCGAGCACCAGAGCCTCAACAATCTGGTGGACTGGCATTGCCAGGCCTTCGACCTGAAGGTTGGCAGCCACACCGCCAGCGTCGCCGGCTTTGGCTTCGACGCCATGGCCTGGGAGGTCTGGCCGGCGCTGTGCGTGGGGGCGACGCTGCACCTGCCGCCAGCGCACATCGGCAACGAACAGCTCGACGCCTTGCTCGACTGGTGGCAGGCGCAGCCGCTGCAGGTGGCCTTCCTGCCCACGCCGGTGGCGGAGTACGCATTCAGTCGCGAGTTGCGTCACCCGACGCTGCGTACCCTGCTGATCGGCGGTGACCGGCTGCGCCAGTTCCCCCGTGACCCCGGCTTCGCGGTGATCAACAACTACGGGCCCACCGAGGCCACGGTGGTGGCCAGCTCCGGGCGCCTGTGGCCCGAAGGCCGCCTGGACATCGGCAAACCGATCGCCAACACGCGCCTGTACCTGCTCGACGAGCACCGGCAACTGGTGCCCAGTGGGGTGGCGGGCGAGCTGTACATCGGCGGCGAAGGGGTGGCGCGGGGTTACCTGAACCGCGCGGAGTTGACCGCCGAACGCTTCCTCGACGACCCCTTCGTCGCCCAGCCTGGCGCGCGCATGTACCGCAGCGGTGACCTGGCGCGCTGGAATGCCGACGGCACGCTGGATTACCTGGGTCGCAACGATGACCAGGTGAAGATCCGCGGCATGCGTATCGAACTGGGCGAGATCGAGAGCCAGCTGGGGCAGGTGGCGGGGGTCGAAGAGGCCCTGGTGCTGGCCCGCGAAGACGCGCCCGGCCAGCCACGCCTGGTGGCGTATTTCACGGGGTCGCAGACGCTATCGGCCAGCGGTCTGCGCAGTGCCTTGCTGGCGCGGCTGCCAGGCTACATGGTGCCGGGTGCCTTCGTGCGGCTGGAGGCCTGGCCGCTGACGGCCAATGGCAAGGTCGATCGCCGGGCGCTGCCGGCACCGGATCGCGAGGCATTGCCGGAGCGCACTTTCGAAGCACCCCAGGGCGAACTGGAAATCACCCTGGCGGCGATCTGGTGCGAGTTGCTGCAGGTCGAGCGGGTAGGGCGGCACGACCATTTCTTCGAACTGGGTGGCCATTCGATGCTGGCGGTGACGCTGATCGCCCGCCTGCGCACCCTGGGCCTGGCAGCGAACGTGCGGGCGTTGTTCGCTCAGCCGACCCTGGCGGCGCTGGCCACGAACCTTGGCCAGGGCGCCGAACAGGCCACGTTGCCGGAAAACCGTATCCTTGCCGGTTGCCAGCGCATCACGCCTGACATGCTGACCCTGGTGAAGCTGGAACAGCCGAGCATCGAGCGGATCGTCGCCGCCATTCCTGGCGGTGCAGGCAATGTGCAGGACATCTATCCGCTAGGGCCCTTGCAGGCTGGCATCTTCTACCACTATCTGTCGCGCCCCGACGACGACCCCTATCGCTTGCAGGCGCGCTTCGCTTTTGCCGACCGTTCGCGCTTGCAGGCCTTCTGCCAAGCGCTGCGACAGGTCATTGCCCGCCACGACGCGCTGCGTACCTCGCTGTTCTGGGAGGGGCTCGAGGCGCCAGTGCAGGTGGTCTGGCGGCATGCCGAACTGGTACCGCAGGAAGTGGCGCCGGCTGAGCTGGACGACCTCGAAGCGCTGGCTCTGGAGCGGGCTCCGCTGCTTGGGCTGGCCTATGCCGAAGACCCGGACAACGGGCGCATTCTCGCTGTGCTGTCGTTCCATCACCTGATCATGGATCACCTCGGCCTGGAGGTGCTGGGCCAGGAGCTGCACGCCTTGCTGCTGGATCAGGGCGCTTCTCTGGCTGACCCGGTGCCTTATCGCAACTATATCGCCCAGACCCTGGCCGGGGCGGGGCAGCCAGCCCACGAGGCGTTCTTCCGCGAGCAACTGGGCGACATCGACGAGCCCACCCTGCCTTACGGGGCTGCGGCGCTGCACAGCAGTCGTGCGCTGGGCGAGGCCCGTCAGCGTCTCGATGCGGCGCTGTGCAAGCGCATCCGCGAACAGGTGCGCGCCTCGGGCGTGAGCCCGGCGAGCTTGATGCACCTGGCCTGGGCGCAGGTACTGGGGCAGTTGTCCGGGCGTGACACGGTGGTATTCGGCACCGTGCTGCTGGGCCGCCTGCAAGGCGGCGAGGGCATCGAACGCACCCTGGGCGTGTTCATCAATACCCTGCCGCTACGCATCGACCTGGCCGGGCAATCCGTGCAAGAGGCGCTCGTGCAGACCCATCGGCGTCTCACCGGCCTGCTGGACCACGAACATGCCCCGCTGGCACTGGCACAACGGGCCAGTGCCCTGCCAGCCGGTGCGCCATTGTTCAACGCCTTGCTCAACTACCGGCACAGCGCTCCACAGGAGCGCGCAGGCGAAGCCTGGCAGGGTATCGAGCTGCTCCAGGCAACGGAGCGCAGCAGTTACCCGCTGACCCTCAGCGTCGACGACCTGGGCGAGGCCTTCGAGGTGACCGCACTGACTGCCAATGGTATCGATGCGCGGCGGGTATGCCGTTATCTGGTTTGCGCCGTGCAGCAACTGTCACTGGCCCTGGAGCAGGGCGCCACGCAGGCTCTGCACAGCCTCAGCATATTGCCCGAGAGCGAGCGCAACGAATTGCTGGAGGTCTTCAATGAACCGGGGGCGCTGTCGACCAAGCCCTGGACCGTCCACCAACGCATCGAACGCCAGGCGCTTGAACGGCCAGGCGCCGTCGCCGCCGCGGTTGGCGAGCAGGCGCTGAGCTATGCCGAGTTGAACGCTCAGGCCAACGGCCTGGCCCATCGCCTGATCGCGCTCGGCGTGCGCCCGGACGACCGCGTGGCAGTGGTCGCCCGTCGCGGTCTGGACACCCTGGTGGGGCTGCTGGCGGTGCTCAAGGCCGGTGCCGGTTACGTGCCGGTGGACCCGGCGCACCCGGACGAACGCATCGCCTTCCTATTGAGCGACAGCGCCCCCGTGGTGGTGCTCAGCCAGCAGGACCTGCTCGAGCGTCTGCCGGCGCTGAGCGTTCCGGTGCTGCTGCTCGACCAGCCGAGCTGGAGCACCCGCGAGGATAACCCGCAGGTGCCGGGCCTGAATGCCCGTCACCTGGCCTACGTGATCTACACCTCCGGCTCCACCGGGCAGCCTAAAGGCGTGATGGTCGAGCACCAGAGCCTCAACAACCTGGTGGACTGGCATTGCCAGGCCTTCGACCTGAAGGTTGGCAGCCAAACTGCCAGCGTCGCCGGCTTCGGCTTCGACGCCATGGCCTGGGAAGTCTGGCCAGCGTTCTGCGCCGGGGCGACCCTGCACCTGCCGCCAGCGCATATCGGCAACGAACAGCTCGACGCCTTGCTCGACTGGTGGCAGGCGCAGCCGCTGCAGGTGGCCTTCCTGCCCACGCCGGTGGCCGAGTACGCATTCAGTCGCGAGTTGCGTCACCCGACGCTGCGCACCCTGCTGATCGGCGGTGACCGCCTGCGCCAGTTCCCCCGTGACCCCGGCTTTGCGGTGATCAACAACTACGGGCCCACCGAGGCCACGGTGGTGGCCAGCTCCGGAGTGATGGCGCCTGGTGGCGTGCTGCACATCGGCAAGCCGGTGTTCCATGCGCGCCTGTATGTGCTCGATGCGCGTTGTCAGCCTGTCCCGGTCGGCGTTCCGGGCGAGCTGTACATCGGCGGTGCGGGGGTGGCGCGGGGTTACCTGAACCGCGCGGAACTGACCGCCGAGCGCTTCCTCGATGACCCCTTCGTCACCCAGCCTGACGCGCGCATGTACCGCAGCGGCGACCTGGTGCGCTGGCTGGATGACGGCACCCTGGATTATCTGGGACGCAACGACGATCAGGTGAAGATCCGTGGCGTGCGTATCGAGCTGGGCGAAATCGAGCAGCACCTGGCGCAGTGCCCCGGTATCGGTGAGGCCGTAGTCGTGACCCAGCAGATGGAGGACGACGCGGTGCGCCTGGTCGCCTACTTCACCCGTCGTGACCCGGCGCTGGAGGGCTCGGCGATTCGCAGCCACCTGTTGGAGCGCCTGCCGGAATACATGGTGCCAGCGTTCTACATGGGCCTGGACGCCATGCCGCTGACCCAGAACGGCAAGGTCGACCGTCGCGCACTGCCCGAGTTGGCTGCGCACAACGCGACAACCGGTGGCTACGAGGCACCGGGCAGCGCACTCGAACAGCGTCTGGCCGAGCTCTGGACGCAAGTGCTGGAGGTCGGCCCGGTCGGTCGTCGCGACAACTTCTTCGAGCTGGGCGGGCACTCGCTGTCGGCCATCCGTCTGGTCAGCCTGATGCAGGACGCTGGGCTGCCAGTGACCCTGGCCGAGTTGTTCCAGCGGCCTGATATCGCGGCGCTGGCCGAACTGCTGCAACAGCGCCCGGCCGCGGTGTCGGTGCGTGAGCTGATCGAGGTACGGGCTGGCGGTGACGAGCCGGCGCTGTTCCTGTTTCACGACTTCACCGGCCTGGACGCCTATTTCCCGGTGCTGGGTCAGCATCTGGGCGGTGAGTTTCCGATCTACGGCCTGCCGGGCATCGCCCTGGGCGCCCCGCAGCTGAACACCATCGAATGCCTGGCCGCGCGGTTCATCGAGTTGATGCGTAGCGTGCAGCCCAGGGGCCCGTATCGCGTCGCCGGCTGGTCGTTCGGTGGCGTGCTGGCCTACGAGGTCGCCAGCCAACTGGCTGGCATGGACGAAGAGGTCGGTTTCGTTGGCCTGATCGACAGCTACATTCCGCGCCTGACCGATCAGGGCAAGGCGCGCTGGCAGGGGCCGGATGCGCTCCAGCGCCATCTGCTCGCCCATTGCCAGGCGCACTGGCAGGCCCAGGGCGAGACGGGGGCCGCTGCCCAGGTACGCCTGGCGGCCTGGCAGGCCAGAGCGGTGCTGCCTGCTTTCGATGAGCTGCTGCAGGCGTGTCGCCACGAGCAACTGCTCTACGACGAGCTGGCTCAGGCCAGCGACCGGGATCTGCGGCATTTCCTGGCGCGCGAAGTGGCCCACGGACATGCCCTGGCCCATTACCAACTGCAACCTCTCGCTCTGCCGGTACACCTGTTCTGTGCCGAGCAGCGCGAACAGGCTCCGGCGCAGGCCAGCGCCTGCAACGGCTGGGAGGCGGTACTGCCTGCGCCGTACCTTCAGCGTGTGAGCGTGCCGGGGGATCACATGAGCCTGATGCGTGCGCCCCACGTCGCAGTGCTCGCCCAGGTGCTGGGCGACGCGCTGCGCGGCGCATCGCAGCAACGGCCCGATAGCGAGCCCCATGCGACGCTGCTGGCGATCCAGAGTGGCAAGGCCGAACGCACCCCACTGTTCTGCGTGCCCGGCGCCGGTGACAGCGTGACCAGCTTCATCGGCCTGGCCGAGGCACTGGGCGGCGACTGGCCGATCCATGGCCTGCAAGCGCGAGGACTGGACGGACGCAGCCTGCCGCACAGCCGGGTGGAAGCTGCCGCTCGCCATTACCTGGCGGCGCTGGAGGCCCACTACCCGCAGGGGCCGCTGCATCTGGTGGGGCACTCGTTCGGCGGTTGGGTCGCCCATGCCCTGGCCTGCCAGTTGGAGGCCAAGGGCCGGCAGGTCAGTTCGCTGACGCTGATCGACAGCGAAGCGCCGGACGACGATGTCCGCTACAGCAAGGCCTACACCAGCACGGCGGTACTGGAACGCCTGATCGAAGCGTTGCAGCTGTCCAGCGGCAAGTCCCTGGGCCTGTGTACGCAGGCGTTCGCCAGCCATGACGACGGTACGCAGATGCGTCTACTGGAAGAGGCCATGGTCGGGGTCGGTCTGTTGCCGTCCCGATTCGCTGCCCAGGCTCTGCAGGGCATCGTGCGTACCTTCGGCAGTGCCCTGCGTAGCGCCTATCGGCCACAGCCTGGCGGTTACGGCGGCGCGGTGAACCTGGTTCAGGTGGCCGACCCGAGCCTCGATGCGCTGGCGAATCGTCTCGCGCAGGCGGGCGCCGCAGCCGCCTGGGGGCAGTTGCTGCCACAGCTGAGCCTGTGGCACGGCCCGGGTGACCATTTCAGCATCCTCAAGGCCCCGGATGCTTACAGCCTCGCCGCCTGGTGGTACGAGACGCAAGCCAGCGGTATCGAGGAGGCCCTGTCATGACCGGGTGGGTCCGGGCTGGGCAAATGAGCTGACGGCCTGCCCATGCCCTGCGCCGAATCCAGCGCAGGGCGAGGGTGGCCGCTATCGAGAATCTGACGTCGCCCGCGCCTGTTCGGGCGATGTCCTCACACGGCTGTGAAGGAATCATGAGCAAATCGAGAATGCGTCGTATGGGGTGGCTGGGGGCATTGCTGCTGGCAGGGTGCGTTGGGCTGTACGCCATCGGCTCACCCGCCAAGCCGCCGAGTTACATCAGTGCCGAGGTGAGCCGTGGCGACATCGAGGATGCCGTGCTGGCCACCGGGGCACTGGAGGGCGTCAGGCAGGTGGATGTGGGCGCCCAGGTTTCCGGGCAGTTGATGTCGCTCAAGGTGAAACTGGGCGACAAGGTGCAAAAGGGCCAGTGGCTGGCCCAGATAGACCCGCTGGTCTTGCGCAATACCCTGCGTCAGGCTGAGGTCGACGAGGAACAACTGCAGGCCGAACGGCGTTCGACCCTGGCGCAGGTGAAACAGGCCAAGCGACTGTACGAGCGCTATCGGCAACTGCAGGCTGACCAGGCCGTGTCGCGCCAGGATTTCGAGAAGGCCGAGTCCGATTACGACGTGCTCGAGGCCAACCTCGGATCGCTCGACGCGAAGATCAAGAGCGCGCAGGTGCAGATCGATACCGCCAAGGTGAACCTTGGCTACGCGCGCATCGTCGCGCCCATCGATGGCGAGGTGGTGGGCATCGTGACTCAGGAAGGTCAGACGGTGATCGCCCAGCAAATGGTGCCGGTGCTGCTCAAGCTCGCCAACCTGGACAACATGACCATCAAGGCCCAGGTATCGGAAGCCGATGTCATCCACATCAACCCGGGGCAGCCGTTGTATTTCACCATCCTGGGCGACGACAAGCGCTATTACGCCACCTTGCGCGGCACCGAACCAGCTCCCCAGGACTACCTGGAAACCGAGAACAACACCTCGGCGCGAAAGAACGCGGCGGTTTTCTACAACGCGCTGTTCGACGTCCCCAACCCCGATCAGCGTCTGCGTATCGGCATGACCGCCCAGGTGCGCATCGTCCTCGACACCTCCAGCAATGCCTTGAACGTGCCGGTCGCGGCGCTCGGAGCCGGCAACGGCGACGGTACCCACACCGTCCGGGTGCTGGATGCCCAGGGCTTCGCGCAGCCACGCCAGGTCACCATCGGCATCAACAACAAGGTCCAGGTCGAGATCCTGAGTGGGCTCGAGGAGGGCGAGCGCGTGGTGATCGCCGATCCACAGGCGATCGTGGCCGGGAGCTGAGCATGAACCAGAAGGTCGATCTGCTGCCGCTCGAAAACCCTCCGGTGGACGCCGGCGTACCGCTGCTGCGGCTCAGGAACCTGAGTCGACGCTTCATGGCCGGTGACCGTGAATTCAGCGCGCTGCGCGGCATCGATCTGGATATTCATGCCGGTGAACTGGTGGCGATCATCGGTGCCTCCGGCTCGGGCAAGTCGACCCTGATGAACATTCTCGGTTGCCTGGACCACGCCAGCGCAGGCAGCTATCAGGTCAAGGGGCAGGAGACGCGCTCGCTCGACGATGACGCCCTGGCGGCACTGCGCCGTGACCACTTCGGCTTCATCTTTCAGCGCTACCACCTGCTGCCCCACCTGGATGCGGTTCGCAACGTGGAAATCCCGGCCGTCTATGCCGGTACGCCGCAGGTGGCACGGGACCAGCGCGCCGAGGCGCTGCTGACCCGGCTCGGGCTGGGTGGCCATCTGGAGCACCGGCCGAGCCAGCTTTCCGGCGGCCAGCAACAACGGGTGAGCATCGCCAGAGCGCTGATGAACGGCGGTCAGGTGATACTCGCCGATGAGCCTACCGGTGCGCTGGACAGCGCCAGCGGGCGTGAGGTGATGAGCATCCTGCGCGAGCTGCACGCTGCCGGGCACACGGTGATACTGGTCACCCACGACCCGAAGATCGCCGAGCACGCCGAGCGGGTGATCGAGGTCAGTGACGGGCAGATCGTCAGCGACCGGCGCCATGCTCCCGGCGTTCGCGAGGCGCCGCTGCAGCAGATCCAGGCAGCGCCCCGGCGCGGCTGGGTCGCGAGCCTGGGGCTGTTTCGCGAAGCCTTCGCCATGGCCTGGATAGCGCTGATCTCGCATCGCATGCGCACCTTGCTGACCATGCTGGGGATCATCATCGGCATCACCTCCGTGGTGTCGATCTCTGCCATCGGCGAAGGCGCCAAGCGCTACGTGCTGAAGGACATCCAGGCCATCGGCAGCAACACCATCGATATCTATGCGGGCAGCAACTTCGGCGATAGCCGGGCCAAGTCGATCGAGACGCTGCTGCCCGCCGACGTCACGGCGCTCAATCAACTGTATTACGTCGACAGCGCTACGCCGGTGGTGGGCCGCAGCATGCTGTTGCGTTACCGCAACCTGGACGTCGACGCCCAGCTCAATGGAGTCAGCAGCCGCTACTTCCAGGTGCGCAACCTGCGGCTCGCCGCCGGCATCAGCTTCAGCGACGAGGATGCCCGGCGCCAGGCTCAGGTCGTGGTGCTCGACCACAACACCGCACAGCGTCTGTTCGGCGCCGATGTGAACCCACTCGGCCAGGTGATTCTGGTCGGCCAACTGCCGTGCACGGTGATCGGTGTCACCGCCGACCAGAAGAACCTGTTCATCGCCGGCAACACCCTCAATTTCTGGATGCCCTACGAGACGGCTGCCGGGCGCGTACTGGGCCAGCGGCACCTGGACAGTATCAGTGTACGGGTCAAGGACGGCATGCCCAGCAAGGCAGTGGAGGAACGCATCAACGCGCTGATGCTGCAGCGCCACGGCACCAAGGACTTCTTCACCAATAACCTGGACAGCGTGATGCAGACCGTGGACAAGACCAGCCGCTCGCTGACCCTGCTGCTGTCGTTGATCGCGGTGATCTCGCTTGTGGTCGGCGGCATCGGCGTGATGAACATCATGCTGGTTTCGGTGACCGAGCGTACCCGGGAGATCGGCATCCGCATGGCCGTGGGGGCGAGGCAGTCGGACATTCGTCAGCAGTTTCTGGTGGAGGCGATCATGGTCTGCCTGATCGGCGGGGTCATAGGCATCGCCTTGTCCTACGGGATCGGCTATCTGTTCACGCTGTTCTTCAGGCAATGGGAAATGGTGTTTTCCCCCCAGTCAGTGATAACGGCGTTCGCCTGCTCGACGCTGATCGGCGTGCTGTTCGGTTTCGTGCCAGCACGCAATGCCTCCAGGCTCGATCCGATCAACGCCCTGGCCCGTGACTGATGCCGTTGGCCAGCGCAGGCAAGGGGCATCAATTGGCCGATGCCATGTCCTCGGGCGAGTCGTACAGCCAGCGCATCAGGGCATTTCGGCCGCTTATTCCCAACTTGGCCGTGGCCCTGCGCATGTAGCTGCCGACGGTATTGACCGTGAGTGTCAGTTGCTCGGCCTGTTGCGGCACGGTATGACCGGCAAGCAGGCCAAGACAAACCTGCTGCTCGCGCTCGGAAAGCTTCATGCCGGTTTCACGCAGGCGCTCTCGAAAGCGGTATTCGATGCTCGTTGAAACGTCGACGCGGCGTCGGTGGGCTTGCAGGTGCTGTTCGAGCAACGAAAAAAGCAGCGGCGCCAGGTGCTTCAACTGAGTGCTCTCCTGCTCGCTGAACATTGGCGCCTTGCGCAACAGCACGATGCGATGCCGGAAGTTCTCGGTGGTTTCTTCCAGGCAGAGCTTAGAGGCGTCATCGGCCGCCGATTCACCGCAATTGGAGGTGATTACATCGTCCAGCGACTGCGCCGACTCGATGGCCGAGGGGAGGGTGGCCTCCGACTGGAAGTGAATCGCATCCACGCTGAGCTTCGCCGCAATCAGGCCGTGAAGGGCAATGGTGAACTGATTGCTGCCAATGGTGGCAATGGTTCTGCCGATTTGCGGAAGTAGCGAATGAGGCATTGGGTATCACCCATAACGTTAGAACGCATATTTACTTTTAGATGATTAAATGACTGTGCGGTCACATTTTTTTGCGACGCATTTGGCAGGATGAAGCCCTGAAGAAATCACTGCGGGAAATAGGGGCTGCGTGCAGATGCGCCTTGGTGAGGATAGCGGCCCATGTGTGACCGAATCATGTTACGCGGCACCTGGAGATGCCTCGACAATACGATAGGACGACCTCTGCGAATCGTTGAGGCGCTTAAAAAACGGGCCATAAACTTGAGCCAGCTCCTGACTCGAGATTTTTCATCTTGACGTAATCCACCGATCTCTTAGGATTCGCCACCATGCCCGCTCATGATGGCAATTTGACAAGGATCGTTGATGAGATATTTCGTTGCGCGCGCGGGCTTGATGTCCTTGCTGCTGGTTTCGATGGTCGGCCACGCACAAAGCCGCGAAGGGCAGTCCGCTACCCGGGCCAGTCTGCTGTCGGTGTACACCCAGGCCGCACTGAACGACGCGGAGCTGTCGGCTGCACGCCATGAGTATCAGGCGCGTACCGAGGCGACCCCTCAGGCGCGTTCTGGGTTGCTGCCGAGCATCACTGCCGGGATGGTCAGCGAGTCGACCCGGCTGGACAGGGACAAGCCGGAACTGATTCGCTCCCGCAGTGGCACGACACTTCGTGCAAGCCTTACTCAGCCGCTGTTTCGCCTCGATCGCTGGTTCGAGCTCAAGGCTGCCCAGGCCGATGTCGCCCAGGCGGAAATGGAGCTGGCAGCCAAGGAGCAGGCATTGATCCTGAGGGTTGCCGAGGCCTATTTCGAAGTGCTGCGTCAGCTCGATGCCCTTGCTGCCTCCCGTGCGGAAGAGTCGGCCTTGCTGGAGCAGCAGGCACAGGCTCAAGGACGTTTGGAGGGCGGTGTGGCGAGCATCACCGATGTGCTCGACGCACAGGCTGCCTATGACTTGGCAAAGGCGAACAGCAAGGTCTTTCAACGTAACGCCGATGAGGCCTTCGATGTGCTGTTCCGGCTGACCACGCGCGACTATGCCTATATCGATGGCGTAGATCATTCCATGCCGGTAAACCCGCCATTCCCCAATGATGCAGCGGTATGGGTCGACTCGGCCACCAGGCAGAACCTCAACCTGCTCGCGAGCAACCACGCGGTCAGCTTCGCTGAAGAGAAGGTCAGGCAAAGCAAGGCGGGGTTTGCACCCACCGTCGATGTCGTCGCCTCCTACCGAAAAGGAGACAACGACAGCTTCGGCTACAACAACCCATCCGACTTTGGCCGCAGCGACTACCGCGATGACGTGGCGCAAAGCAGCATCGGCATCGAGTTGAACATTCCCCTCTACAGCGGCGGCATGACTCGCTCCCAGGTACGGCAATCGGTGGAGCTTCTGGCGAAGAGCGAGGATGACCGCGAAAACGCCAGGCGCGAGGTCGTTTTCGTGACGAGAAGCTCGCATCGGGCGATCAACGCCGGCGTGGAGCAGGTTGCTGCACGGCTACAGGCCATCAAATCCGGCAGGATGTCCCTGGAGGCTAACGAGGTCGGATTGCGGGTAGGGACTCGCAATATGGCAGATGTGCTGAATGCCCAGCGCCAACTGTATGCGGCTGTTCGTGACTACAACAATTTCCGCTATGACTACATCATCGATAACTTCAAGCTCAAACAGGCTGCGGGGCTTCTGGGTGTTGGTGATCTCGAAGAATTCTCCGGTTATCTGAAGTCGGATTACGATCCTGATCGCGATTTTCTGCCGGCAGCGAGCGCTGGTGGGAATCAGCGTTGATACGCCTTTCGGGCAGTTGGAGACAGGCATCGCGCTAGGCGGAAATCAACAGGGCGACGCCTCTACCCTGGTTCTTTGCAGGCGACGCAGCTGCACTGAAAATTCTGTGATCCAGTTGGTGTTCGGCATCTTGCTCTATTGCGGCGCCTAAGTAGAATCCGCATGAGCTATGGCGCTTCGCCATCCCACATGCACGGATGCACAAATGCTGAACGATTCAGCTGCTCCCGAGCCAGCCCCTGAGCTGGACACAGGCCTTGCCTGCCTGGTCATGTTGGCGCGTTTTCACAACGTTGCCGCTTCCCCTGAACAACTCACCCACGAATACGCCGAAGATGGTCGACTGTTTGGTCGCCCAGAAATCCTGCTGGCTGCGAAAAAGCTCGGCCTTAAAGCGAAGTCCGCACGCAGTTCGCTTTCGCGACTGACGCAGACGCCGCTGCCGGCCATAGCCGTCGACACTGAGGGCCGTTTTTTCATCATCGCGCGGATGGATGAAGGCAAGGCGCTGATCCACGACCCTCGTGCGCAGCGTCCTGAAGTGCTCACCCTGGAAGACCTGGAGGCTCGCTGGACGGGGGATCTGCTGCTGATCCGCTCCGAGGCCTCGATGAGCGGCGAGCTATCGCGCTTCGACTTCACCTGGTTCATTCCGGCGATCGTCAAATACCGCAAGCTGCTCGGCGAGGTGCTGCTCGTCTCCTTCGTGCTGCAGATATTCGCGTTGCTGACGCCACTGTTCTTTCAGGTGGTCATGGACAAGGTACTGGTGCACCGCGGCCTGACCACCCTCGACGTGATTGCCATCGGCCTGCTTGGCATCATGATTTTCGAGACGCTGCTGTCAGGGCTGCGTAGCTATGTCTTCGCCCACACGGCCAGCCGAATCGATGTGGAGCTCGGGTCACGGCTGTTCCGCCATCTGGTCACGCTGCCCTTGTCCTACTTCCAGGCGCGCAGGGTGGGTGACTCGGTCGCCCGGGTTCGCGAGCTGGAGAACATCCGCAGCTTCCTGACCGGTAACGCGATCACGCTCGTGCTGGACGTCCTGTTCTCGGTGGTCTTTATCGCCGTGATGTTCATGTACAGCGGCTGGCTGACTCTGGTGGTGATCCTGTCGCTGCCGCTGTACTTCATCGTTTCGCTGCTGATTACGCCGGTACTTCGCGCGCGGCTGAACGAAAGTTTCACCCGAGGTGCGGAGAACCAGGCGTTTCTGGTGGAAACCGTCAACGGTATCGACACACTCAAGTCCATGGCGGTCGAGCCGCAGATCAACCGCAAGTGGGATAACCAGCTCGCCGGTTACGTGGCAGCAAGCTTCAAGACCCAGAACCTGTCGAACCTGGCCAACGAAAGCGTCGGCCTGATTGGCAAGCTGGTGACGGTGGCGACCTTGTGGCTGGGCGCCCGTTTGGTGATCGATGGGCAGCTGAGTGTTGGCCAGTTGATCGCTTTCAACATGCTGGCCGGCCGGGTGTCGCAGCCGATCATGCGCCTTGCTCAACTGTGGACGAACTTCCAGCAGACGGGCGTATCCGTTCAGCGCCTTGGCGATATTCTCAACAGCCGTACGGAAATGTCCCAGGCCTCGCGCAGCGCCTTACCGCCGCTCAAGGGGGATGTCGAATTCGATCAGGTACAGTTCCGCTACCGGCCGGATGGTTCCGAAGTGCTGCGTGGAGTCAGCCTGAAGATCCAGGCGGGTGAGGTAATCGGAGTCGTGGGCCGCTCCGGCTCGGGCAAGAGCACGCTGACACGCTTGTTGCAGCGCCTGTATACCCCAGAGCGGGGCCGTGTTCTGGTCGACGGCATGGATCTCGCGTTGGCAGATGTGTCGTCTCTGCGCAGGCAGATTGGTGTGGTGCTGCAGGACAACATGCTCTTCGCCCGCAGCATTCGTGAAAACATCGCCCTGACGGATCCCGGTGCGCCGATCGAAGCCGTGATGCAGGCCGCCAAGATGGCGGGGGCCCATGACTTCATCCTCGAGTTGCCGGAAGGCTACGACACCGTCGTCGGCGAGCACGGCGCCTCGCTGTCGGGTGGTCAAAGGCAGCGAGTGGCTATCGCCCGAGCACTGATCGGCAACCCGCGCATCCTGATTTTCGACGAGGCCACCAGTGCCCTCGACTACGAATCCGAACGGGTCATCCAGCAAAACATGCAGGCCATCTGCAAGGGACGGACGGTGATCATCATTGCTCACCGGCTATCCGCTGTGCGCGATGCGAACCGCATCGTGGTCATGGATCGTGGCCAGATCGTGGAGCAGGGCAGTCACTCCGAGTTGCTGACCCACCAGGCGGGGCACTACTCACGTCTGCATCGGTTGCAGCAGGGGGATGTGGCATGAATACAGAGATAGTCGTGCGTGCAGCATACCCATTGCAATCGGCAAAGGATGACAGCCATGGGTGCTAAACGTGAGTTGATGAGTCGTTACCGCAGCGCCTGGCGGCACTCATGGAGTAACCGTAAGGCGATGGACGCGCCTCCCCGGCTGAATCACGAAATCCAGTTCCTGCCTGCCGCATTGGCTTTACAGGAAAAGCCCGTGCACCCAGCGCCACGTTACATTCAGTGGACGATCATGATTTTCGCGGCGCTCGCGTTGGTCTGGGCCTGTGTCGGCGAGATCGACGTCGTGGCTACTGCGACTGGCAAGATAGTGCCAAGCGGTAAGACCAAGGTGATCCAGCCCAATGAGGTCGCCGTCGTAAAGGCCATCTATGTGCATGATGGCCAGCAGGTGAAGGCGGGTGAGCTGCTCGTTGAACTCGATAGCCAGATCACTGGTGCGGATGTCGAGAGGCTTCACAGTGAGCTACTCGCCGCCCAGGTCGATAGCGCCCGCGCACAGCTGCTCTTGCAGGCAATAAAGGATAAGACCGAGCCAGCATCTGTTTCCGGTTTTATTGCGAACGCCACTCCCTCGCAGCAAGAAAGTTTGCAGCGGTGGGTGCAAGGTCAGTATCTCGAACTGCGTGCAGCCCTTGACCAAAGCGATGCCCAGATCGAGCAGCGCGAGGCTGAAATACGCTCTATCCGAGCCTCTATCACCGCACTCAGTAAAACGCTTCCTATCTCCCGTGAGCTCGCAGCCGACTACCGTGGCCTGCTCGACAAGCAATTTGTTGCCAAGCACGCCTACCTGGAGAAAGAGCAGATTCTCTTGGATCAGGAGCGTGAGCTGACCCAGCAAAAAGCACGAATCAGCGAACTGGAAGCTGCTTTGAAAGCTGCGCAGCAGCAACGAACCGGAGTCTTGGCTCAAACGCGCAGAGCGATGCTCGATCTGCAGAATGATGCGGAGGTTCGTGCTGCAAGCCTCACTCAAGAACTGAGAAAGGCAGAGCAACGTAACCGGCTCACACAGCTCACGGCACCTGTAGACGGGACTGTCCAGCAACTGGCGATTCATACCCAGGGTGGCGTTGTCACTCAGGCCCAGCGGCTGATGGTGATTGTTCCAAGTGATCAGCCAGTAGAAGTAGAAGCGATGCTGGAGAACAAGGACGTCGGCTTCGTACGCCCTGGCCAGGCCGTAGAAGTGAAGGTTGAGACGTTTAACTTCACAAAATACGGTGTGGTCGATGGGACTGTAGTTAGCGTATCCAGTGATGCGATTGAAGATGAGAAGCTCGGTTTAATTTACAGCGCACGGATACAGCTGAAGAAAAATACAATCCAGATAGGGGGTAAAAATATATCGCTATCACCGGGTATGGCTGTGCGGGCGGAGGTCAAAACCGAAAAAAGGGCGGTGATCGAATACTTCCTTAGTCCCCTGCAGCAACATCTGAATGAAGGTCTATCTGAACGCTGATATTAATCAATGGTGAACTTATGAGAAGTAAACTACTTGCATTAGATTTTTTTTCAATACTGCTGCTCGGTGCGAGTTCTGCCCATGCTGATGATCTTTCAGCTATACGGGCTGCTGCGGGTAACGGAGATTGCTACGTTACTCATGAAGGGCGAAGAGAACCGACCATTGCGTTGACTGCATCAGCTTATGACCTTCCAGACTCCGACAGGCAAGAAGTCCAAGCTCTGATATCTGCATTCGTGGAACACGGCTGTTCAGTTGACCAGCCCGACAGTGCAGGGATGTCACCGATCAATGTTTCAGTGCTTACAGCTGAGCCGGAGCTCTTGCGCTTCCTACTAAAGGTTGGCGCAAACCCGTCTAAACGGATTAGCGGTTCCCGTCCGTGGGCGAATGGGAAAAACAGCGTTGAGTTTGCCCAGTCACTAAACAAGATTAAGCCCAGCGCGCAACGAGCAGAAGTACTGGAAATACTTCACTCGAACTAAATTTTTTATATCTTTGAATGGAGGCAATGATGGGTACCATCAAGCGTGCGGTGGATGCTGGAAAAGAAGCGATAGAGGGCGGTAGTCAGCCTTACACTAATGAGAATCCAGGCAACGCTGCCGATGTAATCGACGATCTGGCAGATGTTTTGCCAGGCGGTAGCCTGCTGCCTGACGGGTTTTGGGACAAGGTAGTCGACGATACCCGTAAGTTAGGTGCTCATGATGACTTAGAGAGACTTGAGCGCGAGATGATGGGAGACCCTGAGTCGCTACCGACCCCGGATACGCCTCCTGAAAATGAGACTCCGCCTCCGCCGCCGCCTCCCGCGCCGCCGGAGCCTCCTCGCGATCCGCTTTCCATCGATATTGACCGCAACGGCTCAATTTCAACGCTACACAAGGATCACGGCGTTCACTTTGACCTAGATAACAGCGGATTCGCTGAAAGTACCAGTTGGGTTGCTCCTAGTGATGGCTTGCTAGTGCTCGATCGTAACGATAATGGGAAGATCGATGGTGGTGCCGAGTTATTCGGCACTGAGACGAAATTGACTGATGGCTCGTTCGCCTTCAACGGTTTCGAAGCTCTTGCGGATCTCGACGAAAATAAGGACGGTATGCTCTCTGCGGCCGACGAAGTTTTCTCGGAACTGCGGGTGTGGATCGACGGCAACAGCGATGGCATTTCCACTGAAGCGGAGCTGCACACCCTGACCTCGCTCGGGATTGAGTCAATTTCTACCCAGTATCAGGTGGCACCTAAGCTCGATGCCAATGGCGTAGAACACCGCGAGTTTGGTGAGGTTACTTACGCGGATCAGTCGAAGGGGCTAGCTAATACCCTTTGGTTTAATTCTGACCGCACCGATACTGTTCCTATTGAAATTCACACCGGAGAAGGTATCCCACTGCCAGCTGACATCCTGGCTTTGCCTAATGCCGTAGGCTATGGGAATACGTATTCATTGCACCAAGCGATGTCGCTTGATGCTTCTGGACAATTGAAAAGCCTCGTAGATGCATTCAATCAGGAAACAAACCCGTCCTCTCGAAAGGCTCTCGTTGGACAGATTTTGTATCTGTGGGCAGGCCAGGCGGATACGCCGCCCAATAGCCGTGGCTCTGAAATTGACGCTCGCCAACTTGGAGTTTTGGAGTCGTTCTGGGGCTTCCCTGCGCTTCAGGAAAACCCCTCCGGTCTCTACGCGCAAAACTTGCGCACAGTCTATGAGCAACTGGAGCAGTCCATTTACTCACAGTTGATGACGTCGAGCAAAGCGCGTGGCGATTTCGCGCTAGTTTCGTCTACGATTCAAGACAATACCCGAATCTTTGACTTCACCTACCTAGCTTCGAAGTATGCCCTTCGTATCAGTCAGGGGGATGCAACGGTTATCGCTGACCTCAATGATGCCATCGACATTGCGACCGGCCTAAATCCGTACGATCCTTCTGCCAGAACCCAGTTCCTAGCAGCCCTAGAGATAAGTGCAACTCACCTCAGCGCTTCTGACCGACACACTCTCTATCAGGTGATTCGGGTCGGTGACGATACCATCCTTGGCACCGGCGGTTCTGATGTCATTCGAGGGTATTCCGGTAACGACGTGATAAAGGCGGGCGCCGGTAACGATCTTATCCACGGCAACGAAGGCGACGATACCCTTTATGGCGGTGCCGGTGATGATTTCCTACTTGGTAATCAAGGAAATAACACGTTGTATGGCGAGGACGGAGATGACAATCTATTCGGCGGTGAGGGGCGAGATAATCTCTATGGCGGCCGCGGAAACGACGTACTAATTGCTGGTAGTGGCGCGAACTCTCTCTATGGAGAGGATGGAGACGATACTATGTTCGCTGGAGATGGCGCGAGTGTGCTGTCAGGTGGTACTGGTAACGATTTCTATATTTTCGCTGCCGGCAACGGCAATACCATTATCAATAACTGGGATAACCAAGTTGGTAATGTAGACAAGCTAATCATTGAAGATTATGCGTTAGCGGATTTGGCCATCACCCGCTTCAATGATGACCTCATTGTCACGGTGAAAGAAACCGGGCGGACATTGACCGTCCAGAGTTATTTCCAGAACGATGCGGAAGGTGGATACGCGCTTGATTACATTGGCTTGGAAAAAGACGGAACAATCCTTGATATCTCTACCATCAAGGCGTTAGTGCAAGTAGCGTCTGAAAGCGCCGATCGTCTTTATGGCTATTCTGGTTCTGACACACTATCAGGGCAGGGTGGTAACGACCTGATCTTTGGCGGCGCAGGTAATGACATACTTTCCGGTGACGCAGGCGATGACCAGATTACTGGTGGGGCCGGCACCGACGTCTACCGTTTTGAACTCGGTTGGGGCCAGGACGTCATTAACAATTACGACACCGGCACTGAGAAAACTGATGCCATCGTATTCGGACAAGGCATCGCCAAGGCCGATATCGCCATCACCCGTAGCGGCTCCGACCTGATTCTCAGTTATAGGGGCGCCGCGGACAAGATCACTGTTCGGAATTACTTCGATAGCGATGGTGCTAGTGCCTATAAACTCGAAGAAATCCGATTCGCCGATGGCTCGCAGTGGACTATCACGCAGGTCAAAGAGTTGGCTATCCTAGGTACAACCGGCAATGACACGCTGACGGGGTACGCAACGGACGACTCCATTTCTAGCGGCGCCGGTAATGATCGCATTGACACACTTGGCGGCAACGACACTCTCGACGGCGGCGTAGGTAATGACACGCTCAATGGGGGGTTAGGTTCGGACGTTTACCGTTTTGAGCTCGGCTGGGGCCAGGACGTCATTAACAATTATGACACTGGCATTGAGAAGACCGATGCCATTGTGTTCGGACAAGGCATCGCCAAGGCCGATATCGCCATCACCCGTAGCGGCTCCGACCTGATTCTCAGTTACAAGGGCACCGCGGACAAGATCACTGTACGGAATTACTTCGATAACGATGGTGCCAGTGCCTATAAACTCGAGGAAATCCGATTCGCCGATGGCTCGCAGTGGTCGATCACACAGGTCAAAGAGTTGGCGATCCTAGGTACAACCGGCAACGACACGCTGACGGGGTACGCAACTGACGATTCGATTTCTAGCGGCGCCGGTAATGATCGTATTGACGCACTTGGCGGCAACGACACTATCGACGGCGGCGAAGGCAACGATACGCTTAATGGCGGTGCTGGCGATGACGTACTTATCGGCGGGGCTGGCAATGACACGCTCAATGGCGGTTCAGGTTCGGACGTCTACCGGTTCGAGCGTAGCTGGGGACAGGACATCCTCGACAACTACGATTCCTCCGAGACAAAGATCGACGCGATCGAGTTTGGTAGTGGCATCACTAGTGGCGACATCTTAATTACCCGCAACAACTCTGATCTAATCCTCACCCTTGCGGGCTCTAGCAACAGCATCACAGTTCGCAGCTATTTCAATCAGGACGGCGCCAGCTCTTCGCGGCTAGAGGAAATACGCTTCGAGGACGGTACCATCTGGACTGTAGATACAGTTAAATCCCTGGCCGTCCAAGGCACTTCAGGGAACGACAATCTGCGTGGCTATGCTTCCAACGACACGATCGCAGCTGGCGGCGGTGATGACTGGATTTATGGCGAGGCTGGCAATGATTCTCTGATTGGGAACGAGGGTAACGACCAAATCTACGGCGGTGCTGGCGACGACGTTCTGGATGGTGGCGAAGGTAGTGACTATTTAGTTGGTGGTGCTGGCTCCGATCTATATAAGTTTGCTCCCGGCTGGGGCCAGGACACCCTAGAGAACTACGACACAGATGCTGCAAAACTAGATGCCATTGTCTTCTCGGAAGGTATCGCACCGACGGACATCACTGTTACCCGGAGCAGCGACAATTTGGTGCTGTCTTTGGCAGACAGCGCCGATCGCATTACCGTTCTCAATTTCTTCCAAGCCGATGGTCAGAGCAACTACCGGATTGAACAAGTTCGCTTTTCCGACGGCACGGCTTGGAGCATTGCTCAGGTCAAGGCGATGGCTATCACCGGCACCAACGCAAGTAATCACCTGCGTGGCTATGCAAGCGACGACGTCATCTCGGCTCAGGCGGGCGACGATACTGTTTACGGCGCAGCAGGTAACGACGTAATAGATGGCGGCCAAGGAAATGACTTGCTGTATGGCGAGGTCGGCAACGACATTCTGTCCGGTAACGAAGGCGACGACAAACTCTGGGGCGGTGAGGGGAACGACGTACTAGCAGGCGGCACTGGCGACGATTTGCTCAGTGGGGGGAGCGGAGCCAACACCTATGTCTTCCGTGCCGGCGATGGCCAGGACAGGATCAACGATGATTATACTTCTGGTCTAACGCTAAAACTGCCAGATACGGCCGAGAGGGAGGTAATCTTCAGGAAGGTCGGCAGCGACCTGCAGATCAGCTTTATCGGTAATTCCGATCAACTGACGCTGGAGGGTTTCTACCAAGGGGAAATGCCACGCACGACCATCGACTTGCATCTGGACGGCAATCTGCCTGCTCTTTTGGGAGCAGCTCATCTGTACCAGCTCACCCTCAAAGGTACGAATCTCGCGGACATCATATATGCCTATGCTTCCGATGATGTAGTGCTCGGGCTGGACGGCAATGATTTCATTGATGCCGGAGCAGGCGACGACGAGATTTACGGTGGCTTGGGTGATGACACGCTGCTCGGTGGCGCTGGCAACGACATTATCAATGGTGGTGTCGGCAGCGATCGCCTTGAGGGTGGTGATGGCGACGACATTTACACCTTTATCGGTGGCAGTGGCAATGATGTGGTAGTGGACAGCGCTGGTGCTGACACTCTCCATTTTGATGACGCGCTGGCGACCGACTTGCTGCTACGCCGCGATGATTTTGATTTAGTGATCACTCGGGCGGCCACCGGCGACGAACTGCGGATCCTTGGCCAGTTTTCCGATCAGGCGGGAATGTCGGGAGCAACTGCGGTAGAGGCCATCATCTTCTCCGACGGTCTGCGTTGGGATTACACCCAGATCAAACAGATGGCTATTGCCGGAACAGAGGCTTCGGACACGATCTTCGGTCATGCCGACGACGATCTGATACATGCCGGAGCTGCCGACGACACCGTTCATGGCCAGAATGGTAACGACACAATCTACGGGCAGGACGGCGACGATATTCTCAACGGCGGTGAGGGTAACGACCGGTTATTCGGTGATGCTGGCGACGATACCCTGAATGGCGACTGGGGCGATGACGAGCTCCACGGTGGTGACGGCAACGACACCCTCCATGGCGGCGGCGGTTATGACCAACTCCATGGTGATTCCGGTGATGACCATCTTTATGGCGATGGGGTGCTCGATGGCGGTTCCGGGAATGACTATCTGGAAGGCAGAGGCCTGCTAGCTGGCGGGGAGGGTCACGACACCATCAAGGGCCAAGGCTTCGACACCCTGCAAGGCGGTGCTGGTGATGATCTAATTGAGGCATACAGCAATGCCTGGAATCAGGGCAGCAATATCATCGAAGGTGGCACGGGTAACGACACCATCTACGGCTCGTTCGGTGAGGACACCTACATCTTCAATCTGGGCGATGGCCATGACCTGCTGATTGAGCGTCGTGCCAATGAGGCCTACAGCAACATTGAGCCGACTGCCGATACCTTGAGCTTCGGTGAAGGTATTTCGGCCAGTGATCTGAGTTTCCACCGCCGTGGTCTGGACATGGTTATCGAGCATGCCAACGGCACTGACTCGATCACGGTACAGAACTGGTTTAAGGAGCCCAATGATCACTTCAAACTGGAGTATTTCGTATTCGCCGATGGTAGCGAACTGAGTCAGGCTGAAGTCGAAGGCCAGGTGATCTGGCACGGCACCGCTACTGCGGATAGCTTTATCGGTTATCGCGACCTCAACGACACCATGCGGCTCGGCGCCGGTGACGACCAAGCATGGGGCCGCGCTGGCGACGACGCGATGCATGGTGAAAACGGCAACGACTACTTGGATGGCGAGGCTGGTAACGACACCATCTTTGGCGGCGCCGGAAACGATCAACTAATGGGCGGTGCAGGTGATGATCTGTTGGCCGGAGGTGTTGGAGACGATAAGTACGTTTACTTCCCTGGCGGCGGTTCAGACACGATCGACAATACCGGTGGTGGCAATGATGGTGTGTTCTTCAGCGGTGGTATCGACGAGGCGCGCCTAACGTTCAAACGTGACGGCAATGATCTCCTGATCCTTGTGGATGAGGACGCTGAGCAGTCAGTACGAGTGCTAGGTCATTTCTTGGGTGGCGACAAAGCCATCAGCTATGTGCAGCCTGATGGCGGCTTCATGATCAATGCCGCTCGCATTGCGCAGATCGTGGCAGCCGCAAACATCCCGGGTGGTTTCGAAACTCTGGTTGAGGGTACAGCCACGGGCGAGCAACTCGCTGGCGGACAAGGTAAAGATTTACTCCGCGGTCTGGCTGGCAATGACACCTTATTTGGCATGGGTGGTGATGACCAGCTCGAAGGCGGCGATGGCAACGACTACCTTTCCGGTGGCAACGGATCGCAGAGTGGTTCGGGTAGCGACATACTGATTGGCGGTAATGGCAACGACGTGCTCGATGGAGAGGATGGCAATGACCGGCTGGCCGGTGGCGCTGGCGACGATCAGTACTACTACCGTGCTGGTGGCGGTGTCGATGTCATCGACAACAGCGGCGGTGGTTTCGACGGTGCATTTTTCATCGGTATCGCGCGAACTCGATTGAGTTTCCATCGTGAGGGTAACGATCTGCTGGTTCTGGTGGACGGCGATATCCAGCAGCAGTTGAAAGTTACCGATCACTTCCTCGGTGGCGATTTCGCCATTGATTACATTCAGCCCGATGGTGGTAACTACATCACCACCGCCCAGATTGCTGGTCTGCTAACAGCTATGCCCGGCGGTGGCACCGGCGAGCCGGGCGATGGTGAAGGCCCTGGTAATGGTGAAGAGCCAGGTGACAGCGGCACCAATCCAGGCGGCGGCGATCAGCCTCCGGTTGCAGGCGTTGGTGGTGATGATGTCCTCACCGGAACTGCTGCCAATGATGTGCTAATTGGTGGTGCTGGTAAGGACACCCTCAATGGCGGGGCGGGTAACGACCGGCTGCTGGGTGGTGTTGGTGACGACACCTATATCTACACAGCTGGCCAGGATGTGCTTGAAGAGCTCGGCGGCATCGACACTCTGCGCTTCGCCAATGGAATTACCTTTAACCAGGTGGCTTCTGGCCTGGGTAAGTCGGGTAACGACCTCGTCCTGAAGGTAAATGGCAGCTCCACCAACCAAGTGACCCTAAAAGACTTCTTCCTGGGTGGTGATAACTTGGTTGAAACCATCAGCTTCGATACAGGCGGGCAGTTGACTGCGGCGCAGATCTTCGGAGCTTTTGGCCTTGCTGTACCTGCAGCGTCTGCGGCTGCGTTTGACAGTGTAGTGCAGGGCACCGGTGGTAATGATGCGGCACTGAATGGCACTGCTCAGCGTGATTTGCTGCAAGGTTTTAACGGCAATGATCAGCTCTCTGGTGCTGCTGGTAATGATCGCCTTGAAGGTGGCAACGGTAACGATACCCTCAGCGGTGGCACTGGTAATGACACGCTAGTTGGCGGCCGTGGCGATGATACTTATGTGTTCGCGGCGGGCGGTGGGCAGGACGTTATCGACAACATCGGTGGTGGCTTCGACACCTTGCGTTTCGATGGCATTACGTTCAACCAGGTCTCCAGCGGTCTGATGAAAAGTGGTAACGATCTGGTGCTTAAGGTCAGCGGCGGTAGCGACCAAGTCACGCTGAAAAACTGGTTCTTGGGTGGCGATCATGTGGTCGACGTAATCAGCTTCGCTTCGGGCGGCCAATTGACCGCTGCTCAGCTGTTCGGCGCGTTTGGTTTGAGCAACCCGGATACCAAAGGCTCGCCGAACTATCAGGGTGTTCCTGACGAGCGTGCCTTCGGAACGGTTCTAGCTGGGCAGGCCGGAGATCAAAATATTCTTGGCTCGTCCGATGCCGATCTCATCGACGGTGGCGCTGGCAATGACAAGCTCCGTGGTGGAAAGGGCAATGATTACCTGCTCGGTGGTGATGGAGGTGATACTTACTACTTCGCTGCTGGGGATGGCCAGGATGTGATAAATAACCTCTCCAATACGCCTGCTGACAACGACATTCTGAGCATCGAAGGCATCACACGAGATAACCTCTGGTTGTCGCGCCAGGGTAATAACCTGGTGGTCGATGTACGCGGCTCAGGTGACAGCGTCACCGTACAGGATTGGTATGCAGATTCGGCACAGCGTCTGGATGTCATTCAAGCCGGCAGTTCTTCTCTGTACGCCAACCAGGTCGATAACCTCGTCAACGCCATGGCTGCCTTCGGCGCACCCGCTGGAGGCGAGATCAATCTGACGCAAGCTCAGAGAGATCAACTCAATGTCGCTATAGCTGCTAACTGGCAGTAAACCAAAAAGGGCTGTAGCTCCTGCTTTGGCAGGGGCTACGGCCCTTTTTCTATTTCGCTTGGGAATTTAGCGGCCTAGTTGTTCAAAAACTTAGACGGCCTCTTGTGTTGGCTTGGCGAATTGCTCGCCAAGCCATTCACTCGATCACTGCCAGTTGGCAGCGATCACCAGATTGAGCTCATCTCGTTGGGCCGTAGTGAGATTACCCTCAGCCCCCGCTGGTACGCCGAACGCGGCCATCGCATCCACCAGCCCTTGTACTTGGCCGTCCAGCAAGGTCTTGCCATCGGCAGACTTGAACTGGTCGAGCTGATAGGCGCTCCCTTTGTACCAGTTCGCGATGGTGATCCGCTCACTGCCACCGACCAGACTGACATCCAGGTTGTTGCCGCTCTGGCGGAACCAGAGTTGCTCTGCTGATATGCCCTCGCTGAACGACAGAGTGTCCAGACTATCGGCAGTCGCTTCGGAGTTGTCGATCCTGTCTTGACCATCACCGCGGCCAAACAGGTAGGTGTCAGAACCGGCTCCACCTAGGAGGGTATCGTTTCCGGTACCGCCCTGAAGCAGGTCATCACCGAATCCTCCATGCAGCCAGTCGTCTCCCGCGCCGCCCAGCAAAGTGTCGTTGCCGTTAACACCACGTAGGCTGTCATTGCCAAGGCCGCCCGAGAGCAGATCGTTCAGAGGGAAGCCGGTTCGGACATCGTTGCCATCACCCCCGGTCAGGAATGACTGATGGAGTTGCTGGTAGGTCACGACACTGCCATCAGCGAAGCGTATTTCCTCGATCACGTGAGTGTTGAAACGGAAGTAGCCGTACACGCTGATGCTGTCGGTCGAGCCTCTGAGCTGGAGGTTGAGATTGCCATCCGCATGGCTGAATACGATGTCCTCGGGTGTAATCCCTTCACCGAAGACAATGGCGTCGGCACTGCCGGACGCCACATCCACGTCGGCGATGGTGTCCTGGCCCCAGCCGCGGGTAAAGAGGTAGACATCGTTGCCGTAACCGCCCTGCAGGTTATCGTTGCCAGGCCCGCCATCGAGGGTGTCGTTGCCGCCCAGGCCTCCCAGCGAATCGTTACCTAGGCCGCCGACAATCAGGTCATCAAAATTGTATCCGCCCAGCCAATCGTTTCCATCACCGCCTTGCATCGACTGGGTGCGTAACTGCTCGGCGTTCCAAACGGTGCCGTCGGCGAAACGGACTTCATTCACAACGTAAGTAGCGTTCCAGCCGAGGACGAGCGCATTGGTGATAGTGATTCGGTCATCGCTGCCTTTGAGCGTCAATTGCAGATCTGACCCAGACTTTCGGACGCCGATGTCGCTGGGAGATATCCCCATGCCAAACTCGATGGTGTCGCGCTTACCGGCGCTGGAGTCGAAGTTGTTCAGCGTGTCTTGACCCCAGCCTCGCTCGAACACATAGATGTCGTTGCCCGCTCCACCGCTGAGTGTATCGTTGCCGGCGCCACCGATCAGGCGATCAGCACCCGCGCCGCCGCTGAGCAGGTTAGCTGCCTCGTTGCCGATGAGCAGGTTGTCCAGCGTATTGCCTGTGCCGTTGATGGCCGTGGTACCGGTGAGCAGCAGGTTCTCGATATTGCTACCGAGGGTCAGGCTTACGCTGGATTCGATGGTGTCGATGCCCGCATCCGGGTTCTCGATCACTGCATCGTCCAGGGAGTCGACCTGGTAGATGTCATCACCGGTTCCGCCTTCCATGCTGTCATTGCCCAGGCCACCCAGCAGGCGGTCGTTCCCAGCGCCGCCAAACAGCCTGTCATCACCTGCACCGCCGTCGAGGGTGTCATCGCCGCCCAGGCCGTACAGTTCATCATGGCCGTCATCCCCGGCGATGCCGTCATTGGTGGAGAAGCCCCGCAGGGTATCGTTGCCGGAAGAACTCTGCAGCGTGCTGTTGCGGATATAGTCGCCGGTCCAGACGACGCCATTGCCAAAGCGGACTTCCTCGATGGAGGCCGGGCCCGTGCCATCGCCCTGGAAGAAGTCGATGACGGTGAGTGTGTCTTGAGTGTTATTGCGGCTGAATACCAGGTTGTCAGCGACACGGCGGAAGCTGATGTGCTCGGGGTTGAAGGCCGCGAACTCGATGACGTCGTGCTTGCCGACACCATCGTCCTGGTTGTGGATGACGTCCTGTCCCCAGTAGTTGTCGAATACGTATGTATCGTTGCCCGTACCGCCCACCAGGGTGTCGTTGCCAAGCCCGCCGTTGAGACGATCATCACCGGCTTCACCGCGCAACAGGTTGTTGCCGTAGCCACCTTGGATGTCGTTGTTCAGCGCATTGCCGATGCCTTCTACCGCTGGCCCGCTGAGAATCAGGTTTTCGATGTTGTCGCCCAAAATCCAAGAGGCGCGTGACTCGATCGTGTCTGTACCGCTATCCATGGCTTCGATCACCACGTCATCGGCATCCACCCAGTAGCGGTCATCGCCTGCGCCACCGATCAGCGTATCGGCGCCAGTATCGCCACTCAGCAGGTCATCGCCATCTCCACCGTCCAGCAGGTCGTTCCCTGCACCGCCGTACAGCGTGTCATTGCCTGCCAGGCCGGACAGGCTATCGTTGCCGGCCTGGCCCATGAGCACGTCGGCACTGGCGAACCCAATCAGACTGTCGTTACCGGCATCGCCCTGCAGCACTTGCGATCGGAGCTGCTCTGGCAGCCACTGGGTGCCGTCGACGAAGCGGACCTGCTCCACGGCGGCAGTGCCTTCGGTACCGAAGTAGCCCACGACCCGGATGCTGTCGGTGCTGCCCAGCAGTTTCAGCAGCAGGTCGTCACCGTCATGGCTGACGGTGATATCGTCGGGCGTGATCCCCGCCGCGAAATCGATTACATCCAGTGCACCCTCGGTGTCCAAGATCACATCCTGACCCCAGCCCCGGGCGAAGGTGTAGAGGTCATTACCTGAGCCACCTAGCAGCTGGTCGTTGCCCGTACCGCCCACCAAGCGATCATCGCCGAAACCACCAGCGATCGAATCGTTTCCGCTGCCACCATCGAGCGTATCGTTGCCACTGCCACCGATAATGCTGTCGTTGCCGGCGCCGCCGATGATGCTATCGGCGCTGGCGTAGCCGGTTAGCGTGTCGTTACCGCTAGTGCCCAGCAGGACCATCGCCTTGATTGTCGAGATGCTCCAGCGGGTACCGTTGGCGAAGCGGATCTCGTCCACCGCATAGGAGGTGGCGCCGTCGTTCTGGAAGTAGTTGGTGACAGTGATGCGGTCACTGCTGCCATTGAGGCTCAGCACCAGGTTGCTTCCGCTTCGTGAGGCGCGGATGTCGCCTGGCTGGATGTCCGCAGCGAACTCGATGGCATCCAGACCGTTCGAGAGTGACTCGTAGTTCTGCACCGTATCGGCGCCCCAGCCTCGGGCGAAGCGGTAAACATCATTGCCGATGCCGCCTTCGAGGGTGTCATTGCCACCTTCGCCACTCAGCGTGTCGTTGCCGGCATTGCCGACCAGGTAGTTGGCGCCCTGATTGCCGGTGATCAGATTGTTCGCGGAGTTGCCGATGCCGGTCAGGTTGCCATTGCCAGTCAGACGCAGGTTCTCGATATTGGCGCTGAGCGGACTGGGAATGCTGATGCTGGACTCGATGGTGTCGATACCCTCGTTGGAGTTTTCCAGGATCACATCGCCAAGCGAGTCGACCACATAGGTGTCGTTACCGAAGCCGCCGCGCATGGTGTCGTTGCCGGTACCGCCGTTCAGTACGTCGTTGCCGTCGCCGCCATATAACAGGTCGTTACCTTCCGCGCCGTTGAGGGTGTCGTTTCCTGCTCCCCCATCCAGCGTATCGGCGGTGTTGAAGCCGTTGAGCAGATCATCTCCGTTCTCCCCTCGCAGCGCCAAGGCATGCACTTGACCAAAGCTCCAGAGCTGGCCATTGGCGAAGCGGATCTCTTCGATGGCATTGCTGCCCGTGCCGTTGTTGAGGAAGTAGCCGACCACGCGGATGGAGTCTGTCGAACCTTTAAGGTTGAGAATCAGGTCTCCGCTCCGATGCAGCGCCTGGATATCGCTTGGCATGATTCCGGCAGCGAACCGAATGACATCCAGCCCATTGCCGTTATCGGCGATGGTGTCCTGCCCCCAGCCTCGGCTGAAGAAGTAAGTGTCGTTGCCAGCGCCTCCGCTGAGCTGGTCGTTACCGGCGCCACCGTCGAGGTAGTCATTGCCAGCTCCGCCTTCGAGCTTGTTGTTGCCCGCATTGCCGATGACCTCATTGTTCAGCTCGTTACCAAAACCGTCGATATGCTCGGTACCGGTAAGAACCAGGTTTTCAAGGGCATAACCCAGGCCGAAGGTGATGCTGCTGCGCACTGTGTCCAGCCCGCCGTCGGGTGTTTCGTAAATCGAGGATTTGTTTTGGTCAATGACATAGGTGTCATTACCCATCCCGCCAACCAGTCGATTGAAACCGTCTCCGCCATCGAGCCAGTCGTCACCATCACCGCCGATCAGTTCGTCGTCGCCTGAGCCACCGTAAAGGCTGTCGTTGCCCACGCTGCCTTCCAGTGTGTCATTGCCGTCCAGACCATAGAGGCGGTCGTTACCGGCCTCGCCCTTGAGGCGGTTATTGCCGGTATTACCAGTGAGTTCGTTGTCCAGCTCGTTGCCGTTGCCATCGATATGGGCACTGCCGGTAAGGACAAGATTTTCGAGAGCGTAACCAAGCATGTGGGTCATGCTGCTGCGTACTGTATCGATCCCGCCGTTATCATTCTCGATAATGGAGGTGTAGTTTCGACCCATTACGTAGGTGTCATTACCCATGCCACCGATTAGCTGGTCATAGCCTTCGCCGCCATCGAGCCAGTCGTCGCCGTCGCCGCCGTTGAGGTTATCGTTGCCTGCGCCGCCATAGAGGTTGTCGTTACCCATGCCTCCTAGCAGGACGTCGTTACCGTCCATACCGTTGATGAGGTCGTTGCCCTCTCTACCCTCTAGGTAGTTGTTGCCGGCATTGCCGGTTACTTCGTTATTCAGGTCATTGCCGAAACCGTCGCTATTCGCGCTGCCGGTCAGTATCAGGTTTTCGAGGGCGTAATTGAGCCAGTGGTGCGTGCTGCTGCGTACCGTATCGATACCGCCGTCAGCATCTTCCTGAATGAAACTGGAGGGTTGGTCGACTACGTAGGTGTCATTACCCATCCCGCCGATGAGCTGGTTGTGGCCTTCGCCGCCATCGAGCCAGTCGTCACCATCGCCACCGATCAGTGTGTCGTCGCCCGCACCACCGTACAGCGTGTCATTACCTGCGCCGCCTTCCAGGCGGTCGTTGCCGCCCAGGCCAGAGAGCTGATCGTCGCCCATGCCTGCGAACAGATAGTCTGGTGCATCGGTGCCTGTCAGGTTGTCGTTGTAGGGCGTGCCAACGCTCAGTAGATTGAGAACGTGGGTACGGTTCCAGCTCTGGTCGGAGAAACGAATCTCTTCAATGGCACTTTGGCCGTCAGCGCTTGTGCTGAAATAGTTGCTGATAGTGACTCTGTCGCTTGTATCTCGTCGGAGCAAAATCAGGTCATTGCCAACTCTCTGCAGCTGCATGCTGATCGACGACACATTGAATAGCTCGATTACATCGAAGCCACCACTGGCCTGCTCGTTGATGAGTACCTGGCCCCAGTCGGCTGCCAGACGATAAATATCATTGCCTTGGCCACCTATCAGGGTGTCGAATCCAAGGCCGCTTACCAGCGTGTCGTTGCCGTCACCGCCTAGCAGCAGGTCATCGCCGCTGCCGCCGTTGAGCAGGTCATCGCCAGCACCACCGTCCAGAGTGTCTGCTGTGGCACCACCGAGCAATACATCCGCTCCAGAGGTACCGACCATGAGCGCCCCCTGAGGGGCGTTCTCCACTCTCATCCGTACTTCGTAAGGTGACCAATGAGGGCCGTTGGCAAAGATGATTTCCGCGATTTCCGGCAGGCTTGTGTTGGAAAAGTAATTGCGCACAACGACCTGGTCATTCGAGTTAACAAGGCTCAGTACCAGGTCATTATCGATACGCCGGCAACTGACATCCTCCGGCATGATGCCAGCGTCGAATTCGAGACGATTGATGAAGCCGTCATCCCCCGCGTCGTCGATCACGTCGCGCCCGCCACCGCGACTGAAGCGATAGGTATCCGCTCCCTGGCCGCCCCGCAGAGTGTCGTTGCCCAAGCCACCTGACAGCGTGTCAGAACCAGCTCCGCCAATCAGAAGGTCATCACCTCCCAGGCCGGAAATCTGGTCTGCTACGTCGCTGCCGATCAGGGTGTCGTTACCGTTCGTGCCTTGAATATCCATACCCACTCCTTTGATGGATCACCACAAGCGAACACGCTCGCGACCCTGACCGGTATGTCAGCCAGATGCACGGGCGTGGTTTGAAAAAGGGAGGTTCACCGCCTCCAATGCGTTCAGGCGGGTATCACGGCCAGGTCGATGCCCAGCACCTTCAGGTATCCGGCGACACCGTTTTCGGTCGAGTACTCTCGGGCGCTGATCGCCGCCTGCCGCCTGATAGGCTCGAAGCGTTCAGGCTGCGTCAGGGCCAGCAGGGCATTTTCGGCGATTTGTCCGCTGTCGAAGAAATCCACCAGCACACCGTTATGTCCGTCTTCGATCACCTCACGCACTGGCGCGGTGTCTGAGCCGATGATCAGGCAGCCGCTGGCCATCGCTTCCAGCAGCGACCAGGACAGCACGAAGGGGTAGGTGAGGTAGACGTGGGCGGCGGATACCTGCAGTACCCGCTTGTAGGTGGAGTAGGGCAGCTTGCCGAGGAAATGTACCCGCGACCTGTCGAACGGGTTTTCTGCCAGTAGCTTGCTGCGCCAGTTGGCTGAGTCCTTCGGCCGGCTGCCATAACTGACGTCGTCACCACCTACCACCACTACTTGGCAGCTTGGATGTGCCTCGAGGATATGTGGCAAAGCACGCATGAAACTGTGGAAGCCCCTATAGGGTTCAAGGTTGCGTGCCACATAGGTCAGGATGGGTTGCCCGGCCTTCAGCACTTGCCCCGTGGGCAGCTCCAGCGTGGCTTCGGGATCGCTGGCAAGGCCGGCTAGGTCGATGCCCTCGTGGATCACCTGAATCCCATCACGGTACGCCGCGGGGTGCAGGCTGCGCTGCCAGTGTGTCGGGGTAATGGCCTGGTCGCAGTTTTCCAGATTGAGCAGGTGCAGGGCGTTGCGGCTGCGGATGCTCGCGGCGCCATTGGTGTCGAAGGGAAACTCGGGGTCGAACCCGGCATCCGCGCCACGGGCCTGATAGTAGTACTCGCAGAAGTGGATCAATCGCGCCGAAGGGAAGGCCTCCTTGACGAACAGGCTTTCACCCCAGCCAGGGTGCGCGATCACCACATCCGGTCGATAGCCCTTGCCCTTTAGGTCCAGCAGCAGGCGCAGCACCTGCTGGCCGTGCAACACACCGTCTTCGAAGCTGCGTACGTAAGGGTGCGTCTGCGGGCTTGCCTTGCGATGGGGCGTGTAGCGCAGCAGCTTTACGCCCGGTAGCCCAGGTGCCTGCTCGCGACCGATGGCCAGAACCTCGGTGTCGGCACGAGCGGCCAGATTCAAGGCGATATGCCGGAATTGTCCAGGGAAATTCTGGTGTATGAAAAGCACGCGCATCGCGCAGCAACTCCTTTGCAGTTTCGTCCATGTCCCTATGGGGCAGGTCTGGAAAGCGCCTGCCAGGGCCGCTTTCCAGGCGCTCCGATGGCATTGCGCCATTTCGAGAAGGATGTACCCGAGACATGAGTCTAAGGAAGGTGGGAGCGTGATACGGTTCACGATTACGTGAAGAATAGTTGGTGGCTGGCGCCACGCCAGCGGCTGTAGGGCGGTCGCTTAACCCTGTATGGAGCCGCCATCCTGGAACTGCCAGGCGGCGATGCTGGATGGACAGCGCGAATGCTCGCGCTTCGGACTGGCACATGCCGGTACTCCCTGTGTAGGATGGCGCTCGGGTGTTAGCCGCATGGTGCGGTGAGACAGGTTCAGTTGCGTTGGTCGGGCCGCCGCGCGGAGCCCGTTCGCCCATGAAATCGCGCCCGTCTCGTCAGGATCTTCCCCGTGCCCAGCATTTGGCTGAGTGCGTCTTCGCTTTCATTCGCCGTCTTCTCCATCGTGAAGCCTTCAGTGGCGTGGTGTTGTTGCTTGCCACCGCTGCCGCGCTGATCTGGGCCAATTCGCCCTATGCCGACAGCTATCACGCGCTCTGGCACGCTCCGGTGTCGTTTGGCTTCGGCAGCTTCGGCTTTTCCCAGTCCCTGCATTTCTGGATCAACGACGGCCTGATGACCCTGTTCTTTCTGGTCGTCGGCATGGAGATTCGCCGTGAGATGCATGACGGCGCGCTCGCCGACCTGCGTCAGGCGTCGTTGCCGATCGCTGCAGCCTGCGGTGGCGTGATAATGCCAGCGCTGATCTATGCCAGCCTCAATCATCAGGGCGCCGGGCTGCATGGCTGGGCGATTCCGGCGGCGACCGACATCGCGTTCGCCGTGGGGCTGCTGGCCTTGCTGGGCAAGGGCATTCCTTCCAGCGTGCGCATCTTCCTGCTGACCCTGGCGGTGATCGACGATGTCATCGCGGTGATCCTGATCGCGCTGTTCTATTCGGATGGGCTCGACTACAGCGGCTTCGCCCTGGCCGGTGTCGGCGGCTTGGCGGTGCTGGGGTTGCAGCGCATCGGCATCGGCTCGGCCTACGCCTATGTGCTGCCCGGCGCGCTGATGTGGGGCGGCTTGCTGATGACCGGGGCGCACCCCACCCTGGCCGGGGTGATTCTCGGCCTGATGACGCCGGTGATCTGCCTGCCGACCCGGGAACTGCCCCGCGATGCGGTGGGCCGTATCGCCCGTGAGCTGGAAGACGACAGCGGCACCGCCGTGGCCTCCAACGAAGCGGCGCAGTCGTTGCGTGAACTGCGCCTGGCCCAGCGTGAGTTGCTGCCGCCGGTGGTGCGCGTGCAACTGGCGCTGCATCCCTGGGTCACCTTCGGTCTGATGCCGCTGTTCGCCCTGGCCAATGCCGGTGTGAGCCTGGGCGGCGTCGACCTGTCCGAAAGCACATCGCACTGGGTGATGATGGGCGTGGCCATCGCGCTGCTGGCGGGCAAGCCCATTGGCGTGATCAGCGTCAGCTGGCTGATGGTCAAGCTCGGCATATGCCGCCTGCCAGCCGATGTGTCCTGGCGCGGCGTAACGCTGATCGGGCTGCTGGCCGGGATCGGCTTCACCATGTCGATCTTCATCGCCAACCTGGCGTTCAGCGATGCCAATCTGCTGGGTGCTGCCAAGCTCGGTGTGCTGCTGGGCTCGCTGGCGTCGGCGCTGGTCGGTCTGGCCTGGGGCGTGCTCTACGTAAGGGGCTTGCGCAGCGCTCGGCCAGGCAGCGAGGGTTAGTCGGCGAAAGGGATCTGCGGCGTGTCCGGGTCCAGTTGCTGACGACGGAACTGCCCAGGTGGCAAGCCGTGGATCTGCCGGAAGCGCCGCGAAAAGTACGCCTCGTCGGCGAAGCCACATAGCCGCGCCACTTCGCCCACCGGCTTGCTGCCGTTGAGCAGGTGGTTGCGGGCGGCGTGCATGCGCCGCTCCAGCACCATATCGCTGAAGGTCTTGCCGACTTCCTTGCGCAGCCAGTGGGTCAGGTAGCTGGGTGACAGATAAGTGGCCGCAGCGACCTTCTTCAGATTCAGGTCCGGGTCGGCGATGTTGCGCCGCAGGTATTCGGACATCCGCCCCAGCGCATCACGACGGCTCGCCTGGGCTGCGTTGCTTTCCGCCAGTTGCTTGAGCGGCTCGGCGTAGAGCATGCACACCAGGCCGATCAGTTGCAGCATCAAGCCCTTGAGGATTTCCCGCACGCCAAACTGGCGGCTGACGTCCAGTTCGCGCATCTGTGCGATCAGTGCGCAGACTCGTGCGAAATGCTCGTCGTCGAGGGTGAAATCCAGGTATTCCTGAAAGCGGAAGGGCGACAGCTCCGGTGCGAGCAGAATGGACACGTCTTCCAGGTCCATCGGGTCGCATTGCAGATGGGGCAGCAGGAAGGTCTGCGAGAAGTTGATGACCATGAAGCTGCTTTCCGGTGGATGGGGAATCACGTGCACCCGATGGGGCAGGATGAACGCCAGGGTGTTGCGCGGAAAAGGCCGCTCGACGTTGCCGATGTGCTGAACGGTGTCGCCACCAAGGTTGATCTGGATCTGGAAGTATTCGTGACGATGCGGCGCCGTCTCTGCACGACGGCCCTTCTTATCGCGGATATAGAAATCCGTCAGCTCGCTGCGCTGCTGCATCAAGTAGGTAGGAACGCGACTCAGTGAAGACATCTACAGCTCTCGGGTTAAGAATGTTTCGCAACATATTGGCCGTTGACGGAGGGCTCTGGCAAGCGGTTGTACGATGATTGGCCCGTCTGGGTGCGATAGTTGCCGAGGCTGGCCGTTGCGTTCTGTCCAAATCAAGGACGCTGCTCAACACATCGGATGACCCTTCTAGAACAGTACTTTCAGGGTTTTTTCGTGTGTTCATAACTCCCGGTCAGGCAGCAGGATTTTTTGGACTGGTTCAATACGGGAGTAGGGCACAGCAAAAAACGATCTAATGGAAATATTGATTTACGAGAGTTGTACGATCACCTTGTGGGCATGCACAGCGACATCTCATCCAAAAACAATCTCAGGTGCAGCCCATGACTCTTCGCCTCGTTTCATTGCCAACTACTAACTCGCCCCCACGCCGATCACCCCGCACGCCATTCAGGCGCGCCGGCTGATTCTGCACGGCGTCTGCCACGCCGCGTCATAACGCCCGAACTCCAACGATAACGCCCACCCCCGGAAACCGAGGGTGCGGGACGTCTTCGCCCGAAGAATCTCGATAATTCCAATCACAAGAGGTCACCCATGTCGAGTCTCCCTGCCTCCCAGGCAGCAGCAGCCGAGCACACCGGCGCTGCCGAGGCAGTCTCGGCGCAGAGCCTGCCGACCCGTCGGCGCTGGTTCATGCTGTCGCTGCTGCTGATCGCCACCATCATCAACTACGTCGATCGGGTGAACATCTCCATCGCCGCGCCGTTCATGGCCGAGGACCTGGGTCTGGACAAGATTCAGATGGGCCTGATCTTCTCGGCCTTCGCCTGGACCTACGCCCTGGCACTGGTGCCTGCCGGCTTCGTCGCCGACCGTTTCGGCTCGCGGCTTACCTATGGCGTGTCGCTGATCGGCTGGTCCGCGGTCACCGTGTGCCAGGGGCTGGTCAGCAGCTTCGGCGCCTTGTTCGGGCTGCGACTCGCCGTGGGCGCCATGGAGGCGCCGGCATTTCCGGCCAACAGCCGTGCGGTGACGGTCTGGTTCCCGGCCCGTGAGCGTGGGGTGGCCAGCAGCATCTACGTCTGTGGCCAGTACCTGGGCACCGCGCTGTTCACCGGTGCGCTGCTGTGGCTGGCGACCACCTATGACTGGCGGCACATCTTCTACACCACCGGCGCGGCAGGGATTCTCTTCGGGGTGATCTGGCTGTATCTGTACCGGGATCCGATGAACTGCAAGAAGGTCAGCAAGGAGGAGCTGAAATACATCGAGGAGGGCGGTGCACTGGCCAAGAGCAGCCAGCAGCGCACCAAATTCAACTGGCGTCAGGTCGCTGAACTTTTCCGCTACCGCCAGGTGTGGGCGATCTGCATCGGCAAGTTCGCCAGTACCTCGGCGCTGTATTTCTTCCTGACCTGGTTTCCGACCTATCTGATCGAGGAGCGCCACCTGACCATCATCAAGGTCGGCATCTTCGCGGTCATGCCGTTCATTGGCGCCACGATTGGCATCCTGCTGGCGGGCATCGTCTCCGACACGCTGATCCGTCGTGGCTACTCGCTGTCCTTCGCGCGCAAATTGCCGCTGGTGGTCGGCTCGATGCTCGGCATGTCCATCGTGCTGGTCAACTTCACCGACTCCAACGTGCTGTGCATCGCCATTCTCACCCTGGCGTTCTTCGCCCAGGGCATCGCGTCTTCGTCATGGGCGGCGGTGTCCGAGGTGGCGCCCAAGGAGCTGATCGGCCTGACCGGTGGCGTCACCAGCCTGGCGGCCAACATCGGCGGCATCGTCACGCCCATCGTGATCGGCGCCATCGTGCAGTCCACCGGCTCGTTCGCCATGGCCTTCTGGTTCATCGGCGGCGTCGCGCTGATGGGCACGCTGTCCTACTCACTGTTGCTGGGTCGTTTGTACCGCATCCAGTTGCAGACACGCTGACGCTGCGGCGTCGGCGCTCCAGCGTGCCGACGCCAGCCGTTGAATTGACCGGTTTTGTCCAATACGAAGCGGCTTTCGTCCAACTATCAACGAGCGTACGGCCTTAGGCTGAACGCTCTACACAGGAACCCAACAACAATGACTTCCATCTCCTATGTCTTCACGCCCGAGCCCCAGGTCGACCTGCCGGTAGCCGGCAACGATCAGCGCTTTCCCGTTGGCCGCGTATTCTGCGTTGGCCGCAACTATCCCTGGCCGGGCGCCGGCAGCGAAAAGCCCGACGCGCCGGTGTTCTTCATGAAACCTGCCAGCGCCGTGGTCGAGGCGGTGGGCGAGGTGATCTATCCACCGATGACGGACGAGTTCTGCCATGAAATCGAATTCGTGGTGGCGATCGGCAAGGGCGGCGCCAGCATCGCCGAAGCCGACGCGCTTGAACATGTCTGGGGCTACGCAGCCGGTCTCGATCTGACCCGCCGTGATATCCAGATGCGGGTCAAGAGTGCGGGCATGGCCTGGGAAATGGCCAAGGTCTTCGAGGGGGCTGCGCCGATCACCGCGGTGGTGCCGGTCGCCAGGGCCGGGCATCCGGATCACGGCGCGGTGTGGTTGAGCGTCAATGGCCAGGAGCGCCAGCGCAGCAGCCTGGAAGAGCAGATATTCACGGTCGGTGAAGTGATCAGCCTGCTATCGCGTTTGGTGCCGCTGCGCCCTGGTGATCTCATCATGACCGGCACGCCACACGGTGTCGCCGCCCTCAAGCCGGGGGACGTGATCAATGCGGGTATCGGCGGCGTCGCCGAACTGGAAATGCGCGTTGGCGAGCGCCCCTAGTATTTTCGAGCAAGGGCTGCATTGTTGAAGCGGGCGTTCGATTTGGTGGGCTAAAGCCCACCCTACGCTTGGATGCACGGCTGTAGGGTGGGCTTCAGCCCACCAATTGGAGCCCCACTGAAACCCCGAAAAAGGTCGCCCTGGTAACTTCTAGCAAGGGCTGCATTGGTAACGCGGGCGTTCGATTTGGTGGGCTAAAGCCCACCCTACGCTTGGATGCACAGCTGTAGGGTGGGCTTTAGCCCACCAATTGGAGCCCCACTGAAACCCCGAAAAAAGTCGCTCTGGTAACTTTTAGCAAGGGCTGCATTGGTAACGCGGGTGTTCGATTGGTGGGCTAAAGCCCACCTGCTTGGATGCACGGCTGTAGGGTGGGCTTCAGCCCACCAATTGGAGCCCCACAGCGCACGTCCGCTGTCACCACTTCGCTGCCGTTAAACAAGCCGACTGCACGTCGTAAACAGGTCGTCGAGGAGAACAAAAATGTCCCATGAAACCCTGAAAAAAGTCGCCCTGGTAACCGGTGCCGGCAGCGGTATCGGCAAGGCCGTCGCCGAGGCGCTGATGGCCGACGGTTTTTCGCTGGTACTGGCCGGGCGTCGGCCCGAGCCGCTGCAGGCATTGGTCGAGATTGCCCGTACCCGTGGCCAGGAAGCCATCGCGGTGCCTACCGACGTCCGCGATCCGGCCAGCGTCGATGCCTTGTTCGCCAGCGTCGAGGAGGTCTACGGGCGGCTCGACGTGGTCTTCAACAACGCCGGTGTCAACACGCCCGCCGTGACCCTCGACGAGCTGGATGTCGAGCAGTGGCGCAACGTCATCGACACCAACCTCAATGGTGTCTTTCTCTGCGCGCGTGGCGCCTTCCGGCTGATGCGCAAGCAAACCCCACAGGGCGGCCGGATCATCAACAACGGTTCGATTTCCGCACATACGCCGCGGCCCTACAGCAGTGCTTACACCACCAGCAAGCACGCGGTGCTGGGCCTGACCAAGTCCCTGGCACTGGATGGCCGCGAGTTCAGCATCGCCTGCAGCCAGATCGATATCGGCAATGCCCTGACCGAACTGTCGGTACGCATGACCAAGGGCGTGCGCCAGGCCAATGGCGAGATCGCCGTCGAGCCCATGGTCGACGTCAAGCATGTCGCCGACGCCGTGCGCTACATCGCCGGGCTGCCGCTCTCGGCCAACGTGCTGAACATGACCGTGATGGCCACCAACATGCCCTTCGTTGGCCGCGGCTGATCGACAGGCCGGTACGACCTGCCCAACAGATAAACGAGGTACCCATGAAACCAGAAGTCCTGCAGCTTAGCCCCATCCTGATCCCCGAGATTCGCGACAAGCTCGACCAGCTGTTCACCATCCGCCGCTACTACGAGCAGGCCGACAAAGCGTCTTATCTGGCGCAACACGGCGCCAATATCCGTGGCGTGATCACTGGCGGACACACCGGCATCACCCAGACGGTGATGGCGCAGTTGCCGAACCTCGAAGTGGTGGCGGTCAATGGCGTGGGCACCGACGCCATCGATCTGGCCTATGCCCGTGATCGCGGTATCCAGGTGACGGCCACTATCGGGGCATTGACCGAGGACGTCGCTGACCTTGCCATCGGTCTGCTGATTTCCGCATGTCGTGGCATCAGCACGGGTGACCGTTATGTGCGTAGCGGGCAGTGGGCAACGAGCGCCACGCCGCTGGTGCCATTGCCGCTGGCCCGACAGATGTCCGGTATGCGCATCGGCATCGTCGGCATGGGCCGCGTTGGCCGAGCCGTGGCCACTCGCGCCGCTGCATTTGGTTGCCCAATCAGTTACACCGATCTGCAGGCGATGAGTGACGTGCCGTACACCTTCGTGGCGGATCTGCTGGCGCTGGCCAGCGACAGCGATGCGCTGATCCTGGCGGCCGCTGCCGACAAGGGCGAAGCCATCGTCAACGCCGAGGTGCTGCATGCCCTGGGCCGCGACGGTTACCTGATCAACATCGCCCGCGGCAAGCTGGTCGACGAGCCGGCCCTGGTTGCCGCGCTGCAAAACGGTCAGATTGCCGGTGCTGGCCTGGACGTGTTCGCCGACGAGCCACAGGTGCCTGGCGAGCTGTTCGAGCTCGAGCAGGTGGTGCTGCAACCGCATCGCGCCAGTGCCACGGTGCAGACCCGCACGCGCATGGGCGAGATGGTGGTTGCCAGCCTGGTGGACGTGTTCGCCGGGCGCAAGCCGGGCGGTAGCGTTACGGGCTGATCGCTTTACTTGGCTTTTGCGGATGGTGGCTCTCGACGAGCTGCCCCTTGGGGCCGCGGACGGCATGTCCGGCCCCTGTTTTGCGGCTGATGGATAGTTGCCGACCGCGCAACTCGTCGGCTTTTCCCGGCAGAAAAAGTGGTTTTTTCAGTCGTTACTTTTGGGTAAAGTGCGGGCCTCTTTGGGGAGTAGCCTGCTGTCGAGTTCGCTCGGTAGCGTTCGTATCAACATTCTCGGCAGAAGCCGTGGTGCGAACACCGTGAGGTTGGTGAGACCAATGACAGATACGTGCCTAAGGTCGGGCGCGTGTATCCGTCATTGACTCATAGCCCGACCGAGACGTAACCGTGAATCCCATTTCCCTCATCCTTCTGGCTTTCGCCATGTCCACGGACGCTTTCGCCGCGGCTATCGGCAAGGGCGCCAGTCTGCACAAACCCCGCTTCATCGATGCCCTGCGCACTGGACTGATCTTCGGCGTGATCGAAGGCATCACCCCCGTGGTCGGCTGGTTCATCGGCCAGGCCGCCGCCAGCTTCGTCGAGGAATGGGATCACTGGATCGCCTTCGTGCTGCTCCTGCTGCTCGGCCTGCACATGATCTACGCTGGTCTGCAGCCCGATGCCGCGGACGCCGCCGAGAAAGCCAAGTCGCACTCCTTCTGGGTGCTGGCGGTGACGGCCTTCGCCACCAGCATCGACGCATTGGCCGTGGGCGTCGGCCTGGCATTCGTCGACGTCAACATCTGGGTCGCCGCGCTGGCAATCGGTCTGGCGACCATGACCATGGTCACCATCGGCGTGATGCTCGGCCGGGTGATCGGCACCGCTATTGGCCACAAGGCGGAAATCATCGGTGGTCTGGTGTTGATCGGCGTGGGTGCGGCGATCCTCTATGACCACACCATGCTCTGACTCATCCGGGTGCGATCCGGGCAACCCTGAACCGGGCTGCCCGATGGCCGCTCAAGGTGCCGGGTTGGGCTGGCTGCGGTGGATGGCCTCCAGAGCAGCCAGCAGGTCGTCATCGAGATGCAGCTCCACACTGGCCAGGTTGCTGCGCAATTGCTCCAGCGTCGTGGCGCCGATGATGTTGCTGGTCACGAACGGCCTCGAAGTCACGAACGCCAGCGCCAGTTGTGCCGGATCCAGCCCGCGTTCCCGGGCCAGGTCGACGTAGGCGCTGGCCGCTCGTTCGACCTGCGGGTTGTTGTAGCGCTGGAAACGCTCGAACAGTGTCAACCGGCCTTTCGCCGGGCGCGCACCGTTCAGGTACTTGCCGGACAGCACACCAAACGCCAGTGGCGAGTAGGCGAGCAGGCCGATCTGCTCGCGCAGGGCGATTTCCGCCAGGCCGATCTCGAAGGTGCGGTTGAGCAGGCTGTAAGGGTTCTGGATCGACACGGCGCGAGGCCAGCCGCGTGTTTCTGCCAGGTGCAGGAAGCGCGCGGTGCCCCACGGCGTTTCATTGGACAGGCCGATATGACGAATCTTGCCGGCCTTGACCAGCTCGTCGAGCACTTCGAGGGTGTCTTCGATGGCCACCGACTGATCGTCCGGCTCGTGGCTGAAACCGAGCTGGCCGAAGAAGTTGGTCTTGCGATCCGGCCAGTGCAGTTGATAGAGATCGAGATAGTCGGTCTGCAGGCGATCCAGGCTGGCGTCCAGGGCGGCGATGATGTTCTTGCGGTCCAGGCGCGGATTACCGTCGCGAATGTGTTCCATGCGGCCTGGGCCGGCGACCTTGCTGGCCAGTACCCAGTCGGCACGATCGGCGAAGCGCCGGAAGTAGTTGCCGATGATGCTTTCTGTACTGCCGTAGGTCTTGCCGTTGGGCGGTACGGGATACATTTCCGCGGTGTCGAGGAAATTGACGCCGGCATCCTTGGCCAGGCGAATCTGCTCGAAAGCCTGGGCCTCGGTGTTCTGTTCGCCCCAGGTCATGGTGCCCAGGGCGATGACGCTGACGTCGAGGTCGGTACGGCCTAATGTACGCTTTTGCATGGAAACTCCTGTGAGGGTGATCAGTGGCGCCCGCTGACGAAGTGGGCGGGGTCGTTGAATCCGTGTGTCGAGGCGTGGCCGGGAGCGACCAGGCCGTCGATGAATGCCTCGTCCTCGCCGTCCAGGCGCAGCTCCAGGGCGCCGATATAGCTCTGCCACTGCTGCAGCGTCCGCGGTCCGACGATGGCGGCGCTGACCTGAGGGTTGGCCAGCACCCAGGCGATGGCGAAGCTGATCGGGTCGCTACCGCGGCGCTGTGCGTGGGTGCTGACCTGCTGCGCCAGGGCCAGTGATTCCGGGCGCCATTCTGTCTCCAGAATCCGTTTGTCCTGCCGTGCCGCCCGCGACCCTGCATCCGGTTCGCTGCCGGGCTGGTACTTGCCGCTCAGTACGCCACGCGCCAGCGGGCTGTAAGGCACCACGCCGAGGCCGTAGTGGCGCGCCGCGGTGAACTGCTCGGTTTCCGCCTGACGGTTGACGATGTTGTACAGCGGCTGACTGGCCACGGGATCGTCGACGCCTTGGCGGCGAGCGATGTTCACCGCCTCGGCCAGCCGCCAGCCACGGAAGTTGGAGACGCCCCAGTAGCGGATCTTGCCCTGGCGGATCAGGTCGCCGATGGCGGAAATGGTTTCCTCCAGCGGCGTATCGTGATCTTCGCGGTGCAGGTAGTAGAGGTCTAGGTAATCGGTGCCCAGGCGCTGCAGGCTGCCCTCGAGGGCATCGAAGACGGATTTGCGGCTCAGCCCCTGATTGGCTGGATGGGACCACGAGCGCGGGCTGCCGACCTTGCTGGCCAGCACCCAGTTGGCTCGGTCGGCGGCGATCGCGCGGCCGGTGATTTGCTCGGAAATGCCGCCGTTGTACACGTCCGCGGTGTCGATGAAGTTGACCCCCAGATCCCGCGCCTGATCGATGATGCGCCGCGATTCGGTTTCGTCGGTGGCGCCGCCGAACATCATGGTGCCCAGTGATAGTGGCGATACCTTGAGGCCGGATTTGCCCAGTGAACGGTAATCCATCGGTGATTTCCTCCAATTGGCTTTGCTGCTGGTCAGTGTTCCGACCGCAGCGTTACTGAAACGGCTCGGTGAATCAGCCCCGTGATACTTCCAGTCCCGATTCCCTGTGCAGTTTGCGGAACACAGCGGTGGACGCCAGGCAGAACAGGCTGACCAGCACGACGGTCAGGCCGATATCGTCGACGTCAGGGACCGCGTGGTTGCGAGCACGCTGGATAAGCCCGAGCAGCAGGGCCGCGATGCACACCGCCATGCTCATGCCCAGTTGCACGGACATTGCGGACAGGGTGCTGGCTTTACTAGCGTGACAACTGCTGACATCAGCGTAGGTCAGCGCACCCATGGTGCTCATCTGCAGGGAGCGGGACAGGCCGCCCATGAACAGCATGACGATCACCAGCAGCGCGGGCGTGTCGGCCCGCAGCAACGCACAGATGGCCACAGAAAGGCCACCGATGACGGCGTTCCACAGCAGAATGCGCCGAAAGCCGAAGCGCCTCACCATGCGTACCGAGATGAATTTGATCAGCAACGCACCAGCGCCAGCGGCGAAGGTCAGCAGGCCTGCCTGCAGGGCGCTGAGGCCGAAGCCGACCTGAAACAGCAGCACCAGCAGAAACGGCAGTGAAGCGCTGCCCAGGCGGAACAGCGTGCCGCCCCACAGGACGATCGCGAAGGTAGGAATGCGCAGCAGCGAGAAATCCAGTAGCGGTGCCGCCGAACGCCGGGCATGGCGAATGTAGGGCAGGCCGAACAGCAGGCCATTGCCCAGCAGCGCACACGACCAGAACCACGCCAGTGAGCGGCCGTGGCCGAGGGATTCGAAAGCCAGTACCAGGCTGGCCAGCGCCAGGCTGCTGAGCAGAAAGCCGGCGAGATCGAGGGGCTGGCGTCGGTGCCCGGGGTAGTCCGGAATGTGCCGCAGGATCAGGACGATTCCCAGCAGGCCGATGGGCAGGTTGATCAGAAAAATCCAGTGCCACGACAGCGTCGTCACCAGCAGGCCGCCCAGCGGCGGCCCGACCATCGGCCCCAGCAAGGCCGGCATGGTGAGGAAGGCCATGGCGCGCATCAGGTTGGCCTTGCTGGTCCAGCGCAGCAGGATGATCTGCCCGACCGGTACCATCATCGCGCCCGCAGTGCCCTGGCAGAAACGTGCCAGGGAAAGCTGCAGCAACGAAGTGGACAGCGCACAGGCCAGCGAGCTGGCGATGAACAGCCCGATGGCGGCAATGAACAGGCGCCGTGGGCCGTAGCGCTCTGCCAGCCAGCCGCTGATCGGGATGAACATCGCCACGGCGAGCAGGTACAGGGACACGATCAGGTTCATGTGCACGCTGGACTCGCCGAAATCCTCGGCGATCTTCGCCAGCGCCGTGAGCACGGCGGTGGAGTCGAGCAGCTCCATGAACAGGGCGCAGCCGATGATCATCGGCACCTTGCGATCGAATGCCGCCTCAGGCTCCCGGGTGTCGAGCCCGTCGCCCTGCGCCGGGTGCGGCAGCTCGACATCGGGGGACGCCCGGCGCTCGGAAACCGCGCCGCTCAGGAGAAGCGGCCGTAGCGGCCCGAAGCGTAGAGCAGCGGCTGCTGATCGTCGTGCCAGCAGTCCAGCACTTCGGCAATCGCTACCAGATGGGTACCGACATGGTGGAAGTCGGTAATCCGGCAGTCGAAACCCGCGGTGCTGGCCAGCAGCGCCGGATTGCCGCTGTCCAGGCGCCGCCAGGCATGCTTGCCGAAACGCTGCTCGGGCGGCAGGCGGCCGGCGAAATCATTGGCGGCTTCTTCGGCATCGGCATTCAGCACGTTGACGCAAAAGCGTTTCTGGCGGATCAGGTGCGGATAGAGGCTGGCGCCGCTGTTCACCGCGATCAGCACGGTGGGTGGGTCGGCGGTCACCGAGCTGAACGCGGTCGCGGTGAGCCCGTAATCGGCATCGTCGCCAGCGCAGGTGATGATGTTCACCGAAGCGGCGGTGTTGCGCATGGCTTGCTTGAAATCGGTAGCATCGACGGTGTCGATGAGGGGTTTTTCCAGAACGAGTACGGTCATGGGGGACTCACGTTTTTTGGCTGTCAGGTCTCAAATTTCGAATAGGGCAAAGGGCGTCACAAGGCGAAAGCAGGCGTTCGCCGCTCCACTGTGGGAGCGCGCCATGCGCGCGAAAAATCGCGGGCATGGCCCGCTCCCACAGATAGGGCAGTCTCGACTAACGCAGCGCCAGGCCCTGTTCGTTCAACGTATGGCTGATCCGCTCGCGGCCATGCAGCGACTCCACGCCCTTGAGGCGATTGATCACCTGCTCGCTCCAGCCTGGCGTGTTCTGCCCCTGGGCATGGCTGAAGGCAGCAGCGGTTCCTTCGTAGGCCGCGACCCGTTCGGCCTCGCCGTCGACGCCGTAGGTCTCGCGGTGCAGCGTCACGGCCTGGGGCAGCCGGGGCTTGATCGCCGCCGGCTGCTGCGGATCGGCATAGCCGACGCACAGCCCGAACACCGGGAACACCAGAGGCGGCAGGTGCAGTTCGTCGATCACTGCCTGCAGGTCATTGCGCAGCGCGCCGATGTAGACGGTACCCAGGCCCAGAGATTCGGCGGCGACCACGGCGTTTTGCGCTGCCAGGGCAGCATCGATGCTGCCGACCAGCAGGCTGTCCAGATAGGCTGGCGCCTGCAGTTGCACGTCGCGCTGCTCGGCGATGCGCTGTGCTCGCGAGAAATCCGCCAGCCAGATCAGGAACAGAGGCGCCTTGCGGATATGCGCCTGATCGTTGGCCAGCGCGGCCAGACGCTCCTTGCGCGCAGGGTCTTCTACTGCCAGCAGGCTCCAGGCCTGCAGGTTGGAGGAGGTGGAGGCCGACTGCGCGGCGGCCAGCAGGGTTTCCAGGGTACCGGCCGGCAGCGGCTGTTCGAGATAGGCACGTACGCTGCGATGCGCGAGCAGGTGCTCGATCACCGGGTTGGCCCGCCAGTCGGCAGCATCGATGCTGCCACCGTAACGTTGTTGCCAGAGTGCTGATGCAGTGCTTTCAGGCATTTCCCATCTCCTGTATTCAAGCGCGGATGGCGTACCTTAGGGGCCTGCCGTGCGCTTGTGAAATACCTGCTGATGCTAAGTTAATAATCAAAATAACGAATATTGTTTTCTTGGTAATATGCTCTTTTAGGATGTTATATGGCGACCTGAAAATGCAGGCTGTCCAGATAGCGTTGCCCGGGTACGTCGCTGAGCAGGCGCTGCGTATAGGCGTTGGCAGGCGCGCGAAACAGCTGCTCGGCTGGGCCCTGTTCGACGATCCGGCCTGCCTGCATCACCACCACCTGATCGGAAATCTGCCTCACCACTGCCAGATCATGGGAGATGAACAGGTAGCTAAGGCCCAGCTCCCCCTGGAGTTCGGCCAGCAGGTCGAGAATCTGCTTCTGCACCGAGGCATCCAGGGCGGAAAGTGGCTCGTCGAGAATCAGCAGTTGCGGCTCCAGGGCCAGTGCCCGGGCTATCGCCACCCGCTGACGCTGGCCGCCGGAGAGGTGCGCGGGGCGGCTGCCCAGCAGCGTGACCGGCAGGCCGACGCGCTGCAGCAGTGTCGCTGCCCGTTGCCGCTGCTCGGTACGGTCGCCAATCGCGAAGGCGCGCAGTGGCTCACAGATGATCTGCTCCAGCGTGAAGCGCGGGTCCAGCGAGGCGTAGGGGTTCTGATAGACCACCTGCACGCGACGGCGGTAATCACGCAAGTGGGCTGCGTCGCGGGTCAGCACATCCTGGCCGTCGAACAGCACGGTACCGGCAGTCGCCTGTTCCAGGCGCAGGATCATGCGTGCAGTGGTCGACTTGCCCGAACCGGACTCACCGACGAGGCTCAGCGTGGTGCCTCGCTGGATGTCGAATGACACCTGCGAGACAGCCGGCGGCAGATCATCGCGCCAGCTGGTGAATTGCTTGCTCAGCCCCCGTACGCTGAGCAGCGGCGTCTCGCTCGCGGAAACCTGGCGCCTGTCTGGTAGCGCCTGGGTGAAACTGGGGGCGGCATCGAGCAGCCGACGCGTGTAGGGATGGCGAGGGCGCAGGAAGATATCCTGAGTGCTGCCACTCTCGACGATCCGCCCCTGCTGCATGACGATCACCCGCTCGGCACGGTCCATGGCCACGCCCAGATCGTGGGTGATCAACAACACGGCGATCTTCTGTTCGCGGGCCAGGTTCTGCAGGTGATCGAGCACCTGGCGCTGCACCGAAACGTCCAATGCGCTGGTCGGCTCGTCGGCGATGATCAGCGACGGGTGATTGGCCATGGCGATGGCGATCAGCACACGCTGGCGCATGCCGCCGGACAACTCGTGAGGGTAGCGCCGAGCCAGCCGCTCGACATCGCGCAAACCGACCTGGGCGAGCACTTCCATGCTGCGTGCTTGCGCCGCTTTACGAGGTACGCGATGCACGGTAAGGGCTTCGATGACCTGCTGGCCGATGCGCTTCACCGGATCCAGGGACAACGCCGGATCCTGAGGCACGAAGCCGATACGGGTGCCGCGTAGCTGCCGCCAATGACGGTCGTCGAGCTGCTCCAGGGCCTGGCCATCGAACTCGATGGTGCCGGCGCCGATGCGTGCATTGTCCGCCAGCAGGCCGATCAGCGCCGAGGCGGTGGTGGATTTGCCCGAGCCGGATTCGCCGACGATGGCGACGAACTCGCCGCGGCCGATCTGCAGGTCGATGTCCCGGGTGGCGGGCTGCGCGCCTGTCAAGCCCAGGTAGTCGATCGACAACCCGCTGACCTTCAACAGTGGGCGGCTCATCGCTGTTCTCCCCAGGTTTTCTGCATGGCGCGGGCGAGCTGGTTGGCGGCCAGCACCACGGCGGCTACCACCAACCCTGGCAGGGTGGTGTACCACCAGGCGGCGACGATGAAGTTGCGCCCCTCGGCGATCAGCAGGCCCCATTCCGGTTGCGGTGGCGGTGCGCCGAAACCGAGAAAGCTCAGTGCCGATACCGCCAGTACCGCGCCACCGAACTCCAGAGCCGCCAGTGCCAGCACCGGCCCCGCTGCGTGCGGCAGGATATGCCGGCCAATGATGCTCCAATGCCCGACGCCGCTGGCGATGGCGGCTTCGACGAAGGTGCTGGCGCGCCAGCGCAGCACTTCACCGCGGGTCATCCGCGTGAAGGTCGCTACCGACGACAGGCCCACGGCCAGGGCGATATTGAGGGTGCCGAAACCCAGTACGGTGATCACCGCCATGGCCAGCAGCAGTGAAGGGATGGCCATCAACACCTCGATCAGGCGCATCAGCAGGGCGTCCACACGGCCGGAGAAATAGCCCGAAATCAGGCCCAGGGCGCCGCCTGTCAGTAGCGCAATCAGTACTGCCAGGGTGGTGGCGCGCAACGACAGACCGGCGCCATGCACGGTGCGCGCATACAGGTCGCGGCCCAGGTGATCGGTGCCGAACCAGTGCTCCCCGGAAGGCGCTTGCAGGGCCTTGGCCGGCACCGCGAGCAATGGGTCGATGCGGGTGAACAGGCTGGGGAACAATGCCCAGCCGAGCACCAGCGCCAGAACCAGCAGGCTGGCCAGCAGCACGGGGCGCAGGCGCCACGGCCACAAGGTAAGGCTCGTCCGGGCCACGGGTGACAAGCTGCTCATGGCGTCTTCCTCAGGTTGATACGGGGGTCGAGCAGGGGGTAGAGCAGGTCCACCAGCAGGTTGACGAGGATGTAGATCAGCGCCGCCAGCAGCACCACGCCCTGCACCATGGGGATGTCTTGGCTGGCCACGGCGCCCTGGGCGAGGCGGCCGATGCCATCTCGGGAGAACACCGTCTCGGTGACCACCGCACCGGCCAGCAGGTTGCCGATGATGCCGCCAGCCAGGGTCAGCAGCGGAATCGAGGCGTTGTGCAGCACATGGCCGAACAGTACGCGGCGGCGGCTGACACCCTTGCTGCGCAAGGCGCTGACGAAGGGCTGGCGAATCACCCCGGCGATGGACCGTGACAGCACCTGGGCGATCACCGCCGCGGTGGGTATCGCCAGGGTCAAGGCTGGCAGCACCAGCGATGCGAGGCCCTGGTTGCCCATGGCTGGAAACAGATGGAGGCGGAACGAAAGCCCCTGCAACAACAGCAGGCCGACCCAGAAGGTGGGCAGGGAAACCGCCACCGATGGCAGTGCCAGCAGGGTCTCCTGGCCGCGCGGATTACGCACCAGGCTGGCCAGTAGCGCCAGGCCAACCCCAGCGGGAATCGCCAGCAGCAACGCCGCAGCAGTGAGCGCGGCCGTTCCGGGCAGCGCCTGCCAGAGCGTCAGGGTGACGGCCTTGCCGCTCTGGATCGAGGTGCCCAGGTCCAGTTGCAGGGCCTGCCACAAGGCGATGGCGTACTGCACTGGCAGAGGCTCGTCGAGGTGGTAGCGGGCCTTGAGGGCATCGATCTGCGCCTGATCCGCCGCGCTCATCTCCCCGCTCTGACTGAGCATGATGGTCACCGGGTCGCTCGGCAGCGCGTAGAGGATCACGAACGACAGCGTGAAGGCTGCCCACAGCACGAACAGCGCCTGGCCCAGGCGGGCGAGCAGCCCGTAGGCCTGAGCGAGGACGCGCCGTCGAGTGGCGGCAGACAGGTTCCAGAAAGTGCTCGCGATCATCGTGGTTCCAGCCAGGTATCGAAGAATTGCAGGCGGGTGGAGGCCTCGTAATGCAGGCCGTGAACCTGGTTGCCGAATGCCGTCACCGTGGCCGATTCGTACAGCGGCAGGATGTGGCCCTGCTCGACGAGCAACTGACTGGCGCGCTGGATCAGCTGGCGGCGCTGCCCCGCATCGAGCACCGAGGCCGACGCCTGCAGCACTTCGTCGACCTCCGAAAACGGACGCTTGTTGACGTTGCGCCCGGAGGCGAAGAACACCGTGCGCAGTACGTCGGGGTCGGCACGGGTGAGGTTGAAGAACCACAGGTCGTAGTCGCCTTCGCTTTGCAGCGCGCTGGTCTGACTGATGGTGGTCTTGTTCAGGCGCAGCTCGATACCGGCCTGGCGCAGTTGCTGCTGGATCAGTTCCAGCACCGGCGTCGAGGCCTGCCAGTAATCGACCCGGAACGACAGCCGCTGGCCATCCCGTGCTCGGATACCATCGGCGCCGAGTTGCCAGCCGGCCTCGTCGAGCAGCCGTGCGGCGCCTTGCGCGTCGTGCTGCAGCGCCCCGGACAGGTCGTGATACAGCGGCGTGCTGCTGGCCAGAGCCGAAGTCGCGGGCTTCTGATAGCGGGAGATGATGCCCTGCAGTTCGCTGCGGTCGATGGCCTTGTTGAGGGCCTGGCGAACGGCGGTTTCCTTGAGCAGTTCGCGGGATTCGTTCGGCGCCAGGTTGAAGACGATGCCCGGGTTGGGACGAGCGATGAACGGGATGCCCTGCGCCTCGAGAATGCCTTCGTCCTGCACCGCCACGCCGGTATTCACGTCGATCTGCCGTGACAGCAGGCTGCCCAGGCGCACCCCCGATTCCGGAATGATCACGAACTCGATGCCATCGAGCCAGGCACGACCCTGATGGCCTGCCAGGGATGATGGCCAGGCGTAATCGGCGCGGTGTGAAAGCTTCACGCTCTGGTTATGGGTAAAGCTGTCCAGTACGAAAGGGCCCGAGCCGACCAGAGCACCCTGGCAGCGTTCCTCGCTGGAGCGTTGCAGCGTGCTGGTGGCGAACAGGCCCAGACTCATGGTCGAGGTGGCCTGCAGGAACTGGGCGTTGGGCTGCTTGAAACTGACCACCAGGGTCAACGGCTCGGGTACTTCGATGCTTTCCAGCCCGGACAGATAGGTACCGCCGAGGGTGGCCAGGGCGCCGAGGCCGATGATCGCCTCGAAGTTGGCCTTGACCGCGGCGGCGTCGAGCGGTGTGCCGTCACTGAAGGTCACCCCCTCGCGCAGGTGGAAGGTGAACCGCCGCGAGTCTTCGCTGATTTCCCAGCGCTCGGCCAGCCAGGGCACGATCTCGCTGGATTGCGGATCCTGATCGGTGAGCGAGTCGGTCAGTTGCCGACCCACATTGAGCGCCGTGTTGTTGCCGGCCTGGTGCGGGTCGATGCACAGCGGGTCACCGTCGAAGGCGACCCTGAGTATCCCGCCGTGTGCCGGTGCCTTGGCCGACGAGGGGGTGTCGCTCGGCGGCGCCGGGTCGCCGCAGCCAGCCAGGCCGATGGCCAATGCCAGGGTCGTCGTCCATAAGAGAGGGCGGCGTGTCATGGAGGTCTCCAGTCAGATCAGCGGTGGCGGTTCTGCCGATAGGGCAAGCCGAGGTTTTCGCGCAGGGTGGTGCCGGCGTATCCACGCTGGAACAGGCCGCGGCGCTGCAGCTCGGGCACGACCCCGTCGACGAAATCGTCGATGCCGGCGTGCAGGCCGGAGAACATCACGTTGAAACCGTCGGCGGCGCCACTGTCGAACCAGTGCTGCAGGTCGTCGGCGATGCTCTGCGGGGTGCCGATCAGTACGCGGTGGCCGCCTGCGGTGAGTTTGTTGAACAGTTGCCGAACCGTCGGCCGTTCGCGGCGGATCAGGTCGTAGATCAGCTTCTGCCGGCTGGGGTGGCTGTCGGTGCTGAACTGCTCGGGCGGTAGGGGCACTACCTCATCGAAGGGCAGTTCGGAGAGGTCGTAATCCAGGCTGGCGAAACGCGAGATGCGACTCAGGAAGGATTTCGGGTCGAGCAACTCCTGCAGGCGCTCGTACTTGGCTTCGGCCTCGGCCAGCGTCTTGCCGACCACCGGCGAAATGCCTGGCAGCACGATGAGTTGCTCGGCCGAGCGACCGAACTCGGTTGCCGCCTGATCCTTGATGGTGCGGTAGAACGCCAGGCTTTCCTCGACCGTCTGCTGCGCCGTGAAGATCAGTTCGCCAACCCGAGCACCGAGGCGGATGCCAGCCTCCGAGGAGCCCGCCTGGGCGATCACCGGGTGACCCTGGATCGGCCTGGCCACGTTGAGCGGCCCCTTGACCTGGAAGTGCTTGCCCTGATGGTCGAGCACATGCAGTTTGTCGAGATCCAGCCAGGTGCCGGATGCCTTGTCCTGCACGAAGGCACCATCCCCCCAGCTGTCCCACAGGCCGCTGATCACGTCGAAGAACTCTTCGGCGCGCTCGTGACGATCACTGTGCTGGCTGTGCTCGGCGCGATTGAAGTTCTCGCCACCGCCCAGCGATGTCACCAGGTTCCAGCCCGCTCGACCCTTGCTGATGTGATCCAGCGACGCGTATTTGCGTGCCAGGTTGTAGGGCTCGTTGTAGGTGGTGCTGCCGGTGGTGATCAGGCCGATATGCCGGGTGACCAGGGCCAGTGCCGGGGCCAGGATCAACGGATCCCAGCGCACGCTGTTGGCGCCTTTCTCCAGGCCCGGATCGAGGTCGACCTTGACGCCGTCGTTGAAGAACAGCGCGTGAAAGCGCCCGGCTTCCAGCTTCTCGGCGATGTAGCGGTAATGGTCGAAGTCCAGAAAGGTGTCTTTCGGCGCTTCCGGCAGGCGCCAGGCCGAACCGGTCAACACCCCGGGTACGAAGGCCCCGAGAATAATCTTCTTGTCTGCTGTGCTCATGGCGTTTTCCACGGGTTGGCCTGCGGCGCTGCCGGAGGCGTTCGAAGGGTCAGAAGTTGTAGGCGACGCGGGTGTACCAGTAGGCGCCGTTGTCATCGAAGGGCGCGTTGGCGTAGGGCGGGAAGCCGTTGGTGTTGCCGCTTGGGTACTTGTGCTCGTCCGGTTTTACGTCGAACAGGTTGCTGGCGCCCAGCACGACATTGAGGTTGTCGCTGAGGTCGTAACCGAACTCCACATCGGTGATCCACTTGGCGCCGTAGGTCTGGTCGAACTGCGGGCCGCCGGTATCGCGCTCGGTCACCTTGTCGTGACGGGTGAGGGTCAGCGCGGCGCTGAAGTCGCCGATCCGCCAGTCGCTGCCGAGGATCAGTTTGCTGCGTGGGTAGGAGTCGGTCAGGTAGCCCTGAGAAACGTGATCGACCAGCGGCTGGTTGACGCCGATGGCCGCCAGCACGCCCGGTGTGGAGGCCAGCTTGTCGATCTCGGTCTTGTTGTAGTTGTAGCCCAGGCTCCATTTGACCTGGCCGTAGCGGCCGAAGTCGGAACGGTAATCGGCGACCAGATCCAGCCCCGTGGTGGTGGTGTCGGCGGCATTGGTGAAGTACTGCACGCGGTAGCCCGGTGCATAGCCGAGGTTCGCCAGCAGGGCGTTCACCGCGCTGCCGGAGAAATAGGTACTGCCGCTGATGCGATCCTTGACCTCCACCTGATAGACGTCGAGCGTCACGTTGGCGGCCTGAACCGGTTTCCAGGTGAAGCCGACACTGATGTTGGTGGACTTCTCCGGCTTCAGGTCGGTAGCGCCCAGGGCGCGCGCCAGTTCGCTGTCGACGGCAGCCGTCTTGGTTTGCGCGTAGACCGCCTGGCCGCCGACGCTGGTGTAGGCGTTCTGGCTGCGTGCAAACGAGGTCTGCGACAGCGACGGGGCGCGGAAGCCATTATTGATGGTGCCGCGCAGGGCGAAGTCAGGGGTGAATTCGTAGCGCAGCGAGAGCTTGCCGCTGGTGGTGTCGCCCGCGGCGTCATCGTATTCCTCGTAGCGCCCGGCCAGACCGACGTAAAGCTTCTCGGTCGGGTAGAAACCGACATCCACATAGCCGGCGTAGTTGCTGCGCTGCACGTCCGCTTCGTCTTCCGGGAGCAGGGTGATCGCACCCTGGGCACCGATCGAGCCGGTGCTTGGGTTGAGCGGATTGCCCACCGGGTACTGATAGGTACCCGCCGCGTATGAGGCTGGGTCACCGGAAATGGTCTTGAAGCCATCCTCGCGGTATTCCGCACCCCAGGAAAATTGCAGGGGCTTGCTCAGGCCGACCTCGAAGGCGCGAGAGAAGTCGAGGTTGGTGGTCCACTGTTCGGACTCCGAGGTGTAGGTCCAGAAGCTCGTCGGGCTGGACGGGCCGAGGGATGCATTGAGGCTCTCGCGCGAGCCGTGGTCGATCTCGTTGCGTCCGTAGGTGGTGCTCAGGTCCCAGTCCCAACCGGCGGCCAGCCCCTTCACGCCACCCGCGACCTGCCAGTCGGTTTCCTCGAAGGTCACGAATGGGGCGGTGCCGTCGGGGTAGATGGACTCGATGATGTTGGTCGAGTTGGGCCGCCTGAAATTCTGGCCGACCCTTGAGTCGCGTTCGGTATAGGTGGAGAAGGAGTACAGCGACACCTCGTCGTTGACCGGCAGCTCCAGGTTGTAGGAGCCGTTGAAGCCCTTGACCTTGGGCTTGCCGTTCTTCGAGACCTTGCGGCTGACGGTGGCTTCGCGTGGGTCCGGCTGGCCATTGACCGGGTGGTAGAAGGCGCCGGTGGCGTCCAGCGACTTGACTGCCGTTTGCTCCGAGCGCCCGTCGATGGCCAGGTTGATGAAGCCGTCGTTGGGCAGGGCGAAGCCCTTGTTGGCAGCCAGCTTGAGGTTCTCGCCATCGCCCTCGAAGTACTCGCCCCAGTAGGCACTGGCAGAGCCGCCGTGGTCGGTCTCCTTGAGGATGATGTTGATCACCCCGGCAACCGCGTCCGATCCGTATTGCGCCGCAGCGCCATCGCGCAGCACTTCGACGTGGTGAATGGCGCTGACCGGAATCAGCTCCAGATCCACCGAGGTCGCGCCGTTGGACTCCAGGCCGCCCAGGTGTACCGATGAACTGGTGTGGCGGCGCTTGCCGTTGACCAGCACCAGCACGTCGGCCGCACCCAGGCCGCGCAGCTTGGCGGGACGGTGCACGGAGTCGTTGGAATTGCTGCGTACCGAGCGCACCTGATATGACGGCAAGGCTTTCTGCAGGGCGGTCTTCAGGTTGGTTTCGCCGGTCTTTTCCAGCTGCGTGCTGTCGATCACGTCGATCGGCGATGGGCTGGTGGTCACCGTGCGTGCTTCGCTGCCGCGTGATCCGGTGACGATCACGGTGTCCAGCTTGTCGTCGGTCTGTGCGGCGACGGCAGCGATCGGGCTGATCAGATAGCCGGCCAGCAGGGCAGGCGCCAATGACAGCACAGGGTAATTCAATGTGGATTTCATCCATTTGCCCCTCATTCTCGATAATTGTTCAGGCATCTGGGAGCCCGGTATTCGTGCTTTCCGCTGCACGGCGTGTTTCGTCCTGATGGAGACAATCCCGGGTTTGCCCTGAGGGTCTTGCCTGATAGTTCTGGTGCACGTGCTGGCGCACTGTTAGTTGCTGTTTGCAGGCAGCAGGGCGCCGTCGCGGCAACGTTGACGCGTTGCCGTTCAATGAATGGGCAGTTGTGTCTGATGGGGGGCTCGGTATCGTTAGAACAGGTGCTCTTTCATGCTGTTGAGTGGGGTTCGTTATTCATGTTCAGCCGCTCAATAGTTCGCTGAACTGTTTGTCCCACAGTGGGCGGACATCGACTTTCTGACGTATCAGGCCGCTCTCGTAGAACACATCGGCAACTTGCTGCTGGGCCTCTATGGCGGCATCTTCCACGGGCCTTATTCGCGCCGGCTGGCTGCGTTGTTCGAATTGCTGCAAATAGAGCTCCCGGGGAATGCCGGTGAGCGTTTCACTGCGCAATGCCCACTGTTCGGGGTGGTTCTCGATCCAGTCCCAGGCGGCTTTTTCACGCAGCAGAAAATCACCGATGGCTGCCCGTTTACCGGGTTTGGCCAAGGCGGTTCGGGTCGTGGAGATCAGGTAGTTGCCCGAGTAATAGCCCTCGGCGCTTTGCAGCAATACGCCGTCGAGGTTGGCCTCGGCATGAATCGCGCTGATGCCACCGGTCACCAGTGCATCGATATGGCCGTTCTGGAAGGCACTCAGGCCGTCCTGGGCCGGTAGCGGGATGGCCTGTACGTCGGACAGCGCCAGGCCGTTCTGGCGCAGCATGTTGAGTACCAGATAGTGCGTGTTGGTGGCACGCACGTAGCTGATACGTTTGCCACGCAGGTCACTGACCTGGCTGATGCCGCTGTTCTTCTTCACCACGATGCCGGTCTTGTTGTTGTCGCCGCTGTAGCTGGCGATCAGGGCCAGCGGAGCCTTGGCGATGCTGGCGAAGATCGGCGGGATTTCGCTCATGAAGGCGTAGTCGAGGCTGTTGCTGGTCAGTGCTTCGAGCACCAGGTTGCCACCGGCGATATCGACCCATTCCAGAGGGTAGGGCGCTTGTGCCTGGCCAGCATCGTCGAGGAAATAGGCGATGGTGCCCTTGTAGCGCCAGACCCGCAGCGGCTGGCTGTCATCGGCTGCAGCCCAGCCGGGTAGCAGCCCGCCGGCAGCCAGAATGGCGCCATTGCGCAGCAGGGAGCGACGGTTGATGGTAGGCATGTGCTGGCTCCCGCTCAGTCCAGAAGGTCTGGTTGCTGGCGGATGATGCGATCCCATAGCGGCAGGAAGTTCACCCAGGCGAAGAACTCACGGCGTGCCTTGGGGGCACGGTCGGCAGGGTCGATTTCTGGCACCACCGGCTGCCCGGCAGCATAGGCCAGCAGGTGTGCCCGGGCGCTGTCATCGGCCTGGATGAAGCGCCACGCGGCGCTCTCGACGGTTTCGCCTGTGGTCCACAGGCCATGGTTCTGCCACACCAGCAGGTTATTCGCGGCAAAGTGCTCGACGAATGACCGGGTGACGATCTGGCGATCCTGCTCCAGCGCTCCATCGGCACTGCGCAGAGCATTGCGTGCGAAGATCACCTGATCATCGATGAACGCCGAAGACTCGGCGGTGATCGGCTCGAACAGGCGTCCGAACGATGACCAGACGCGACCATGAAAGCCATGCAGGTGGGCGATGCCGACCACCTCGGGGCGTGCCCGCTGCAGCTCGTAGTGCAGATCCAGCGCGCTGGTGTTGAGCAGGCCGTCGCCTTCGACCACCTGGCCTGCGCCATCGACCCGCAGCAGGTCGGAAACACGAATCTGCGAGAACGGTACGCCCAGTGGGTTGATCCAGTAATGGTCGGTTTCGATCGGGTCGCGGGCCGTGAAATGCCCGGCCACTCCCACTTCGAAACCCAGCTCGGCGAACAGCCGGTACGAGGCCGCGAGGCGCTGTTTGCGGTGCAGGCGCTCGGCGTGTGGATCGGACAGCCTGGGCACTTCGGTGGACAGCAGGCGGTTATTGTCGTGGGGCAGTGAGCGGATGCTGTGAACGGGCGGGAATATCTCGCGACGGGTCATTTCGGTGGGTCTCAGGCTCGATCAGGTTATGCGGGCGTTGATCATTCAACGTCTCGCCGTATATCGAACGCAGAGCAATAACGGGAAGCGGAGCGTACAACGTTACTATCCGACTTCGTCGTCACGTCATGCGTGTCGATAGCCTCCACCGGGTGAGGGGTCGGAATGGTTAAAATCTACGGAAATTAAACAGGCTTGATAAATACTGTTTTGGTCTAAACATATTATTCTTTTAATTAATTACCATTATGGATAGTTATGTTTATTTTGAATTTTATATGTGCACTGGTCCTGGTTCAGAAATAGCGCCAGGAATTAATTCGCGCGCACGGTAATAGCCTCGAAGAGCGCCATCGAGTTGCAGGTGATCGAATCGCAGTGTGGGGCTGCGCGAGGCCGATGAAGGCCTTGTCGACACGCCCACAGCAGCGCCTGGAGCGTGTCGACCAAGGCGTGCTGTCAGGCCGGTACGGCCTGCGCTCGCGGCGCCTGCTGGATGCTGGCGTCCTTGGCGGTATGGCGGTTGCCGGGTACCGGTAGTCCGAGATGACCACGCAGCGTGCGCGCCGTGTAATCGGCACGGAACAGACCGCGCTCACGCAGGATAGGCAGTACTTCGTCGGTGAAACGGGCGAATTCGCTGGGGGCGCCAACATGGATGTTGAAACCGTCCACGGCGCCTTCGCGGAACCAGCGCTCTATTTCGTTGGCCACCGTGAGCGGCGAACCGACGAAGCTGGAGTAGGGCTGGCCGAAGCGCAGCGCGGTCTGGCGCAGCGTCAGGTGCTGTTCACGGGCCACCCGCTTGATGCGTTCGGCGTGGCCGCGATAGCCATTGCTGCCCAGGTCGCCGAGATCGGGGAAGGGCGCGTCCAGCTCGTATTGGCTGAAATCGTGGTAGTTGAACGGGCGGCCCAGTTGCACCAGGGCCTTGTGCAGGTCCAGCTCGCCCTTGCGCTCACGCTCGATGGCCTGGGCCTGCTCATCGGTGTCGGCGATGATCGGCTCGATACCCGGGAACAGCAGCACATGATCGGGGTTGCGTCCGGCTTCGGCGGTACGCCGCTTGATGTCCGCATAGTACTCGCGGGCATCCTCGAAGTTGTCCACGCCAGCAAAGATGCCTTCGGCGATGGCGGCAGCCAGGCCGCGGCCGGATTCGGACACGCCCGCCTGGAAGATCACCGGCTGCCCCTGAGGGGAGCGGGAGATGTTCAGTGGGCCGGTAACCGAAAAGAACTCGCCTTGATGATCCAGGCGGTGCTGTTTGGCCGGGTCGAGAAAGCGCCTGCTGGCCTTGTCGCGTGGGAAGGCATCGTCTTCGTATGAGTCCCACAAACCCTGTACTACCGCAACGTGCTCGTGGGCACGCCGGTAACGCTCGCCGTGGTCGATATGCTGCTCGCGGCCAAAGTTGCCCGCCGCACCCTCCAGGCCGGTGGTCACCACGTTCCAGCCGGCGCGGCCATGGCTGATCTGGTCCAGCGAGGCGAACTGGCGCGCAACGTTGAAGGGTTCGGTGTAGGAGGTGGTCAGCGTGGCCACCAGGCCGATCCGCTCGGTGGCGCCGGCCAGGGCGGAGAGCAGCGTCAGCGGCTCCAGGCGATTGAGAAAGTGCGGTGCCGATTCCGGCGTGATGTAGGGGCTGTCGACGATGAACACGAAATCGAACCTGGCCGCCTCGGCAGCGCGTGCCTGCTGCTTGTACCAGTCGATGTCGATGCTGGCGTTGCCGGGAATTTCCGGGTTCAGCCATTCCTGCTGGCTGGTGCCAACGCCCGTGAGAATGGCGCCGAAATGCAGTTGTCGTTGAGTCATGCTGTTATCCCCTGGTCATGCCAGTCGCGAGTGAGGGTTGCCACGGTGCATAGCGCTGGCGCAGTCGCTCAGCGCTGCGCTTCATGCGTCGAAGAACGGCTTGTGCAGCAAAGGCGTGGTGCGGATGTCGGCAACCGTGGCAGCGCCGGAAAGTTGCATGACGATGCGCAGTTCCTGCTCGAGCTGTTCGAGCACCCACTGCACCCCTTGCGAGCCATTGAGGGCCAGGCCGTAGAGCACGGGACGACCGACTGCGACCAGATCAGCGCCGGCGGCGATGGCCTTGAACACATCGAGGCCGCGCCGGATGCCGCTGTCGAAGATGAGCGGGACGCGACCCTTTACCTCGGCGGCCACTCGCTGCAATGAGTCGAACGCTGCCGGGGAACCGTCCAGCTGGCGGCCGCCGTGGTTGGAAACCTGGATGGCATCGACACCGTGTTGCAGCAGCGCTCGCGCATCCAGCGCAGTGGTCACGCCCTTGACGATCAACGGCAGACCACCACTGTGCTCGCGCACGAAATCCAGGCTGTCCAGGCCAATACTGCTGTCGAACGCGAACTCGATCTTACGAGGTCGATTACTGGTATCTAGAAAGTTGCCGGGGGTTGGCATGCGCAGGTTATTGCGCCGGTCCTGCTCGCGGTTACCGCCGACCGTCACGTCTGCAGTCAGGACGATGGCTTTGTAACCCGCCGCGTGCGCGCGTTGCAGCAGTTCGCGGTTGAAGCCGCTGTCGCGCGTCAGGTAGCACTGGAACCACTTGTCACCGTTGCTGGCCGAGGCAACTTGCTCGAGGTTCTGGGTCGAGACGGTGCTGACACCCAGCAGTGTTCCATAAGCAGCGGCGCCTTTTGCCGTGCCGGATTCTGCCGATGGGTGCGCCAGACCGTGCGCTGCCATCGCGGACACTACGACAGGTGCACGTAGTGGGCTGCCGAGGATTTTCGTCTCCAGGCTCTTGACCGTCTTGCCGGTCAGGATGCGCTGGTCGAGGAAGGCTCGGGAGAATGCCGTGCGGTTCTCCCGCAAGGTCTGCTCGTCACCGGCGCCCCGTGCGATGTAATCGAAGGCCGGGCGAGGAATGACCTCTGATGCGAGCGCTTCCAGCTCCAAAAGGTTGTAGGTTTTCGGCGCTTGCCGGGGAGTCGATGAGTCTTTCACGCGGCGTGGGCTTTCTTTGAGTGGCGAGTGCTCGGAGCCCAGTGCCGACTGTGCCGCCAACAGGGCGGCACCTCCAGTGAGCATCCCCAGGGTGTCGCGTCTGCTTGGCGGCATCGTGGTGATTCCTGCTCAGGCGTTCTGGACTTTCTTCGCACTGCCTTGCTGCTCGACCAGGGCGCGAATGCGTGGCAGCAGATCCTGGCCGTATTCCGCCGCATCGCGCAGTTGCTCGAAGCCACGGAACAGAAAGGTGGTGATGCCAGCGTTGTAGTAGTCCAGCGCCGCATCGGCGACCTGATCCGGTGTGCCCACCAGCGAGGTGGAGTTGCCGGCACCGCCGCTCAGGGCGGCGATCTCGGTCCACAGGCGCTTGTCGTGCACCTTGCGTTGGCTCGCCAGCTCGACCAGCCGTGAAGAGCCCGAATTGCTGGTACCGAAGTTCTTGTCGCGACGTTTGCCTTGGCGCAGATGAATCAGTTCACGGGCATCGGCCAGGATGCGCTCGGCGCGGGCCCAGGCTTCATCTTCGGTGGCACCGAGGATCGGCCGTAGCGACAGGCTGAAGCGGATATGCTTTTCGCGGCCGTATTTGGCCGCGGCCTTGCGCACCTTGGCGATGCGCTCACGGACCTGTTCCAGTGGCTCGCCCCACATCATGTACACGTCGGCGTGCTTGGCGGCGACTTCCACCGCAGCGTCGGATGCGCCGGAAAAGTAGACCGGGACGTGAGGCTTCTGAACCGGCTTGACCAGCGTCAGATTGTCTTCGATACGGTAGTGCTCGCCCTGATGATCGAAGGGCTCGGTGCTCGTCCAGACCTTGCGCAAGATATCCAGATACTCCTCGGTGCGCGCATAGCGGGCGTCCTTGTCGAGGAAGTCACCATCGCGCTGCAGGTCACCGCTGTCGCCACCGGTGATCACGTTGATCGAGGCACGGCCACGGCTGAGGTGGTCGAGGGTGGCGAACTGCCGGGCGGCGAAGGTTGGCGCCTGGAAGCCCGGACGGTGCGCGACCAGCAGGCCGAGCTTGTCGGTCACGGCGGCGACATAGCTGGCCAGAATCATCGAATCCGCCGCGCTGGTGTTGACCGCCAGCAGTGCCTTGTCGAAGCCACCGTACTCCTGAGCCTGGGCGAATGCCTTGATGAACTCGATGTCGACGGCGGGGCCACGGGCCGCTTGCGATTCACTGCCTTCCTGCGGGCCAATCAGGCCGATAAATTCGAGACTCATTGCGGGGAACTCCTGTCTGTTCGGTGGGTGCCGCGTTGATTGGCGCGGCCTCTGGATGCACGTCAAGGCAATGGACGGATACTAGGAAAGGCCTTTTGAATATGCAAAGAACGTATAAAAATATGCTTATGTTATTTTCTAAATCTATTAACCGGGGTGCGCAATCCGAGGTGCTCGCGCAGGGTGCTGCCCTGGTAGTCGGTACGGAAGATTCCACGCCGCTGCAGCTCGGGCACCACCTGATCGAGAAAGCGCTCGGCGCCGCCTGGCATGTAGGGCGGCATCACCACGAATCCGTCCGCAGCCTCCAGTTCGAACCACTGCTGGATCTGCTCGGCGACCGTCTGCGGTGAACCGATGAACTTGGCGAACGCCAGGCTCGATGCGTACCAGCGGCCCAACTGTTCGAGTGTCCAGCCGGCTTCGATGGCATTGCCGATCACCACGTCGAAGCGCCCCTTGCTGCCGCGGATGTGCTCGCGGATATCCGGCACCAGCGCCTTGGGGTCATGCCTGGCCAGGTCGTAGTTCATGCTCGCCGACATGAATGCCAGGCCGGCGATGGGCAGGATCTGCTCGTCCAGTTCGGCGGCCAGGGCGTGGGCCTGTTCATCGCTGTCGGCGATGATCGGATAGAGGCCGGGCAGCACCTTGACGTCATCGGGCTGGCGGCCGGCGGCGACCACCTGCTCCTTGAATTCGCGGTAGAACGCTCTGGCCTTTTCCAGCGTCGACTGCACCGGGAAGACCACCTCGGCGTTGCGCGCCGCCAGCGACTGAAAGGCCGGCGACACGCCGGCCTGGATCAGCACCGGGTGCCCCTGGGGCGGGCGCGGCAGATTGAGCGGGCCGCGTACCTTGAACCAGTCGCCCTGGTGGTTGGCGTAATGCAGCTTGCTGGCATCGGCATAGCGGCCACTGGCCTTGTCGACCAGCAGCGCATCGTTTTCCCAGGTATCCCAGAGGGTGCGCACCACATCGAGAAACTCGCTGGCCTTGGTGTAGCGCTCGGCGTGGCCGAGATGCTCATCCAGACCGAAGTTGCGGGCCTCGCCATCGTTCACCGAGGTCACCGCATTCCAGGCCGCGCGGCCGCCGCTGAAATGATCCAGCGTGGCGAACTGACGGGCGACATGGAACGGCTGGTGATAGCTGGTGGAAATGGTCGCACCGAGGCCGATGTGCGATGTCAGCACGCTGAGCGCCGAGAGCAGCGCCAGGGGCTCGGGCGAACCGCTCGGTCGCCAGGTCACGGCGGCATCGAAGGAGCCGCCATGGATGTCGTCCAGGGCCAGCTTGTCGGCCACGAACAGCATGTCCAGTTTGGCGGCTTCGGCCTGTTGGGCCAGGCGCTGGTAATAGCGGATGTCCAACGCATTGCCGACTTCCGCTTCGGGCAGGCGCCAGCCCGCAAGGTGGCTGCCGGCATGGCTGACGAACAGCGCCAGGTGCAGTTGCCGGGCCATCAACCGGCTACCTGCGCGCGCATGCGGTGGGGGATGTCGTCGTCGGCGATCAGCACCCGTTCCATCACCCGGTCGAAGTCGCCGTAGTTGTAGACCGGGTAATGCAGCAGCGCGCGGTTGTCCCAGAACGCCACGGTGCCTGGCGTCCATTTGAAGCGCACCTGATATTCCGGATTGCCGACTTCTCTGAGTAGCTCGGCGACCAGTGCGCGACTTTCCTCGACGGACCAGCCGATCACCTGTGGCGACATCGAGAAGTTGATGAACAGTGCGTCCTCGCCGGTTTGCGGATGGGTGCGCACCAGCGGATGGGCGAGGATCGGGTAGCTGTAGCCGACCCTGTCCAGCGACGATTTGAAATTGTGGGTGACGTAGAGGTTGTCGATACGCGCTTTCAGTTCATCCGAAAGGCCGCGGTAGACCAGGCCGGCATCTGCCCACACGGTGTCGCCACCCAGCTCCGGCAGCGCTACCGCACGCAGCACCGCGCCCCAGGTTGGCTTGAGCATCCAGCTGGTATCGGTGTGCCAGCGACCCTTGCGTGCATCGCCGTAAGCCTCCTTGGCCTGGCTGGCGAGAATCAGGTGGGCCTGGGGTTTGTTGCGGTCTTCCTGGCTGGTGGTGGGGTGCACGTACAGCTCGCCGAACTGGCTGGCGAAAGCGATCTGCTGTTCGCTGCTGATGTGCTGGTCGCGGAAGAAAATCACCTTGTGGCGCAGCAGCAGCCCGTGAATCTCGTCACGCTGTCGCGCACTGAGTGGCTTGCTCAGGTCGATGCCGCTTATCTCGGCGCCCACGGTGGGCTCCAGTGGCGTGACCACGAGGGTTTCGGTGAGCGCGACGACGTTCTCTGCGGGCATGGGGCTGTCCTCTTGTCGTTACCAGTCGTAGGAAAGGCGCGCGTAATAGAACGCGCCGTTTAGCCCGTAGGGGCTGAAGCTGCCGTATTCATCAGGGTTGTTGATTTCGCTCGGGTTCGCTGCGCCCAGCCCGGTGACGCTGGGGTTGGCGGCCTGCTTGTCCGGGCGTATGCCGAACAGGTTGTTGGCGCCGATGGAGGCGGAGAGGTTGTCGTTGACCAGGTAGGTCAGGTCGAGGTCGGTGATCCAGCGGGCGCCGAACTCGCGGTCGGCTGCTGCACTGATGCCCGCTTCGGTGTACGTGCCGTAGCGGGTCAGTTGCACATCGGTGATGAAGTCGCCAATGCGCCAATTGCTGCCGAAAACCAGTTTGTCGCGTGGCGTTCCGCGGGTCAGATCGGTCTGTGCCTGGTGGCCGAAGATCACGTAGTCGCTGCCGAGCAGATTGCTGACCGTGCCGTTCTGCTTGATGTCGCGAATGGTCGTGTGGTTGTAGCTGTACAGCGCCGACCAGCGCACCTGGCCGAAGCGCCCGTAATCGCTGTTCAGTTCGCTGACCAGATCGACGCCGTCGGTGCGAGTGTCGACGCCGTTCATGTTGTATTGCGCCGAGTACAGGTCGTTGATGCCGAGCGAGGCGAGGGTGTCGCGGATCACCGTGGAAGAGCCGCTGTCGCGGATGATCTCGCTCTTGACGATGCGGTCCTTGATCTCGATGCGGTAGGCGTCGAGCGTGATGCGCGCGTTGCGCGTCGGTTCCCAGGAGATGCCCACGCTGAAATTGGTCGATTTTTCCGGTTCCAGATCCTGGCCGCCCAATGCCTGGGCCGCGGTGCTGCCAGGCGGCAGGTAGCGCGCCAGCAGCAACTGATAGCTGCCGTCCGGCAGCCGCACGGCGGTGTTCTGGGTGACGGAAAAGGTCTGCTGAGCCAGCGAGGGCGCGCGAAAACCGGTGTTGAAGGTACCGCGCAAGGCCAATCCCGGGGCCAGCTCGTAACGGGTCGAGAGCTTGCCGCTGGCGGTGTTGCCGGAACTGTCGTCGTAGTGCTCGAAGCGCACGGCGGCGCTGGTGTACCAGCGCTCGGTCAGGTTGCTGCCGGCGTCGAGGTAGACGGCGTAGCTGTCACGGTCCAGCGAGCCGGCATCGGCCACCGACGTGCCGGTGAACGACTGCAGGCCGGCGCTGGGCCGTTGCCCGGCACGCGGGTGGCCAACCGGGTAGACATAGCCGCCGTCGCGGTACGAGTCGGGTTCGCCTTCGGTCTGCAGGTACTTTTCCCAGCGATGCTCGATACCGGCCGACAGTTGCAGCGGTTTCGGCAGGCCGATTTCGAAAGGCCGGGTGATATCGAGGTTGCTGGTCCATTGTTCGAACTCCAGCGCGCCCAGGTAGAACGAGGTCTTGCTTGCCGGCCCCAGGGAGGCATTCAGCGTGTTCTGTGCCCCCAGGCGTACGTCGTCCTTGCCGTAGGTGGTGCTCAGGTCATAGGCCCAGCCGGCCAGGTCGCCCTTGCCGCCAAATGCCACCTGGAAGTCGCGCTCGTCGATCAGGCGCTGGGCATGAAATCCATCCGGGTAGATCTCGGGTATCGACGCCAGGCTGGTGGCGCGGAAGCTGCCACGGGTGTCGACGATTTCCCGGTCGCTGTAGGTGGCGAACGAGTACAGCGTCAGATCGTCGCGCAGCGGCAGTTCGGCGTTGTAGGAGAGGTTGTAGACCTTGTCGCGGTTGGACCGGCCATATCCCTTTTCCAGCAGCCGATCCACCGAGCCCTCGCGGGGGTCAGGCTGTGCGCCGGGTGTGCCGAACGGCACCGACTGACCGCCTTGCACCGGGTAGTACCAGGCGCCCTGGGCATCGCCGGCCGCATAGGAGGGGCCCTGCAGGCGGATATCCAGCGAACTGTTGAAGAAGCCGCCGTTGTCGCCAAGCGCGAAGCCGCCATTGAGTCCGGTCTGGGTCAGGTCGCCGGGTTTGTCTTCCTGCTGGCCGCTGGTCACGCTGGCGCTGCCGCCATTGTCCTGACTCTTGAGGATGATGTTCAGTACTCCGGCGATGGCGTCCGAGCCGTACTGCGCCGAGGCGCCGTCGCGCAGCAGTTCGATGCGCTCGATGGCCGAGGTGGGGACCAGGTCGAGATCCACCGGCACGCTGCCGCTGGCGATACGCGCGAAGTTGTTGTAGACCGCCGTGTTGTGGCGACGCTTGCCGTTGACCAGTACCAGCAGGTGATCGCCACTCAAGCCACGGATCGACACCGGGCGTACCGAGGAAGAGGTGCCGCCACCGGCCTGGGCGGGCGCGCTGAATGACGGCACGATGCGACCCAGGGCCTCACGCAGGCTGGCCTTGCCGGTCTTGCGAATCTGCTCGCCGCTGATGATGTCGATCGGCGAGGGGCTGTCGGCCACGGTCAGGGTATTGCTGCGGTTGCCGGTGGATATCACCGAAACCGTACCGAGGGCCGTGTCCTTTTCCGCGGCCCAGGTCGCCCCCGGTAACGCCAGGCAGAGCAGCGACAGGGCATAAGGCAGGCGTTTTTCGGGACGAACGAATCCTGGCGCGTGCATGGGCCGCATCCTTTTTAGAGAGAAAGAGTCGTGTTGTAGGGCGGCTTCGGCTTTTGTAGGGTGGACCGGGACGAACTACATCAGGCGCTTCTCGCCACCTTGTCGGTGACCCCAAGCACCTCATCCACCGCATCGATGATCGGTTGCGCTTCGCTGCGCACCAGCCAGTCCGGGCTGACCTCGGCGAAGTGCACGCGGTGGTCGCTGCCGATCACCACCACGGTCGGTTGCGGCAGCTCCCAGGTGCCGGTACCGGTCACGGCGCCGATGCCCGGGCCCTTGCTGAGTGCGGCCTGGCGCGACGGCTCGTCGAATTCGTAGAGAATGCCGAAGCGCCGAGCCAGGGCGTTGTCCCGATCGCTGGCGACCTGCAGGGTCAACCGATGCCTGTCGCGGATCTCCACCAGGCGCTCCGGCACCTGCGGGCTGACGGCCACCAGCGGTACCCCGCGCTGCTGCAAGGCCGGCTGCAGATGGCGTTGGTAATGGGGGATGGCGATATTGCAGGCCGGGCAGCCGGCGAAGCGAAAGAACACCAGCACCGCCGGGCCGTCGGCGACCAGGCTTTCGAGGCTCAGGGTGCTGCCGTCGACGTTCTCCAGTTCGAAGGAGGCGACGTTGTCGCCGACCTTGATGAAGGCGTCGTGACGCGCCTCGTCCACCAACTTCTGGCGTTGCTCGATATTGACCTTCAGCGCCTCGGGGGCCCAGGTGCGCTCGCGCTCGGCGTGCAGTTCGGCCAGCAGATCGTTCAGGGAATCGCTCATGCCACTTCTCCTTGTGCGCGTTGCAGCGTGTTGCGGTTGGTGGGTACGGCCAGGCCGAAGTTGTCACGCAGGGTATTGCCCTCGTATTCACGGCGCAGCAGGCCGCGGGTTTGCAGCAGCGGCACCACGTGCTCGGTGAAATAGGCCAGGCCGTCAGGCAGCAGCGAGTTGACGATGAAACCGTCGGCGGCGCCGTCCTCGAACCAGTCCTGCAGGGTGTTGGCGACTTCTTCCGGAGTGCCGACGAAATCGCGGCGTGGGCGCGAGAAGTGCAGGGCGACTTCGCGCAGGGTCAGGTTCTCTTCGCGGGCCTGCTGCTTGATGCGGTCGGAGCCGCCTTTCTGACTGTTGCTGCCCAGGTCACCAAGGTCGGGGAAGGGCGCGTCGAGATCGTGTGTGGAGAAGTCGTAATCATTGAACGGGCGCCCCAGGGCGACGATGGCATCCTCGATGCTCACCAGTTCGACGGCCTGCTGGTAACGGCTTTCCACCTCTTCGGCATCGCGGCCGATGATCGGGCGGATGCCTGGCAGGATGAACAGCTCGTCCGGATTGCGGCCGGCCTTGGCCGCACGCTGCTTGAGGTCCGCGTAATAGGCGCGGGCCTCGCTGAAGGATTCCGGGCTGACGAAGATCGCATCGGCGTTCTGCGCGGCGAAGTTGCGGCCATCCTCGGAGGTGCCAGCCTGGAAGATCAGTGGTTGGCCCTGGCGCGAACGCTGGATGTTCAGTGGGCCCTTGACCTTGAAGAACTCGCCCTGGTGATTGAGGGCATGGAGTTTTTCCGGGTCGAAGAATTCGCCGCTCTGCTTGTCGCGGGTGAAGGCATCGTCTTCCCAGGAATCCCACAACCCCTTGACCACGTTCACGTGCTCCCGGGCGATGCGGTAGCGCGTGGCGTGCGGCGGGTGCTCGGCCTTGCCGAAGTTATCGGCGGTGCCGGAGAGCCAGGAGGTGACCACGTTCCAGCCAGCACGCCCTCCGCTGATGTGATCCAGCGAGGCGAACTGGCGAGCGACCTGGAACGGCTCGGTGTAGCTCACCGTCACGGTCGCCACCAGGCCAATGTTCTCGGTGACCGCAGCCAGCGCCGAGAGCACGGTCAGCGGCTCGAAGCGGTTGAGATAGTGCGGGCTCGACTTGGCGTGGATATGCAGGCTGTCGGCGATGAAGGCGAAGTCGAACTTGGCGCCTTCGGCCAGCTGTGCCTGCTGCTTGTAGAAACCGAAATTGACGCTGGCATCGGCCAGGGCGTTCGGATGGCGCCACTCGCCCCAGCCGTGGCCGACGCCGTGAATCATCGCGCCAAGTTTGATCTGTCGTTTGCTCATGGAAAATGCTCCTGTCGATTTACTGAGGTTGCGCCTGGGCAACCGCCTTGCCCGGCTGCTCGGCACGGGCAGCGTTGAAACTCGGATCGAACCCCTGGGATACGTCCACGGCGCGGGTCAGCACGCCCTCTTCGAGATAGATGTCCGAGACCTGCTGCAGGTCGCTGATCACCTTGTCGGTGATCTCGGCGCGGGAGTGGGTGGTTTCCTTGACCGACTCCAGGTGCACCGCGACCGGCAGGCCGGTAACCCGAGCCTGGGCTTCTGCATAGGCCTGGTGATGGTCGTTGGCCCACAGGAAGGCGCGCTCGACACGTTTGACGAAATCCTCGAGCTGCACGCGTTTGCCGTCTACGGCGTCCTGGGTGGCAGCCAGGTAGAAGTGGTTGGTCAGCAGGTCGTCGCTGTCACGCAGGATGCGTGCGCCGTTCTGGGTGATGGCGATGGTGGTGTAGGGATCCCAGGTCGACCAGGCATCCGCGGCACCGCTTTCCAGGGCGCTGCGGGCATCGGTGGGCAGCAGGTTGACGAAGGTCACGTCGGAGGTTTTCAGACCGGCTTCGCGCAGCGCCCGGATGACCAGGAAGTGGCCGATCGAGCCGCGGTTGGTGACGATGCGCTGGCCCTTGAGATCGGCCACGGTTTTCAGTGGCGAGTCCTTGGGCACCAGAATCGAGGTGGTGTAACGGCCATCTCGCTTGATGATTTCCACCACCTTGAGCGGCGCCCCGGCACCCAGCGCGAACACGTAAGGGGCATCGCCAAGACCACCGATGTCTACGGCGCCAGCATTCAGCGCTTCGCCCAGTGGCGCCGCTGCGGGGAATTCGGAGAAGTCGATGCGGTAGGGCACGTCGTCGAGTTCACCGGCAGCCTGCAGCAGCAACTTGATGCCGGATTTCTGATTGGCGACGCGTAGCGGTTCGAGATCGGCAGCGCTAGCTTGGCCACCCAGCAACAGGCTGCTGCCCAACAAGGTGGCGATAAGGGTACGAATCAGCATGTGATGGCTCCTGGTTCGGCTTCATCGGCCGATGGAAGGTGAATGTTTGTGGGGTGCCAAGGGCGCGCCGTGTGGCGGTCGTGAGCGCAGAGAGGGCACGGTCGCGGTGAGCGCAGCGTGCGGCCGAGCGCTATCGGGCAATACAGCCCCGATAAGCGTTGGCAGATGATGGTGGGATGTCATGACGTTGCGCTCCTGGGATGGCTCGTGGGGACGGCCTCCACCAGGAAAGGGGTCGGTCTGGAACTGACCTTATCCCTCTAATAAACAGCTGTGAAAGTCTTTATGGTTCTAAGCTAATTATGTAATTTCATTATTTAAACTATTTTGAAATATCAGAAATGAGTATTTAATGCCTGCCACGAGTAGATCGTTGCGGATTTTCATATGAGCGGTAAAAGGCAGATCAAGCTGGGCGCGGTGGCCATGGGCGTCGGTGGCCCGGGCCGGCACAATCTCTGGCACGACCCCGAGATTCCAAGTGATGCCAGCGTCAATATCGACTGGTTCATCGACCTGGCGCGACAGGCCGAAGCGGCGCTGTTCGACCTGATCTTCATCGTCGACAGCCAATTCATCACCCCTGACTCGCCACCCCATTACCTCAACCGGCTGGAGCCGTTGACGCTGCTTTCGGCTCTGGCGGTGATGACCCGTAATATCGGTTTGGTTGGCACCCTGACCACGTCCTACAACGAGCCCTTCAACGTGGCTCGCCGCCTGGCCTCGCTGGATTTGATCAGCAAGGGGCGCGCCGGTTGGAACGTGGTCACCAGTGGCGATGCCGGTACCGCCGGCAATTACGGGCGCGACGAGCATTACGACTACGACACTCGCTACGGGCGTGCCCTGGAGCACGTGCAGGTGGTGCAGAAGCTTTGGCAGTCCTACGAGGACGATGCGCTGCCGCGCAACCGTGAGACCGGGCAGTTTCTTGACCGCTCCAAGCTGCATGCCACGCACCACAAAGGTGAGTATTTCTCGGTGGTCGGGCCACTGAATATCCAGCGCTCGCCCCAGGGGCAGCCCGTGATTTTCCAGGCCGGTGATTCGCAGCAAGGCCGCGAACTGGGTGCGCGCATCGCTGATGTGGTGTTTACCCACGCGCCAAGCGTGGAGAAGGGGCAGGCCTTCTATCAGGACATCAAGCGTCGTGCGCAGCAGCAGGGTCGTGACCCGGACGAAGTGCTTATCCTCCCAGGTGCGCAGATCTTCATCGGCGACACCGACCAGCAGGCGCGAGAAATCGAGCGGCGCTATCACGAAGCGGATCACAGCTTCGAGCAAGCTCTGGCCGAGTTCGGCCGCTCCTTCGGCTGGCATGACTTTCGCCAATACGACCTCGATGCGCCATTCCCGGTCGAGGCGCTGGAGCATGCGCGCAGCAGTTTCTACACCGCCGCCAAGGCGGCCACCGACATGGCCGTCAGCAAGGGCTGGACGCTACGCCAGGCGGTCGCCAACGGCCTCACGCTGCGGCCCAACGCGTTCGTCGGTTCAGCGCAAACCGTTGCCGATGAGATGATTCGCTGGTTCGAGGCGCGGGCGCTGGATGGCTTCAATATCTACGTGGGTCACCCGGAGCAATTTCGCCGTTTCACCGAACAGGTGGTGCCGATCCTGCAGGCGCGCGGTGTCTATCGTCGGCAGTACGAAGGCAGCACCTTGCGTGAGAGCTTGGGGCTGGATATTCCGCGCAATCGGCGGCTACCCGCCTGATCGGCAGATACACCACGTTGGTTTTCAATGCGCCGTAGAAAAACGGGATCGCACCGGTAAGATTTCCACGCCAGGACGTATAGGTAAGCAGCACATGGCAATGAACCATTGTTTATGCCGAACCGCGCAGCAGAGTCGCACCTGGCTGCTAACGCAGCGGCTGGAAGCGATCGTGCGGCAGTCTTCCTGGTTCATGGATGCGTTGCAAGGGGCTCGCCAGCTGGAGTTGAGCGATTGGTGCATCGGCGCCGGGGCAGTGCGCAATCTGGTTTGGGATCACCTGCACGGTCATACCGAACCGTCGTTCCTGGCGGACATCGATCTGGCTTATTTCGAACCGCTGGAGTCGTCTGCGGCGACGGATACCGAGTTGCAGGCGATGCTGGGTGTACTCGCTCCTCGCTTTCCCTGGGAGGTGACCAACCAGGCGGCAGTGCACCTGTGGTTCGAGTCATGTTTCGGCCATGCCGTCGAGCCGTTGCAGTCGCTCCATGAGGCGGTGGCGAGCTGGCCCGAGTTCGCCACTTCGGTTGCCGTGAGTCTGGACGCCGATGGCGCTTTGCGCATCATTGCCCCACATGGGCTGGATGACCTCTTCGATATGCGCGTGCAGCGCAACCCGGCGCGTGTCAGCGAGCAGACCTACCGTCAGCGGATCGAGCAGAAGCGCTACCAGGAGCGCTGGCCGTTGGTCACTGTGATCGATGCCGGGTAACGGGGTTGGCAGGTTCCGTACCTGGGCGATAAGCGCGTCGTTCAAACGGGTACGAACGCAGCAGGTTACGCCAGAGCCTGGGCTTGGCGATGGCGCGCAATCGACGCCTGCAGCGGAGAGTCTGTTTTTCGAAGAGTCTGCAGGCCCAGGGTCTGTTGACGTTTCAGCGCGAACCGCGTTGCTGCGAGAAATCTCGCCAGGCGAGGCGGAGGACGCAGGGAATGACATTCCCTTTTCAAGTCTTCCAACGACGCATGGCGAGATTTCCCGCGCAACCCGGAGGGCCGGGCCAGTTTTAGCGCGATGCTGCGTTTCTCGGTGGCTCATTTGGCCAGCCAAACTTCGCACCTCGTGCCTTGCCTCGCGCAAAAACTGGCTCCGGCGCGGTCGTGCTGAAACGTCAACAGACCCTGAGTACTTCATGTCGCTCGCCTTGGCGGAAGGTAGACGAGCTTTACCGGCGTGCTTGCCGAATCCACCGGTCGGTTGCGTGCTGGTCCGAGAGGGCAGGGTCGTCAGCCGAGGCCACACCCAGGCGCCTGGTCAGCATCATGCCGAAGCGATGGCTCTGGCCCAACTGCCATCGGGAAGTCAGCAGGGCCTGACGGCTTACGTCACCCTGGAACCCTGCTCGTTTCATGGGCGCACGCCATCATGCGCTCACGCCCTGGTCAGGCAGGGCATCGAACGGGTGTTCATCGCCATACTGGATCCCGATCCGAGAAATGCAGGTGCCGGCGCACGGATTCTTGTCGATGCCGGCATTGAGGTGATCATCGGGACAGGTAGTGAAGAAGCTGAACGCGATCTGCGGGGCTATCTTCTGCCTGGCGGCGCTTGAGTGGCTCAGGGCAGCACCCGGATGGGACTGCTGCCGCATCTACCCCTATGACGAGGTGGCGCCTGCTCAGCCGTAGCGTCCGGCATCGAAGCAGCCCGGGTCCTCTCTTCATCCTGCGCCACAGCGTGGTGGTGCTGATGCCCAACTGCTCGGCTGCGCCTTGCCAGTTGCCGCTGGCCACCAAGGAGTTCTAACCGTAGGAGCCCGCTCGCGGGCGAATCGATTGCAGCCATCCAGCAGGACCTGCGATGCAACCACCAATCACCCACAACCGATGAAGTTCTACCCCGTAGGAGCCCGCTCGCGGGCGAATCGATCGTGGCCATCCAGCAGGACTTGCGATGCAACCACCAACCGCCCACAAGCGATAAAGTTCTACCCCGTAGGAGCCCGCTCGCGGGCGAATCGATTGCAGCCATCCAGAACACCTGCGGTGCAACCACCAATCGCCCGCAAACGATGAAGTTCTACCCCGTAGGAGCCCGCTCGCGGGCGAATCGATTGCAGCCATCCAGCAGGACTTGCGGTGCAACCACCAATCGCCCGCAAGCGGGCTCCTACATGCGTGCAATGGCTGCATGGGGCGGAGCGTTCCATGGCTGGACGCCGCCAGCGCGATCTCCTATCTCGGCAAAAGCGTCCTCATGGAACTGTACTGGGAGGGTGAGGCGGAGTCCTACGGGCACCTCGCCCATATCATCGGTGTGGTCTTGCCCATGACCGGCATCAACCCGCATGCCTACTTCCTGATCGTGGCGCTGGACTGCGACGAGCGCCGCGACCCTTACGAGGTGCACCTCTCCGATATCCGTGCGATCGGCGTGGTGAAGGGGCGAGAGCAGGGGGCTATGCCAGGTTTGGCGTGACCTGCGGCAGTGTGTTACTGCCGTATTCGGCGGTGAAGGATGTCAATGGCGGGCTCACTTGCAGTTCACAGATCGCGGCGTTGTCCAGTTGCCAGTCGAACAGGTCGTGGTGATCGCCCCGCGCGATGGCACGGATGACCTTGGCCACGAAGCCGTGGGCGACCAGCAGTACGGTCGCGTCGGCATTGTGCTGGAGCAGTTCTGCCAGGCCTGCATGAACGCGGGCGAATACCGCGGCGATGGTTTCACCTTCGTCGGGCGCTGCAGACCACTGGCGGGTGATGTTTCTCGCCCACAGGCCGGGAAACGCCAGGCGCGCCTCGCGCTGGGTAAGCCCTTCGAAAACACCTACGTTGCGCTCGCGGAACGCGTCGTTCACAACCACTGCAGGTCCGCTTTCACCACGCAGAATCTCCGCTGTCTGGCGGGCGCGCAGCAGCGGCGAACTGATCAGCACGTCGATGCTCTCGGGCAACCGAGCCCGCAGCCTTTGCGCTTGGGCGATGCCGGTGTCGTTCAAGGGGGGATCGAGGGCGCCGAGGTAGCGCTGCTCGAGGTTGAATGCCGTTTGTCCGTGACGTACCAGCAACAGGTTCATGCCTTCTCCTCATCATCCAAGGCGATGCTCGCCAGGCCTGTGGAGGGCTGGCGGGCATCGCTGCGTCAGAACGCGTAGCTCAGTCGGGTGTAGTAGTAGCCACCGGTGAAGCCGAATGGCGAATAGGTGCCGTAGCCGGAGCCCATGGTCGCGCTGGCGATGCCCTGACGTTTCGGATAGACGTCGAACAGGTTCTTCGCACCGATGGCCAGATCGAGGTTCTCGGTAAGGCTGTAGCCGACATCGAGGTCGGTGATCCAGTTGGCCTTGTAGACACGGTCAAGGCTGCGGTCATTGGCGTCGTTGACCTCCCGATAAGAGCCATAGCGCGTCAGGCCGAGGTTGACCGTCCAGTCGTCGAGGCTCCAGGTGGTACCGAGGATCAGCTTGGTGTTGGGCTGTACGTTGGTCAGCAGGTTACGGGCCTCGCGGTTCATCAACTCGTAAGCGGTGCCGAGAATCTCGGTGCTCTGCTGGTAGCTGCGGATCTCGGTGTCGTTCCAGTTGAAGGCCGCCGTCCATTTCAGCGAGCCGAAGCGTTGCAGGTTCTGGTTGTAGCTGGCGACGATGTCCAGGCCTTTGGTGCGGGTGTCGGCACCATTGACGAAGTACTGGCCACCCGAGGTCGAGGTAATGCCGTTATCGATCAGCGTCTGGCGCACCTCTTCGCCCAGCAGGCGGCCGGTGAGGGTGATGCGATCGCGTATGTCGATCAGATAGGCGTCGGCGGTAAGCGACAGCTCGGGCGTCGGCGTGTAGGTCAGGCCCAGGCTGAAGTTGGTGGATTTTTCCGGTTTCAGCGCCTTGGCACCAAGCGCCCGGGCGGCGGCGGACTCTACCGGCAATACGCCGAAGTTGAATGACTGATACACACCGTCGATCACCGCGTAGCTGGTCGAGCGCGCACTGAACAGGTCGTTGGCCAGCGACGGCGCGCGGAATCCGTTGCTGACGGTGGCGCGCACGGCGAACTCGGGCGTGAAGTCATAGCGGGTCGTCAGTTTGCCGCTGCGCGTGGCACCTACGCCCTGATTGTAGTGTTCATAGCGCAGGGCGGTGCCCAGGTACCACTTTTCGCTCGGGTTGAAGCCGACGTCGACGTAGCTGGCAACGCTGTTGCGGCTGGCGCTGGTGGCTTCGGCCGGGGAGATGCCGTTGGTGACCTGGGCGCCCGACGATGCGCATTCCTGGGCGCCACTGACCGGGTTGGCTCGGCAGTAACCGCCATCCGCCCACGAAGCCCAGTCGCCAGCACGCACCTGGTAGGTTTCCTTGCGGTGCTCCAGGCCCCAGGACAGGTCCAGCGGCTTGCTCAGACCGACCTCGAAGTTGCGGCTGAAATCGAGGTTGCTGGTCAGTTGCGTGGCGATCCAGGTACCGGACTCGAACGAGTTGGGAGTGGCTTCGCCCAGGGAGGGATTCTGGTTGTTCCAGGTGCCCTGTTCGGCGGCGTTGCGTCCGTAAGTGCTGGAGAGATCCCAGCCCCATTCACCCACATCGCCGCGCCCGCCAAAGGCTGCCTGCAGGTCGTCTTCTTCGATATACCAGGTTGGCGTGTAACCGGCAGGGCGTCCGTTGGGCCCGGTGGTGATGGTGTTGACGATGGTCGGCAAGCGGAAGTTCTGGCCCTGTTCGCCCTTGCGATACGACCAGGTGGTGAAGGAGTACAGCTCCAGATTGTCGTTGATCGGCAGCTCGGCGTTGTAGCCCAGGGTCAGCAGGTTGATCTTGGGTGTACCGTAACCGCCGTAGGTGGATTTGCCTGCCAGATCATAGGCCTGTTCATAGGTGTAGCCGTTGGCGCGTGCCTTGTTGTCGTCGTTCTGGCTGCGTGCATCGAGAGCGAATTGCAGGACGCCGCCATCACCGATCTCGAAACCCTTGTTGAGGCTCTGCTGCACGGTCTGTTTCTTGCCGTCGTAACCTTGACCCAGGTTGGTCACCGCAGCGCCGCTGGTGTCGGCCTTGAGGATGACGTTGATCACCCCGGCGATGGCATCCGAGCCGTACTGCGCCGCCGCGCCGTCACGCAGCACCTCGACGCGATCGATGGCGCCGATGGGGATCAGGTCGAGATCCGTGGGCGCAGCACCGGCGTTGATGCCGTTGATGTTCAGCGTGGCGCTGGTGTGGCGGCGCTTGCCGTTGACCAGCACCAGTACCTGGCTGGCATTCAGGCCGCGCAGGTTGGGCGCGCGGGCGATACCGCTGGCATCCCAGCCGGTTTTTTCCGGCAGGGTCAGCGAGGGGACGCTGGCACTGAGCGCTTCCATCAGACCGGGCTTGCCGGTTTCCTGTAACTGAGCGGCGCTGATCACGTCGATGGGGACCGGGCTGCTGGTTACCGTGCGAGCTTCGCTACCGCGGTTGCCGGTGACGATCACGGTGCCAAGTTGCGACGAAGCAGCCGGCTGGCCGCCATGGGTTTGCGCCTGGGCGCTCGCTGAACCCAAACCTGCAGCGGCGATTGCCAGGGCAAGCAGGGCGGGTGTGAAACGGGCAGTGGGCAGATCGAAGGGTGATGAAGGCATGTGCTCTCTCCATGAGGCAGTCGAACGTGCAGATTTTTCGGGTGCACGCCGCCTCTCCGCCGGGCTGGCCCGGCGGAAAAGGCTTATCAGGTGTTGAACGGGTATCTAAGGCGCTTTGGCTGCGATCGCTTCGATCTCTACCAGAGCGCCTGGCAGCGGCAATGCAACGACTTGCAATGCCGTACGGGTGGGCTTGTTGGGCTGTTGCGCGGTAGCGAAGAACTGGGTGTAGGCAGCTTGCAGGCCGGCGAAGTCGAGCTTGCCGTCGTGGGCCGGGTCTCCAACCAGGAACACCCGCAACTGCACGATGTCACCGAGATCCAGGCCCTGGCTCTGCAATGCCGTGCGAATCTTGTTGAGTACCGAGAGGGTCTGGGTCTCGGTATTGCCGTAGGCCGCGATGGTCTGTGGCTTGGCCTTGGGGTCGGCGACATCGGGCAAGGTGCCGCTGACGAAAGTCAGCGAGCTACCGGCAGGTACGGTGACCAGTTGCGAGATGGGGAAGTTGGAGCCTGGTGGGTCGATACGCTTGATGGCATCGGCCTGGGCATTGATAGCGGTCAGGGTCATGAGGGCTCCGAGTAGCAAGGCAGGGTTTTTCATCGTCATTCCTTTCAGGCGGCAACGCCGGATCGTTGTTGGAGGGCATGGGTGGCGATCAGCCCTACCACGCGGCGCGCCGACTCGGCTGCGGTGTTCTGCCAGATGCCGACGCCGCCATGGGCCAGTGAGTCGCTGGCCAGCCAGGTACGCCCCTGGGGCTGATTGAGTTCGTCGTAGGACGGGCTGGAGGTACCGGCACCGTGGACGATCCACGGGCTTTCACTGAAGGCGATCTTCGACCAGTTGACCGCCAGCGGCCGCCCGAGCTTGCTGCTGTGCCCCGGGTGCAGGGATTCCACGGCCTGCCGCGAGGAGGCGATCTGCTGCTCCAGGGTTTTGGCGGCGAAGGTCTTGGCTACCTCGCCGTTGTTGTAGGTGCCCACCAGCACGCCCTGGGCGCTGTTGAGGCCCTCGCTGGGGTACCAGAGCGTGCGCGCTTCGTGGTTGATGTAGGAAAGCCCACCGTATATCTGGTACTCGGTTTCCCAGAAGCGCGGTGACTGCCAGGCGATCTTGTTGCTGTAGTCGCCCTCGGTTCTGCCCAGTGCGGCCTTGAAGTCCTTGCTGAAGTTGCTCGGTAGTTTGGCCAGCAGGGGCGTCGGCAGGGTGACGATGGCGTAGTCGGCTTCCTCGCTGTGCTGCCTGCCGCTGAGGCGATCCTTCCAGAGCACTTTGCTACCGCGTTCCGAGGTTTCAACGCCAAGCACTTCGGCATTGAGCTGCACGTGCTGTTTGACCCGCTCATAGAACGCATAGGGAATACGATCCATGCCGCCGACCGGTTGCATCATGGTGGCGGAGAACTCGGGGATCTCCTCGAATATCTGCGGCAGCAGCAGATTGCTGTCGAGCAGGCGTGTCAGTTTCTCGGGTTGCCGGGTGATTGGTGTCTGGTCGCCAGCGCCGGCGAAGCGGCTATAGCCGGCACGCACCGAACCCTTGTAATGGTGTTCGGCGTCGAGATCGCCATATACCCGCAGGAAATCCAGCAGCCCCTTGCGCTCATCCGCAGAGAGCTGCTGATCCAGGGCATGGCTGCTGACACTGCGAGACAGCAGTTCGCTGAGCCAGCCGCGGGTGTCGTTGACTACCTGGCGAAGCTGCAACGGCGGGCGGCCAAGATCCGGCTGCACCAGGGCACTGCGGCTGCTGTTGACCAGCGGTTGCAGCTCGACACCGAACTCCCGGCAGTAACCGAGAATGGTCAGGTGATGGCTGGGAATGCGGCCGGCGCCGGCGTTGAAGAACAAACCCTCGTCGAATTCCACGGTTTGCCGAGAGCCATCGTTATGCTCGATGCGATCGCCGTTGCGCAGGGTCCAGACACGACCACCAATACGCTCGCGGGCCTCCAGCAGCTTGACCGAGAAGCCGGCCTTGGCCAGCTCGTAGGCCGACACCAGGCCGGCGATGCCGCCGCCAACGATCAGCACGCGCTTGCCATTGCCGGCACTGCCCGCGATGTTCAGCGGCTCGAACGCCGCCGCCTGCAGGTGGCCCGGCATCAGGCCCAGGCCGCTCATGGCGCCCATGGCGGCGGAATAGCCGCCTACGGCGGCGATGCGGGAAATCAGGTCTCTGCGGGTAAGTCCCATTTCTATCTCTCCTTGAAGGTAAAAGGGCGCTCGCTCAAAGGTCGTAACGCACGCTCAGCAGAACGGTGCGTGGGTCATTGACCGAGTAGTAGGCGGTGCGACTGGCGGCCGAATAGGCGACGCTTTGCGGGTAGGCGCGGTCCAGCAGGTTCTGGACCGACAGCGTGGTCGTCCAGTGACCGTCGCCGCTGGCATAGCTGGTGCTGGCGTTCCAGAAACCCTGAGCCGGGACTTCGTAGATGTCGGCGTTCAGGGCGTTGGCGTAGGAACGGGTCTGGTACTGGTAGTCGGTAGCAGCGATCAGCGCGCCGGGCAGGGCGACCGGCACCGTCCAGTTGAGGCCCAGGCTGGCATTCCAGCGGGGGGCGAAGATCATTTCCTTGCCGTCAGCGCTGACCCCCGGGCCGCTGGCGTTCTGGAAATCGTCATACTTGCTCTTCAGGTAGCCGATGTTGGCGGTCAGGCGCAGGTCGCGGGTTAGCAGCGCGGTGTTCTCCAGCTCCAGGCCGTAGGTATGGGCGCTGCCGACGTTGGTACGCAGGTTGGCGCTGATGGCCGGATCCCAGGCGTTGGTCTGCAGATCGTCGTAATCGTTGTAGAACAGGGCGATGTTGCTGCGCAGCCGGCCAGCGGCGAAGTCGCCCTTGAAGCCGACCTCGTAGGTGGTCACGTTTTCCGGATCGAACCCCTGTTCGGCCGCCAGCCGGGTCGGCGCGCGGTTGTCGAAACCGCCTGCCTTGAAGCCCTTGGCCACGTAGCCGTACTGCACCAGGTCATCGCTCCAGGCGTATTCGAGGCCGACCTTGGGGCTGAACGAAGCCCAGGATTCGCTGGTTTCGGCACTGAAGTTGGTGCCGGTTATCTGTCTGTCCGGGGTGATGGCGTAATTGCTGTAACGGAAGTTCTTGTGCTCGCTGGTATAACGCAGGCCGGTAGTCAGCGACAGGCGCGGGGTCAGCTTGTAGTTGCTCTGGCCGTACAGCGCATAACTTTCGGTATCGGTGGTGCTGTACTGGCCGGAAGCGTTGACCCGGTCGGCGGCCACCGAGTAGGTCAGGCTGTCGCGTTCGGCGCGGAAGCGCTCCTTGTAGAGGTACAGTCCGAGGGTATAGGTGAAGTCGTCATGGCTGCCGTTTAGCTGGAATTCCTGGGTGGCGTAACGCTGCTTGTAGAGGATCAGGTTGTTCTGGATCGGTGCGGCGTTGCCGCTGTTGGCCTGACCGGAGTTGTCGTAGTCCACCGGCTGATCGAACTCAGACCAGGCGGTGACCGACTTGAAACTGAGGTTGTCGTTCAGGGTGTAGATCGCACGCAGCACCGCGCTGCCCTGGTCGAGTTTGTTCTTCGGGTCGAGGCTGCTGTAGGTCTTGAACTTGTCGTAGCGACCGGTCGCTGGATCGAAGGGCGAGTAGCTGGTGGTATCGCCACGGTCGAATGTGCCGGCCAGGGTCAGTTGCACATCCCAGGGCGAATCCTCCGGCGCGAGGCGCAGCTTGCCGCGATAGGACTGGATGTCGACGTTGTTGACGTCCTTGTCGCGGGTACGGTTGCGAACCGTGCCGTCACGGGTCAGGCGGATCGCCGAGAAGCTGCCGAACAGGGTGTTGTCGACCAACGGGCCGCTGATCAGCAAGCGGCCGTTGCGGGCGTTGTAGGTGCCGGCACCGAGTTCGAAGAAACCGCGCGTCTGCTGATCCGGATCACGGGTGATGACACGTACCGCACCGGCGGCACTGTTGCGCCCATAGAGCGTGCCCTGTGGGCCGCGCAGTACTTCCACGCGCTCGACATCGTTGAAGTCGATCATCGAGGAAATCGCCCGGGGGATGTACAGGTCATCGGCATACACGGCCACCGCAGCCTCCTGGATCGGGTCGGTTTCACCGATACCCCGGATGCCGTAGGTCTGCGCGCTGTAGGAAATCGACTGGCGATTGAGGGTCAGGTTCGGCACCCGGCCCGAGAGGTCACGTACGTTGTTGATCTGCGCGTCGCGCAGGGCGTTCTCGTCGAAGGCGCTGATCGCCAGTGGGGTTTTCTGCAGGTTTTCCGAGCGGTGTTCGGCGGTCACGGTGACGGTCGGCAGGCGATCGTTATCGGCTGCACCGGCCAGTGCCGAGATACTCAACGCGATGGATAACACGAGTGGGTGCAACGGGTGGAGGAGGGTTGGCATCGCAGGCTTTCCTGGCAGTCATCGATAGGATCGTGATGTCGGAAACCGGCCGCCTGCGGGCAAGGGAGCAACCCCGTCGTCAGGACACAGTGCAGCGGGAATCCATTGCCTCCACCGTGTCGGGGTCGGGTTGCATAAACGATATTCGTTTTAAAAATGTCTGTGAAAGCACATTTACTTCTAAACTAATTATTTATTTGTCTTATTTAGTCGTTTTAAAATATCAAATTAATTGATTTTAATGGGTGCGCTGATTGCTGCGGATCGGTGCATGATCACGGGCATGAACCTGTGTAGTGCTGGGGTCAAGACGGGCACCCTGGCTTGAGCTGGGTGTGGTGAGGCGTTCTTAATGACGCCACGTCGGCGGTGCCGGACGGCAGTCGCCATCGAAGAGAAAGCCTCCATGGGGTGATAACTCATCTTCTGCCAAGCGAATGACTGGCTCGACGCTGGCGTATACGAACAACGCGCCGAAAGCCTCGTCGAATCGATTCGCCACCAGCGGGCTAACTTCACCCAGAAGGCGTGGTGCCCATTTGCCGGTCCCATACCAGCGGCCCCGCCCACGTAACGCGATTTCCACCAGTTTGGCATCACCCCGACCGAAATCGGCACGGCCTCTGGTCGCTGCCGCTGTTCGGCATCTTCATCGTCACGGCGATGGTGACCGGCGAGCTGCCGGTAGGCTAAGCAGCCCCGTAGGAGCCCGCTCGCGGGCGAATCGATCGTGGCCATTCAGCAGGACTTGCTGTGCAATCACCAATCGCCTGCAAGCGGGCTCCTACATGGCCGGAGTTCTGACCCGTAGGAGCCCGCTCGCGGGCGAATCGATCGTGGCCATTTAGCAGGACTAGCTATGCGATCACCAATCGCCCGCAAGCGGGCTCCTACACGGCCGGAGTTCTAACCCGTAGGAGCCCGCTTGCGGGCGAATCGATTCATCGGCGTGGTGCAGGGGCGCGAGTAGCGAATCCAGTCTGCCTTCGGCGATCCGCAATGCAGCATCTTCAGGCCGCCGCAATGGCCGGGCGGCGGCCCGGAATGGCCGCGATCAGTTCACGGGTGTAGTCGCTGGCCGGATGGTCGAACACCTGGCTTACCGGGCCTTGCTCGATCATCTTGCCGTTGCGCAGTACCAGCACCTGGTCGGCGACGTTGGCGACTACGGACAGGTCGTGGGACACCAGCACGTAGGCGATGCCCAGCTCGCGCTGCAGTTCGAGGAGCAGGTCGAGGATCTGTGCCTGCACCGAGACATCCAGCGCCGAGACCGGTTCGTCGAGCAGCAACAGGTCGGGTTTGAGTGCCAGGGCACGGGCTATGGCGACGCGCTGGCGCTGACCGCCGGAGAGCTCGCGGGGCAGGCGATCCAGGTAGCTGATCGGCAGGTGCACGCGGCTGATCAGCTCGCGGGCCGCCTGCTCCAGTGCCGGCCCCTTGAGCAGGCCGAAAGACACCAGTGGCTCGACGATGCTGTCGAAGATGGTGAAACGCGGGTCTAGAGCAGCGAAAGGATTCTGCTGTACCAGCTGCATGCGCTGGCGCAACGGCCGAAAGGCGCGCCAGCTGAGGTCGGTGATGTCCTGCTGTTCGAACAGCACGCGGCCCTGGCTGGGTTTCTCCAGGCCCAAAGCGATACGTAGCGCTGTGCTCTTGCCCGATCCGGACTCGCCGACGATGGCCAGGGTCTGGCCGGGGTAGACCTGCAGGCTGAGGTCTTCCAGCGCCACGAAGCTGCTGTCCTCGCCCTTGACCCGTGGCAGGGCGAAGCGCTTGCCGACGTTGTGCAGGCTGAGGATCGGCGTGGCATCGGCTGCAATCTGCTCGTGTGCTCGCACCTTGCGGCGGTTGGAAAAGGCCGGTGCAGCGGCGATCAGCGCGCGGGTGTAATCATGTTGAGGCGCTGTGAGGATCTGCTTCGGCGGGCCTTGTTCGACCAGTTCGCCCTGTTTCATCACCAGAATGCGGTCGGCACGATCCGTGGCCACGCCCAGGTCGTGGGTGATGATCAGCAGGGAAATGCCACGCTCGGCGACCAGGCGTTGCAGGTGGTCGAGGATGCGCCGTTGCACGGTGACGTCCAGGGCGCTGGTCGGCTCGTCGGCGATGATCAGCCGCGGGTTGCCGGCCAGGGCGATGGCGATCAGCACGCGCTGACGCATGCCGCCGGAGAGCTCGTGTGGATACTGGTGGGCGCGCAACAGCGGCTTGTCCAGACCGACCTGCTCGAGCAGTTCGATCACGTCGGCATCGACACCGGGGTAGCGACGGCCCTGGGCGAGAATCAGCGCTTCGCCGATCTGCTTGCCGATGCGCAGGGTCGGGTTGAGGCTGACCATCGGGTCCTGTGGCACCAGGCCGATTGTCCGGCCACGCAGGCCGCGCTTTTGCCGCTCGCTGGCGTGGCTCAGGTCGACGCCCTCGACGTGCAGCTCGCCAGCGGTGATCGCCGCGCTCTCGGGCAGCAGGCCGAGAATGGCGTTGGCCAGGGTCGATTTGCCCGAACCGGACTCCCCGACGATGGCCACCGTCTCCCCTTGCGCGACGGAAAAAGACAGGCCTTTTACCGCATCGGTGGTCTGCCCGGCGGAGCGATAGCTGACGGCCAGGTCGCGAATGTCGATCAGTGGGCTGCTGCTCATCGCTGGGTCTCCTCAAGGGTGCGGGCAATATGGTTGAGGCTGAACACCACGGCCACCACGAATAGCCCGGGCAGCAGCGATACCCAGGGGGCGGTGATCAGGAAGTGGCGACCGTTGGCGATCAGCGTGCCCCATTCCGCGGCCGGTGGCGCGGCGCCGAAGCCGAGGAACGACAGCCCGGCGGTGGCCAGGATGGCCGCGCCGAAGTCCAGGGTCGCGAGTACCGCTACCGGGCCCCAGGCGTTGGGCAGAATGTGTCGCAAAAGAGTGCGGCTCCAGCTGGCGCCACCCAGGCGGGCGGCCTCGACATAGGGCAACGTCTTGACGCGTAGCACTTCGGCTCGGGTGGTGCGGGCGAAGCCGGGAATGATGCCCACGCCCACGGCAATCGCCACCGGGATGGTACCGAAGCCGATAGCGGTGACGATGGCCAGCGCCAGCAGCAGCCCGGGCAGGGCCAGCAATACATCGACGAAACGCATGATGAGCGCATCGATACGCCCGCCGGCGAAGCCGGACAGCACGCCGAGACCGAGCCCGCCGAACAGGGCGATGCCCACCGCCAGCAAAGCGGCTTGTACCGACAGGCTGGAGCCATAGACCACGCGGGTGTAGAGGTCGCGACCCAGCTCATCGGTGCCGAACCAGTGCAGCGCGTTGGGCGCGGTGAGTTTGTCCGTCGGCGAGGTCGCGTAGGGGTCGAAGCCTGTCAGCAGTTGCGGCACCAGCGCCGCTACCAGGGCGAACAGCACCACCGCCAGTGCCAGGCTGAAGCCCGGTTTGCGCAGCAAGGGGCGTAGCGCCGCTGTGGCCCGTTGCAGGCGGCTGCGGCGCCGCCAGGTCAACGCCACGCTGGCCGGTGAGTGGGACAACGAGGAAATGCGGCTATCGGCATTCATGGTCAGGACACCTTCGGCGTGTGGGCGATGCGCGGATCGAGGTAGGGGTAGAGCAGGTCGACGATCAGGTTCACCAGCACGAAGGCGGCGGCCGACACGGCGACGATCGCCAGCACCACCGGAATGTCCTGGCGCAGTACCGCCTCCTGAGCGAGGCGGCCGACACCGTTGCGGGCGAAGATGGTCTCCACCAGCACCGCGCCGGACACCGTGTTGCCCACCTGCAGGCCGATCAGGGTGAGGATCGGCAGGGCGGCGTTCTTGAAACCGTGGCGGGCCTGCACCTGCCAGCGACTCAGGCCCTTGGCATAGGCCGTGGCGATGTAGGGTTCCTGCCACACGCCCTGAAAGCCGCGTTGCAGTACCTGGGCATACACCGCCGCGCTGGGGATCGCCAGGGTCACGGCCGGCAGGATCAGGCTGTCGAAGCCGCGGCTACCGGTGGCCGGGAACCAGCCGAGGCTGAAGGCGAACACCTGGATCAGCAGCAGACCCATCCAGAACACCGGCACCGAAAAACCCAGGGAAGGCAGGCGGGCCATCGCCACTTTCAGGGGCTGCCAGCGCACGTAGGCCGTCAGGTAGGCCAGGCCGATGCCGCCGACCATCGATAACACGATGGCCAGGCCGGCCAGCGACAGGGTTTGCGGCAGTCGCTCGGCGAGCAGCTCGCTGACCGGGCGATTGAGCGACAGTGATTGCCCGAAGTCGCCCTGGATGGCGTTCCAGAGCAGGCTGAAGTACTGCTCGAAAATGCCCTTGTCCAGGCCGTAGTAGGCTTGTGCCTTGGCCAGATCTTCTGCCGACAGCGCATCGGCCTCCATGCCCGAGGCGCTGAGCATGATCGACAGGGTGTCACCCGGCAGCAGGTAGAGGATGAAGTAGGTGATGCTGTAGGCACCCCATAGCACCAGCAGCGCCTGGCCGACCCGGCCGATCAGGTAGCGGTTCATGGTTCACCGACCTCGATGTCGTTGAGCAGCGCGAAGCCCTCGGCGGTCCAGCGGAAGTTCTTCACCCGTTGCGCCGTGGCGGCCTGCCAGACGCGCTCGTAGATCGGAAACGCGGATGCCTCGTCGACCAGCAGATCCTGCAGGTCACCATAGGCCTGTGCACGTTGTTCGGTCTGCGTGGCGGTGATGCCGGCATCGAACAGGGCCTGGGCCTTGTCCAGTGTCTGTGGCTCGTACAGGTTGGTGGCCAGGGTCGAGCTGTTGGCGGTACGCGGATCGAGGATGGTCTGCAGGATGATCGGATCGGCGCGGGTCATGTAGGTTGAAGTCAGGTCATAGTTGCCCTGAGAGTTGGTGGTTACCCACTCGGCGCGAGTGACCACCGCCAGTTTGAGCTCGATGCCGATCTGGCGCAGCTGATCCTGGATCAGCACGTCACCGGCGGTTTCCGCACCCTGAATGTTGTAACTCAGGCTCAGGCGCTTGCCGTCCTTGCTGCGATAGCCATCGGCGCCTTTGTGCCATCCCGCCGCGTCGAGCAGTCGTTCGGCACCCTGAGGGTCATAAGCGAGCTTGTCGCCCTGGTCCTTGAAGTAGGGCGTGGTGACATCGTAGATGCCCTTCACCACCGGGAAGTCGGCGTTGTACACGGTGCTGGCGTAGGTCTTGCGGTCGATGCCTTTCTGCAGCGCCAGGCGCACCTGCTTGTCGGCCAGCAGGCGCTCACCGCGGGTGTTGGGGTAGAGGTTCAGCGCAGGTCCCGGCAGGGAGCGGCTCTGGATGGTCGCGCCCTTGGACTGGAACAGCTTGAGGTCCACTTCGGAGAACGGATTGCGTGGCCAGAGGATGTCTGCCTTGCCCTGCAGGAACAGGCCGTTGCGGACACTCTCCTCGGGGATGTAGCTGATTTCCACGGCATCCAGATGGGCTTCGCCGCGATTCTTGACGTTGGCCGACGCCCAGGCGTACCCCTGGCGCTTGACCAGCTTGGCGCCGACTTCGGGCGTGTAGTGATCGAGCACGAACGGGCCGGTGCCGATGATCTTGCCGAGCGAGCGCTCCTTGGCGCTGAGCGCGTAGGAGGCGGGGGCGAGGATCGCCAGGTTGGTGGTGGAAGTGGCCTGCAGGAAGCCGGCGTTCGGCCGCGACAGCACCAGCCTGACGGTGAAGTCGTCGACCACTTCGGCGTGGTCGAAACCTGCCAGGTAGGTGGCGCCGAAGGTGGCGGGAAGCTCGGTGGCCAGGGCCTTGTTGCTGTCGAAGGCGGCCTTCACGGCGTTGGCGTCGAAACGTTCGCCGTTGCTGAAGGTGACGTCGTCACGCAACCTGAAGGTGTAGTTGAGGGCGTCATCGCTGACGTCCCAGCTCTTGGCCAGCCAGGGGATGATCTCGCCGCTGTCCGGATCCTGGTCGGTGAGCGACTCGGCGACGTTGCGCAGCAGCACGCGGTGCTCCAGCCAGTACACCTGGAAGGGGTCGACGCTGACCAGGGTGGTGTTGTCGCCGAAGAAGGCGATGTTCAGGGTTTTGCTGGCGGCTTCATCAGCGGAGGGCGAGCAGCCGATCAGGCTGAGGGCAAGGGCGCAGGAGGCCAGCAGGTGCGTCGCAAGGCGGGTTTTCTTCATCTCTTCTTCCCACTGTTTCGAATGAGGTGCATGCAGGGATTCCAGGCAAAATGGCCGCACTGCTCTTGGGCAATGCGGCCTTGCAGTCAGAAGTCGTAAGCGAGTTTGGTGTACCAGAAGCCGCCACCAGGGTGGAAAGGCGGGTTGCCGTAGTTGTATTTGAAGGCCGCCTGGGTGATGCCGTTGTTGTCAGGCTTGACGTTGAAGATGTTGGTGCCGCCCACGCTGACCGTCAGGCTGTCGAACAGCAGGTAGGAAAGATCGAGGTCGGTGATCCACTTGGCTCCGAAGGTGCGATCCTGGGCGGCATTCTGCTGCCAGGTTTCGACCTTGCCGTAGCGAGTGGTCTGCAGGTTGGCGGCGAAGTTGCCCAGGCTCCAGTTCGCACCCAGCACCCATTTGCTGCGTGGCGTGGCGGCGACCACCAGGCCTTCGGAGGCATGCCCGGCCACCTCGATACCGGCGTTCTGCAAGAACGACGGGTTGTTTCGCTTATCGCGAACAGTGGTTTTGTTGTAGTTGAATGCGGCGCTCCAGCGCACATCGCCCCAGGCGCCGAACTGACTGCGGTGATCGGCCACCAGATCGATGCCTCGGGTACGGGTGTTGAACGCGTTGGTGTAGTAGCTGACCCAGGTGTTGCGTGCCACGCCGGCGGACTCGAGGATGTCACCGATTGGACCGGCGCCGCCGCCCGGCGCTGCGATGTTGTCGCTGAGCACGATGCGGTCGTCGATGTCGATCAGGTAGGCGTCGGCAGTGAAGCTGGTGCGTGGGGCTGGCTGCCAGGTCACGCCCAAACCCAGGTTGCGCGACTTTTCCGGCTTCAGATCGGATGCGCCCAAGGCTTGGCCCAGAGCGCTATCCGGCGTGGCGGTATAGCGCAGGGCCGGGACCGCGTTGCCGTTGGCATCTGCAGCCGTGCGGTTATCGGAGACGGTATAGCCCAACTGAGTCAGAGACGGCGCCCTGAAGCCCGAGCCAACCGTCCCGCGTAGCGCTACCTGGTCGGTCAATTCGTAGCGCGAATTGAGCTTGAAGCTGAAGGTGTTTTCCTTGATGTCGTCATAGTGCTCGAGCCGGCCTGCAAGGCCCAGGTACCAGCGCTCACTGAGGTCGAAGCCGAAATCCAGATAGCCTGCGAGGTTGTTGCGTTTGATGTCGGCTTCATCCTCCGGGCGAATGGCCACGACAGCCTGGGCGCCGACCGATGGCTGCGCGCCGTTGGCGGCATTCTGCTGACTGCCGGCTGGAAAGGTGTAGGGGCCGACGCTCCAGGCACGTGGATCACTGCCTGCGAAAGTCTGGAAGCGCTCCCAGCGATGCTCCACGCCTGCAGAGACCTGAGTCGGTAGAGACAGGCCAAACAACCCGTCGAAAGAGCGGGTGACATCGAAATTGTTGACCCACTGTTCGAACTGCAGGCTGGCCAGGTCATCCCAGGAGGTGGGCGATGCGGCGCCATAGGTGGGGTTGATGGTCAGGTCGCTGGAATGCTCGATCTTGTTGCGGCCGTAGGTGGTGGACAGATCCCAATCCCAGTCCGCCACGTTGCCTTTGCCGCCAAACAGAAACTGGTAATCCGTGTCCTTGAGGTTGTTCAGCGGGTAGTAGCCGTCGGGGAACAGTTCGGGGATCGAGGCCGCGCCCCTGGCCGTGCGCAACTGATTCAGCGCCTCGGTTTTGCGCTCGCCGTAGGTCGCATACGAGTACAGTTTCAGATCATCGGCCAATGGCAGCTCGGCGTTGTAAGCCAGGTTGAAGGCCTTCAGGTCGGGGTCGCCATTCTTGGTGCTCACGCGATCCCAGGCGGCCTGACGTTCAGGCTCGAAATAGGCTTGGACGGTGCTCGGCGACTTCCCGACCCAGGTCGCCGTGCCGCGCTTGCGCGCATCTGCGGAAAGGTGCACGAAGCCCCCGTCGCTGCCCAGCGCGAAGCCGTGGTCGGCGGCGGTTTTGATGGTTTCGCCCTGGCCGGAGAAGAGCTTCCCGTAGCTGGTCTCCACATGGCCACCAGAGGTATTGCCCTTGAGGATGATGTTGATCACCCCGGCGACGGCGTCGGAGCCGTACTGGGCGGCGGCGCTGTCCTTGAGCACTTCGATGTGCGAGACGGCGCTGACCGGGATCTGATCGATGTCCACGGCGTTCGCGCCGCTGTTATCGGTGCTGCCATTGGCGGGTGCAGCGCCGTTATGACGGCGTTTGCCGTTGACCAGGACCAGTGTGTAGGCCGGGCCGAGGCCCCGGTTGCTCAGCGGGCGAATCGAGGAGTTGACCCCGGCGATGTTGGTGCCGAAGTTGAACGAGGGCAGCAGCTTGGAAATCGCTTCGGAGAGTTCGGCGCGCCCGGTCTTGAGCAGCTGCTCGCTGTTGATGATGTCGATTGGCGTCGGGCTGTCGGCAACCGTGCGTTGCTGCCCGCGGATGCCGGTGGAGATCACGTTGACGGTTTCCAGGCGTGTTTCGCTGCTCTGCGCCTGCACGCTGGGCGCCAACAGGCAGGCCAGTGAAAGTACCGAGAAGGTCAGTCCTGCGCGAGCCGGGGCGCTGCGCAGATGGCGCAGGCGTGTGCTGGAAAAAGGTGTTGCCATGGCGCTTGTCCCTGTCTGAAAGGCTGGGGCGACAGCCAATATGGCGTCGCCCGGAAAGGTGTCCACTGCCGTACGCAAGGCGCACGAAACCCTGACGCGCGTTTTCACGTGCGGGCTGTCTTGCAGTGGTGGGGGCGACAAGGCGGTGGTAGGTCGCTCCAGGTCTTGCGTGGTCTGTCCGGTGGGCTATCCGGTTAGACGATCAGCGCTGGCGGCACATTCGCTCGCCGTTGTCTGCCGGCGGCACACCCGGCCAGCCGATCAGTGTGCTGACGCTGTCGCCATGCAGGTTGTCGAGCAGGCGACTGGCGAGGCGGGAAAGATAGCGTTTCATGACTGACCTCCTGCCTTAGATGGCGATGGCGCTGAGCGGGTAGCCCGACGCGAGAAAGGGGTTGTGATCACGACCGAGGCTGTCCGGGTCGTCCTTCTCCACGCCGAGCAGTGCCAGCAGGCGCGTGCGGATATCGTTGAAACCGGTCTGGCCGTTGTCCCGCGGGCGGCCCAGGTCGACGCGCAGTTCTTCGGCGATGCGCCCGTCCTGCAGCACGATGATGCGGTCGGCGAGCAGAATGGCTTCGTCGACATCGTGGGTGACCAGCAGAACGGCTGGCGTGTGCTTTTGCCACAGGTCGATGATCAGGCGATGCATGCGGATACGGGTCAGCGCATCGAGGGCGGCGAAGGGTTCGTCGAGCAGCAGCAGTTTGGGCTCGCGAACCAGGCTGCGCGCCAATGCCACGCGCTGGGATTCACCGCCGGACAGGGTGGCGGGAAAGGCTTCCAGGCGATGGGCCAGGCCCACTTCGGTCAGCGCCTGGATGGCACGCTGCTTGGGGTTGGCCACGCGCAGGCCGAGGGTGACGTTCTTCCAGGCGCGCTTCCAGGGCATCAGCCGCGGCTCCTGAAATACCGCCGCGCGGGCTTGCGGGGCGATCAGCTCGCCGCCGTCGATGGGGTCCAGGCCTGCCAGGGAGCGCAGCAGGGTGGTCTTGCCGGAGCCGCTGGCCCCGAGCAGGGCGACGAATTCGCCTGGGGCGATGTCCAGGTTCAGTTCATCGATCACCCGGTTGTCCCCGAACTGACGCACCACGCCGCGCAGGCTGACGGCCGGCGAGTAGTCGATCTTGCTGTGCGCATTCATGCTTCAGGTCCTTATGAACGAGGGGCGCCAGGCCAGAGCCAGGCGTTCCAGGGTGCGAATCAGGCCGTCGATGAGCAGACCCAGCAGGCTGTAGATCAGCAGGCAGATGACGATCACGTCGGTGCGCATGAAGTCGCGGGCATCGCTGGCCAGGAAGCCGATACCGGCGGTGGTGTTGATCTGCTCGACGAACACCAGAGCCAGCCAGGAAATCCCCAGGGAGTAACGCAGGCCGACGAAGAACGAGGGCAGGGCGCCAGGCAGAATCACGTGCCAGATGAGTTCGCGACGGTTCAGCCCCAGGGTATTGGCCGCTTCGATCAACTTCGGGTCGATATTGCGGATGCCGGCGAACAGGTTGAGGTAGATCGGAAAGGTGGTGCCCATGACGATCAGCGCCACCTTGGTGAATTCACCAATGCCGAACCACAGGATGAACAGCGGCACCAGGGCCAGAGACGGAATGGTACGCAGCATCTGCATGGGGGAGTCGAGGGCGATTTCGCCACGTTTCGACAGGCCGGTGATCAGCGCTGCCGTGACGCCAATCGCCACGCCGATGCCGAGGCCGGTCACGGCCCGCTGCAGAGACACCAGCAGGTGGCGCAGCAGTTCACCGCTGCGCGTCAATTCCCAGAGCGTGCCGCTGATCTCGCTGGGGGCGGCGATCACGCGGGCTGGAATCAATCCGGCCCGCGAGGCGATTTCCCAGAGCAGCAGAATGGCCAGGGGGCTGATCAGGCGCAGAACGAAATCCGGCGTGGTCCATTTGCTGCGGCGAGCGGGCTGTACCGTGCGGCTCACGGTGATGGTGCTGGCGTTGGTCATGGAGGTCTCCCGCTGATCAGTGCTTGTAGCTCTGGCCTGAAGCCCGTTCGAGCTGGCGAATCAGCGCGTCCCAGTGCAGCTTGATGCCCGGCCCTTTGCCATCGGAAAAACGCGCCGATTGCTGGCGAACCTTCTCGATGGCCTCGGCGGGGGCATGCAGCAGATCGGCATTACCGCCGGCCTGTGCGGCGATCTGGATGTTGCAGGCGCGTTCCAGCCCATGCAGCTCGCGGAAGGCGTGTTCGACGCTGATGCCGCCGGTGAGCAGGCCATGGTTGCGCAGGATGAAGATGTTGCTGTCGCCGAGGTCGGCAACCAGGCGCTCCTGCTCGTCCAGATCCAGCGCCACGCCTTCGTAGTCGTGGTACTTCACGCGGCTGTAGAAGCCCAGGGCATGCTGCGAGAGCGGCAGCAGCCCGCCGCGCTGGGCGGATACCGCTGCGCCATCACGGGTATGGGTGTGCAGCACGGCCTGCAGATCCGGGCGCGCGCGGTGGATGGCGCTGTGGATCACGTAACCGGCCTGGTTGATACCCAGGTTCAGCGGGTCGTCGATGATGGTGCCGTCGACATCCACCTTGACCAGGTTGGACGCGGTGATCTCGTCGAACAGCAGGCCGAAGGCGTTGATCAGGAAGTGTTCGTCCGGCCCCGGCACACGGGCGGAGAAGTGCGTGTAGATATGATCCGTCCAGCGAAACAGCGCAGCCAACTGGTAGGCGGCAGCCAGTTTGACGCGCACTTCCCATTCTTCAGGGCTGACGCGCTCCTGGACGGAAGGAATGCTGTGCAGGGTAGCGAGTGAACTCATGGCAATCTCCAGGCCCTGGTGGGCTGTCTGTTCAGTAACCGCGTCCGATATCGACGAGGTTTTCCAGTTGCGCTTGCGCCTGGAAACGCTGGAAGTTGGCGACGAAATCGTCGACGAACTTGCGCTTTCCATCGGTGGACAGGGCACTGGTGTGGGGTGAGATACGTACCCGCGGATGCAGGTACAGCGGGTGATCGTTCGGTAGCGGCTCGGGTTCGGTGACATCCAGGGTGGCGCGGCCGATGCTGCCGTTGTCCAGCGCCTCGAGCAGGGCGTTCTGATCGAGCAGGCCCCCACGAGCCAGGTTGATCAGGTGCAGGCCAGGTTTGGCGCTGCCCAGCACGTCGCGGTCGAGCAGGTGGCGGGTATCCGCGGTCAGCGGCGCAACCACCACCAGGTGGTCGGCTTCGGCGAACAGATGGTGAATGTCGCGGGCGGCCTCGATGCCGGGGATTTCGGCGATGGCGTGGCCAGGGCGACCCAGGGCGATGACGCGCATGCCCAGGGCCAGCGCCTTGTGCGCCAGGCTCTGGCCAATCGAGCCGAGGCCCAGAATACCCAGGGTCGCGCCCTTGACCGGCTGCAGGTAGGTGAAATGCCAATCGTCGTTCTTTACCCAGATGTCCGGAAGCTGCTTGGCTGCGCTGAAGATCGCCGCCAGGGCGAATTCGGCGACATGGTTGGCGTTGGCACCCTTGGCGCTGGCAACCTGCTCTACGTCGAACAGCCAGTGCGGGTAGAAATCGATGCCCGAGGAGGCCAGTTGCACCCATTGCAACGACCACGGCCAGCCGGCTGGCGCTTCCTTGAGTTCGACGCCGCGGACGTTGATGGGGCGTACGATCAGCGTGCTGGCGTCAGCGGGAATCTGCGCCAGGCCTTCCGGGCCAAAGGGGATTTCGACGATGCGCTGCTGCGGCAGGCGCTCGCGCAGATAGGCGTTGGCCTCGGTATCCAGCTGGCTGACGATGGTCTGGCTCATTGCGCTGCCTCCCGGGCCTGGGCGAAGGCGCTACGACCGACGGCGCTGAGCGCCACGTCGTCCTGCGGGGTATGGATGCGGCTGCACAGCACGTCACGGAAATGCCGCTCCAGCGGGTTCTTGCGTGACAGCCCCGGGTTGCCGGATGCCTCGATGGCGAGCTCCACGGCACGTATGGCGTTGCTGCTCACCAGTTGCTTGATCTGCCCGGCGTGCGCTGCCTCGACCTGGCCTGCGGCAGCCGAATCGAGCAGGGTGCGGTTGGCGAACAGCAGGGTATCGATGCGCCCGACGATCTCCTGAAAGCGCGGCAGGCTGGAGAGCGGTGCGCCGAGGTTGGACGGCGTGCGTTGTTCGAGAAAGCCCACCAGCCAGTCCCGCGCCGCCTGGGCGACGCCATCGTAGATGGCGGGCAGCAATACCGACATCCACAACATGCCTTCACCGTCCAGTTCCGGCCTGGGTGCACTCCACGGGCTGACGCTGACTGCGTGATCGAGAGGGATCAGCACGTCGTCGAACTGCACTTCATGGCTGCAGGTGGCGCGCATGCCCAAGTGGTCCCAGTCCTCGACGATACGAATGCCGGGGGTGTCGCGATGTACCAGGTAACCGCCAACCAGCGGGTCGGCATCGTCGCTGCGTGCCCACACCAGGTACCAGGTCAGGCCGTGACTGCCGGTCGAATAGATCTTGCGGCCGCTCAGGCGCCAGCCTTCGCGGGTACGCCGGGCAGTGGTCGCTGGCAGACCACCGCGCGCCGGCGTGCCGAGTTCGGGTTCGACGCGAAAGGCGTTGATCAGTGCGCCGTTTTCCACCGCATCGATACCGACCTGGCGACGCAGCTGCTCGGGCCAGTTGAGGTTCTGCTGCAGGCGGAAGTGCTGCAGGTACTGCATGACCAGAATCAACGCCGTGGACGGCTCACCCTTGGCCACCGCGCTGATCACCCGCCGCGCGGTAGGCAGATCGGCGCCACCACCCCCGAGCGTCTTCGGCACCGTCAACCCCAGCAGGCCGTGGCGCTGCAGTAGGGCGAAGTTCTCGGCCGGAAATTCGCCACTGCGATCGAAACGCGCGGCGCTGGCGGCCAGGGTCGCGGTGATTTCATCGAGCTGGCGGGTGAAGCGGGCCTCGTCGCGCTCCGGGGATACGCGATGGGTGGGGAAGGCGAGGGTGTCGGCGGATTGCGTCATGGGTCTCTCATCACGGGCGCAGATGGCAGGCAATGCCTGTTCGATTTCTGAGCGCCCCAGGGTGATGAGGTGGCCTGGGTGAGACCGTATTCTTATAGCTTTACGCTGTAAAAGTCTTTTTGGTTCTAAGCTAATTATCAGCTTTTCTGAATTAACAATTTTGTTGTTATGCGTTTGTGGAATTTTGAGGGGCGTGAGAAGTGCCTGTCGATGCCGCCAGCGGCTTACGGCCAGTAGCGACCAGCGATCTGGCCCTGCGTCAGCGACTCGCGCCGCTCACGCTGAGGGTTGCAAAGGGCGAGGAGCCACTGCCGTCGATCACAGGGCGCGATAATGGCTCGGAACTTCGCCCGGCCCTATTGCGAGCGCAAGCGCTGCGCGGCGACGTCGCTGAACAGGTTCACGGCGTCCTGCAGGTTGCCCAGGTACTGCGGGTGCAGCAGCCAGAGATCGATCATCGGCTTGAAGTCGCTGACGTTGATCACGTCCAGTTGCTCGCGGTGCCCGCTGCGCTCGAGCAGGGGCGCGGGCACCAGGCCGAAACCCATGCCGCTGGCGACCAGGCCCAATTGCAGTTCGGTGCCGAAAGTTTCCAGGTTGATCTGCAACGACAGGCCCTGTTCGGACAGCGCGCGTTGCAGGCCTGCGCGGAAACCACAGCCGTCGGGGTTGAGCACCCAGCCCTGCTGGTAGCAGTCCTTGAGCTTGCAGCTGCGCTTGCGCATCGCGCCCTTGGCGGCCACCACCAGCAGCGGCATGCGGCCGATGGAGCGGCTGGCGATGCCTTCGGGGAAGATCTTGCCCGCCGGGAAGAGTACTGCGGCGGCATCCAGCTCACCGTTTTCCATGCGCGCGATCAGGGTGCTGCCCCAGCCATTGATGACCTGGGTCTTCAGTTCCGGGAAGGTTTCACGAATCTGCTGCAGGGCGTCGAGCAGCACCACGTCACTGATGGTTTGCGGCACTCCCAGGCGCAACGAGCCACTGGGCGAGCCATCGCTGGCGACCAGTTCGCGCAGCGAGTCGATCTCGCGCAGGATCGCCTTGCACTGATCGTAGACACGCAGGCCCATGGGGGTCGGTTTGAGCGGCTTGGTATTGCGGTCGAGCAGATTGGCGCCCAGATCCTCTTCGAAATTCTGCACGCGGCGAGTGATCGCCGGTTGAGTCAGTTGCAGAGCATCGGCAGCCAGCTTGGTCGATTGACAGCGGATGACGGCGACGAATGCATCCATGTCATCGATCTTCATCTCAGGTACTCACATATTAAGGGCAGGAAAAATGCCTCGATAGAATAATCATCTTTAACCATTTTGGGCACGGCCTTTTCCTTTTCGTGAGCATTCGACGGCGATCCTGATCGCTGAAATTCTCCGCCATAAGCTTATTTCTTAATCGTATTTCAGATCAGCCCGGTTATTCGCTATTTTCTCGTCACTACTTGTTATGACAAGTTGATCAAAAAGGATTCACATGTCTCAGCTCATACCGCTTTCGCCCGTTCCCCTGTACAGCCAGCTCAAGGAGTTGCTGCGCTCGCGCATCCTTGATGGAACCTATGCGCCGCACAGCCGCATGCCCTCGGAGAACGAGCTGGGCCAGACCTATGGCGTCAGCCGCATCACCGTGCGCCAGGCGCTGGGTGACCTGCAGAAGGAAGGGCTGATCTTCAAGATCCACGGCAAGGGCACCTTCGTGGCCAAGCCAAAGGCGTTCCAGAACGTCAGCACGCTGCAGGGCCTGGGCGAATCGATGAAGCAGATGGGCTACGAGGTGATCAACAAGTTGCGCAGCCTGCGCCACGTTCCGGCGTCGGCATTGGTTGCCGAGCGCCTGCAGGTGGCAGAGGGCAGCACCGTCACGGAAATCCGCCGGGTGCGGCTGATCAACCGCGAGCCGATTTCCCTGGAAATCACCTGGCTGCCCCATGCCGTGGGCGAAAAGCTGGAGAAGGCCGATCTGGTCACGCGTGACATCTTCCTGATCCTCGAAAACGACTGCGGCATCGCCCTGGGTCATGCCGATCTGGCCATCGATGCCGTGCTTGCCGACAGCGACCTGACCCAGGCGCTGGCCGTGGAGGAGGGCTCGCCGATCATGCGTATCGAGCGCCTGACCCACACCGCCGATGGCACACCGCTGGATTTCGAACACCTCTATTACCGTGGCGATGCCTTCCAGTATCGCCTGCGCATCGACCGACAGAAGGGCGCGCAGCCATGAGCATCAACACCTTGGAACAGGAATACGACATCGTCATCATCGGCGGTGGTACCGCTGGCCCCATGGCCGCGATCAAGGCCAAGGAACGCAACAAGACGTTGCGCGTGCTGCTGGTCGACAAGGCCAACGTCAAGCGCAGCGGAGCGATCAGCATGGGCATGGATGGCCTCAACAATGCCATCGTGCCCGGCCACGCCACGCCCGAGCAGTACACCAAGGAAATCACCGTGGCCAATGACGGCATCGTCAATCAGGCCGCCGTGTACGCCTATGCCACCCACAGTTTCGAAACCATCGAGCAGCTCGACCGCTGGGGCGTGAAGTTCGAGAAGGACGAAACCGGCGACTACGCGGTGAAGAAGGTGCATCACATGGGCGCCTACGTGCTGCCGATGCCCGAAGGGCACGACATCAAGAAGGTGCTGTATCGCCAGCTCAAGCGCGCCCGGGTGGAAATAACCAATCGCCTGGTGGCCACACGCCTGCTGACCGATGCCGACGGCGCGGTCAACGGCCTGATGGGTTTCGACTGCCGCACCGCCGATTTCCACGTGATCAAGGCCAAGGCGGTGATTCTTTGCTGCGGCGCGGCCGGACGTCTCGGGCTGCCGTCTTCCGGCTACCTGATGGGTACCTACGAGAACCCGACCAATGCCGGCGATGGCTACGCCATGGCGTATCACGCCGGTGCCGAGCTGGCCAATCTGGAGTGCTTCCAGATCAACCCGCTGATCAAGGATTACAACGGCCCGGCCTGCGCCTACGTGACCGGCCCGCTGGGGGGCTATACCGCCAACAACAAGGGCGAGCGCTTCATCGAATGCGACTACTGGAGCGGCCAGATGATGTGGGAGTTCCATCAGGAACTCGAGGGCGGCAACGGCCCGGTGTTCCTCAAACTCGATCACCTGGCCGAGGAAACCATCCAGAACATCGAGGAAATCCTGCATAGCAACGAGCGCCCCAGCCGCGGCCAGTTCCATGCCGGGCGTGGCACCGACTACCGCTCCAGCATGGTCGAGATGCACATCTCCGAGATCGGCTTCTGCAGTGGCCACAGCGCTTCCGGCGTGTGGGTCAACGAGCGGGCGGAAACCTCGGTCAAGGGCCTGTATTCGGCCGGAGACATGGCAGCGGTGCCGCACAACTACATGCTCGGCGCCTTCACGTACGGCTGGTTCGCGGGCAACAACGCTGCCGACTTCGTCGCCGAACGCGACCACAGCCCACTGAATCAGGCGCAGATCGACGCCGAGCGGGCGCGGGTCTACGCGCCGCTGAACCGCGAGCATGGCCTGCCGCCGGCACAGGTGGAGTACAAGCTGCGCCGCTTCGTCAACGATTACCTGCAGCCACCCAAGGTCACCAGGAAGATGGAGATCGGCCTGCAGCGTTTCGCTGCCATCGAAGCGGATCTGGGCGAGCTGAAGGCCAGCAACGCCCACGAACTGATGCGCGCCATGGAAGTCAGCGTGATCCGCGACTGCGCCGAGATGGCCGCCCGCGCCTCGCTGTTTCGCAAGGAAAGCCGCTGGGGCCTGTATCACCACCGGGTCGATCACCCGCAGCGCAATGACGCCGAATGGTTCGTGCACTGCCACCTGAAAAAGGACGAACACGGCCAGATGGTCAGCTTCAAGAAACCGGTCGAACCTTACCTGATCGCTCTGGATGATGAAGAGCAGCAGGCCTACAACCGCCTGCGGGTAAAGACCGAAGCGGCGTGAGCAGGGTGGGCTTTGGCCCACCAAGTGGCATCAGGCTGAGCTTTCCCGGTGAGCTGAAGCGGATTGCCGTGGGCCCACCCTACATCCTAGAAAAACACGAGAGCCACAGGCTCCGAGGACACCGTGATATGGCCTTCCAGCCCCAGGAAATCCTGTTTCGCAGCAATGCGCCCGTGACCATCGACGAAGACAAGTGCATCGCCCACAAGGGCTGCACCGTGTGCATCGATGTCTGCCCGATGGATCTGCTGGCGATCAACCCGGCGACGCAAAAGGCTTACATGGCTTTCGACGAGTGTTGGTACTGCATGCCGTGCGAGAAGGATTGCCCGACCGATGCGGTGCGCGTCGAGATTCCTTATCTGCTGCGTTGAACAAAGCGCGACCTGGAGTTTTGTAGGCGCCCGCTTGCGGGCGATCAACGGGAAAGCATCGCCCGCAAGCGGGCGCCTACGGAATTCAACGCTCGAGACTCTGCAGCTAGCGCGAAGCTTATCCACCGAATATCCAACATAAAAAAGCAACACGCCATCCGGCCAACCACCGGACGCCTGATCAACAGACCCCTCGTTTCCCACCGGCCGACCACCCGGCGGAGACGATTCCAATACCTATTGATTCGAGGGGAGACACCCATGCACTTGCGTACCACTCTGGTCGGCCTCGCGCTGGCCATCGGCAGCATCACTGCTCAGGCGCAATCCAACCAGGAGCCGATTCGTATCGCCATCGGCACTCAGGACACCACCATCAACTGCGCCACCGGCGGGTTGTTGATCCGCGAGCTCGGCCTGCTCGACAAGTACCTGCCGCGCGATGGCAAGTACAAGGACGCCAAGTACGAAGTGGAGTGGAAGAACTTCACCAGCGGCGCGCCCCTGACCAACGAAATGGTCGCCGGCAAGCTCGACTTTGGCGCCATGGCTGACTTCCCCGGTTCGTTCAATGGTGTGGCCCACCGCGATGCCGGCAAGCAGAGCCTGTTCATCACCGTGTTGTCGGGCAGCACCAAGGGCAGTGGCAACGGCATCGTGGTGCCGGCATCCTCCAGCGTGCAATCGCTGGCCGAGCTCAAGGGCAAGACCATTTCCGTGCCGTTCGCGTCCACCGCCCATGGCATGCTGCTGCGCGCCGTTGCCGCCCAGGGCTGGGATCCGCAGAAGGACGTACGCATCATCGCCCAGGCCCCGGAAATCGCCGGCTCGGCGCTGCGCAGCAATCGCATCGAGGCCCACGCGGACTTCGTGCCGTTCGCCGAACTGTTCCCCAACCGTGGCTTCGCGCGCAAGATCTACGATGGCTCCCAGGCGGATGCACCCACCTTCCATGGTGCGCTGGTGGATGCCGATTACGCCAAGAAGTACCCGGAAGTGGTCACCGCCTACCTGCGCGCCGGCCTGGAAGCGGATCGCCTGTTCGCAGCCGAGCCGGAGAAGTACAGCGAGCTGATCGAGAAGGTCACCGGTATCGAGGCCGAGGTGAATTACCTGTTCCACGGCCCGCTCGGGTTGCAGACCCGTGACCTGACCTGGAAGCCCGAGTACCGCCAGGCAGTCACCACCTCCATCGAAACCCTCAAGTTGCTGAAGAAGACCGACCGCGGTCTGAACGTCGAGCAATTCGTCGACGATCAGTACATCAAGGCTGCCTTCAAGGCCGAAGGTGGTGATTACGCACAGGCGCTGGCCAATTACGCACAACTGCCGCTGAAAGCCAATGATGCAGTGACCGGCCAGCCGATCACCGATTTCAAGCGCGTGGCGCAGATCTGGGTGCGTGGTGAAAGCAAGGTACGTCACTACGCCTCACCGGAAGCGGCCTTCAAGGCGCTGGCGCAGCTCGAGGAAGAGGGCAAGGACATCCGTGCCATCTACGCCCAGGCCAGCGACAGCGGCATCAAGCTGCTGGCCAACCAGGCCTGGTTCGTACGCAACGGCAAGGGCGAACTCAATGCCTTCCTGCTCAAGGGCCAGGCTGAAGCCTATGCCAAGGCTCACGGTGGTGAGGCGCTGGACTTCGGCAGCGCCAACCAGCGCTTGGTAGCCGCACGCTGATCGGCCCGCTGCGCCATGCCTCCCGTGGCGCAGCACCTTACTGGAGCCTGATGATGACTTCTCTACACCGTTGGCCGTTGCGCCTGGCGTCGTTGGCGTTCTGCCTGCTGTTCTGGCAGGTGGCGACCAGCTCGCGCCTGGATCTGGGGCTGCTCACCTTCATCTACGTGCCCACGCCCGAGTCGGTGGCCGATGCGGCCATCGCGCTGATCGAATCCAGCAGACTCTGGGATCACGTCGGTGCCAGCCTGGGGCGGGTATTCAGCGGTTACCTGATCGCCGCCGTGCTGGGCGTCACCCTCGGCATCGCCATCGGCCGTTCCCGCTGGGCCGAAGACAGCCTGCTGCCGCCGCTGGAGGTGCTGCGGCCGATTCCTGCCGTGGCCTGGATTCCCCTGGCGATCCTGATGTTTCCCTCGTCGGAACTGTCGATGATCTTCATCACCTTCACCGGTGCGCTGTTTCCGGTGCTGCTCAATACCGTGCACGGGGTGGAGGGTGTCGATGCCCGCTTGATCGCGTCGGCCCGCAGCCTTGGCGCAGGGCGCCTGGCGATCCTGCGTGAGGTGGTCCTCCCGGGCGCTGCGCCGAGCATCGTCACCGGCCTGGCGATCGGCATGGGTACCTCCTGGTTCTGCCTGGTCACCGCGGAAATGATCTCCGGGCAGTTCGGCATCGGCTATTACACCTGGGAGTCGTACACCATCCAGAACTACCCGGACATCATCGTCGGCATGCTGCTGATCGGCCTGCTCGGCATGGGCAGCAGCCTGCTGGTCAAGCGCCTCGGCAGCCTGCTGACGCCCTGGTATCGCAGCGGAGGGCGTCGCTGATGAGCATTCATGAAACCGGCCTGTCGGCCGGACGCATCGATATCGAGAAACTGACCATCCGCCTCGGTGAGGGCGTGCAGGCGTTCGAAGCCGTGCAGGCGCTGGACTTCTCCATCGCCGCTGGCGAATTCGTGTGCATTCTTGGCCCCTCCGGCTGCGGCAAGTCGACCTTGCTCGGCGCCCTGGCCGGACACCTGACGCCCAGCGCCGGTAGCTTGCGGGTCGATGGCCAGGCGGTGGATGGCCCGTCACCGCAGCGTGGCATGGTGTTCCAGCATCACACCCTGTTGCCCTGGCGCAGCGTGCTCGACAACGTCGCCTTCGGTCTGAAGATGCAGGGCATCGGCAAGGCTGAACGGCAGCAGCGGGCGCGTGAGTTTCTCAACCTGGTCGGCCTTCAGGATTTCGCTGCGCGCTGGCCCAATCAGCTCTCCGGCGGCATGCAGCAGCGCGCCGAGATCGCCCGGGTGCTGATCAACCGTCCACGCCTGTTGCTGATGGACGAACCCTTCGGCGCGCTGGACGCGCAGACCCGCAGCAAGATGCAGGAGTTGCTGCTGGATATCTGGGGCAGGGTGCGCACCACCGTGGTGTTCGTCACCCACGATATCGACGAAGCCCTGTTCCTGGCCGATCGCATCTTGGTGATGAGTCCGCGGCCGGGACGTTTCATCGAAGACCTGCGCCTGGACTTTCGCCGTCCGCGGCATGCGGGCCTGTTGACCAGCCCGGAATTCGTACAGCTCAAGCGCCACTGCCTGGAGCTGCTGCGCCACGAAGAAGGTCGCGAGCTGCCACGCCTGACCCCGCTCGGGCTGCCCACCGAACATCCGCCATTGCGAGTTGCCCTATGACCGACCTGAGCACCTATGTAAGCACCGATAACCCCGACATTCTCGACCTGCTGCCACGCCTGCAAGATGAGGACGCCGGCGTGCGCCGCATCGCCCTGATCGAACTGGCGGACCTGGAGGAGCCGGACGCCTTGCCCTGGCTGACCCATGCCCTGACCCGTGACACATCCGCCGATGTCCGCGCCGAGGCGGCTCGCCTGCTGGAGGCCTGGGAGGAGCCCGAGGTGGTAAATGGCCTGTGCGCTGCCCTGACCGATGCCGACGCCCGCGTGCGCGGCGCCGCAGCCCAGAGCCTCAGCGAGTTGAAAACCGCCGATGCCGGTCGCGTGGTGCTGCCCTGGGCCAGGCATGCCGACCCGTTCGTGCGGGCCAGTGCCTTGCGAGCCCTGCGCGAGTTGCGGCTGATCGACAGCGTACCCACTGCCGTCGCCGCGCTGCAGGACAGCGATGCCTTCGTGCGCCGTGAAGCGGTCGGTATCCTCGGCTGGTTGAAACAGGCCGATGCGCTGCCGCAACTGGCGCGCCTGGCCAGCGACGATACCGATACCGAAGTACGCCGTGCCGCCACCGGTGCGCTGGGGCTGGCCAGCGACGACAGCGTGCTGCCAGCCCTGCAGACGGCGCTCAAGGATCGCGAATGGCAGGTGCGTGAAGAGGCCGCCACCACCCTCGGCAAAGTTGGCCACGCGGGTGCCGGCCCTGCGCTGCTGGAGGCGCTGAGCGACAGCTACTGGCAGGTACGGCTGCGTGCGGTGCGCTCGCTCGGCCGCCTGCGATTCGCCGCGGCCCGTGAGGCGCTGGTGGAACTGCTTGGGCACGCCATCAGCAACCTGCGCAAGGAGTCCGCGCTGGCGCTTGGCGAACTGGGCGACGCTCAGGCACTGCCCGCATTGCTGGCCGTCGAGCACGATGCCGACCCGGAAGTGCGCAAGGCGGTGCGTATCGCCATCGGCCAGTTGCGCCTGCAAAAGTCATGAACCAGGCACCCGTCGCAATACGTAACAGTGCCACGCAAGCGACATTGAGCGTGGATTGGGGGCAAGGGCAGGTACAGGTGCTCGCCCACGGGCGCCTGCGTGCCGGGTGTCCGTGCTCGAAATGCCGGGCGGCTCGGCTGGCGCAGCGCATCGACGTGGTAGCGGATGGCGTCCGCATCACGGCAGTTCACGCACAGGGCTATGGGCTGCAATTGGTGTTCGACGATGGCCACGACCGCGGCATCTACCCCTGGAGCTATTTGCGTGAACTGGGGGAGGTGGCAGGTTGAGTTGACCGGGCTTGTCGCATGGCCTGCTCGTCACGGCGTCAGCCGCGGAATGAGCGAAATCGCCCCGCGGCGACCAGAAAATGGCGTCGAACACCCATTTTCGCAGGCGCCCCGATGCTGTCGGACCGTGCCACGCGGCGAATGGTGGGTACGGCGCGGATGCAGAGAATGGCTACCATCGCATTCGCGCCGAGGGCGGCGCTCCTACCGGCATGGCTTCACCCCAACGATTTCGCAGGCGCCCCGATGCCGTCGGACCGTGCCGCGGCGAATGGTGGGCACGGCGCGGATGCAGAGAACGGCTAGCATCGCATTCGCGCCGAGGGCGGCGCTCCTACCGCAATGGCTTCGCCCCAACCATTTCGCAGGCGCCTCGATACTGTAGGAGCCCGCTTGCGGGCGAATGGTTGTCGCGCCACAGACCTGGAGAGACGGCTGTGAACGCGCCGCGCCGAGAGGCTGATGCAGGCGCTTAGCCCTTGTTCTTGCGCTGCGGTTTGGGCCGGCCTTGCACGCACTTGAAGCGTGGTTCGGTCTTGCAGATCACGTAGATGCGACCCCGGCGCTTGACGATCTGGCAATCGCGGTGGCGCAGTTTGGCCTGTTTCAGCGAGGCGACGACTTTCATGAGCGGGCTCCTGCGAAACCGGCGAAGCGTTTGTTGAAGCCGGCCACCCGACCTTCGCTTGCCGTCTGGCGCTGCTGGCCGGTGTAGATCGGGTGCGACGCGCTGGAGATATCGAGCGTGACGTAGGGATAGGTGTTGCCGTCGCTGTGCTCGCGGGTCTTGTCGGTGCTGACGGTGGAACCGATCAGCCAATAGGTGTCGGCCGAGACATCGTGAAACAGCACGGGGCGGTAGTCGGGGTGGATACCAGGTTTCATGAGCACTCCAATAAATACGTTATAAGGTAACAATATCAAGTCTTGTTGATTTTGGTTCTCATTTCAAGCCTGAATCCGAATTTTTCCACCACGGTGTCGATCGGCTCCATGGATCTTTCGATCAGGAGCTGAAGCGAGCACTCAACTCGACTTGCTAAATTGTTATATTATAACAATAATGGTCGCCAGCATTAGCCGCACAGGTGCTGCAACGGCTTCGGTATGTCGAGATGAATGCGCAGAAACTGCAGCGAAGCGCTGCAGGGCAGCGACCTAATCGTTTAAGATGCCGCCCGCCGGTTTCCGCGAGGAATTAATAGGGAATCCGTCGCCATTTCTGATGGCCAAACGGAACTGCCCCCGCAACTGTAGGTACCGAGCAGCGCTGCATTCGTGTCACTGGGGGCGAACCCGGGAAGGCCACAGCGCTGCCGCGACGTACCAGTCAGGAGACCTGCCGGCATCGGTCCGATCAGCTGCAATCCAGCTGTGTTTGGACACTGCAATCGAACCAGCCGGCGGGGTGTCCGGGAGGGGGCATCCGTAATCACCTTCCTGATGGACAGGTGCGGCCATGGCCGCTTGGCGTGATGTGTTCTCCAGCCTGCGCACTGCCATTTATGCGTATCTGTTGATTGGGAGATCACCCGCATGACCGTGTCTCGTTTTGCCGTTCTGGCCGCCACCCTTGGCCTGTCTTCGATGGCGCTGGCCGCCACCCCGACTCGTTACCCCCTGACCCTCGAGAACTGCGGCCATGAGCTGAGCTTCGCCGATGCGCCGAAGAGCGCCGTGACCATCGGTCAGGCCGGCACCGAAATTCTCTATTCCCTCGGGCTTGGCGACCGTCTGGTGGGTACCTCGCTGTGGTTCAGCAACGTCCTGCCCGAGTTCGAGGCGCAGAATGCCAAGGTCGAGCGCCTGGCCGATAACGACCCGAGCTTCGAGTCGGTGATCAACAAGCGCCCCGGGCTGGTGGCCGTGCAGTTCGAGTGGATGGTGGGCAAGCAGGGCGTGGTCGGTACCCGTGAGCAGTTTCACGCGCTGAAGATTCCGACCTACATCATGCCGTCCGACTGTGAGGGCAAGGACAATCTGGTGGGTGCCGACGGTACTCGCCTGCAGCCGTTCCAGATCGACAGCCTGTACAAGAGCATTCAGCAGCTGGCGCAGATCTTCGACGTGCAGGCTGAGGGCGACAAGCTGGTCGCCAGCCTGCAGGAGCGACTCGGCAAGGCGGTTGCAAATGCCGAGCAGCGCCAGGCGAAGCAGATCTCCGCCGCGTTCTGGTTCTCCAGCGCCGACCTGGATCTCGACCCCTACATGGCCGGTCAGAAAGGCGTTGCCGATTACATGATGAAGTCGCTAGGGCTGCAAAACGTGGTCGAGTCCAGCGAAGAGTGGCCAACCGTCGGCTGGGAAACCCTGGCCAAGGCCAACCCGACCGTGCTGGTGCTTGCGCGCATGGATCGCCGCCGTTTCCCGGCTGACGACGTGGAGAAGAAACTCGAGTTCCTGCGCAATGACCCGGTCGCCAAGCACATGGATGCGGTGAAGAACGGCCGCATCGTGATTCTCGATGCCGACGGCATGCAGGCTTCGCTGCGAATGATCACCGGCATCGAAACCCTGGCCAAGGCCGTTGACGGGTTCGATCTGCAGAAATGATTGCCCGTGGCTCCCGCCTGTTCCTGCTGACCATCGTCTGCCTGCTGTTGCTGGCCGTGGCGGTGGTCGTCGGTGTGGCGCTGGGTGAAACCCGCATCACGCTGTCGGTGGTCTTTCAGGTGCTGGCCAACAAGCTGTTCGGGGCGGGCTTCGTGCTCGATCCGATCGACGAGGGAATCGTCTGGAACTACCGCCTGACCCGGGCCCTGGTGGCCGCCTGCTGCGGCGCCGGGTTGGCGGTTTCCGGGGTGGTGCTGCAGGCGCTGTTGCGCAATCCGCTGGCCGATCCCTATCTGCTGGGGATTTCCGCCGGTGCCTCCACCGGAGCGGTTTCGGTGGCGCTGCTGGGGCTCGGCGCAGGCATGCTGTCGCTGTCCATGGGCGCCTTCATCGGTGCGATCGCCGCCTTCAGCCTGGTCGCGCTGCTGGCGCGGGCCGCCGGTGGCGGCGCGCTGAATGGCACCGGGCAGATCATTCTTGCCGGTATCGCCGGCTCCCAACTGTTCAACGCGCTGACCTCGTTCCTGATCACCAAGTCGGCCAGCGCCGAGCAGGCCCGGGGCATCATGTTCTGGCTGCTCGGCAACCTCAGTGGTGTCAACTGGCACGATGTCGCCCTGGCCGTGCCCGTGGCGCTGGCCGGGGTGCTGCTGGTGGCCTGGCATACTCGCGCGCTGGATGCCTTCACCTTCGGTGCCGAATCGGCTGCGTCGCTGGGCGTGCCGGTGCGTCGGGTACAGGCCACGCTGATCGCCTGCGCGGCGCTGGTCACGGCGGTGATGGTGTCGATCGTCGGCTCCATCGGCTTCGTCGGTCTGGTGATCCCTCACGCTGCACGGCTGCTGGTCGGCGTGCGGCATGGCCGGCTGGTGCCGGTCGCGGCCCTGACTGGTGCGGTGTTCCTGATCGCCGCCGACGTGCTGTCGCGTACGGTGATCAAGGGCCAGGTACTGCCCATCGGTGTGGTCACCGCGTTGATCGGTGCGCCGGCCTTCGCGGTGATTCTGGTACGCGGGAGGCGGGCGCGGTGAGTACGGTGCTGCAGTGCAGCGACCTGGGCTGGTCGGTGAAGGGTAGGGCAATCGTCGCCGGCGTCGATCTGCAACTGCGTCAGGGCGAGACGCTCGGCCTGATCGGTCCCAATGGCTCGGGCAAGTCGACCTTGCTCAAGCTGCTGTCCGGCATCCGCACGCCGGGCAGCGGCCAGGTGCACCTGCAGGGCAAGCCGCTGGGTGGCCTGAGTCGCCGGGATGTCGCCCGCCAGTTGGCATTCGTCGAGCAACAGGCCGACACCGGTGACGCGGTGACGGTGCGCGATGCCGTCGAGCTGGGCCGCACGCCCTGGCTGTCGGCCTTGCAGCCCTGGTCGGCGGAGGACGAACGGATCGTCGTTCAGGCACTGGCGGATGTGGACATGGCCGAAATGCCGGAGCGAGCCTGGAGCACCCTGTCGGGCGGTGAACGCCAGCGCGTGCACATCGCTCGGGCACTGGCGCAGAAACCGCAGATCTTGCTACTCGACGAACCCACCAACCATCTGGATATCCAGCACCAGCTGTCGATCCTCAATCTGGTGCGCACGCTGCCGGTGACCACGCTGATCGCCTTGCATGACCTCAACCAGGCTCTTGAGTGCGACCGCCTCGGGGTGATGGAGCGCGGTCGGCTGGTGGCGCTGGGGGCACCGGCCGAGGTGCTGACCACCGAGCGTTTGCGCGACACCTTCGGCGTACGCGCCCGCTACCTGGTCGACCCTGAAGACGGTGCCCGGGTACTGCGCTTTCAACCTATCTGAGACGAGTCTTTTGTCATGCGTTTTTCGCCGCTCTTCGCTTTGCTCGCTACGCTTGTGTTCACAGCTCCGGCATTGGCCGAAACCCACGAAGTGAAAATGCTCAACCGTGGGGAGTCCGGTTCGATGGTCTATGACCCGGATTTCCTGGCCATCGCCCCCGGTGACAGCGTGACGTTCATCGCCACTCACCCGACCCACAACGCTGCCAGCATCCCCGGCCTCCTGCCGGAGGGCGCCGAGCCGTTCAAGGGCAAGATCAACGAAGAGATCGAGGTGACTTTCAGTGAGGCAGGGCTCTATGGCATCCAGTGCATTCCGCACCTGGCGATGGGCATGGTGATGCTCATTCAGGTCGGCGATCAGCCGGTCAGCGCGGCGCAGATTCCCGCGCAACTGCCAGCGCGAGCCAGGCAGCGTCTGGAACAGATCGTCCAGCGTGCGAGCGAATGAGCCAGCCATGAGCCGGGTGCTGGGTACCTTCGCCGGCCTGTCACCCGCCGCACGGGTGCTGGTGCTCAACAGCCTGGCGTTCAACTTCGGCTTCTACATGCTAGTGCCGTATCTGGCCGGGCACCTCAGCGAGAGCCTGGGGCTGGCGGGTTGGGCGGTGGGCCTGGTGCTCGGCATCCGTGTGTTCAGCCAGCAGGGGCTGTTCCTGTTCGGCGGCTTGCTGGGTGACCGCATCGGCTACCGTCGCGCCATTCTCATCGGTTGCCTAGTGCGTTGCGTGGGGTTTGCCGTGCTCGGCTTCTCGGAAAGCCTGGCGGTTCTGCTGCTGGCCGCCTGCGTCAGCGGCTTTGCCGGTGCGCTGTTCACGCCTTGTGCCCAGGCCTACCTGGCCGATGAGTGCCAGGACATGCAGCAGCGCAAGCGCGCATTCGCTCTGCAGAACATGGCCAGCACCGCCGGCATGCTGCTCGGGCCGCTGGCAGGCCTGCTGCTGATCGGCATCGATTTCGCGGTATCCGGCAGTGTGGCAGCCGGGCTGTTTCTGCTCATGACCTTGGTGCAGTGGCGCTTCCTGCCCAGCAAGGAGCTGGTTTCCGGTGACGAGCCGGTGACCATGCTGCGCCAGTGTCTGGACATGCTCCAGCAGTGGTCATTCCTGCGCTTCGCCCTGTTGGCTGCAGCCTATCCGTTGTTGTTCCATCCGCTTTATCTGGCGATCCCGGCCTACAGCCACGCCCACGGCGGCGGCCAGGCGTGGATCACACGGGTATTCGTGATCACCGCGCTGGTTGGCGTGCTGCTGCAGATGCCGATCAGCGCGCTACGCCAGCGTTGGCTCAGCGAGGGGCAGGGCATGGGCCTCGGCCTGGCGTTGATGGCGGTCAGCTACGCGCTGTTGGCCGAACCTTTCGCCAGTCTGTTGAGCCCGTATTGGGCGGTTCTGCTGATGGCCGCTTTGCTTAGCCTCGGCAGCCTGCTGGTACTGCCGCTGCTGTCGGCCCACGTGCCTCATTACGCCCGGCGCGGGCAGCTGGCCGCCTATTACGGCTTCTTCGCCGGTGTGGGCGGGTTGGCGGCGTTGTTCGGCAATGTACTGATCGGCCGGCTGCTGCCCGCTGAGCAGGCGCCGCCACAGTTACTCTGGTGGGCGCTGGTCGGCATTGGCCTGGCTGCGGCTTTCGGCTTGGCCCGACACATGGCCGGTTTGAGCCGTAACAGCACGCAACCATGAGCCGCCAAGCCAGCATGCAGGGTGCGGTAGCATGGGGCGATTCACGCTGCTGGAGCTACCCGTGTCGATCCGTCTGAAACTCGCTGCCGGGTGCCTGCTGGCCCTGTCCTGGGCCGTGCCGGTGCAGGCCGCCTTCACCTTGCCCGGCGATGCCATGCGCTGCACCCGCAGCGCCACGCTGCTCAATTGCGCGGATCGTTTCGGCAACCACTACGGTATCGCTCAGCGCGGTAACGACACGCTGATGCGTGGCTTCGACGCTATCAGCGGGCAGACCTGGGCGCAGACCAGCACCACCTATGGCCGCTTGCAGCTGTTCACCGGCGTCGCCAGCAATGGCGAGCTGTGGGTGGGCTCCAGCAGGCGCATCGGCTGGAACGTGGTCAGCCGGCTTTCCAGCTCCAACGGCGAGCGTGAGCGGGTCAACTGCAACCGCATGATGGGCTGCCGATAGGCAGCCGTTGCCTTCGACTGGACGGCCCCACGCTCTGCGCCCAGCCTGGCGTCAGCTGAACCGAGGCAGGCGCTGGTCGCGCTCGGCCGAATCGTCCTGCTGTTCGTGCTGCGGTAACCCGGCAACTTTCAGCGTCGGCATCTTTTCACCCACCAAACGCAGATCGCGACGCGGCAGGGCGAAGCGCACATCCAGTTCGCGCAGGGCATCGAGCAGCTGCAGGTTGATCTCTTGCTGGATATCCATGTACTGGTTGTAGTCCGAACTCTGCACGATGTAGACCACTTCGAAGGTCAGCTGGCTCTCGTCGAAGCCGAGAAAGTGCGCGCGGTCGAACTTGGCCTTCGGGGTCGCACGGATGATGTCGCCGACCTTCTCCGATACCTGGCGAACCTTGTCGCTCGGGGTGTCGTAGCTGACGCCGAACTTGAAGACGATGCGCCGCGTGTCCATGCGCTTGTAGTTGTGCACGATCTGGCGCAGCAGGTCGGCGTTGGCGCACACCACCTGTTCGCCGCTGAGGCTGCGGATGCGCGTGGTTTTCAGGCCGATATGCTCGATGCTCCCAGCCACTTCTCCGAAAACCACGAAATCGCCGATCTCGAACGGTTTGTCGACGCCAATCGACAGCGAGGCGAATATGTCGCCCAGCACCGTTTGCACTGCCAGGGCGATGGCAATACCGCCAACCCCCATGCTGGCCACCAGCGCGGTGATGTCCACACCCAGGTTGGCGAGGATCGACAGCAGCATCACCGACCACACCACGATCAGCACCATGATGCTGACGATGGTGGTCATTACCGGGTTGAAACTGCCGCCCCCGTTCTTGCCGACCACCAGGCTGCGTGCCCAAAGGCGTACGCCGGTATCCACCCACAAGGCGATCTGCAGGGCGAGGGCAACGAACCAGGTGTGGCTCAGGGCTGCCTGCCAACTGCCGGGCAGGTCCGGCAGGCGCAGTGCCAGCAGCAGCGAGAAGGCGAGCAGCAGCAAGCGGCTGGTCCGCCCGATCACCACCGCGACGAAGTGCTGCCAATTACCGTCCTGGCCTTTCGACCAGGTGGTCAGGCGCTTGTGCACGATGCCCACCACGGTACACAGCACGGTGTAGATCAGTGCAGTAGCGATCACGACGATGCCGACGCCGAGCCATAATTCGCGGTCGAGCCAGATGTTCCACTGTTCCATTTCGGGTCCCCTGAAAAAGCCAATACAGTTTTCTGTAGGCCTCAGGGCCCAGAAGTTCCCCCTCAATGGTCCGCGGGTTCTGCACTACCGCCGCACCCGCGTGTCACGAGCGAAGGTCTGAGCTATCGTGTAGAGGCAGCGATCGGCAAGGGCTCTGGGCGCTCATCAGCGACGCCGGCCGGGCGCGGCCGTGCAGCGCGACAAACGACAACCTTGCCGTAGATGCTGTTAAACCCGATGCGAGCACCAAGTATGCTCGCCTGGAGGATGACGTGACTTTTTATAGCCTGGATCTGCTGCTGATTCTGCTTCTGGTTACCGCACTGTTCACTGCCTTGCCGATCATCCTCATGCGCAGCCTCTGACCTGCTGCGCAATCATCGATCCGCTGGCCGATCATCTGGCGGATCGACGCATCCGAACTGCGTTCGCTATGGTTGGCGATTGGCAGGGGCTGGCTCGTTTCAGCCAGCAGCGGATTGCCCGAGCAATTCATGAAAGCGCGACGGGTCGACCTGTTGAATCAACAGCAGGGCGCCGACGGTGCTCGCCGGGGTGCCTGGCAGATAGGCTGCCGGTATGACGCCGGGCAGTCGAACCTGCCAGGCAGCGATCAGGTCGGCTGGCTCCGCGCCGTTGCCGAGGAGTTCGTCGAGGTTGATCTGCACGCCCATGTTGGCAGCCAGGCGTATGGACCGCCGCAGCAGCATTTCAGCCATTTCGTGCTGCTCGACCGGGCTCCGTGCCTGGTAGCTGGACAACCACTCGCCGATGGGGCGGCGGCACTGCGCCGCGCCTCCGCGAAAGTGCTGTAACAGCAGATAGGCAGTGCCGACCAGCACGATCGCTATGACAGTGAAGACAAGTTCCATCAGGGCTCCTGGCGTGAAGGATCAGCCTGCCCCGGTGGGCGAACAGCATGGCGGCGAAACTACCCGAACTGTCTACAACGACTCAAGTCATTTGCTGGCTTATGGCCATCTTTTTTTGGTCTGTGATCACTGACGGCGAGCGGCAGGGGGCCGCTCGCCGAATGGCTCAGACCTTGAGCACCAGTTTGCCGAAGTTTTCCCCTTTGAAAAGCTTGAGCAGGGTTTCCGGGAAGGTTTCCAGGCCCTCGACCACGTGCTCCTTCGACTTGACCTTGCCGCTGGCCAGCCAACCGCCGATTTCAGCCGCTGCACTGGCGAAGTTGGCCGCGTGATCCATCACCACGAAGCCCTCCATGCGTGCGCGGTTGACCAGCAGGGACAGGTAGTTGGCCGGGCCCTTGACCGCTTCCTTGTTGTTGTACTGGCTGATGGCGCCGCAGATGACGATGCGCGCCTTGGGAGCCAGGCGGCCGAGTACCGCATCGAGGGTGTCGCCACCGACGTTGTCGAAGTACACGTCGATGCCTTTCGGACACTCGCGCTTGAGCGCCTCGGGCAGCGACTCGCTCTTGTAGTCGATGGCCGCATCGAAGCCCAGCTCATCGGTCAGGTAGGCGCATTTTTCCGCGCCACCGGCGATGCCGATGACCCGGCAGCCCTTGAGCTTGGCGATCTGCCCGGCAATGCTGCCCACCGCTCCGGCTGCACCGGAAAGCACCACGGTGTCGCCGCTCTTCGGCGCGCCGACGTCGAGCAGGGCGAAGTAAGCGGTCATGCCCGTCATGCCGAGGGCCGACAGGTAGACTGGCAGGGGGGCACGCTGCGGATCGACCTTGTAGAAGCCCTTCGGCTCGCCGAGGAAGTAGTCCTGCACACCCAGGGCGCCGTTGACGTGGTCGCCGACTGCGTAGTCCGGGTGGTTGGAGGCAATCACTTCACCCACGCCGAGTGCGCGCATCACATCGCCCAGGCCAACCGGCGCGATATAGGACTTGCCTTCGTTCATCCAGCCGCGCATGGCCGGATCCAGCGACAGATAGAGATTCTTGACCAGGATCTGCCCGCTGCCAGGTTCGCCGACCGGTTTTTCCACGTAATCGAACGTATCGCGGCTGACCATACCGGTCGGGCGTTTGGCGAGCAGAAACTGGCGGTTGAGCTGAGTGGACATGGAAAACCTCCGTTGAAATAAGCAGTGGTGATAATCCTCGCCGGGGTATTGGACAAGGATGTCGCAGTGGCCGAATGTCTGTCGATCCATCGAACTGATGGGGCTGGGTTTGCTGCCGCGCCTCATGCGCAGGCCGGCGATTGCCCGCTACAGTGTGGATCAGGATCACGGAAGTCAGACCGCGGAGATGTACCGATGACTGCAAGTCCTTTGCTGAGCGTGTTTCTTCCCCTGGCTTTGGGCATCATCATGCTCGGCCTGGGCTTGTCCCTGACCCTGGCGGATTTCGCCCGGGTGGTGAAGTACCCCAAACCGGTGCTGATCGGCCTGTTCTGCCAACTGCTGCTGTTACCGGTGGCCTGTTTCTTCATGGTGCAGGCATTCGGCCTGGCGCCTGCCCTGGCCGTGGGCATGATGCTGCTGGCCGCGTCGCCTGGTGGCACCTCCGCCAACCTGTACAGCCACCTGGCACATGGCGACGTGGCGCTGAACATCACCCTGACGGCGGTGAACTCGGTTGTCGCGGTGCTGACCATGCCCTTCATCGTCAACCTGTCGCTGGCCTACTTCATGGAGGGCGACCAGGCGATTCCGCTGCAGTTCGCCAAGGTGGTGCAGGTTTTCGCCATCGTACTGGGGCCGGTGGCCATCGGCATGTTCCTGCGTAGCCGCTTTCCAGGCTTCGCCCTGCGCATGGAAAACCCGGTGAAGATCATCTCGGCGCTGTTCCTGCTGCTGATCATCGTCCTGGCACTGGTCAAGGACTGGCAGACCGTGCTCGATTACGCACCGGTAGTCGGTGCGGCGGCCCTCGCATTCAATCTGCTGAGCCTGGCGGTGGGCTACTTCGTGCCGCGCCTGCTCAAACTGAGCCTGCGGCAGGCCATCGCCATCGGCATGGAGATCGGCATCCACAACGGCACCCTGGCCATCGCCCTGGCGCTCAGCCCGGTATTGCTGAACAACAGCACCATGGCGATTCCCGCGGCGCTGTACAGCATCATCATGTTCTTCACCGCCGCCGCATTCGGCTGGTGGGTCAATGCGGCCCATGGCAAGCAGCTGGCGACGGAGGCCGAGCGTAGTGTCTAGAGGCGGGCGCTTCGGGTCGCGGGTTCAGGTAGTCCGGTGCTGGTCGTGGACAATACGCTATCCGCGATAACGCCGGAAAAGCTGTGCGCTACCGGTCCGGTGAGAAATACCGGGCCGCTGCCATCCCAGTGAACCGTCGCCGTGCCGCCATCGCATTCGACATCGACGGTGTCGTCCAGCAGGCCGCGACGCATGCCGTTGACCGCGGCGCCGCAGCAGCAGGACCCCGAGCCGAGGGGAATGCCGCCGCCGCGTTCCCAGATGCGCAGCCTGATGCGTTTGCGGTCGATGATCTGCACGAAGTGCACATTGGTTTTGCTGGGGAACAGTGGGTTGATCTCCAGCACCGGGCCGAGTGTGGCGATATCCAGCGCTGTCAGGTCATCGACGAAATAGGTGCAGTGCGGATTGCCCATGCTGCAGGCCGCTGGGGTGCCGGCGAGCGGTAAGGCAACTGTGTCGTGCTCCTCGGCCAGGGGGATATTCGCCCAGCCGAACAGCGGCTCCCCCATGCTCACGGCAATGGCTGCATTGCTGGTACGTTCGCAGGTCAGCAAGCCCCGGTTGCTGCGCAGTACCAGCCTGGTGACGCTCGACTCGCGCATCAGCAGGTCCGCAACGCCCCGGGTCGCGCTACCACAGGCATCCAGCATCGAGCCATCGGCGTTCCAGAACGTCAGGCGTGCGTCGGCATCAGCGCAATCGAGTATCACGGCCAGTTGATTGAAGCCGATACCGCGCTTGCGATCGCCCAGGCGTCGAGCCAGGGCGCTTGTTATCGGGTTGAGCGAGTTGCGTGAGTCGACCACCACGAAGTCATCGCCATTGGCGTGCATCTTGTGAAAGCTCAACGGCATGCCAGGGGCCTCGATATGTTCATCGCCGCTCAGACACGTTTGCCGCCATTGAGCAGCGCCAGAGTCAGCAAGCCGGCGACGATGCCCCAGAACGCCGAACCGACGCCGAACAGGGTCATTCCCGATGCGGTGACGAGAAAGGTGATCAGCGCCGCTTCGCGTTCCTTGGGTTCGCTCATGGCCTGGGTCAGGCCGCCGATGATCGAGGCGAACAGTGCCAGGGCGGCGATGGACAGGATCAGCGCCTTGGGCAGTGCAGCGAACAGGGCGGCGAGGGTGGCGCCGAACAGCCCGGCGATGCCGTAGAACACCCCGCACCAGATCGCCGCCGTGTAACGCTTGCGTGGATCCTCATGGGCCTCGGGGCCAGCGCAGATCGCCGCGCTGATGGCCGCCATGTGAATGCCGTGGGAGCCGAACGGTGCCAAGAGGATCGACACCAGGCTGGTGGTGTTGAGCAGTGGCGATGCCGGAACGTCATAGCCGTTGGCGCGCAGCACCGCCATGCCTGGCAGGTTCTGCGAGGCCATGGCGACGATGAACAAAGGAATGCCGATGCTGATCGCCGCGGCGATGGAGAAGCTGGGTGTGGTCCATTCCGGCGTCGCCAGTTGCAACTCGAACTGGGAGAAATTCAGCAGCCCCAGGGTGCCAGCCAGCACGCAGCCGACCAGCAGCGCCGCCAGTACGGCGTAGCGGGGCAGCAGGCGTTTGCCCAGCAGGTAGGCGAACAGCATGGCGATCACCAGCAACGGTTGCTGCTCGGCGGCCACGCAGATTTCCAGGGCGATCTTGAACAGCACGCCGGCCAGCAGGGCGGCGGCGATGGAGCCGGGGATGCGCCGCATGATGCGGTCGAAGCTGCCGGTCAGGCCGCAGATCAGAATCAGCGCGGAGCACAGGATATAGGCGCCAATCGCCTCGCTGTAAGGCACGCCGGGCAGGCTGGTGATCAGCAGTGCCGCGCCGGGGGTCGACCAGGCGACCATGATCGGCGCGCGGTAGCGCAGGGACAGACCGATGCAGGTCACCGCCATGCCGATCGACAGCGCCCAGATCCACGAGGAAATCTGCCCGGCGCTGAGCCCGGCAGCCTGGCCCGCCTGGAACATCAGCACCAGCGAGCTGGTGTAGCCCGTGAGCATGCCGATGAAGCCGGCCACCACGGCGGAGGTCGAGGTGTCGGCCAGCGGACGCAGGCGCGCATGGCTGCTCTCGAGCATCACAGCACTCCTTTCATGTCGGCGAAGATCGGGTACAGCGAGGCCACCAGCAGCACCGCCATGCCTATGTTGAAGGCACGCAGTACACGGGGGTTGCGCAACCAGTTGCGCAGCAGCGAGCCGGCGACCGTCCACAGCCCCACGCTGGGGCAGTTGACCAGCGCGAACAATCCGGCGATCAGCAGCACGTTGACCAGGAAGTTCTCCTGCGGCGTGTAGGTGGTGATGGCGCCGATGGCCATCACCCAGGCCTTGGGATTGACCCACTGAAAAGCGGCGGCCTGAAGAAAGGTGAAGGGCTTGCCACGTTCGCCCGTCGTGCTGTCCGGAGCGCCGGAGCCGGCGATCTTCCAGGCCAGGTAGAGCAGATAGGCCGCCCCCAGGTAGCGCAGCAGGGTGTAAAGCGCCGGTACCTGCTCGAATACCTGACCCAGACCGAACCCCACGCACATCACCAGCACCATGAAGCCGAGGCTGATGCCGAGCATGTGCGGCACGCTGCGGCGCAGGCCGAAGTTCACCCCGGAGGCGAGCAGCATCATGTTGTTGGGGCCAGGTGTCACCGAGGTGACGAAGGCAAAGGCGATGAAGGCGATCAGCAGTTCCGGTGTCATGGCGAATTCTCGTGGTTGAGTTGCCACGATAGGGGCTGCCGGCGCGTTCGTCGCGGTACAGAGGCCGCTATAAGCAGCCATACAGTCGCGCCCGGGTTACTCGGCTGTGCGACCTGTACCGCTCAATGCCTTGTTCACCGCCAGCCAGCCCTCGACCGCGTGCTTGCCGCTGTCATCGAAAGCACGCTGCAGCAGCTTTACCTGTTCCCGGCGCAAGGCCCGCTCCAGATTGGCGCCTTCGGCGGTAAGGCCGAGCAGGCGTTTGCGCTTGTCATCTTCGGCGGTGACGCTCTGCGCCAGGTGCATCTCCAGCAGCTGGCGCAGGGGAATGCTCAGTGCCTGCTTGCTCACCCCCAGGTAGCCGAGCAGCTCCTTGACGCTCAAGCCGGGATGGCGGGCGATGAAGAACAGGATGCGCTGGTGCACCCGCGACAGCCCCCGGCGCGCGAGCATTTCGTCGGCCTTGGCGGTGAACGCCTGGTAACCGAAGAAGAAGGCTTCCATGGCCGCTTGCTGAGCGGCTGAATTTTTAAGGTCAATCATGTTGACGTATATGTCTCGGGCGTCGTACTTTCGGTCAACCAGTTTGACTCAATTTTCCCGACTTATCACCCGGTGACCTCCATGGCCTTCTCCGAACGCATCACCCGCCTGAAAAGCTCCCTGATCCGAGAGATTCTCGCTGCTGCCCAGCGTCCGGAGGTGATGTCGTTCGCCGGTGGCCTGCCTGCCGAAGAGATGCTGCCCACGCTCGACTGGTCGCAGATGCCTACCAGCATGGGCCAATACGGGATGAGCGAGGGGGAGCCGGCGCTGCGTGAAGCCATCGCCGCCGAAGCCCGTGCCCTGGGCGTGCCGTGCGAGGCGAGCCAGGTGCTGATCGTCAGCGGCTCGCAGCAGACCCTCGACCTGGCCAGCAAGCTGTTCATCGACCCAGGTACCAAGGTGCTGCTTGAGGCGCCAACCTACCTGGCTGCGCTGCAGGCCTTCCAGCTGTTCGGCGCCGACTGCATCGCCGTGCCGCAGGAGGCCGATGGCCCGCAGTTGCAGGCGCTCGAAGAGCAGCTGGAACGCCAGCGCCCAGCTTTCGCCTACCTGATTCCGACGTTCCAGAACCCCAGTGCCGTGCGCTACAGCGAGGCCAAACGTGACGCCGTGGCGGCCCTGCTGGACCGTTACCAGGTGACGCTGATCGAGGACGAGCCTTACCGCGAACTGGTGTTCGATGCAGGCAGCGCCACACCGATCGTAAGCCGCCTGCGCAAGGCCAGCTGGATCTACACGGGGACCGTCTCCAAGACCCTGTTGCCGGGGCTGCGCGTCGGTTACCTGATCGCCACGGCGGATCTGTACCCGCATTTGCTGCGCCTCAAGCAGTCGGCGGATCTGCATACCAATCGCGTAGGTCAGTGGCAGGCGCTGCAATGGCTGGGTACCGAGCGCTACAGCGAGCATCTGGCTGAATTGCGGGATTTCTATCGCCTGCGGCGTGATGCGATGCAGGCGGCGCTCGTCGAACATTTCAATGACCTGGCCGAGTGGCAGATTCCCCAGGGCGGTCTGTTCTTCTGGCTGCGCCTCAAGCAGCCCCAGGACACCCGTCTGCTGCTCGACGCGGCGCTGGCACAGAACGTGGCATTCATGCCGGGCGAGCCGTTTTTCATCGACCCGGATCGCGAGCACGGTTACCTGCGGCTGAACTTCAGCCACGTGGCACCGCAACGCCTGGGGGAAGGGCTGCGTCGGCTGGCGGGTGTGGTGCGGCAGGGACTGGCCGCGAACGCGGCGTGACTATCGGACAAGAGGACTTGAACATGTACAAGGTGTATGGCGATTACCGTTCCGGCAACTGCTACAAGGTCAAGCTGATGCTGACCCTGCTCGGCAAACCGTTCGAATGGGTGCCCATCGATATTTTCAAGGGCGAGACACAGAGCCCCGAGTTCCTGGCCAAGAACCCCAATGGCAGGATTCCGGTGCTGGAGCTGGAGGACGGCTCGTACCTCTGGGAGTCCAACGCCATTCTCAATTTCCTCGCCGATGGCAGCGAGTTCCTGCAGACCGAACCACGCCTGCGCACTCAGGTGCTGCAATGGCAGTTCTTCGAGCAATACAGCCATGAGCCCTACATTGCCGTGGCTCGTCGCATTCAGTGGCTCGAAGGCATGCCAGCGGCACGCGCCGAGGAGTACAAGGTGTGCCAGGTGCGCGGCCACAAGGCGCTGCGGGTCATGGAGCGTCAGCTGGAGCAGACTCCGTATCTGGTCGGTGACCGCTACTCCATCGCCGATATCGCCCTGTACGCCTATACCCACGTGGCTCACGAGGGCGGTTTCGACCTGAGCGGCTACCCGGCGGTCAACGCCTGGCTCGATCGTGTCGCCAGCCACCCGCAGCACGTGACCATGCTGGGCTGATCGGCTTTGCGGAGGGTGGGGGCGCAACCCATCGTCCATCCTGCGTTTTGAGTGGTCTCGCGGCGGACAATATCCTGTGGGAGCGGGCCATGCCCGCGAATCGGGCGCATGGCGCCCTCCCACAAGGGAAATGTGGAGTAGGCAGCCGCGTAGGATGGGTGAAACCCATCACCTTATTTATGGGTTTCACCTACGCGGCCCAATCCATTAGCCCGCATCCAGGAAGCTGTCGCGCGCATGGCGCGCTCCCACAATGAATACGTGGGCGCTGCTACTTTCGCAACAACCGCAACCCGTTAAAGACCACCAGCAAGCTCACCCCCACATCGGCGAACACCGCCATCCACATGGTGGCTTGGCCGCTCACGGTCAAACCCAGAAATACCGCCTTGATACCCAGCGCCAACACGATGTTCTGCTTGAGAATCGCGGCCGTCTGCTGAGACAGACGAATGAACGTGGGGATCTTGCGCAAATCGTCGTCCATGATCGCCACGTCGGCGGTTTCGATGGCCGTGTCGGTGCCGATCGCCGCCATGGCGAAGCCGACATCGGCGCGGGCCAGGGCAGGGGCGTCGTTGATGCCGTCGCCGACCATGGCGACCACGCCCTTCTGACCGAGCAGGCCCTCCACGGTGGCCAGCTTGTCGGCGGGCAGCAGGTCGCCGCGTGCTTCATCGATGCCCACCTGAGCGGCGATGGCCTGGGCGGTGTGCTGATTGTCACCGGTGAGCATCAGGGTCTTGATACCCATTTCATGCAGGGTGGCGATAGCTTCACGGCTACTGGCCTTGAGCGTGTCGGCGACCGCGAACAGCGCCAGGGCGCGTTTATCGTCGCTGAGCAGAATCACCGTCTTGCCCTCACGTTCCAGTGCGTCGAGCCGAGCTTCGATCTCCGGCGAGCACAGACCCAGCTCTTCGAGCAGGCGATGGTTGCCCAACTGGTAACGCTGGCCGTCGATCACGCCGCGCACCCCGCGCCCGGGCAGCGCCTCGAATGCCTGCACGTCGTCGAGCGCGATACCTTGCTCCTCGGCTGCCTTGGCCACCGCCTGGGACACCGGGTGATCGGAGCGAGCGGCCAGGCTGGCCGCAAGTTTGCGGCAGGCATCGGCATCGCCTTGCAGGGCCTGATAGTCGGTCTGCACCGGTTTGCCATGGGTCAGGGTACCGGTCTTGTCCAGCGCCAGGTGGGTGATGTGCCGGCCGTTCTCCAGGTACACGCCGCCCTTGACCAGAATGCCCTTGCGCGCCGCTGCCGCCAGACCGCTGACGATGCTCACTGGCGTGGAAATCACCAGGGCGCAGGGGCAGGCGACCACCAGCAGGACCAGCGCGCGATAGACCCACTCGAACCAGTCACCATTGAGCAGTAGCGGCGGTACCACGGCCACGGCGAGGGAGAGCAGGAACACCAGTGGGGTGTAGATGCGTGCGAAACGGTCTACGAAACGCTGGGTTGGTGCCCGCGCGCCCTGGGCTTCTTCCACGGCCTTGATGATGCGTGACAGGGCGCTGTTGCTGGCGGCAGCGCTGACCTGGTAGTCCAGCGCGCCACTCTGGTTGATGGTGCCGGCGAACAGGGTGTCGCCCACGCTTTTCTCGATGGGCAGGCTCTCCCCGGTGATCGGTGACTGGTCGACCGTGGAGTGCCCATCGAGCACCTGGCCATCCAGGCCGATGCGTTCGCCGGGGCGCAGGCGAACCACGCTGCCGATGGCCACCTGCGTGACGTCCATTGTCTGCCAGCTGCCGTCGGCCTGACGCACCGTGGCTTGCTCCGGGGTCAGTGCCATCAGGCCACGAATGGCATTGCGCGCGCGATCCAGGGATTTCGCCTCGATCCGCTCGGCGATGGCGAACAGCACCATGACCATTGCCGCTTCGGGCCACTGGCCAATCAGCACGGCGCCGGTCACGGCGATGCTCATCAGCGCATTGATGTTCAGGTTGAAATTCTTGAGGGCGATCCAGCCTTTCTTGTAGACATCGAGCCCGGCCGTAAGGATCGCACCCAGCGCGATCAGCGCGACCACCCACTCCGGCGCGGTGTCGGTGAAGTGCACCAGCTCGGCCATGAATGCCGCCACGCCAGCCACTATCAGTCGCCACGGCAAGCCATCATGGGGTTGCTCGGCAACTACGCTCTGGCTTTCATCGCCTTCGGGCTGCGGGGTGAACCCCAGTTCACGTATGGCCTGCAGCGCTGGCTCGAGGGCGTCCGGACGATGACGAATGGTCAGCACCCGCTGCATCAGGTTGAACTGCAGGGCCTCGATACCGGGCTGACGGGCGAGCTTGTCGGTGATCAGGCGCTCCTCGGTGGGACAGTCCATCTGCTCGATGCGCACCCGGGTCTGTGCTGCCAGCGGCAATGCCTGCATGCCCAGGCTGGCGATGGCCTTGACCAGCAAGGGGGCCGCGCCCGCCTGGTGCTCGACCAGTAGCGTGCGGTTGAGCAGATTGAACTGCATGGCGTGCACTTCGGGCAGATGCTGCAGCTTGCCGCGAATCAGACCTTCCTCCGTAGGGCAGCACATCTGCTCGATGCGCAAGCTACTGCTCTCCATCGCCGGGCCGGTGTGGGCGGCCACGGGCTCAGCGATTGCGGTGATCAATGGGTTGCCCGAGTCGCAGCAAGGCGATGTGTTGTCGCCCGCGCAGCAAGCGTCCTGGGGGCGAACGGGCTTGGGGGTGTTGTCGTGATCGCAGCAGTTGGTCATGGTGCTTCTCCGAATAACCTGTTGCGGAGTGAACACCCTGTAGCCACTATAGGGTCAAGCATTCGAGGATCGGATCATGAAAATTGGCGAATTGGCGGCAGTCACCGGGTGCCAGGTGGAGACCATTCGATTTTACGAGCACCAAGGGCTGCTGCCTGCGCCGCAGCGTAGCGAGGGTAATTACCGGCTGTACCGGCCGGAGCACGTCGAACGGCTGACCTTCATCCGCAATTGCCGCACCCTGGACATGACCCTCGACGAAATTCGCGAGCTGCTCAGCCTGCGCGGCCGTCCATCGGAAAACTGCGAAGCCATCAATACCCTGATCGATGAACACATCGAACACGTCAGTGCACGCATCGCCAGCCTGCAGTCGTTGCAGGGGCAACTGGTCGAGCTGCGCAACAGTTGCTTGGCGGATCAGCAATCGTCGCCCTGCGAGATCATTCGCCAGCTCAGCACCAGCGACAACCTGCATGCCGAGAAGGATGTGTCCCATGTCGGGCGCAGCCATCAGCATTGAGGTGCGTCCAGGAACCACCTGGGTTGGAAGAAGCCTGGACTGCTAGAGGCGCCCTACGAACGCTTCACCCCGCGAAACGCTGATCCAGATAGGCTGCAATGGCCTTGGATTCATACAGCCAGGTGCTCTGGCCATTTTCCTCGATACGCAGGCACGGCACCTTGATCTTGCCGCCCTGGCTCTCCAGTTCGCGGCGCGAGGTGGCGTCGTTCTTGGCGTCACGCAGGGCGACAGGCACATTGAGGGTGTGCAGCTTGCGGCGAACCTTCACGCAGAATGGGCAGGCCTTGAACTGGTAGAGCGCCAGATCACCTGCGGCCTGGTCGACGGCAGCCTGTGCTTCAGGTGCACGCTTCATCTTGGCCGGACGGGTGGCGAGGTCGCCGAGAACGATCAGTTGGCCTAGGCCGAGGCGCAGTGCCTTGATAATCATGGAGAGTACCTGCAGATGTGAACGGCGCGCAGCTTACCCGAGTTGAGCGGTCGGCCCAACCGCCTGGCGGTTGCGGCATAATGCCCCGCTCATGCAACTCCGATGGCCGATGTGATGAAACCCGAAGACCTGAAATTGCTGGTGAGCCGAGAAATGCCCTTCGGCAAATACAAGGGGCGGCTGATCGCCGATCTGCCCGGGCATTACCTGAACTGGTTCGCCCGTGAGGGCTTCCCGAAGGGCGAGATCGGTCAGTTGCTGGCGCTGATGCAGGAAATCGATCACAACGGCCTGTCATCGCTGCTCGACCCCTTGCGCAGCAAACCGCGGCAGCCGTTTCGCGAGTGATCAGCGCTCGCTGAGCCGCTGTTCCAGATGCTCGATGATGCTGTCGGGCTTGAGCACCAGAATATCGCTTTCCAGGCTGTCGAGGATCACCTCGGCGGTGTTGCCGATCAGCGCACCGCTGAAGCCGGTACGCGCGACGGTGCCGATCACCGTCACGGCCGCCTGCAACTGCTGGGCGAAGTGGGGGATCAGTACGTCGGCCGGGCCTTCGGCGATATGCAGGTGTTGGTCGTCGATGTCGTAGGCCTGCTGGAACGCGAGGCACTGTTCGCGGTAGCCGTCCTCGATGGTTTCGCGCAACTGGAAGGTTGGGTCTGCGGCAGCCAGCACGGGCGATGGATGGGCGCTGAGCACGTGCAGTTCGGCTTTCGCCAGGTTGGCGAGGTCATAGCCGTGGTCGACGATACGGGTGTGAAGCGCCCGGTGCTCGCTGTCGGCATTGCCTACGTCGACGGCTGCCAATACCGTGCCGCCGATCCAGGGCGTCTGAGTCTTCACCAGCAGCACCGGGCACGGGCAGTAGCGCAGCAACTTCCAGTCATCGGGCGTGAGCAGGGCCTTTTTCAGCAGGTTGTCAGGCATGTGCTGCTTGATCACCAGACCGCAGCCCTCGGCTTGCTGCACGACACTGACCGTCTCATGCAGGCTGCCATGCCACGCCTGCTCGGTACTGACGCTATAGCCATCCTGCTGCAGTGCATTGCTGAGCAGCCGCAGGTGGCCGTGATGTTCGCCCGATTCATCGCAAATCAGCAGGTGCAGATGAGACTGTGTCACGCCAGCAATCAGCTTGGCGCGTTTCAGGGCAAGTGCCTCCAGATGATCCGACTGGATTACAACGAGAATGCTGCGGATGGCTTGCATGGGGTTTCCTCGGCGTGTGGCTCGCCCTATTGACTATAGATGGCTTGGTGCGCCTCGGACCGTGGCTCGGTGGCGCAAGCGGCGGCGGCGGGCTGCATCTTGACCTTCCCGTCGTGGCAAGGTGTAGGTTCTGAGCTCCTATTAATGGTCGAGGACCGTCAATGAAAGCCAAAGCGCTGGGTTTACTTCTGTTTGCCGGGGCGTCCGTACTGACCGCCGGCCTGGCGGCCGCTCAAGATGCCGCCAATGGTCATACGGGCGGGCATGCCGCACACTCGGCCGAGGTCGCGTCGGCGAATGCCGGTGCCTCGACGGCCGCCTACCGGGCGATCAACGACAGGATGCACAAGGCGATGGCCGTCACCCTGACGGGCAGTGCCGACGTGGATTTCATGCGCGGCATGATTCCCCATCATCAGGGCGCCATCGAGATGTCCAAGGTCGCGCTGCAGTACGGCAGCGATGCAAGGGTGCGTGCCTTGGCCAACGAGGTCATTGCCGCGCAGGATCAGGAGATCGGCCTGATGAACGAGTGGCTGGCCGCTAACGCGGCGCGATACGAGGCTACCGTCGACGCCGGCAGGAGCGCTGAAGTCAAGGCCGCGTTCGAGGCCGTCAACCATCGTATGCACGGTGCCATGGCCGTTGATTTGAGCGGTGACGCCGATCAGGACTTCATGCGCGGGATGATTCCGCACCATCAGGGCGCCATCGACATGGCCAAGGTCGCACTGGCTTACGGTTCCGACCCGGCAGTGCTGAAGCTTGCCAAACAGGTCATCGCCGCGCAGGAGCAGGAAATCAACCAGATGAAGGCTTGGCTGGAAAACTGAGCCGTTCGACCAATCCACGCTCTGCGCGGGTCGATAGGCAGGACGCGCCGCTCTGGCGGCCTTATAATGGCCGGCTTATCGACTAGCCAGCCGCCAGAGCCCAGACCCGTGTTGTTTCCAGCCACTGCTCCCGATCAGCCATCGCCCAGCCGCCGCAGCGCCATGCCGAACCTGCCGGAAATCCATGAATTTCTCGGTTGCCGCACGCCTCGGGCCTGGGTCGATGCTGCCCTGGCCAACCAGGAAATCATGCTGATCGACCACAAGAACTGCGAGTTCAAGGCCGCCAGCACGGCGCTCAGCCTGATCGCCAAGTACAGTTGCCACGCGGATTTGATCACCATGATGTCGCGCCTGGCCCGTGAGGAGTTGGTGCACCACGAGCAGGTGCTGCGCATCATGAAACGCCGCAGGATCGGCCTGCGTCCGGTTTCCGCCGCGCGCTACGCTTCGGGCCTGCGCAAGGTGACGCGCAATCACGAGCCGTACAAGCTGGTCGACACCCTGGTGGTCGGTGCCTTTATCGAGGCACGCAGTTGCGAACGTTTCGAAGCGATCGTGCCGCATCTGGACGAAGAGCTCGGCAAGTTCTACTTCGGCCTGTTGAAAAGCGAGGCGCGGCACTTTCAGGGTTACCTGAAGCTCGCCTATCAATATGGCGATGCGGCGGATGTCGATCAGGCCATCGAGCGGGTGAGGGCGGTCGAGCAGGAGCTCATCGAATCACCCGATACGGAGTTTCGCTTCCACAGTGGCGTCCCGCAGGCGTAGATCAGTCTTGCGCATCACCCGGGTATGAGAGGTCATTCCCGGGTATCGCTTCGCTCTACGCCGGGCTACCTGTCGTTTCAATCCAGGGCGAAGGCGCTCTGGTTGAAGCCGTTTTCATCGACCTGCAGCGCCCAGCCCTGTTTATCCCAGTCACCCAGGACGATTCGCCGTGCCGGTTGGCCATCGATCAGCACGTCGTGGGTGGCAGGGCGGTGGGTGTGGCCGTGGATCAGTGTCCGTACGCCATGGGCCGCCATCACCCGCTGCACTTCATCCGGCGTGACGTCGACGATGTCGCTGGCCTTCATGCGGGTCTGCGAGCGACTTTCCGAGCGTAGCTTGCGCGCCAGCTTGTGGCGGGTGCTCAACGGCAGGTTGCGCAGGATGAACAGGCTGACGGGGTTGCGCAGCAGGCGGCGCATCTTCATGTAGCCGACATCCAGGGTACACAGGCTGTCACCGTGCATGAGCAGCACCTTCTCGCCAGCGAAGCGCACTTCGTGAGGATCGCCGAGCAGCGTGCAGCCGGCCTCGCGACAGAAAGCCTTGCCAAGCAGGAAGTCACGGTTGCCGTGCATCAGGTAGACCCGCGTGCCGCTGTCGCTCAAGCGACGCAGCGCCTGGGCAATGCCGCGCTGAAAGGGGGTCATGGCGTCGTCGCCAATCCAGACTTCGAAAAAATCGCCAAGGATGTACAGCGCCTCGGCCTGGGGCGCCCGGTGGGCGAGGAAATGCAAGAACGCCCGGCTGATATCCGGGCGCTCCTCTTCAAGATGCAGGTCGGAGATCAGCAGGATCACTCGACGATCTCGGCCTTCTCGATGATCACGTCTTCAGCCGGAACATCCTGATGGCCGGATTTCATGGTGGTGGCGACGCCCTTGATGGCTTCGACCACTTCCAGGCCTTCGACCACTTCACCGAACACGGCATAACCCCAGCCCTGTACGGTCTGTGCGCTGTGGTCGAGGAACGTGTTGTCGGCGACGTTGATGAAGAACTGCGCGGACGCCGAATGCGGTTCCATGGTGCGAGCCATGGCCACGGTACCGGTTTTGTTGCTCAGGCCATTGTTGGCTTCGTTCTTGATCGGCGCCTTGGTCGGCTTCTGCTTCATGCCCGGTTCGAAACCGCCACCCTGGATCATGAAGTTGCCGATCACGCGGTGGAACACAGTGCCGTCGTAATGGCCGCTCTTCACGTATTCCTTGAAGTTGGCGACGGTTTCCGGTGCCTTGTCTTCGAACAGGTTGAGGGTGATGACGCCGTGGTTGGTGTGCAGCTTGATCATGTGGTTATCGCTCTGTCGAGAAAATCGCGGGCTGCTCCCGGTTCGGTACGGACATTTATGTCGCCCGAAGGTCAGGAGCAGGCACCAAGGCCTGTCAGGGGGTTGACAGCTTGGGCTATGATAAGCGCTTTGTTTTAGTCGGCCTACCCTGTGCCGCAATCCGCACGCGCTAAGGACACCATGAGCAAGCCCACCGTCGAAAAAGCCGCCAACTTCCTGCGTCCCCTCGTTCAGGCTGATCTGGACGCTGGCAAGCACGCCAAGATCATCACCCGTTTCCCGCCGGAGCCCAACGGCTACCTGCATATCGGCCATGCCAAGTCGATCTGCCTGAATTTCGGCCTGGCCGAGGAGTTCGGTGGCGAGTGCAACCTGCGTTTCGACGACACCAACCCCGCCAAGGAAGATCAGGAATACATCGATGCCATCAAGGCAGATGTTGAGTGGTTGGGCTTCAAATGGGCCGGCGAGGAGCGTTATGCCTCCAATTACTTCGACCAGCTGCATGACTGGGCCGTCGAACTGATCAAGGCGGGCAAGGCCTATGTCGACGACCTGTCGCCGGACGAGGCCCGCGAATACCGCGGCACCCTGAATACGCCCGGCAAGGACAGCCCGTACCGCGAGCGCTCGGTCGCCGAGAACCTCGATCTGTTCGCACGCATGAAAGCCGGTGAATTCCCGGATGGTGCCCGCGCCCTGCGCGCCAAGATCGACATGGCGTCGCGCAACATGAACCTGCGCGACCCGATTCTCTATCGCATCCGCCACGCCCATCATCACCAGACCGGTGACAAGTGGTGCATCTACCCGAGCTACGACTTCACCCACGGTCAGTCGGATGCCATCGAAGGCGTGACCCACTCCATCTGCACCCTGGAGTTCGAAGACCATCGCCCGCTGTACGAATGGTTCCTGGCCAATCTGCCGGTGCCGGCGCAGCCGCGTCAGTACGAGTTCGCCCGGCTGAACCTGAACTACACCATCACCAGCAAGCGCAAGCTCAAGCAGTTGGTCGACGAGAAGCACGTCAATGGCTGGGATGACCCGCGCATGTCGACGCTCTCGGGCTACCGTCGCCGTGGTTACACGCCGGCTTCGATCCGCACCTTCTGCGACATGATCGGCGTCAACCGCGCCGGCGGCCTGGTGGACATCGGCATGCTCGAGTTCGCCATCCGCGAAGACCTGGACGCCAACGCGTCGCGCGCCATGTGCGTGCTCAAGCCGCTCAAGGTGGTGATCACCAATTACCCGGAAGGCAAGGTCGAGAACCTGGAACTGGCGCGCCATCCCAAGCAGGATATCGGCACCCGCGCGCTGCCGTTCTCCCGCGAGATCTACATCGACGCCGGCGACTTCGAAGAAACCCCGCCGGACGGCTTCAAGCGCCTGGTTCCCGGCGGCGAAGCGCGCCTGCGCGGTAGCTACGTGATTCGCGCCGACGAAGCGATCAAGGATGCCGCCGGCAATATCGTCGAGCTGCGCTGCTCCTACGACGAAAACACCCTGGGCAAGAACCCGGAAGGCCGCAAGGTCAAGGGCGTGATCCACTGGGTCCCGGCGGCCGAGAGCGTCGAGTGCGAGGTGCGCCTGTATGACCGCCTGTTCCGCTCGGCCAACCCGGAGAAGGCCGGTGAAGACGGCGAGCAAGGCGGCAGCTTTCTTGACAACATCAACCCCGACTCCCTGGTGGTGCTCAAGGGGTGCCGCGCCGAGCCGTCGCTGGCCCAGGCTGCTGTCGAAGATCGCTTCCAGTTCGAGCGCGAAGGCTATTTCTGCCTGGACGCCAAGGACTCCAAGCCGGAGGCTCTGGTCTTCAACCGCACCGTCACCCTGCGCGATTCCTGGGGGCAGTAAATGGCACTGAGCATTTACAACACCCTGAGCAAGGTCAAAGAGCCCTTCAAGCCGCTGGTCGGCAATCACGTGCGCATGTACGTGTGCGGCATGACGGTCTACGACTTCTGCCATATCGGCCATGCCAGGGTGATGGTCGCGTTCGACGTGGTCACCCGCTGGCTGCGTCATCGCGGCTATGACGTGACCTACGTGCGCAATATCACCGACATCGACGACAAGATCATCAAGCGTGCCAACGAGAACGGCGAGCCGTTCGAGGCGCTGGTCGAGCGTATGATCGCGGCGATGCACGAAGACGAAGCGCGCCTGTCGGTCTTGCGCCCGGACCAGGAGCCACGTGCCACCGGGCATATCGCCGGCATGCACGAGATGATTCAGACCCTGATCGACAAGGGCTATGCCTATGCGCCGGGAAATGGTGACGTGTACTACCGCGTCGGCAAGTTCGTCGGCTACGGCAAGCTGTCGCGCAAGAAGATCGAAGACCTGAAAATCGGCGCGCGCATCGAGGTCGACGAGATCAAGCAGGACCCGCTGGACTTCGTCCTGTGGAAAGGCGTCAAGCCGGGCGAGCCGAGCTGGGCGTCGCCCTGGGGCGCCGGCCGGCCGGGCTGGCACATCGAGTGCTCGGTAATGTCCACCTGCTGCCTGGGCGAGACCTTCGACATCCACGGCGGCGGCCCGGACCTGGTCTTCCCGCACCACGAGAACGAGATCGCGCAGAGCGAAGCGGCGACCGGCAAGCAGTATGCCAATGCCTGGATGCACGCTGGCGCGGTGCGTGTGGATGGCGAGAAGATGTCCAAGAGCCTGGGCAACTTCTTCACCATCCGTGAGGTGCTGGAGAAGTACCACCCGGAGGTGGTCCGCTACCTGTTGGTGTCCAGCCATTACCGCAGCCCGATCAACTACTCGGAAGAAAGCCTCAAGGAAGCCAAGGGCGCCCTGGAACGCTTCTACAACGGTCTCAAAGGCTTGCCCGACGTCGCTCCGGCCGGTGGCGAGGCGTTCGTCGAGCGTTTCGGCGCGGCGATGGATGACGACTTCAACTCGCCGGAAGCCTGCGCGGTGCTGTTCGAGTTGATCCGCGAGATCAACCGCCTGCGCGAAAGCGACCAGCAGGCCGCTGCTGGTCTGGCCGCTCAGCTCAAACAGCTGGCTGGTCTGCTGGGGGTGCTGCAACTGGAGCCGGATGCGTTTCTCAAGGCCGGCGCCGAAGGCAAGGTCGATGCGGCCGAAGTGGAGGCATTGATCGCTGCGCGCCTGCAGGCTCGTGCCGAGAAGAACTGGGCCGAGTCCGACCGTATCCGTGATCAGATCACTGCGCTGGGCGTGGTGCTCGAGGATGGCAAAGGTGGCACCACCTGGCGACTCGCCGAGTAAGCGAGCGTCGCAACGAAAAGGCCGCTGATGCGGCCTTTTCGTTTCCAGAAGCCTGCATCCAATTCGCTATGGGAAAACCATGCTGACGCGTTACAAACTTCTGTTGTCCACCACGCTGGCCCGCTATTTTCCGCGTACCGCCGCTTATCTCGAGGCTGAGAAGCATGCGGCGGCCGAACGCCTGAAGGCTGCACCGAAAGCCAAAGGAAAAACCACCTCTGCCAAAAAAGCTGCAGCTCCAAAACGCGCAGGGAAGGGCGCAAGCTCCGCAACAAAAAAGCCCGTTAGGCGCACGAGCGCCGGTATCTACTCGGCTGCAGCGATGAAAATCAGCTCGGCTCAGGAGCAGGCCATGCGTGACACCGTCGCCCGAGCCGTAGCGGTCGGAGTGGTCGGTGCGCCCTCCGACGAGCAGTGGGCGATGATTCTGGGGCGCGCGCCATTGACGCGCATCTTTGCCGGTGCAGGATCGGGCAAGTCGACGACGCTGGTGCTGCGTGTGGTCTTCATGCTCTGTCACCTGAACATCGAGCCCGAGCGGTTGACGGTGATTTCCTTTACCAATGCATCCTGCGTCGAGCTGCGCGAGCGGCTGCTCAAGGTGCTGGGGTTCTGGTCGTCGCCGGTCGACGAGCGGGCTGTACAGCAGTGCGTGCGTACCTTTCACTCCGCCATGGGCGTGCTGGCCCGTCAGGTATTGGGCAATCCAGGCTGGTTCGAGCAGCTCGGTGATCGACAGGCCTCGCCCAGCGAGCCCGATAATCCGCTGGCCGGCGGGCGTCTGGGGGCTGCGCAGGGGCGGCTGCTCAAAGAGGTCTACCAGGCGTGCTACGCCGAGAGTCCGGCGTTTCGCTCGCAGGTTCACGCCTTGTTGGGTTCGCCAGCGCCGGATGAGCAGAAGCCTTTGCCCAAAGCGCCAATGCAACCATTCAGGCTGGCAGGCGAGCTGCATGCCGCACCACTGTTCGAGGTGTTCCACGGGCAGGCAGGCTTTATCGAGAGCATCGGCATTCGTATCGACCAGCTGGCGGTGGCCGCGGTGCCTTGTTCGGAGCAGGAGCGCCTTTTTCTCCTCGCCTTGCAGGCTTTCTGGCAGGCACTGCGGCAGCGTCTTGGCGAGCAGGGCCTGATGACTTTCAACGGCGCCTTTCAACAACTGACGCAGATGCTCGAGGACGGCGACGAGCGGCTGCCCGCCGAGGCGCTGGCCAGCTTCACCCACCTGTTGATCGACGAATTCCAGGATGTCTCACCGCAGATCGTGCAATGGCTGCAGGCCGTGCATCGGCGCCTAGCCGGCGCTTCGGTGGCGGTGAGCCTGATGGCCATCGGTGACGATTGGCAGTCGATCTACGGTTGGCGCGGCAGTTCGCCGGAGTTGTTCATGGCCTTCGATCGGCACTTCCCGAGCAAAGGCAAGGGCAAGAGCGCGGTGCTGATGCTGCAGGCCAATTACCGCTCGATCCAGCCGGTGATCCGTGACGCCGAGTCGATACTGCGCGAAGTGGCCGTGAAGCAGGATAAGACCACCGAAGCGATCAGGGCCACGCCGCCCGGCGGGCATGGCGTGCAACTGGTGACGCCATTCGATCTGGCCCGGCAGATGCCCGATCTGCTGAAGGAAATCGCCGCCCAGTGTGAATACGCCAGCTCCATCGATTCCGGGGAGCGCACCGCGGTGCTGCTGCTGGGGCGGCGTAACGAGACCCTCAAGGAGGTGCAGGCCGGGCTCGATCGCAAGCTCCCGGTCAAGGCCTACACCATCCATCGCGCGAAGGGCCTGCAGGCCGAGGTGGCGATCATCATCGACGACTGCCTGCCGTCAACGCCTCATCCGTTGCGCAACGCGCTGTACGCCTATTGTGGCTTCTTCGCCAACAGCTACGATCAGGCCATGGCCGATGAAAGTCTGCGCCTGGGCTATGTGGCGGTGACCCGCGGCGTCAGCCGGGTACTGTGGTTCGTGCGCAAGCCGCAGGGAGCGACGGGTGCACTGAAATAGAAACGGCGCCTCGAAGGCGCCGTTTTCATTGCTGCGAAACGCCATCAGGCGTGCAGGTGTTCCGCTGCATGCAGGGTGTTTTCCAGCAGGCAGGCGCGGGTCATCGGGCCTACGCCGCCTGGCACCGGGGTGATCCAGCCCGCACGGGGCAGGGCGGTTTCGTACACCACGTCGCCAATCAGTTTGCCGTCCGTCTGCCGGTTGATGCCCACGTCGATGACGATGGCGCCTTCCTTGATCCATTCACCCTTTACCAGTCCGGGTTTACCGGCCGCCACCACGACGATATCGGCTTGGGCCACGTGGCCGGCCAGATCCTTGGTGAAACGGTGCGTGACGGTCACGGTGCAGCCGCCCAGCAGCAGCTCCATGGCCATTGGCCGACCAACGATGTTCGAAGCGCCTACCACCACGGCGTGCAGGCCGTAGAGATCCTGGCCGGTGCTCGCCAGCAGGGTCATGATGCCCTTGGGGGTGCAGGGGCGCAGCAGCGGCATGCGCTGGGCCAGGCGGCCAATGTTATAGGGATGGAAGCCATCGACGTCCTTGTCCGGACGGATGCGCTCGAGCAGCAACGAGGAATCGAGGTGTGCCGGCAGCGGCAACTGAACCAGAATGCCGTCGATGCTGGCGTCGTCATTCAGCGAATCGATCAGGGCCAGCAGTTCGTCCTGGCTGGTTTCGGCGCTCAGGTCATACGCGCGGGAAACGAAACCGACTTCCTCGCAGTCCTTGCGCTTGTGCGCGACATAAACCTGAGAGGCGGGGTCGCTGCCGACCAGGATCACTGCCAGGCCGGGCGCACGCAGTCCTTGCTGGCGCCGTTCGGCGACGCGCTGGGCGATCTGCTGGCGGATATTGGCGGCAATCGCTTTGCCATCTATCAGTTGTGCGGTCATTGCGCTCGATTAACCATTGAAGGGGAGTGAAAAAGGACGCGCATTCTCGCATGGCATTAAGGAAGGGCAAAGGCGCCAGACAGCAGATTTGGTGTAACTCCTTTATCTAACTGAATTTTTTTAGATTTGGGTGTTGACGGCTCTGGGGTGCCTCTATAAGATGCGCACCACTTGGCGAGCACAGCAAGTGACAGGGTAAAGCGGCAAAGGCAGCAACGAAAGTCGCCGCTCCAGTCGAAGCTTGAAGTCTGCTCTAGTGGATGGATAAGTGCCCGTAGCTCAGCTGGATAGAGCATCCGCCTTCTAAGCGGATGGTCGCAGGTTCGAGTCCTGCCGGGTGCGCCACTAGGTGAATCGGCACAAGTGAAGCGGTAAAGCAATATGGTGGGCGTAGCTCAGTTGGTAGAGCACAGGATTGTGGCTCCTGGTGTCGAGGGTTCGATCCCCTTCGTCCACCCCATATTCTGAAAGCGCCAGGCCCTAAAAAGCCTGGCGTTTTTGTTTGTAAAAAATGTATTACCACGCGGACGTGGTGGAATTGGTAGACACACTGGATTTAGGTTCCAGCGCCGCAAGGCGTGAGAGTTCGAGTCTCTCCGTCCGCACCATATTTAGCGCCCCTCCCGTTTGCCACCTGCATCTAGGGTGACTTCTGCAACACCTCCCTCTAGAATGCATGCCCTTGAATGGGGCCGGTAAACGGCCGGCATACGTCTGTGCAACGAGGAATATCCATGCAAGTTTCTGTTGAAAGCACTTCCGCTCTCGAGCGCCGCATGAGCATTACTGTGCCGGCCGAGCGTATCGAGACTCAGGTCAACAAGCGTCTGCAGCAGACTGCACAGAAGGCCAAGATCCCCGGTTTCCGTCCTGGCAAAGTGCCAATGAGCGTGATCCGTCAGCGTTTCGAAGCTGACGCGCGTCAGGAAGCGGTCGGTGACGTCATCCAGTCCTCCTTCTATGAAGCCATTGCCGAGCAGAAGCTCGCTCCAGCCGGCCAGCCTTCGGTCGAGCCTAAAGTGCTGGAGAAGGGCAAGGACCTGGAGTTCGTCGCCACGTTCGAAGTGTTCCCGGAAATCAAGGTCGGTGGCCTCGAGGGCATCGCCATCGAACGTCAGCAGGCTGACGTTGCCGATTCCGACGTAGACAACATGCTGGATATCCTGCGCAAGCAGAACACCCGTTTCGAAGCTGTCGAGCGTGCTGCCGAGAAAGATGACCAGCTGAACATCGACTTCGTCGGCAAGATCGACGGTGAAGCCTTCGCTGGCGGTTCCGCTACCGGCACTCAGCTGGTTCTGGGCTCCGGCCGCATGATTCCTGGCTTCGAAGACGCCCTGGTCGGCGCCAAAGCCGGTGAAGAGCGCGTGATCAACCCGACGTTCCCCGAGGACTACCAGAACCTCGATCTGGCCGGCAAGACCGCCGAATTCACCGTCAAGGTGAACAGCGTCTCCGCTCCGCAACTGCCAGAGCTGAACGATGAGTTCTTCACCCTGTTCGGTATCAAGGAAGGCGGCCTGGAAGGTTTCCGTACCGAGGTTCGCAAGAACATGGAGCGTGAGCTGCGTCAGGCCATCAAGTCCAAGATCAAGAACCAGGTAATGGAAGGCCTGCTGGCTGCCAACCCGGTCGACGTGCCGAAAGCGCTGATCGCCAACGAAGTGAACAACCTGCGTGTGCAGGCCGTTCAGCAGTTCGGCGGCAACATCAAGCCCGACCAACTGCCGGCTGAGCTGTTCGAAGAGCAGGCCAAGCGCCGCGTGTCCCTCGGCCTGATCGTCGCCGAAGTGGTCAAGCAGTTCGAACTGAAGCCGGATGACGCCCGCGTCCGTGAGCTGATCCAGGAAATGGCCTCGGCCTACCAGGAGCCAGAGCAGGTCGTGGCGTGGTACTACAAGAACGACCAGCAGCTGAACGAAGTGCGTTCGGTTGTACTGGAAGAGCAAGTTGTAGATACTGTTTTGCAGAAGGCCAATGTGACTGACAAATCGGTCTCTTACGAAGAAGCAGTCAAGCCGGCAGAAGCTCCACAAGCCGCCTGATTTCTTCACCTCGTTCGAGAAAACCATAAGCCAGCCTCAGTGCTGGCTTATGCGTATTCGAGACATGACTTTTATTAGGGAGCGAGTGCTGGAAATGTCGCACAATCCTTTCATGCAGCAAATGCCCAACATTCAGGCCGCTGGCGGTCTGATCCCTATGGTTGTCGAGCAGTCCGCCCGTGGTGAGCGCTCTTATGACATCTATTCGCGGTTGCTCAAAGAGCGCGTGATCTTTCTGGTTGGACCGGTAGAGGACTACATGGCCAACCTGATCTGTGCGCAACTGCTGTTTCTCGAGGCGGAAAATCCGGACAAGGACATCCACCTCTACATCAACTCGCCAGGCGGTTCGGTGACAGCTGGTATGTCGATCTACGACACCATGCAATTCATCAAGCCGAATGTCTCGACCACCTGTATCGGTCAGGCATGCAGCATGGGTGCATTCCTGTTGACCGCTGGGGCAGCCGGCAAGCGTTACTGCCTGCCGAACTCGCGCGTGATGATTCACCAGCCGCTGGGCGGTTTCCAGGGGCAGGCGTCGGATATCGAAATCCACGCCAAGGAAATCCTGTTCATCCGTGAGCGCCTCAACACGCTGATGGCCAAGCACAGTGGGCGTACGCTTGAAGAAATCGAGCGCGACACCAACCGTGACTACTTCCTGAGTGCGGATGCCGCTCTTGAGTATGGGCTGATCGACGAAGTCATCGCTCAGCGGCCAGCCTGACTCAATCCGTTCAGAATGGATTTGATCGGCTAGTCTGATCATTTGCGGGCTTGAAAAAGCCCGCAAGAGCCTTCATCTTCTGTGTAAGCCTATCGGATTTGGATCGAACGAATGACTGACACCCGCAATGGCGAAGACAACGGCAAGCTGCTTTATTGCTCCTTCTGCGGCAAAAGCCAGCATGAAGTGCGCAAGTTGATTGCCGGACCCTCCGTCTTTATCTGCGACGAGTGCGTTGACCTGTGCAATGACATCATCCGCGAGGAGGTGCAGGAAGCACAGGCCGAGAATAACGCGCACAAATTGCCGGCTCCCAAGGAAATCAGCTCGATCCTCGATCAGTACGTGATCGGTCAGGAGCGCGCGAAAAAAATCCTGGCAGTCGCAGTGTACAACCACTACAAGCGCCTCAATCAGCGCGAGAAGAAGGATGATGTCGAGCTCGGCAAGAGTAATATCCTGCTGCTCGGCCCGACCGGTTCGGGCAAGACTCTGCTGGCCGAAACGCTTGCGCGTCTGCTCAACGTGCCGTTCACCATCGCTGACGCTACCACGCTGACCGAAGCGGGCTATGTGGGTGAGGATGTCGAGAACATCATCCAGAAGCTGCTGCAGAAGTGCGACTACGATGTCGAAAAGGCCCAGATGGGCATCGTCTACATCGACGAAATCGACAAGATTTCCCGCAAGTCTGACAACCCGTCGATTACCCGCGACGTGTCGGGGGAGGGTGTTCAGCAGGCGCTGCTCAAGCTGATCGAGGGCACCGTTGCCTCGGTTCCGCCGCAGGGCGGTCGCAAGCATCCGCAGCAGGAGTTCCTGCAGGTCGACACGCGCAATATCCTGTTCATCTGCGGTGGTGCTTTCGCCGGCATCGAGAAGGTCATTCAGAACCGTTCCACCAAAGGTGGCATCGGTTTCGGGGCTGAAGTGCGCAGCAAGGAAGCCGATAAGAAAATCGGTGAATCGCTGCGTGAAATCGAGCCGGATGATCTGGTCAAGTTCGGTCTGATCCCCGAGTTCGTAGGTCGCTTGCCGGTTATCGCGACCCTCGAAGAGCTCGATGAGGCTGCTTTGGTGCAGATCCTTACCGAACCGAAGAACGCACTGACCAAGCAGTACGGCAAGCTGTTCGAGATGGAGGGGGTGGATCTCGAGTTCCGTCCCGACGCGCTCAAGGCCGTCGCTGTCAAGGCGCTGGAACGCAAGACCGGTGCCCGTGGCCTGCGCTCGATTCTCGAAGGCGTATTGCTCGACACCATGTATGAGATTCCGTCGCAATCGGACGTCAGCAAGGTGGTCATCGATGAGAGTGTCATCGACGGCAGTTCCAAGCCGCTGTTGATCTACGAAAACAGCGAGCCGCCTGCCAAGGCAGCACCAGACGCATAACGCGTTTGTCATATGTTGAAAGCAAGGGGCCTGCGGGCCCCTTTGTTTTTGCCGACAGCAGTGCTTGTTTTTTCCTGGGGCTACCCCCATCTTAGGGCCAAGGGTAATCCCACCGTTTACGGCCGCAAGGCCGCTGTAGAGCCAAAATCATGAAGACAACCATCGAATTGCCTCTCCTGCCTTTGCGCGATGTCGTGGTCTATCCGCACATGGTCATCCCGCTTTTCGTGGGGCGCGAGAAATCCATCGAAGCACTCGAAGCGGCGATGAACGGGGAAAAGCAGATCCTGCTGCTGGCCCAGAAGAATCCCGCTGACGATGAACCGAGTGAAGAAGGGCTCTACCGAGTCGGCACCGTTGCGACCGTGCTGCAATTGCTCAAGCTGCCCGATGGCACCGTCAAGGTGCTGGTCGAGGGCGAGCAGCGCGGCGAGATCGAGCAGTTCTTCGAGGCCGACGGCTACAGCCGTGCCGAGGTCCAGCTACTCGACGAGATCGACGCGCCGGAGCGTGAGGCCGAGGTGTTCACCCGCAGCCTGCTCAGCCAGTTCGAACAATACGTACAGCTAGGCAAGAAAGTGCCTGCCGAAGTGCTGTCGTCACTCAACAGCATCGATGAGCCCAGCCGTCTGGTCGATACCATGGCTGCCCACATGGTGCTGAAGATCGAGCAGAAGCAGGAAATCCTCGAGATCGTCGATCTGCCGACCCGTGTCGAGCACGTACTGGCCCTGCTGGATGCCGAAATCGACCTGCTGCAGGTCGAGAAACGCATCCGTGGCCGCGTCAAGAAGCAGATGGAGCGCAGCCAGCGCGAGTACTACCTGAATGAGCAGATGAAGGCCATTCAGAAGGAGCTGGGTGACAACGAAGAGGGGCACAACGAGCTCGATGAGCTCAAGCGCCGCATCGAGAACGCCGGGCTGACCAAGGAAGCCTACGGCAAGGCCCAGGCCGAACTGAACAAGCTCAAGCAGATGTCGCCGATGTCCGCCGAGGCCACGGTGGTCCGTTCGTACATCGACTGGCTGGTCAACGTGCCCTGGAAGGCCCAGAGCAAGGTGCGCCTGGACCTGACCCGTGCCGAAAACATTCTCGATGCCGACCATTACGGCCTCGAGGAGGTGAAGGAGCGTATCCTCGAGTATCTTGCCGTGCAGAAGCGCGTGAAGAAGCTCAAGGGCCCCGTCCTGTGCCTCGTAGGCCCGCCTGGCGTGGGCAAGACGTCGCTGGCCGAGTCCATCGCCAGCGCCACCAACCGCAAGTTCGTGCGCATGGCCCTGGGTGGCGTACGGGACGAGGCGGAAATTCGTGGCCATCGGCGTACCTACATAGGTTCGATGCCTGGTCGTCTGATTCAGAAAATGACCAAGGTCGGCGTGCGCAACCCGCTGTTCCTGCTCGATGAAATCGACAAGATGGGCCAGGACATGCGCGGCGATCCTGCCTCCGCGCTGCTCGAAGTGCTCGATCCCGAGCAGAACCACAATTTCAACGACCATTATCTCGAGGTCGATTACGACCTGTCCGACGTGATGTTCCTGTGTACCGCCAACTCCATGAACATTCCGGCGGCACTGCTGGATCGTATGGAGGTGATTCGTCTGCCCGGTTACACCGAGGACGAAAAGGTCAATATCGCCGTCAAATACCTCGCGCCCAAGCAGATTCAGGCCAATGGCCTGAAAAAAACCGAGCTGGAATTCGAGGAAGCGGCGATCCGTGACATCATTCGTTACTACACGCGAGAAGCGGGTGTGCGTAGTCTCGAGCGGCAACTCGCCAAGGTCTGCCGGCGTGCGGTCAAGAAACACGCGAAGGAAAAACGCTTCCATGTGCTGGTCACGGCCGATTCGCTCGAGGACTTCCTGGGCGTTCGCAAGCACCGCTATGGCCTTGCCGAACAGCAGGATCAGATCGGCCAGGTAACCGGTCTGGCATGGACTCAGGTGGGCGGCGAGCTGCTTACGATCGAGGCGGCAGTGGTGCCCGGCAAGGGCAATCTGATCAAGACCGGCTCGCTTGGCGATGTCATGGTCGAATCGATCACAGCCGCGCAAACAGTGGTCCGCAGCCGTGCCAAGAGCCTTGGAGTGGCCCCGGATTTCTATGAGAAACGCGATATTCATATCCACATGCCCGAGGGGGCTACGCCGAAGGATGGCCCCAGTGCGGGCGTCGGCATGTGCACCGCATTGGTGTCCGCTCTGACCCAGATTCCCGTCCGCGCCGATGTGGCGATGACCGGGGAAATCACCCTTCGCGGGCAGGTTCTGGCGATCGGTGGCCTCAAGGAAAAACTGCTCGCGGCGCACCGTGGTGGAATCAAAACCGTGATCATTCCCCAGGAGAATGTTCGCGATCTGAAGGAGATTCCGGAGAACATCAAGCAGGACCTGCAGATTAAACCGGTTAAATGGATTGACGAGGTCCTGCAAATTGCGCTGCAATACGCCCCGGAGCCCTTGCCAGACGCGGCTCCGGAGTTGGTTGCAAAGGATGAAAAACGCGAGTCTGATTCCAAGGAGCGAATCAGCACGCATTAGCCGGGCGGCTTCCTTGACACAATTTTAGAGCCCTTGTTATAAAGCGGCTCTTATCGTGTCGGCAGAGCCATCCAGCACCCGATTCGCTTCCATTAAAATCAAGAAACAAACTCAACCGAAATTAAGGGGACTTAGAGTGAACAAGTCGGAACTGATCGATGCCATCGCTGCATCTGCTGATATCCCGAAAGCTGTTGCTGGCCGTGCGCTGGACGCAGTGATTGAATCCGTTACTGGCGCTCTGAAAGCTGGTGACTCCGTGGTACTGGTAGGCTTCGGTACTTTCGCTGTCAAAGAGCGCGCTGCTCGTACTGGCCGTAACCCGCAGACTGGCAAGCCGATCAGCATCGCTGCTGCCAAGATCCCAGGTTTCAAAGCTGGTAAAGCACTGAAAGACGCCGTCAACTAAGCGTCTTCGGGCTTTTGCCCGCCGGGTCGGTTAACCCCGGCTCGGTTGCGGAGCGGCAATAGGACCTTCTGGTCCGTAACGCCGGGGATTGTAGATTGATGATCCCGATCCGCTTCGCACGTTACGAGAAGGCGCATCCCAGGATGCGCCTTTCTTCTATCCGGATTTTACCCACGCTGCGCGGCCATTCTTAGTACGTGGTCGTTCTGGGGGAAGCATGCTGCAAAATATCAGGGACAATTCACAGGGTTGGATTGCCAAAACCATCATCGGCCTGATCGTCGTCCTCATGGCGTTGACCGGCGTTGACGCCATCATCACGGGTGCCAGCAACAGCCAGAATGCTGCCGAAGTGAATGGCCAGGCGATCAGCCAGAACGAACTCAATCAAGCTGTGGAAATGCAGCGCCGTCAGCTGTTGCAGCAGCTCGGCCAGGAATTCGACCCATCTCTGCTGGACGAAAATCTGCTGCGTGAGGCTTCGCTGAAAGGCTTGATCGAGCGTTCTCTGCTGCTGCAGGGCGCTGCGGATGCCAAATTCGCCTTTTCTCAACCCGCTCTCGATCAGGTAATCGTGCAGACACCTGAATTTCAGGTGGATGGCCGCTTCAACGCCGAGCGTTTCGATCAGGTGATCCGCCAGCTTGGCTACACCCGTATGCAGTTCCGTCAGATGCTCGAGCAGGAAATGCTGATCGGCCAGCTGCGTGCAGGTCTGTCCGGTAGCGGTTTCGTCACCGATGAAGAAGTGTCGGCATTCGCTCGCCTGGAAAAGCAGACCCGCGATTTCGCCACCCGCACCATCAAGGTGGATGCCGGCTCGGTGCAGGTCAGCGACGACGACGTCAAAGCTTACTACGACGCCCAGCAGTCTCAGTTCATGAGCCCGGAGCAGGTGGTACTCGAGTACGTCGAGCTGAAGAAGGATGCCTTCTTCTCGGAAATTTCCGTCAGCGACGAAGAGCTGAAGGCTGCCTACGAGTCGGAGATCGCCAACCTGGCAGAGCAACGCCAGGCAGCCCATATCCTCATCGAGGTCGGCGGCGACGTCAGCGACGAGCAGGCCAAAGCCAAGATCGACGACGTGCAGAAGCGTCTGCAGCAAGGCGAAGACTTCGCTGCGCTGGCCAAGGAGTTCTCCCAGGACCCGGGTTCCGCCAACGAAGGTGGTGATCTCGGTTACGCAGGCAAGGGTGTCTACGACCCTGCCTTCGAGGATGCCCTATACGCATTGAACAAGGACGAAGTATCGGCACCGGTACGCAGCGAATTCGGCTGGCACCTGATCAAGCTGCTGGGCGTACAGGCGCCTGAGGTCCCGACGCTCGCCAGCATGAAGGACAAGCTCGAGGCCGATCTCAAGGCGCAGCGTGTCGAGCAGCGTTTCGTCGAAGCTACCAAGCAGCTGGAAGACGCCGCATTCGAGTCCTCCGATCTGGTTCAGCCAGCTCAGGAACTCGGTCTGAAAGTGCAGACCAGCGAGCCGTTCGGTCGTCAGGGTGGCCAGGGCCTAGCCAGCAACCGTCAGGTGCTGCAGGCTGCATTCAGTCAGGAAGTCCTGGAAGATGGCAGCAACAGCGGTGCCATCGAGCTCGACCCGAGCACACTGGTGGTCGTTCGCGTCAAGGAGCACCGCAAGCCGCAACAGCTGACGCTGGAGCAGGTGAGCGACAGCATCCGTGGCCAACTGACCCAGACCCGTGCCAGCGAAGCGGCCAAGGCCGCTGGCGAGGCGCTGGTCGCCGAGCTGCGTGACGGCAAGGCGCAGGCAGAGGGCGGTGACTGGCAGGTGGTGGAAGCCGCTACCCGTAACCAGGAAGGTGTCGACCCGGCCGTGCTGCAGGCGCTGTTCCGCATGCCCAAGCCGACTGGTGACGCTTCCGAGTTCACTGGCGTTACGCTGGGCAACGGTGACTTCGTGGTGGTACGCCTGAAGGGTGTCAGCGAGCCTGAGCAGGCACTGAGTGATGAGGAGAAGGCGATGTACCGCCGTTTCCTCGCTTCGCGCAGTGGCCAGCAGGACTTTGCAGCCTTCCGCAAGCAGTTGGAGAGCAAGGCAGACATCGAGCGCTTCTAAGCGCCGCTGTCCGCCAGTGAGCAAAGGCCCCGGTTTCGGGGCCTTTGTGTTTCTGCCGACCTGTCTCGGTGCAAAGAAAAGGCCCCGCGTCGCAGGACAGCGGGGCCTTTTGCGTTGCATTACCGCAGGTTTATGCGCTGCTGGCCGGCGACAGAAACGCCGCTTCCAGCAGTTGCTGGGTGTAGGCGTGCTGTGGTGCCCGGAAGATCGCCTCGGCGTCGCCTTGCTCGACCACCTGACCTTGCTTGACCACCATCAACTGATGGCTGAGCGCTCGTACCACTGCAAGGTCATGGCTGATGAACAGGTAGGTCAGGTTGTACTTGGTCTGCAGCGAACGCAGCAGCTCGACGACCTGACGTTGCACGGTACGATCCAGTGCCGACGTAGGTTCATCCAGCAGAATCAGCGCCGGTTTGAGCACCAGGGCGCGAGCGATGGCGATACGTTGCCGCTGTCCACCGGAGAACTCGTGGGGGTAGCGGTGGCGGCTTTCGGGATCCAGACCGACTTCCTGAAGCGCGTCGATGATCGCCTGCTCCTGTTCGCCAGCATTGCCGATGCCATGGATACGCAGGCCTTCGCCAACGATCATGGCCACCGTCATGCGCGGGCTGAGGCTGCCGAAGGGATCCTGGAACACCACCTGCATCTGTCGCCTGAATGGACGCACCTGCGTTTGCGACAAGCCATCGAGTGACTGTTTGTCGAAGCGTATGCCGCCCTGGCTGCCGATCAGGCGCAAAATGGCCAGCCCCAGCGTGGATTTTCCGGAGCCGCTTTCGCCGACGATACCCAGCGTCTGGCCGCGCTGCAGGCTGAAATTGATGCCATCCACCGCTTTTACATGATCGACGGTGCGGCGCAGCAGGCCTTTCTTGATCGGAAACCAGACGCGCAGGTCATCCACTTCGAGCATGGTTTCAGCGGCTTGCGTGGCCACCGGGTTGCCATCCGGTTCGGCGGCCAGCAGTTCGCGGGTGTAGGGGTGTTGCGGGCTGGTGAACAGCGCCTCGCATTGAGCCTGTTCGACCAGTTCGCCGTTCTGCATCACGCAGACGCGGTTAGCGATACGTCGCACCAGGTTGAGGTCGTGGCTGATGATCAGCATGGCCATGCCCAGACGCGCCTGCAGCTCCTTGAGCAATTCGAGAATCTTCAATTGCACGGTGACGTCGAGGGCGGTGGTCGGCTCGTCGGCGATCAGCAGTTCCGGCTCGTTGGCCAGGGCCATGGCGATCATCACCCGTTGCCGCTGCCCGCCAGAGAGCTCGTGGGGCAGGGCCTTGAGGCGCTTCTGCGGCTCCGGTATGCCGACCAGCTCGAGCAGCTCCAGAGTGCGCCGTGTGGCTGCCTTGCCACTCAGGCCCTTGTGCAGGGCAAGCACCTCGTTGATCTGCTTCTCGATGCTGTGCAGCGGGTTCAGCGAGGTCATCGGTTCCTGAAACACCATGGCGATACGGTTGCCACGAATGCCGCGCAGCTTTCTCTCGCTGATCTTGAGCAGATCCTCACCGGCGTAGTGAATGCTGCCACTGGGGTGCTGCGCCTGCGGGTAGGGCAGCAAACGCAGGATCGAATGGGCGGTAACCGATTTGCCAGAGCCGCTTTCACCGACCAGAGCCAGGGTTTCGCCCCGGCGAATGTCGAAGCTGATGGTGTTGACCACCTGCCGGTGGCTGTCGCCATTGACGAATGCAACGGACAGGTCACGGACTTCGACGAGGTTTTCGGGATAGGTCATCTTATTTCCTCGGGTCGAAGGCATCGCGAGCGGCCTCACCAATGAACACCAGCAGGCTGAGCATGATGGCCAGCACGGCGAAGGCGCTGATCCCCAACCATGGCGCCTGCAGGTTGGACTTGCCCTGGGCGACCAGCTCGCCAAGCGACGGGGCGCCGGCAGGCAGGCCGAAGCCGAGGAAGTCCAGCGCGGTGAGGGTGCCGATGGCGCCAGTGAGGATGAAGGGCAGGAAGGTCATGGTCGACACCATGGCGTTGGGCAGGATGTGTCGGAACATGATCGAGCCATTGCGCATGCCCAGCGCGCGGGCAGCGCGCACGTACTCCAGGTTGCGGCCACGGAGGAATTCAGCCCGTACCACATCCACCAGGCTCATCCACGAGAAGAGCAGCATCAGCCCCAGTAGCCACCAGAAGTTGGGCTGCACGAAGCTGGCGAGGATGATCAGCAGGTACAGCACCGGAAGGCCTGACCAGATTTCCAGAATGCGCTGCCCGGTCAAATCGACCCAGCCACCATAGAAGCCTTGCAAGGCGCCCGCGGCAACGCCGATCACCGAGCTCGCCAGCGTCAGGGTCAGGGCGAACAGCACGGACACCCGGAAGCCGTAGATCACCCGGGCGAGCACGTCACGCCCCTGGTCATCGGTGCCCAGCCAATTGTCCGCCGAGGGCGGTGCGGGGGCGGGTACCTTGAGGTCGTAATTGATGCTGGAGTAGCTGTAGGGAATCGGCGGCCAGACCATCCAGCCATCCTTCTGCTCGATCAGATCGCGGATATACGGGCTTTTGTAATTGGCCTGCAGCGGGAACTCGCCACCGAAGGTGGTTTCCGGGTAGCGCTTGAGCACGGGGTAATACAGCTCGCCGTCATAGCTGACCACCAGTGGTTTATCGTTGGCGATCAGCTCGGCGCCGAGGGTCACGAAGAACAGCGCAAGGAAGATCCATAGCGACCACCAGCCCCGTTTGTGGGCCTTGAAGCGTTCGAATCGGCGTTGGTTGAGCGGGGAAAGGGCCATGAGTCAGGCCTCCCTGCTTTCGAAGTCGATACGCGGATCGACCAGGGTGTAAGTGATGTCGCCGATCAGTTTCACGACCAGTCCCAGCAAGGTGAAGATGAACAGGGTGCCGAAGACCACCGGATAATCGCGGTTGATCGCCGCCTCGAAACTCAGCAGGCCGAGGCCGTCGAGAGAGAAGATCACCTCGATCAGCAAGGATCCGGTGAAGAAGATGCCGATGAAGGCGGCCGGAAAACCGGCGATGATCAGCAGCATGGCGTTGCGGAACACGTGGCCGTAGAGCACGCGGGTGTTGCTCAGGCCCTTGGCCCTGGCGGTGGTCACGTATTGCTTGTTGATCTCGTCGAGGAAGCTGTTCTTGGTCAGCAGGGTGAGGGTGGCGAAGTTGCCGATCACCAGCGCCGTGACCGGCAGTGCCAGGTGCCAGAAGTAGTCCAGCAGTTTGCCGCTGAAGCTCAGTTCGTCGAAGTTGCTCGAGGTCAGTCCGCGCAGCGGGAACCAGTCGTAATAGCTACCACCAGCGAACAGCACGATCAGCAGGATGGCGAACAGGAATGCCGGAATCGCGTAGCCGATGATGATCGCCGAGCTGGTCCAGACGTCGAAGGCGCTGCCGTGTCGGGTGGCCTTGGCAATGCCCAGCGGAATGGATACCAGGTACATGATCAGGGTGCTCCATAGCCCGAGGGATATGGATACGGGCATCTTCTCCATGATCAGGTCGATGACCTTGGCGTCACGGAAGAAACTCTCGCCGAAATCCAGTTGGGCGTAGTTCTTGAGCATGATCCAGAAACGCTCGGGCGCCGACTTGTCGAAGCCGTACATCTTCTCGATCTCGGCGATCAGCTCGGGGTCGAGGCCCTGCGCGCCGCGGTAATTGGAACCGGCGGTGGACACCTCGCCACCGCCGCCTCCGGAGATTCTTCCGGTGGCCCCACCGGAGGCGGCATCGAAACCTTCGAGTTTGGCGATCATCTGCTCGACCGGGCCACCGGGGGCGGCCTGGATGATCACGAAGTTGATCACCAGAATGCCGAACAGGGTCGGAATGATCAGCAGCAGGCGCCGCAGGATATAGGACAGCATCTAGCGTTCTTCCTGCTCGGTGGTGGGCGCTTCTTCAGGGGTGACCACTTCGCCGACGGGTTTTTCCTGCCACCAGGTCATCAGGCCGTAATCGTACAACGGCGATTTTTCCGGATGCCCGAAGCGCTTCCAGTAGGCCACGCGGTAGGCGTCGACGTAATAGTTGGGCACGACGTAGTTGCCCCATAGCAGAACGCGATCCAGCGCTCTGGTATGGGTGATCAGCGACGCCCGCGAGTCGGAGCGGATCAAGCCGTCTACCAGTTGATCGATTGCCGGATCGCGCAAGCCGATGACGTTGCGGCTGCCTGGATTGTCGGCGCTGCTGGAGTGCCAGAATTCGCGCTGTTCGTTGCCTGGAGAGCTGGACTGCGGCCAGATCGTCGAGGTCATTTCGAAGTCCCGCGAGCGCAGGCGGTTGATGTACTGGGATACGTCGACGCGGCGGATCTGCAGGTCGATGCCCAGCTCCGCGAGATTACGCTTGAACGGCAGGATCACCCGCTCCAGGTTGGCCTGGTGATTGAGAAACTCGAAGGCCAGCTGGTTGCCGTTGGCGTCGACCATCTTGTCGTTCTCGATGCGATAGCCTGCCTCCGTGAGCAACTGATACGCGCGGCGCGCCTGGTCACGGATGATGCCGCTGCCATCGCTGACCGGTGATTTGAACGTCTCGGTGAACACCTTTTCCGGGATCTTCCCGCGCAGTGGCTCCAGCAGCTTCAGCTCAGCTTCGCTGGGCAGACCGGTGGCAGCCATTTCCGAGTTCTCGAAGTAGCTGTTGGTGCGCTTGTAGGCGCCGTAGAACAGCTGCTTGTTGGCCCACTCGAAATCGAACAGCAGCGCGATCGCCTCACGCACGCGTGGATCCTGGAACATCGGCTTACGGATGTTGAACACGAAACCCTGCATGCCGGCCGGATTGCGGTTGGGGAAGGCCTCCTGCACGAAGCGCCCGGCGCGCAGGGCCGGTGAGTTGTAGCCGGTGGCCCAATCCTTGGCCGAGTACTCGAGGTTGACGTCGAACTGGCCAGCCTTGAACGCCTCGAGGGCCACCGCCATGTCGCGGAAGTACTCGATGCGAATCTCGTCGAAGTTGTATTGGCCGCGGGCCACGGGCAGGTCCTTGGCCCACCAGTCCTTGACGCGCTCGAAGCGGATCGAACTGTTCGGCGAGAAACCCGCGATGCGGTACGGGCCGCTGCCCAGGGGAATTTCCAGGCTGCCTCGGGAGAAGTCACGCTCCGCCCACCAGTGCTTGGGCAGCACCGCCAACTGGCCGAGAATCAGCGGCAGCTCGCGGTTGCCGGCGTGTTTGAAGTCGAAGCGCACGGTGCGTTCGTTCTCGGCGACGACCTTGGCGACATCGGCGTAATAGTGCCGGTACATGGGGTCGCCATGTTCGAGAAGCGCGTTGAAGGTGAAGATCACGTCCTCGGCGGTCACTGGCTCTCCGTCGTGGAAGCGCGCCTTGGGGTTGAGGAAGAAGCGTACGTAGCTGTCGTCTGCGGCCTTTTCGACCTTTTCCGCCAGCAGCCCGTACTCGGTGAAAGGCTCGTCCGGCGAGTGGTAGGTGAGGGTGTCGTAGATCAGCCCTACACGGTCGGCCGCGTTACCTTTGGGGATGAACGGGTTGAAGCTGTCGAAGCCATTGAGGCCTGGCAGACGCAGGATGCCACCCTTGGGCGCATCGGGATTGACGTAGTCGAAATGCTTGAAGTTGGCCGGGTACTTCGGCGGCTCGCCGTAAAGCGTCAGGGCATGCTGTGGGGCAGCCTGGGACAGGCTGGCAAGGCCAAGCAGCAGCAGGGCGCTGCCATGCATCAGAAATGAGCGCAGTGGATGCGTCATCGGGTGTTCTCCGTGGTTTTCAGCCACCAGGTGCGCAGCCCCAGCGTGTAGGGCGGCGTGGTGACGAATGCAAAGCGATTGCGGTACGCCAGGCGGTGATAGTCGATGTACCAGTTTGGAATGGTGTAGTACTGCCAGAGCATCACCCGATCCAGGGCGCGGGTAGCGGCCACCTGTTCGTCGCGGCTGCGGGCAGAGAGCAGTTTTTCCAGCAGGGCGTCGACCACCGGGTCGTTGATGCCTGCGTAATTCTTCCCGCCCTTGACGCTGGCCTGGCTGGAGTGGAAGTACAGTGACTGCTCCAGGCCTGGGCTGAGGGTTTGCGGCAGGGTCAGCAATATCATGTCGAATTCGAACTGATCCAGACGTTGCTTGTACTGGGCACGATCCACGGTTCTCAGGTTGGCCTGTATGCCGATGCTCGCGAGGTTTTCGGTAAAGGGCTGAAGGATACGCTCGAGGTTGGGATTGACCAGCAGGATCTCGAAACGCAGCGCCTGTCCCTTGTCGTTCAGCAAGCGTTGGCCAGAGGGTTTCCAGCCAGCGTCGGCCAATAGACCGAGGGCATGGCGCAAGGTTTCGCGGGGGATGCCGCGGCCATCGGTGACCGGCATCTGGAACGGTTCGGTGAACAGCTTCGGCGGCAGTTGTGCACGAAAGGGCGACAGCAGCAGCCATTCTGCTCCTTCCGGCTTGCCCTTGGCAGAGAACTCGCTGTTCGGGTAGTAGCTTGCTGCACGGGTGTAGGAGCTGTTGAAGAGCGTGCGGTTGGTCCACTCGAAATCGAACATCAGGCCCAGGGCCTCGCGGACTCGCACGTCTTCGAAAGTGCCACGGCGCGTGTTCATGAACAGCGCTTGAGTCTGAGTAGGAATCTGGTGAGGAATTTCCGCACGTACCACATCGCCACGAGTGACGGCGGGGAAGCGGTAGCTGTTGGCCCAGTTCTTCGCCTGCTGTTCGATGTAGAGGTCGAACTCACCGGCCTTGAAGGCTTCGAAGGCGACATGGCTGTCGCGGTAGAAATCCACCTCGACGCGATCGAAGTTGTACTTGCCGCGGTTGACCGGCAACGAGGCGCCCCACCAGTCCTCGACCCGCTCGAAGCTCAGGCTGCGTCCGGGGTTGACCCGGGTGATTCGATAAGGGCCGCTGCCCAGTGGTGGCTCGAAGGTGGTCGCTTTGAAATCGCGGTCCTTCCAGTAATGCTGCGGCAGCACCGGCAACTCGCCCAGGCGCAGGATCAGCAGCGGATTGTTCGAGCGCTTGAGAACGAAACGCACGCGATGGCGATTGAGGATGTCGACCCGCTTCACTTCCTGCAGGTTGGTGCGGTACTGCGGGTGCCCCTCCTTGAGCAGCAGGCGGTACGAAAAAGCCACGTCGTAGGCGGTAATCGGCTTGCCATCATGGAAGCGTGCCTCCGGACGCAGATTGAACACCACCCAGCTGCGATCCTCGCTGTACTCCACCGACTGGGCGATCAGCCCGTAACTGGACGCGGGTTCATCACCGGAGGGGTCGTACATTCCGGTGCCGACCATCAGCGGCTCGTTCAGTTCGTTCACGCCATATTGCAGAAAGTTGGCCGTGGCGACCGGGCTGGTGCCCTTGAAGGTGTAGGGATTGAGCGTGTCGAAGCTGCCGGACGCCATGATCCGCAAGGTGCCGCCTTTGGGGGCCTCGGGGTTGACCCAGTCGAAGTGGGTGAAGCTGGCTGGATACTTGAGCGCACCGAACTGCGCATACCCGTGGCTTTCGCTGAGCGTTGCCAGGGCCGGGAAGCTGGTGGCCAGGCCGAAAATCAGCGAGAGGAGAGGGCGTCTCAAGTGCAATATCCGGTCCGGGGCGGCAAAGGTCTCCGTACAGTAACAGCTTGTCTGTACAGGAAAAAGACCGGCCCCGGCGGTGTGCATCAAGTGTGTTGCAATGCGCTTCAGTCAGGCAGGCGCAGGGTCAGGACCTGGCCTGGCTTGAGCGCCTTGCCGGTTCTCGGGTTCCAGCTCTGCAGGTTCTTCATCTGCACGTTGAAACGCTTGGCGATCAGGTGCAGCGAATCACCCTTGCGTACCTTGTAGTAGGTCACGTCGTCGCGCTCGGCGCGGGCGACTGCCTGGGTGCTCGCGCCCCCCTGCAGCTTGAGGTCCTGGCCGACGCGCAGGGCGTTGCCCTTGAGCGCGTTCCAGCGTCGGATGTCGGTGACCGAGACGTTGTGAGCCTTGGCGATCTGCCACAGGTTGTCACCGTTGCGCACCTGATAACTGCGCGAGGCGATGGCGGTATTGACCGTGCGTTGCGGCGTCGAGTCCGGTGCCGGTTGCGCCGTGCTTGGCAGATTGAGGTGCTGGCCGACGCGCAGGGTGTTGCCGGCGATCTGATTGAGCTCCTTGATACTGGCAACGCTCAGCTCGTAGCGGTTGGCGATGCCGTGCAGGTTATCGCCCGGACGCACCACGTACTCCTGCCAGTTCTGCAGATCCTCGGGCTTGAGAGTCGACAGGTTGGCAGTCAGCAGTTCGACTTTCTGCGTCGGCACCAGCAGATGCTGTGGGCCGTCGACGGTGATGCGCTTCTTGAAGGCCGGGTTGAGCAGGTAAAGCTCGTCTTCATCGACTTCGGCGAGTGCGGCGACCCGGGAAAGATCCATGCGCTGCTTGAGCTCCACCTCCTCGAAGTAGGGTTCGTTGGCGATCGGGCTCAGGCTCACGCCGTAAGCGTTGGGTGCCATGATCACCTGGGAAAGGGCAAGCAGCTTGGGCACGTAATTCTGGGTTTCCTGAGGCAGCGACAGGTTCCAGTAATCGGTGGGCAAGCCAAGCTTCTGGTTGCGCTCGATGGCCCGGCTGACTCGACCTTCACCGGCGTTGTAGGCAGCCAGGGCCAGCAGCCAGTCACCGTTGAACATCTCGTGCAGGCGGGCCAGGTAGTTCATGGCGGCCTGGGTGGATGCCGTGACGTCGCGACGGCCGTCGTACCAGCTGGTCTGGCGCAGGTTGAAGTTGCGCCCCGTGGAGGGGATGAACTGCCACAGACCCACCGCATCGGCTGGGGAATAGGCGAAGGGGTTGTAAGCGCTTTCGATCATCGGCAGCAGCGCCAGCTCCATCGGCATGTTGCGCTCCTGCAGGCGCTCGACGATGTAGTGGATGTAGGGACTGCTGCGCTCGCCGGATTTCTCGACGAACGACGGGTTGCTGGCAAACCACAGGCGTTGTTGCTCGATACGCGGGTTGACACCGATGTTGTCCTGCAACTGATAACCCGCGCGTACCCGCTCCCAGATGTCCTTGGGCTGCTCGGCCTGGGCCGATCCATTGATCCAAAGGGGCTCATGCGGCGTTCTGCCGCTCAAATCGACCGCTGGGGCTGAATCAACGTTCTGTTGATCCAGGCTCTGGCAGCCGCTGAGAACGGCACAGATGGCCACGGCGAGCGCCGGGTAGCGCAAGGCCAATGCCTTTGAATTCAATGAGTTACAAGGTTGCGAAGGCATTGGTTGGTGGGGGCGTCCTGGATCGAAAGTCGGGGGATTCTAGAAACCGATCCAGGGGTGGTCAAGTTTTGACCAGAATTTTGCGGCTCAGTCGGCGCTTCAGAAGCGATCCTTCCAGGCGCGCAACGCGGCGAAAACCTCGGCCTCGCTGTCGATCGGGCGACCCTCGCGGCTGGCGATCATTTCTTTAACCGATGTTTCAGCGCCGCGCAGAAAGGGGTTGGTCGCCCGTTCCAGTTCCAGCACGGAAGGCAGGCTGATACGACCCTGCTCACGCCATTCGGTGACCTGTTGCAGGCGTTCGGCGATCGCCGGATTCTCGGGTTCGACCGCGTGGGCGAAGCGCAGGTTGCTCAGGGTGTATTCGTGGGCGCAGTAGATCAGGGTGTCATCCGGCAATGCGGCGAGGCGTTGCAGCGAATGGTGCATCTGCGCTGGCGTTCCTTCGAACAGCCGGCCACAGCCTGCCGCGAACAGGGTGTCGCCACTGAACAGCCAGTGATGGTCGCCCTGGTAGAAGGCAATGTGGCCAAGGGTATGGCCCGGTACGTCGATCACCTGAAAGCAGAGGCCAAGCACTTCTATACGTTCGCCATCGACCAGCGCCTGGTCGCGGGCGGGGATGTTTTCCCTGGCAGGGCCATAGACGCGGGCACCGCTGTCACGGCGCAATTGCTCGACGCCGCCAACATGGTCGGGGTGATGGTGGGTGATCAGGATGTCGCTCAAGGTCCAGTCGGGACGAGCGTGCAGCCAGGCCTGCACGGGCGCGGCATCACCGGGGTCGACCACGGCGACACGCTTGCGCGGCTCATCCTGGAGCAGCCAGATGTAATTGTCCGAGAATGCACTCAGGGCTTCGATCTTGATCATCAGGTGGTCGCCAAGTTGGGGACAAAGGTGCATCTTAGGTGTCATTGTTGAAGATGGCCATGCAGGTGATCCCTATGAACAAGAGTCCGTGAGCAAGCGTCCATGAGCGACAATCCCTTTGCCCAGGCCGATGCCGATTGGCTCCAGCTGATCGGTGCTGCCCGAGAATGGTTCACCAGCCCGCTGGGGCGTCTGCTGCTGGAGCAGGAGCAGCGCCTGCTCGATGAAGAACTGGCACGCTTCTTCGGCGGCTATCTGGTGCATTACGGCCCCTGTGCCGAAACCGCCATCGAAACCCAGCAGATTCAGCGCAGCGTGCGCCTTGGCGCGCCATTCGCGGGGGTCGAGATCGTCTGCGAGGAACAGTCCTGGCCGCTGGTCGAGCATGCCGCCGATGTGGTGGTGCTGCAGCACGGTCTGGATTTCTGCCAGTCACCCCATGGGCTGCTGCGCGAAGCTGCACGCAGCGTGCGCCCTGGCGGCCATCTGCTGGTGGTGGGGATCAACCCGCTGAGTGCCTGGGGAGTACGCCATCTGTTCGCCCATGACATCCTCCACGACGCGCGCTGCATCGCTCCCGGGCGCCTTGGCGACTGGCTCAACCTGCTTGGCTTCGCGCTGGAGAAACGGCGCTTCGGATGTTATCGTCCGCCGCTTGCTTCCGCTGCCTGGCAGGCTCGGCTAGCCCCTCTGGAACGCTGGGGCGGAGCCTGGCAGTCGCCGGGTGGCGGTTTTTACGTATTGGTAGCGCGCAAGCTGGTGGTCGGCCTGCGCCCGCTGCGCCAGTCCCGTCGCGAGCCGATGGGCAAGCTGGTGCCCATGCCGGTAGCCAAGGTCAGCCGTCGCGATAGCGACGCGCCCTGAGCGCTGTTGCATTATCGAATCAGACCATAGATAGAAAGGCGCTGAATGTCCGAACAAGTTGAGCTTTACACCGACGGTGCCTGCAAGGGCAATCCCGGCGTCGGTGGCTGGGGCGCATTGCTGGTCTTCCAGGGTGTGGAGAAGGAGTTGTGGGGTGGTGAAGCCGTGACCACCAACAACCGCATGGAATTGATGGGCGCGATCCGCGGCCTGGCCGAACTGAAGCGCCCCTGTGACGTACGCCTGGTCACCGACTCGCAGTACGTCATGAAGGGCATTCAGGAATGGATGCCCAACTGGAAGAAGCGTGGCTGGAAAACCGCCGCGAAAGAGCCGGTGAAGAATGCCGACCTGTGGCAGCAACTCGACGAGCAGGTGAACCGGCACAACGTGACCTGGCAATGGGTGCGCGGCCACATCGGCCACCCCGGCAATGAACGTGCGGACCAACTGGCCAACCGCGGCGTCGAAGACATCAGGAGCATGAAGCGTGCGTAGAGTCGTACTGGATACTGAAACCACCGGTATGCCGGTCAGCGATGGCCACCGGGTCATCGAGATCGGCTGCGTCGAGGTCGAGGGTCGCCGCCTGACCGGACGCCACTTCCATGTATACCTGCAGCCGGATCGCGAGATCGACGAAGGCGCCATCGCGGTTCACGGCATCACCAGCGAAGACCTCAAGGACAAGCCGCGCTTCAAGGAAGTCGCTGACGAGTTCTACGAGTTCATCAAGGGCGCGCAGCTGATCATCCACAACGCGCCGTTCGACGTGGGCTTCCTCAATAACGAGTTCGCCCTGATCGGTCAGCACGATCGCGCCGATCTGGCCTCCTACTGCGATGTGCTCGACAGCCTGCAAATGGCCCGCGAGCGTCATCCGGGGCAGCGCAACAGCCTTGATGCGCTGTGCAAGCGCTATGGCGTTGACAACTCCGGCCGCGAACTGCACGGCGCCTTGCTCGACTCGGAGATTCTCGCCGACGTCTACCTGGCGATGACCGGTGGGCAGACCAACCTGTCCCTGGCGGGTGATGGTTCCGAAGGCGACGGCAATGGCCGTCAGCAGCCGACACCGATTCGTCGCCTACCGGCAGACCGTGCTCGGGGGGCGGTGATCGCCGCCAGCGCCGACGACCTTGCCGCACACGTCGCACGACTGGCCGCTATCGAGAAATCCGCTGGTGCGCCGGCCGTATGGGCGCAGATGGAGCAGGACACTTCCGCCTCCTGAGCGGCGAATTGCGACCTTTTCGTATAGCCGCGCCCGCGAGGGGTTCCGTCCTTTCCGGCGAGCCTCTACCCTGAGGGCACAGCGGGCCAATCCCGTGTGACCTCAGGTGTTGCTGATGTACAAAGACCTCAAGTTCCCCGTACTCATCGTTCATCGTGATATCAAGGCCGATACCGTGGCCGGCGAGCGGGTACGGGCCATCGCCCAGGAACTGGAGCAGGACGGTTTCACCATCCTCTCCACCGCCAGCTCGGCGGAAGGGCACATCGTCGCCTCGACCCATCATGGCCTGGCCTGCATCCTCGTCGCTGCCGAGGGCGCCGGGGAAAATCGCCATCTGCTCCAGGACATGGTCGCGCTGATCCGCATCGCCCGTCGGCGTGCGCCACAGTTGCCGATCTTCGCGCTCGGCGAGCAGGTCACCATCGAAAATGCACCGGCCGAAGCCATGGCCGACCTCAACCAGCTGCGCGGCATTCTCTATCTGTTCGAAGACACCGTGCCGTTTCTGGCCCGCCAGGTGGCACGTGCTGCCCGTAATTACCTCGATGGCCTGCTGCCGCCGTTCTTCAAGGCCCTGGTGCAGCACACCTCGCAGTCCAATTATTCCTGGCACACACCGGGCCATGGTGGTGGTGTGGCCTATCGCAAGAGCCCGGTCGGGCAGGCCTTTCACCAGTTCTTCGGCGAGAACACCCTGCGCTCCGACCTTTCGGTGTCGGTGCCCGAGCTGGGGTCGCTGCTCGATCACACCGGCCCGCTGGCCGCCGCCGAAGAGCGGGCCGCCCGCAATTTCGGCGCCGATCACACCTACTTCGTGATCAACGGCACCTCGACCGCCAACAAGATCGTCTGGCACTCGATGGTCGGCCGCGATGACTTGGTGCTGGTCGATCGCAACTGTCACAAGTCGATTCTCCACGCGATCATCATGACCGGCGCCATTCCGCTGTACCTGTCGCCGGAACGTAACGAGCTGGGCATCATCGGGCCGATTCCGCTGAGCGAGTTCTCCCGCGAGTCGATCCAGGCCAAGATCGATGCCAGCCCGCTGGCTCGGGGCCGTGAGCCCAGGGTCAAGCTGGCGGTGGTGACCAACTCGACCTACGACGGCTTGTGTTACAACGCCGAGCTGATCAAGCGCACCCTGGGCGATTCGGTGGAGGTTCTGCATTTCGACGAAGCCTGGTACGCCTATGCCGCCTTCCACGAGTTCTATGCCGGTCGCTACGGCATGGGCACCACCCGTGAGGCCGGTGGGCCCATGGTGTTCACCACCCATTCGACTCACAAGCTATTGGCGGCCTTCAGTCAGGCGTCGATGATTCACGTGCAGGATGGTGGCGTGCGCAAGCTCGACCGTGACCGCTTCAACGAAGCGTTCATGATGCATATCTCCACGTCGCCGCAGTACGGCATCATTGCCTCGCTGGACGTGGCCTCGGCGATGATGGAAGGGCCGGCCGGGCGCTCGCTGATCCAGGAAACCTTCGACGAAGCCCTGAGTTTCCGCCGCGCGCTGGCCAACCTCGGTCAGAGTTTGAGCAGCGAGGACTGGTGGTTCAGCATCTGGCAGCCGCCGCAGACCGAAGGTGCCGACGACGTGTCGACGCCCGACTGGCTGCTGCAGCCCGAGGCCGACTGGCACGGTTTCGGCGATGTGGCCGAGGATTACGTGCTGCTCGACCCGATCAAGGTGACGCTGGTGATGCCGGGACTGACCGCAGGCGGTCGTCTCCACGAGCGTGGTATTCCTGCCGCGGTGGTCAGCAAGTTTCTCTGGGAGCGTGGTCTGGTGGTCGAAAAGACGGGGCTGTATTCGTTCCTCGTGCTGTTCTCCATGGGGATCACCAAGGGCAAATGGAGCACCCTGCTGACCGAGTTGCTGGAATTCAAGCGCAGCTATGACGCCAACCTGCCGTTGAGCGCCGTGTTGCCGTCCATCGCCCGGGAAGGCGCAGGCCGCTATCAGGGCATGGGCCTGCGTGATCTGTGCGACGCCTTGCACGACTGCTACCGGGAAAACGCCACCGCCAAATCTCTCAAGCGTATGTACACCGTGTTGCCACAGATTGCCCTGAAGCCCGCCGATGCCTATAACCAGTTGGTACGTGGCGAGGTCGAGGAGGTGCTTGTCGACGACGTGCAGGGGCGCATCGCTGCAGTGATGCTGGTGCCTTATCCGCCGGGTATTCCGCTGATCATGCCGGGTGAGCGATTCACCACGGAAACCCGCTCGATCATCGATTACCTGCGCTTCGCACAGGCCTTCGAGCAGCGCTTCCCGGGTTTCGACGCCGATGTGCATGGGCTGCAGCGTCACGAGGGCGAGCAGGGCAGTTATTACACCGTGGATTGCATCATCGAGGCATGAACCGGGCGCAGCCGTCATGCTGAAACACCCGCTTGGGCCAGGCGTGCTCCACGTCACACCGGGCGTGATCGACTTTCAGGCGCTGCTTGCTATAGTTGCCCGGTTTGCAAGCAGCTGCCTTGGCGGCGCTCTCAGAGCCGCTGACAAGAATCCGTTCAACGTACCCCGGGCGCCCAGCGCCGTCTGCCGAGGATGACTGCAATGCCCGAATATCAGGCCTTTCGTGTCGAGCTGCTGGACAAGGTCGCCCACGTGGTGATCAACCGCCCCGACAAGATAAATGCGATGAATGCCGCCTTCTGGACGGAGATCATCGAGATCTTCCGCTGGATCGACGAGACCGACGAAATTCGAGCTGTGGTGTTGTCCGGTGCCGGCAAGCACTTCTCTTCGGGCATCGATCTCAGCCTGCTGGCCCAGGTCGGCACGCAGCTGGGCAAGGACCCCGGCCGTAACGCGCGGACGCTGCGACGCAAGATTCTCGACCTGCAGGCCTCGTTCAATGCCGTCGACGGCTGCAGCAAGCCGGTGTTGGCCGCCATTCACGGTTATTGCCTGGGCGGCGCGGTCGATCTGGTGTCGGCCTGCGACATGCGTTACTGCGCCGAGGATGCCCAGTTCGCCATCAAGGAGATCGATATCGGCATGGCCGCCGACGTCGGCACCCTGCAGCGTCTGCCACGGATCATCGGTGATGGCATGCTGCGCGAGCTGGCGTTCACCGGGCGTAGCGTGGGCGCGGCAGAGGCCCGGGAGATTGGCCTGGTCAACCAGGTATACGGCGATTTCGACGCATTGCTCGCCGGGGTGATGGACATTGCGCGCGTGATCGCCGCAAAATCCCCGGTTGCCGTGCGCGGCACCAAGGAAATGATCCGCTATATGCGCGATCATCGCGTCGACGACGGCCTCGAATACGTCGCCACCTGGAATGCTGCCATGTTGCAATCCGCTGACCTGCGTGTGGCCATGGCGGCCCATATGAACAAGCAGAACCCCGAGTTCGCTGATTGATTGCGGTTCTATCACCTGTGCGGGAGGCACAATAGCGAATGGTTTCTGGAGCATCGTCACTGGGGCTGGTTCGCGACGAACTGTTCGCCACGATCGAAGAGGCCGAAGCGAGCCTCGAACAGTTCATCGTCGAGCGTAATAACGGCAGCTTGCTGCAACAGGCCGTGGACAACCTGCAACAGGTGCGTGGCACGCTCAACCTGATCGAGCTCACCGGTGCCGAGCTGCTGGCCCAGGAAGTGCTCGACCAGGCCACAGACATTCCCGCTGGTGTGGGCCCTGAACGTGACGCCCAGTTGGCGGCGCTGAGCAATGCTCTGCATGTGCTGCGTCGGTATCTGGAAGGCCTTGACGCGCATCGCCAGGAAATGCCCGAACTGCTGCTGCCGGCGATCAACGATCTGCGCCACGCCTGCAAGCAGCCGCCGCTACCGGAGAGCTTCTTCTTCAGCGTGCGCCTCGACCAGGCCAGGCCGCGCATGGTGCCGCCTGCGCTGGACGCAGCCGCCAAGGAAAACGAAGGCCGCCGCCTGCGACAGATGTACCAGGTCGGTTTGCTTGGCTTCATCCGCGAACAGAACCCGGCCGCCAGCATGCGCCTGATGGGCCGCGCGATGAGCCGCCTGGACGGGCTGTTCGCCAACGAGCCGCGCGGTCGTCTGTGCTGGTTGGGGGCGGCTGCCCTGGAGGCTCAGAACGATGGTCAGCTGTTGCCGCGCAAATCGCGCAAGCAGCTGTTCTCGCGGATCGACCGCGAATTGCGGCAGATCCTCGCCAACGGTGCCTACGAACCGCCGCGCAGCCTGCTCAAGGAGTTGCTCTACCTGGTCGCGTTGTCCGGCGGCCAAGGGGCACTGGCAGCCGAGGTGCGCGAGTTGTTCGGCATCACTCCGTTGCCGTTCACCGATCACCTGCTGGAAGAGGAATATCAACGGCTATCCGGGCCCGGCAAGGCGGTCATGCGTTCGCTCAGCTCGGCCATCCGTGAAGAGCTGGCCAGCGTCAAGGACCTGCTCGATCTGATCGAGCGCGGTACGTTGCAGGGTGACGGGCTGAGCAGCTTGCATGCGCTGCTGGGCAAGCTGAGCAAGACCCTCGCCATGGTCGGCCTCAGCTCCGCAGGCAACTCCCTGGCCAACCAGTTGCCAACCGTCGCTGCCTGGTGCGAAGGCGCTGCGGCCCAGCCGGATGAATTGATCACCCTGGCCGATGCCGTGCTCTATGTCGAAGGGATGGTGGCCACCCTCGAACGTGGCGAGCGAGTGGTCACGCCACGGCCGGAGCCAGAAGTATGCACCTTCGCGCAGCATCAGCTCTTCGAAGCGCGCATCGTGGTGCTGGACGAGGCGCGTGCCGGTCTCGCCCTGGCCAAGCGTGCGATCACTGCCTACCTCGAAGCCGCCGGTGATCGCATGCACCTGGCCAACGTGCCGTTCAGCCTGCAGGCGGTTCGCGGCGGCCTGTGGTTCCTCGGCCAGGAACGCGCTGCGGCCTTGGTGGGTGCCTGTGCCGACTACATCCAGACGCAGATGCTCGATGCCGAGCAGATGCCTGCCGAAACACGCCTGGAGGTGCTCGCCGACGCGCTGAGCAGCCTCGAATACTACCTGGAAGCCGACAACGGTCTGGCGCAGCCAAGCGTGCTGGATCTGGCCACGGAAAGCGTGCGCGCCCTGGGTCAGCCGGTGGCCGCCTGATGCGTTCGGGCTGGGTTCCTCAACTGTTGGATTGCCGGCAGCCTGGCGGCCTGGTGCTGGCACACCATCGCCAGCATTTTCTGGGCGACGCCCATGGCCTGCTGTTTCCCCGTGACTGGCTGAAGAGTCAGAGCCTGCCGGTGATCGCCGAGCATGGTCTCGGCCATTTTCGCGGTGAGCCGCTCTACCTCCTCGAGCTCGATGACAAGGCGGAGCTGCCGGGGTGCAGTTGGCAGGGCCTGCGTCAGGTCATGCTCGAAGGCGACGCCGAGTTGTTCCAGATGCTCGGCTATGCGGCGCAGATCGGCACCTGGGCCAGTGACAACCGGTTCTGTGGTGGCTGTGCCACGGCCATGCAATCCGTCGCTGGCGAGCGGGCCATGCACTGCCCGCGCTGCAACCTTCGTCAGTACCCGCGTTTGTCGCCGAGCATGATCGTGCTGGTCACGCGCGGTGACGAGGTCTTGCTGGCGCGCTCACCGCGCTTCGTCACCGGCGTGTACAGCACCCTGGCCGGCTTCGTCGAACCCGGCGAGTCGGTGGAGCAGTGCGTCGCCCGGGAAGTGCGCGAAGAGGTGGGCGTGGAGGTGTGCGACATCGAGTACCAGGGCAGCCAGAACTGGCCGTTTCCGCACTCGCTGATGCTCGGCTTCCATGCTCGCTATGCCGGTGGCGAGATCGTCAGGCAGGAGGAGGAGATCGAGGACGCGCAATGGTTCTCCGTGCATGAGCTGCCACCATTACCGGCGTCTCGGTCCATCGCTCGATACCTGATCGATCTGTATGTGGCGCGCCGCTTAGGCCGCGCTGAACCAGTGCTGCCAGACTAGCCGCGTAGTCAGCCCCAGAACCACCAGAATGAACACGGGGCGGATGAACCGGGAGCCGCCGCCTATGGCGGTGCGCGCGCCGAGAAAGGCGCCGGCCATCAGCGAGAAGCCCATGCATAGCCCCAGCACCCAGGCTACCTGACCCGCCGCGATGAACACCGCCAGCGCACAGGCATTGCTGATGAAGTTCATCGAGCGCGCCACGCCGCTCGCGCGGACCAGATCCAGCGGGTACATCAGCAGCGTACTGACCGTCCAGAACGCACCGGTTCCTGGGCCGGCCACGCCGTCGTAGAAACCCAGGGTCAGGCTCTGCGGCCACTGGCGTTTTTTAGCGATCGGCAGGTCGGCGTCCAGCGGAGCGCTGGGGGTCTTGCCGAACAGCAGATAGAGGCCGCAGGCGAACACCACCACCGGCAGCATCTTGTTGATCCACTCCGCAGGCATCCAGTGCACCAGCACGGCACCGGCAATGGCGCCGATGGCCGTGCCGATCATCGCGTTGCGCCACTTGGCCGGGGTGAACAGCTTGCGCCGATAGAAGGTATAGCCCGCAGTACCGGAGCCGAAGGTCGCACAGAGTTTGCTGGTTCCCAGCACCAGGTGCGGTGGCATGCCGGTGGTGAGCAGCGCGGGAATGGTCAGCAGGCCGCCGCCCCCGGCGATGGCGTCGATGAATCCGGCGATGAAGGCAACCAGGGCGAGCAGCAGCAACGTCGTGGGATCGACGGCCATTTCGAACGGGAGGGACATAAAAGGCGACCTGTATCCGATTGTGCGGTGTCGGCGCTATTCGCATGCGAATGCGCTGCGCATAATGCCGACATTTTCACGTACAAGGAATTGATTCCATGCAGTACAACGGTCTTGCCTGGGCGACGGCTCTGCTGGCGTTGCTGGTGCTCTTCGTCGCGGTGCGTATCCTGTTCGGCGGGCGCTGGTTCCTGGCCTGGCTACGCGGCACCTGCGGGCTGGTATTTCTGCTCGCCGCAGTGCTGGTCGGGCTGGTGGCCTACGACCTGAGCCGTTACGAACCATGGCCGGCGGACAAGCCACTGCTGACCCTGAGTTTTCATCGTGCGGGCAATGTCTATCAGGTCGATATCACCGAGGGCGCTGCCCAGCGCAGCGTCAATCTGGAGGGCGACCTGTGGCAGCTGGATGCGCGCCTGTTGCAATGGAAGGGGCTGGCGGACCTGATCGGCCTCGAGCCGGGCTATCGCCTGGAGAAGCTCAACAGCCGTTTCCTGGCCATCGAGCAGCAGAGCCAGGCTCGCTACACCCAGGTGGAGCTGACCCAGAGCCTGTATGGCGTCGATCTGTGGCGCTGGCTGCGCCTGGGCCAGCATGATCTGTTCATGTTCGATGCCCAGGCCCGCCGTGTAACCTATCTGCCGATGGCCGATGGGGCGGTATTCAACATCAGCCTGACGCCTACCGGGTTGCTGGCCCAGCCGATGAACCAGGCCGCCCACCAGGCGCTGCAGGACTGGCAGTAAGGCGCGTAGCCTCAGGACAGGAAGCCACCGTCGACATTCAGCGACACCCCGGTGGTGTAACTCGACGCGTCGCTGGCCAGGTAGAGCACCGCGCCGGCCATTTCGCTCGGGTCGGCGACGCGCTTGAGCGGAATGCGCTGCAGGGCGAAGTTGAGGATCGTCTCGTTCTTGGTCAGCGCCGAGGCGAAGCGGGTATCGGTGAGCCCGGGGAGCAGGGCGTTGCAACGGATGCCGAACTGCGCGCATTCCTTGGCGAACACCTTGGTCATGCTGATAACGGCAGCCTTGGTGACCGAATAGATGCCCTGGAACTCACCCGGTGATACGCCGTTGATCGATGCCACGTTGATGATGCTGCCGCCGCCGCTTTCCTTCATCAGCTTGCCGCCTTCGATGGACATGAAGTAGTAGCCACGGATATTCACGTCGACCGTCTTCTGGAAGGCGCCGAGATCGGTATCCAGCACGTTGCAGAATTGCGGGTTGGTCGCGGCGTTGTTGACCAGAATGTCGAGGCGGCCGAAGCGCTCGCGGATTTGTGCGAATACCGCCTGGATCTGCTCCATCTCGCCAATGTGGCAAGCCATCGCCACTGCCTTGCCACCTTTGGCAATGATGGCATCCGCCACCGTCTGGCAGTCGTCCAGCTTGCGGCTGGCGACGATCACCTGGGCGCCTTGCTGGGCCAGCAGATGGGCGATCGCTTCACCGATCCCGCGGCTGGCACCGGATACGAAGGCGATCTTGCCATCGAGGTCGAACAACTGGGTCTTGGACATGTGAGCCTCTCTGAATGGGTGACGTCAAAGTGACGAGCGAGCGATGACCCCAAGAGCCATCTGTTCCAGCAATGCGTTCATCTGCACGAATGAGGCGAAGCGCTTGTCGGCGGTCTGACCGTGGTAGTAGCGGTAATAGATCTGCTGAACGATTCCGGCGAGGCGGAACAGGCCGTAGATGTAATAGAAGTCGAAGCACTCGATCTCGATGCCGGCGCGTTGCGCGTAGTAATCGACGAAGGCCTGGCGAGTCAGCATGCCGGGGGCATTGCTCGGCTGGCGGCGCATCATCTGCACGGCGGGTGGGTCGTCTGCCTCGATCCAGTAGGCGAGGGTGTTGCCCAGATCCATCAGCGGGTCGCCCAGGGTGGTAAGTTCCCAGTCGAGCACGCCGATGATGCGCATGGGATCCTGAGGATCGAGAATCACATTGTCGAAGCGATAGTCGTTGTGCACGATTGCCGGTTGCGGGTGGTCGGCCGGCATCTTCTCCTGCAACCAGCGCCTGACCTCTTGCCAGAGCGGTGCGTCGGGTGTCAGGGCGTTATCGTAGCGCTCGCTCCAGCCACTGATCTGCCGCGCCACGTAGCCGTCCGGCTTGCCGAGATCGGCCAGGCCGCAGGCGGCGTAATCGACCTGATGGAGTTCCACGAGACGGTCGATGAAGCTCTCGCACAGGGTGGTGGTCTGCGCAGGCGTGAACTGCAGCTCGGCAGGCAGATCGGCGCGCAGGATGATGCCCTCGACCCGCTCCATGACGTAGAACTCGGCGCCGATGACCGACGGATCGGTGCAGTGCACGAAGGCTTGTGGGCAATAGGGGAAGGCGTCACGGAGCCTGTTGAGAATGCGGAATTCGCGGCCCATGTCATGGGCCGACTTCGCCTTGCTGCCAAACGGCGGGCGACGCAGCACCAGTTCCCGATCGGCATAGCGCAGCAGGTAGGTCAGGTTCGAGGCGCCGCCGGGAAACTGGCTGATTTGCGGTGTGCCGCTCAAACCATGCATATGCGCCTTGAGATAGACGTCGATGGCAGTGGCGTCGAGTTCCTCGCCCTGGCGAATGGCACTGGATCGGTCGGTGAGTGTCATCCCTATCCCTTTCTAGTTGTCGTTGGCGGTGATGATCTGGCCAATCTAATCAGCCCGGCCCGGGGCCACAAGCACATCACCGGCTTATCGATATGGCTGTTGGTAGCGGATCAAGGCCGCTGATGCGTCCCTGGCAGACGAAAAAAAACCGGAATCGCAAGACTCCGGTTTTGGCTGCCGAACCTGTCGCTGCGGTCTCAGACCGGGAACAGTTCGCTCAGCTTGAGCGCCAGCATCATGTCGCCCTCGGCGCGCAGCTTGCCGGCCATGAATGCCTGCATGCCGTCGGTTTCACCGGTGGTGATGCCCTTGAAGGTTTCCTTGTCCATGATCAGCGTGACGTTGGCGTCCGGGCTGTCGCCCTGTTTGACGTCGCAGGTACCGTCCTTGACGATCAGGTAGTGGTTGTCGGCATCTTCGATATTGAACTGGAAGACCAGGTCCAGGCCTTCGGCGGCGCTGGGGTTGAACTTGGCCTGCATGGTTTGGACGATGTCTGCGACGCTCATGGTGGTTTCCTTTGTTTTCGGGGTGTTCTGCACCCTCGCGGGTACGTTGACCGAAGCTCAGCGATAGGTGATGAGCGACGGTGTATTCAACAGCTGCAAATGGGCGTGGCTGTTGAACGAAGCCAGGGTCACCCGCTCGCCCTGAAACTTCAGGCAGCTTAGCGAGGTGTTGACGATTTGCCAGTTCATCGCGAAGGCACTGGCGACCGGCATGCCGGTCAGCAGGTGCAGCAACGCGGTGATGGTGCCGCCGGAGGTGAACACGGCGATTTTCTCTCTGGATGTTGTACTGCCGAGCAGGCGCTGCAAGCCGCCGTCCACCTGATCGACGAAAGCCTGCCAGCTTTGCAGCGCCGGGGCGTCGTAATCGCCACCTATCCAGGTTTCCAGCAGCCGCACGAACAGGCGCTGGAATTCGGCGCGGTTGTGCGCGGCGTCACGCATGATCTCGACGGCCTTCGGCTCATGGGGTAGCAGTGCCGGGAGCAGGGCGCGGATAACGCCCTCTGCATCGAATTCGTTGAATGCCGGATCGGTTTCCAGCGCAGGAGCCTGCTCCAGTTGTTCGAGTACCAACCGCCCGGTGTGGGACTGGCGTAGCAGGTTGCCGCTGATCGCCCGATCAAGACGTAGCCCGGTTTGCGCCAGGTGGCTGCCAAGCAGGCTGGACTGCTGCGCGCCCAAGGGCGAGAGAACGTCGTAATCCTCTGCACCGAACGAAGCCTGGCCATGTCGAATCAGGTAGATGCTGCCCACGTCCGCTGCAACCCGGGAACCTTGAATGTTTGCCGAGGGTAGGAGGGTGGCCCGAGGCTGTCAACGAAAATTCATACGTTTGTTTGAATTCGTATGGCATGCATCCGTTGAAAGCCGCGAAGCTGTCTGGCCGTGCCCAGGTGGCGCCGGTATGCTTGGGTAACGCAAGGTCTCTATGAGAGGCCATCGATTGGATAGAGGGGAAGTGTGTGGAGTTTCTTGCTGATTACGCAGGGTTTCTGGCCAAGACGGTCACGCTGGTGGTGGCCTTCATCGTCGTACTGGTCGCCCTCGTCGCAGTGCGCAGCCGTGGTCGCCGTGGTGGTGGCCAACTGCAGGTGGTCAAACTCAACGATTTCTACAAGGCACTGCGTCAGCGCCTGGAGCAGTCGATCCTCGACAAGGATCAACTCAAGGCCCTGAGCAAGGAGGAAGCCAAGTCGGCCAAACTTGCCAAGAAGAAGCCGCAGCAGAAGTCCCGGGTTTACGTGTTGGATTTCGATGGCGACATCAAGGCCTCGGCGACCGATGGCCTGCGTCACGAAATCACCGCGCTGCTGAGCCTGGCCACGCCTCAGGATGAGGTCGTGCTGCGCCTGGAAAGTGGCGGCGGCATGGTACACAGCTACGGGCTGGCATCCTCGCAGCTGGCGCGTATCCGCCAGGCCGGCGTGCCGCTGACGGTGTGCATCGACAAGGTCGCGGCCAGCGGCGGCTACATGATGGCCTGCATTGGCGAGAAGATCATTTCCGCACCCTTCGCCATCCTCGGTTCCATCGGCGTGGTCGCCCAGTTGCCGAACGTCAATCGCCTGCTGAAGAAGCACGATATCGACTTCGAGGTGCTGACCGCTGGCGAATACAAGCGCACCCTCACGGTGTTCGGCGAAAATACCGAAAAGGGCCGGGAGAAGTTTCAGGAAGACCTGGAAACCACCCACGAGCTGTTCAAGAACTTCGTCGCTCGCTACCGCCCACAGCTGGAGATCGATGAAATTGCCACCGGCGAAGTCTGGCTGGGCATGGCTGCACTGGAAAAACAGCTGGTCGATGAGCTGAAAACCAGTGACGAGTACCTGGCCGAGCGTGCCCGCGACGCCGATCTGTTCCAACTGCACTTCGTGCAGAAGAAATCCCTGCAGGAGCGTGTCGGTCTGGCTGCCAGCGTGGCGCTGGATCGCTTTGCACTGACCTGGCTAGGCCGTCTCGGTCAGCAACGCTTCTGGTAACCGCTACGTTCCGCCAAGGCGGATGAAGGAGGTTTGGATGACGAGTTTTTTCGCTCTACAGGCAGCCCCGGATGCAAGTGGCACCTTCGCCCAGCAGGTGGTCGAGCGCGATGTCGCCGACTTGCCGGCGGGCGAGCTGCTGATCCGCGTTCAGTACTCTTCTCTCAACTTCAAGGACGCGCTCTCGGCCAGTGGGCAGCGGGGTGTCAGCCGTCATTACCCGCATACCCCGGGCATCGATGCGGCGGGTGTGGTGGAGCATTCCAGCGCCGCGGAATTCAACGAGGGCGACGAGGTGATCGTCACCGGCTACGACCTCGGCATGAATACCGCTGGCGGTTTTGGCCAATACATCCGTATTCCCGCCGGCTGGGCGATCAAGCGGCCCCAGGGGCTGTCACTGCGTGAATCGATGATTCTCGGTACCGCAGGCCTGACTGCCGCCCTGTGCGTCGACAAGCTGGAACGTGCCGGTCTAGCCCCGGACGACGGTCCGGTGCTGGTGACTGGCGCTACGGGCGGTGTGGGCAGCATCGCGGTGATGTTGCTGAGCAAGCTGGGCTATCAGGTGACGGCGGCGACCGGCAAGGCGCAGGAAAGCGAACTGCTGACCCGCCTCGGTGCCACCCAGGTGATTCCGCGTCTCGAGCTGCAGGCAGGCTCCGATCGACCGCTGCTGCGCGAACAATGGAGCGGTGCGGTGGATACGGTCGGGGGCGACATCCTCTTCAACGTTCTCAAGGCCACCCAGTACGGCGGCAGCGTCGCTTGCTGCGGGCTGACTGCGGGCGTCGAATTTCAGGCCAGCGTGCTGCCCTTCATCCTGCGTGGTGTGAATCTGCTGGGCGTCGACTCGGTCGAGCTGCCACTGGTGGTCAAGGCATCGATGTGGGACAAGCTGTCGCTGCAGTGGAAACTGCCGAACCTCGATGATCTGGTCAGCGAAGTGGGGTTGGCGCAGTTGCCCGAGGCGATCGAGCGAATTCTGCAAGGTGGTCAGGTCGGGCGGATACTGGTCAGGCTGGACTGACGTCAGCGGCTTTGTGAACGAAGCGCCCGGTATCGCCGGGCGTTTTCATGTCAACTGCACTCTGGCGGGTTGCGTCGATCCGCGCCGCGGATCAGGGCAAAAAAAGCCCGGCGGGTGCCGGGCAAGGATGGTGCGGGTATCAGACTTGCGGTGGGTTGGTCTCGCGGGATGGGTGGCGGTGCTGGGCGATACCGGCGATCAGTTGATCGATGAGCGCCTGATCCGCACTGCTGCCTTCGTAGACCCCGGCAGGCGCGCTCTGCAGCGGCACATCGGCTTTCTCGAGCAACTGAGTGCCGGCACCGATGGCGAGAATGCTCTTGCCGTGGCGGAAGCTGTCACGCACGAACTCCAGCGCGCGCCCATCCGCTTGCAATGCGGTGCTGGCATCCTGGCCATCGGGTACCACCAGCGCATCGAAGAGCGGTGCCGGCTGGTTTTCCAGCGAGCAGTCGGCTTCGATGACACTGCCGTCAGCGGCGTTGAACGGACCTACCCGTGGGCCAACCAGGCGTACCACCGCGCCTTCGGCCTGCAGGGCGCTAGACACCGCTTGCAATGAAGTGGCGTCTACACCGGCAGCCAGAAGAATCGCCACCTGGCGGGTACGAATGCTGCCATCGCCTGGTCGTGCCAGCAGCGACAGGGCAGGAGAGTCCTCTATTTCAGCCGCTATGGGCTGCGGGTTGGCCTTTGGCAACGGCTCCGGCAATGGCATGCCGAGACCATCGGCGACGCCCTGGGCCAGGGTTTCCGAGATATTGCGCAGCATCGCCAGGGTACGGTTACGAATACCGGGCACAGTCACCTTGCTCAATTCGAAGCGCAGCGCATCGATGATGTGCTGTTGCTCGTGGTCCGCCTGGCTGTTGAAGAACAGGCTGGCCTGGTTGTAGTGCTCGGCGAACTTCTCTGGCTTGCCACGCACTTCGTCACCCTGAATCGGCTCGGGGAAGGGGACGAAGCCCATCTCGCCGTTCTGGAACGGGCAGCCACCCGCCAGGGAGTTCGGCTCGTAGGCCACCCGACCACGGTGGATGGTCTGCCGATGCATGCCGTCGCGTTGATTGTTGTGTACCGGCACAACCGGGGCATTGATCGGCAACTCCTGGAAGTTGGCACCACCCAGGCGAGTGATCTGGGTATCCACGTAGGAGTGGATGCGCCCGGCCAGCAGCGGGTCGTTGCTGAAGTCGATGCCTGGCACCACATGTGCGGTACAGAAGGCCACCTGCTCGGTTTCAGCGAAGAAATTGTCCGGGTTGCGGTTCAGTACCATGCGACCGATCGGGCGCACGGGTACCAGTTCCTCGGGAATCAGCTTGGTCGAGTCGAGAATGTCGAAACTGAAGGATTCCGCCTCGGCCTCGGAGATGACCTGTACGCCCAGCTCCCATTCCGGGTACTCGCCGGCCTCGATGGCTTCCCAGAGATCGCGGCGGTGGAAGTCCGGGTCGGCGCCGGAAATCTTCACCGCCTCGTCCCACACGTGGGAGTGGGTGCCGAGCTTCGGGCTCCAGTGGAATTTGACGAAGTGCGATTCCCCTGCGGCGTTGACGAAACGGAAGCTGTGCACGCCAAAGCCCTGCATCATCCGGTAGCTACGCGGGATGCCGCGGTCGGACATGACCCACATGATCATGTGCGCCGACTCCGGCATCAGCGAGATGAAATCCCAGAAAGTGTCATGGGCCGACGCTGCCTGCGGCATGCCGTGGTGGGGTTCGGGTTTGACCGCATGGACCAGGTCGGGAAACTTCATCGCGTCCTGAATGAAGAACACCGGGATGTTGTTGCCCACCAGATCCCAGTTGCCCTGGTCGGTGTAGAACTTCACCGCGAAACCACGGGCATCACGGGCGGTGTCCTTGGAGCCACGCTCGCCGGCCACGGTGGAGAAACGCACGAAGACCGGAGTCTGCTTGCCGGCTTCGGCGAACAGCGAGGCGCAGGTCAGGTCCTGCAGCGAATCGTAGCTCTCGAAGTAGCCGTGGGCTGCCGAGCCGCGAGCGTGGACGATGCGCTCCGGAATCCGCTCATGGTCGAAATGGGTGATCTTCTCGCGGAGGATGAAGTCCTTGAGCAGCGCCGGGCCACGCAGCCCCGCCTTGAGCGAGCTCTGATTGTCCGCGATGGGCACGCCGAGGTTGGTGGTCATGCCCTGGCCGCCGCTGTCGGCACGGACTCTCGGCAAATGGCCACTGGCGGCATTGACGCCCTGTTCGGGCGCGTCACCGGTCTTCTCGTTGGTATTGGTCTCGCTGACGGTGCTGGCGCCCACGCTGAAGGGGCAGCCGACCGCAGCGCCCTGGCGCGGCTTGCTGGAGGCCTCACCGTATTCATCGGCCTTGTTGGCGTTGTGCGGCATGGCGTCGACGGTTTCGCCGGTGGCACGCTTCTGTTCGATGACTGCCTTGCCGGTTCCGGCAGGCGGCGCCGCAGCGGCGGCGCTATCGCTTTTCAGATAGGCGCTGTCGGCGGCGGAGGATTTCGGGGTGGAGGTTTTGCGCGAAGCCATTTGCTTTATCCTCATCAGGGCTGCCACGCATCGGTTGTGCGCAGCTAATTGCAGACAAGGGCCGCCGAGCGATTTGTAGTAGTTGCTCTGGCTCGACGCCCATGGCCTTGGTAGGCCTATGGGTACGAATGACCTGACGCGAGTTAGGTTCAGGGTAAAGTCCTCAACGGTCACCGGCCTTGTGCCACCTTGGAGAGGATGCAACGATGCCCCCCGCACGATTATTCACCGATACAGGAAATACCATGGATACGATGGCGGTTACGATCGAGGACTGGGATGGCGACGGTGCCATACGGCTGCCCGATGAGGCGTTGCAGGAACTTGGCGTCGACGTGGGTGACAGGCTCTATCTTCTGGAGACCCTGGTGGGCAACCAGAAAGCCTTCATCCTCTCCAGGCAACCGCAGATTCCCGAACGAATCGATGAGCTGGCCGAGCAGTTCGGCAAGCTGGATCGGTAGGGCGGACAGCGCCCAGAAAAAAGCCCCGCCGATTGGCGGGGCTTCTGGTTTCAGGCGCGGCGCCTGAACAGAGGTACCGGCTGGTCGCTGGAGGCCTGATAGACCTCGGCGAACTCCTCGAAGGCTTTCAGCGCGTCTTCGGGGTCCTTGTCTTCGCGCAGGGCGAAGGCATCGAAGCCACAGCGCTTGAGCGCCCACAGCTGGTCACGCAGCACATCACCGATGGCGCGCAGTTCACCCTTGAAGCCGTAGCGGGTGCGTAACAGGTAGGCGGAGGAGGAGTGGCGACCATCGGTGAAGGCCGGGAAGTTCAGCGCGATGAGCTGAAAATCGTCCAGCGCATCGATGATGGACTCGATCTCTTCCTCGGCATCCAGCCACACGCCCAAGCCGCCGTCGCGCGCTTTGAGCGCGTTGCCATGCTCCAGCCAGAGTGCCAGCGGGACGATCAGGTCGTCGCAGTTGGACAGCTCTTCGAAGGTGGTTTCCTTCGGCAGCAGGTGCCAGCTTTCGTCGACGATCTGGCCGTTCTTAATGATTCGCTGCATATACGCGCTCCTTGAACGGGGCGACACCGATACGGCGGAAGGTGTCGAGGAAACTCTCTTCTTCGGTACGTTGTTCGACGTAGACGTTGACGATCTTGTCGATCACGTCCGGCATGTCGTCCTGAGCGAAGGACGGGCCGAGGATCTGCGCCAGGCTGGCGTCACGCCCGGCGCTGCCGCCGAGCGACACCTGGTAGAACTCCTGGCCTTTCTTGTCCACGCCGAGAATGCCGATGTGGCCCACGTGGTGGTGGCCGCAGGCATTCATGCAGCCGGAGATGTTCAGGTCGATGTTGCCGATGTCGAACAGGTAGTCGAGGTTGTCGAAGCGCCGCTGAATGGCTTCGGCGACCGGAATCGACTTGGCGTTGGCCAGGGAGCAGAAGTCGCCACCCGGGCAGCAGATGATATCGGTCAGCAGGCCCACGTTCGGCGTGGCGAAACCCTGCTCGCGCAGCTCGCCCCACAGGGTGAACAACTGCTCCTGCTCGACGTCCGCGAGAATGATGTTCTGGTTGTGGCTATTGCGCACCTCACCGAAGCTGTAACGGTCAGCCAGCTCGGCGATGGCCTCGAGCTGCTTGTCGGTCACGTCGCCCGGCGCTACGCCAGTCGGCTTGAGCGACAGCGTCACGGCGACGTACCCCGGCTTCTTGTGGGCGAAGGTGTTGCGCTCGCGCCAGCGGGCGAAGCCTGGATGCTCGGCGTCATGGCCTGAGAGGAGGGCGTCCTGATCCTGCAGCGCCTTGTAGGCCGGGTCGACGAAGTGAGCGGCGACGCGCGCCACCTCTGCATCGGTCAGGGTGGTCGGGCCGTCCTTGAGGTGCGCCCACTCGGCGTTCACGCGTTCGGCGAACACTTCGGGGGTCAGCGCCTTGACCAGGATCTTGATGCGCGCCTTGTACTTGTTGTCACGACGGCCATAGCGGTTGTACACACGCAGGATGGCGTCGAGATAGGAGAGCAAATGCTTCCACGGCAGGAATTCGTTGATGAAGCTGCCAACGATAGGGGTACGTCCGAGACCGCCGCCCACTGCTACGCGGAAGCCCAGCTCACCGGCTTCGTTGTTCACCGCTTCCAGGCCGATGTCGTGCACTTCGATGGCCGCACGGTCACTGGTCGAGCCATTGACGGCAATCTTGAACTTGCGTGGCAGATGGCTGAACTCGGGATGGAACGTCGACCACTGACGGATGATCTCGCACCAGGGGCGTGGATCGATCAGTTCGTCCTTGGCAACACCGGCGAACTGGTCGGTGGTGGTGTTACGGATGCAGTTGCCGCTGGTCTGGATCGCGTGCATCTGCACGGTAGCCAGTTCGGCGAGAATCTCAGGCACGTCTTCCAGCTCCGGCCAGTTGAACTGGACGTTCTGACGGGTGCTGATGTGGGCATAGCCCTTGTCGTAATCGCGGGCGATCTGTGCCAGCTTGCGCACCTGCGTGGAAGACAGCAGGCCGTAGGGGACGGCGACGCGCAGCATGGGCGCGAAACGCTGAATGTACAGACCGTTCTGCAAGCGCAACGGACGGAATTCTTCACCGCTCAGTTCGCCACTGAGATACCGGCGGGTTTGATCGCGGAACTGCTTGACGCGGTCCTCGACGATTTGTTGGTCGTACTGGTCGTATACGTACATGGAGAATCCTGTTATCAGGCTGCTTGCCAGATCGGTGAAAGGCTACTGCGCGCAGCTGTGCGGTATTGGAATCGGCGTCGCGACGGTTAACCGTCCGTTTACTGATTCCGTTCCTGGCTAGCCGTCGCTCGCAACGTTCTCGATGACCTGTTACAGCAAATCTGCGCGCACGGCCGCGCACTCCAGGCGGAGCCGGGGGAAGATACCAGTTCAGGTTTATGCGCAAAAGTGACGTTTTAATATATGAAAAGAACTTTTGGTACTAAGCAACAGTGCATGCATAACTGCACGGGGCGAGCCAGCACCGGGGCCGGGCCGAATCGCTCGCCCTGGTCGGGCGCCACTCGGGAATGGTTCGCAATAGCCCGATAAAACAAGCGCTTGCAGATCTGGCGAACAGACTGTCCGGTGACCCCGAGCAGCATGTCCATCGCCTGGGAGTCAGCAGATGCTGGCAACCGATGATCGGGTGGATGCCGATTCGATCATACGCCGACCCTGGCTTGAAGATAGTGCGCTGATCTCCGGTTAGACGGCCGGCATGCAACGTTAAGATGAAACGCCGCGGATCATCGGGCTGTCGCAGCTATCAAGTGGATATCAACGTCTTCGTTCATTCGGTCAGAGGGGTTACATGCAAACGCTTTCGCAGCCCACCAGTTTTCTGCAGGCCTGGCTCACTCAGGTGCGGGCATCGCCCTGGGTCGCCGCCGGGCTCGCGGTTGCCCTGCTGGTCGTGCTCTGGTTACTGATAAGCAGCCTTTTCAACGTATACGAAGACGGGCACCCCGAGCGTGTGCGTCATGCGCTATACGGTGGCGGAGCTGGCTTCGCCGCCACCGCCCTGGGGGCGTTGGCGGCGCTGGCGCTTGGCACCATCAGCGTAAGAACCCAGGACAGCCTGCTTGGCTTCGCCGCGGGCATGATGCTCGCCGCCAGTTCCTTCTCGCTGATCATCCCGGGCCTGGAGGCTGCCGAAAGCATCACCGGCAGCGGCATGCTCGGCGCCGCCACCGTGGTGGTCGGCTTGGCCCTTGGTGTCCTGCTGATGCTGGGCCTCGATCACTTCACCCCGCACGAGCACGAGAGTACCGGGCCGCTCGGGCCGCAGAGCGAACGCTTGAACCGCGTATGGCTATTCGTCTTCGCCATCACCTTGCACAACCTGCCGGAAGGTATGGCGGTTGGTGTCGGTTTCGCCGGCGACGACATGAAGGTGGGGATTCCTCTGGCCACCGCCATTGCCATTCAGGATATTCCCGAAGGCCTTGCGGTCGCCCTGGCGCTGCGTACCACCGGCCTTTCGGCCTGGCAGGCGGCGCTGATCGCGGCGGCCAGTGGACTGATGGAGCCACTGGGGGCTCTGGTTGGCGTTGGCATGTCCAGCAGCTATGCGCTCGCCTATCCGATCGGCCTGGGGCTGGCTGCGGGGGCCATGCTGTTCGTGGTGTCCCATGAAATCATCCCGGAAACCCATCGCAACGGTCATCAGACGCCTGCGACACTCGGATTGATGGGCGGATTTGCTGTGATGATGTTCCTGGATACGGCACTGGGCTGATTGGCGTTTCTGCGCACCTGATGCACACTGCAGCCGAGCGGTCGGATAGGGGGGCGCGTGTGCGGATAAGTGATGTGAGGGCGCGCTGTCTCCGGGCTGGCTGCGCACTCCTGGTTGTCGGTGCGCTATGGGGTACAGGCAGCGTGCAAGCCGAGCCGTTGAATATCTATGTCGGTCAGGGGCAGATGCCATTCGCCGATGGCGTGGCCGACCGAGCGGGGCTGTTTGGCGATCTGATGCGGGAATTGTGCGCTCGTACCGAGCAACAATGCGTTTTTCGCAGCGTACCCTGGCGCCGGGTGTTGAGCGAGGCGAGCGACGATGAGCACGGCATCGTGCTGAACCTCGGGCGTACTGCCGAGCGTGAGGGCGATTTCGCCTGGCTGCTCGACGTGCTGCCCACTCCCTACGTGCTGGCCAGCGTCGATCACCCTTACAACAGCCTGGCCGAGGCGCTGAAGGCTGGCCCGGTAGCGGTCATGGGGGGGACACCCAGAGCCAACGATATCAATGCCATTCGTACCTCGGGGCAACGGGTCGTCGAAGTCACCGATCCACAGCAGGCTGCTCAGCTGCTGCACAGCGGCCGGGTGGTCGCCTGGTTCGAGATCGACCTGCGTGCGCTGTATCTGTGGCGTGAGTTGGGGTACGAGGCGCCGCTGTTATTCGGCAAGCCACTCAGCCAGACGCGCAGCCATATCGCCGCCAGCCTCAGGTTCGATGGCGCGCAAGCCTTGCGCCAGAGAATGAGCGACGCCTTCGCGCAAATGCGCAGCGACGGCAGTTGGCAGCGCATATTGGCGAGCTATCTGGGCCTGGAAAAGTCACAGACTTTGCTGTCGGACGGCTGGTGAGTCATGCTATCGCCCTGAAAACACCGCGTGGAGCGCCTGATGAAGTTCATACACCAGCGCGAGCACCTCAACGAAGACGACCTGGTCGTCATCGAATGCTCGCAACCCTGCAATATCCGCCTGATGAGCGACGCGAATTTTCGCAGCTTCAAGAATGGTGGCCGGCATACCTATCACGGCGGGGCTTTCGATAAATTCCCGGCAAAGATCACCGTGCCCAGCAGTGGTTTCTGGAATATCACCATCGATACCGTGACCCGCAAGGCGATCAGCGTCACCCGCAAGCCGACGCTGAAGCATTCCATCAAGATCGTGCGCCGCTCGTCTTCCGATCTGTCCTGATACCGCCAGGTCTCGCCATGCAGCCTGGCGGCGAGGCCCTAAATCACGCTGGTATTGAAGCCTTCCTCGATAAGCAGTTCACCCGTGGCGGGCGTGAAGCTGCAGATAACTTCCAGCCCGAGATAATCGGCCGACTCGTGAGCGTCCTCTTCGAGGCAGCGGATCTGGATCCACAGTTGGTAGTCACCGTCATCGCGATAGCCTTCGAACGTTTGCGAGCCAATGTAGTACTGGCCCGATAGACGGCTGCGGCTGGGGAATTGCTCCTCATCGCCAAAGCACTGCCGAGGGTCGTTGACGAACGCATTGATGCGCTCGTCCAGGCTGGCGTGAATCCGCTCCAGCAGCGGCTCGAAAGCCCGCTGGCTGGCCTCGCCATCATCGCCGAGGTAGTCGGTCACGTGGCGTGCGTAGTCGGGAGCCCAGTGCGGCGGGTCGATGCGGGTCATCTTCAGCACGTGGGCTTCTCCTTGAGGGTGGGCTGCTACTCGTCGTCGCTGCTGGCTGCGGTCGCGGCAAAACAGCGGAGCTGATGATCACCCAGCGTCCAGCTGTCATTGGCAGAGCGATACTCGGCCTCCATCACTGCGTTATAGCTGAACTGCCAGCGTTTGCGCTCACGACCGTCCTGCACCTCGATGGTCAGGACGGTGGCTTCGCTGGCGAACGGCTGATCGGCTTCGGCGGCAGCCTCGGCCTGGTCGAGCAACCCGTCGTCGAGCTGGAAGTCGAAGACATGCAGGCCGTCGATCTCCAGCATGTCGGCGGTTTCCAGCTGGTCGAGCAGGTAAGGTTGATCACTCATTCGTCGTATCCCAGGTTGGGTGCCAGCCAGCGTTCGCTGACGGTAATGTCCTGATTCTTGCGCTCGCTGTACTGCTCGATCTGGTCCTTGTCGACCTTGCCGACGGCAAAGTACTGGGCCTCCGGGTGGGCGAAGTACCAACCGCTGACAGCCGCTGCAGGGAACATGGCGTAGTGCTCGGTGAGGAACACGCCGCTGCGGCCCGCCTTGTGGTAGTCGGCCTCCGGGTCGAGCAGGTTGAACAGGGTTCGTTTCTCGGTGTGATCCGGGCAAGCCGGGTAACCGGGGGCAGGGCGGATGCCCTTGTAGGCTTCCTTGATCAGATCGTCGTTGCTCAGGTGCTCATCCGGCTGATAGCCCCAGTGCTCCCTGCGCACGCATTCGTGCAGCCATTCGGCGCAGGCTTCGGCGAGGCGGTCGGCCAGCGCCTTGACCATGATCGAGTTGTAATCGTCGCCGTTGGCCTCGTAGGCCTTGGCCACTTCCTCGGCACCGATGCCCGCGGTGGTGATGAAGCCGCCGACGTAGTCGCTGATGCCGCTGTCCTTCGGCGCGACGAAGTCGGCCAGGGACAGGTTCGGCTTGCCGTCGGGCTTGATGGTCTGTTGGCGCAGGTGGTGCAGGGTGGCAAGCGGCTGGCCGTCGTCGCCATAGACTTCGATGTCGTCGTCGCGTACCTGGTTGGCCGGCCAGAAGCCGAATACGGCGCGGGCCTTGATCAGCTTCTCGTCGATCAGCTTCCTGAGAATCACCTTGGCGTCATTGAACAGGCTGGTGGCCGCTTCGCCGACCACCTCGTCGGTGAGGATGCGCGGGTACTTGCCGGCCAGGTCCCAGGAAATGAAGAAAGGCGTCCAGTCGATGTACTCGGCCAGCACGTTGAGGTCGATGTCATCGAGCACCTTCACGCCGGTAAAGCTCGGCTTCGGCGCGGTGTAACCGGCCCAGTCGAACGTTGGCTTGTTGGCGATGGCCTTGTCGTAACTCAGGCGCTCGGTGCGCGAGGCACGGGCCGAGGTGCGTTCGCGCACCACCACGTAATCGTCGCGAGTGCGCTGCACGAAGTCGGGCTTGAGTTCCTTGGACAGCAACTGAGTCGCCACGCCCACGGCGCGTGAGGCGTCGGTGACGTAGACGACCGCATCGTTGCTGTACTGCGGGTCGATCTTCACCGCGGTGTGCGCTTTCGAGGTAGTTGCGCCGCCGATCATCAGGGGCAGGGTGAAGCCCTGGCGCTGCATTTCCTTGGCGACGTGCACCATTTCGTCCAGCGACGGGGTGATCAGGCCGGACAGGCCGATGATGTCGCACTTCTCGGCGATGGCGGTCTGCAGGATCTTCTCTGCCGGCACCATCACGCCAAGGTCGACGATGTCGTAGCCGTTGCAGCCGAGCACCACGCCGACGATGTTCTTGCCGATGTCATGCACGTCGCCCTTTACCGTGGCCATGAGAATCTTGCCCTTGGCTTCCGGCTTGTCGCCTTTCTCGGCTTCGATGAAGGGAATCAGGTGGGCGACGGCCTGTTTCATCACGCGGGCGGACTTCACCACCTGGGGCAGGAACATCTTGCCCGAGCCGAACAGGTCGCCAACGATGTTCATGCCGCTCATCAGCGGCCCTTCGATGACTTCGATCGGCCGCGTGCATTGCTGACGGCACTCCTCGGTGTCTTCGACGATGAACGCGGTGATGCCCTTGACCAGGGCGTGTTCCAGGCGCTTGTCGACCGGCAGCGAACGCCACTCTTCGTTCTCGACTTCCTTGGTCGCGCCACCGCCCCGGTAGTTGTCGGCGATCGCCAGCAGCGCATCGGTGCCCCCTGGGGTGCGGTTGAGCACCACGTCTTCGACCTTGTCGCGCAGCTCTTTGGGAATCTCGTCGTAGATCTCCAGCTGGCCGGCGTTGACGATGCCCATGGTCAGGCCATTCTGGATGGCGTAGTAGAGGAACACCGAGTGGATCGCTTCGCGCACCGGGTTGTTGCCACGGAACGAGAACGACACGTTGGATACCCCGCCCGAACTCAGTGCGTAGGGCAGGTTGTCGCGAATGAAGGCGCAGGCTTCGATGAAGTCCACGGCGTAGTTGTTGTGCTCCTCGATGCCGGTGGCGACCGCGAAGATGTTCGGGTCGAAGATGATGTCTTCCGGCGGGAAGCCCACGTCGTTGACCAGAATGTCGTAGCTGCGCTGGCAGATCTCGCGCTTGCGGGCGGCGGTGTCGGCCTGGCCGACCTCGTCGAAGGCCATCACCACGACGGCAGCGCCATAACGCTTGCACAGCTTGGCGTGGTGCTTGAACTGCTCTACGCCTTCCTTCATGGATATCGAGTTGACGATGCCCTTGCCCTGGATGCACTTCAAGCCTGCCTCGATCACTTCCCACTTGGAAGAGTCGATCATGATCGGCACGCGGGAAATGTCCGGCTCGCCGGCGATCAGGTTGAGGAACCTGACCATGGCCGCCTTGGAGTCGAGCATGCCCTCGTCCATGTTGATGTCGATCACCTGGGCGCCGGCTTCCACCTGCTGCAGGGCGACTTCCAGTGCCTCGGTGTAATTCTCTTCACGGATCAGCCGGGCGAACTTGGCCGAACCGGTGATGTTGGTGCGCTCGCCGACGTTCACGAACAGCGACTTGCGGTCGATGGTGAACGGCTCCAGGCCGGACAGACGGCAGGCCTTCGGAATATCCGGGATCGGCCGCGGCGGGTACTTGGCGACCGCCTCGGCAATGGCCTGGATATGCCCAGGCGTGGTGCCGCAGCAACCACCGATGATATTGAGGAAGCCGCTGGCGGCGAACTCTTCGACCACCGCGGCCATTTCCGCGGGGGTCTCGTCGTATTCACCGAACGCGTTGGGCAGACCGGCGTTGGGGTGCGCGGAAACGTGAGTACCAGCCTTGTTCGACAGTTCTTCCAGATAGGGCCGCAGGTCTGCGGCGCCGAGGGCGCAGTTGAGGCCCACGGAAATCGGCTTGGCGTGGGCGACCGAGTTCCAAAACGCCTCGGTGGTCTGCCCGGACAGCGTGCGGCCGGAGGCGTCGGTAATGGTGCCGGAGATCATGATCGGCAGCTCGACGCCATCCTCGTCGAACACCTGTTGTACGGCGAAGATCGCCGCCTTGGCATTGAGGGTGTCGAAGATGGTCTCGATCAGGATCAGGTCGGCGCCGCCCGCGATCAGGCCGCGGGTGGCCTCGGTGTAGTTGTCCACCAACTCGTCGAAGGTGACGTTGCGGTAGCCCGGATCGTTGACGTCCGGAGAGATCGAGCAGGTGCGGCTGGTAGGGCCCAGTACGCCGGCGACGAAACGCGGGCGATCCGGGGTTTCCAGGGTCTTGGCATCGGCCACCTCGCGGGCCACCCGGGCTCCGGCCAGGTTCAGCTCATAGGCCAGCGACTCCATGCCGTAGTCGGCCTGGGACACCTGGGTGGCGTTGAAGGTGTTGGTTTCGAGGATGTCCGCGCCGGCATCCAGGTAGGCCTTCTCGATGGCCGCGATGATCTGCGGCTGGCTGAGCAGCAGCAGGTCGTTGTTGCCCTTGACGTCGCTCGGCCAGTCGGCGAAGCGCTCGCCGCGGTAATCGGCTTCTTCCAGCTTGTAGCTCTGGATCATGGTGCCCATGCCGCCGTCGAGAATCAGGATGCGATTCTTGAGGGCTTGCTGAAGTGCTTGAAAGCGGGCGTTACGATCTGACAAGGGCATGGAAAAGGCTCTGAACGGGAGGCTACGACAAGACCGCAGATGATAACAAACCTTGGCGGATTTTCTGCGCTGCGCGGTTGTGCATGAAATATGCTCATGTTCGCGGGGGCGGACCTGCCATTTTCGCTCGATGCAGGCATAGCGATAGCACAAGCGAGACGGCTAGAATGGCCGGCTATTTTTTTGGATTTGCGACCATGCGCTACCGGCTGCTGTTGAGTGTTTGTCTTGCCTTGATCAGCCCGTTGGCGGTGGCGCAGTCGGTTTCTTATACCCGGGACGTCCAGCCGATCTTCACCCAGAACTGCGTGGCCTGTCATGCCTGTTACGACGCGCCGTGCCAGCTCAACCTGGGCAGTGGCGAGGGCGTCGAGCGCGGTGCCAGCAAGGCCACCGTTTATGACGGCACGCGCACCAAGACCCAGGCCACCACACGGCTGTTCATGGACGCCCACGGTGAGCCGGCCTGGCGCCGCAAGGATTTCCACTCGGTACTCGAACAGCAGGGCGGCCAGGCTGCGTTGATGGCGCGCATGCTCGAGCTCGGGCATGCTACGCCTTTACCCGCCAACAGCAAGCTGCCCAAGGACCTGGCCATTGGCATCGACCGGGAAAACCAGTGTCCGTTGCCCGGCGAGTTCGAGGCGTTCGCGGCCAAGAACCCAATGGCCGGCATGCCGTTCGCGGTCACCGGCCTGACCGCGCAGGACTACCAAACGGTGCAGCGCTGGCTGGAGCAGGGCGCGCCGCTCGACGAGCAGGCATTGCAACCCAGTGCAGGCGAAGCGCGGCAGATCGCCGAGTGGGAGCGTTTTCTCAACGCCCCGGGTGACGAGCAGGGCCTGGTCAGCCGCTGGCTGTATGAGCATCTGTTTCTCGCGCACCTGCATTTCAAAGGTGGCGAGCCCGGGCACTTCTTCCAGCTGGTGCGTTCGCGCACGCCCAGCGGCCAGCCGGTGGACATCATCGCCACCCGACGTCCCAATGACGATCCCGGTACCACCGTCCATTACCGCCTGATGCCGATCCAGGGCGTGATCGTCCACAAGACTCACATCACCTACCCGCTGAGCGCCGAGAAGCTGGCCCGGGTCAAATCGCTGTTTTTCGGTAGCGACTGGCAGGTGGGCGTGGTGCCGGGCTACGGGGTGCAGCGCCGCTCCAACCCGTTCGAAACCTTCGAGGCGATTCCGGCTCAGGCGCGTTATCAGTTCATGCTCGATAACGCCGAATACTTCGTGCGCACCTTCATCCGCGGGCCGGTATGCCGTGGGCAGATCGCTACCGACGTGATTCGCGACAACTTCTGGGTGGTCTTCCAGGACCCGCAGCATGATCTGTACATCACCGACCCAGCTTATCGGGGCGAGACGACACCGTTGCTGTCCATGCCTGGCCAGCTCGACCAGATCGGCGACCTGCTGGGCCTGTGGCGCGCCTACCGCAACAAGCGCAACGATTACGAGGCCCTGCGCACCTCCGGCTATGCCGAGGCGCCTGCGCCTGACTGGTCACACATCTGGCGCGGCAACGACAACGCGCTGCTGTCGATCTTCCGTCAGCACGACAGCGCCTCGGTTCGCAAAGGGCTGGTCGGTGAAATTCCGCAGACCCTGTGGTGGATGGATTACCCGCTGCTCGAGCGTACCTACTACCAACTGGTGGTGAATTTCGATGTATTCGGCAATGTCTCGCATCAGGCGCAGACTCGCCTGTACTTCGACCTGATCCGCAACGGAGCGGAGCAGAATTTCCTGCGCCTAATGCCAGCCGACGCGCGCTCCGGGCTGTTCAGCGACTGGTATCAGAAGAGCGGCAAGCTCAAGGCGTGGATGGATTACTACCCGCTGGACCGGAAAACCCCGAGTGGCCTGCCACTCTCCGGCGAGGATCCCAAGCGGCAGTTCGCCGAGCAGTTGCTGCAGCGATTCGCCGCCCTCAACGCACGGCCTGACCCGATCAATCGTTGTACCGGTCAGCACTGCCATCGCGATGGCCTGCCAGCCGACCTGCAGCAGGCGGAACAGGCACTGAGTCGCCTGGCCTCCAGGCCTGCCTCGCAACTCAAGGTGATCCACCAGTTGCCGGAAGCGACCTTGTTACGTGTCGAGGCTGGCAATGGTCGCCGTGAGGTCTACAGCCTGTTGCGCAACCGCGCGCACAGCAACGTGGCCTTCATGCTTGGCGAGGACCTGCGTTACCAGCCACGTCTGGACACCCTGACCCTCTATCCGGAGGTGATGACCAGCTACCCGAACTTCATGTTCTCGGTGCCGGCCAGTCAGGTGGCGGATTTCGTTGACGCTCTGGAGCAGGTCGACAATTCCGCCAGCTTCGACAAGGTGGTCGAGCGCTGGGGCATTCGTCGTACCCATCCGCAGTTCTGGCGGTATTTTCACGACCTGAGCGCGCATATCCGTGAGCACGACCCAGTGGAAGCCGGCGTGCTGGACATGAATCGCTACGAGAACCTCTGACCCCGTGCAGCGCTTGGCGCCGAGCGCTGCAATGCCTGTAAAGCACGGGCCGCATCGCCAGTGCCGTCGCCTCCAAGCTGCACCTGCGCAGCGTGGAATCCGGCGGGCAGCCATGGCCTGCCGGGCACCTAGGGGCATTTCTCTCGACCTTTCTCAAACCGCTGCGGTCGGACCTTGTGGTGGTCTGATTCCGGGCCACCCGTATCGGTTTCAACGAGAGGGAGAATGGCGGTTCTATGCTGATTTCAGTGCAGGCATTGCGGGCGTTGGCAGCCTGGGTAGTGGTCTTTCACCATGTCATGCAGGTGTTCTTCGATTTCAAGGCAGATAGCTTCATGGGCTATCTGTTCACCGACAAGGGAGCCGTCGGTGTCGATATCTTCTTCGTGATCAGCGGGCTGGTGATCTACCTCTCCACCCAGGGCAAGAGCATCACCCCCTGGCGCTTCATGCTCAACCGCGCGCTGCGTATCGTCCCGGCGTACTGGCTGTATTCGCTGATCGCCGCCCTGATCATCGCCTTCGCCAACCCGGTGATGCCGACCCAGGCATTCGATATGCAGCACCTGATGATGTCGCTGCTGTTCATCCCCGCAGAAAACCCCGCTGGTTTCGGTCTGTACCCCACGCTCAACGTCGGCTGGACACTGAACTACGAGATGTTCTTCTACCTGCTGTTCGCGCTGGCCTTCATGGTTCCAGAGCGCTTGCGCCTGCTGCTGATCACCAGCACCTTGCTGGTTTTCGGGCTACTGGCGACGCAGCCCTGGGTCAGCGATTTCTACCGCAACAGCATCGTCTACGAGTTTCTCTTCGGCGTGCTGCTGGGCATGGTCTACAACCGCGGCTGGATCCGCCAGGGCTTGTGGCTGCCACTGCTGCTCATCGCCGGCTCGCTGCTGGCCATCTATCACCTGGACAACACCATGCGCCTGTTGCACTGGGGCGTGCCGAGTGCGCTTATCGTCGCCGCCTGCATCGCCATGGAGCCCTGGTTCAAGGACAATCGCCTGCTGGCGCGAATGGGCGACTGCTCCTACTCGGTGTATCTGCTGCACGTGATCGTGCTCTCGCTGGGCTGGTACCTGCAGGCCAGCCTGGATCTCAATCCCTACGTGGTGATCGCCGCGTGCATGCCGCTGATCGCCCTGGCGTCCTGGGGCAGCTACGAGTTGATCGAAAAGCGCTTTTTCGTGCAGGCCAAGGTATGGATCGCCGAACGCACGGGCAGCGGCCGTGTTCAGGCGCTATCCTGAGTAAAATAGTAGGACTTTGTCCGGGGCCGCCATTTGGCGTACAATTCAGCACATGACCGTGAGGAGTTGCCATGAGCACTATTACCATTACCGATGCCGCCCATGATTACCTGGCAGACCTGCTGAACAAGCAGAATACTCCGGGAATCGGCATTCGCGTTTTCATCACCCAGCCCGGTACCCAGTACGCGGAAACCTGCATCGCCTACTGCAAGCCCGGTGAGCAGAAGCCGGAAGATCAGGCCATCGGCCTGGCCAGCTTCACCGCGTGGATCGACGCCGTCAGCGAGCCGTTTCTGGAAGACGCCGTGGTCGACTACGCCACCGATCGCATGGGTGGCCAGCTGACCATCAAGGCGCCAAATGCCAAGGTGCCGATGGTCAACGAAGACAGCCCGCTCAACGAGCGTATCAACTATTACCTGCAAACCGAGATCAATCCCGGTCTGGCCAGCCATGGCGGCCAGGTGACACTCATCGACGTGGTCGACGAAGGCATCGCCGTACTGCAGTTCGGTGGTGGTTGTCAGGGGTGCGGCCAGGCCGACCTGACCCTCAAGGAAGGTATCGAGAAGACCTTGCTCGAGCGCATTCCGCAGCTCAAGGGTGTGCGTGACGTGACCGATCACAGCAATCGCGAAAACGCGTACTACTGATCATCGGCTTGCTGCAAAAGGCGACTTCGGTCGCCTTGTCCGTTTTCAGGGTGCTACGGTTCACGAAAGCAGGATAAAAAAACAAAAGCGTAATGGCATTCTGCTATAGATTGTCAGGAACGCTCTAGGATGGCGCCATCGTTGTCGGCATTTCACCGCAGCGTAACAAGCCGGAACTGGCTCACCTTCTCGAGGCGTACCGATGCCGGAAGCATCTCTTCTCGTTTGCGACGATTCGAACATGGCACGCAAGCAACTGCTGCGCGCCTTGCCCGCGGATTGGCCGGTAACGGTCAGCCAGGCCAGCAATGGTGAGGAAGCCCTCGAGCAGCTTCGTGCGGCGCATTTCGATCTGTTGCTGCTCGACCTGACCATGCCGGTGCTCGACGGCTATGGCGTGCTGGCCGCGCTCAAGGCCGAAGGTCTTGCCCAGAAGGTCATCGTTGTCTCCGGTGACGTTCAGGAAGAAGCCGTGCGCCGGGTTCAGGAGCTCGGCGCGCTGGCCTTTCTGAAAAAACCTGCCGATCCCGAGTTGCTGCGCCAGACCCTCGACCGTCTGGGCTTCCTCAGCGCGCCCTCCGCGCCGGCCACGGCACCCGTGGCGGCGCTGGGAGAGCCCAAGGTATCGTTCCGCGACGCTTTCCGCGAAGTGGTCAACGTCGCCATGGGCCAGGCGGCAGCGCTGTTGGCGCGGGTACTGGGTGTGTTCGTGCAGTTGCCGATCCCCAACGTGAACATTCTCGAAGTCAGCGAGCTGCACATGGCGCTGGCCGATGCCCAGCGCGGCAATGGGCTGACTGCGGTGTGCCAGGGCTATATCGGTGGCGGCATCAGCGGTGAAGCCCTGCTCATCTTCCATGACTCGGAAGTAGGGGACATGGCCAGGCTGATGCAGTGGCAGCAGCAGAATTATTCGTCCATGGAAATGCTCCTGGACATGTCCAGCGTGATCATCGGCGCGTGCCTGAGCGGCATTGCCGAGCAGCTCGACGTGAGCTTCTCCCAGGGCCACCCGCAGGTGCTCGGTGAGCATGCCTCGATCGACGAACTGATCCGCCTCAACGGTCAGCGCTGGCGCAAGACCCTCGCCGTGGAAGTCAGTTACAGCATCGAAGGGCACAATATCCACTTCGACCTGCTGTTGCTGTTCACCGAGGACTCGGTGCCGCTGCTGACCAAAAAACTCGCCTACCTGATGGAATGACAGACATGGTCGCGAACATGGATTTCAACGAGTTCCACTGGCTGCTGGCGATCGTGCAGAGCATCGACGTCGGTGTGGTGGTGCTGGATCGCGACTACCGGGTCGAGGTATGGAACAGCTTCATGGAGAATCACTCCGGGCGTACCGCGCAGGATGCTGCCGAGCGCTCGTTCTTCGAACTGTTTCCCGAGGTCGAGGAAGGCTGGTTTCGCCGCAAGGTGGATAGCGTCGCCACCCTTGGCACGCCGGCTTTCACCATCTGGGAGCAGCGGCCTTATGTGGTGCGCTTCAAGAACTACCAGCCGATTACCGGCCTGGAAGATTTCATGTACCAGAACACCACCGTGCTGCCGCTGCAGGCCACCAACAGCAAGATCGAGCACCTGTGCCTGATCATCTATGACGTTACCAGCGTCGCGGTGAACAAGCGCCAGTTGCAGTCGATGAGCGATCAGTTCAAGCACCTGTCGCGTACCGACCGACTGACCGGCCTGAACAATCGCGGGCACTGGGAAGAAGAGCTCAAGCGCGAGCATGCCCGCCATCGTCGCTACGGCAGCAGTGCCTCGCTGGTGATCTTCGATATCGATCATTTCAAGAAGGTCAACGACACCTATGGCCACCAAGCAGGCGATGCGGTGATTCAGGGCCTGGCCAAGGTGGTCAGCGAGCAGATCCGCGATACCGACATTGCCGGGCGCTACGGTGGCGAGGAATTCGTGGTATTGCTGCCCGACGTCGACTGTGCAGGTGGGCGAGTCTTCGCCGAGCGCCTGCGTGGCGTGGTCGAGCATCTGCAGATCAGTCACGAGGGGCAGGTGATTCCCTTCACCATCAGCCTTGGCGTGGCAGACCTGAGCGAACCCAGCCACGACCACCTGCAACTGCTGCAGTGGGCCGATCAGGCGCTTTACACCTCCAAGCGCAACGGCCGTAACCAGGTGACCGTTTTCGGCGCCTGATGGCTCAACAACGCCATTGCCTGTGCAGCAATACGGGCAGCGGAGCGCATCACCAGTATTTGGGATATCGAGCTTCGCGACTGGCGTTGTTGTAGATCAATGCCACCAGAACCAGTAGCACGGCGCCACTTAGCGTCGGGTAGAGCAGGAAATCCCAGCCTGGCAGCGCAAGGAAGACGATTACCGGGTTGGAGCCAGCCGGTGGGTGCACGGTACGGGTCAGCATCATCAGTGCAATCGCGCTACCTACCGCCAGCGCTACGGCCCACCAGTGTGGCCCGCATAGGTGCAGAAAGACGAGGCCTGTTAATGTGCTCAGCAGGTGCCCGAATACCACGTTGCGTGGTTGCGAGAAGGGCACGTCCGGGAAGCCAAATACCAGCACGCACGACGCGCCAAAGGACCCCAACAGCAAGCTCAGGGTCAGTACGTCGCCGAGTCCGGCAATCACAGCGATTGCCAGCACACCACCCAGCCAGGCGATCAGCACTTGTCTCAGATTCGGGCGAAGGGGCAGGGTCGCGCCGTCGCCACGAAGCTTCTCCAATAACTTGAGCATCATATTCCTCATTGATCAGGCGGGTCGGGCACAGCCAGCGGGGTTGTAGACCCGCAACGTCGACGGCGGGTTGGCAGGCAGCTTCGCGGCCGGGCGGATCGGGCGGCGGACCAGTTCGCCCGAGCAGTTCGGGCAGTGGCCTTGCAAGTGGGTGTCGGCGCAATCGCTGCAGTAGGTGCATTCGAACGAGCAGATGCGCGCGTCGCAGGACTCGGGTGGCAGGTCGCGGTCGCAGCATTCGCAGTTGGGGCGCAGTTCAAGCATGGGATGTCTCCTGGCCGAAACGTTCGGCGTATTCCTGGGGGCTGATGGAAAGGTGCTTCTGAAAGACCCGGCGCAGGTTCTCCGGGTGGCCGAAGCCGGTAAGGCGTGCGACCGTCGCCACGGAGGCCTGGGCGTCCTGGAGCAGCGCGCGGGCGGCTTCCAGGCGAATGCGCTCCACGTAACGTGCCGGGCCGGTGCCCAGCTCCCTGGCGAAAACCCGGGAAAGAGTGCGTGGCGCCATCTTCGCTTCGCTGACCAGCGCCTCCAGTGACAGGTCTGCCCCCAGATTGGCGGGAATCCAGTCGAGCAGCTCGGCAAGCCGAGGCGTGCGGCTGGGTTCCGGGGCGAGCAGGGCGCTGAACTGCGCCTGGCCGCCAGGGCGGCGCAGGAACATCACCAGGCGGCGCGCTACGGCCAGTGCCATGCTGCGGCCAAGGTCGGCCTCCACCAGCGCCAGGGCCAGATCGATACCGGCCGTGACGCCGGCGGAGGTGAACAGATGGCCGTTGCCACCGGCGCCAGCGGGGTCGTAGGTGTGCAGGCAGTTGCTGTCGACGCGTAACTTATCGTGTTGGCGAAGGGCGTCTATATCCGCCCAGTGCGTGGTCACCCGTTGGCCGTCGAGCAGGCCGGTACGCGCCAGGATCAGTGCGCCCGAACAGACCGATCCCAGGCGGCGTATGCTGGGCTCGGCACCGCGCAGCCAGCTCAGCAGGGCCTGGTTTTCACATTGAACGGTTTCACCGATACCACCGGGAATCAGTAGGGTGTCCAGGCTGGCGGGGTCACAGTCGGCCCAGGCGGCGTCTGCCACCATGCGCATGCCAGAAGAGCTGCGCACCTGCCCAGCTTGCTCGGCGAGCATCAGCAAGCGGTAGGCATCGCCCAGCCCCTGGCGATTGCGCTCAACGTTGGCGGAGGCGAATACCTGCAAGGGGCCGACCACGTCGAGACTCATGAAGTCGGTGTAGACCAGTGCGGCGATGCATCTGCTTTCGTCCATGACAATCCCTCGGGGAACATGGACGCAGTGTGCGCGGGCGAGAGAGTGGCGGCAATGACATTATTCCCACATATCTCGCCACATTGAAGGGGCTCAGGGCACTGGGATCTTTTCCAGAAACCGCATCAGCAGGCTTTCCTCTGATCGCAGCCCCTTGCGCGCCGCAGCGAGGCGCAAATCGGCGAGCTCACCGCAGTGGAAGGCATCTATCAGGGCCGGGTGGATGTAGCATTTGCGGCACACCGCCGGCGTGTTGCGCAGCTCTTCGGCAACCTGCTTGACCATCGCCACCACGTGCTTCTTGGCCGAGCTCTCCGGCTGCCACTCCAGTTCACGCAACAGGGTCAGCGCCAGAGCGCTTCCCGCCCAGGTGCGGTAATCCTTGGCGGTGAAATCGGCACCCGTGAGCTCGCGCAGGTAGTTGTTGATGTCGGTCGATGTCACGGTATGGCGTTCGCCATTCGCGTCGAGGTACTGGAACAGATGCTGCCCCGGCAGCTCCAGGCAACGGCGGATGATGCGTGCCAGGCGCCGGTCACTGACCTCCACCTCGTGCTCGATGCCGCTCTTGCCGCGGAAGTGGAAACGTATGGCGCTACCCTGTACTTCGACGTGGCGGTTGCGCAGGGTCGTCAGGCCGTAAGAGCGGTTTTCCTTGGCGTAACGTACGTTGCCGATACGGATCAGCGTGTTGTCGAGCAAGGTAATGACCGTGGCCATGACCTTTTCCCGACCATGCTCGGGCAACATCAGGTGTTGCTCCACCGTCTGGCGCAGTTTCGGCAGTGCTTTGCCGAACAGCAGCAGATTGGCGTACTTGTCGGTGTCGCGCACTTCGCGCCAGCGGGGGTGATAACGGTATTGCTTGCGACCTCGCGCGTCGCGGCCGGTAGCCTGCAAGTGGCCCTTGGGATCCGGGCAGATCCATACGTCGACGTAGGCGGGCGGGATGGCCAGTGCATTGATGCGCGCGATCTGCTCGGCATCGCGGATGCGTTCACCGTCAGGCTCGAAGTAGCAGAACTTGCCGCGCAGTTTGCGCCGGGTGATCCCCGGGCCGCCGTCATCGACGTAGTGCAGGTCGTTGGGTAGCTCGGGGATCAACGACGAATCGCTCATCGACGGCCCTCCGCTGCGGCAACGGAGACGGTGGTGAGCGTGATGCCAACCAAGGGGAGGGCGACGCAATACGTCACCGGAAACCGCTGTACTTCATCGACGTAATGCATGCCGGCCAGCTCGTTGCGACGGATAAAGACTTAGCCAGCCGAACACGACAGGAAGTTCAGTCTTTTACCGATACGGTGAGTGGGGCGGATAACGCGGAAGGGGGATGTTTCAATCCAGAGACAAGTTGCCGCACCCGAAGTGCGGCAACTTTCATGGCAATAACGAAAGTCAGCGACTGGCGCTCTATTCCGGCATGCTCCACGGGGCGAGGTCGAAGCCTTTGCTGCTCAGCTCGTCACGGGACTTTTTCAGTGCCTTGGCCAGTTCTAGCGGATCGCTGTAAATGCTGCTGGTGAGTTGCGTACGATCGATCAGGCGAGTGCTGGTGCGGTCTACGACCGTAAGGCTCAGCACGCCGGTACCGTCCTGGGGAGCCCAGGCGACACAGTGAAAAGGTTGAAAGGCACGATCGGCAATCAGCAGTGCATCATTGAAACGCAGCGAAGCGTTCATGGGGTCGGTTCTCCGAGGTTTTCCCAATGATTCATAGTGTCAGCATCGTGTGTTAACGCTGACGTTCATAGCTGTTGATGTTTCGATGAGCCCTGCAAGTCACATCCGAATCAATTAATTTTTCAAAAAACCGAAAATTAAATTGTGAAGTTGACGAGCATCAAAGTTTTCAAGGGTTCCTGTACGTAGTTACGTACCGACCATTGAAACGACACCAACAGTTAATAGGAAAATAACCCGGGTATTCGGTTCCGTTTGGTTCCGTATTTTTTATCAACAACGGCAAGCGCTTAAGCGCAGCGGAAGATTTTCTGCCGGTTTTCCGGCGTCCATGCCGCTACCGCCTAGAGCGGCTGCAGTCGGTCTGCCAGGCTGCCGGTCTCGAGCAGTTCGAGAAATTCATCGCCCATGCGCTGACTTTCGTCCATTGCCAGGCGCCAGTAGCGCTCACGCCCGGCGTCATCGCCGAGAAAACGGCTGAAATCCTTGCGGTCCGGCAGCTTGCCGAAGGGCAGGCGCGCCAGGTATTCCCGCGATGGCGCCAGGAGCAGGACATCCTGCAGGCGTGTGGCGTCACCGCGACGCCAGGGCATGCCCTTGTCGAACCAGCCGGGAATGACGCGATCGGTGAAGTGCGGGTACAGCACGATGTCGTCACCGCTGTATGGCAGGTCCAGGTGATAGTCGAGCAGGCCGCCATCGCGATAGGTGCCTGGCCCAACACCAGGAATGTCGCGTACGCCCTGCATCACGAAGGGGATCGAGCCGGATGCCAGCAGGGCATGGCGCAGATTGCCGACATCGAGCGGCAGGCAGCGTGAAGGAAAATCGGTGAGCGGGTGCAGCGGTGGTGCCAGGCGCGCGTCGTGGAGAATCACCCGCTCGAAGTGGCGGGCCAGACGCGGGCGCCCGAGGATGTTGCTACCCATCACCGACGACAGACCCAGCCCTAGCGCGCGTCGGCCATCTTCGGCAAGCCGACCGTGGCTTTTCACCACCACGATATTGAGCCGGTAGTGGGCATTGTCGAGCACTGCAGCATCTTGCTGCTGCAGCAGTTCATCGAGCATCTGCGCACAGCGCCGGGACACTTCGAGCATGCTCACGCCCTTGGCGAAGCGCATGCCGGTGTACAGCTCGCCCAGGCGTCGCAAGGCCACCGCTGGCTCTGGCAGACACGCACTGGCGAAGCGCCAGGAGCCAATCGAGGCGCCGATCAGCGAGCGCTCCCGCGGGGCACGCGCCAGCCAGTCGCCGAACAGCGCGATATCCAGCCCCTGGATGCCCAGCGCCTTGGGGCCACCTGCGGCACCGGGCAGGGTGCCGACATCCGCTGGCTGCAGATGACGCTCGCGAATGCGCGCCAAGGCACGGCGGCCCGCTTTGAGGGTAAGGGCAGGGTACTTGATCTGAATGGCGCTCATGGGGGGCTCCGGCGGCAAGGCGCCAGTATAAGGCGTGCGGTGCCGGCCGGTCTGTGCAGCAATTCAGTTTGAGTTAAGTCGCTTCCCTTAATCTGAACACCGTCGAAACAGTTCACCAAGGAGTTAACCGTGAAGAAATTGACCGCATTGTTCGCCGCTGCCGCTCTAATCGCCACCGCCGGGATCGCCCAGGCCCGTGACCTGGGTCCGGACGAGGCACTCAAGCTGCGTGACGCCGGTACCATCCAGTCCTTCGAAAAACTCAATGAGGCTGCCCTTGCCGAGCATCCGGGCGGTAAACTGGAGGGCACCGAACTCGAGGAAGAATATGGTCGCTACCTCTATCAGGTAGAAGTGCGTGACGCCCAGAACCGCAAATGGGATGTCGAACTCGACGCGACCAATGGCACCATCCTCAAGAACCATCAGGATGATTGATGAAAGGCAATCCGCTTTTACGCTTCATTTCCATCATGCTGCTGGTGACGCTGACTTGCGCCGCCAGTGCGCGTGACCTCGATCAGGACGAGGCGCGGGATCTGCGCTTGAGCGGCGTGATCCTGCCGCTCGACCAGTTGATGCGTGAAGCGCTGGAGCGTTATCCCGGCGCGACCCTGCTCGAGGCCGAGCTGGAGGAAGAGGACGATGTCTTCGTTTACGAAGTGGAACTGCTGACCCGGGAGGGCGTGGTTCGCGAGTTGGAACTGGACGCCCACGACGGGCGGATACTGAAGGATGAGGTAGACGACTGACATGCGCCTGTTGCTGGTGGAAGACCATGTACCGCTCGCCGATGAGCTGATCGCTTCGCTGACCCGCCAGGGCTATGCGGTCGACTGGCTGGCCGATGGCCGCGATGCCGTCTATCAGGGGGCCAGCGAGCCCTATGACCTGATCATTCTCGACCTCGGCCTGCCTGGCAAGCCGGGGCTAGAGGTGCTGCAGGAATGGCGCAAGGGTGGCCTCGCCACCCCGGTGCTGGTGCTCACCGCTCGTGGCTCCTGGGCCGAGCGTATCGAAGGGCTGAAGGTCGGTGCCGACGATTATCTGACCAAGCCGTTTCACCCCGAAGAGCTGCAGTTGCGCATTCAGGCGCTGCTACGCCGTGCCCGCGGGCTGGCCAACCAGCCACAGTTGCAGGCTGCCGGCTTGCATCTGGATGAAGGCCGGCAGTGCGTCAGCCGTGGCGAGCAGGAGATCGAGCTGACCGCTGCGGAGTTTCGCCTGCTGCGCTACTTCATGCTGCACGCCGGGCAGATCCTCTCCAAGAGTCACCTGGCCGAGCACCTCTACGATGGTGAAACCGAGCGTGACTCCAACGTCATCGAGGTTCACGTCAATCACCTGCGCCGCAAGCTCGGCCGCGAAGTGATCGAAACCCGACGCGGCCAGGGCTACCGGTTCAGCGGTAGCGCCGCTTGAGGTCGATACAGCGGCGCCTGAGTCTCGGCCTGATCAGCGTCCTGCTGATCATCGGCCTGCTGCTGGCGCAGACCTGCCTGTGGCTGTTCGACAACAGCCTGCGGCGCTACATGCAGTCCGGCCTGGAGGAGGAGGCGCAATCGCTTCTCGTTGCACTGGTGCGAGGGCCCTCCGGCATCCAGCTGGATGAGTCGCGGCTCAGTGCGGCGTTCCAGCGCCCATACTCCGGCCTTTATTTTCGCATCGACTTCGCCGACAAGAGCTGGCGTTCACGTTCGCTGTGGGACAGCGAATTGCAGCCCAGCGATGTGGATGGCCTGCAGCCCGAGCTGCAGGATGGCCCCCAGGGGCAATTGCTGGTGACATTTCGCGGCGATTACCGGCGTTTTGGCCAGCAACTGAACATTTCAGTGGCTCGCGATTACACACCGGTTCTGGAAAGCTTCCGGCGCGTGCAGCGCATCGGCCTGGGCCTGGGCCTGGGCAGCCTGGCTTTGATCCTGTTGCTGCAACGGCTTGCCGTCAGCCGCGCACTGCGCCCGCTGGAGCAGACCCGGGTGCAGATCGCCCAACTCCAGCAAGGCCAGCGTTCGGAACTGGATGAGCGGGTACCCGAGGAACTCGAGCCCCTGGTCGAGCAGATCAACCATCTGCTGGCCCACACCGAAGAAACCCTGAAGCGTTCACGCAATGCCCTGGGCAACCTCGGGCATGCCCTGAAAACGCCGCTGGCGGTGCTGGTCAACCTGGCTTCGCGGGACGAACTGCGCGCCCATCCGGAGCTGCGCGACAACCTGATCGAACACCTGCAGCAGATCGAGCAGCGTATCGCCCGCGAGCTGGGCCGTGCCCGGCTGGCCGGAGAGGCCTTGCCCGGCGCGCATTTCGATTGCAGAGAAGAGTTGCCTGGGCTGTTCGCCACCCTGGGCATGATCCACGATAGCGGCCTGGACCTGAGCTGGCAGGCCTCGCCGCCGGACCTGCGTCTGCCACGGGACCGCGAAGATCTGCTGGAACTGCTCGGCAACCTGCTGGACAACGCCTGCAAGTGGGCAGACAGCCAGGTGCGCCTGCATATCGGGCGCACGGCCGACGCCTACGTGATGGATGTCGACGACGATGGCCCGGGGATCGACAGCGAGCGGCGCGAGGAGGTGCTCAGCCGCGGCATTCGTCTGGATGAGCAGACCGCCGGGCACGGCCTGGGGCTGGGCATCGTGCGTGATATCGTCGACGCCTGGGGCGGCACGATATCGTTGCACGACAGTGATCTGGGTGGGCTGCGGGTGAGAATCGAGTTGCCGCTGCGCGGCCGCTGATCGCTATTGCACTGAGCGTTGTGACCAGAGTTTTCCTCGGTCCCAACCCGGCTCATGGCCTGGTTGCAGTGCGAGGCATCGATCGACGAATACCTCGCTGTTGCTTACATGCCGTTGGTGAACGCCGGATCGCTCAGGTCGATATTGGCCCGTACCGGCTTCAGCGCTTCACCGTACTGGGCGAGGATGTCCAGAGCGTAGTCGATACGTGCACGAATGCGGCCGTCGTCTTCGCTGGCTGGCTGTTCGTCGTTGAGCACCTTGGTCACCTGACGGATGATCAGGTGTTCCGGCAGGTAGTTGACGCGGCAGTTCTTGTAGCTCGAGCTGCGCAGCTCGGCGATCGGGCTGCCGCCGCCAATGCCCGAAGAGACCCCCACCAGCAGACCCGGCTTGTGGGCCAGCTCGGCCTTGCTGGCGTAGATGAAGAAGTTCTTGATCGCCGGCCCGGCCATGCCGTTCCACTCGGGGGCGATCACCACCACCGCATCGGCGCTTTTCAGGCGCTGGCTGTAATCCGGCCAGGTGCCGTTGTCTTCGGCTGGCCACAAGGGCAGGGGGCCGGTGCCCAGATCGATGACCTGGCTCAGCTCGGCGCGGGTCTTGCCCAGTGCAATCAGACGCTGACGCAGAAAATGGGCAACCTTCGCGGATTGGCTGTCAGGGCGGCTTGAGCCGGCAACCAGAACGATATCGAGCATGTGCATCCTCCATGGGTAAAAGGCGTGAGGCTAACCTTCGCGACTGAAATCGCAAAGGACGTTTGTGCTATTTGCTTAGAACCGTTCTCGAATCGGCCGCATCGATCCAGCTGCAAGCGCACGCTCGGTTTTTTGACACCCAGGTCAGCTTCCGGCAGAGTGCGACGCTTTTTGTGGCCTGCCGCTCCTTGGCGGTCACCCAATGGGCCGTGGCTTGCGCGGCGATTCCAGGAGCCATCAATGAACGCAGTTATCGCCGCCGTCGGCATCATGCTGATCCTCAGCCTTTGCCGGGTCCACGTGGTGGTAGCGCTGATCGTCGGCGCGCTGGCTGGCGGAATGATCGGTGGTCTGGGCATCGAAGGCTCCCTTGCAGCATTCAACAAGGGCCTGGGCGGCGGCGCTACCGTGGCGCTTTCCTATGCTCTGTTGGGCGCCTTCGCCGTGGCCATCGCCAAATCCGGGCTGGCCCATGCCCTGGCCGACAAGGCGCTGGTGCTGGTCGGCCGTCAGGACGCACGCGGTGGTGGCAGCGGTTCGCTGAAGTGGATGCTGGTGGGACTACTGCTGGTGGTAGCGATCTCCTCGCAGAATATCCTGCCTATTCACATCGCCTTCATTCCGCTGCTAGTACCACCGCTGCTTTATGTCATCACTCGCCTGCAGCTCGATCGCCGGCTGATCGCCTGCGTGCTGACCTTCGGCCTGATCACTCCCTACATGTTCCTGCCGGTAGGCTTCGGCAACATCTTTCTCAACGAAATTCTGCTCGCCAACGTGGTGCGCAGTGGCGTGGACGTGACCGGTGTGAACGTCAGCCACGCCATGCTGATCCCGGCCATGGGCATGGTCACCGGCCTGTTGCTGGCGCTGTACAGTTATCGGCGCAAGCGCAGTTACGACCTGGCCCTGGTCGAGCGAACCGAACGTGTGGATGTCGCCTACAACCGCCGTAGCCTGGCCGTGGCAGGTATTGCGGTGGCCATCGCGTTCGGCGCACAGCTGTGGCTCGACTCGATGATCATCGGCGCGCTGCTCGGTTTCGTGGTGTTCTCCGCCTCGGGCATCGTGCGCTGGAAGGAAACCGACGACCTGTTCACCGAAGGCATGAAGATGATGGCGATGATCGGCTTCATCATGATCGCCGCCTCGGGTTTCGCCGAAGTGATGCGCGAGACGGGAGAGGTGAAAGGGCTGGTAGACGCCAGCGCCGAATGGATCGGCGACAGCAAGGGCCTGGGTGTGCTGATGATGCTGTTGGTCGGCCTGCTGGTGACCATGGGCATCGGCTCGTCGTTCTCCACGGTGCCGATCATTGCCGCGATCTTCGTGCCGCTGTGCGTGCAGTTGGGCTTCAGCCCGCTGGCCACGGTGTGCATCGTCGGCACTGCCGGCGCCATCGGCGATGCCGGTTCGCCTGCGTCGGACTCGACCCTCGGCCCGACGGCCGGCCTCAACGTCGACGGCCAGCACAACCATATCTGGGACACCGTGGTGCCCACTTTCCTGCACTACAACCTGCCGCTGCTGGTGTTCGGCTGGGTTGCGGCGATGGTGCTGTAAAGCCGCAGGCGCAATTTCCAGACGGCCACTGGCGAGCTTAAGGTTTCGCTGGGGCCTGCCGATGACCTGAGTAGAAGCCTTCTCCCCTTGGCTTCGCCTGGCCACAAGGAAAATAAAAATGCGCCTGACCTTGAAGTCCAAAGTCGTGCTGTTGGCACTGGTTCCGGTTCTGCTGTTCGCCCTGGTGCTCAGCGGCGCTGCCGCCAAGGTGCTGTACGGTCTGGCGGAGCAGGAGGTCACCGAGACCCGTGCTCGCCTGCTGGACGAGAAGCGCAACGAACTGAAGAACTACAGCTCGATCGCCATGGGCGCCGTACAGACGCTCTACGATGCCGCTGCCCAGGGGGATCTGGCCAGCCGAGCGCAGGCCATCGCCATCCTGTCGAAGATCAAGTACGGCCAGGATGGTTACTTCTTCGGGCATGACTCCAACGTGGTCCGGCTGTTCAGAAGCGACAGCCCCGTGGATGTCGGCAAGAGCCTCAACGATCGGCGTGACGTCAACGGCGTCTACGTCAACCGCGAGCTGGTGCGCGTCGCCAAGGACAACAGCAACTACGTCAACTATTCCTCGCCGCTGCCGGGCAACGAATCGATTCAGGTGCCCAAGCTCGCCTACAGCTATTACCTGCCGAAGTGGGACATGGCCCTGGGCACGGCGATCAATCTGGACGGTGTGGAGGCGCAGATCGCGACCGTTCGCGAGGGCATCGATCAGCGCGTGAGCACCATCATCACCAGCATTCTGGTAATCGCCGTGGTGTTGCTGGTGGTATTCGGCGTGATCGGGGCGATTCTCGCCAACACCTTCCTGCGCCCCCTGCAGCAGATCAAGGCCAATCTGGACGACATCGCGGCTGGCGACGGCGACCTGACCCGTCGCCTGCCGGTAACCAGCCGCGACGAGCTGGGCGAGCTGGCCGGCTCGTTCAACCGTTTCGTCGACAAGGTGCATGGCCTGGTACGGCAGATCGTCGACATGACCGGGCAACTGACCGAACTGGTCGGCCAGGTTGCCGCCCAGGCGCAACGTTCCGAACAGGCCATGGAGCGTCAGCGCCATGAGACGGATCAGGTTGCCACGGCGATCAACGAGATGTCCGCTGCTGCCCACGAGGTGGCGAAAAGCGCCCAGGGTGCGGCTGAGGCTGCCCAGCAGACCGATCGTGAAGGGCAGGCGGCCAAGCAGGTGGTCGACGGCAGCATCGCCCGCATCCACTCTCTGGTTGGCGACATTCGCGGCAGCGGCACCTCACTCGACAACCTGCAGAAGGACGTGCACTCCATCGTCAGCGTGCTCGACGTGATCCGCTCGATCGCCGAACAGACCAACCTGCTGGCCCTCAATGCGGCCATCGAGGCGGCGCGTGCGGGTGAGGCTGGCCGAGGTTTCGCCGTGGTCGCCGATGAGGTTCGGGCGCTGGCCAGCCGTACCCAGCAAAGCACCCAGGAGATTCAGGGCATGATCGACCGCCTGCAGAGCGGCACCCGCGATGCGGTCAACGCCATGCGCCAGTCCAGCGATGCCGGCGATATCACCAGCGAACAGGCCAACAAGGCCGGCACCTCGCTGGACGCCATCGCCGGGCTGATCGGCACCATCAACGCCATGAACGCGCAGATCGCCAGCGCCGCCGAAGAGCAGACCGCCGTCGCCGAAGAGATCAACCGCAGCGTGCATCAGATTGCCGGCGCAGTGGATAGCGTCGCCGACGAAACCCGCCAGGGCGCGCAGACCGCACGCAGCCTGGCACAGCTGGGGCAGGGCCTGGAGCAACTGGTACGCCAGTTCAGAATCTGAGTAACGTGGGCAGGGAGGCCCTTCTCGAGAAGTTTCTCGCACTTTGTTCGGACCACAGCACACTAACGGGCATACCCCTCCTGTGATCCGACCATGCCGACTACCTCCCTCGAAAAGAAAACCTTCATCCTGCTGCTCGTCCTGGTGACGATCGCTTTCATCTGGATCCTGCTGCCGTTCTACGGGGCGGTGTTCTGGGCGGTGGCGCTGGCGGTGGTGTTCGCCCCCCTGCAGCGGCGCATGGCCCGGCGCATTGGCGGGCGCGGCAACCTGTCGGCCTTGCTGACGCTGGTCATTTGCCTGTTGGTGGCGATTCTGCCGGTGATCTTCATCACCTCGGCGATGGTTGCCGAGGGCACCAGCATCTATCAGCGCATCGAATCGGGCGATCTGGATGTCGGCGCCTACGTCACCAGTACCAAGGAGATGCTCCCCGCGTTCATGCAGCAGCAGATCGATCGTATCGGTATGGGTAATCTGGACGGCCTGCGTGAGCAGATTTCCAGCGGCGCTGCGGCGGGCAGCCAGTACCTGGCGACCAAGGTGTTCTCCATTGGTCAGGGCACCATTCAGTTCGTGATCAGCTTTTTCATCATGCTCTATCTGCTGTTTTTCCTGCTGCGCGATGGCCAGGAACTGGTGCGGGATATCCGCATGGCAGTCCCGCTGGGCGACAACACCAAACGTCGCTTGCAGATCAAATTCACCCGAGTGGTTCGCGCTACGGTCAAAGGCAACATCGTGGTCGCTGCGGTACAGGGCGCCCTGGGTGGTCTGATCTTCTGGGTGCTGGGCATTCCCAGCCCACTGCTATGGGGCGTGCTGATGGCCTTCCTGTCGCTGCTGCCCGCCGCAGGCGCCGGCATCGTCTGGGCTCCGGTTGCCATTTACCTGTTCCTCAGCGGCAGCATCTGGCAGGCCGTGGTACTGACCCTGTTCGGCGTGCTGGTAATCGGCCTGGTGGACAACATCCTGCGTCCGATTCTGGTCGGCAAGGACACTCGCTTGCCCGATTACCTGATCCTGATCTCGACCCTGGGCGGCATGGCGCTGTTCGGTCTCAACGGCTTCGTTCTCGGCCCGCTGATAGCGGCATTGTTCGTCGCCAGCTGGAACCTGTTCAGCGCCGGTAAGAAGACCGTCAGATTGCCCGAATAAGAGTGCGCACAAACCAGAACGGCTGCCCAAGGGCAGCCGTTCTTCGTTATCAGGCAGAACCATCGTTCATCGGTAGCCTGGGTGAAGCCAAGCGAAACCCGGCGGCGGTAGCCGCGTGAGTGAGGGTACTCGTCTTCCTGCGCATCGCTTCGCTCAGCGGCAGGCTACGTGGTGTGCCCGGCCAGCTTTCGGATGCTGAATGAAAAATGGCTGCCCAGTGGCAGCCATTTTTCGTTGCAGTGCGATCAGAGCGCGGCGCTGAGGCCTGCCTGTTGCACCAGATCCAGCAGCGGCTGTGGGTAGACGCCGAGGATGAAGGCCAGAATGGTCACCAGAATCAGCATGATCCCACCGGCACGCTGGCCCCAGTTGAACTGGGCATCGTGGCGATGCAGATTGGGCTCGACCAGGAACAGCGTGACCATCACCCGCAGGTAGTAGAACACCGCGATGGCACTGCCCAGAATCAGCGCGCCGATCAGCCACCACAGTTGCGCCTGAACGCCTGCGGCAATCACGTAGAATTTGCCGATGAAGCCCGCGGTGAGCGGGATACCGGCCAGCGACAGCATCATCACCGTGAGTACCGCGGTCAGGTACGGACGGCGCCAGAACAGGCCGCGGTACTCGTACAGCGCGTCAGCGTCACGGCCATTGTAAGGCGTGGACATGAGCGTGATCACACCGAACGCGCCGAGGCTGGTGAGCACGTAGGTGGCCATGTATACACCGATGGCTTCCACGGCCAGGCCTTTGCTGGCGATCAGTGCCACCAGCAGATAACCGAAGTGGGCGATGGACGAATAACCGAGCAGACGCTTGAGGTTGTTCTGTACCAGAGCCAGCAGGTTGCCGAACAGGATCGAGGCGATGGCGATGACCGTCAGCAGGTCGTTCAGCCAGCCGCCGGCGGTGGCCGGAGAGAGCTGATAAAGACGCAGCAGCACGGCGAACACCGCCACCTTGCTGGCCGTGGCCAGGAACGCGGCGACAGGAGCCGGAGCACCTTCGTAGACGTCTGGCGTCCACAGGTGGAACGGCACCATGGACAGCTTGAACGCCAGGCCGATGAGCATCATGCCGATGCCGATCTGCACCAGTTGACTGCCGCTGGCACCGGCCAGACTGGCACCGATCTCGGCGAAGCTCAGGCTGCCGGCGTCGGCATACAGCAGCGCCATGCCGAACAGCAGGAAGGCACTGCCGGCTGCCGACAGCACCATGTACTTGATACCGGCTTCCAGGGAACGCTTGTTGAAGTAGGCGTAGGCGATCATCCCGTAGGTCGGTACCGAGAGCAGCTCCAGGCCGATGAACAGGCCTGCCAGGTGCTCGGTGCTGACCAGCACCAGGCCGCCGGCGGCGGAGAGCAGCAGCAGGAGATACATCTCCTCGCGGTTGCGCGGGTAGCCCTTGGTCTTGCCGTCGTCGACCGTCGCCTCGCCCAGGTAGGCGTGGGTCAGGGTCACGCAGGCCAGCGTCGCGATCAGTACCAGCGCCATGTAGTAACAGGCGAAAGTGTCGATCTGCATCAGCGGGGTGACCTGCAGCGGGGTGACGCCGATGGTCGGCAGCAGCGACAGCAGCGCCGCGTTGAGGCCGATCACCGAGAGCACGAAGGTCAGCGCGTGGCTGCGTTTCCAGGCGATGGCCAGCATCACCACGACCACGGTGGCGCAGGTGACCAGCAGCGGGAGCAGGGCGATCAGGTGTTGGGTGGTGAATTCCACAGCGTGATGTTCCATAACGTCTACTGGCCCGAAGCGAGTTGATTGAGGGCGCCGCTGAACCACTGCTGCACGCCTTGCATGCTGGCGGCGGAGGTGTCGAGCACCGGCTGCGGGTAAACGCCGAGCAGAATCAGCAGCACGGCCAGGCACAGCACCATGCTCAGTTCACGGAATTGCAGGCCTGGCAGTGGGCTGTCGTTCTTCACCGGGCCGAAATGCGCACGGTGGATCATGATCAGCGAGTACACCGAGCCCAGCACCAGACCGGTCGCCGCGATCACGGTGACCCAGGGTGCGGTCGGGAAGCTGCCGATCAGAATCAGGAACTCGCCAACGAAGTTGCCGGTGCCCGGCAGCCCCAGTGCGGCAGCGGCGAAGAACAGGCTCAACGCCGGCAGCCAGGACATGCGTGCCCAGATGCCACCCATCTCGCGCATGTCGCGGGTATGCAGGCGCTCGTACAGCTGACCGCAGAGGATGAACAGTGCAGCAGCCGACAGGCCGTGAGCCATCATCTGCACCACCGCGCCCTGCAGGGCGATCTGGCTGCCGGAGTAGATGGCGATCAGCACGAAGCCCATGTGCGACACGCTGGAGTAGGCCACCAGGCGCTTGATATCGGTCTGCGCGAAGGACAGCAATGCGCCGTAGATGATCGCGAACACGCCCAGGTACATGGCGATGGGCGCGAACTCGGCGGAAGCATTGGGGAACAGCGGCAACGCGAAACGCAGCAGGCCGTAGGCCGCAGTCTTCAGCAGGATACCGGCGAGGTCCACGGAACCGGCGGTCGGTGCCTGAGCGTGAGCGTCCGGCAGCCAGGAGTGGAAGGGCACCACCGGGAACTTCACCGCGAAGGCGATGAAGAAGCCGAGCATCAGCAGGTATTCGGTGCCTTCCGACAGTTCGGTCTTGAGCAGGTCCGCGTAGTTGAAGGTGAACACGCCGGTCTGGTTGAAGTGCACGAACACCAGGCCGAGGATCGCAACCAGCATCACCAGGCCGCTGGCCTGCGTGAAGATGAAGAACTTGGTGGCCGCGTTGATGCGGCTCTTGCCAGGGCTGCCGCTATGACCCCAGAGCGCGATGAGGAAATACATCGGCACCAGCATCATTTCCCAGAAGAAGAAGAACAGGAACAGGTCGATGGCCAGGAACACACCTACCACGCCGCCGAGAATCCACATCAGGTTGAGGTGGAAGAAGCCGACGCGGTTCTGGATCTCGTTCCACGAGCAGAGCACCGAGAGCACACCGAGCAGGCCGGTGAGGGTGACCATCAGTACCGACAGGCCATCCATCGCCAGGTGAATGCTGATGCCGAAGCGCTCGATCCAGCGCACCTGGAACTCGTGGGCCCAGCGTGGCTCGGCACCCGGCGCAGGCGCCAGGCTGAAGTCGCCGGTGCCCCACAGCCACAGGCCGAGGCCGAACAGCAGGGACATGGTCAGCAGCGCTATCCAGCGCGGCAGGGTTCCGCCGAAGCGCTCCGCCTGCCAGCACAACAGGCCGCCGATGAAGGGAATCAGGATTAGCCAAGGCAGAATCATGACGGGCGAGTTTCCTTAGAAAAAGTATTCGGGATCATCGGTCAGGCCAGCAACACAGCGGCGAGCACCAGCACGGCGCCCCCGGCGATGGAGATGGCGTACCAGCGCAGATGCCCGGTCTCGCTGCGGCTCAACACGCCATGACCGCCGCGCGCCAGGCGCGGCACGATGCCAATGGCACCGTCGATGGGGTCGCGGGCGAGCACGCGGCAGAGGAACAGGTAGGGCTGCACGAAAATCTTGTCGTAAAGCCAGTCGAAGCCCCAGGCGGCGAACCACCAGGCCGACAGGAAGCGACCCGGCGCGCTGCTGGCGACGGTATTCACGAAACTGCGCTTGCCGAGGAACAGCATGGCCGCCAGCAGGATGCCGGCCAGGGCGATGCAGCCCGAGACGATTTCCAGGCTGTGCTTGGCTTCGCCACCGGCATGGCCGGCGCTCTGCGGCAACACGCCAGCCAGTGGCGGGGTGATCCAGGCGCCGATGAAGGTCGACAGCACGATCAGCACCAGCAGCGGCAGGTTGTGGGCGATGCCATGACCGGCGTGGGCCTCGGTCTTCTGCTCGCCATGGAAGGCGATGAAGATCAGCCGGAAGGTGTAGATCGAAGTCATGAAGGCGCCCAGCAGGCCGGCGTAGAGCAGGCCGGAGTTACCGCTGGCGAAGGCTTCCCAGAGGATCTCGTCCTTGGAATAGAAGCCCACGGTGATCAGCGGCAGCGCTGCCAGGGCCGAGCCACCGACGATGAAGCTGGCGTAGGCCAGTGGCAGTTTCTTCCACAGACCGCCCATCTTGAAGATGTTCTGCTCGTGATGGCAGGCATGGATCACCGAACCGGAGGCCAGGAACAGCAGCGCCTTGAAGAACGCGTGGGTCATCAGGTGGAAGATCGCCGCGTCCCAGGCACCAACGCCCAGGGCCAGGAACATGTAGCCGATCTGGCTCATGGTCGAGTAGGCGAGGATGCGCTTGATGTCGGTCTGAACCAGGGCGGCGAAACCCGCCAGCACCAGGGTCACGCCACCGACGATGCCGACCAGCTGGAGAATTTCCGGGGTCAGCAGGAACAGGCCGTTGGTGCGGGCGATCAGGTAGACGCCCGCGGTGACCATGGTGGCGGCGTGGATCAGTGCCGAAACCGGAGTCGGACCGGCCATGGCGTCAGCCAGCCAGGTCTGCAGCGGCAACTGCGCGGATTTGCCGACCGCGCCGCCGAGCAGCATCAGGGTCGCCAGCCACAGCCAGGTATCGCCAGCCGCGTACTTCTGCGGGGCCAGCACCATCAGCTCCTGAATGTTCAGGGTGCCGAGGTTGAGGAACAGCAGGAACAGGCCAATCATCAGGAACACGTCACCGATGCGGGTGACGATGAAGGCCTTCAGCGCCGCGTTGCCGTTGGGCACGTGCTTGTAATAGAAGCCGATCAGCAGGTACGAGCACAGGCCTACGCCTTCCCACCCGAAGAACAGGGTCATCAGGTTGTCGCCCAGCACCAGCAGCAACATGCTGAAGATGAACAGGTTGGTGTAGGAGAGGAAGCGCGAATAACCCTCTTCACCACGCATGTACCAGCTGGCGAACATGTGGATCAGGAAGCCCACGCCGGTGACCACGCCGAGCATGGTCAGCGACAGGCCGTCCAGATACAGGGTGAAGCTCGGCGCCAGGCCATCGACGCTCATCCACTGCCACAGGGTCTGGGTGTACACCCCGCCTGCCGGTGGTGCGCTGTTGAACTGCCACATGATCCAGGCGGTGGTCAGTGCCGACAGGCCGACCGAGCCGACGCCGATCAGTGCCGCGCTGCCTTCGCTCAGGCGACCACGGGAGAAAGCCAGAATGAACCAGCCAATCAGGGGGAACAGTAACGTCAGGAATAGGAAGTTCATCCGCGCATCTCGCTGGCTGCGTCGATATCGAGGGTGTGGAAGCGGCGATACAGCTGCAGCAGGATCGCCAGGCCGATGCTCGCTTCGGCAGCCGCCAGGGCGATGACCAGAATGAACATGATCTGCCCGTCAGCCTGGCCCCAGCGCGCACCTGCCACGACGAAGGCCAGGGCTGCGGCGTTCATCATCACTTCCAGGCTCATCAGCACGAACAGGATGTTGCGGCGCACCATCAGGCCGACCAGGCCGAGACTGAACAGCACGCCGGCCAGCGCCAGGCCGTGCTCCATTGGAATACCGTTCATGGCGTAGCGTCCTTGATGTCATTGCGGCCCAGGTGATACGCGGCGACCAGCGCGGCAAGCAGCAGCATGGAAGCCAGCTCCACGGCCAGCAGATAAGGGCCGAACAGGTGAATGCCGACGGCTTTGGCATCGACCGTGGTATGGCCGATGGTGGCACCGCTCGGTACGGCGAACAGCACGTACAGCAATTGCCCCAGCAGCACGGCGGAAAGCAGCGCCGGACCAATCCAGATGCCTGGGCTGAGCCAGGTGCGTTCCTGCTCGACCGAGGCCGGGCCCAGGTTGAGCATCATCACCACGAACACGAACAGCACCATGATGGCGCCGGCGTAGACGATGATTTCCAGCGCGCCGGCGAACGGCGCACCCAGGCTGAAGAACACCATGGAAACGGCCAGCAGCGAGATGATCAGGTAGAGCAGGGCGTGCACCGGGTTCTTGCTGGTGATCACGCCCAGGGTCGAGGCAACCGCGACCCCGGCAGAGAAGTAGAAGGCGAATTCCATTATGGCAACAACCCTTTGACGTTGATCGGCTCGGCTTCATCCTGCGCGGCGCCCTTGGGCTTGCCGGCAATGGCCATGCCGGCCACGCGGTAGAAGTTGTAGTCCGGGTTCTTGCCAGGGCCGGAGATCAGCAGATCCTCTTTCTCGTAGACCAGATCCTGACGCTTGTACTCGCCCATCTCGAAATCCGGGGTGAGCTGGATCGCGGTGGTCGGACAGGCTTCCTCGCACAGGCCGCAGAAGATGCAGCGCGAGAAGTTGATGCGGAAGAAGTCCGGGTACCAGCGACCGTCCTCGGTTTCCGCCTTCTGCAGCGAGATGCAGCCCACCGGGCAGGCCACGGCGCACAGGTTGCAGGCCACGCAGCGCTCTTCGCCGTCGGGGTCGCGGGTCAGCACGATGCGCCCCCGGTAGCGTGGCGGCAGGTAAACCTGCTCTTCCGGGTATTGCAGGGTGTCGCGCTTGCGGAAGCCATGGCCGAAGACCATCACCAGGCTGCGCAACTGGGTCGCGGTACCGACCAGTACGTCCCATATGTATTTGAACATCGCTTTTTCTCCTTACTGGGCCGTGGCCAGCACAACGGCGCCGGTCACCAGCAGGTTGATCAGGGTCAGCGGCAGACAGAACTTCCAGCTGAAGGCCATGACCTGGTCATACCGTGGGCGCGGGATGGAGGCGCGCAGCAGGATGAAGATCATGATGAAGAAGCAGGTCTTGATCGCGAACCAGAAGAACGGGATCTGCGGCAGGATGCCGAACGGGCCGTGCCAGCCGCCGAAGAACAGGGTCACCAGCAGGGCGGAAATGGTCACGATGCCGATGTATTCACCGACGAAGAACATGCCCCATTTCATGCCGGCATACTCGATGTGGTAGCCGTCGGCCAGTTCCTGCTCCGCTTCAGGCTGGTCGAAGGGGTGACGGTGAGTCACGGCCACACCAGCGATGAAGAAGGTGCAGAAGCCGAAGAACTGCGGAATGATGAACCACAGGTTCTGCGCCTGGTAGTCGACGATATCGCGCATGTTGAACGAGCCGACCTGGGCGACGATGCCCATCAGCGCCAGGGCCAGGAACACTTCGTAGGAAATGGTCTGGGCCGACGCGCGCAGGCTGCCGAGCAGGGCGAACTTGTTGTTGCTCGACCAGCCGGCGAACAGTACGGCGTATACCGACAGACCCGCCATGGCGAAGAAGAACAGAATGCCGATGTTCAGGTTCGCCACGCCCCAGTTGGGCGTGATCGGGATGATCGCGAAGGCGATCAGCATCGCGCCCATGGCGATCACCGGGGCCAGGGTGAAGATCACCTTGTCGGCGAACGGTGGCGTCCAGTCTTCCTTGAAGAACATCTTCAGCATGTCCGCAGCGATCTGGAACATGCCGAACGGGCCGACCCGGTTGGGGCCGTAGCGATCCTGCCACCAGCCGAGCAGACGGCGCTCGACGAAGCTCAGCAGGGCGCCGGTGACCACCACCGCAAGCAGGATGACGATGGCCTTGAGCACTTCCTGAATGATGTCGAGCAACTGAGGTGTCAGCCAACTCATCGCGCGGCCTCCCCGATGTTGGTCACGGCCGCACCGGCGATGCCAGCAGGAATGCCTGCCAGGCCCGCTGGCAAGCCAACCAGGCCGACACCCAGCTCTTCACTGACGCGCAGCGGCAGGCGCAGGTTTTGGCCTTTTACGTTCAGCTGCAGCAGGGCGCCGTCGTTGACACCGAGGCGATCGGCCTCATCCTTGGCCAGGGCCACGTAGGCCTCAGGCGTGCGTTCGGCGATCGGCGCGGCGCGCGAGGACATTTCCTCGCTGCCGAACAGGTGGTGCAGCGGTACTGCCTGCCAGGTGCCCTGAGCCGGGTTGAAGGCCGTTGGCGCGCTGAACCAGCCCAGGTTTTCACCTTTGGCTTCGATCAGGCGCACGCCTGGGTCGCCTGCACGCAGATGACCGCCGACTTCGTCCTGGAACTTGTTCCAGGCCTGGGGCGAGTTCCAGCCTGGCGACCAGGCGAAGGGGATCTGCTGACGGTCTTCCTTGCTGCCCGAATAGCCTTCCATGGAGAACGCGAAAGCCGAGTCCTTGTCCTGGGGCTGACGCGGTTCGTGCACGCTGATGTTGGCGCGCATGGCGGTACGCCCGCTGTAGCGGTGCGGCTCACGAGCGAGCTTGAGGCCCTTGATGCGGAACGAGGCGCTTGGCGCGGCGTCACGGATACCGGCCAGCTCGGCACTGCTGGCCGCGCAGGCGGCGGTGACCTGATCCAGCTGCGTCCAGTCCACGCCACGGTTGTGCAGCGTGCTGTGCAGCGCGTGCAGCCAGCGCCAGCCTTCACGCACCAGGATGTTGGCGTCGTAGTAGGACGGATCGTAAACCTGGAAGAAGCGCTGCGCGCGACCTTCCTGGCTGACCAGGGTGCCGTCGCCTTCGGCGAAACTGGCGGCTGGCAGCAGCAGGTGCGCCTTGGCCGTGGTGGCGGTGCTCTGGTGATCGGCGACGATCACCACCTTGGCGGCTGCCAGGGCAGCGTCGACACGGGCAGCGTCAGCGCGGTGGTAGAGGTCGTTTTCCAGCACCACCAGTGCGTCGGCCTGGCCCGAGGTGAGCGCGTGCAGCGCGTCGTCCAGGCTGTTGCCGGCGAACTTGTCGCCCATCAGCAGGGCCAGGCCCATGCTGTTGGCTTCCGGCACCACCAGACTGATGGAGCCGGCCTTGTCGCGATTCTTCAGGGCGCTGGCGATGTTCGCCGCTGCTTCGATCAGGGCGCGATTGCCCAGCGAAGCACCGGAGACGATCAGCGGGCGCTTGGCGTTCAAGAGCGCGTCGGCGATGCGCTGCACCAGCTCGGCGGCTTCAGCTTCCAGACCTTCGACTGCCGGTGCGCTCGGGTCAATGGCGTGAGCCACGGCAAAACCGATACGCGCGAGGTCGTCCGGCGCGGCGTGTACGCACTGCTCGGCAACATCGTCGAGGCGCGTGGCGGTTACGCTGGCGATGAACAGTGGATTGAGCGCGTGCTGGGCGACGTTCTGCACCGCAGCCATGTGCCAGTCCTGGATCTTCGCACCGGCCGCGATCTCGGTGGCCTTGCCCTTGACCGACTGGCGCAGCGCCAGAGCGATACGGGCGGCGGTCTGGGTCAGGTCTTCACCGAGCACGAATACCGCGTCGTGGTCTTCGATATCGCGCAGGGTCGGCACCGGCAGCGGGCCGTTCTGCAGCACGTCACGGATCAGGCGGATATTGGCCTGCTCAGCCGCCGCGATACCGGAATAGAAGTTCTCGGCGCCGACCAGTTCGCGCAGGGCGAAGTTGCCCTCGAGGCTGGCACGCGGCGAGCCGATGCCGATCACCTTGCGGTTCTTCAGCAGGGCAGCGGCCTGATCGAGGGCGGCATCGAGGCCCATCTTCATCTTGCTGAGCACCATCAACGGCTGACGCGGACGGTCTTCACGGTTGACGTAGCCATAACCGAAACGGCCACGGTCGCAAAGGAAGTACCCGTTCACCGAGCCGTTGAAGCGGTTCTCGATGCGACGCACTTCGCCATAGCGCTCGCCCGGGCTGGTGTTGCAGCCGCTGGAGCAGCCATGGCAGATGCTCGGCGCGAACTGCATGTCCCACTTGCGGTTGTAACGCTCGGAGTGGGTCTTGTCGGTGAACACGCCGGTCGGGCAGACCTCGACCAGGTTGCCGGAGAACTCGCTTTCCAGGGTGCCGTCTTCGACACGCCCGAAATACACGTTGTCGTGAGCGCCGTAGACGCCCAGATCGGTACCGCCAGCGTAGTCCTTGTAGTAACGCACGCAGCGGTAGCAGGCGATGCAGCGGTTCATCTCGTGGGCGATGAACGGGCCGAGTTCCTGGTTCTGGTGAGTACGCTTGGTGAAGCGATAACGACGGGCGTTGTGGCCGGTCATCACCGTCATGTCCTGCAGGTGGCAGTGGCCGCCTTCCTCGCAGACCGGGCAGTCGTGCGGGTGGTTGGTCATCAGCCATTCGACGACGCTCTTGCGGAAGGCCACGGCCTCTTCGTCGTCGATGGAAATCCAGCTGTTGTCGGTCGCCGGCGTCATGCAGGACATGACCAGGCGGCCGCGCTTGTCGTTTTCGTCGGTGTACTGCTTCACCGCACACTGGCGGCAGGCGCCGACGCTGCCGAGCGCCGGGTGCCAGCAGAAGTAGGGGATATCGAGTCCGAGGGACAGACAGGCCTGCAGCAGGTTGTCCGCACCATCGACTTCGAGATCTTTGCCGTCTACGTGGATAGTGGCCATTTTCTTCAGTCTTCGTTTGCCCACCCGAAGGTGGACGGGCTAAGGGAATTCTTTGTCGTGACCCGGGCCGGACGGCGCAGCGCGCCCACATGTCCGGCCATCAGGCTCATACCGCGTGTGCCGCCACGGGCGGCTGGATCGCGTCGGTGATCACACCGGCGTCGAACTCCTCGCGGAAATACTTGATCGCGCTGCCCAGCGGCTCCACGGCACCCGGCGCGTGAGCGCAGAAGGTCTTGCCGGGGCCGAGGAAATTGACCAGGCCGAGCAGGGTGTCGATGTCCTCGCGGGTGCCTTGCTTGCGTTCCAGAGCGCGCAGGATCTTCACGCTCCACGGCAAACCGTCACGGCATGGCGTGCACCAGCCGCAGGATTCGCGAGCGAAGAACTCTTCCATGTTGCGCAGCAACGACACCATGTTCACGGTGTTGTCGATGGCCAGGGCCAGGCCGGTACCCATGCGGGTGCCGACCTTGGCGATGCCGGCGGCGTACATGGAAGCATCCAGATGTTCGGGAAGCAGGAAGCCGGTACCGGCGCCGCCTGGCTGCCAGGCCTTGAGCGTGTAACCGTCGCGCATGCCACCGGCGTAGTCTTCGAACAGTTCGCGGGCGCTGATGCCGAATGGCAGCTCCCAGATGCCCGGGTTCTTGACCTTGCCGGAGAAGCCCATCAGCTTGGTGCCGTGGTCTTCGCTGCCTTCGCGGGCCAGGGATTTGTACCAGTCGACGCCGTTGCCGATGATCGACGGCACGTTGCACAGCGTTTCGACGTTGTTGACGCAGGTCGGCTTGCCCCACACACCCACGGCGGCCGGGAAGGGCGGCTTGGCGCGCGGGTTGGCGCGACGGCCTTCCAGGGAGTTGATCAGTGCGGTTTCTTCACCGCAGATATAACGCCCGGCGCCGGTGTGTACGAACAGCTCGAAGTCGAAACCGCTGCCGAGAATGTTCTTGCCCAGCAGGCCGGCAGCCTTGGCTTCGTCGATTGCCCGGTTGAGGTTGGCGGCCGCGTCGACGTATTCGCCGCGCAGGAAGATGTAGCCACGATAGGCCTTCAGCGCCCGGGCGCTGATCAGCATGCCTTCCACCAGAAGGTGCGGCAGCTGTTCCATCAGCATGCGGTCTTTCCAGGTGTTGGGCTCCATCTCGTCCGCGTTGCACAGCAGGTAGCGGATGTTCAGGGATTCGTCGTTGGGCATCAGGCCCCACTTCACGCCCGTGGGGAAGCCGGCACCGCCACGGCCCTTGAGGCCGGAATCCTTGACCGTCTGCACGATGTCGGCCTGGGCCATTTCGGCCAGCGCCTTGCGGGCAGCGGCATAGCCGTTCTTCTGCTGGTATTCCTCCAGCCAGACCGGTTGCGCGTCATCGCGCAGGCGCCAGGTCAGCGGATGAGTCTCTTCGCTGCGGGCGATGCGGTTCGCCGGGCCGAAAGACGTCAGCAGGTTCGAGCTGCGACTGATCATTGGAAATTCTCCAGCAGTTGCGCCACGCCTTCGGGCTGAACGTCACCGAAGGTCTCGTCGTCGATCATCATCGCCGGCGCCTTGTCGCAATTGCCCAGGCAGCACACGGGCAGCAGGGTGAAGCGGCCGTCAGCGGTGGTTTGCCCAGGCACGATGCCCAGCTCGGACTTGATGCTGCCGAGAACGTTTTCATGGCCGCCGATGAAGCAGGTCATGCTGTCGCATACACGGATGATGTGGCGGCCGACGGGCTGGCGGAAAATCTGGCTATAGAAGGTGGCGACACCTTCCACGTCGCTGGCCGGGATCCCGAGGATCGCGCCGATGGCGTCGGCGGCGCCGTCCGGCACCCAGCCGCGTTCCTTCTGCACGATCTTCAGGGCTTCGATGGACGCCGCACGGGGGTCTTCGTAGTGGTGCATCTCGTGCTCGATGGCCGAGCGCTCGGTTTCGCTGAGGGCGAAACGGTCGGTCTGAATCAGGGCTGCATTGCTCATGGTGTTTTCCTCAGCGATCCACGTCGGCCATAACGAAGTCGATACTGCCCAGATACGCGATCAGGTCAGCGACCATGCTGCCGCGGATCACCGAAGGGATCTGCTGCAGGTGCGGGAAGCTCGGGGTACGGATCCGGGTGCGATAGCTCATGGTGCTGCCGTCGCTGGTCAGGTAGTAACTGTTGATCCCCTTGGTCGCTTCGATCATCTGGAAGCTTTCGTTGGCCGGCATGACCGGGCCCCAGGAAACCTGCAGGAAGTGGGTGATCAGCGTTTCGATGTGCTGCAGCGTGCGTTCCTTCGGCGGCGGCGTGGTCAGCGGGTGATCCGCCTTGTACGGGCCTTCCGGCATGTTGCGCATGCACTGGTCGATGATCTTGATGCTCTGACGCATCTCCTCGACACGCACCATGCAGCGGTCATAGGCATCGCCGTTGACGGCCAGCGGCACTTCGAACTCGAAGTTCTCGTAGCCGGAGTAGGGGCGTGCCTTGCGCAGGTCGAAGTCGCAACCGGTGGCGCGCAGGCCGGCCCCGGTGGTGCCCCATTCCAGCGCTTCCTTGGTGTTGTACTGAGCGACACCGATGGTCCGCGCCTTGAGGATGCTGTTGCGCAGCGCGGCCTTCTCGTATTCGTCGAGGCGCTTGGGCAGCCAGTCGACGAATTCCTTGACCAGTTTCTCCCAGCCGCGCGGCAGGTCGTGAGCGACACCGCCGATGCGGTACCAGGCCGGGTGCAGGCGGAAACCGGTGATGGCTTCGATCACCTTGTAGGCACGCTGGCGGTCGGTGAAGGTGAAGAACACCGGGGTCATCGCGCCGACGTCCTGGATATAGGTACCCAGGAACAGCAGGTGGCTGGTGATGCGGAAGAACTCGGCCATCATGATGCGGATGGTGTCGACCTTCTGCGGCACCTTGATGCCCGCGAGCTTCTCGACCGAGAGCACGTAAGGCAGGTTGTTCATCACCCCGCCGAGGTAGTCGATACGGTCGGTGTAGGGAATGAAGCTGTGCCAGCTCTGGCGTTCGGCCATTTTCTCGGCACCACGGTGGTGGTAACCGACCTCTGGCACGCAATCGACGATTTCTTCACCGTCGAGCTGCAGGATGATGCGGAACGCACCGTGCGCAGACGGGTGGTTGGGGCCGAGGTTGAGGAACATGTAGTCCTCGTTCTCGCTCTGGCGCTTCATGCCCCAGTCCTCGGGGTTGAAGCGTGCGGCTTCCTCCTCGAGCTGTTGCTTGGCCAGGGTCAGGCTGAACGGATCGAATTCGGTGGCGCGCGCCGGATAGTCCTTGCGCAGCGGGTGACCTTCCCAGGTCGGCGGCATCATGATCCGGGTCAGGTGCGGGTGACCGGTGAAATGGATGCCGTAGAGGTCCCACACTTCGCGCTCGTACCAGTTGGCGTTCGGCCAGATACCGGTCACCGAAGGCAGGTTGAGATCGCCCTCGCGCAGGGCCACCTTGATCATCACGTCGCTGTTACGCTCCAGCGACATGAGGTGGTAGAACACGGTGAAGTCAGCGTCCGGCAGGCCGCGACGCTGAGTGCGCAGGCGCTCGTCGACGCCGTGCAGGTCATACAGCATGACGTAGGGGCGCGATGCCTGGCGCAGGAAGCGCAGCACCTCGACGAGCTTGTCGCGGCCGACCCAGATGACCGGCATGCCGGTGCGGGTGGCCTGCAGCGTGAAGCTGTCGGCGCCAAAACGGGATTGAAGCTCAACGACGACGTCTTGGTCGTCCGCCTTGTACGGCGCAATGGACACGGTGGTGTCTGCAGTCATGGTCTCGATCGCTATCGGTCAACGGTGAGAGTGAATCCGGCCTTGCTGGAAAGCGGGACTCAGACTTCGTCAGGGGAACGCAGGTTGGTAACCGCAATACGCTGCTCGCGGCGCTGTTCTTTCTGGGAAGGCATCTCGGCGCGATAAACGCCTTGATCGCCAACGACCCAGGACAGCGGGCGGCGCTCCTGACCGATCGATTCCTGCAGCAGCATCAGCCCTTGCAGAAATGCCTCGGGACGGGGCGGGCAACCGGGTATGTAGACGTCGACGGGAAGGAACTTGTCGACACCCTGAACGACCGAGTAGATGTCGTACATGCCGCCGGAATTGGCGCACGAACCCATGGAGATGACCCACTTGGGCTCGAGCATCTGCTCATAGAGACGCTGGATGACGGGCGCCATCTTGATGAAGCAGGTGCCGGCGATGACCATGAAGTCCGCCTGGCGTGGGGATGCGCGGATTACCTCGGCACCGAAGCGCGCAACGTCGTGCGGCGCGGTGAAGGCGGTGGTCATTTCCACGTAGCAGCACGACAGGCCGAAATTGTACGGCCACAGGGAGTTCTTGCGACCCCAGTTCACCGCACCACTGAGAACATCCGAGAGTTTCCCCATGTAGATGTTCTTGTGCACTTCGTCTTCTAGACGCTGGTCGGAAACGACCTCCTGCTTGCCGATCGGGTATTGCTCGTTGGGAGCATCCGGATCGATCCGAGTAAGTTTGTATTGCATCGCCAAAGCCTCATTGTTTCAGCTTCGCTTGCCGAGACTTACGGCCCTCGGGTGCCCAATCGAGCGCACCGATACGCCAAAGGTAGACAAGACCTGCCAACAGAATGTTTATGAAAACGGCTGCTTCGATGAAGCCGGCCCAGCCGCTTTCGCGAACGGAGACGGCCCAGGCGAAGAGAAAGAGGGCTTCGACGTCGAAGATCACGAAGAGCATCGCGACCAGATAGAATTTTGCGGACAGACGCAGACGTGCGCTGCCAGTGGGAAGCATGCCCGATTCGAACGGCTCGTTCTTGCTGCGGCCCCATGCCTTGCTACCCAGCAGGCTGGATACGCCCATCATGAACGCACAGAGGCCAACGACCCCCAGCAGAAAAACGGCCAACGCCCAGTTGTGGGACAGGGAACTGCTTGCTTCCAACATGCCGGGACTCCTCAGGCAAGGAACGGCTTCACGCGTAATTAAAGTTATGGCAAGGCAACCACAGCCGCCTCGCATCTATTTGCATAATGTTATGCCTGTATTGGGTGTAAGTAAATTTTTCAGCGCAAAAAATTAATATTAAGTCGCTTGCCTGACATCGAGAAAAGAGCATTTGCCCTTTTAAATCAATGACCTATAAAAATGACATGGCTCTATGGTCGCCCCGCTTAAATGCATGTAGTGAATAATTAAACAGACTTCAATGGGAATATTTATCATTTGAGAATTTGTTCTTTTAAGCTTTTACTTGTCGCTTAGTTGTCCATCCATGGCGCACTTCAACACACAATGACCATTGAACTTTCTCGCCTATTAGTTACAGCAATAAAAAAACCCCGACATCGCTGCCGGGGCTCAAGGGTTACAGCGTGCGCCTGACGACGCGCACGTCTGTCAGTTCTGTCAGTGGAACTGGTTCATCGTGTTGTCCTTGCCGCCGGCCTTCAGTGCCGCTTCACCCGCAAAGTACTCCTTGTGGTTGTCGCCGATGTCCGAGCCAGCCATGTTCTGGTGCTTGACGCAGGCGATGCCCTGGCGGATCTCCTGACGCTGCACGCCCTTCACGTAGGCCAGCATGCCCTGGTCGGCGAAATAGCCCTTGGCGAGGTTGTCGGTGGACAGCGCCGCAGTGTGGTAGGTGGGCAGGGTGATCAGGTGGTGGAAGATACCGGCGTTGGCCGAACCATCGCGCTGGAAGGTGCGGATCTTCTCGTCGGCAACCTGAGCCAGCTCGGTCTCGTCGTACTCGACGCTCATCAGCTTGGCGCGGTCGTAGCCGGAAACATCCTTGCCGTCGGCGACGAACGCGTCGAATACCTGCTGACGGAAGCTCAGCGTCCAGTTGAACGACGGGCTGTTGTTGTAGACCAGCTTGGCATTGGGAACGACTTCGCGAACGCGATCGACCATGGCCTTGATCTGCCCGACGTGAGGCTTCTCGGTTTCGATCCAGATCATGTCGGCGCCGTTCTGCAGCGAGGTGATGCTGTCCAGTACGCAGCGATCTTCACCGGTGCCCTTGCGGAACTGGAACAGGTTGGACGGCAGGCGCTTGGGTCGCAGCAGCTTGCCTTCGCGGTTGATCACCACGTCGCCGTTCTTCAGTTCCGATGCACTGATTTCATCGCAGTCGAGGAACGAGTTGTACTGGTCACCCAGGTCGCCCGGCTCGCTGGTCACGGCGATCTGCTTGGTCAGGCCTGCCCCCAGGGAGTCGGTACGGGCGACGATCACGCCGTCGTCCACGCCCAGCTCGAGGAAGGCATAGCGCACGGCGTTGATCTTGGCCAGGAAGTCGACATGGGGAACGGTGACCTTGCCATCCTGGTGGCCGCACTGTTTCTCGTCGGACACCTGGTTCTCGATCTGGATGCAGCAGGCGCCTGCCTCGATCATTTTCTTGGCCAGCAGGTAAGTGGCCTCCGGGTTGCCGAAGCCGGCGTCGATGTCGGCGATGATCGGCACCACATGGGTTTCGAAATTGTCGATCTGCGCCTGAATTTCGCTCTGCTTGGCCTTGTCACCGGCGTCGCGGGCGGCGTCCAGGGCGCTGAACAGCAGGTCCAGCTCACGGGCGTCGGCCTGGCGCAGGAAGGTGTAGAGCTCCTCGATCAGCGCGGCGACCGCAGTCTTCTCGTGCATGGACTGATCGGGCAGCGGGCCGAAATCGGAACGCAGCGCGGCGATCATCCAGCCGGACAGGTAGAGGTAGCGTTTGTTGGTGGTCTTCAGGTGCTTCTTGATGGAAATCAGCTTCTGTTGGCCGATGAAACCGTGCCAGCAGCCGAGGGACTGGGTATAGACGGAGGAGTCGGCGTCGTACTCGGCCATGTCCTTGCGCATGATGGCTGCCGTGTACTTGGCGACGTCCAGGCCGGTCTTGAAGCGGTTCTGGGCGCGCATGCGTGCGACGGATTCCGGGTTGATGGCGCTCCAGCTGCTGCCAGCGGCTTCTTTCAGGGCGGCAACGGCTTTGATGTCGTTTTCGTAAGCTGACATGGTCAATCCTTCAAGTGTGTGTTTGGTCGAGCGCCGAACGTCGCGCGCAGTCAAGGCGCAGGGCTCGGAGCGAGCTCACCGCAGACGTTGAGAGGAAACCGGAATGAGGAGGACACTTGGGTCGGGTGGACGAAACGTATCGTTTGCCACTCGCCGGGTAGGCGAGCTGTTGTGCGTGCAGGCCCGTGGACGCCCTTGGCACTGTGCAATTCGATACGTGAAACGCTTCCCCGTCCCTCAGGACAACCTCGTTCCAGTCGCCATCTCGTCGAACTGCCTTGTGGGCTTAACAACACGAATCGATCTTGCGGTAAGCAAGAATACGACCCGGAGGCTCCGTTTCCAGAGCCCCTGATTAGCGGGAGCGAGGCCATCATGCGACCGACGAAAATGTTCGTCAATCGTTTTTGTAGTGTTTTTTTAGATCTACTACATAAGTCTTAGATCGACCGTATAGTCACGTTTTACGGGGCTTTCAGTCGATTACGTCGACCTTCACGCGCATGCTCATATCTTCACGGCCTTCGGTCGAGTAGCGCCGCAATACGCCGCTGCGGTCTGCCTGGCTTTGCTCGCTGCTGCCGCCAATGCTGATCCACTCGCCGATCCGGCCGCTGACCCGGGTATCGGCCTGCTGAATGTCGATCACGCCCGGCTGGTTCTGATTCAGCCGATCTCGATTGCTGCTGATATCCAGATGCACGACTTCGCCGGCCAGGCTGGCGGTGACGTAGAAGCCTTGGGTGACGTTGCGGTATTCGGTGTTGTTGGTGATCTGGCCGTAGGGGCCGCGGCTGCTGGTGGTCACCGGCACGCTCTGGCCGACCTGAATCAGCGCTGGATAGCCTTCGCTGGTCTGTACCTGCTGAGTGCCGCCGCCGCGGCTGTCGGTGCTGCGGCGGATGATGCGTGCCTGATCACGCCCCTGGATTTCACCGCGGCCGATATCCACCTGGCCGTTGCCGGCGCTGATGCTGCCATCGACGCTGTACCCCCGGTCATCGCGGTAGGCGGACTCACTGGTGTCGACGCTGATCAGCAGCCGCCGGGGCTGAGTATCGAGCTGGCCGAGCAGGGCGCGGACCTCTTCGATCTTGCCGGGTGACGCATTGACGATGAGCTGGTTGCCGTAGGCGCTGACGCGCCCCTCGTTGCCGAGGGCCGACTGCACCACGGGCAGCAGGTCGGCTGCGGTCCGGTAGTTGAGCGGGATGACTTCGGTGGCAGCCGACGCCGAGAGACTGAAAGCGAGCAGCGCTGCGCCGAGAAAGCGCCGTTTCAGCAGGAAACTCTTCATAGCAGAAAACTCCGCAAATCAGGATCGGTGATACTGGTATCCCAGGTTTGGTCGAACAGCCGCTGCAACTGGCGAACACGAGCGGGATCCTGGTATTTCGCATAGCCGGCAAATTGATCCGGCTCGGGGCGCACCAGCAGGCCCTGATCGTCAGCCAGCAGAAAAGCGCCCTCGGGGGCCGGGTAATCGGGATGGCAGCGGCGAATCTGCACGTGACTGGACAGCTTGCGCGACAAGGCGATCAGTCGATGCCCGTCACGAACTGCGCGACTGCTGTCACGCACCAGAATGCGTAGCCGGCTGTTGCGGTGGCTCAACAGAAACTGCGTGCACGCCTGTTGAATACTGCTGTGGTGGTAGAGCCAGGGCTCGAGATCGGGGCTGTAAAGGCACAGCGTGCGGCCGGCCTGTTGCATCAGTGCCAGTGCATGGCTACGGGCGTGGTCGGGCAAACTGAAGCGCTGTAGCGCCTGCTCGCTGCCCAGCACGAAGGGCGCCGGTTCCCAGGCTGCAGGCGATGGCAGCTGGCTGTCCGGGTTGTGCAAGGTGAAACGCCCGGGTGACTCGAACTCGATGGGTTCGAGTTCGGCATCATCGGGCGTGTGTTCATCGTTCATGCTGACCTCTGTGGCACCGGCGTAGCCACAGCTGATTCATCAGCCGCTGCTGCGCACCATGTCGACGTGGGGAATGCCCGCTTCCAGGTATTCGTCACTCACTACAGTGAAGCCCAGCTTTTCATAGAACGGCGTTGCCTGCACCTGGGCGCTGAGCATTTGCTGACTCAGCCCGCGTTTCTCGGCTTCGGCGATCACTGCATGCAGCAGCGCTTCGCCGACCTTCAGTCCGCGCCAGTCCTTGAGTACCGATACCCGACCGATCTGACCATCGGCCAGCAGGCGCGCGGTGCCGATCGGGTAATCGCCTTCGCAGGCGAGAAAATGCACGGCATCACTGTCTTCGGCGTCCCATTCCAGCTCAGGCGGCACCGCCTGCTCAGCGACGAATACCGTTTCACGGATGCGTCGCAGTTCTTCGTAATCCCTGTGCCAGTCGGCGATGCGTACGTGCAGGTCATTCATCGGCGAACTCCACGCTCCCTTGCTTGGCGAGTTCCAGCAGCAGGGTGCGTGCTTCGTCGTTGGCCAGCCATGGGCCAAGGTTTTCCAGGTGCAGGGCATCGGCAGAGCAGATCATTTTCAGCAGCTCACGCAGGCCGGCGGAAACGACGCGACTCTGGCCGCTGGCGAACAGCACCAGGTCTTCGCCGACTTCGGACCAGGCCATGCGTGCACTGGGGTTGCGGATCATCACGGCGCCGTCTTCCAGCTGGTCGAGGAAGCCGTCTTCGTCGATCTCGATACCGGCGATCAGCTCCGGGTAGCGTGGCTCGGTCATGAACTGGCCGAACCAGGTCATCAACAGGCGCTCGTCGCTCATGTGCTCGGCGAGCAGCGCCTTGAGGCGGTCCAGGGCGTCGCGCTGAATCTCGTTGGGGTCGCTGACGGGCACGGTGCCGGCGTCGCTATAGCGCGTTTCATCGGGCAGGAACTGACCGAGAAAATCGGTGAAATGGGTCAATACTTCGGCCGCGCTGGGTGCGCGGAAACCCACGGAATAAGTCATGCAGTCATCCTCGGCGGTGCCACTATGGGCCAGGAGCGGCGGCAGATAGAGCATATCGCCGGGCTCGAGAACCCATTCTTCGGTTTGATCGAATTGAGCCAGGATCTTCATGTCGAGATCCGGCAGCAGGGGGCTTTGCGAATCGCACATCTGGCCGATCTGCCAGCGACGACGGCCATGGCCCTGCAGGAGAAACACATCGTAGTTATCGTAGTGCGGACCAACGCCGCCGCCAGGTGCGGCGAAACTGATCATCACGTCATCGATACGCCACTTGGGCAGAAACTTGAATTCTTCCAGCAGCTCGGCAACCTCTGGAACGAACTGGTCGACGGCCTGCACCAGTAGCGTCCATTCGCGCTCTGGCAACTGCGAGAACGCATCCTCGGCGAAGGGGCCCCGGCGCACCTCCCAAGGCGTTTCGCCATGCTCGATTACCAGGCGCGATTCCACTTCTTCCTCGAGGGCGAGGCCGGCCAGTTCGTCCGGAGAGATCGGGCTTTCGAACGCGGGGATGGCCTGGCGCACCAGCAGGGGCTTCTTCTGCCAGTAATCGCGCAGGAACTCACGTGCGCTCAGGCCACCCAATAGCTGAAGAGGAGCATCAGGATTCATCTGTAAGTCCTTGATATTTATTAAAGCGTATAAAAAGAAACGCCCGGCTTCAGCCGGGCGTCCTTGAGACTGGCTATAGCCTAGATGCGTTTGGCCTGAGCCACCGCGTTGCCGATGTAGTTGGCGGGAGTGAGCTGCTTTAGCTCTTCCTTGGCCTGCTGCGGCATATCCAGGCCATCGATGAAGGCCAACAGCGCTTCTGGCGTGATGCCCTTGCCGCGAGTGAGCTCCTTGAGCTTCTCATAGGGGTTCTCGATGGCGTAGCGACGCATGACGGTCTGGATCGGCTCAGCGAGCACTTCCCAGCAGGCGTTCAGGTCTTCAGCAATACGTTGAGCATTGAGCTCCAACTTGCTGATTCCCTTGAGGCTTGCTTCATAAGCGATCACGCTGTGGGCGAAGCCGACACCAAGGTTGCGCAGCACGGTGGAGTCGGTCAGGTCACGCTGCCAGCGGGAAATCGGCAGCTTGCTGGCCAGGTGCTGGAACAGCGCGTTGGCAATACCCAGGTTGCCTTCGGAGTTCTCGAAGTCGATCGGGTTGACCTTGTGTGGCATGGTCGACGAGCCGATCTCGCCGGCGATGGTCTTCTGCTTGAAGTAGCCCAGGGAGATGTAGCCCCAGACATCACGATCGAAGTCGATGAGGATGGTGTTGAAGCGGGCGATGGCATCGAACAGCTCGGCGATGTAATCGTGCGGCTCGATCTGCGTGGTGTAGGGGTTCCACTGCAGGCCCAGATCGTTCTCGATGAACTGGCGGGCGTTGGCTTCCCAGTCGATCTGCGGGTAGGCCGACAGGTGAGCGTTGTAGTTGCCCACCGCGCCATTGATCTTGCCCAGCAGCGGCACGGCGGCGATCTGCACGATCTGACGCTCGAGGCGATAGACGACGTTGGCCAGCTCTTTACCCAGGGTAGTGGGCGAGGCTGGTTGGCCGTGGGTACGCGACAGCATCGGTACGTCGGCGAACTTCACCGACAATTCGCGGATGGCGCTGGCGATCTGGCGCATCAGCGGCAGCAGCACGTTGTCACGGCCTTCACGCAGCATCAGGGCGTGGGACAGGTTGTTGATGTCCTCGCTGGTGCAGGCGAAGTGGATGAACTCGCTGACCTTGTCCAGCTCCGGCAGCTTGGCAGCCTGTTCCTTGAGCAGGTACTCCACGGCTTTGACGTCGTGGTTGGTGGTGCGCTCGATTTCCTTGACGCGCTCGGCGTGCTCGACCGCGAAGTTCTCGGCCAGCTCATCGAGCAGCGCGTTGGCTTCGGCGGAGAAGGGCGCGACTTCACTCACACCTTCGTGGGCAGCGAGGCGCTGCAGCCAGCGGACTTCGACCTGAACGCGGAAGCGGATCAAGCCGTATTCGCTGAAAATGGGGCGCAGAGCGCTGGTTTTGCCGGCATAGCGGCCATCTACGGGCGAAACCGCGGTGAGCGAGGAAAGCAGCATGGGAGGCGTTCTCGGACAGTCGGGCGTTGAAAAGGGGGCATATCATACACGAAGTGGCGCGTTGCAAGCGCCAGGCTTCGAGTAACAGCGGACTGATGGCTTTTCAAGAAGCGAGATTTTCAAATGAAAATCCATACTAATCATGAAGATAAGCCAGAGTCTTGATATTCGGCTTGAGAGTGCTGTCAGCCGCGCAGCATCGGGTAAAGCTCACGCAGCAATTTGCGACGACTGAACACCAACTGCCAGCGATGACCGCCCAACTGCCGCCACAGGCGTCCGGAACGGATGCCAGCGAGCAGCAAGGCACGGATTTTCGAGGCATTGGCCGGCTGCTGCAGAAAGCGGCTGTCGCCCTGCACCTGAATGCGCTGCTTGAAGGTACTGATGGTGTCCTGATACAGCGCGCCGCACGAGGAAATCACGTTCTCGTGGCCAATGCCGAAGTGTTCTGCCTGGCTCTGGACCTGATCGAGGCGCCCACCCATCAACTGCAGCAGGTCGCCACGCTTGTCGAGCTGACGTTCCAGGCCGAGCAGGGCGAGTGCATAGCGCAGGGGCTCGCGCTGCAGGCTGGTCGGGTCGCGCTCCAGGGCGCTGACCAGGGCGCGGTAACCGTCACGCAGATTGAGGTCATCCCCGCCGAACACATCCAGGGTACCTTTGGGGTCACGCACCAGCAGGCTGCCGATCAGGCAGGTCACTTCGCTCTCGGCGGCCTGGCCGGTCTTGGCGATCTTGTCGACCATCACCGCGGCCTGAAATACCGCGCCAAGGGCGATCAACTGTTCTTGTATCGGGTTCATCGCGGGGCGCCCTCGCTCCAGGGCTCGGCGCTTTCGATCACGCCACCGCCAAGACAGATATCACCATCGTAGAACACCACGGACTGTCCGGGCGTGACTGCGCGCTGCGGCTGGTCGAACGCGGCCCGGTAGCCATCGACGCTGCGTTCCAGGGTGCAGGTCTGGTCGGCCTGGCGATAGCGCACCTTGGCCGTCAGCTGACGCGGAGCATCGAGCTCGATCGGATTGACCCAGTAGATCTGCGAGGCGTTCAGGGCGCGGGAGAACAGCCAGGGGTGTTCGTTGCCCTGGCCGACCACCAGCACGTTGCGGGTCAGGTCCTTGTGCAACACGTACCAGGGCTCGTCGCCGGCATCCTTGAGACCGCCGATACCCAGGCCCTGGCGCTGGCCGATGGTGTGGTACATCAGGCCGTGGTGCTTGCCGATGACCTCGCCTTCGGTGGTTTCGATGTCGCCCGGCTGCGCCGGCAGGTACTGCTTGAGAAAATCGCTGAAGCGCCGCTCACCGATGAAGCAGATGCCGGTGGAGTCCTTCTTCTTGGCGGTGGCCAGCTCGTATTTCTCGGCGATGGCGCGCACCTGGGGCTTTTCCAGCTCGCCAACCGGGAACAGGGTCTTGGCGATCTGCTCGCCGCCAACGGCGTGCAGGAAATAGCTCTGATCCTTGTTCGGGTCCAGCCCCTTGAGCAGCTCGCTGCGCCCGTCGATGTCACGCCTGCGCACGTAGTGGCCGGTGGCGATGAGGTCGGCGCCGAGCATCAGGGCGTAATCGAGGAACGCCTTGAACTTGATTTCGCGGTTGCACAGGATGTCCGGGTTCGGCGTGCGACCAGCCTTGTACTCGGCCAGGAAGTGCTCGAACACGTTGTCCCAGTACTCGGCCGCGAAGTTGGCGGTGTGCAGCTTGATGCCGATGCGGTCGCAAACGGCCTGGGCGTCGGCCAGGTCGTCCATGGCGGTGCAGTATTCGGTGCCGTCGTCCTCGTCCCAATTCTTCATGAACAGGCCTTCGACCTGATAGCCCTGTTCGAGCAACAGCAGGGCCGATACGGAGGAGTCGACGCCGCCGGACATGCCGACGATTACGCGCTGAGTGGCTGGATCTTGCATGGTCGGGATCAATACAGGCTTCAAAGGGGCGAGATTCTAACAGGATGTGCCCGACGTTTCAGTTCGGCCGCTTGCGCGAGCGCCGCCCGTGCCTACATCGGTTCGTGGATGAGGCTCAAGGGAAAGCGGGCGCCCGCCAGGTAGTCGTCCAGGCAGCGCATCACCAGCTCGCTGCGCAGGTGATCGGACTCGGCCTGGAGCTCTTCATGAGTGAGCCAGCGGATGCCGCTGATATCGCTATCCAGCGCGCGCTCGGGGTGATGCGCGAGCAGATTGGCGGTGAAGCAGATGCGTTGATAGGTCACGCCGTTGCTCGGTGCGGTGTACAGGTAGATGCCGGTAACGCCGGTCAGTTCGACATCGCAGCCGGTCTCTTCCAGGGTTTCCCGTACCGCGGCCTGCAGCAGGCTTTCCCGGGGTTCCAGATGGCCGGCGGGCTGATTGAGCACCAGGCGGCCGCCCTTGAGTTCTTCGACGAACAGAAAACGTCCGTCTTGCTCGACGATCGTTGCAACGGTGACGTGCGCATGCCAGGTCATGAAGCCTCCTTCAGCGGGTAGGAAATAAAAAACCCCGGCACAGGGCCGGGGTCCTTTTAACTCAACGAATCACTCAAGCCAGAGAGGCCAGGGCGGCGTTGAGGGTCGCGCTTGGACGCATGACTTTTTCGGTCAGCGCCTTGTTCGGCGCGTAGTAACCACCGATTTCAGCCGGCTTGCCCTGTACCGCGCCCAGTTCGGCAACGATCTTGGCTTCGTTGTCGCTCAGGGTCTTGGCCAGCGGTGCGAACTGCGCCTGCAGTGCGGCGTCTTCATTCTGTGCCGCCAGAGCCTGAGCCCAGTACAGCGCCAAGTAGAAGTGGCTGCCACGGTTGTCGATACCGCCGACCTTGCGTGCTGGCGACTTGTCGGTGTCGAGGAACTGGCCGGTGGCCTGATCCAGGGTCTTGCTCAGTACCAGTGCCTTCGGATTGTCGTAGGTGTTGCCCAGGTGCTCCAGGGAAGCGGCCAGAGCCAGGAACTCACCCAGCGAATCCCAGCGCAGGAAGTTTTCCTCGACCAGTTGCTGGACGTGCTTCGGCGCAGAACCGCCAGCGCCGGTTTCGAACAGGCCGCCGCCATTCATCAGCGGCACGATCGAGAGCATCTTGGCGCTGGTGCCCAGCTCCATGATCGGGAACAGGTCGGTCAGGTAGTCGCGCAGTACGTTACCGGTCACCGAGATGGTGTCCTTGCCTTCGCGAATGCGTGCCAGGGAGAACTTGATGGCTTCGACCGGGGCGAGGATGCGGATGTCCAGGCCGCTGGTGTCATGATCCTTCAGGTACTGCTCGACCTTCTTGATCATTTCGGCGTCATGCGCGCGCGCCGGGTCAAGCCAGAACACCGCAGGAGTGTCGCTCAGGCGTGCACGGTTGACGGCCAGCTTGACCCAATCCTGGATCGGCTCGTCCTTGGTCTGGCACATGCGGAAGATGTCGCCTTCCTCGACCTTTTGCTCCATCAGCACCTTGCCATTGGCATCGCTGACGCGAACCACGCCGTTGGCCTGGATCTGGAAAGTCTTGTCGTGGGAGCCGTACTCTTCGGCTTTCTGAGCCATCAGGCCAACGTTCGGTACGCTGCCCATGGTCGTCGGGTTGAAGGCGCCATTGGCCTTGCAGTCCTCGATGACCACTTGGTAGATGCCGGCGTAGCAACGATCCGGGATCACCGCTTTGGCGTCTTGCAGCTCGCCTGCGGTGTTCCACATGCGGCCCGAGTCACGAATCATGGCTGGCATCGAGGCGTCGACGATCACGTCGCTCGGTACGTGCAGATTGGTGATGCCCTTGTCGGAGTTGACCATCGCCAGCGCCGGACGATCGGCATAAACGGCGGCGATGTCGGCTTCGATCTCGGCCTGCTTGTCAGCGGGCAGCTTCTTGATGCTGGAGTACAGGTCGCCGATACCGTTGTTCAGGTTGAAGCCGGCTTCCTGCAGGGCCGCAGCGTGCTTCTCGAGGGCAGCCTTGTAGAACTCGGCAACGATCTGGCCGAAGATGATCGGGTCGGAGACCTTCATCATGGTGGCCTTCAGGTGGACCGAGAACAGCACGCCCTGTTTCTTGGCGTCTTCGATCTCTGCGGCGACGAAGCTGCGCAGTGCCTTCTTGCTCAGTACCGAGCAATCCAGGACTTCGTTGGCCAGGACCGAGGTTTTCTCTTTCAGCACGGTGGCGGTGCCATCGGTGCCGATCAGTTCGATCTTCACGCTGCCTTTGGCGTCGATCAGAGCGGCCTTTTCGCTGCCGTAGAAATCGCCGCTTTCCATGTGCGCCACGTGGGACTTGGAGTCAGCGCTCCAGGCGCCCATTTTGTGGGGGTGCTTGCGGGCGTAGTTCTTGACCGACAGCGGCGCGCGACGGTCGGAGTTGCCTTCGCGCAGTACCGGGTTCACGGCGCTGCCCTTGACCTTGTCGTAACGGCTGCGAATGTCGCGTGCTTCGTCGCTGTCGCCGGTGTCCGGGTAGTCAGGCAGGGCGTAACCCTGGCTCTGCAACTCCTTGATCGCGGCCTTCAGTTGCGGAACCGAGGCGCTGATGTTCGGCAGCTTGATGATGTTGGCTTCTGGCGTAGTAGCCAGTGCACCCAGCTCGGCCAGGTGATCACCCTGTTTCTGAGCATCGGTCAGAAACTCGGGGAAGAGGGCCAGAATACGGCCGGCCAACGAGATATCGCGGGTTTCGACGGCGATATCCGAAGAGGCGGTGAAGGCTTTGACGACAGGGAGCAGGGAGTAGGTCGCAAGCGCAGGGGCTTCGTCGGTGAGGGTGTAGATAATCTTAGAGCGTGTGGTCATATTTGATTTAACTCTCTTTTTGCTGAACTTGCACAAAGCACTGATCCGGGTGAGGTGGCTTCTGACCACGGCTCGGCATCAATGATGTGAATTCGAAGTTCCATCCCGATGATGTTGGGTGTCGCAATCGACCGACGGCGGTAGCGGATCGCCTCTGAAGGTCGGCGCGACGAGTGCTGGAAGCCGTACTCCAGGCAAATGCGCCTTTATGACTACTCAGTCAGCGCCCGAGTATATCAAACCAGAGGGCGATGGCAGTGACCAAGTTGCTGGCAGCGCGGATCGGATGGGCGTTTCGGGCTGCTGAAGTCGCCAGGAAGGGGCCTCGTCGAGGTTCTCGACGAGCAAGCGCAGGCCATGGCGTTACTGTCTGGGCTCAGGCGTTTCGCGGTATCCCGCGGTCAATTGGACCAAGGTCGTAGCAGGCCGACGGACGAAGATCCGATGAGGAGTGACCGATTTCATCGCTGAAACGCAAAAGCCGGTCCTGAGACCGGCTTTTGCGTGCAGCCAAGCAGCTTAGGAAATCAAACCTCGACGGTCTCCCCGCGCACTCTGCTGGTGGCGGTGGTAGCAACTTCAGAAGCTGCCTGAGCAGCGCTGATATTCACGGCGTGGAGGCCCTTGGGGCCTTGAATAATATCGAAGCTCACGGCTTGTCCGGCTTTCAGGGTTTTGTACCCGTCCATCTGGATGGCCGAATAATGGGCGAACAGGTCCTCATCTCGGCCTTCGGCCAGGATGAACCCATAGCCCTTGGCGTTGTTGAACCACTTGACCTTACCACTTAGCATGCTGATATCCCTCTGCAAGGAACTCCATTGCTGGAGTATCATCCACATTAGATCCCGCGTCCGTAAGATAGCTCGTACGTGCGCAAGCCCTTTCACCCCGTAGGGGTATCCTTTGGTTGTAACACCCTTTTGCCGATAGTCAAGGCAACGCACGAAGCAACGATAAACGGGTCTTAGTTTTTGCTGCCCATCTCCATTCACCCACGAACCTTTTATCCAGCATGCATGCAAGTAGCCAGATTCGACTAACATTCAATCAGGATCGACCCGCACCGCATGAGGACGACTCTTCAGGCCTGGCCGTCGAGGAATCCAAGCCGGCATTGCAGGCGCCTCCGCTTTACAAGGTGATCTTGTTCAATGATGACTACACCCCCATGGATTTCGTGGTCGAGATACTCGAGACCTTCTTCAACCTCAATCGGGAGGTGGCGACCAGAATCATGTTGACCGTGCACACCGAAGGTCGCGCCGTTTGCGGTCTCTACACCCGCGATATCGCTGAGACCAAGGCCACCCAGGTCAATCAATACGCGCGGGAAAGCCAGCATCCATTACTCTGTGAAATCGAGAAGGACGGTTAACGCCGGCCGCTTGGGCATGAGGTGAAGCTATGTTAAATCGAGAGCTCGAAGTCACCCTCAACCTTGCCTTCAAGGAGGCACGTGCCAAGCGTCATGAATTCATGACGGTGGAGCACCTCCTGCTGGCTCTTCTGGACAACGAAGCCGCAGCCAGCGTGCTGCGCGCCTGTGGCGCCAGCCTGGACAAGCTGCGCAACGATCTGCAGGAATTCATCGACTCGACCACGCCGCTGATTCCACAGCATGACGAAGAGCGTGAAACCCAGCCAACACTGGGCTTCCAGCGCGTTCTGCAGCGTGCGGTGTTCCACGTGCAAAGCTCCGGCAAGCGTGAAGTGACCGGCGCCAACGTACTGGTCGCGATCTTCAGCGAGCAGGAAAGTCAGGCCGTGTTCCTGCTCAAGCAGCAGAGCGTGGCGCGTATCGACGTGGTCAATTTCATTGCCCACGGCATTTCCAAGGTGCCAGGTCAGGGAACATCCCCGGACGCCGAGCAGGAAATGCAGGACGAAGAGGGCGGTGAGTCCTCGTCTTCCAGCAACCCGCTGGATGCCTACGCCAGCAACCTGAACGAATTGGCGCGTCAGGGCCGTATCGATCCGCTGGTCGGCCGTGAGAACGAAGTCGAGCGTGTGGCGCAGATTCTCGCCCGCCGCCGCAAGAACAACCCACTGCTGGTTGGCGAGGCGGGCGTCGGCAAGACGGCCATCGCCGAAGGGCTGGCCAAGCGCATCGTCGACAATCAGGTGCCTGATCTGCTCGCCGACGCAGTGGTCTACTCCCTCGATCTGGGTGCACTGCTGGCGGGCACCAAGTACCGCGGCGATTTCGAGAAGCGCCTCAAGGCACTGCTCACCGAGCTGCGCAAACGCCCCCACGCGATCCTGTTCATCGACGAGATTCATACCATCATCGGCGCCGGTGCTGCGTCGGGTGGCGTCATGGACGCTTCCAACCTGCTCAAGCCGGCGCTGTCGTCGGGTGAGATCCGTTGCATCGGCTCCACGACCTTTCAGGAGTTCCGCGGCATCTTCGAGAAGGATCGTGCCCTGGCACGGCGCTTCCAGAAGGTCGACGTGGTCGAGCCTTCGGTGGAAGACACCATCGGCATCCTCAGGGGCCTCAAGGGGCGCTTCGAGCAGCACCATGACATCGAGTACAGCGATGAGGCGTTGCGTGCAGCTGCCGAGCTGGCTTCGCGCTACATCAACGATCGGCACATGCCCGACAAGGCGATCGACGTGATCGACGAGGCGGGCGCCTATCAGCGTCTGCAGCCGCAGGACAAGCGCCTCAAGCGCATCGACGTCCCGCAGGTCGAAGACATCGTCGCCAAGATCGCGCGGATTCCGCCAAAGCACGTCAGCAGCTCCGACAAGGAATTGCTGCGTAACCTGGAGCGCGACCTGAAACTGACCGTATTCGGTCAGGACGCTGCCATCGATTCGCTCGCCACTGCCATCAAGCTGTCGCGCGCAGGCCTCAAGGCGCCGGACAAGCCGGTCGGCTCGTTCCTGTTCGCTGGTCCGACCGGCGTCGGCAAGACCGAGGCGGCTCGTCAGCTGTCCAAGGCCCTGGGTGTCGAGCTGGTGCGTTTCGACATGTCCGAGTACATGGAGCGACACACCGTGTCTCGTCTGATCGGCGCCCCTCCTGGCTATGTCGGTTTCGACCAGGGAGGCCTGCTGACCGAGGCCATCACCAAGCAGCCGCATTGCGTGCTGCTGCTCGATGAAATCGAGAAGGCGCACCCGGAAGTCTTCAACCTGCTGCTGCAGGTGATGGACCACGGCACCCTGACCGACAACAACGGGCGCAAGGCGGATTTCCGCAACGTCATCCTGATCATGACCACCAACGCCGGTGCCGAAACGGCCTCGCGGGCGTCGATTGGTTTCACCTATCAGGATCACTCGTCCGATGCCATGGAAGTCATCAAGAAGAGCTTCACGCCGGAGTTCCGCAACCGCCTGGACACCATCATCCAGTTCGGCCGCCTCAGTCACGAAACGATCAAGAGCATCGTCGACAAGTTTCTCATCGAGCTGCAGGCGCAGCTCGAAGACAAGCGCGTCATGCTCGAGGTCAGCAACGCTGCGCGTGACTGGCTGGCGGAGCAGGGTTACGACGTGCAGATGGGCGCGCGGCCAATGGCTCGTCTCATCCAGGATCGGATCAAGCGTCCGCTGGCGGAGGAGATCCTCTTCGGCGAGCTGTCCGAGCATGGCGGTACCGTCCATGTGAATCTCGAGAACGGCGAACTGACGTTCGATTTCGAGACCACGGCGGAAATGGCCTGAGGCATGACTGGCGGGCTCGTCGAGCCCGCCAAATCAGGCGGATTACGCTGCAAGAGCAACGAAAACGCCCGGCATATGCCGGGCGTTTTCATTACCGCACGAAGCAGGTGGGAGCGTGGCTCCTACCTGTTAGCGGGCGCGGTAGGTGATGCGACCCTTGCTCAGGTCGTAAGGGGTCAGCTCTACGCGGACCTTGTCACCAGTCAGAATGCGGATGTAATTCTTGCGCATCTTTCCGGAGATGTGCGCGGTAACGACGTGCCCATTTTCCAACTCCACACGAAACATGGTGTTGGGCAGGGTGTCGACGACAGTGCCTTCCATTTCGAAGCTGTCTTCTTTCGACATGCAGTAAAGCCCTCGGTATCCAATGAATGGCCCGGCGCAACTGGCCCCAGGCAAAAGCGGCGTGCATTGTGCCCGAAAAACGGGGTTGACGCCAAGGGTCTGTTCCTGTTTCGGCGACGCAGTCGTGCCGAGGTGCGCAAAGCCGTCAGGTAAGGGCTACCCAATGCTGATTGACGAACAGCTCGATGGGTCGATATTGCGTCTTGTAGTTCATCTTTCGGCAGTTCTTGATCCAGTAGCCCAGATAGACCGCCTGGAGCCCCATTCGCAGCGCCTCACCGATCTGCCAGAGGATCGCGAAGCGCCCCAGGCTGCGGCGCTCCTCGTCGGGGTCGTAGAAGGTGTAGACCGCCGACAATCCATTAGGCAACACGTCGGTGACGGCGATGGCCAGCAGGCGGCCATCTTCGCGAAACTCGTAGAAGCACGAGAACGGCAGGTCGCGGACCAGGAAGGTGGAGAACTGCTCGCGACTCGGTGGGTACATGTCGCCGTCGGCATGGCGCTGCTCGATGTAGCGAACGTACAGCGCGTAGTACTCCTCGCTGAATACCGGGCGCACCGCACGTACCTGAATCGACTCGTTGCGCTTGAGGATCTTGCGCTGCTGTCGATTGGGCACGAAGCGGGCAGCCGGAATCCGCGCGGGCACGCACGCCGTGCAGCGCTGACAGTGCGGGCGGTAGAGATGATCGCCGCTACGCCGAAAGCCGAGCTCGGAAAGCTCGGCATACATATGCGCATCCATGGGCTGACTGGGATCTAGGAACAGGGTGGTGGCCTGTTCCTCGGCCAGGTAGCTGCAAGGGTGCGGCTGGGTGGCGTAGAACTTCAGGCGAGCCAGCTCAGTCATGATCGACTCCCTAGGTTAGCCTGGAATGAGTGTATGCCAGGTCGCCGGCCTCCACCAGAACAGGCCTGTCACCCGTCGGTTGGTTGTAGCGGCGCCAGCCAGTGGGCGGTGCTGGGCTGCTCGAGATAGCGCTGCAGATAGTCAGCGAATTGCGCGCGGCTTATCGCCCGGGCACCCAGGCTGTGCAGGTGCTGGGTCGGCATCTGGCAGTCGATCAGTTCAAAACCCCAGCGCCTGAGGTGCTCGACCAGGGTCACGAAACCGACCTTGGAGGCATTGTCGGCGCGGCTGAACATCGACTCGCCGAAGAACAGCTTGCCCATGGCCAGGCCGTAGAGCCCGCCGACCAGTCGCTCGTCTTGCCAGACCTCCACGCTGTGAGCCACGCCACGCCCGTGCAGCTCGATGTAGGCCTGTTGCATGGGCGTGGTGATCCAGGTGCCGTCCGCATAGTCGCGTGGCGCGGCACAGGCCTGGATGACATCCGGGAAGGCCTTGTCGAAGCTGACCCGGTAATGCCCCTGGCGAATGACCTTGCGCAGGCTGCGCGATACATGCACTTCGTTGGGAAACAGCACCGTGCGAGGGTCTGGCGACCACCACAGCAGCGGCTGCCCGTCCTGGTACCAGGGGAAGCAGCCGTGTCGATAGGCGGCGATTAGCCGGTCAGCGCGCAGGTCGCCGCCAGCGGCCAACAGGCCGTTGGGCTCGCGCAGGGCCTTGTCGAGGGGCGGAAAGGTCAGAGAGTCGCGTTGCAACCAGGTGAGCATTGGCGAAACCGCGGCAGGGGAGGGCGGGTTTTACACCGCCCAGGTTGATCAGTTGTCGTCGAGGAATTTTTCGACGTCGAGGGCAGCCATGCAGCCAGCGCCGGCCGAGGTGATGGCCTGGCGATACACGTGGTCGGCCACGTCACCGGCAGCGAAAACACCCTCGATGCTGGTGGCGGTGGCGTTGCCTTCGTTGCCGCCCTTGATCAGCAGGTAGCCATCGCGCATCTCCAGCTGGCCCTGGAACAGGTCGGTGTTCGGTTTGTGACCAATGGCGATGAATACACCGGCCAGCGGCAGATCGCTGGTGCTGCCGTCCAGGGTGTTGCGCAGGCGGGCGCCGGTTACGCCAGTGGCGTCGCCGAGGACTTCTTCCAGGGTGTGGTTCCAGTGCAGGCGCATGTTGCCGTTGGCCACTTTGTCGAACAGCTTGTCCTGGAGGATCTTCTCCGAACGCAGCTTGTCGCGGCGGTGCACCAGGTGCACTTCCTTGGCGATGTTGGAGAGGTAGAGCGCCTCTTCGACAGCCGTGTTGCCACCACCGATCACCGCGACCACCTGATTGCGATAGAAGAAGCCATCACAGGTCGCGCAGGCGGAAACGCCCTTGCCGGCGAATGCCTCCTCGGACGGCAGGCCCAGGTATTGAGCCGATGCGCCGGTGGCGATGATCAGCGCGTCGCAGGTGTAGGTGCCACTGTCGCCCTTGAGGGTGAACGGACGGCTCTGCAACTCGGCGGTGTGGATGTGGTCGTAGATGATCTCGGTTTCGAAGCGCTCGGCGTGTTTCTGCATACGTTCCATCAAGCCCGGGCCTGTTAGGCCTTCGACGTCACCCGGCCAGTTGTCCACTTCGGTCGTGGTGGTGAGCTGGCCGCCAGGTTGAATGCCGGTGATCACGACAGGCTTCAGATTGGCACGAGCAGCGTACACGGCAGCACTGTAGCCGGCGGGTCCGGAGCCCAGGATAATCAGGCGGGAATGCTTGACTTCGCTCATAAAAACACCTCATAAGCCTTTGTCACAAAAGAGAATGCGTGCTCAAATTGAGCCGCACGGACGAATAGTGGCCGCTATGCTACACCGAAGCACGAAGCTAGCGGGAGCGGGGTGGGGCGATCAGCCCCCATCAGCGGTGCGGCATGCCGTACAATGGCGACGTTTCGTCCTCTACCGATCATGCGGCGCGCTACTGGCGCAGGAACAAATGCGTTTTGAAGAATTCTAGCTCTACAGCACCGGCGCCGGCCTGGCGTCAGCAACTGCCGTACCGCCTCAAGGAGGGTGCGCTGATCGCCCTTGGGGCCTTGTGCCTCTATGTGTGGATGGCGCTGCTCACCTACGATCCGGCCGACCCGGGCTGGACCCATACCAGCAACGTCGAGCAGGTGCACAACGCCGCTGGTCGTGCCGGCGCCTGGTTCGCCGATGTGCTGTTCATGGCCCTCGGTTATTTCGCCTATCTCTTCCCGTTATTGCTCGGCATAAAGGCGCTGCAGGTCTTCCGTGCCCGTCACGAACCCTGGCACTGGAGCGGCTGGCTGTTCTCCTGGCGCCTGATCGGCCTGGTGTTCCTGGTGTTGTCGGGCGCAGCACTGGCCTATATCCACTTCCAGAGCAGCGCAGGCATGCCGGCATCGGCAGGCGGTGCGCTGGGTGAAAGCCTCGGCCAACTGACCGTCGCGGCCTTGAACGTGCAGGGCAGTACGCTGCTGTTCATCGCTCTGTTCCTGTTCGGCCTGACCGTGTTCACCGACCTTTCCTGGTTCAAGGTCATGGACCTTACCGGCAAGATCACCCTGGATCTGCTGGAGCTGGTGCAGAGCGTGGTCAACCGCTGGTGGAGCTCGCGCCAAGACCGCAAGCAACTGGTTGCGCAACTGCGTGAAGTGGACGAGCGCGTTCACGACGTGGCGGCCCCGGTGGTGCGTGATCGTCGCGAGCAGGCCAAGGTCAAGGAACGCCTGATCGAGCGTGAAGAGTCGCTCAACAAGCACATGAGCGAACGGGAAAGCCGTCCCGCTCCGGTGATTACCGCTCCGGCCGCGCCCAAGGCGCCCGAGCCGAGCAAACGGGTGCAGAAGGAGAAACAGGCGCCGCTGTTCGTCGACAGCGCCGTGGAAGGCACGCTGCCGCCAATCTCGCTGCTCGACCCCGCAGAAGCCAAGAAGATCGAGTACTCGCCAGAGTCCCTGGCGGGTGTCGGGCACCTGCTGGAGATCAAGCTCAAGGAATTCGGTGTCGAGGTGTCGGTCGATTCGATCCATCCCGGCCCGGTGATCACCCGCTACGAGATTCAACCCGCCGCTGGCGTCAAGGTCAGCCGAATCGCCAACCTGGCCAAGGACCTGGCGCGCTCGCTGGCGGTGACCAGCGTGCGTGTGGTCGAAGTGATTCCCGGCAAGACCACCGTGGGTATCGAAATCCCCAACGAGAACCGGCAGATCGTGCGTTTCTCCGAGGTGCTGTCGACCCCCGAATACGACGACGCCAAATCGCCGGTCACCCTGGCCCTGGGTCACGATATCGGCGGCAAGCCGGTGATCACCGACCTGGCGAAAATGCCCCACCTGCTGGTCGCCGGTACCACCGGTTCCGGTAAGTCGGTGGGCGTCAACGCGATGATTCTGTCGATCCTGTTCAAATCGGGGCCGGAAGACGCCAAGATGATCATGATCGACCCGAAAATGCTCGAGTTGTCGATCTACGAAGGCATTCCCCATCTGCTCTGCCCGGTCGTCACCGACATGAAGGAGGCGGCCAACGCGCTGCGCTGGAGCGTTGCCGAGATGGAGCGCCGCTACAAGCTGATGTCGAAGATGGGCGTGCGTAACCTGGCAGGCTTCAACCGCAAGGTGAAGGATGCCATCGAGGCGGGTGAGCCGCTGTCCGATCCCCTGTATCGCCGCGAAAGCATGGAAGACGAAGCGCCGCTGCTGAAAACGCTGCCGACCATCGTCGTCGTCGTGGACGAATTCGCCGACATGATGATGATCGTCGGCAAGAAGGTCGAAGAGCTGATCGCACGTATCGCCCAGAAGGCACGGGCGGCGGGCATCCACCTGATTCTCGCTACCCAGCGGCCGTCGGTGGACGTGATCACCGGTCTGATCAAGGCCAACATTCCCACCCGTATGGCCTTCCAGGTATCGAGCAAGATCGACTCGCGCACCATCATCGACCAGGGCGGTGCCGAACAGCTGCTCGGCCACGGTGACATGCTCTACATGCCGCCAGGCACCAGCCTGCCGATTCGCGTGCACGGCGCCTTCGTCTCCGACGACGAGGTGCACCGTGTGGTCGAAGCCTGGAAGCTGCGTGGCGCACCGGACTACAACGAAGACATCCTGGCCGGCTCCGAAGAGGGCGGTGGTGGCTTCGACGGTGGTGGCGGTGGCTCCGACGGTGGCGACGACAGCGAGTCGGATCCACTGTACGACGAAGCGGTCAATTTCGTGCTGGAAAGCCGCCGCGCGTCCATCTCCTCGGTGCAGCGCAAGCTGAAAATCGGCTACAACCGCGCCGCCCGCATGATCGAAGCCATGGAAATGGCCGGCGTGGTAACGCCGATGAATACCAACGGTTCGCGCGAGGTCATCGCACCCGGGCAGAACCGCGACTAACACCCTGACAGAGGATTCACATGCGCCTGATTCGCCTGATGTTGCTCGCCGTGCTGAGTACCGCGAGCCTGTTCGCCCATGCTGACGATGAAGCCGCTGTACAGCGCCTGACCCAGTTGCTCAACCAGGCGCAGACCATTACCGCGCGCTTCTCCCAGCTGTCCCTCGACGGCAGCGGCACCCAGCTGCAGGAAACTTCCGGCGAGCTGGCCCTCAAGCGACCGGGGCTGTTCCGCTGGCACACCGACGAGCCGATGGAGCAATTGCTGGTTTCCGACGGCAAGCAGGTGTGGCTGTACGACCCGGATCTCGAGCAGGTGACCATCCAGTCCCTCGACCAGCGCCTGACCCACACACCGGCGCTGTTGCTCTCCGGTGATGTGTCGCAGATCCGCGAGAACTTCGAGATCACCTTCAAGGAAGGCGGCAGCGTGGTGGACTTCATCCTCAAGCCGAAGTCCAAGGACACCTTGTTCGACAGCCTGCGCCTGTCGTTCCGCAACGGTGTGCTGAACGACATGCAATTGATCGACAGCATTGGCCAGCGCACCAACATTCTGTTCATGAGCGTGAAGATGAACGAGCCTCTGGATGACAAGCAGTTCAGCTTCGAAATCCCCGAGGGCGCGGACGTCATTCAAGAGTAGGTAGTCGTGGATCTGTTTCGCAGTGCGCCCGTCGCCCAGCCACTGGCCGCCCGTCTGAGGGCGACCACGCTGGACGAATACGTTGGTCAGGAGCATCTGCTGGCCCGCGGCAAGCCGCTGCGCGAAGCGCTGGAGCAGGGCGCCTTGCACTCGATGATCTTCTGGGGCCCACCCGGCGTCGGCAAGACTACCCTGGCACGCTTGCTGGCACAGGTCACCGATGCGCATTTCGAGACCATTTCCGCGGTGCTGTCCGGGGTCAAGGAGATTCGTCAGGCCGTCGAGGTCGCCCAGCAGCACGCCGCCCAGTATGGCCGCCGCACCATTCTGTTCGTCGACGAAGTGCATCGTTTCAACAAGTCGCAGCAGGATGCCTTCCTGCCTTACGTGGAAGACGGCACGCTGATCTTCATCGGCGCGACCACGGAAAACCCTTCGTTCGAACTCAACAACGCCTTGCTGTCCCGCGCGCGCGTCTACGTTCTCAAGAGTCTGGATGACGCGGCGCTGCGCAAGCTGGTCGACCGCGCGCTGAGCGAGGCCAAAGGGCTGGGCGAGCGACAACTGAAGCTGCCGGACGACAGCTTCGACATTCTCAAGAGCGCGGCGGACGGTGACGGCCGACGCTTCCTCAACTTTCTCGAGAACGCTGCCGACCTGGCCGATGACGGCGGTGAGATCAGCACCGAATTGCTGCTCGACCTGCTTGGCGATACCCGGCGGCGGTTCGACAAGGGCGGCGAAGCCTTTTACGACCAGATTTCCGCGCTGCACAAGTCGGTGCGCGGCTCCAGCCCGGACGGGGCCCTGTACTGGTTCGCACGCATGCTCGATGGCGGTTGTGATCCGCTGTACATCGCCCGGCGCGTGGTGCGCATGGCCAGCGAGGACATCGGCAATGCCGACCCCCGCGCACTGACCCTGTGCCTGAATGCCTGGGACGTCCAGGAACGCCTCGGCAGCCCCGAAGGCGAGCTGGCCGTGGCCCAGGCCATCGTCTACCTGGCCTGCGCGCCGAAGAGCAATGCCGTGTACAGCGCCTTCAAGGCCGCCATGCGCGATGTCGCCGAAAACGGCTCGCGTGAAGTGCCGCTGCACTTGCGCAATGCGCCGACCAAACTGATGAAGCAGCTCGGCTATGGCGACGAATACCGCTACGCCCATGACGAGCCCGAAGCCTACGCGGCTGGCGAAGACTACTTTCCCGAAGACATCGAACCGCGCCGCTATTATCAGCCGGTGCCACGTGGCCTGGAGCTGAAGATTCGCGACAAGCTCGCCCATCTGGCCGATCAGGACGCCAACAGCCCGCGGCAGCGCAGAAAGCCATGATGGTGACCATTTTCGCCGTCGCCGTTGGCGGCGCCCTCGGCACCCTGGCGCGTTTTGCCGCGGGTAACTGGGTCAATGCCCACTGGCCGCAGCATTTCTATGCGGCAACCTTGCTGGTGAACCTCGTCGGCTGCCTGCTGATCGGGGTACTCTACGGTCTGTTCATGCTACGCCCCGAGGTGCCACTGCCGATCCGCGCAGGGTTGATCGTCGGCGTGCTGGGCGGCTTCACGACATTTTCTTCATTTTCCCTGGACACCCTGCGCCTGCTGGAAAGCAGCCAGGCGCCATTGGCCCTTGGCTATGTGGCGGTAAGTGTACTGGGCGGCCTGCTCGCTACCTGGGCAGGCCTTTCGCTAACCAAAATCTGATCGACGAGAACCTGAAATGCTCGATTCCAAACTGGTGCGCAGCCAACTGCACGAAATTGCCCAGCGCCTGGCCACCCGTGGCTATGAACTGGACGTGACCCGCGTTGAAGCCCTCGAGGCTCAGCGCAAGTCCGTTCAGACCCGTACCGAGCAATTGCAGGCAGAGCGCAACAGTCGATCCAAGTCCATCGGCCAGGCCAAGCAACGCGGTGAAGACATCGCGCCGTTGCTGGCCGAGGTCGACCGCATGGGCAGCGATCTGGAAGAGGGCAAGCGCGAGCTGGACGCCATCCAGGTCGAGCTGGACAACCTGCTGCTGAGCATTCCCAACCTGCCGGACGATTCGGTGCCGGTCGGTGCCGACGAAGACGACAACGTCGAAGTACGCCGCTGGGGCACGCCGAAGGCCTTCGACTTCACCGTGCAGGATCACGTCAGCCTTGGCGAGCAGCACGGCTGGCTGGATTTCGAAACCGCCGCCAAGCTGTCCGGTGCGCGCTTTGCCTTGCTGCGTGGCCCGATCGCCCGCCTGCACCGCGCTCTGGCGCAGTTCATGATCAACCTGCACACCGCCGAGCACGGTTACGAAGAAGCCTATACGCCTTATCTGGTGCAGGCCCCGGCACTGCAGGGCACGGGTCAGCTGCCGAAGTTCGAGGAAGACCTGTTCAAGATCAGCCGCGAAGGCGAGGCCGACTTCTATCTGATTCCGACCGCCGAAGTGTCGCTGACCAATATCGTGGCCGGCGAGATCGTCGATGCCAAGCAACTGCCGCTGAAGTTCGTCGCGCACACGCCGTGCTTCCGCAGCGAGGCCGGTGCATCGGGCCGTGATACCCGCGGCATGATCCGCCAGCACCAGTTCGACAAGGTCGAAATGGTCCACGTGGTCGAGCCGGGCAAGTCCTTCGAGGCGCTCGAGGAACTGACCGGCCATGCCGAAAAGGTTCTGCAGCTGCTCGAACTGCCGTACCGCGTCCTTGCCCTGTGCACCGGCGACATGGGTTTCAGTGCAACCAAGACCTACGACCTGGAGGTCTGGGTGCCGAGCCAGGACAAGTACCGCGAGATTTCGTCCTGCTCCAACTGTGGCGACTTCCAGGCCCGCCGCATGCAGGCGCGCTATCGCAACCCGGAAACCGGCAAGCCGGAACTGCTGCACACCCTCAACGGCTCCGGCCTGGCGGTGGGCCGTACCCTGGTGGCGGTACTGGAGAACTACCAGCAGGCCGACGGCAGCATTCGTGTTCCCGAGGTGCTCAAGCCCTACATGGGTGGTATCGAAGTGATCGGCTGATCCATGCGCAACGGCGGCACCTCAAGGTGCCGCTTGGCATAGTATTTCAGGCCCCGAGCTGAGTCTCGGGGTCGCCATTTTCAACACGTCGCTTGCGAGCGACCGCAATGGGCATCGTCATGGACTTTCTTCCCCTGTTCCACAAACTGCAGGATCGCCGCGTGCTGGTGATCGGCGGCGGCGAGATCGCCCTGCGCAAGGCGCGCCTGCTGGCCGATGCCGGGGCCTGTCTGCGCGTAGTCTCGCCCGAGGTGGGCAGTGAGCTGCGCGAACTGGTGGAGCAGGGCACGGGCGAGTTGCGCCTGCGCAACTACCAGCCCGACGATCTGAGCGGCGTATCGCTGGTGATTGCCGCGACCGATGACGAAGCCCTGAATGCCCAGGTATCCCAACAGGCTCAGGCCATCGGCCTGCCGGTCAACGTGGTGGATGCACCTGCGCAGTGCAGCGTGATCTTTCCTGCCATCGTCGACCGCTCGCCATTGATCGTTGCGGTCAGCAGCGGCGGTGATGCGCCAGTGCTGGCCCGGCTGATTCGCGCCAAGATCGAAACCTGGATTCCGGCTACCTACGGTCAGCTGGCCGGTCTGGCTAAAGTCTTCCGGGCACAGGTCAAGAGCCTGTTTCCCGACGTGCAGCAGCGCCGGGTGTTCTGGGAAGACGTATTTCAGGGGTCGATCGCGGAAAGCGTGTTCGCCGGCAAACTAGGCGAAGCCCGCCGCCTGCTGGAGGACAAGGTCAGTGGTGCCGCGCCTCGGGCGCTGGGTGAGGTGTATCTGGTCGGTGCAGGCCCGGGCGATCCCGATCTGCTGACCTTCCGCGCCCTGCGCCTGATGCAGCAAGCCGATGTGGTGCTCTACGATCGCCTGGTCGCTCCTGCGATCATCGAACTGTGCCGCCGCGATGCCGAACGCATCTACGTTGGCAAGCGTCGCGCCGATCACGCCGTTCCTCAGGAACAGATCAACCAGCGCCTGATCGACCTGGCCAAGGCCGGCAAGCGCGTGCTGCGCCTCAAGGGCGGAGATCCGTTCATCTTCGGCCGGGGTGGCGAAGAGATCGAGCAACTGGCCGCCCATGGCATTCCCTTCCAGGTGGTACCGGGGATCACCGCGGCCAGCGGCTGCTCCGCGTATGCGGGCATTCCGCTGACCCATCGCGATCACGCGCAATCGGTGCGATTCGTCACCGGCCACCTCAAGGACGGCAGCGCCGACCTGCCCTGGTCGGAGCTGATCGCGCCCAGTCAGACCCTGGTGTTCTACATGGGCCTGGTCGGCCTGCCGACCATCTGCCAGCAACTGGTCGCCCACGGCCGTGCCGCGAGCACACCGGCAGCACTGGTGCAGCAGGGCACCACGGAAAATCAGCGGGTATTTACCGGCACCCTGGCCAATCTGCCCGACCTGGTCGCACGCCACGAGGTGCACGCGCCCACGCTGGTGATCGTCGGCGAAGTGGTGCAGTTGCGGGAAAAACTGGCCTGGTTCGAGGGCGCCCAGGACACGGCTCGATAGCGTCGTGTGCCGCTTACCGGTAGCCTGTGGTCGAGCGTGGCTGTACTCCGGTCGACCCTTCCCGGGTAACGCCACGCTCAACGCCGGGCGACGAGAGCGAGCCACCCTGGAGTGATGGTTTCCGGGGTTCGCTGCGCCCCATGCACGCCACAGGCAAAGGGATCAATGCTTGCGGTTGACCAACTGCGCCGCCTTGATCACGTCGCTGCCGATCTCGCCTTCGAACTGCTGCCATACCGGGCGCATGGCTTCGCGCCAGGCTTCACGCTGTTCCGGCGTGAGGGTGATGATCTGGCTCTTGCCGGAGGCCTCGATGCGACGGCGATCGGCCAGGTTGGCTTCTTCTGCCTGGCGATTCACCGCGTAGGTAACCTCGTCGATGATGGCTTCGAGCTCGGTGCGAATCTGGTGGGGAATGCCGTACCAGAAGCGCGCATTGCTGATCAGCATGTAGTCGAGCACACCGTGATTGGTCTCGGTGATGAACGGCTGAACTTCGTGCAGGCGCTGGCTGTAGAGGTTCGACCAGGGGTTCTCGGCACCCTGTACCTGACCGCTCTGCAGCGCCTTGTAGACCTCGGCGAACGGCAGCTTCGCCGATTTGGCGCCCAGCTGGGCGAACTGCGCGTCGAGTACATTGGAGTTCTGGATCCGGAAGGTCAGGCCCGAGGCATCGGTCGGCAGGCGCAGGGCCTTGGTTGCCGACATCTGCTTCATGCCGTTGTGCCAATAGGCCAGACCCACGATGTTCTGATCTTCCATCGAGCGCAGTAGCTGGCGGCCCTTGGCGCGCTTCTGAAAGCGGTTGACCGCTTCCAGGTCGTCGAACATGAACGGCAGGTCGAACACCTGAAGCTGCTTGGTGTACTTGTCGAACTTGGCCAGCGACGGGGCCAGCATCTGCACGTCGTTGTTGCGCAGCGCTTCCAGCTCGTTGGCGTCGCCATACAGGGACGAGTTGGGGTAGACCTCGACCTTGACCTTGCCTTCCAGGCGCTGGTCGACCAGGCGCTGAAACATCAACGCTCCCTGGCCTTTTGGCGTGTCGTCAGCCACCACATGGGAGAGCTTGATCACCAATGTGGCTTCTTGGGCATGGGCAGTGTAGGAGGTGAGCGTCAGGGCGCAGGCGGCCGCAACGGCGATCTTTTTGAACATGCGGGTGACCTTATTCTTATCGACTATTTTCAGGTCGGACGCCGGTTGGCGTGAGCGTCCGTGCTAGAACCGGGAACGGTTGTTCGCGGAGTCTACTGCAAACGCAGCGTCCTATTTGTGACATCCGTCCGAGGAGCGGAAGGAAGACGGGCAGATTGCCGTCAAACGTCTGCTTTTACCGGTATAGCCGCATTCTTGGCTGCGATCCACTGGGACATGTACTGGGTGCTCTTGTGCTGATGGTGACGCAGCATGGCCCCCACGAAATTGCTCTGACGATGTTGCTCTCGGGTCGCGAACAGCCGATTCAGGCGGGTCACCAGCGCTTCGCCGAGCAGAGGGCGATCGAAGCGCGCGTCGAGCAGGGCATATCCCTGCCGCTGCGCGTCGAGCCAGCGCGTTTCGTCCGCGTACAGCTGCACCGCCGCATCGGCGAATGAGTTGGCGTCGGTCGCGATGCTACCGGGCCACGACAGCTCGCCATGCATGCCTTCGCTACCGATTGGCGTGGTCACGCTGGGCGTGCCGCAGGCCATGGCATCGGCCAGTTTGCCCTTGATCCCGGCGCCGAAGCGCAGGGGGGCCAGACAGATCCTCGCCTGAGCCATCACCTGGTGAGCATCGTCGACCCAGCCGAGTACATGAAAACCCTGTTTGGGGTTGTGCAGTGCCGTGGCCTTCGGCGGCGGGTAGGCGCCGTACACGTGCAGCTGCGCCTGGGGCAGGCGCGCGCGGATCGATGGCCACAGACCATGCTTGAGCCACAGCACGGCATCCCAGTTTGGCGCGTGGCGGAAGTTGCCGATGCTCAGAAAGTGCTGCCGCTCGGCAAATGGCAGCTTCTCGAGCGCAGGCGGAATCAGCATCAACGCACAATCGTGCAGCAGGGCTGCCGGCACCTTGAACTGTTCCTGCAACAGGCTCATCTCGAATTCGGAAATCATCAGCGTCAGGTCGCAACGGTAGATCGACGCGATTTCCCGCTGCGCCATGTCGCCGTCCGCCATGGCCGCGTACAACTGCCGTGCAGTGGCGTGCACCGGGCCGACCTGCTGCCGCTCGGCTTCGTTCGAACAGGCCAGCTGGCTGGCCTTGAGCAAGCCGTGACGGGCATCGCGCAGGCAGTGCAGGTCGCTGGTGTCGAGGACCCGCAGGGCCTGCGGCCAGGCGCGCTCGACACGCCAGGCGAATTGCTCTTCGGTGAAGAAACGGTCGAACAGCACCAGATCCGGCTGCAGTTTGGCGACGAGGTTATCGAAGCTGTCGCAGTTCAGGGCAACGGCCACTTCGGCGATCTGCAACTCGCTCAGGTCTGCGCGGTGCGAAGACAGCGCCGCAGCACTGGCGAAGGTGACCTGCCAGCCCTGGCCGCGAAACACGCCGAGCAGTTCGAGCATGCGGCTGCCCGCTGCGGACGAACGGGGTTCCGGCCAGACGTAGCCAATGACCAATACCTTGCGCATACCGGGCTCAGCGTTTGCCGCGGATGCTGCGCCACAGGGTGAACAGCACCAGCGCGAACAGCGCGGCGATGCTTGCCAGGGTCCAGACGGTGAAGGGCAGGCCGAGAATCTTGTAATCGTTCTGCCCGCAGATGCCACCGCTCATGAACACGCCCGGCCAGTACTCGTGCAGAGGCAGGGTCTGGTAGTAGAAGGGGAAGGGCGAGCAGCTGAAGCTCTCCATGACGCCCAGCTCGATGAGCGTGACGTGGGCGTTGTCGATCAGCGCCATGCCGCTGGCGGCGAGCAGCAGCGGCCACAGCAGCACCGCCAGCCAGGTCTGCCGGGCCGCTGCGGCGGCGCTGAGCAGCAGGGCGATGACGGTGGTCAGGGCCAGCCACAGACGGATCTGCACGCACAGCGTGCAAGGCTCCCAGCCAAAGACGTGTTGCGCGATCAGCGCGCCGGCGAGCATGGCGGCGCTGGCCAGAGCGATCACGAGCAGTAGCGGGGCGGGCGTGGTAGAGCGGGACATGAACTTCTCCAACGAGACGGGACGGCCGGGCCACGGCGACAAGCTGCCGTTTGTACCGGAAGGTGGCGTGCGCGGCAATCGAGGATTCCGATGAAAACCATCATTTTTTGCGGGCATGGATGGGGGGCAGCTTAAGGCCATGCCTGACCACTATTTGTGGGAGCGCGCGGGGACGCCTAGTCCATGCGCGCGAAATCACGGGCATGGCCCGTTCCCACAACAACAGTGCACGCGCTTTCAAGCATCCAAAAAAATCCCCACGCAGAGGGGCATCTGCGTGGGGCTGCAAGGGCCGACGACGCGGCCGGGAGGGAAATGAGTCTTCAGGACGCCGGCTGCCAACCTCCACCCAGCGCCTTGTAGATGGCGACGATGCCCTGGTACAGCTCGACCTCGGCCTGAGCCTGGCTGTCTTCGGCAGCCAGCCGCTCGCGTTCGGCGTCGAGCAGCACCAGGAAGTCAGCCGTACCTTCGCGGTACTGCAAACCGGCCTGGGCTGCCGCGGCACGGCTGGCCTCCGACTGACGCACCAATGCGAGCAGGCGTTCCTGGCGTTTGCCGTAATCGCTGAAGGCGTTCTCGGACTCTTCCAAGGCCAGCAACACCTGCTGCTCGTAACCGGCCAGTGCCCCATCGGCATCGGCTTCGGCACCGCGCAAACGAGCGCGAACGCTGCCCAGATCGAAGGCGGCCCAGCTGATCGTCGGGGCCACGCTCCAGGCGCGCGCCGCCGATGAGCCCAACTGCGAGCCACGGCCTGCGGTGAAACCGAGGAAGCCGGACAGGCTGACCCGTGGGAACAGATCGGCCGTGGCCACGCCAACCTGGGCGGTCGCGGCGGCCAGCTCGCGCTCGGCAGCACGAATGTCCGGGCGGCGACGCAGCAACTCGCCAGGGTCGCCAATCGGCAGCGCCTTGGATATGGCGGGTAGAGGCCGCGGCGCCAGGTCGACGCTGAGCTGATCAGGCCGCTGGCCGAGCAGGGTGGCGATGCGGTTGCGAGCCCGCACCTGCTCGGCCTGCAGGCGCGGTACCGTGGCCTCGGTGGCAGCCAGGCGGGCGTCGGAACGCAGCACGTCCAGTTCGCTGCCCATACCCACTTCGCGACGTCGCTCGATGATGTCCCGCGACGAGCGCTGGTTGTCCAGGTCGTCACGGGCGATACGTTCACGCAGTTGCGCGCCACGCAGCGTGCCGTAGGCATCCACCAGCTCGGCGATCAGGCTGACCTGCAGTTGCTGATAGTCGGCCTGGGCGACATCGATCTGCGCCTCGCTGGCTTCCAGCTGTCGCTGAATTCGGCCGAACAGATCGAGTTCCCAGGCCATGTCCAGGCCCAGGTCATAGCGCTCGGCATTGACGCGTTCCTCGGTCACCCCAGGTTGCTGGGCCTTGCCGATTTCGCTGCTGGCTCGGCTGGTCACGGTAGGCAGCCGGTCATTGGCGACATCGTCACGGATGGACCGGGCGGCGCGCAGTCGGGCATAAGCCACGCGCAGTTCGCGGTTGTCCTGCTGCGACTGCTGCACCAGTTGGCTCAGGGTCGGATCTTCGAACTGCTGCCACCATTGGGTTTCGAAACGGCTGGTGTCATAGCCGCCACCGGCGCTCTGCGCCGAGGTCACGGCGGCGCTGTCCGGTGCCCGATAATCCGGGCCGACCGCACAGGCACTCAGGGCAAGCGTCAGGGCGCTGAGCAGCAGGCTGCGCGGCACCTTATCGATCAGCGATTTCATGCCTGCACCTCCTGCAGACGGGCTGCCTTGCGGGCTTCGCGCTTTTCCACGAACGCCCGAATCAGCACGTAGAACACCGGCGTCAGCAGCAGGCCGAAGAAGGTCACCCCGAGCATGCCGCTGAACACCGCAACACCCATGGCATGACGCATTTCCGCACCCGCGCCGCTCGACAGTACCAGCGGCACCACGCCCATGATGAAGGCGAAGCTAGTCATCAGGATTGGCCGCAAGCGCAGGCGGCAGGCTTCCAGCACCGCGGCGACGCGATCGAGGCCATGCTCTTGTTGCTCCTTGGCGAATTCGACGATGAGGATGGCGTTCTTGCACGCCAATCCCACCAGTACGATCAATCCGATCTGGGTGAAGATGTTGTTGTCACCGCCTGCCAGAATCACCCCGGTGATCGCCGACAGCAGCGTCATCGGTACGATCAGGATCACCGCCAGCGGCAGGCTCCAGCTTTCGTACTGAGCGGCCAGCACCAGGAAGGCCAGCAAGACGCAGAGCGGGAACACGAACAGCGCGGTGTTGCCGGCGAGGATCTGCTGATAGGTCAGCTCGGTCCACTCGAAGCTCATGCCGTTGGGCAGCTCTTCCTTCAACAGCTTGGCCATCGCCGCTTCGGCCTGGCCGGAACTGTAGCCGGGCGCTGCCGCACCGTTGATTTCCGCGGTGATGAAGCCGTTGTAGTGCATGACCCGATCAGGGCCGGCACTGTCGCTGACCTTCACGAAGGTCGACAGCGGGATCATCTCGCCACGGTTGTTGCGCACCTTCAACTGACCGATCTGATCGGCCTCAAGACGGAACTGCTGGTCTGCCTGGACGTTGACCTGATAGGTACGCCCGAAACGGTTGAAGTCGTTGGCGTACAGCGAGCCCAGGTAGACCTGCATGGTGTCGAAGATCTGATCGATGTCCACGCCGTGGGTCTTGGCCTTCTCACGGTCGATGCTGGCTTCCACCTGCGGCACGTTGACCTGATAGCTGGTGAACAACCCGGCCAGTTCCGGCACCTGCTGGCTCTTGGCGATGATGTTCTGGGTCTGTTTGTACAGCTCGTCGTAGCCCAGGTTGGCGCGGTCCTGAACCTGTACGCGGAAGCCGCCAATGGTGCCAAGGCCCATCACCGGTGGTGGCGGGAAGATGGCGATGTAGGCTTCCTGAATATCGGCGAACTTGCCGTTGAGTTCGGCGGCGATGGCATTGGCGCTCAGCGACGGGTCCTTGCGCTCGTCGAAGCCCTTGAGGGTGACGAAAACGATGCCGCTGTTGGGGCTGTTGGTGAAGCCGTTGATCGACAGGCCCGGGAACGCCACGGTGTTGGCCACGCCGGGGTGCTTGGAGGCGATGTCGGACATGCGCTTGATCACCGCTTCGCTGCGATCCAGGCTGGCCGCGTCCGGCAACTGGGCGAAGGCGACCAGGTACTGTTTGTCCTGCGGCGGCACGAAGCCAGTCGGTGTGCTGGCGAAGCCCAGGTAGGTCAGGCCCATCAAGCCGGCGTACACCACCAGCGCGATGCCGCTGCCACGCAGTACCCGGCGTACGGTGCTGACATAGCCATTGCTGGCTCGGTCGAATACCCGGTTGAAGGGGTTGAACAACCAGCGACCGAACAGGCGGTCGAGACCGCGGGAGAAGCGATCCTTCGGCTGGTCATGGCCTTTGAGCAGTACGGCAGCCAGGGCCGGCGACAGGGTCAGGGAGTTGAAGGCCGAGATCACCGTGGAGATGGCAATGGTCAGCGCGAACTGCTGATAGAACTGTCCGGTAAGCCCGGAAATGAACGCGGTAGGGATGAACACCGCACACAGCACCAGCGCCGTGGCGACGATGGGGCCGGTGACTTCCTTCATCGCCTGCTTGGTGGCTTCGACCGGCGTCTTGCCGAGGCCGATGTTGCGCTCGACGTTCTCCACCACCACGATGGCGTCGTCCACCACGATACCGATGGCCAGCACCAGGCCGAACAGCGACAGGGCGTTGAGCGAGAAGCCGAACATGTGCATCACCGCGAAGGTGCCGATCAGCGACACCGGCACGGCGGCCAGGGGAATGATCGAGGCGCGCCAGGTCTGCAGGAACAGGATCACCACCAGGACCACCAGCACGATGGCCTCGAGCAGGGTGTGCACCACCGCCTCGATGGAGCCGCGTACGAAGATGGTCGGGTCGTAGACGATTTCGTAGTCCACGCCCTGGGGGAAACTCTCCTTCAGTTCGGCCATGCGCTGACGCACCGCATCGGAAATGGCGATGGCGTTGGAGCCCGGACGCTGGAAGACCGGCATGGCGACCGCCGGCTGATTGTTGAGCAGCGAGCGCAGTGCGTACTGCTCGGAGCCCAGTTCGATCCGCGCGATGTCCTTGAGGCGAGTGATCTCGCCATTCTCACCGGCACGGATGACGATGTTCTCGAACTCTTCCTCGGTAACCAGGCGGCCCTGGGCGTTGATCGACAGCTGGAAGCTGTTGTCACCCGCGGCGGGCGGTGCGCCCAGGGAACCGGCGGCAACCTGACGGTTCTGCTCACGGATGGCGTTGACCACGTCGGTGGCAGTCAGCCCGCGGGAAGCGACCTTGTCCGGGTCGAGCCAGACGCGCATCGAGTAGTCACCCAGCCCGAACAGCCGTACATCACCGACACCGTCCAGGCGCGACAGCTCGTCCTTGATGTTCAGCGCGGCGTAGTTGGACAGGTAGAGCATGTCGTAGGTGTTATCCGGCGACGTCAGGTGGACCACCATGGTCATGTCCGGCGAAGCCTTGTCGACCGTCACACCGAGGCGCTGCACCTCGGTGGGCAGGGTCGGCATGGTGCGCGTCACGCGGTTCTGCACCTGCACCTGGGCGGTATCCAGATTGGTACCCAGGGCAAAGGTGATGGTCAGCGTCATGCGCCCGTCATTGTTGGCCTGGGAGGACATGTACAGCATGCCCTCGACACCGACGATGGCTTGCTCCAGCGGCGAGGCCACGGTTTCGCCGATGACCTTGGGGTTGGCACCCGGGAAGTTGGCGGTGACCACCACCGTGGGCGGCACCACTTCCGGGTATTCGCTGATCGGCAGCTGGAACAGCGAGATGGCGCCGCCGATCAGAATGATCAGCGACAGCACGGCGGCGAAGATCGGCCGCTGGATGAAGAACTGGGAAAAGTTCATCTGAGTGTCCTTGGAATGACGGGCACAGCCCAGCCTGCCCACGCCATCAGCGGCGCGAGCAGGATTTCAGGTAAGAGAGAAGCGGGTGAAGTCGGTTGTTACTTGAGGCTGACCTTCAGCGGCTCGTCACTGCGCTCGGCGCGGGCCGAAGCCACCGCTCGACGCTGACGTTCCAGAGCCGCAAGGGTTTTCTCGTCGGCCATCGGCACGGCCTGCGGATCCACGGTACTGCCCGGGATCGCCCGCTGCAGACCGTTGACCACCACACGTTCGCCCTTGGCCAGGCCGTCACGGACGATGCGCAGACCTTCGAGCTTCGGCCCCAACTGCACGGAGCGGTAGACGACCTTGTTGTCGGCGCCGAGCACCAGCACGAATTTCTTGCCGAGATCGGTACCGACGGCGACATCCTGAATCAGGGTGGCGTCGTAGGTATCGCTACCGACCAGTTTCAAACGCGCATACAGGCCCGGGGTGAAGCGACCGTCTGCGTTATCGAACACCGCGCGGCCACGGATGGTGCCGGTACGCGGGTTGACCTGGTTGTCGAGGAAGTCCAGCTGGCCCAGATGGGGGTTGCCGTCTTCGTTCGACAGCCCCAGATACACAGGGCTCTTGCCACGGCTGTCGTGGCCGGACTGGCGGGCCAACTCGGTGTACTTGAGAAAGGCACGCTCGTCGGCGTCGAAGTAGGCATACACCTTGTCGGTGGACACCAGCGAAGTCAGCAGCGACTCACTGGCGGTGACCAGGTTGCCGGCAGTGACTTCGGCGCGACTGACGCGACCGTCGATAGGCGCGGTCACGCGGGTGAAACTGAGGTTCAGGCGGGCGTTGTCGAGCTCGGCCTGAATCCCGGCCACGGCGGCCTGGGCCTCCTGGGCTGCGGTCTTGCGCGCATCGGCCAGCTCGGTGGAGATCGCATTGCCTTCACGCAGGCGTTCGCCACGGCGTGATTCACTGACCGTACGAGCCTGATTGGCACGGGCTTGCTGCAGTTGCGCTTCGAGGCGTTTGACTTCGGCCTGGAAGGGGCGCGGATCGATCTGGAACAGCAGATCGCCTTTCTTCACCAGGGCGCCTTCATTGAAGCTCACCTTGTCGACGAAGCCCGACACACGGGGGCGGACTTGCACGGATTCAGGGGCCTCGAGGCGACCGGTGAACTCATCCCACTCGTTGAGTGGCTGTTCGATGACTTCGGCCACGCTGACTTTCGCCGCGGGCATCTGCTGTTGCGCCACATCCTCGCTCTTGCCGCAAGCGGCGAGCACCAGCGTCGCGGCGAGAGCAAGAGGGAAGGGCCAGAGCCGGGTAGTGGGCTGTTCCATGATTACGATCCGCCAAGGTGTTGGTAGTGATGGAGGCGGAGTCTGGTCTCAGCAACATCCAGGAACGAATCGAACGCTCCGAAGATAGATATCACTGTGAATGATGATATTACGATTTGGAATATTAATAGCAAGCTACCTATCTATACTGCATAGATCGCTAAATACAGATAAAGCCGCTATTCGAGGCTGTCCGGATCACCGAAAAACATCTGGATTCGCGAGCGCAGCCAGCGTTCGGCTGGGTCGTTGTCCTGGGCGCCGCGCCAAGCCATGGACATCTCGAAGCTGTCGCTTTCGAACGGTGGGTCTTCGGCGCGCAGGCCACCAGCGGCAGTCAGAGTGGCGGCGGTGTAGTCGGGCACCACGGCGATCAGGTCGGTGCCCGCCAGCAGGGTGCCCAGGCCATTGAACTGCGGCACGGCGAGCACCACCTTGCGGCTGCGGTTCAAGCGCGCCAGTTGTTCATCGACGAAACCATTGAGGTCGCCCGCGAAAGACACCATGGCATGTGGGCGAGCGCAGTAGTCGTCCAGGGTCAGCGGCCCGGGCACGACATCGGCACGCAGCAGCTTCGGCTTGCTGCGGCGCAGGGTCTTGCGCTTGGCGTTGGCCGGTAGTTCCTCGGTGTAGCTCACCCCTACCGAAATCTCCCCGGAGGCCAGCAGGTTGGGCATCAGCAGGTAGTTGGCACGGCGCACCACCAGCACCACATTGGGCGCTTCAGAGCGCAAACGGCGGAGCAGGGCAGGAAGCAGGGCGAATTCGACGTCGTCGGACAGGCCGACACGAAATACCGCCGTGCTGGTGGCTGGGTCGAATTCCGAAGCACGGCTGACTGCCGTCGAAATCGAATCCAGCGCAGGCGAGAGCAGGCCGAAGATCTCCTGGGCGCGTGCCGTGGGCTCCATGCTACGCCCGGTGCGCACGAACAAGGGGTCATCGAACAGCGTGCGCAACCGCGACAATGCGGCGCTGATCGCCGGCTGGCCGAGAAACAGTTTCTCGGCCGCGCGAGTCACGCTGCGTTCGTGCATGAGCGTTTCGAAGACGATCAGCAGGTTGAGATCGAGACGGCGCAGGTCGTTGCGGTTCATCCAAGTACCAATGTGCGGGCTTGCCAGAGCGGGACGCTAGTGAGAGCCTTGTCCGCCAATAGTACGAGCACTTGAGCGAATTGGGAAAGACACCGGTATCATCGATATATCCACACGTTCTAGTGGCCTATATCACTGCCAGGCATGACGACTATCAATCGGGCCGGGTGGTGCACGTGAAGGTCAGCAGATAAAGTCGACTCCAGTGAATAACCAATCCGCGATCAGTTGAGGTTGACGATGTCCCGCATGATCCGTTTCCACAAGTTCGGCGACGCCAGCGTATTGCAGTGCGAAGAAATGCCGACACCTACCCCCGCAGCGGGGGAGGTACTGGTACGCGTCCAGGCCCTCGGGGTTAGCTGGGGCGACGTACTGTGGCGCCAGAACCTGGCGTCGGAAGAAGCCAAATTACCTTCAGGTGTCGGCTCGGAGCTGGCCGGTATCGTAGAAGCCGTGGGCGAGGGCGTTGATGACCTCGAGGTCGGCGCACAGGTTGCTGCATTCCCGGCCAGCACCCCGAATCGCTATCCGACCTGGGGCGACCGTGTGGTCGTGCCGCGCTTCGCACTGACCCGTTTCCCGGATGTGCTCAGCCCGCAGGAAGCCAGCGTGCACTACACCGGCCTGCTGTTCGCCTACTTCGCGATGGTCGACCTGGCCAAGCTCAAGGCCGGTCAGCACGTCCTGATCACCGAGGCTTGCCATTGCCTGGCTCCGCAGTCGGTACAGCTTGCCAAGGCGCTGGGCGCCAATGTCATCGTATCGACCAGCGTGCCGGACAGCCGTGAGTTCCTGCGCGAACTGGGCGCCGACAAGATCATCTTCACCGAAGAGCAGGATCTGGTCCTCGAGGTCGAGCGCTACACAGAGGGCAAGGGTGCCGAAGTGATCCTCGACCACTGCGCCGGCCAGCAGCTCAAGCTGCTCGGTGACGTTGCGGCCACCCGCGGCAAGCTGATTCTGTATGGCCTCAACGGTGGCAACGACACCGCGTTCCCGGCCTGCGCCGCGTTCAAGAAGCACCTGCAGTTCTTCCGTCACTGCGTACTGGACTTCACCGGGCACTCGGAACTGGGGATCGAACAGGATTGCGCGGCGGTACAGCGGGCGCTCGATCACATCAACAAACTGACCGCGGAAGGCGTGCTCAAGCCGCGCATCGACAAGACCTTCCCGTTCGAAGAGTTCGTCGAGGCGCACCGTTACATGGAAGCCTGCCCGGATCGGGGTCGAGTCGCGCTGACACTGGAGTGATCCAACCCTGAACGAAAGAAGCCCGGCATCCGACCGGGCTTTTTTCTGGGGCGACACGTCCCTGTGTCAGGCTAGAAGCATGTCGAAAATCGATTGCGGTTTGATGACCGGAAGCGACGCTTTCATCGACTAGCTGCTTTCACGCACCCGCAGCTCGAAGCCGAGATCGACGCTTGACGCAGCAGGGCGGCCATCGAGCATTTTCAGCAATAGGTTGGCGGCTTCACGGCCGACCTCGGTGCGCGGCGTGTGGATCGACGACAGCCTTGGCACGGTATGCGCGGAAGCCGGCAGGTCGTTGAAACCCACCAATGCCACACGCCCTGGAACCGCGATACCACGGCGCTGCGCCTCGAACAGTGCGCCCTGAGCAAGGTCGTCATTGCAGAAGAAGATGCCATCGATATCCGGGTGGCGCTGCATCAGCTCATTGAACAGCTGGCCACCCAAACCGATGGATGAGGGCAGGGGGTGCAGCAGTTCCAGCGCCGGGTCATACACGCCGGCCGCCTGCAGGGTGCGCCGAAACCCCTCACCACGTTGCATCACCCGCGGGTCCAGCTGGGCGGCGATGTAGGCGAGACGCTTGCGCCCCTGCTGCAGCAGGTGTTGCGCCACGGCTTCACCAGCTGCCTGCTGAGAGAACCCGACGCTGGCGATACCGGGCGCGCTGCTCAATTCCATCATGTGCACGCAGGGAATACGGCTGGCGCTGAGCAGATGCCGCGTGCCTTCGGTACGGTCGAAGCCGGTCAGCAGCATGCCCATCGGCCGATACGGCAGGTAGTTGCGAACCAGCCGTTCTTCCTCATCGCGAGAATAGTGGTAATCGCCAATCAGCACCTCGATACCGCGCGGACGCATCACCTCGTGAATCGCATCCAGAGGTTCGATGAACAACTGGTTGGACAGGGAAGGGATGAGCACCACCACGGATGTACTGCGCGCCGATGCCAGGGTGCGTGCAGCAGGATTCGCCACGTAGCCCAACTCGTCGGCCGCCTTGCGCACGCGCTCAGCCAGATCAGCACCTACCGTGGCCACGCCGCGCAATGCACGGGACGCAGTGATGGTGGAAACGCCTGCACGCTCGGCGACCTCTGCAAGCGTGGGCATGCCCAGGGTACGGGAACTGCTGTGCGTCGGAGATTTCATTGCAAAGGCTTGTCATCGGCAGTAATTGATGTTTAAGGTAGCGCTGTCTCGAAGGCTTGGCAATGTCGTGCATTGCGTAACTGGCCCCGAGCAGCAGTACCTGGCGAACAACACTTACAACATTCGAAGCCGCCGTCTTGCAGATGTTCACGATCTTCAAAGATAGCGCTGTCTTCCGCTGGAGTTGCACGATGAATAACCCAATAACCGCCCTGGTCGTCATGGGCGTATCCGGTTGCGGCAAGAGCTGCGTCGGAGAATCGATCGCCGAAAAGATCGGCGGTTACCTGATCGAAGGTGACCAGTTTCACCCTGCCGCCAACATCGAGAAGATGAGCGCCGGCATTCCTCTTACCGATGAGGACCGTGCCGACTGGCTGACCCGTCTGGGTGAGGAGCTGGCCAGCGCCCTCGAAACCCATGATCGGCCGCTACTGGCCTGTTCCTCCCTCAAGCGCAAGTACCGTGACCGGTTGCGCGAAGCCGTGCCTGGTCTGGGCTTCGTGTTTCTCGAACTGACCCGCGAAGAAGCCGCCAGGCGTGTGGGTGATCGCCCGGGTCACTTCATGCCAGCAAGCCTCATCGACAGCCAGTTCGCGACCCTAGAACCGCCACACGGCGAGCACGCGACACTGACCCTCGATGCGACGCAATCCATCGATACGCTCGGCCAGCAGGCCGCTGACTGGTGGCGCGCGTTCGGTCGATAACACCCGCAGATAACGCGACACAACCACGCTTCTCCCATAACAAAGACAAGTGGAGACGATATGAAAACCATCCATCAAGCTCACCGTTACCTGTCCCTGAAAGATGATCGTGCTCGGTCTTGCCGAGTAGCTGCAGTTGCAGAGGAGGGCGCTCATCATGAATGAGGTGACCACGACTCTCGGCGCAGGGGCGCTTCTCTCCATCGCGGCAGGCGCAGTGCTTCTACTGCTGCTGATGATCATCCGCTTCCGTCTGCATGCCTTTCTGGCACTCGTGGTGGTGAGCATTTTCACCGCACTGGCCACGCAGATTCCCTTCGACAAGATCGTCCCGACACTACTGGGCGGCTTCGGTACAACACTGGCGGCCGTGGCCTTGCTGGTCGGCCTTGGTGCCATGATCGGCCGACTGCTGGAGATAACCGGCGGCGCTCAAGTGCTGGCAGATACCCTGATCAACAAGTTCGGTGAGCACCGGGCACCGTTCGCTCTGGGTGTGGCGTCGCTGCTGTTCGGCTTCCCGATCTTCTTCGACGCCGGCCTGATCGTCATGCTGCCGATCATCTTCAGCGTCGCCAAGCGCTTCGGCGGTTCGACGCTGACGTACGCCTTGCCGGCCGCAGGTGCCTTCGCAGCCATGCATGCTCTGGTGCCGCCGCACCCGGGCCCGGTCGCGGCAGCTGAACTGCTGGGCGCGAACATCGGTTTGCTGGTCATCATCGGCACCCTGATCGCCTTGCCGACCTGGTACTTCGGTGGCTATCTGTTCGGTCTCTGGGCAGGCAAACGCTTCAATCTCAAGCTGCCAGCGAGCTTCCTTACCGATGTCGAGCGTGACAACAGCGTAGCGCCGCCGCGCTTCGGGCTGGTGCTGACCATCCTGCTGATGCCGCTGGTGCTGATCTTCCTGGACACCGGTCTCAACACCCTCAGCGTAATGGGAACGGTCGACGGCAACAGCACCTGGGTGCAGTTCCTGCGCATGATCGGCAAAACGCCGGTGGCGTTGCTGATCACCGTACTTTTCGCGCTGATCGCCTTCAGTGGCCGACACACCAGCAAGCACCTGGAAAAAGTCTGTGAGGGTGCGCTAGGGCCGATCTGCTCGATCATCCTGGTGACAGGGGCAGGGGGCATGTTCGGTGGCGTGCTGCGTACCAGCGGTATCGGCGATGCCCTGGCCGATACGCTGTCGGATACCGGCATGCCGGTGATCCTTGCAGCCTTCGTGATCTCCGCAGCACTGCGTGTGGCTCAAGGTTCGGCTACCGTCGCGCTGACCACCACAGCGGCGTTGGTAGCGCCCATGGTCGCGGCTACACCGGGGCTCAGCGAGTTCGACCTGTGCTTCATCGTGGTGGCGATTGCCGGCGGTGCCACGGTGCTCTCACACGTCAACGACTCGGGGTTCTGGCTGGTCAGCCGTTTTCTGGAAATGGACGAGAAAACCACCCTCAAGACCTGGACAGTGATGGAAACCCTGCTGGGCAGCATCGCATTCCTGCTGGCCGTGATCGGTAGCCTGATCCTGTAGCGCTTGGCGCCACCGAAGCTTCGCCGACGACCGCAATGGTTGCCGGCGCAGCTTCGGTGGGTTTGCGGACAGACTGCCTAGACGTATTCGCGCAATAACCTACAGTGAGGAGCAAGAGGCCAAGAAGCGGCCAGCAACCCTGCGACAGGAAGCCGCCAGGCGTCATTATCTACGGAGCGTTCTTCATGCCTACAGTCACCAGCAAAGCCCCGGAATTCACCCACACCAGCAAGAGCGGCACACACAACGTGCAGCTCGAATTCATCTGGGCAAACGAATCGGGCGGCGTCGCACAAGCGGTCATCGCCACATTTCACGACGACGCAGGCAAGCCGGTCAAACGACTCAGCGTGCCAGGTCCATTCAGCGAACCCGGCAGCGCACGCAAAGCAGTGATCGCCAAGGCGAATGCCTGGTTCGATCATGGACGTGAGTGAACGAACTGACGTAGCGGCTCATCATCAGCAAGGTCCCAGTCAACGATCAGCAGTCGTTGTCGTCACTGACGCTGGACTGAGGAAAGGCCAAATCTGGTGATGAGAGCCTCTGATGTGCGAAACCTTAGGTTCGCATAATGTATATTATGTTAAACGACAGGCCATACCATAAATTTTCATGAGCTATCTTAGGCCTTGATTCAACGAATTCGTTTTCGGCGTCGACATCACACGGCTCACACCACGCGCCTTGTTGCAGGAAAGCAATGCACTCACAGTTGATGAAACAGATGGACTCCGCTATCTAGACTAGGCTTTCACCGATCTGCTCGAGAGACTCGATATTTCCCAGGACGTCTTTCCAGTGCTCTCGACTCACCGAGAGTCATTTTTCAGCAGCACTGCCAACAGCTCAGTCCGAAAAAGACTTAATATCGTGTCCCGTATCAGTTGACCACTACACTGCGCCAATGAGCGTGCAGTCGAATAAGGCGCTTCACCTGCGCCAATACCATGCTTCATGGTTCGCAAAGACTGCCCGTCGAATATAGCCACCATCCAATTTCAGTGGTTATAGTCTCAGCCACACTAGGATGGGCAATGAATACATGACCTACGCACTGATAGACAACGCCACCCTCACTGCCGTCCAGCGCGCCACCGGCGCGGTGGCGGTCAAGACCAGCGATACGATCAATGGAGACCTGTGCGCGTTAGAGAATTTCCTGCAAGGCAACCTCTTTTACGACGACCTCCTCTGCATAGACAACTACAAAGCAGATCACAGAGAAAGCCGCAAGCAACAATTCCCCTATCTCAGGTTCTTGTCGCCTACCGAGTTCGGGCTGGACGGGGTTGATACGATCGCTCAAAAAGAAGCATCGCTGATTCGCCCTGAAATTCGCGGCGGCGAGTTCGTGGATGAGGACTTTAGTGCCCTTTTGGAGCAACTGAAAATGAACATGGTCTGCACCTGGGATCAAGCCTCCAGTGTGTATTACCTAACCATGAGGATGCTGGGCTACCGTGCGTCCGACGACTATGGCAAATACAGTGCCCTAAGCGCAGCAATCTTCGCAGAGTTAAGCGATGCAAGTGAAACGCGCGGACGTTGGTCGAAAGATGTCAAGCTAGTGGGTTCGGATGGCCACGAATTCAGCAAGTCAGAGTTCACTGGAGAGTATCCTGGCGCCTACGGAGGTCCCACCAAGCAACTGGAGATGTTCGTCGCCTCGCTGAACTGGCTCGCGTACAAATCAATTTATTACACGACTGCAGCCAAACACCTGAAAGCAGACTCATTCATTCATCCCATCAGGCATGCCTATCAAGTGCACTGGATGAAGAAAGCCGGCGCCTTCGGCCATGACTTCACCGCCCGCCTCTTGGCAAACCTCTCGGACAAAACCAGTACGAGCATTTCGGAAATCCAGTCGCACGGAGCAACTCAGACCGTCGCTTTGGACCTGCCCTTGTTCTCGGCATGGCTGACTCAATCCGCCGGAAGCGTTTCCGGTGCGATCGAGGCAGCTCGACAGATCCGCAGCGAAGACCATTTCGTAACGATGCGTGAAACCCTAAAGGCCATTCGAGTTGCCTTCGACGAGCAAGGGCTCGCGAGTGGAAACAAGCGCATCAACAAGCTCATGGATGATGTCGACAAGATTTGCGGCGACCTTAAACGCAGCTACGGTCTCAGGTCTGCCCAAGGTATCCAGGGCAGCTTTCTAATCAAGGCGGCAAGCTCTGTTACTAGTCTATTTGGGGTGTCGTTACCCGACCGGGATTTCGCTCTCTCCACTCCCGAGTTCATGAAGTCAGAGTCGACTAAGGCGTTTACAACGGTTGTCAAGGACATCACCAAGGAACTCACTGCCATGGAACGCTTGGGGGGGGTGCGGGATCTGATGGCCAGGTGCTTCAAGATTGAAGGTGAAGACTTCGGCGGGCCGAAGGTTCAAGAACCAAAGTTCCGATGGGTGAAGTCTGGGTGGCAGATACCTATGTGAAGTAGAGTTGCCTGCGTATTTTAGGGGCTAACTAAGCCCATCGTTCATATCACAGTATATAGTAACCATCCCATTAGTATTAAGGACTTTACAAAATCCCAAGAAAGCCAATCGGCGCCCTTCGAAAATTGAAATCCTGTAGGGTTCCCAGCCATCTACGGAGAGGAATTTTGTGATGGCAAGCCCGCAATCCGACTCCCTGAATGATGAACAAGTGCGTTCACTTTTAGCTTATTAAGCCAAATGCAGCGGGCTTATGAGCTGCTTACGAACATCTGACATCGCCCACTTGTTCAATTGGATATCATGCTATCTGAGACCATGCATCAGATGCTGGGCCCGAGCATCGTCTTGGGCAGCAGCCTGATAATCCTCAACCCCAAGACGAATGGACGCTACAGCATTCTCAAGCATCGACAGGACGTATCTCCCCAGCGAATATGGGCATAGGTAGTTGGTACTTCTAGTCCTCAGGCAGCTCTTGCAGCGCCCAAGTCAGAATTGGTGGTGGTGGACTTGCAACGACCGGAGCTGCGCCTACTTCGCCAACGGAACCAGATACGACAACAACTCCCAGAGGCGGCCCCAATGTGGCATTTCCATCCTCTTGATCCGCAGGCGGCTCTTCGGGATCCAGGTCGACAAAGTGATCCCCCATCATCATTCGATAATGATCCATGTGGCCCATCTCCCTAAACACCTTGTAGAAGATCCTCATGTAGCTGGACGCCATGGTGTCCCCAATCGCCACATAGAGCTCATCAGGTGAATAATGAGATCCATCGTTGACCCAACTAATCAGAGACTGGCATTGCGTTTTTTCATGCCCCTGGAATTTCTCAATCAACTTCTGAGTGTTGATTCCGCCCAGAATTTTAAAATAATTCTCCAGAATTCTGCGCATTGTATTCTGAATGGTCAGCGCAGAAACGGGTGCTTTAGTTAACTCAGTCCATAGCAGCTGGTAAGATGTCCTTATCGGGTTTATGACATGAGACTCTACGAGGGAGTAATCAGCAGGCTTGCGAATGATCCAGAACGTCTCCTCAGGTCGGGCCTTGTCCGCTTTACGCTCTGGATGAAAGGTTATTTCCTTGTGAAAGTGGACGTTATGCGTCAGCACAAAAATCTGTTTCAGATTGCTGCCTTTCTCACGCACCTCATGGAACAGTTGCTTAATCAGACTGCTGACGATAAAAAGCACATCGCTATCTAAACTCGACACCGGGTCATCAATGACCACTATACGATCACTGCTTATTCCAGAAGTGGTTATGCTGCCCTTGAGCAGGTGATAGAAATAGAGAAATGTAACAAACGTCTTTTCGCCTTCGCTAAGCGTGGCCTTAGCATCACTTCCATTACCTCTAATAAGTCGATACGCATTATTTTCGCAAGCAGGATCAAGGGAGAAGCCCCTAAACCCGAAGTCCCTGAGGATTTTATTAATTGCGTTGACGGTAGGTTTTACACTCGTAAGGGACTTTTCAATCTCAGAAATTTCAACCTCTGCAGCTGTAATGTCCAAATTTGCTTTCCCTAGGCTCGTATTAATTCCCGCTATGGCTTTATCGAGACCATTGGCCTCCTTTTCATAGTCGGCGAGTGTGTCTTTTAGCTCCACCTCGACAAGATATTTCCAAACCTCAGCTGCCAATTTTTTCTGCTCGACCGTCAACCCTGCCACTAACTTATTATGTTCAGCCACCTTGGCATTTGCTGCCTCAATCAAGCCAGTAATGCCTGCCTGAATACTTGAAACCGTTTCAAGCTCTATAGCTGAGCTAGGGCGAGCGAGCTTGTTCTCCAAGCGTTGCCTATTAACTTGAATTATTGAATTTAAAGTCTGAAACTCAAGATCGAGTTTTTCTTTATCAAGATGAGCGCATGCAGCAGCTATAATACTATTGGCCTGACTTAAGATTGAATCTGCAGCCGCATTATAGTTTTCGCAATATTGCGACAGCGCTTTTGTATCTAACTCAAAGGTTGCATCAAAATAATCTTCGAGATTCTTCTCGAAGTCATGAGGCAACTTTTGTTGGCAAAAAGGACAATCATCATCGGTGTGCTCAAGGAATTTCATGCCTTGGCGAACCCAATCACTACTGCCCAAAGATTGGATCATCGCTGATATATTTACATCCTCCTTACCCACTATCTTCTTGGTTAAAGAAGGATCTTGCTCATAGGCTATTAAGCGGGACAGATCAAGACTAGCAACCCCACTCATTGGTGAGGGAGCCTCCCCATAAACAACCTTCGCTTTTTTCTTTAGACTCTCCAGGTCAACCAGAGTAGAGGTGTTGTTTTTCTTTTCAAGCAGGACTCGGTTTTTGAAGCTTTCCCTGTTGTTCCTTACGCCAACGAAAGCATCCTGAAAGTCTGCATCGTGCTTTACTTTTTGCTCCCAGCACTTTGCGACCAGTTTCGCTTCCAGAGTATTTTTCTCAGCATTCTTACCACCATTGCCATCTACACCGCCGAGCGCCTCTAGCGACTTGTTTCTGAATTGATCATGACGAACCCTTTCTTTCTGAAGTTCATCTAGGCGATCAAGCTGCGCCTGCTGAGCCTGGCCTAGGGTAAACACCCCTTTAAATTGCTTGGAATCAGTGAAGTTAGTGGTAATGAAATCGTTGTTATACACATGCGCTGGTATTGGATTGTTCTTCGACCAAATCACTTGGGAGGTAGAAGAAATTTGCGGGTTTAATATCAAACGACTGACGGTTGTCTTCCCCGCGCCGTTGGCCCCGTAGAAATAATTAATTGCCTTTAAGTTCGAGAGAGTTTCGGGCTTTGTGGGGCCGTAAGTTGCAATATCGCGCAAGGAAATCGACTCAATCATGTCTCGCTTCCGTGTTGAGACAGTGGCCATTTCAAGCCACAGCTGGTTCAAAATTCGGTGAGCAAGGCACTGGGAACGACAGCCTTGCTATGGTCAGTCGCATGATGGCGAATGGCCTTCCTTAGCATAGGCTTCCTTCGGCTTTTGACAAGTAATCTAGAATGGTGCGTCGGTCGTCTTCGCCACACGCCCACGCGACTGCTTCCGCCCTCCTACCTCGATCTAAGCCGGCACATGGTGGCTCGGATGCTCCTTTCATTCATTAGCCCTGAGCCGGTACACCTATCAGGGCCTGAACGCGCTCCCACCGCTGGATGAACGGACGCGGGATCTAAATGCGCGCTTGGAAACAAATGCGAACACGAGATTTACGACGCCGAGAGCTGAAGCACATGCGGCACAGTTTGTGACGTCTTCCAAAAAGGGAATCTTCTCCACCTCAGTCCGAGCGGCTGAATTTTCCAGTCAAAAACTTTCGAGACTGAGTCTGATATCCGCTTCTTTGGCTAACTCCACAATCTGTTGGACGCGCTGGGCTTCGACGACAAAGCCTGCGTATTCGTCCCCACCCGTATTCATGTACAGGTACCGCATTCCATGTTTTTGAAGCCAAATATCAAACTCGGCCAGCACGTCAGACATCGGCTGACTACCGTCGTGCGTATAGGCAAAGGGAGCCGAAATACCACTAGCCTGAGCGAGAATGGGGGCCAAATACTCAAAGCTATCGAAACCCCGAAAATCACATACCATTAATGTGAGCTGCTTTAATTTCTGGCCACGCTTATCATCGGTCAATCCTCCGTAAAGAGCCGCTTCGGGGCAGTCACCCTCTTTTAGCTTTCTTAAGATGCGCCGCTCCAGCCTTCCACGCTCTTCTCCTGGCATGCGGATAAGCAGCAGCTCCAGCAGAGACTTTAATGCACGACGCTGCTCGGGCTGCTCGGGCAGCTCAGGTCTCAGTGCCTTAAAGCATTCCCTGTCACTAAGCTCAGTTGTTTCGGGCGGTGGCATAGTAAAGCGTCCACCGAATAGCCGATCCCATATTCCCATATTCCCATATTCCCATATTCCCATATTCCCATATTCCCATATTCCCATATTCCCATATTCCCATATTCCCATACGCTACAGCCAAATCTGCGTTTTTTCATCCCACGCCTTTTCGACGAACAACCTACCCTTGGTAGGTTTTGTGCCATTTCCTGTGCTAGCTTGAACGCCAACGTTGGTTTTCCACCTGCAACAGGAGGCAGAACAATGCCATTAGATCCGATACTGCTGATGGGCGGCTCCGGCGCGATCGGTCGCCAGACGGCTCAATCATTACGTGCTGCATACCCCGACCTTCCCCTGCTGATCGGCGGCCGTGACCTGGCCAAGGCGCAAAGCACCGCAGCGGAAATTGGCGGCGCCGAGGGCGTGGTGATCGATCCAACGCGGGGCGATCTTGGCCTGAGCGAGCGCCAGGTCAGTGCCGTGGCCGTGTTCTATATGGATCATTCGATCGCCGGGCTGCGTTTCGCACAGGCGCGCGGCGTTCCTCACCTGAGCATCTCCTCAGGCGTTTTCGAGATAGCGCCGGAAATCGCGGCCTTCATGCACACGCCCAACGCTGCGGCGGTCGTGCTCGGTTATGAATGGCTGGTGGGCGCCACCACGGTGCCGGCGCTCGAACTGGCCAAGGCATTCAGCCGGGTACACGAGATTCGCATCGGCGCGCTCGTCGATGAAGAGGACGCTGGCGGTCCTGCGGTCGCCGCTGACTTCGAGCACTTGAACAAGATGTTGCCGGCCGCCCTCACCCGCAAGGATGGGGTCTATGTGTGGCGCGCAGGCGATGATGCCAAGGCTGTATTCCGCGCCATCGACGGTACCGAAATCCAGGCAACGGGCTTTTCATCGATAGACGTGGTGGGCTTGGCCACGGCCACCGGTGCACGCAGTGTCGAATTCAACCTGGGCAGCGGCGTGAGTTCGAGCCGGCGTGCGGGGCACGGGTTGTCGACTGAAATCATCATCGAGCTCAACGGAGAGGACCATTCAGGCCAGCAGTTGAGCACGCGGCACGCCGTTTTCCACCCCGAAGGGGCGGCGCCACTCACCGCAATCGGTGTCTCCCTGATCCTCGATCGACTTGTCGGGCTCGATGGCAAGCCGCCCACCGCGCCTGGCCTGTACTTCCCCTATCAGGTTCACGACGCTGCCGCCTATCTGGCACGGCTCGAGCGTGAAGGCGGTCGGATAATGGAGCTGCAGGTTCCGTGACGGCTTTTGTCTCCACGTCTTCCCCGAATATCGCTGCGCTCGGTACAGGCCATGGCCAGAGGCACGGCGGCACTCGGGATGTGCCCGAATACCTAACGAAGGTTGCGGGCGAACAAGGCCAGCATGTCGCGCCACCCCTCCTCCGCTGCGCGTTCATCGTAGACGGGGAAGTCCGTCATCATCCAGCCATGGGCGGCGGGATAGGTTCGGGTGGTGAAGCGAACCTGGGCGTCCGCGAGCGCCTTTTCGAGCCGCTCGGCCATGGCCGCCGGGTAACTGGAGTCGTTCTCGGCGGCACCGATATAAAGCTCGGCTTCAAGGGCCGCCACGTAGGTATGGGGACTATCGGGTGCATCGCTGGCCAGATTGCCGCCATGGAAGCTGGCAACCGCTGCGAATCGATCCGGCCAGGTGCCGCCGGCTGCGATCGCCATGCCGCCGCCCATGCAGAGTCCGACCGCGCCGATCTTCTGCGTCAGAACACCTTCATGTGCATCGAGGTAAGCGAGAAACGCATGGGTATCCTCGACCGACTTGGCATTGCCGGTAGTCGCCATCAGCGGCCCGAGGATGGCACGCACGTCGCCCTTGAATACTTCCTTGGGGTCGAGTGGGCCATAAGGGCCGTAGCGGTAGAAGATATCGGGCAGCAGAACGGCGTAGCCGGCCTCCGACAGCCGCTCGGCCATCGCCAGTGCAGCGGGCCGAATGCCGCCCGCGTCCGGGTAAAAGATGATCGCCGGGCTTGGTCGTTCGGAAACCGGGGTAAACAGATGCACCACGCAGTTGCCATCACGCGTGGAGAGGCTGGCCTGTTCGTAAGGCATGTAGATGCTCCTTTGATCGAGTGCAGGGAAAGGCCGTGGGGCTCGCTGTGCTCAACCGCAGGCTACATGGTCACGACCATGTAGCCCGGCGTTGCGCGAAGCGATGCCCGGAACAGCTCTTTCGAACGCATCGAACCCAGGCAGTTCGCGCAACCCGTTCTGCCGTTCGTCACGGCACCCCGGCAGGCGCTAGGTAGCGATGCGAATTCCCGCAGCCTTGTATTGCGTGCGGATGGCCTCATCGATGGCATCCACGAAACGGTTGGCCGATATGGTGAGTGGCTGCCCTGCGATCCGATGCACCGCTTCCACGACCCTGGCGCGTAAGTCCCTGTTGGCGAACAGCTGAACCTGGATGATCAGGTTGCCCAGTGCGCAGAACTCGGCGATCAGCTTGCGCTGCAGTTCGAGCTCCCTGGCCATCAGATCAAGCGCCGAAATACTGCTCAGCACGGCCTCGGCCGACGCCAGTTCAGCATTGCTCAACGCGACCTTCAGCGGAATGCTCTTGAATTGGCGTAGGAACTCGTACAGCTGCTGGAGATGCGTTGTTTCATCGAACTGCAGCCAGGCGCCCAGGCCCCTGAGGGTTCCGCATTCATGGGGGTACCAGGCCTTCTCGGTGATGGCGCGCCCGCGCTCGTCCCTGCCGTGCTTTATGGTCATGTATTCCCACATCACCTTCAGCGCATTGCGTTTCCAGCGATCGACCAGCACCGGCAGCAGTTCAGCGGGGAGCATCTCCAGAACGCTGCTGGCCTCGGCCTGCAGGTGCTTGAACGCCTTGAGCAGGTCTTTCGCACACAGGGTGAGTTCCTCTCTTCGCTCCAGCAACGCCTGCACGCGCTGGCGGCGCAGTGCATCCTTCTCCGCAGCGGTGAGTCGCTTGAAATCGTTCTGGACCTGCTCATCGTCCAGCCCCAAGTGCTTGAGCGCGCAGCAGTGGCCAATCAGCACCAGTTTGTTTTCCGTGGTTTCCACCACGTAACCGCGCTGGTGAGCCGTATCGCAGCACCTGCTGTGCTTGAGGAACTGACAGCGGGCATCGGAATTGATGAGGTTGTAGGAGCGCAGCGGGCGGTGGTAGGTGTCCTTGATGAAAACGTGGCCGTACTCGATATCGAAGAGCCTGTTGAGCGCTTCCAGGGTATCGATCTCACTGATGGTCGAGGCCGTGAACACAGGGTTCTCCAGGTTGATGCTCATATACGTGGACGCGTATCGGGGCTGCAGCGGTCGTGGCTGGCGCCACTGCTGCCCCTCATATCCCCACCCTTCCCATTTGCATCTCTGCCCGCTGCAACCGTAGCCGCTGCAAGCGTTCTACCAATGAGCGATAGCGGGCCGTTTCGCTGAAGGCTTCTGCTGCCTGCTGTGAGCCGTAGATGCTCAGGTGGCCGGATTCATCGAGGCCAAACGGGACGTTGTCGCGGGTCACGTCGGAGGGCGCGCCGCCGATATGGAACAGGTCGTCACGGGCCAGGAACATGATGTTGGCCACGTCGCTGACCTGTGCCTGCAGCTCGGCGTTGGCCAGGCGTGCGGACACATCTCGCTGCTTGCCGTACTTGCCGATATCGAAGGGAATGTCGAAGAGCAGCGTGCGGGCATAGCGGTCCGCAACGTTGACGTCGAAGTTGGTCGGTGTCGGCATCACGACCAGCAAGGGCGCCCTCCCCGACGTCAGCTGTATCGCATGATAGACGCCATCCATTTTCTGCTGGTTGCGGATCACGCCCCAGGAGCCGGCAAAAATGATCAGGTCGTATCGCTCGATGCCAGCCTTCAGATAGGCGCGATTCAGCTGGCACTGCTCATAGGCGCGACTGCTGGTCGGCCCGGTGAAGGCCAGGCCCTCGGAAGGAAAACACCAGTCGCTGGCCACCGATTGCACGTCGATGGACAGGGTATTGCCGATGGCATCCCAGAACGGCGCGTAGTGCCCCGCGAAGGAGTCGCCGATCAGCAGCGCCTTGAGCTCGCCGTCCCGTGCACCGAGGCGGCAGAGTTGGCCGCGATTGCCCACCGGCAGCGTGGTGATGGTCTCCACGCTGTAGAAGCACCAGCCATTGGTGATGATCGGCATCGACAATTGCGCCGAGGCCTGGCGAAAGTTGGCTGAGAGACGAACTGGAACGCCGCTGGCCACCACCGTCAGCATAGCCGCGAGCACTACGCCGAAGAGCATGCCCAGCTTGGCCGCAGGCTGGGTACGTCGTAGCAAGCCTGCGCTGCGGGTGGCGCCAAGTTCGACGAACATGTAGGAAAGATGCCCTGCCGCCAGCGACGCCAGCATGCCGATTGCCAGCCACGCTGGCTGGCTCTCCAGGCTGAAGTAATCCAGCCACACCACGATGGGCCAGTGCCACAGATATACCGAGTACGAGGTGCGCCCCAGATACTGGGCAATGCGATTATCGGTCAGCGCACATCGTTCGTGCGCGGCGGCGATGAACAACGCGCTACCCGCCACGGGGACCAACGCCAGATAACCCGGCCACAGATCCTGTTCATTGACCAGCAACGCCGCCGCCAGAACCAGCGCCAGGCCCACCCAGGCCAGCGCACGACGCTGAGTCACTGCCAGCGTCAGCGGGAACAGATACACCAGCGCGCCGGCTAGCATCTCCCAGACTCTCGCTGGCAGCAGGTAAAAGGCTCCGGATGCCGAGTGCAGCGAACCCAGTACGGCGATGACCAGTGACAGCGCAGCAGCAGCAAGAATCACCCAGCGCCAGGCCGCGAGGCTGGCGAAGCGTGCCAATACGGCCAGCAAGATCGGATAAAGCAGATAGAACTGCCACTCGGTCGACAGCGACCAGGTGTGCAACAGCCACAGGTCATGAGCGCTTTCGTGAAAGTAGCCGGCCTCTTTCCAAAACAGCACATTGGAAACGAATGTCAGCGCGGCGATCACCTGTTTGCCCAGGCTGACATACTCCCCCGGCATCAGCAGGAACCACCCCACCGCAAGCATCGCCACACAGAGCACCGCCAGCGCCGGCACGATGCGTCTGCAGCGCTCCAGATAGAAGGTGGCGAAGCTGAATCGACCCGCCAGGCTGCGTGAGACGATGATCCCCGTCATGAGATAGCCCGAGATCACGAAGAACACATCCACGCCGATGAAGCCGCCCGAAACCGGCGCAACACCGAAATGAAACAGCACGACCAGCAAAACGGCTACGGCACGCAGGCCGTTGATATCCGATCTGAATTGCATACCACGACCTCCTGTCGAGCATGCGTACCTGGTGAGGGCACCACTACGTGGGTTGTGTGGAAAGTACTACCGTGGGTATCGCGGTTTACGAATTGGCCCAAGCAGCGCTGTGCGCAGGTCTGGTAGAGAGGGCATTTAACGAAAGGAAATCGGGCTTCTTGGCCCGTGATGCGCGACTACGGTTCCGTGGAGTGCGCACTGCAGAGGAACATTCCTGCTCCCTCGGAGCAAGCGAATCCGCCAGCGCAGCGCCTCTGTGCGACGGGCTGTGTGGTCTGGCGCTCATTGAGCGGGATGGGGTAACCGCGAGCGGTCAGTGGGTAACTGGCGGGATTTGCCCAGGGCGCTGCCAAGGCAGGCCCTGGGAAATCGCAACACGCTGGACGGCTCGAGTCGAGCACCCAACGCAAACGTGGATTACGGCGAGGTGGCGGTGATCTTGACCATTTCGTTGGTCACGTCCGGTAAGCCGCCCTGGGCAGGAACGAAGGTTTTCAGGAGTCGGCCACCATAAGGCCCCTCGGATGCGAACCAGCTCTCGATGACGGCCAGATTCCGTCCATCCTTGCCGGACGTGGGCCCCGAGGAAATCTCGTTGGTGAACTTGCAGGTATCGAAGGTGCCCAGCGGGGTCGTGATCTTCTCTCGACCGATGTAGGTGTGCTTCTCCGTGATCTCGGACTCTACGCCCGGGCCGGCCGTGACGGTTTTACTGAGGTAGCTGACCGTAACGCTTTGCCCAGGTTGAAGATCGATCGGAACGGCCGGTGGCGGGATGTTGTAGGTAGTGACCAGTGAAGCACCGCTGCCGTGTTGGCTGCCATAGCGGATGATCTTGCCATCCACGAGGTCAACGAAGACGTAACCCGTGAAGGCGGGGGCGTTATTGATCAGCGTCGTTTGTGCCTGAACCAGCGGATTGGCATCTGCGAATGACTGACGGCCCCGGGTTTCGGTTTTGTTGTGCCCCAACACGTCGGGCGCGTTACTGATCCGCGCCTGCGTTTCGACCACACTGCCCTGACGGAAGTCTGCCTCGGCAATGCAGGCACCCGATGACGCGTCACTTGCCGCCGATGAACCCGCGAATGCCCCGCTCCACGCCACGACCATCACAGCCGCGACGCGCGTCGTTCGCATGGGGGAACGACGTTGCCAACTGATTTCACCCATGAAGCGCCTCTTGTCTGGTAGCAATGAACGCCCTTTTGCCTGGCACTCGCTGCGCGAATCGCTCGGCTGCGTCAGGGTAAAGACAAACCATGAAAACTATCAGCAGCTCCAACAGGGCTCAATAGCACAGATGTGCTGCACCACTGCCCTCTCCGCCCACCACGCCGGATAGCCTGATCGATGAGCCGGAGAGGACTTTCAGCAGTCACAGCACGCTGGCAAGAAACTCGCGCAGGCGCGGGTGTTGAGGATTGTCGAGCAGCGTACGGGCGTCACCGCCCTCCACCACCTTGCCGTTGTCCATGAACACGATATTGTCCGCCACCTCCCGGGCAAAACCGATTTCATGGGTCACTACCACCATGGTGATGCCCGAGTGCGCCAGTTGCTTCATCGCCTGCAGCACTTCACCGACCAGTTCGGGGTCGAGGGCGGATGTCGGTTCGTCGAACAGCATCACGTCGGGCTGCATGGCCAGTGCCCGGGCGATGGCCACACGCTGCTGCTGGCCGCCGGACAGCTCGCGCGGCCAGGCGTGCGCGCGGTGCGCCAGGCCCACCTGCTCGAGCAGTTGCATGGCACGCGCTTCCACCTCGGCACGCTTCTGACGAAGGATGCGCATCGGGGCGTCGACGATGTTCTGCAACACGGTGCGATGCGGGAACAGGTTGAACTGCTGGAACACCATGCCGATACGCTGGCGCTGCTGGGCCACGTCCTTTTCCGGCAGCTCGTACAGCGCCTGGCCCTTGCGCTGGTAGCCGATCAGGGTGTCGCCGACATGGATGGTGCCGCCGTCGAGCTTTTCCAGGTGGTTGATGCAGCGCAGCAGGGTCGACTTGCCGGAGCCGGACGGCCCGAGAATCACCGTCACCGAGCCGGCGGCGATGTCCAGGTCGATGCCGTGCAGCACCGTGTTGCCGGAGAACTGCTTGTGCACGCCCCGCAGGCGGATGGACTCACTCATGCTTCGGACTCCTGCGTGCCCTTGTTGCGGCGCAACCAGTTGCTGCGTGCCGGGCCATTGCCGCGGCTGAACCACACTTCCACGTAATGCTGCAGCACCGACAGCACCGAGGTCATCACCAGGTACCAGGCGGTGGCCACCAGCAGCAGCGGAATCACTTCATAGGTGCGCTGATAGATGATCTGCGCCGAGTAGAGCACGTCCTGCAGTGCGATCACCGACACCACCGCGGTGGTTTTAAGCTGGCCGATCACCTCGTTGCCTGCCGGCGGCAGAATGGTGCGCATGGCCTGGGGCAGCACCGTCTGGCGGAAGATCTGCCCAGGGCGATAGCCAAGCGCCTTGGCGGCTTCCAGCTGGCCCTGGCCGACACTCTGGATGCCGGCCCGGATGATCTCCGCCGCATAGGCGGACTGGTGAATGACCAGCGCCAGAACCGCCGCACTGAACGGGCTGATGATCTCGTTGGTGGCAGCGCTCCACACCTCGCCAACGAACGGCAGGCTCAGCGACAACTGCGGATAGAGCGCGGCGATGTTGTACCAGAGGAACAGCTGCACCAGCATCGGCACGGCCCGGAAGAACCAGGTGTAACCCCAGCTGACACTGACCAGCACCGGATTGGAAGACAGGCGCATCAACGCCAGCAGCGTACCGCCGGCGAAGCCGAAGACCACCGAGATGACCGTCAGCTCGATGGTCATCAGCACGCCCTTGAGGATCGACTCCTCCGTCAGGTTCTGCGCCACCACGTCCCATTCGAAACGCGGGTTGTTGACCATCGACGTGGCCACCAGCGACAGCAGCAGCAAGACGATCAGGGCGCTGAACCAGCGCCCCCAGTGACGGTGTTTGACGATGCGCAGCCCGGCGATGTCGTCGTCAGGCCGTGGGCTCATTTGATGTTTTCTTCGTTGAGACCGGCGGACTCGACCGCACCGAAGCCGATTTCCCACTTGTCGAGAATCTGCTGGTAGGTGCCGTCCTTGATCAGCGAATTGACCGCTGCCTGGATCGGTTTACCCAGCGCAGAGTCCTTGGCCAGGGCGATGGAAACGATGGTGTCCTCGATGGTGATCTCACCCGCCAGTTTCAGCGCCTTCACCTGGCTGGCCTGGTAGCGCAGGCCTTCGTACGGGCCGAAGAACATCGGCACACGGCCACTGATCACCGCCTGCACGCCAGCCGGACGATCCGGGAAGATCGGCACGTTGATGGCCGGCTTGCCATCGGCCACGCAGGCTTCGCTGGCTTGCTGCAGACGGGTCACCTGAGAGGTGCCGGCACCGGCACCGACGGTCTGCCCACACAGTTCCGGGAAGGTATTGAACGGCCCCAGGTTGGCATCGCTACGGCCGATCAGCGCCAGTTTGGAGGCATTGTAGTAACCGATGAAATCCACCTGTTCGAGACGCTTGGCATTGGCGTCGATATTGGAGATCGCGGCATCGTAACGCCCGGACTTCAGGCCCGGAATGATGTTGTCGAAACCGCCGGTATCGCGCAGCTCCAGCTTCACGCCAAGGCGATCGGCAACGGCGCTGATGATGTCGATTTCACGCCCGGCCAGGGTCTTGTTGTCGGCCTGGTAGAAGGTGGTCGGCGGTGTGTTCGGGTTGGTGCCGGCGATGATGCTGCCACGCTTCTTGATCGCTTCCGGCAGGCTGTCGTGCAGCGCGGCATCGGCCTCCGGCTTGGCGGTAGCGTTGAAGGGCACACCCTTGTCGGCGGCAAAGGCGCCGGACAGTGGCAGCAGTGCGAATGCAGCAGCGGTCAGTGCAGAACGTTTCATGGCTTATTCCTTCTCGGTTGCCAGCGGGGCAACGGCGGCAAAGTTTTCTTCAACGGGGGGCAGGCCGAGGTTTTCCCGCAGCGTGCTGTATTGGTATTCGCTGCGGAACAGGCCGCGGCGTTGCAACTCGGGAATCACCAGCTCGACGAACAGTTCCAGCTGGTCAGGCAGCACGGCGGGCATGATGTTGAAACCATCGGCACCGCCCTGCTCCAGCCACAGCTGGAAGTCATCGGCGATATCTTCCGCGGTCCCGACCACCACACGGTGGCCGCGCGAGCCAGCAGCCACCGCAGCCAGTTGGCGCAGGGTCAGGTTTTCCCGGGCGGCCAGCTCGGTGAGCAGCTTGACGCGGCTCTGGCTGCCTTCGGTCGCGGGGATTTCCGGCACCGGGCCATCGAGCGGATAGGCGGTCATGTCCACCCCGAAGCGGGCAGACAGCTGCTCGATACCGTTGTCGATATCCACCAGTTCATTGAGCTGGTTCCAGACTTCCTGCGCCTGCTCGCGGGTGCGCCCGACAATCGGCATCACCCCCGGCAGAATCAGCAGGTGGTCGGCGTGGCGACCGGCGTCACGCACGAACTGCTTCTGGCTCTTGTAAAACGCCTGGCCTTCTTCCAGCGAAGACGCCGCGGTGAACACCACCTCGGCGGTTTGCGCCGCCAGTTGCTGGCCGGCAGGCGAAGAACCCGCCTCGATGATCACCGGGCGGCCCTGGGGAGAACGCGCGATGTTCAGTGGGCCCTGCACCTGGAAGTGCTTGCCCTTGTGGTTGGCCGCGTGAATCTTGCTGTCGTCGGAGTAACGGCCAGTGTCCTTCTCACGGACGATGGCGCCCTCCTCCCAGCCGTCCCACAGCTTGAAGGCCACATCGAGGAACTCGCGAGCCATTTCATAGCGGTCGGCGTGGGACGGCAGGTCTTCGCGGCTGAAATTGCGGGCCGCGTCGAGGGAAAACGACGTGACCACGTTCCAGGCGCCACGCCCGTGGCTGATGTGGTCCACCGAGCAGAGCGCGCGGGCCAGGTGGAACGGTTCATCAAAGGTCGTGGAGGCCGTGGCGGCCAGGCCGATGTGCTTGGTTTGCACGGCCAGCGCAGACAGCAGGGTCAGCGGCTCGAGGCGTGACATGGTGGACGGCAGACGATGCACGCTGGTAGCCAAGGCGTCGCCGACGAAGAACATGTCGAACTTGCCCGCTTCCGCGGTCTTGGCGATCCAGGTGAACCACTCGACATCGGTGGGCGAACCTTTCGCGCCCTCGGCACGCCAGCCACCCACGTGGTGCCCCAGCGCCTGCACGAACAGGCCAAGGCGTAACTGACGGGGCGACGTTTGTTGCACGGACATAACCAATCCTTATTGAAAGCCAACGAGTGAGATCAGGCGATGCAGCGCGGCATCGTCTGCAAGGCGTAGATCCTGACTGATCGCGAATACTCGCTCATCAGGCAGCGATCGAAGATTCTTGTGCAGCTTGGCCTGCACGTCGGTGGGCAGTGCGGCGGTCTGCTTGCGGGTCACGCAATGGCTGTGGGAAGACCCATCGGCCATGAACAGGGTGACCCGGTGAAAGCGCAGGTCCGGGTCGAGCTCGTCCGCCGGCGCATTCAGGTCCGGCACGCGGCGCACCCGCGCAGCCAGTGCGGCAATGGTCGGCTCGACCGCTGCCTCGCCGTAGCGTTCGAGGGACACCGCACCGTTGATCAGCGCATCGGCGATCACGTACTCCAGGCTGAAGCGCGCCTCCACGCCATTGACCGGCGCGATGATGTTCGGCGCGGTATCGGCACCCGGCGGGAAGCTCACTTCGATGCGCTGCACGGCGTCCAGTTCAGTGTCGATCCGCTCGCGCAACACGAACGCCGCCTCGGCAGCGCTGTGGGTGCCGCCGCAGGTGGGGTAACGCTTGAACTCCAGCCCCGGCGCGATGATCCGCCATGGCTCGCCCCAGCCCGCCAGCAGGTCAGCCGGCTGGGCCACGCCGAACCCGAGCGTGGCGAGAAACGCCTCCAGCACCCCTTGGCGCTGCGCCGCGAACCTGCTACGGGCCAGCTCGACGCTGTTGACCGCACTGCGCGCCGCATAGCCGGCATGCAGCGCCTTGGCAGCAGAGCCGAACTGGGCGCGCAGCCCCGAAGCCTGAGTAGCGGCAAGGCCGATGGCGACCTCGGTCTGCTCCAGGGGCAGGCGCAGCAGGCGGCAGGCAGCACCGGCGGCGGCAATCCCCCCCAGGGTCGCGGTACTGTGCAAGCCAGCCGCGTAATGACGGGTGCCAATGGCCTTGCCCAAGCGGCCGGCCAGTTCCACGCCGACCACATAGGCATCGAGAAAATCGTCAGACGCCTGGCCCGGATAGCGTCCGCTCAACGCCAGCAGTGTGGAGAGCACCACCGTGGAGGGGTGCCCGCGAAACGTCGCGTGATAGTCGTCGAAGTCCAGCGCATGGCTCATGTAACCCAGCTGCAGCGCCTGGTTCTCCGTACTGCCCGCTGCGGGGAACACGTCGCGAACAGGCACCAGCCCGGAATCGGCAAGCACGCCGAGCTGCACAGGCAACAGGCAGGCAAAGTAATCCATCACCCCTTCACGGGCATGCTGACGTTCACGTTCACCTGGATGGATGTCGAAAAGCGCCTTGGCCAACCGGCCGCTAAGGGAAGTGTTCAAAAGGCACCTTTAAAAGTAAGGCTTTGACCTACATCAAGATTTTTTAACCACCGGGCATTTTCCTTGCCTGTGAAAAGCGCCGCAAATATCCAAAAGCTATTTGCTTAGCGCCAAAAGACATAACCAATGAAGCGCAGCCACAACCTCGGCAGGGCGTCGGACTAACCGGCACGGCATGCCGAGCGCCTTCGATCCCATCGCCATTTCATGTCAGGATCGCCCCTGGGTCTCGCTGCGCTCGACCACATCCTGCAGGGCCGTGCCAGTCGCATTTGCTGTGCTTAGGGACTACCCTAGCGCTATATGGCCGAACGGAGCCAACATGGCGGACACACCACAAGCCACTGGTTTACGGCTACCAGCGGATGCCCCTCTCGTAAGAAAACTCGGTCACGAGCTCATCGAATTCCTGCCGGTGGGCGTTTACCTGTGTAACGCCGCTGGCAATCTGGTCACCTACAACCCTAAAGCGGCAGAGATCTGGGGCGAATCGCCAGACCTGAGCAAAGGGCCCGTCATGTACTCGGGCGCATACCGTCTGCGCAACGAAGATGGGGTTCACATCCCCCACGACCAGTCCCCCCTGGCTGCGGTCCTGCGCACCCAGAAGGCGGTTACCAACCTGCGGCTGGTGGTCGAACGGCGTGACGGCAGCCAGATTCCAATCCTCGCCAATATCGTGCCGCTGTTTGGCAACGATGGCGCCATGCTTGGCTTCATGAACAGCGTTCAGGATCTGCGTCAGCACGCTGCACAGGCGCAAGCGCAAGACAACCTGCAAAGCGCGCTGTTCCAGGCGCAGAAGATGGAGCTGGCCGGCAAGGTCGACAGCAGCGTCGGCAAGGACTTCACCAATCAACTGACCAGCCTGTCGATGAGCCTGTCATTGATGGAGAAGGAAATACTCAGCGGCGGGTCCGAGCAACTGCGCGCCTACTACACGCTGTGCAAGGAAGCCACGGATCGCATCACGGTGATGGCCGAGGAGCTGCTGCTGGTCGCACGCACACGCCGCAGAAAGCTCCAGCGAGTCGATCCCAACCAGATTCTGCTCGGCATGAGCGCGTTGATCGGCAATGAGGTTGGCGAGCAGATCGCCGTCGATCTCAAGCTGGCGTCGGACACCTCCTTTCTCAAGGCCAACAGGCAGCACCTCGAAAGTGCCATTCTCAACCTGGTGGTGAATGCGCGAGAGGCGATGCCTCAGGGCGGCGTGTTGACCCTGAGCACCGCCAATGCACACCTCGACCGCAGCAATTTCCCCCACCACAACGCCAATTTCAGACCGGGTCGCTATGTGGTGATCGATATTGCCGACAACGGCACCGGCATCGCGCCCCACGTGCTGGAACACATCTTCACCCCCTTCTACACGACCAAGGCGGCTGACAAGAGCCCAGGCCTGGGGCTGACGATGGTGAAGGGCCTGGTCACCGACATGAATGGCCAGATGGTCGTGGAGAGTCGGCTGAACGAGGGCACCAGCGTCAAGCTGTACTTCCCCTGCTATGGCACCGAGCACTCCCTGGCGGTCAAGGGAAGCGAAGAAGGCTGAGCCCGTGAGCGGATGGCTAGCGGCGCCTCCGCTTGCGGCTGCCGATCTCGATCCAGGTCGGCGCGTGATCGCTCGGGTGCTCCTCACCGCGAACCCAGGTATCCACCCCGGCAGATTCGAGATAGGGAGCCAGAGCGGGGTTGAGCAGCAGATGATCGATGCGCAACCCCGAATTGGTCTGCCAGTGGCGCCTGAAGTAATCCCAGAAAGTGAAGATCTGCTCGCGGGGATGAAGATGGCGAACCGCATCCACCCAGCCCTGATCCAGCAGCCGCTGGTAGCACTCACGGCTTTCCGGCCGCAGCAAGGCATCCTTCAACCATGAGCGGGTGTTGTAGATGTCGACGTCGGTCGGCACCACATTGAAGTCGCCGGCGAGCACCACCGGGTGTTCGAGGGCCTGAAGGGTCTGGGCATGCTCGATCAGGTGCTCGAACCAGGCGAGCTTGTAGTCGAACTTCGGACCTGGGCGTGGATTGCCGTTCGGCAGGTACAGGCAGGCCACCACCACACCATGCGCCGCTGCCTCGATGTAGCGAGCCTGCTTGTCCCATTCCGCGCCCGGCAAGCCTCTGCGAATCTCCAGTGGCTGCGCATCGCGCGCCAGGATCGCCACGCCATTCCAGGCAGTTTGCCCCTGATACACCACGCCATACCCCGCCGCCTCGATGTCCTTGGCCGGAAACGATTTGTCAGGCGTCTTCAGCTCCTGCAGGCAGACGACATCCGGCGCCTCGCGCGCCAGCCAGGCCAGCAGGTTCGAAAGCCGCGCGTTGATGCCATTGATATTGAAGGTGGCGATCCGCAGGCGCTTCATCGTGTCGTCCTGATCATTCGTCGTAGACGTATGACCCGTTGCGGCAGGGTTCAGTCAGGAAGAATGATCCGGGTGTCAGCGGGCGTTTTCGGCGAGGTCCGAATCAACCGGAGGTGGCGGCTCGATGACGGCCTGATTGGTAATACCGAAGGGCACATGCACCGAGGGAGCGACCGCACTCGCTGACTTGAGATGCCCTGGCTGATCGTCGAAGAATATGTGCGGTTTCAACACCGCGAGCACTCGTCCCTTCTCGATTCCGCCGAGGAAGAATGCGTCGTTCGCCATCACGCCCCAGCTTTTCAGGGTGGTCATCGCACGCTCGTGGGAGGGTGCATTCCGGGCAGTGACGATCGAGACGCGAATCCGGTTCTCATAGCCAGGATTGAGCTTCTTGTGTTGCTCTTCTACTGACTGGATCTTCGAGATCCTGACCATGAACTCTTTCAATGGCCCTGGGTGATGGGGCTGCATCACGTTCTTGACTTCGTGAGCGTGAAACTCGGTCAAACCCGCTGACTGCATGACCGCCTCGGCTTCATCACCAGCCAGCACGCCATCGAAGTCGAACGCAATACGCAGGCTTTGGTCGGTCTCGTCATCGTCGAACCTGGACTCGAGCATCTGCCCCGCTGGGTAACCGGCCTTGATTGCCGACTCGACATCGGTTTTGTCACCCGACAGAAACAGCGCGATGTTCAGAGCAGGAATGTATTCATAGGGTGACTTGCCCTGCATGAAAATGGCTCGGGTCATCGGCAACCCGTAGTGCTCGATGGTCTTCATCACGCGTAACCCGGTGTCCGGGTCGTTCTTCGAGAGCAACACCACCTCTACCAGGGGGTCGGCCGGATCGGCGCTGAGGTCATTGAGCGATAACAACCGCTTGATGAAGGGGTAGGCAATGCCTTTGGGCAACGGGTTATCCAGATTCAGCTCCTGGAATTTCCGGTAATTCTCTTCACCCTGGCTCTGGAATACCGAGTCCGACTCCTGCAGGTCGAAGACAGCACTGGAAGCGACGCCGATTACCAGGCGGCCATCTAATTCATAAGGCACGTTGCACTCCTGAAGCACAAATGAATCCGGGAGCAATAGCGATGAGCCGCCAAGAACCCATGAGGAAACGCCCTGCAGAGCGCTTTCCTAGCGCCCAACCCTCTGCGCCAGTGCCGCCAGCATCGTGGTGGTGTAGCCCTGCTCGCCTTCCGGCAGTTTGCGGAAGTGTTCGAGCAAGTCCTGCTCGGCGCCGCTGATGCTGTTCGCGGCCGCGGGCCGGCGCTCGCCGGTCACCACGTACAACACATCCACGCCCAGGCGCTCCACGGCGGCCAGGTAGAAGGCGTCCGGGGCGCCGGCGCCTTTTTCGTAGTTGATCTGGGTGGTTTTGCCCACGCCGCCGACAGCCCCCATATCGGTCTGGTTGAGACCCAGGCGCGAGCGTTCTTCCTTGAGACGAATTCCAATTGTCAAATCAAAGCACCAATTGTCAACTTATTGAACCCGTAAATTTGACTGGTCCATTTTAATGGACCATGCTTACCGCTCATCACCACATGCAATGGCACGAATCCACACCACTATGCCGACGCCTGCCTTACCGGGCAAGGGTTCGAGGCCACAATTGGCCGTTTCGGAAAGGGGGGCTGAAAACCAGGCAACCAGGCATGTAAACCAATGGCGCTCAAGCGTTGAGCGCAGCCGGCAGGATCCGTCATCACCGCAATGACGGCGTTTCGAGATGTTCGAGGAGCATAAGGAAATGCACTATTCAGCGTGTACAACAGGGCACCCCTTTGCCCGCGAAAACGGCCTTACCACCTCCGCACAGGAGGTGCGCCATGACTGAGCCACGCAGCCGCATTGTTCGATTCCCCCGGCGGCACAGCCCTATCCCCAAGAACTACGTCCCACCTCGCGATGCCCAGGGCGATGCCGAGCTGCGTGCAGGCATGCTGACCGATCTGTTCGACGAACTGATCAGCAAGAAAGGCGAGTATCCGGAAGGGCTGCAGGTGCTCGCGGCATCGTTGTTCGGCAAGGACCTGCTCGATGAGATGGTGGTGCTCTACCGCCAGGCGCTGAGTGAAGCACGGGGAGATGACGACCCCGAGTGAACCGCCCTGCTCTACCAGAGGCCTGCGAGCTGGCACCTGAGCCCGGGTTACGCACGGAAATCCAGCAGGCACTTCACCGGCTCGCGGGCGTCAGAACCGGAACGGCTCACGTTCAGAAAGGCAACCCTATGTCCGCAATACTCAAACAGCTACAGGGTGACGATATCCCGGCTGAATACCGCCACCCCGATCGAGACACCCTGTTCCAGGTCGTTGCCGATAATGGCGAGGCGTTCATGTTCACCAGTGAGCTGGATGCGGCTGCCAAGGTGGTCGAGCTTACCGAGCGCGAGGCAAAGCCCTAGGCCGCTGGCCTGAAGCTTCTACGCGCGCTAGTTACTCAGGCCCGCTGGTGTCGTAGCGACCCGCCATCTCGGCCAGTGCATGGACCATGGTGCTGGTGTGCTTGCGCTGATCATTTTCCAGCCGCCTGAAATCCTCTAGAAGCCTGGCCTCAAGAGGCGAGATGCTGTCGGCACGCTCCAGTTTGTGCTCACCGGTGATGACATAGAGAACGTCTACACCTGCATCTACAACAGCAGCAAGGTAAGCGGCATCAGGAAAGCGCGTACCGTTTTCGTACTTGCCTTGTGCATTGGCTTTGACGCCACCCAGCTCACCAAAAACAACCTGCGACATTCCCAGTCGCTCACGTTCTTCGCGCAGGCGAACTCCAATACCAGTCATTTGAATAGAATTCCTTATTGACACCACTCTATTGAATGGTAATCTCCTAGTTACTGGATGCTTTTGAATGGACTCGAATGATGCATGCCACCCGTACCTCAGCACAAGCAAGGGCGTGGATCGACGTTACTTCGGCAAAAGGCTTTGCCGAGGTGACCATCCTCGATCTGCACGCCGATCATCTCGCCCAACCTCTTTTGTTCGACGAAGAATCGATCACTTGGGAGGGATGTCATGACTGATTCGCGCCCTCCCATCCCCCCCTTCCCCGGCCGAAAACGCCCCACTCCCAGGCCCGGCAGCCAATCACTCGATGCCCAGAGCGAAGCCGAGCAACGCGCGGACCTGCTGCTCTGTCTGTTCAACGAGCTGCTCGGCAAGAAGAACGAACGCACCGACAGCCTGGAGATACGCGTGGCTTATCTGTTCGCCAAGGACCTGGTCGAGGAACTGGTCGCCCTCTATCGCCAGGCGCTGCGTGAAGCGCGAGAGGGCCACGACGGTGCCTGAATGGCCCAATGGGCGTCGCTGGCAGGGGTATCGGCACGCGGTCCCCCAGGCCCGCGAGAACGGTACAGGAGTCTGATCGGAGCACCTTACATACCGAGCGATAATGCAATAACATAACATTTCAAGTTACGTTAGCTCGGAAGCGAATGATCATGCATAGACGTCAACTACTGCACTTCGCCCTGGCCGGTATCACCCTCCCCTGGGCCTTGGCCGCATCCGCCTCGCAGAAAATCCTCCACGCTCGCGCATGGGACGATGGAGAGAAACTGAGGCTGGTATTCGAATTGAGCGGCCCGGCCAAATACCAGATTTTCTCCCTGAAGGCCCCGGAGCGACTGGTCGTGGATCTCACCGATACCGGCATTCTCACCAGCCTCGACGGGCTGTCCGTCGGCAGCCGGGTGGTCAGCGCCATTCGCAGCGGCGCTCAGTCGGCTGGCACGCGCATCGTGCTCGATCTGAAGCAGCCTGCCCGGGTGGAAAGCTTCCTCCTGGGCCCAGCCGGCAGTGAGGGCCACCGGCTGGTCGTGGACCTGCACGGCAACGCCCCCGTCATGCCGAGAGTCGCCGAGCAGCAGCCCGCCGACAATCGCTCGCTGCGGGACGTGGTCGTGGTGATCGACGCCGGGCACGGTGGCAAGGACCCTGGCGCCCTGGGCAGCCAGGGCGAACAGGAAAAAGTCGTGGCCCTTGCCATCGCCAGGCTGCTTGCGCAGAAGCTCAACCGCCAGCGTGGCTTCAAGGCGCAACTCGTGCGCAACCAAGATGTATTCGTTCCGTTGCGAAAACGGGTAGAAGTCGCGCGCCGCCACAACGCCGACATCTTCATTTCCGTGCATGCCGACGCCGCACCCCGCAAGAGCGCATCGGGAGCCTCGGTATTCGCCCTGTCGGAAAATGGCGCCACCTCGACCACCGCACGCTGGATGGCCGAGCGTGAAAACAGCGCGGACCTGCTCGGCGCCAGGGATCTGCTTTCGCTCAAGAACAAGGACCCGGTGCTGGCCGGGGTACTGCTGGACATGTCACTGACGTCCACCATCACCACCAGCCTGGATCTGGGCAAGACCATTCTCGATGATGTAGGCAAGGTTGCCGGCGTCCATCAGAAACGCGTCGAACAGGCAGGTTTTGCCGTTCTGAAGTCGCCGGACATTCCCTCGATCCTGGTGGAAACCGGCTTCATCTCGAACCCCGCCGATTGCCGCAAGCTCTGCGACCCTCTTCACCAGAAGCGCGTCGCCGAAGCCATTTGCAACGGCGTGCAGAAACACTTCGCAGCTCGCCCTCCGGTGGGCACCTTCCTCGCCAGCCAGAAAGAAAGGTCCGTCATCTGAGCGCTGTCAGCTAGGCATCAGTCCCCCAAGGCAAGTGGCCAGCCGCGTGCATCCCGAACATGGGAGGCATTCGGCTGGTATCGATAAATAGCCATGCGCCACTATACTGAGGAATCCAACGCACGATCGAATCACGCGCATTGAATGGGAAGTGACCTATGCCGGCAGGCGGACCGCTGCACGTCGCCACACGCCTGGACAAGTGGATCAATACTACGCTGGTGGTCGTCAGCCTGGGCATTGTGCTGAGTTTTACGCTGATCGTTACCGACTTCTATCGCACCTACCGGGCACAGGCAAAAACCCTTACGCAACTGAGCGTATTCGAAGAAGCATTGCGCACCATGGAATCCATATCCGCCGAGCGAGGGCCTACCAACGGCATGCTCGGCGGCCTCGATGGAGATCCGCAGCGACTGCAGCGTGCCCGAACGCTGAGCGACGAGCGGCTCGGCTCTCTCGAGGTGGCGATTTCCGGCTGCCTGCCCTGCGAAGCATTGCCCTACCCCGTAGCGGAAATAAGCCAAGCCCTGGAGCGCGCGCGCGGACGGGTCGACAGTCTGCTGTCGCAGCCGGTCGGGCAGCGCGACCCGGCGAGCCTCGCGGAGGCCGTCTCGGCCATGATCGCGGCAACGGAGCGGATGTTCCCACTCGTCGATTGGTTTGCCCGCGACATGGTTCGCCGCACCCCGCAGATCGGTGCCACGCTGTACAACACCTATTGGGCTGCACGGCTGAGAGAGGTTGCTGGCCGCTGGGGCTCACAGCTGACCCCGGCGCTGGCCGAGCAGCGCCCTCTGCACGCTGCGGAAATTCGCCAGTTGCAGCTCACGGAGGGCCGCCTCGAACAATTGCAGGTGCAGCTCGGCCTCGGCATGAACAATCTGCCGAACCACTTCAGTGGCGCGGCCACACGCGAGTTGAAGACTGCCTATGCAAGCATGCAACAGGCGTATAGCCGTGAAGGAATGGAGTTGCACCGTAACGTGATGGATGCCCTGGCCCGGCACACGGCACCAACCCCGGCCGCGTTCGCGGAGCGCTATGTGCCGCACATGGCCAGCATCATCGCCTTGCGCGACACCACCTTGCGCCTGACCAAGACCGACCTGCAGCGCACGACTCGAACATCGATGACCCACCTGCTGCTGGTTGCCGGCTCGGGATTCGCGCTCCTGTTGCTACTGGCTGCCGGCTATCTGTGGCTCAGGCGGCGGGTAATCAAACCGCTGCTGCTGGGCACGCACAGGATCATGACGCTCATCGATTCGCACAGCACGGCGCTCCCGGTCTCGGCGGACGATGGCTACAGCGTGTTCGAGACCCTGCAGGAGCTCGAGCGTCAGCTGCGACAGGCCCACGTGGTGCGTCGTGAACGTGATGAGCTGATCGCCGAACTGAAGGCCAACGCGGAAACCGATCACCTTACCGGGCTACCGAATCGCCGCGCCTTCGACCGCTTGTTCCAGGCGCCCGCACAGGACGACAGCCGCCAACGCGCGATCATCCTGTTCGATATCGACCACTTCAAGCGCGTCAACGACACCTATGGGCACCCGGCTGGAGACAGGCTCCTGCAGCTCATCGCCGCGCGCTGCCAGGCGCAGATCCGTGGAGAGGAGCGCATCGCCAGAATTGGTGGTGAAGAGTTCGCCATCCAGTTGTGGCTATCGAGCGCCGAGGCTGCCCTGCACTTCGCCGAGCGCATACGCGGTGCCATCAGCGAAGCGCCGTTCGATCTCGGCCTGGATCACCCCATCGCCGTGACGGCGAGTTTCGGTGTCGCGCTGGCGAGCCAGGCTGAGGACGATGATGTCGAGACGCTGCGCGCCCTGGCCGACGAGGCGCTCTACAAAGCCAAACGCAATGGCCGCAACCGCAGCGAGCTGGCCATCTAGGTTGATCGCCATGGCCCTTGCGCTTCGGCCGTGCAGGTAAGCCGGCGTCAGGCGAACGGCAGCACCACTCGCACTTCCAGGCCGCCCTGCTTGCGGTTGCGCAGCGTCAGGCTGCCGCCGTGCTCGAGTACCGTGGCACGGGCGGCCGACAGGCCCAGACCAACGCCGCCGGTGTGCTTGTTGCGCGAGCCTTCGATGCGGAAGAAGGGTTTGAAGACCTCCTCCTGATGCTCTTCGGCGATGCCCGGCCCGCGGTCCAGCAAGCGGATCTCCACCGCATGCGCGCCCTCTCCCAGCTCGATGAGCGGTTCATGGCCGTACTTGATGGCATTGTCCAGCAGGTTGGTGAGCATGCGTTTGATGCCAATCGGGCGACCCACGTACACCACCCGGCTCGGGCCGCGCAGTTGCACCTCCAGGCCTGCATCCTTGTAGTCGTCGACCACGGTGTGCAGCAGTTCGGCGAGGTCGAAGGCGGTCGCCGGTTCAAGGCGGGCGTCGTCGCGGAAGAACTCCAGGGCGCTGTTGACCATGGCCTGCATCTCGTCCACATCGCGGAACAGCTTGGCCTGCTGGTCGGGGTCTTCGACGAACTCGCCGCGCAGGCGCATGCGCGTCAGCGGCGCACGCAGGTCGTGGGAGATGGCGGCGAGCATCTGCGTGCGATCGTTGATGAAGTGCTGCAGCTGGGCCTGCATGGCGTTGAAGGCGACGATGACCTGGCGAATTTCCTGTGGCCCTTCGACGGCAATCGGCGGCGCGCGAAAGTCGCTGCCGAAGCGCCGCGCGCCACGGGCGAAGCGCTCCAGGGGTGCGGCCAGATGGCGGGTGGCGACCAGTGCGACGACGATGGTCGAAAGCAGGACCAACGCAATGATGACAAGGCTGCGCGGCAGCTCGTCGAGGCCCCAGTTGCGGGTGAAAGCCGAGAACTTCACCCAGGAACCATCACGCAACTCGACCAGCAAGGCGTATCCCGCGCGCGGGTCATCGGCCGGCCAGTCGGCTGGCTCGTAACCGACGATCCTGGCGCTGGGGTTGCGCAACTGGTGGCGCAGAAAGTCCTCGCCGGAGCGAAAGTCCGCGTCGTCGTCCGGCGCGGGCACCCCGGCATCGTCGAAACGGCTTAGCCAGGTGGTGGTGTAGACCTCGTCACTGGCGGACCTGGCAATCGACGGCCGTTGCTCGGGTGGCGCTGCGTCGATGATGCGGCTGATGCTGGCCAGGCTTTCCAGCAGGCCGGTTTGCAGCAGGGGTGGCCGTGCCCAGACTCCCGCCAGTTGGCTGAGCAGCCAGGTCAACAACAATGCGGTGAGCATCGCCGCCGTGGTGGTCAGGGCGATCCAGCGGGCCACGGTGTCGCTGGGGCGATTGAGCCTTTCCAGCAGTTTCATCGTTTCACCAGCACGCTGGGCGTGAACAGGTAGCCGCTGTTGCGCACGGTACGAATCATCGGTGAAGCGCTGACATCGCCCTCCAGCTTGCGGCGCAGGCGGCTGACCTGCACGTCGATGCTGCGGTCGAAGGCCTCGAAGGCTTCGCCACGGGTCATGTCGAGCAGTTGCTGGCGGCTCAGCACCCGGCGCGGATGTTCGGCGAACACCAGAAGCAGTTCGAATTCGCCGCCGGAGAGCGGAATCATCACCTTGTCCGGCGAGCGCAGCTCACGGCGGGTGACGTCCAGCTGCCAGCCGGCGAACTCCAGGGTTGGTCGCGGCTTGTCGTTCAGCACGCTCTTGACCTCCCCCGTGCGGCGCAGCACCGCCCTTACCCGGGCGAGCAGCTCGCGGGCGTCGAAGGGCTTGGTCAGGTAGTCGTCGGCGCCGAGCTCCAGGCCCACCACGCGGTCGCTGAGTTCGCCCATGGCGGTGAGCATGATCACCGCCACCGCGTGCTGGCTGCGCAGGCGCTGGCAGAGCACCAGGCCGCTCTCGCCGGGCAGCATGACGTCGAGGATGACCAGATCCGGCAACTGCCGCTCCATCGCCTGCCACAGGCTGTCGCCGTCGGTTGCCACATCGACGCAATAGCCGTGTTGCTCGAGGAACTTCTTCAGCAGGGCGAGGACTTCGAGGTCATCGTCGACAAGCAGTAAATGGATCACGCAACGCTCTCTGCCGGCAGGTTCTGGAGCGGCTATCTAAAACCATTGGCGCGGGCGCGTCATATATTTCAATCCGGCAATAAAGCTGCGCTGTCGCAACAGTTGAGACATTCCCGAGCAAAACCTCGGAGGCAGCATGGGTGCAGTCCCCATCGAGGTTTCAGCATGCCGACCATCACTGTCGTTACCCCCCTCGTCCGCACCCTTTCGCTCGCCGCTGCCGTAGCGCTTTCAGGTGGCTGCGCGAGCTCGCCACCCGCCAGCAGCGGTGCCGCCTGCCAGGCGGCCACCTACGAACCTCGCGACCCTGCCGAGCCGGTCAACCGCGGCATCTTCGCCTTCAACAGGACGGTGGACGACTACGTGCTGTCACCGGTCGCCCGGGGCTATCGGCACCTGCCCGGTTTCGTGCAGAGCGGCGTGCACAACTTCGTGGCCAACTTCGGCGAGCCCAAGGTGTTCATCAACGACCTCCTGCAGGGCAACGGTCGGCGCTCGGTGACCACGGTGGGCCGTTTCGCGCTCAACACCACGGTGGGCATCGTTGGTCTGGTGGATGTGTCCGGGCGGCTGGGCATGGAGCGCCACGACGCCGACTTCGGCCAGACCTTCGGTGTATGGAATATCGCCAACGGCCCCATCGTCGAACTGCCACTGCTGGGCACCGGCAACCTGCGCGACGCCACGGGCAAGGTGCTGAGCTTCGCGGTGTCGCCGTTCGGCAGCAACAGCGATACGGTGCAAACCCTCAGCACGGTGGATACCGTCGGCGGCATCGTCGATGGCCGCGCGGAGGCCCTGCCGCTGACCGACGAGCTGAGAAAGGAGCCCGACTATTACGTGGCGCTGCGTAACGCCGTGGCCGAGCGCCGGGCGCACTTCGTGAGCGAAGGGAAACTCGGTGCCGAGCTGGACCTGGCTCATGGCTGCGACAATGGGGTGCACTGATGAACAACGACGACGTGCTGCTTCTGCATCGACGAATAAGAACGCCGGACCAGGCGTCGCTGCACTGCCGCGAACTCGAGCTGCGCCTCGACGCCGATGGCCGCCACCTGGTGCTCAGCCGCTATACCGAGCTGTATTGCGAGGACCAGTCCATCTGGGGTGCCACACGCGACCACAAGGTGCCGCTGGTCAGCCTGCTGCGCTGGATGATCAGCCAGGGGCACGGGCCCGAGACCGCCGTGGTGGACAAAAAGAGCGTTGTCCGGCCGTCGTCCTGCCAGCTTGTCGCGGGCGCGGTGGGCTGAAGCCCACCCTACCTGTGCCCCTCTCCCGCCGTAGGGCGGATCGGGGCGCGTAGCTGACGCGATCCCCATTCGGGACGCGTGTAGGGTGGGCTTCAGCCCACCACCTGGTCTAGCCGCGCCTGCAACTCGGCGCGCCGTGCGGCATCGGCGGCTTCCTTGTTCTGCAGGCGTTCCAGCAAGTCAGCGGCCTGTTCGGCCGCGAGCACGTAGATGCCATCGTCGTCGGCCACCAGCAAATTGCCGGGGTGCACATCGACGCCGCGGATGGTCACCGGCACGTTCACCGCGCCGTGCTCACCGAGGGAGCGCGTGGTGTAGGCACTGACGCCGCTGCAGAAGATCGGCAGGCCAAGCGCTCGCAGGGCGCGCACGTCGGTCACCGGGCCGTCGATCACCACGGCGGCCAGGCCCTTGATGCGTGCGGCGATGGTACGCAGTTCCCCCCAGCAGGCGCAGCCCCGCTCGCCCTGGTTGGCGACCACCAGCACATCACCGGGCTGGCTGGCGATCAGGGCGTCGCGCAGCACGCTGCCATCTGGCGCGTGGATCTGCACGGTGGTGACACGGCCAACGACGTGCACGTCGCCCACCAGCGGTGGCAGGCCGTGAATGTGGCCCTCACGCAGAAAGTGGCCGATGGTCGACGCGGCAATGCCTCGGTAGGCATCGAGCAGTGCGGCGGGAATGCTGTTGGCTGATGCTGCGAACGTCATCTGGCGGCCCTCGGGCGGATCAATGGGCAGGTCGAGCAATACTCCACCGGATCGCTGGCCTGGTAGTAGAAACAGCAGGTCCTGCGAAAGCGCACGGCGCGCGCGCCGTCGTCGACCAGCGTCAGCGGCCGGTTGAAGTGTTTGAGCGGGTTGTAGTCGAGGCCGAACACGCTGCCCGGCGCCTGCTCCGTCAGCCAGTGAAAGTCCTCGACACAGCGCCGGCCGGTTTCGGCGCAGTCGAGCTTGGCCAGGCGCCGCTCGTACAGTGAGTACACCCGCACCGCGGTGTTTTCCCAGAGGATGCGCCGCGATACGCCCGTGACGCCGTAGAAGGTATCCCATAGGGGCTGCAGCAGCCCGGCGAACAGCTGCGTGGTCACGGCCTCGCGCCAGTCATCACGAGCGCCCGGCTCGGGCCGGCTGACCGCCAGGCTGTGCAGCGGCAGCGACGACGTCCACACACCGTCGTCGTGGCCATACTCGATGAAGGTGTTGGCCAGCGACAGTTGCAGGCCCTTGTCGTAAGCCGACATGGCGTACAGACAGGCGCCGGTGAGCAGGAACGACAGGCGCTTGCCCAGCAGGGAGGCGGTGATGCGCCGCGACGGCGAAAGGATCACCGGCCCGAGCTGATCCAGCAGCGCGATACAGGTGGTTTCGTCCAGCAACTCGGCAGCCGGCAGGCTGCGTCCACGGTCGCGTTCCTCCTCGCGGCGCAGTCGCAGCGCGACTGACAGGCTGGCCCATTCGGCGTCGCTGAAGCTCATCGCGGAATGTCCCGGCCAAAGGGGATGCACAGCGGCGTATGGAAGAACGGGTCGGGAATGATCCGGCAATCCAGATCGAACACCGTCTTGACCAGCGCCTCGGTGAGAATGTCCGCCGGGCGGCCCTGAGCATAGGCGGTGCGCTGATGCACGGCGACCATGTGATCGGCGTAACGGCAGGCCAGGTTGAGGTCGTGGAGCACCATGACGATGGTCTTGCCCTCCTGACGGTTGAGCTCGCGCAGCAGATCGAGCACTTCGATCTGATGGGCCAGGTCGAGAAAGGTGGTCGGCTCGTCGAGCAGCACCAGCTCGGTTTCCTGGGCCAGGGTCATGGCGATCCAGGCGCGTTGCCGCTGGCCGCCGGACAAGGCGTCCACCGGACGTTCGGCCAGCTCATCCAGGCCGGTGCGGTTCAGGGCACGGGCCACCACGGCCTCGTCTTCGGCGGACCATTGCTGCATCCAGCTCTGGTACGGATAACGCCCCAGCGCGACCAACTGGCGCACGCTGATGCCCTCGGGCGGCACCGGCATCTGCGGCAGGATCGCCAGCTCCCGGGCCACGGCGGCGGTCGGCTTGCGCTGGATGTCGGCGCCATTGAGGATCACCGTCCCCGACTGGGGCTTGAGCAACCGCGCGAAGGACTTGAGCAGGGTGCTCTTGCCACAGCCGTTGCTGCCGATCAGCACCGAGACCTGCCCGCGTGGCAATTCCAGGTCCAGGCAATCGATGATGGTCTGGCGTTGATACGCCAGGGTCAGGTTGCGGCTCGCGATCGCGGTCATGTCGATGATTCCTCACTGCCGCTGTTTGATCAGCAGGTACAGAAAATAGGGGGTGCCGAACACGGCGACGAAGATGCCGGCAGGCAGGTCCAGCGGCAGAAACAGGGTGCGCCCCGCCAGGTCGGCGAGCATCACCAGGTTGGCGCCGACCAGCGCCGCCATGCAGGCCTGGGCGGCGAAGCCGATGGGGATCAGCTGCCGGGCGATGTGCGGAGCGATCAGCCCCACGAAGGCCATGGCCCCGCCCCAGGCGATAGCCGAGCCCGCCAGCGCCACGCTGACGGCGAGCAACGCGGCGCGCAGCCACTGCACGCGTACGCCGATGCCGCGAGCCAGCCCTTCGTCCAGTTGCTGAACCACCACATGGCGCGACAGCAGCATCAGGATCGGTAGCAGGCAGGCCAGCCAGGTCGCCAGCGCACGCACTTCGGGCCAGCCGGCGCCGTACACGCTGCCGGTCAGCCAGACATAGGCCGACAAGGTGGTGCTTAGCGGGCTGAACACCAGCATGAAGGTGGTGGCCGCAGCCAGCATCGCCGAGATGCCGACCCCGATCAGTACCAGCCGCAGCGGTGACGTGCCCTGCTTCCAGGCCAGGGCATAGACCGCCAGCGCGGCGGCCCCGGCGCCGAGCATCGCCGCCAGCGGCAAGCCGCCCATGCCCCACACCGCTGCGAAGCTGGACAGGTACAGCACCGCCGCTGCACTGGCGCCACTGGACAGCCCGAGCAGATCCGGCGACGCCAGTGGGTTGCGCACGATGGCCTGAAGGATCAGCCCGGAAATCGCCAGGGCGCCGCCGATCAACGCACCGAGCAGCAGGCGCGGCAGGCGCAATTGCTCGACGATGAACGACAAGGCCGCACTGCCCTCGCCCGCCAGCGCCTGCAAAACGCTCTGCGGCGACAGCGCGACCTTGCCCAGACACAGGCTCAGCAGCATCACCGCCACGCTGAACAGCACGGCCAGCAGCAGACGCAACGAGCCCTTGCGCTCGATGCGACGCGAGAACCCTCGCCAGCGTAAAGTCATCACGTCAAGCATTGCGGCCTCCACGCCTGGCCAGGGCAATGAAGAACGGCGCACCGAACAGCGCCGTCATCACCCCGACCGGCACTTCCTGCGGGAGAATCACCACCCGGGCCAGGATGTCGGCTACCAGCAGCAGCGTGGCCCCGAGCAGCGCGCAGCCGGGCAGCATCACCCGGTGGTCGATGCCGATCAGACGACGGACCACGTGCGGCACGATCAGGCCGATGAAACCGATGCTACCGGCCAGCGCCACCGCGCTACCGGCCAGCATCACCACCAGCACGCCCAGTTGCAGGCGAATCAGCCCGGTACGCTGGCCCAGGCCGATGGCGATCTGTACACCGGCGTTGAGCACGTTGACCTGGGCACCGAGCAGGCAGGCGACCAGCAAGGCCAGCAGCGCGCAGATCAGCAACGGCTGAGCGGTTTCCAGGCTGCGCTCGCTGAGCGAACCGGCCAGCCAGAACAGCACCGTGTCCAGGCCCTGTTGATCGATCACCAGCAGTGCCTGGCTGAAGGCGGTGAACAACGCGGTGATCGCCGCACCGGCGAGCACCATGCGCAACGGATTGAGCGCACCCTGCCCGCTATTGCCCACCAGCCACACCAACGCCCCGGCCACCGCCGCACCGACGAAGGCGCTCCACAGCCATTGCTCGGGAGAACTGATGGAAAACAGCGACAGGCAGAGAATCAGCGAAAAAGTGGCCCCGGCATTGATGCCGAACAGCCCCGGCGACGCCAGCGGGTTGCGGGTCATGGCCTGCATCAGTGCGCCGGCCACCGCCAGGCTGGCCCCGACCACCACCGCCATCAGCGTGCGCGACAACCGTGTGGTGCTGACCAGCAGTTGCTCGATGTTCAGCGGGTCGGCATGCAGCAGCGCGGCGAACACCGTGCGTGGCGCGATCCAGCTGGCGCCGATGGACAGGCTCAGCGCACAGCAGGCCAGCAGCATCAGCAGCGCGATGCCGAGTTTGACGGCGCCGCTCATGACTGGCCGCCCTGCAGAATCGTGCGTTCGATATCGTCGAGCATGCGATTGGCGCCGAGAATGCCGCCGGAGAAGATCCACGCCACCCCATCCACCCACCAGACCCGCCCTGCCTGGGGCGCCGCCATGCGCTGCCACAGCGGATGCGCGGTCAGGCTCTGGTAGTGACGCTGTACGCCCGGGCTGTCGGCACGCCCGAAGACGAAGAACACGTCGGCATCCACCACCGGCAGGCTTTCCCGACTGCTGAGCTTGATGGACACGCCCTGTGCATTGCGGCCCTGCTCGTTCCACACGAAACCGAGCTGGCCGAGCACGCTGCCGGCGAAGCTGTCGGGCAGGTAGCTGCGCAAGTGATCCTCGCGAACATCCAGTACCGACACGCTGAGCGGCCAGCGCTCGCCGAAATACGCCTGCAGACGAGCCCCGAGCGCAGCGATGCGTGCGTCCCAGCTCGCCTGCAGGGCATCCGCCTCGACCCTGCGCGCGGTGGCGGCACCCATCACGCGCAGGGTCTTCTGAAATTCGAAAACCTCGTCCAGCATCACCACTGGGCACAGCTGTTCGAGCAACCCCTGGATCCGCTCGTGGCGAAACCGCGAGGCGACGATCAGATCCGGCGCGAGCAAGGCGATGTCCTCCAGACTCGGCTGGGTTTCCAGGCCGACATGGGGCACGCCTGCCAGGGCTGGACGCAGGTAGCGATACATGGGCTTCTCGCTCCACGAATCGACTACGCCAGCCGGCCGAATGCCGAGCGCCACCGCGGTATCGGTGGCGCCCTGAAACAAGCTGATGACGCGCTGCGGTGCAGGCCCGGCCTTGGCCAGAGGGATTGCACCTGCAGCGAGAGCTCCCAGGGACAGGCGCATCAACGTGCGCCTGGACAACGATCCCTTATTACCTTCCAAGCTCGATCCTATTCAATGGATTGACGACTAGCCCCTTGCCGAACGGCATGCTGCCCGGCCCACCGGCTCGTTCGATCATCGGGCGCAGCAGGAGTTTCTGCGGCCAGGTGGCGGACTCGAACAACTGGCCACGCAACACGGCACGGGCCTGGTCGTCGAACGGCACGGCGGCGATTCGTCCGTTCAGCGCGTCACGCAGCACACGCCAGGCCTGTACGGCCGGCACGTCGTAGACTCGCTCCAGGGTGTCGATGATACCGCGCAGGTTGACCTGGATGCCCAGCGTCTGCAGCCAGAACAGCAGATCCTCGGGGCGCTCGTGGTAGAGCGTCTGGGCGTGGCCCTTCTTGATCCGGTACTGCGGGTCGAGCATGCCATTGCGCTCCAGCCAGGGCACGTACAGGCGCAGCGAGTCATGGTCACGCAGCAGCAGGCCGCTGACCGTGCCCGCGTCATACACCAGCACCGCGTTCTGGCCGTGTACCTCGCCCAGCATGCCGAGGCGGAACATGCGCAGGTTGACGTCGAAGAACAGCTCGCACAACTCGCCGAACAACTGCAGCACCGAGGACGGGCCCGCAGGCAGACCGCGCTGGCGGATGCAGTCGTCGAAGAAATGCCGGTCGCTGTCCTGCAACGGTGTGCCCAGCGCGGCCATGGGCAGCAGGCGCTTGGCGGGGTCCGCGAGCAGTTTCGGCGGATAGCCACGGACCATGGCCGAGAGGTGCCGCGGCGCCTCGTCGAACAATGTGCCGCCGTCAGGCATGTACCCCCACCATTTGCTTTCGTCGCAGATGTGCAGGGTTTCTCGCAGCACCTCGTCACGCTCCCGGCCCTGGCGCAGCAACGCTTCGCTCAGCCCGCCGTTGATCATCTTCACGGCGGGCAGATAACGGGAGGCGCCCAGCGAATACACGGCCATCGGCAGCTTGATGTGATCGGCCGGCGCCGCCGCGCAAGCCAGTGAACGCAGGGAGGACGTGGGGTTGAAGCTGCCCTTCTGGAAGTTCAGACGGTGACAATCACCCCGCTCGAATGCGCCGCCGAGTTGCGCAGGCAGCACCCGCTCCAGTTGCCAGGGGTGCACAGGCAGGGCGACATGGCTGTCAGCGAGGCCGAGGGCGCGCAATTCGGCATCCAGGTCTGCGCGCTGCTCGGTATCGAGGATGTAGTGGGCTGGCTGGCAGCTGTCCAGGCCGTCGACGCCATCGCCAAAGGTCAGACCGCCCTTGGCCACGGCCACCCAGTTGAGCGCCAGTGGCTGGTCGAACTCCGCCTGATACTGCCGGTACTGGGCATCGTCCAGGCCCTGCTTGGCCTTGGCCAGGGGATGGAACGGGCGGTCGCGCAGCGAGCCCCACTGTTCCATGGCCAGGAAGAATGCGGCACCGTCCTTCTCCAGCAGGCCGCCCGTAGGCACCTGATGGTCGAGTGACAGCGCGGTCTGCCGGACGCTGGTACGCAGCACGTCCATGAACAGCTCGATGCCCTTGTCGTTGTCGACCGCATCGACTTTCACACCCTTGAGGGCCAGAGCCATGAACGCATCGGGGCTCAGCAGCCGGGTGCTGCCGCCCTGCACGTCGAGCACCGGGGTTCCCGGCACCTTCTCCCAGGCCTGGGTGATGCCGGCCCGCAGGGCGACCGCCAGGCCGCGCTGCTCGGCCGCGTCGTAGTGCCAGTGCCAGATCTTGTGCGGCGCCTCCACGCTGGCGAGCGGCGAGTCGGGCTGAGCGGCACGCCAGGCGGCAGGCTCGGTCAGGTTGGCGTCGAGGGTGCCGAAGAAGTCTTCGGCGAGCAGGCAGTCGATCAGGTCCTGCATCACCAGATCGTTGGCGATGGCTTGCTTGGTGATGGTCATGAGATCAGTTTCCTCTCGTCGAGGTGGCGGCCAGTCTGGCCTGGAGGGCGCGGAACGCGATGCCGCGTTCGTCGCCCAGCACGAAGGTATTGACGCCGCGTTCGAGCCACCGCAGGTGGTCATCGGGCTGGCGTGGTATGGCGCAGTACGGGATGCCGGCAGCCTGGGCAGCGCGCCAGGTATCGATCAGCGCTTCCTGCACGGCGGGCTGGTCGATACGCCAGGGCGTGCCGAACGACTGGGAAAGATCGGCAGCGCCTTCGAGGATCATGTCCAGCCCCGGCACTGCGGCCAGCTCGGCGGCACGCCGCACGCCCTCGACGCTCTCGATCATGGCCACGACCATGATCTGGCCGTTGGCCTGGGTGACGTACTCGGCCAGGCTGGCCTTGCCGAAGGCACCGGGACGACCGGCATTCAGGCTGCGCTCGCCCAGCGGGTGGTACTTGCAGGCGCGGATCGCCGCGCTCAGGTCTTCCGGCCGTTCCACCTGGGGCAGAACGATGCCCTGGGCGCCGCCGTCGAGCAGCCGCAGCATGCGTTTGCGGTCGAAGTCCGGCACCCGCACCAGGGGCGTGAGCCCATAGCTCTCGGCGGTGCGGATCATGTGCTCGACGGTTTCCGGGTTGATCAGCACATGCTCCAGATCGATGATCACGAAGTCGTAGCCGGCTTCGGCGATCAGCTCGATGGATGCCGGCGAGGGAATCGACGCGATCAGGCCACGGGTCCCCTCGCCCGCGGCCAGTTGCGCCTTGAGTCGATTGGTTCTCAGCATGTGCGTGGCCCATGGATGTGCAGTGGATTGGGCACCCGCTTGAAGCGTCGCTCACCGTCACCGAGCAGCCGGCGCTTGGTCAGTTCCTCCACTTCGTACTCGGCGGCGAACACGTCGAACACCGCGAAACGCGCTGCGTGTTGCGGGTGCTCGCGCTGGTAGTCGAGCACCACGACGGCGGTCATGCGCCAGAACTCGCCCTCTTCCAGCCCATAGTGCTGACGCAGGAAGATCGCCAGCTCGGCCAGGCAGATGAAGAAGAACGCATCGCAGGAAAAATCCCGCACCGCATCGACATCCTCGGTGAGGATGAACGAGTTGCGGTTCAGCCGCGCGTGACTCTCGGGCAGCGGCACCAGGTGCGGCGCCAGGTGCGGGCGGGCCAGGTGCGCAGGCGAGTAGCGCACGCCGTCATGGAAGTCCTTGAGGGCGATACGCTCTGGCCAGCCGTCACGGTGGATCAACACGATGTTCTGGCCGTGGGACTCCATGCCGATGCCTTCGGCATAGAGCATGTGCACGATGGGCGCCACGCTGACCCGCAGCAGTTGCTGCACCCAGGCGTGCAGGCCATGGCGGGCGATCCAGGCATCGATGAAGGGCTGCTGGTCACCTTCGTCGTAGCGGTTCTCGACATGGCTGAGGCCATTGAAAGGCACTCCCTGCTCGCCCGGTTTCAGGTACGTATTGAGGTTCTCCCGCCAGATCGCACCGAGGGTCCCGTAGGCCTGGCTTTGCCGGATGGTCGGCAGTTGGGCGTAGTCGAAACTCACCCCGGCGACCTCGCCAAGCACCACGAAACCCAGTTCCCGGGCCGTGGCGTCGGTGGCGATCAGCTGTTGCAGCCAGTCGTTGATGATCGGCCCGTTCATCACCGTGTGCCGCGCCAGAATGCGCGTGCTGGAGGTATTGGTCATGCTCAGCGCGAGCTTCACGTAGGGCTTGGTGGGCTCCTCGACGTTGGCCAGCGTGCGGATCGACTGCTGAGCCCGGTAATCGGCCGCCGAGGTGCCGAGGTAAAGCAGCTCGCCACTCGCCAGCTCGGCCTGGAAGGTCGGCACGATGACCTGCTCCCACTGCCAGGGGTGCACGGGGATCGGCCAGTAATCGTCCAGAGAGCGGCCCTGCTCGGCCAATGCGCGGTCGATCTCGGCCCAGCGCTGCTGACCGAATGCATCCGTCAGGAACGCCTGCAGATCCACACCCCGCGAGCCATTGGCGGAACCCAGCTGCCGGGCGATACCCAGCCAGACCACGGCCAGCGGCTGGCCGAACTCGGGGCCGTAACGACGGTTGTCGTCCAGGGAAAAGCCGATGCGCGACTTGTAGCAAGGGTGGTAGCTGTGGGCATCCATGAAATGCCGCTCCAGGGTATCGGCATCCAGGGTGTGCGGCGCTGCGGCGGGCCGGTAGCTCTGGGTGCGCGACTGCAGATCCTTGAGCAGCGTCTGCTCCAGTTCCTGAATGAAGCGTGGCATGTGCGGGCCGTCGGCCAGGGCGCCAAGCAGTTCCGCCAGCGCCTGGTGCAGATCCGGCTGGCTGGTCTGGCCCTGGGCATCGACACGCTGCAGGGTGGCCGGATCCAGGCGGATGATGGCGAAACTGTCGCTGAGCAGCCCCAGGCAGCGGTACTCGACCACGGCCTGCGCCTGCTCATCGCGCCCTTCGACGATGAAGCGCTGGCGGCCGTCTGCGAGTGGCTCGCAGCGATAGCTCAGGACATCTTCGAAGAGCAGGGTTTGCAGCAGTTGCCCGATCACCCGTTGCGACACCTGGCGGTAGCGCTGAGGGTCCGCTGGAGTCAGCCAGCCGTGGGCATGGGCGATGAGTTCGGGCAAACGAAGTGGAGAAAAGGAAGACATGGATAGACACCTCATGAACGGTGTTCGGACAGGGCCGAGCCTTGCTCGACCGGGTCGTTGGAAGGGGAATGCGGAAAGCGCCAGGCGAACGGCAGCGCAAGCAGGATCAAAACCGCGGTGGCGATGAACACTTCGCCGATGGCGCTGGCCGTACCGGCCTGGGCTGCCCCGGTATGCACCGCGCCCCACTCATCGCCGAGGCGAATCTGCAGCCACAACGAGGCCAGTACGATGGCCAGTGACGACAGCAGACGGCGCGAGATGTTGTTCATCGCCGCGCCCTGTGTGATCAGCGCCTCGGGCAGCACGTCCAGCCCGGCGGTGGTCACCGGCATGTAGGACAGCCCCAGGCCGGCACCGCGTACCACCATCAGCATGCAGATGGCCAACATCCCGACATCGTGGTCGACGGTGCCCAGGGCGAAGGTCGCCAGGCCGGTCAGCAACAAGCCGAGCGAAACGATGCCCCGCGGCCCATGGCGATCGAGCAGCCTGCCGCCGTAGTGACCGAACAAGCTCGCCGACAAGGCGGTGCAGAGCAGCGCGATACCGGTCCAGATGGCACTGTGGCCCATCACCATCTGCACCAGCAGCGGCACCAGCACCAGACACTCGAACATGCCGATGGATTGCACCACGGCGATGATCACACTCGACCGGTAGCCTTTCAGGGCGAAGATACGCAGCTCCAGCAGGGGCGCCGTGTGGCGCAACTGATGCCTGACGAACCCCAGCAGGCAAGCCGCCGCCAGCAGCAGACCGAGCAGGTTGAGCGGATCCTGCAGGGCCTGCATGTGGCGAAGTTGCCCCACGGTGAGCATGAGCACGCCGATACCGACCGCGACCAGCAGGTAGCCGGTCAGATCGAACGGCTTGCCCGCCCCCGCCTCGTTCCTCGGTAGCACGTTGACGCCCAGGCCGAAGGCCAGCAGACCGATGGGGACGTTGACCAGGAACAGCGCACGCCAGTCGTAACCCTGCAGCACCAGGCTGCCGCACAGTGGCCCGACCGCAGGCGCGAGCATCACCGCAGCGCCCCAGAGGCCGGTGACCGCACCCCGCTCGCCTTTCGGATAGACCGAAAAGATGATCGCCAGCGACAGCGGAATCATCAGCCCGCTGGCGATGCCCTGCACCACCCGCGCGGTGATCACCCAGGCGATGGAGTCGGCCATGGCGCCCAGCAGCGAGCCCGCCACGAACAGCGCCAGGCCGGCCAGGTACATGAGCTTGCGGCCCACGCGCTGCGCCAGGTAGCCGGTCAGCGGCATGGTCATGCCCATGCTCACCATGAAGGCGGCGACTATCCAGGTGGCCATCACCGGGCCCAGCTCGAACGCCTCGATGAAGGCCGGCAATGCCGGATTCAGCGAAGTGTTGTTGAGGCTCACGGTGGTGGTACCGAGGATCACGGCGACCACTACCAGCCGGCGCGACGCCACGACGGGAGCCCGTGCCGGCGCCATCATCCAGCACCTCCGCGGCGGCCCTCGGCCCTGATGAACAGCTGTTCAGGCCGCGGATGACAGAGGAAATCGGCATGCGAGATGTTGTAGCCGTAGGCACCGGCCAGCGGCAGCACCAGCAGATCGCCCACGGCGGCATCGACCAGTTGGCGACCACGGCTGAGCACGTCCTTGGGTGTACACAGCTGGCCGACGATGGTCCATGGCCGAGGCGCACCGCTCGGTGCACGGCCTGTCGCTGGCAGATGGATCACCGGGTGGTCATGGCCCTGGGCGACCGGCAGGCGGAACTGGTGGGTGCCGCCGCGGCAGACCAGAAAATGCTGGCCGTGGCTGGATTTGGCGTCCAGCACCTCGATGGCGTAGTAGCCGCAGAACGCACTGATGAAGCGCCCCGGCTCGAAGCGTACCAGCGGCGCGTCGCGCAATTCGCCAAGGCGTTGCTCGAGGTGGCGGCACAGCCGCGCCCAGTCGAACCGCTCGCGGCTCAGGTAGTCCACCCCGATGCCACCGCCGACGTTCAGGTGAGTGATCGTCCCAGGCCGCGTGGCCAGGGCCTTCCATTGCGTCCAGCGCTGCAGATACAGATCGAGCAACTGCTCGTGGCGCTCCACCTGCTGCTGATGGGACATCGCATGCACATGGAAGCCCTCCAGCCGCAGATGGCTGCAGGCTTCCACCCGTCTGATCGCTTCAGGCACGTCGGCCTCGTCCAACCCGAAAGGCGTCGCGGTGCCGGCCATGGCCAGGCGGCTGGAAAGCGTGGCCGGCAGTTCCGGATTGATGCGGATGAACACCGCCTGCACACGGCCGAGCTCTGCGCCGATGCGTTGCAGGCGGTCGATCTCGCCGAGACTCTCGACGTGGATCGCTGCCACGCCATGGTTCAGCGCCGCACGCAGGTCGGAGTCCAGCTTGCCGGGGCCGGAAAACACGAAGGGTTTGTCGCTGGCGGCCGCTTGCAGTCGCTCGATCTCGCCACCGGAGGAGATCTCGAAGCCGTCGACCAGAGGCAACAGCGTCTGCAGAATCGGCGCCTCGCTGTTGGCCTTGATCGCGTAATACAGCTCCACGCCCGCTGGCAGCTCGGCCATCACCTCGCGAACATGCCGCGCCAGTGCATCGAGGTCGTAGACGAACACCGCCAGGGGATCCGCCGCGCGGCTGCGGGCCTGCTCGATGGCGTCGAGCACTGTCGTGGGCAGCTTATCCATGGGCTGCCCCCTCGCCCCACGGGCACACCATCTGTACGTAACCGGCATGCCGGTCGGCCTGGGCCGAGAGACGCACCTTGAGGTTGGTCTTGCAGGCTATCGGTTCCCCGGCAAGCAGCGCGTCCAGCTCCGGTGCTGGCCGTGCCAGTTCACCACGCAGCGCGAACAACTGGCGCTCGACCCGTTGCCACATGCTGGCCGCCAGGTGCGGGCGGTCCCAGCTCAGTGCCAGGATCGCTTCGGACAGGTTGTTGACGAACAGGCAGTAGCTGATGCGCTTCCAGCCCTGCTGCCGCGAGTAAGTCAGCGACTGGCGAACGCGCTCTTGCACGCCCTCTTCGATGTAGCTCACCCCCAGATCGTCGGTAAGCTTCACGCCTTCGAAGTCGCGCAGCAGCAATTGCGCTGGCCAGCCGTTGTCGTGGACCAGTACCGCGTTCTGCAGGTGCGGCTCGAGCACCACGCCGTGATTGAAGAACAGCGACAGCACCGGCCGCAGCAACAGCGCCTGGTAGGCCTCGAACCAGCCCAGCAGATGGTCGTCGCTGGGCTTTTTCGATCCCTGCTGCAGGAAACCATGGATCAGCGGCCGCAGTTGCAGGTCCCTGGCGAACAGCGTACCCGCCATCAGGCAGGATTCAGGCGGTGCGTAGCGGCAGAAGTTCTCGCGCAGGATGGCGCCGGTCTGCTCGCGGAACCAGTGGCTGTCATCGGCGCTGCTCTGCGCCGGGGCCCAGCTCAGCGAACCCGGCTCGCTGACCAGGGTAGCGCCGCCGATGCTGGCCTTGTGCTCGCGCTGCAGGCGCGTGAACAGACGGTCGATGAGCATGGCGCTGTCCAGTTCGTACCAGGCGTTCTTGCGCACGCAGTTGGTGATGCGCACGTTGAGCGAGCCCTTGAGGAAATAACCGCGGCCTTCGCCGTACCAGGTACGCATCGAGGCGGTGGGGCTGGCCAACGGGCCCTTCTGGCCGAGATCGACGATCTCGCCACGGGCGATCAGCGCCTTGACCCGCGGGTCGGCGAGAAACAGCTGCGCCTGCACCGGGTGCAGACAGATAGCCGCACGCCCGCTGCGTGCCAGGCCCTGGCTGGCGAAACCTTCGAGTACCTGCTCATCGCTCAGGCCGTTGCCGCGCACCTGCAGGCCATCACGGGGGACTTCGAGAACATGCAGCGCGACCCGGGCGCGAAACTCCGGAGCATAGGTCTTCTGCCCCAGATGGTCGGGCCACAGCCGGGCCTTGGGTGCCGGGTGGTTGGGGTGGCCGAACCAGAGTCCCTGCTCGCTGGCCAGGTAGTCGCGCAGCGGGTGCTGGTCCTGCGCCTGCAGCGCGCTGTCGACGATGGCCGCGGTAACGCCCTGGCTCTGCATGACCTGTTCGAGCAATTCGTCGTTGCGCGAGCCGGTCAGTTGCTGGCAGGCCTCCAGCAGTTGCGCGGCGAATTCGGCGAACGGCGGGCAACGCCAGTCGGCATCGCCCTGGCGCGTGTACACGTCGCTCAGGTAACGCTGGCTGCCGAGCGGATCGCGGCGATCCACCAGCACCAGAAACTGCCGCCTTTGCGGCAGATCGATCACCAGTGGCATGCCCTTGCCCTGAATGGCGCGCAGGTAGCTGGCGGGTGCGATACCTCTTACATGGGAAGGCCAGGCATAACGTGCGCAGTTCTCCGGCAGCGCGAACTCCTTGATCAGGCAGTTGAGCAGCGCGTGGGAGGCAGCCATTTCACTGACCACCCGTGCCAGGCTGGCACGCACGGAGTCGATGCGAGTGACGTCGCTCGGCTGGGCATCGAGGTCTGGGTAGGCACGCACGGCGCGTGCAGACAGATCAGCCACGGGCACCTCCCAGCGCGGCGTCCAGCGCGCGCTCGAAACGGACGATCACTTCACTGCACTGCGCCTCGTCGATGATCAATGGCGGCAACAGGCGGATGACGCTGCCATTGCGCCCGCCTCGTTCGAGCAGCAGCCCCTGCCTGAAGCAGTGGCTCTGAATGGCAGCCGACAGCGCAGCATCCATGGGGTGGGCGCCCAGCGCGTCGGCAGGCTGACGCTCGTCGACGATTTCCAGGCCGAGCATCAGCCCGCGACCACGCACCTGACCAATCACCGGGTAGCGCTCACGCAGGGCATCGAAGCGCTCTTTCAGCCAGTCACCGCGCACCCGGGCCTGCTCGGCCAGGGCATCGTTCTGAATGATCTGCAGGGTGGTCATGCCGCTGGCCATGGCCATCTGGTTGCCGCGGAAAGTGCCGGTATGGGCGCCCGGTTGCCAGGCATCGAACTCGCGCTTGATGGCCAGTACCGCCAGTGGCAGGCCGCCGCCGACCGCCTTGGACATGACGATGATGTCGGGCTCGATATCGGCATGCTCGAAGGCGAACATCCGCCCGGTGCGACCAAAGCCGGCCTGCACCTCGTCGAGGATCAGCAGGATGCCGTGGCGCCGGGTGACCTCGCGCAGGGTTCGCAGCCATTGATTGGGGGCCGGGTTGGCCCCGCCCTCGCCTTGCACCGCCTCGACGATCACCGCAGCCGGCAGACAAACGCCGCTCTCGACATCCTCGATGAACTGGGTGAAGTAGTAGGACAGCGCACGGGCACCCGCCTCGCCGCCGATGCCCAGCGGGCAACGGTATTCGTGGGGGAACGGCATGAACTGCACACCGGGCATCAGCGAGGCCACGGCATCTTTCGGGCCGGTATTGCCGGTCACTGCCAGGGCACCATGGGTCATGCCGTGGTAACCGCCGGAAAAGGCGATCACGTTGCTGCGCCGGGTAACGGTCTTGGCCAGTTTGAGCGCGGCCTCCACGGCATCGGCACCCGAGGGGCCGCAGAACTGCAGGCAATAGCCCTGGCTCGGCAGCACACCGAGCAGGGTCTCGCTGAAGGCATCCTTCAGCGGCGTGGTGAGGTCCAGGGTGTGCATGGGCACCCCGGAAGCCAGAAAGCTCGACAGGCTGTCGACGATGGCTGGGTGGTTGTGGCCCAGCGCCAGGGTTCCTGCGCCGGCCAGGCAGTCGAGGTACCGACGCCCCTCGACATCGGTCACCCACACGCCCTGCGCCTTGGCAATGGCCAGGGGCAGCTTGCGCGGGTAACTGCGCACATTGGATTCGAATCGTTCCTGGCGTTCCAGGTAATCCGCGTTGTTGCTGTGGGCCGAATCGCGCTGGAATCGGTCCAGTGGTATCGCTCGTTCACTCAACATGGTGCTCGCCTCTATCTGTTCGAGGCTCCGGTTGGAGCCGTTGAAAGTCGTCAGCACTGCACTCATCAGTCAATGGCAGGTCACGCAAAGCACGGGGCAGCCTTCTGCGAGGCTTCCCGCTTCATCCCTGAATGGTTGGTTTTATTGTGTGCGGCGAGCGCCCGGTACACGGGCGTTCACCGCAGAGGTGCTACGAACTGTCAGAACCCGAGGGTCGCCGACAGAATGAAGGTGCGCGGGGTGGAGATGGTCAGGCCAGCTTCGCTGTCATCCGAAGCTCCGGCGGAAATCCAGTCGCGCTTGTTCAACACGTTCTCGACGGTGCCGCGCAAGGTGACATCGGTCTCGTCGACCTTGAAGGCATAGCGAGCGCCTACGTCGTAGCGCTCCCAGGAGTCGATCTCCTTGGAGTTGGCCTGATCCAGATACTGGGAGCTGCTGTACATGCCACGGGCGGTCAGAGTCAGGCCCTGGAGGGTCGGCACGTCCCACTCTGCACCCAGGTTGGCGTTGTACTTGGGCGTCGCCGGGGCACGATTGCCATCGTTGACGCCACCGTTGTTGGTGTCCTTCAGTTCGCTGTCGATGTACATCACACCGCCGAGAAGACGGAAGCCTTCGATGGGCTCACCGAACACGTTCAGCTCGATGCCGTCGTTGATGCGCTTGCCATTGGGGCCGAAGGTGCCCAGCGTTTGGCCTGCCTGCGGCGCGGCAGTCTCGTAGGCCGGCTGCTTGATGCGGAATACCGCAGCGGTAATGGCGAATTTGCCCATGTCGTACTTGGCACCGGCCTCGAGCTGACGGCTGATGAAGGGCGCGAATATCTCGTCTTCGTTGTTGGAGGTCGACGGAGCGATCTTGCCCTGGCTCAGGCCTTCCATGTAGTTGGCGTAGAGCGACAGTTGGTCGGTGGCCTTGAACAGCACGCCGACCGACGGCGACAGTTTCTCTTCGTCGTAGCCGGTCTCGCCCTTGATGCCGTTTTCCCAATCGTCGACCTTGACCCGCTGCCAGCGGGCGCCAAGGGTCAGCAATACACGATCGTCCAGAAAACCCATGGTGTCGGAGAGCGCGACACCGCTGAAACGGTTCTCGGTGTAGACCTTGGCGTCATCACGAGTCCGTACGGTTGGCTCAGGTGTCGCGACCGGGTTGTAGAGATTGCCCGCACGGTTGGCGTAACGCCCGCCGCCGTTCTCGAAATCCATGGAGAAGTAATCGGCAGCCAGGTTGATCTCATGGCTGACCGGGCCGGTCTGGAACCATTTACGCACGCCCGCGTTCACCGTACGCACGTCTTCGTCCCGGGTGAAATCACGGGGCTGGATGGTGAAGTCACCGGCGGCGTTGGTGATCGACACGTTGTGGCGGAGGAAGTCATGGTTACTCTTGCGCGCGCCCACGGCACCGTAAACCATCAGCGAATCGTCGATATCGTACTCGCCACGCAGGGCACCGAAGGTATCGCTGGTTTCGGCCTTGCTCCAGGCCTGGGCATAGTTGTGGCGAACATCGTTTGCCCTGGGAACCGGCGCGTTGGCGCCGACAAGTACACGCTCCTGCGGCGCGTCGGTGTCGCGTTCGGTATGGCCGATATCCATCGACAGGCGCAGGCGCTCATCGCGGAAGTCCAGACCGACCACGGCCATTTCGCGATTGACCTTCTGGTGATCCCACTCGGTATCGCCGGACTGTTTCACCCCGTTGAAACGGATACCGAAGCGGTTGTCCTCGCCGAAACGACGGCCGACATCGACGGCGCCGCCAACCTGGCTGTCCGACGCATAGCTGCCGGTGAATTCGGTGATCGGTTTGTCGGTGGCGCGCTTGGGCACCACGTTGATGCCGCCGCCAACGCTGCCCCGCGGCGAGATGCCGTTGACCAGTTGGGTGGGGCCTCTGAGGATGTCGACACGATCGGCCATTTCCATGTCGATGGAGTACGTCGGCATGATGCCGTACAGCCCGCCGTAGGACACGTCGCTGTTGAACAGGCTGAAACCACGGATGGTGAACTGCTCGAAACGGCCGCCCGCCGGGTTGGTCGAGCGTACTGCCGGGTCGCTGGCGGTCAGGTCTGCCAGGGTACGCGACTGATTGTTCTTCACCGCCTCGCTGGTGTAGGTGGTCATGCTCAGTGGCGATTCCATGAAGTCCCGCGAGCCCAGCAGCCCCTGGGAACTGCGGCGCGCCACCTGGCCACCGGCGTAGCGCTCGCCTTGCAGGCTCTCGGCTGGATCGGTCACGCCGCTGATCGCCGTCGGGGCAATTTCCATGGCAGAGGCGCCTTCGCTGGCTGGCACCAGGGTATAGGCTTCTGCACCAACCGGCTGCAGGCGCAACCCGCTGCCCTGCAGCAGCCGCGCGAAGCCTTCGTCGACGCTGTAGGTGCCGGAAAGCCCCTGAGTGCTGTGGCCGCTGACCAGCGCCGGATCGACGGAAAGGCTCACCCCAGCCTGACTGGCGAAACGGCTCAACGCGGCACCCAGGTCGCTGCCCGGCACGTTGTAGCTGCGCTCCTGGCTCTGGGCATGAGCGGCGAACGGTGCGACCGCCCCGAAACCGAGCAGCAGGCTCAGGCATACCGTCGAGTAGGAAATGGATGACACCAGACGAGGCCGATGACGTGTCATGGATGGCATTGGCAAGACTCTCTTTTTAATTCACTTACTACCCATGACAGGCCAGTGAAAAAAAAGGGACAGCGCGCGGGAAGAAATTTCACACCCCATGCGCAGGAACCGCTCTCGGGCGATTTTCGCTGGGTGACCGTTGCCATGGCCGCAAGCGCATCGCCCGCAAGCGGGCTCCTACAGGTCGCGATCTCCACCCGCTGCAGGAACAGCGGGCCTAGTGCATTGGCGCCGTACATTCACCTCACAACCGCCGCAGTACCGTAGGAGCCCGCTTGCGGGCGATCCGTTGTTCGGTGCCGATCTACCTGAATGGCCAGCATCACTTCGCCCGCAAGCGGGCTCCAACAGGTCGAGATCTCCACCCGCTGCAGGAACTGCGCGCCTAGCGCATTGGCGCCGTACATTCACCTCGTGGCCGCCCCAATACCGTAGGAGCCCGCTTGCGGGCGATCCGTTGTTCGGTGCCGATCTACCAAGATGGCCAGCATCGCTTCGCCCGCAAGCGGGCTCCTACAGGTCGAGATCTCCACCCGTTGCTGAGGCCGCGGGCATAGTGCATTGGCGCCATACGTTCACCTCGTGGCCGCCCCAATACCGTAGGAGCCCGCTTGCGGGCGATCCGTTGTTCGGTGCCGATCTACCAGGATGGCCAGCATCGCTTCGCCCGCAAGCGGGCTCCTACAGGTTTCGATCTCCACCCGCTGCAGGAACCGCGCGCCTAGCGCATTGGCGCCGTACATTCACCTCGTGGCCGGCCCAATACCGTAGGAGCCCGCTTGCGGGCGATCCGTTGTTCGATGCCGATTTACCTGAATGGCCAGCATTGCTCGCCCGCAAGCGGGCTCCTACAGGTCGAGATCTCCACCCATTGCTGGGGCCGCGGGCCTAGCGCATTGGCGCCGTACATTCAGCTCGCAGCCACCCCAATACCGTAGGAGCCCGCTTGCGGGCGATCCGTTGTTCGGTGCCGATCTACCAGGATGGCCAGCATCGCTTCGCCCGCAAGCGGGCTCCTACAGGTCGAGATCTCCACCCGCCGCAGGAACCGCGGGCCTAGTGCATTGGCGCCTACAGTCACCTCGGAACCGCCCCAATACCGTAGGAGCCAGCTTGCGGGCGATCCGTTGTCAGGTCTCGATCTTCAGACGCCTGGGTCAGGCCGCTCGTTCGCGGGGTACCAGGGTGACCCAGTAGCGGGTGCGAGCGCGGACTTCCAGGGGCAGGCTGGCGGCGAGCAGGTCGAGGATCTGGTCGGTATCGGCGAGACGGAAGCTGCCGGTGACGCGCAGTGATTCGAGGGCTGGCGACCAACGCAGGATGCCTGGCCGATAGCGGTCCAGCTCCCGCAGGAAATCACCCAGGGGCTGATCGTTGGCCATCAGCACCCCGTCACGCCAGCCCGGTGCCCCGGTGTCGAAGGCCTGGGTGGACTCGATGCGCCCGCCGCGCAGTCGCACCCGCTGGCCAGGCTGCAGGGCTAGCGTGTCGTACCCGGTTGGCCGCAGCTGTGCGGCACCGTGGAACACCGAGAACTCGCAGGCCTGTTCCTGCTGACGCACGCAGATTTCCCCTGCGCCGACCGTTGCCCTGCCCTGGTCGGTGTCGATGATGAAGGGGGATGCGCCAGCCACCCGCAAGGCGATTTCGCCGCGTACCAGAGTCAGTTGACGCTTGCCGGCATCGAGATTCACCGCGGACGCGGTATTCAGCTCCAGCACGCTGCCATCGGCCAGGGTCAGGCTGCGGCGCTCGCCGGTGCCGGTGGATAGATCGGCCCGCCAGGCATCGATTGGCAGTTCGCGGCTGACCAGCCACGCCGCCGGTGCCACGGCGGCAAGGCCGAGCATGCCCTTGAGCATGCGCCGACGCCCCTGGTCGGGGCGGTTGAGGCTGGCCATGGCCAGTTCGGGTGGCAACCCGTCGAAGCGCGAGCGCAGTGCCTGAATTCGTTGCCAGGCATGCTCGTGGGTCGCGCTGTGATCACGCCAGCGCTGTAGCGCGGCATGGTCCTGCTCACCGGCTTCGCCGGATTCGATCAGCGCCAGCCAGCGTGCAGCGGAGCGAGCGACACGCCGGGTGTCGTCACTGATCTCGCGGTTCAGCACAGCTCGACCAGCAGACAGTGTTCATACGCTTGCACCATGTAGCGCTTGACGCTGCGTTCGGAGACGTCGAGCCGCTCGGCGATGTCGCGGTAGCCCAGCCCTTCGAGCTGGCTGAGCAGAAACGCGCGCCGTACCACCCGTGGCAGCCCGTCGAGCAATTCGTCGAGGGCCTGCAGGGTTTCGAGCACCAGCCAGCGTTGCTCCGGGGACGGTGCGCTGGCCTCGGGCAATTGCATCAGCGCATCGAGATACGCCTGCTCCAGGCTGCGGCGCTTGTGCAGGTTGATCAGCAGACGCTTGCCGATGGTTTTCAGGTAGGCACGCGGTTCCTGCAGGTCGGCGATCGCCTGCGAGCCTGCCAGTACGCGCATGAAGGCATCCTGGCTGAGATCAGCTGCGTCCCAGCCGTTGCCCATGCGCCTGCTCAGCCACTGCTCCAACCAGCTGCGGTGATCACGGTAGAGATCGTGAAAAGCCCGCTCACTTGATACAGCCGAACCGACCATGCCAAACACCCGTTACGAGGACCAATAACGAGATCGATTCTAATTAACAACTGCCGCGAGCGGTAGCCTTGCTTGCCGATTTAACGCCCTCGTGTCGCCTTTTACGGTCCTCGAACGTCTCACCCACCGCACGGCGGAGCAGTTGGCAGCTGGATTGCGCTGCAGGCACCGCAAAACATTTGGCAATGACCGCCCCTGCACTCTATTGTGCTGCGAATTTTTCGACAAAGCGGCCTGCCATGAAGTCTCTCTCCATTCTGTTGTTCAGCGTCATCTGTTCGTCCGCCTGGGCTGCCGACGAAGCCGCGACCGCGCCGGCTCCCTCGACGCCCTGGACACTGCTGGATCAGTTCGAGAAGGCTTATACCCTCAATGACAGCGCCCGCGTGGTGCTGGTGGCACGCAGCATGTCGACCGCGCGCCTGGTCAATGGCGCACTGGAGGAGAAGCCGGAAGGTTTTCTGGAGGCGCGCCACGTGGTCTACGTCGCGGATATCGAGAAGATGCCATCGCTGGCGAAGATGGTGGCGGTACCGGCCATGCGCTCGGCCAAGTACCGCATCATGCTCGATCAGACCGGCAGGGTCGCAGGCCGCTATGAAGGCGACCGGGAAACCGTGCAATGGCTGGAACTCGAAGGCGGCAGCGTGATTCGCGAACAGCGCTTCAGCGATGCGGCCGAACTGCAGAGTGCGCTCGAGGCGCTCCCTCGGTAATCCCGGTTCTCAGGCGAAGAGCATGCCGAGGAAGCGACCTATGTACACGTCCCCCCGATAGGCTTCGTCCAGACAGATCTGGGCGCGTGCCAGGTGCCCATCGAGGCGCTCACGCACTCGCTCCTCCCCATACAGTGCCAGCAGGGTCGATTTGCCGTCGTCCTTGCCCTGATCCTTGGCATTGTTGGGGTTGGCGTCCTGCAGGTCATCGTAGAGCTGCACCGCATGGCCGAGTTCGACGGCAAAACGCTGCAGCACGCCGCGCACCGGTTTGGGGGCGTCGCTGATCAAGTAGGCCATGTCCATGATCGCGCTGAACAACACCCCGGTCTTGAGGTTGTTGGTCTCGGCGATCTCTTCTTCGGAGCGGGCATTCTTGCCATCGCGCAGGTCCTGCAACTGGCCCTGTACCAGCCCCTGTGAGCCGACCGTGTTGGCGACGATTTCCACCAGCTGGGTACGCACCAAAGGCCTCAGCCCCTCGATACCCGCCACCACGCCAAAGGCGCGCGCCAGCAAGGCAACGGCGGCGAGGATGGCGATGTCTTCGCCGAACGCCAGGTGCACGGTGGGCCGGCCGCGGCGAATCTGGGCGTCATCCATGCACGGCATGTCATCGAGAATCAGCGAAGCGGCGTGAACCATCTCGATGGCGCAGGCCAGATCCAGCGCCTGGCGCTGATTGGCGCCCAGGCCATTGGCGGCGAGCAGCAGCAACAGTGGCCGCATGCGCTTGCCAGGGGCCAGCGCACCATCACGGACGGCAGCGGCTACCAGGTCCCGTTCATTGCTGACGGCGGGCAGCAGCTCATCGAGCCGGCCCTCGATGGCACCGCGCAGTTGCAGCAGGTGCTCGGTGAATCCGCTGTCGATCGTTGCAGTCGCATAGGCTGTCATCGTTCCCTCTCTTCTTCTGTATTCCCGCAACACTTGGACACGCTTTCAAGTACTGTCAGGGCACGGCAACGCAGGATCCTGACACCGAAATGATCACAACAGAAGCCGGTTTGTAATGTTGGAACGTCTAATACGTGCAGTTGCCTGATAATGTGGCCAATTTAAGCCTAGCGGATGTCGATATTCTATTCGATCATTCCGTTCTGGACAGACCGCGTGCCCCCCGAAATGATTCCTGCGCAATGGAGCCTGCATGAATAATAACGACCTGAGCCGGCGTAAGGATGACCATCTGGATATCGTCCTGGATCGACACAAGGCGACTACCCGTGTCAGCGCCGGCTGGGCGAGCGTGCAGTTCGAACATTGTGCCTTACCGGAGCTCGACCATGGGCAGATCGACCTGCGCAGCTCGCTGCTCGGTATCGCCCTGCAGGCGCCCCTGCTGATCAGCTCCATGACCGGCGGTGCCAACCGCTCCGAAGCCATCAACCGCCACCTCGCCGAAGCGGCCCAGGAGTTGGGCATCGCCATGGGCGTCGGCTCCCAGCGCGTCAGCCTGCAAACCGGCAACGATCAGGGCCTGACCCGCGAGCTGCGCCGCTACGCGCCAGGCATTGCGCTGCTGTCCAATATCGGTGCGGCGCAACTGCTGGAACCGCAGGGCCTCGATCTGGCGCGCCGTGCGGTCGACGCCCTGGAAGCCAACGGCCTGATCATTCACCTCAACCCGCTGCAGGAAGCCGTGCAGCCCGAAGGCGACCGCAACTGGCGTGGCGTGCTGACGCAAATCGCCCGCGTGGCGGCTTCTCTGCCCGTGCCGGTGATCGTCAAGGAAGTCGGCGCCGGGTTGTCGGTCTCGGTAGCCCGCTCTCTGGTCGAGGCTGGCGTACAGGTCATCGACGTGGCGGGCGCCGGGGGCACCAGCTGGGCGGCCGTGGAAGGCGAACGCGCGGCGAACCCGGCGGATCGCGCCGTAGCCATGGCCTTCGCCGGCTGGGGGATTCCCACGGCGACAGCCGTGCAGTCGATACGCGATGCGCTGCCGCAGGTAACACTGATCGCCTCCGGCGGTGTGCAGGATGGCGTGGATGCGGCCAAGGCCATTCGTCTCGGCGCCGATATCGTCGGCCAGGCGGCAGGCGCGCTGGCAGGTGCCACGCTGTCGACCGAGGCGGTGATCGAACACTTCCAGATCGTCATCCGGCAACTGCGCACGGCGTGCTTCTGCACCGGTTCCGCCAACCTGGCGGCGCTGCGCAATGCCCGACTGCTCCCGACCGGCTCACTACGAACGACACAAGCATGACCCACTTCGCCGTCATCGCGCCGCCCTACTACAGCCATTTCCAAGCCCTGCAGGCGCTTTGCGTCGAGCTGATCGAGCGCGGCCACCGGGTGACCTTCTTCCATCAGTCGGACGCCGCCCACTGGCTCAGCGACCCGCGCATCGGCTTCCGTTCGGTGGGTGCCGGCAGTCATCCACCGGGCAGCCTCGAACAGACCCTGCGCCAGGCAGCGCGCCCGGACACGCCCTGGGGCCTGCGGCGAATCATCAAGCAGATGGCGGGCACCACGGCCATGCTCTGCAACGAGCTGCCGGGAGCATTCGCCGACAACGGCATCGAGGCCGTGCTCTGCGACCAGATGGAACCGGCTGGCGGGCTGGTCGGCGAAAGCCTGGGCCTGCCGTTCATTTCCGTTGCCTGTGCGCTGCCGGTCAATCGCGAACCAGGGCTGCCACTGCCGGTGATGCCGTTCGCCTATGCCAGCGATGAGCGCAGCCAGCACATGTACCGTGGCAGCAGCCAGGTTTACGACTGGCTGATGAAGCCGCTGGGCAAGGTGATCGCTGAGGCCGCTCTGCGCCTGGGCATAGCGCCGCGCACTGCGCTGCACGAGTGCCTGTCGCCCCTGGCGCAGATCAGCCAGACCCTGGCCGGCTTCGATTTCCCGCGCAGCCAGCTGCCGGCCAACTTCCATGCGGTCGGCCCGCTGCGCAGTCCGACGAGCGCGCAGCAGGGCGAATGGCCCATCGACCGGCAGAAACCCTTCTTCTTCGCCAGTCTCGGCACCCTGCAGGGCGACCGCATTGGCCTGTTCGAACGGATCGCCAGTGCCTGCCGCCGTTTGGACGGGCAATTGCTGATCGCCCACTGCGGCAAGCTCGACGCCGCTCAGGAGCGTCGGCTGATCGAGCGCGGCGCCACCTGGGTCACCGATTTCGCGCCACAGCAATGGGCGCTGGAGCAGGCTGACGCGGTGATCACCCACGGTGGCCTGAATACCGTGATGGATGCGATCGCCGCGCGCACGCCGATGCTGGTGATGCCGATCGCCTTCGATCAGCCGGGCGTAGCCGCGCGCGTGGCCTATCGCGGCGTGGGCAGCCAGTTGAGCCGCCGCGCCAGCGTCTCGCGCATCGAAGCTGCATTGCGCTCCTTGCTCGCGCAGCCCTTGCCGGGTTTCGCCCCCTTGATCGCCGAACTGCAGCAGGCCGGCGGCGTTCCCAGGGCGGCCGATATCGTCGAGGCGGCGCTGCTGCAATCGGCCTCCGTACGGGCTGCCGACCTATGAACCACGACCTGATCCTGGCTGGCGGCGGCCTCGCCAATGGTTTGATCGCCTGGCGCCTTCGCCAGCAGCGACCGGACCTCAAGGTACTGTGCATCGAAGAACAGCCGTGCCTGGGCGGCAACCACACCTGGTCGTTCCACGATGGCGACCTGAGCGAGACTCAGCACCGCTGGCTGGAGCCTCTGGTGGTGAAACGCTGGCCGAGCTATCAGGTGCACTTCCCCTATCTGTCACGGGCGATGAACAGCGGTTATGCGAGCATCACCGGCGAGCGTTTCGCCGAGGTCATCACCCCTGCGCTGGGTTCGTCCCTGCGCCTGGGTAGCACCATCGCCGAGATCAGCCCTACCCAGGTGACGCTGGAAAACGGCGAGCGGCTCGTCGCCCGGGCGGTGATCGATGGCCGTGGTGCCCGACCGAGCGGCAATCTGGTACTCGGTCAGCAGGCCTTCGTCGGGCAGTTGCTGCGCCTGGAGCAGCCCCATGGGCTGACAGCACCGATCATCATGGATGCGCGGGTTCCCCAGGGCGATGGCTATCGTTTCGTCTACGTACTGCCGTTCTCGGCGGACACGCTGCTGATCGAAGACACCCATTACGTCGACAATCACCGTGCCTCCACCGAGCAATTGCGCGAACACATCGCGGCCTACGCCCGCCAGCATGGCTGGCAGATCGCCGAGTGCCTGCGCGAGGAACAGGGCATCCTGCCGATCACCCTGGCCGGCGACTTCGACGCTTTCTGGAACGAGGCGGCAGGCCAGCCGCTGTCCGGGCTGCGCGCCGGGCTGTTCCATTGCACCACCGGCTATTCCCTGCCCCACGCCGTCCGCCTGGCCGAGTGGCTGAGCAACTATCAGTTGCGTGACGCCGCCACCCTGGCCCACGACCTGCGCGCCCATGCGCGAGGCGAATGGCGCAATCAGGGTTTCTACCGCCTGCTCAACCGCATGCTGTTCCTGGCCGGGCGCCCCCAGGATCGCTGGCAGGTGATGCAGCGCTTCTACGGACTGCCGGCAGGGCTGATCGAGCGTTTCTACGCTGGCAGCAACCCCTGGTACGACCGTGCACGAATTCTTGTCGGCAAGCCGCCGGTGCCCGTTGATCAAGCCATGCGGGCGGCCGTGCGCCATTCCCCGCGGCATTTCGAGACTCGTTCATGACCCAAGCGAAAACAGCCATCGTCATCGGCGCCGGTTTTGGCGGGCTGGCCCTGGCCATTCGCCTGCAGAGCGCAGGCATCCACACCACACTGTTGGAAAAACGCGACCAGCCGGGCGGCCGCGCCTACGTCTATCGCGACCAGGGCTTCACCTTCGACGCCGGCCCAACGGTGATCACCGACCCGAGCGCCATCGAGGAGCTGTTCGCGCTCAGTGGCAGAAACATTGCCGACTACGTCGAGTTGCTCCCGGTCAAACCCTTCTACCGCCTGTGCTGGGAGGACGGCACGCAGTTCGACTACGCCAATGACCAGGCCGAGCTGGATCGTCAGATCCAGGCCCTCAACCCTGCCGACGTGGAGGGTTACCAGCGTTTCCTGGCCTACTCCCGTGCGGTGTTCAAGGAGGGTTACCTGAAGCTCGGCGCGGTGCCCTTCCTGTCGTTTCGCGACATGCTGCAAGTCGGCCCGCAACTGGCGCGGCTGCAGGCCTGGCGCAGCGTCTACTCGATGGTCTCGAAATTCGTCGAACACGACAAACTGCGTCAGGCCTTCTCGTTCCATTCCCTGCTGGTGGGCGGCAACCCCTTCGCCACCTCGTCGATCTATACCCTGATCCACGCCCTGGAGCGTGAATGGGGCGTATGGTTTCCCAAGGGCGGCACCGGCGCGCTGGTGCAGGGCATGGTCAGGCTGTTCGAAGACCTTGGCGGCACTCTGGAGCTGAATGCCGACGTGGCCGCCATCGACACCGCTGGCAACCGTGCCACTGCGGTGCGCCTGCAGGATGGCCGCCAGTTCGCCGCCGACAGCGTGGCCTCCAACGCCGACGTGGTACACACCTACGCCAAGCTGCTCGCCAGCCATCCACGTGGCCGCCAGGAAGGCCGTCGCCTGAAAGGCAAACGTTTCAGCAATTCGCTGTTCGTGATCCACTTTGGCCTCAAGCGCCCACAGCCGCAGTTGCAGCACCATACGGTGTGCTTCGGGCCGCGCTACCGCGAGCTGATCGAGGAAATCTTCACCGGCCAGACCCTGGCCGAGGATTTCTCCCTGTACCTGCACGCCCCCTGCGTGACCGACCCCAGCCTGGCGCCAGAGGGTTGCTCCAGTCATTACGTGCTGTCGCCGGTACCGCACCTGGGCAATGCGCCGATCGACTGGGACGTCGAGGGCCCCCGCTACCGTGATCGCATCCTCGCCTACCTGGAGGAACACTACATCCCGGGGCTGCGCGAGGACCTGGTGACCTGCCGGATCTTCACGCCCAATGATTTCCGCGATGAACTCTATGCCTATCAGGGTTCGGCGTTTTCCCTGGAGCCGGTGCTGCAGCAGAGCGCCTGGTTCCGCCCGCACAACCGCGACGCGCAGTTGGAAAACGTCTATCTGGTCGGTGCGGGAACCCACCCGGGCGCCGGTGTTCCCGGCGTGATCGGCTCGGCCAAGGCCACTGCCGGCCTGATGATCGAGGACCTGCAGCCATGAACGCCGCGGCCCCGGACGATCAGGCGCTGATCGAGCACGCCAACCAGAGTATCGCCGTGGGTTCGAAGAGCTTCGCGGCAGCCTCGAAGCTGTTCGACGAACCGACCCGACGCAGCGCGGTGATGCTCTACGCCTGGTGCCGCCACTGCGACGACGTGATCGACGGTCAGGAAGCCGGCCACGACGCGGTGCCCATCAGCCGCCAGGAAGCCGAGCAGCGCCTCGCGCATCTCAAGGCCCAGACCCGCGCGGTGTATGCCGGTACGCAACTGGACGACCCCGCCTTCGCCGCCTTTCGCCAGGTGGTGCGCGCTCACGACATTCCCGAGCAGCATGCCCAGGAGCACCTGGCAGGTTTCGAAATGGATGTGCTGGAGCGCCGCTACCGGAGCATCGACGACACGTTGCAATACTGCTACCACGTAGCCGGGGTGGTGGGGCTGATGATGGCGCGGGTCATGGGCACCCGAGATGAACCGACCCTGGATCGCGCCTGCGACCTCGGCCTGGCATTTCAGCTGACCAATATCGCTCGGGATATCGTCGATGACGCTGCCGTGGGTCGCTGCTACCTGCCTGAAGAGTGGCTGGAGGAGCTGGGCGTGCCGCGTGATCAGGTCGCCGACATTCATCACCGCCCCGCCGTCGCCGTGCTCGGCCAACGCCTGGTGGAGCTGGCCGAGCCCTATTACGCCAGCGCCCAGGCCGGCCTCAGCGCCCTACCCTGGCGCTCGGCCTGGGCGGTGGCAACGGCGGCGGCGGTCTATCGGCAGATCGGCATGAAGGTGCTGGACGCTGGCGATCACGCCTGGGACGCGCGCATCTCCACCTCCAAGGCGGAGAAGATCGGCGCCGTGCTGAGCGGATTGTGGCGGGCGCTTACGAGTCGCTTCGCGCGCTGGCCGGCTCGCCCCGGGAACCTGTGGCAACGTCCGCATCCGTCTTGCGCAGCGGCCCGTCATGCATCGCCCGCAACTGAGCCTTCAGACGCGCCGTAGAAGGCGCGTAGAGAAAGCCGAAGGACACGCAGCGCTCCTTGCCATCCACCGCATGGTGCATCAGGTGTGCCTGGTACAGGCGCTTGAGGTAGCCGCTACGCGGCACGAAGCGAAAGGGCCAGCGGTGATGCACCAGACCGTCATGGACAACGAAATACAGCAGGCCGTAGGCGGTCATGCCCGCGCCGATCCACTCCAGCGGGTGCATGCCTTGGGTACCGAGGGCGATCAGCACGATGGCCAGCCCGGCGAATACCGCCGCGTACAGATCGTTCTTCTCGAACCAGCCTTCGCGCGGCTCGTGATGCGAACGATGCCAGCCCCACCCCCAGCCGTGCATCACGTACTTGTGGGCGTAATAGGCCACACCTTCCATGGCGGTCAGCGTGACGAAAAAAACCAGGGCGTTGATGATCATCGTGGGGCGGACCCTTGCGAACGGCTGGAGCCCATCTGAAGGCGGTTGAGGCTGGCTGGCGACACGCGGTAATCCTTCAGGCGGTGGTAATTGATCGGACGATGCACGGCGTCTCTGCTATCGACACTCGACAGCGCCCGGCGATCCATCGGCGTGCGGAGCACGCGCTCCGTATCGGCAACTGGCGCCCATCCTACCGTGGTTGAGCGCATTGGCACAGAAAGCCAAAGGGTAAAATTCTCCAGTGGCTCAGGCAGGCGCTCAAGGTTGCTCGGCAACGACCGTGAAATCGCGCACGAAGCCGGGCTCCAGGCGCCGAGCACCGGAACCTAGCTGGCCAGTTCCGTCACTGGCATCTTGGCTGCGCTCGCCCGATAGCCCTGGGGATTACTCTTCTGCCAGCGCCATGAGTCAGCGAGCATGGCATGCAGGCCCCGCGCGGCGCTCCATTGCAGCTCGCTCCTGGCCTTGCTGGGGTCGGCCCAGCACTGGGCGATATCACCAGGGCGGCGGGCGACGATGCGAAAGGGCAACGCACGGCCGATGATCGCTTCGAAGGCGCGGACCATTTGCAACACCGAGTAGCCTTGCCCCGTACCCAGGTTCCAGACCGTGGCGCCACGGCTGTGCGCGAGCCGCTGGAGGGCCAGCAGGTGGCCCTCGACCAGGTCCATCACGTGAATGTAGTCGCGCACCCCGGTGCCGTCACTGGTGGGGTAATCATCACCGTAAATGCTCAGCTGCGGCTGTCTCCTGACCGCCACCTGCAGCATGTAGGGCAGCAGGTTGTTGGGGATGCCGTTGGGATCCTCGCCGATCAGCCCGGACTCATGGGCGCCGATGGGATTGAAGTAACGCAACAGTGCAATCGACCAGCGCGGATCGGAATGGGCGAGCGCCTTGAGGACGTTTTCCGCCATCAGCTTCGACTGCCCATAGGGGTTGGTCGGAATGCCGGTGGGGCAGTCCTCCTGTATCGGCATGCTGACCGACTCGCCATACACGGTGGCCGAGGAGCTGAACACCAGACGGAAGATGCCCGCGTCGGCCATCGACTGACACAGGGTGATGCTGCCTGCCACGTTGGTTTCGTAGTAGCGCAGCGGATCGCGAACGCTTTCGCCAACGGCCTTCAGGCCGGCGAAATGCATGACCGCGGTGATCGGCCAGCGTCGGAACAGATCGTCGAGCAGGCCACGATTGCGGATGTCACCCTTGATGAAATGCGGCTTGCGCCCGGCGATGAGCGCCACGCGCTCCAGCGACGTTCGCGAGCTGTTGCACAGATTATCCAGTACCACGACCTCATGCCCGGCCTGCAGCAGCGTCAGCACTGCATGGGAGCCTATGTAACCGGCACCTCCTGTGACCAATATCATGGTTGTCTCCTATGGGATCAGGTCGCTCGGTTGAAACCGCCCATGGATGTGCACTACGACACGGGTCGCCTGCATGGCAGGAAGAAGATCGACTACACAGGGTCCGACGAGGGCCGCTTCGTACTAGTTCAGGTCAAGGGATGAACGCGTGATTCGCTGACCTTTCAGCCGATCTGTTGAACTGCCCGGAGCCACCCACCGTCCACCCCTCGCACTCGTCCGGTTAAGCGAAACGGCCGTGCCAGAGCCCCGGCGCTTCGCTTGTGGGGCTACTCGAGGAGGCACGAACATGAGCTGGGCAGGATCCTTTCAAGGGCAGATCGGCACGTCGCAAAGGCCGTCGAACGAGGCCGAAGCCGCTGTCATCTTCGACCCCGCCATCCCCACGTTGCTGTGTCTTTCGCACCTGCGTTGGAGCTTCGTCTATCAGCGCCCGCAACACCTGATGTCGCGCTTCGTGCGTGACTACAACGTACTGTTCTTCGAGGAGCCGATCGGCAGCGACGAAGCCCTGCCCTGGCTGGAAGTGCGCGCCGATGAACGAGGCGTCCAGGTGCTGGTACCGCGCCTGCCACATGGCCTGGATACCCAGGCGAGCAATACCGCCATCCGTGCTCTGCTGGACATCTACCTGGCCAGGCTGGAGGTCGATGACCTGCTGCTCTGGTACTACACGCCCATGAGCCTGGCGTTCTCGGCCCATCTGCAACCGAGGGTGACCATCTATGACTGCATGGACGAGCTCTCGGCCTTCCAGGGCGCCCCGCCGGAACTGGTCGAGCGCGAGCGCGATCTGCTGGCCCGTGCCGATCTGGTGTTCACCGGCGGCCATAGCATCTGGGAGGCCAAGCGCACGCTGCACGCCAACGCACACGCCTTTGCCAGCAGCGTGGATATCGCCCATTTCGCGGCTGCACGCCAGGCCCAGAGCGATCCGCCGGATCAGGCCGAAATCGACCGCCCGCGCCTGGGTTTCTATGGCGTGATCGACGAGCGTTTCGATATCGAGCTGCTACGCACCGTGGCGACGATGCGCCCCGACTGGCAACTGGTGATGATCGGCCCCGTGGTCAAGATCGACCCGGCCAGCCTGCCCGAGCAGGCGAACATTCATTACCTCGGCAGCAAGACCTACGATGAGCTGCCCCGCTACCTGGCAGGCTGGGATGTGGCGCTGATGCCCTTTGCCATGAACCCGTCGACACGCTTCATCAGCCCCACCAAAACCCCGGAATACCTGGCCGCAGGCCGCCCGGTGGTGTCCACGCCGATCAACGATGTGGTGCGCAGCTACGGCGATTGCGGCCTGGTGCTGATCGCCGGTACCGCCGAGGAATTCGTCGCTGCCTGTGAACAGGCACTCGCCCTTGCCGCCGACCACGATGCCATGTTCAGCGCCGCTGACCGCGTGCTCGCAGGTATGTCCTGGGATCGTACCCAGGCCGACATGAAGGAGATGATCGAATGCATCCGCTGAATCCCGGAAACGCCGCATCGCGCAACGACCAGCTACATGATGAAGACAGCCCGCGGGCGTTCGATTACCTGATCGTCGGCGCCGGTTTCGCCGGCAGCGTGCTCGCCGAGCGTCTGGCGGCCGGCCTGGGCAAGCGCGTACTGGTGGTCGACCGGCGCTCGCACATCGCTGGCAACGCCTATGACCATTACGACGAAGCCGGCGTGCTGGTGCATCGCTACGGCCCGCACATCTTCCATACCAATGCCCAGCGCATCGTCGACTACCTGTCGCGCTTCACCGAATGGCGCCCCTACGAGCACCGCGTGCTGGCGGTGGTCGATGGCCAGCAGGTGCCGGTGCCGATCAACCGCACCACGCTCAATGCCCTGTATGGACTGAACCTGCAAAGCGACGAAGACGCCGCCGCTTACCTGGCCAGTCGTGCCGAGCCGGTAGCCGCCATCCACACCAGCGAAGACGTGGTGGTCAACCAGATCGGCCGCGAGCTGTACGAGAAATTCTTCCGCGGCTACACCCGCAAGCAGTGGGGCCTGGACCCATCGCAGTTGGACAAGATGGTCACCGCACGGGTGCCGACGCGAACCAATACCGATGACCGCTACTTCACCGACACTTTCCAGCAGATGCCGCTGCACGGGTACACGCGCATGTTCGAGCGCATCCTCGATCACCCGAACATCAGCGTCAGGCTGAACACCGACTACCGGCAGATTCGGGACGAGGTCGAGCACGGGCACCTGATCTACTGCGGCCCCGTCGACGAATACTTCGACCACTGCTTTGGCAAGCTGCCCTATCGCTCGCTGAAGTTCGAGCACCACACCCTCGACCAGCAACGCTTCCAGTCGGTGGCGACGGTCAACTACCCGGACGAGGCGGTGCCGCACACACGCATCAGCGAATACAAGCACCTCACCGGCCAGCAGCACGCCGCAACCAGCATCACCTACGAATACCCGTCGGCCGAAGGCGACCCCTACTACCCGATCCCGCGCCCGGAAAACGCCGAACTGTACAAGCGCTACGAGCAACTGGCGGGGGAAACGCCTGGGGTCACCTTCCTCGGCAGGCTCGGCACCTACAAGTACTACAACATGGACCAGGTCGTCGGTCAGGCGCTGGCGCTCTACAAGCGTATCGAGCAAGCCGGTGGCGAGGTTGCAGAGCATGAAAGCGCCGAGCACGGCGAAAGCCTTGCCACATAGGACCCGCGATGCACCTCCCTTCCCTGTTCGACAGTTTCTTTCTCGGCGGCTACGAGTGCTCGACCCATCGCCGTGACGATGGCAGACGGCTCGATCTGATCGACGGCACGCGACACGCGCACTGGGCGGCGAACGACTATGCCGCATTGCGGCGGCACGGCATCCGCTCGGCTCGTGACGGCTTGCGCTGGCACCTGATCGAGCCCACGCCACGGCATTACGACTGGTCGAGCTTCGTGCCGCAGCTGAGGGCAGCCGAGCAGGCTGGCGTGCAGGTGATCTGGGACCTGTGCCACTACGGCTGGCCAGACCATATCGATATCTGGCGGCCGGAATTCGTCGAACGCTTCGCACGTTTCGCCGAAGCCACCGCCCGCCTGGTTCGTGAAGAAAGCGATCGGGTGCCCTTCTACTCGCCGATCAACGAGATGTCCTTCCTGGCCTGGGCCGGTGGCGATGTCGCTTACCTGGCGCCACTGGGCAGAGGCCGTGGCGACGAACTCAAGCATCAACTGGTGCGGGCCAGTATCGCCGCCATCGAGGCGATACGCGGGGTCGACCGTCGCGCGCGTTTCGTTCAGGTGGACCCGGTGATCCACGTGGTGCCACGGGGCAATCGCGCGGATGCCCAGGCCGAGGCCGAGCGCTACCGACTTGCCCAGTTCCAGGCCTGGGACATGCTCGCCGGGCTGCAATGGCCGGGGCTTGGTGGCCGCCCGGAGTATCTGGACATCGTCGGCGTCAACTACTACCCGAACAACCAGTGGTTCTCCGGTGGCGGCACGCTGTGGCGCGGTGAGCCAGGTTACCGGCCGTTCAGCGGCATCCTCGCCGAGGTCTACCAGCGTTATCGACGGCCCGTGCTGGTGGCGGAAACCGGCGCCGAGGGTGACCTGCGCGGCGAGTGGCTGCGCTATATCGGCGAACAGGTGCGCCTGGCCCTGCAGCGCGGACTGCCCCTGGAAGGCATCTGCCTGTACCCGGTGCTCGACTACCCCGGCTGGACGGATGACAGGCATTGCCCGGCAGGCCTGTTCGGCTACCCCGACGAACACGGCGCGCGGCCGGTGTGCGAGGCGCTGGCCGAAGAGCTGCGGCGTCAGCAGTTCCATGTCGACACCCTCGCCGCCCAACGGGTGGCGCGCACTTGAGCCGCTCGGCAGCGCGAGAACTGCCCGGCCGACCGGTGGCCTTCCTTGCCCATTACGTGCGCCGTCGCCCCTGGCATTTCGGTGGCATGTTCCTGCTGATTCTCGGCGCCAGCGCCTGTGCAGTGGCCGTGCAGTACGGCATGAAGCTACTGGTCGATGCCATGGCCACCGACGACCGGCAGCACGCCGAGGTGTGGTTTCCGCTGGGATTGTTCATCGGCCTGATCGTGGTCGAGAACGTCTTCTGGCGGCTCGGTGGCTGGCTGGGTTGCCACACGGTGGTGGCCAGTTGCGTGGACTTGCGTGTCGACCTGTTCCGCCACCTCACCGGTCACCCCATGGGCTACTTCGCCCGGCACTTCGCCGGCGCCCTCGGCAACCGCATTTCCGCTACCGGTCAGGCGGCAGGCTCGATCTATGGTGGCCTGGCCTGGAAGATCATGCCGCCGTGCGTGGATTTCGTCGGTGCCGTGCTGGTGCTGTTCACCGTGCACACGCGCATGGCTCTGGCGCTGATCGTGTTCGTGATGATCGTGGCCGCGCTGATTACCGCCTTCGGCATCCGCGGGCGCAGCAAGCACCAGCGCTTCGCGGCACAGGCGGCGCGGGTCGGCGGCGAGCTGGTGGATGTGGTGTCCAATGTCTGGACCATCAAGGCGTTTTCCGCGCGCGACCGCGAGAGCCGCCGCCTGGCCGAGGAGATCGGTCTGGAAGCCCACGCGCAGCGGCGCAGCTGGATGTACCTGGAAAAGGCACGGGTGATCCACGACATCTGCCTGTCGTTGATGGCGGGCGGCATGCTGGTCTGGGCCATCCAGCTATGGATAGCCGGTACCGTGACCGCTGGCGACGTGGTGATGGTCAGCGCCCTGACCTTCCGCATCCTGCACGGCTCCCGCGACCTGGCCCTGGCGCTGGTCGACACCACCCAGCAACTCGGCGCCATCGAAGACACCCTGCGGATCATCGTGCAGCCCCATGAGCTGGACGATCCGGAAACCCAGCTGGCGCTGTCGCGCGGCGATATCGAGTTTCGCCATGTGGCGTTCGCCTACCCGGATGGCCGGCGCGTGTTCGAGGATTTTCAGTTGCATATCCCGGTCGGCCAGAAGGTCGGTATCGTCGGGCCTTCCGGCGCAGGAAAATCCACCCTGCTCAGCCTGATTCAGCGCCTCGACGACGTGCAGGCCGGCAGCGTGATGATCGACGGCCAGGACATCAGCGAGGTCAGCCAGGACAGCCTGCGCGCTCGCATGGCCGTGGTGCCTCAGGAGACCGCGCTGTTCAACCGCAGCATTCGCGAGAACATCCGTTATGGCCGGCCGGACGCCAGTGACGACGAGGTCACGGCAGCCGCTCATCATGCGTTCTGCGACACCTTCATCCGCGAGCTGCCGCAAGGCTACGACACCCAGGTGGGCGAGCGTGGGGTAATGCTTTCCGGTGGTCAGCGGCAACGTCTCGGCATCGCCCGGGCATTTCTCAAGGACGCGCCGATTCTGATCCTCGATGAAGCCACCTCGGCTCTGGACACGCACTCCGAAGCGGAAATCCAGGCAGCTCTGGCCAACCTGATGCAGGGCCGCACGGTGCTGGCTGTGGCGCACCGGCTGTCGACGCTGGCCAGTTTCGACCGCGTGGTGGTGCTCGAAAAGGGTCGCATCGTCGAAGACGGACCGCCTGAGCAGTTGCGCCAACAGGGCGGCAGCTTCGAACGCTTATGGCGTCTTCAGGCAGCCGGGTTCGACGCGACCTGACAGTCGCCTGCGCAACGTGCCCCTTGTCGGAGCAAGTGCGTTACCCGCCACCCCCGCAGGAGCGCCGACCCCGGTGCGAAGCGATAGTGACTACACCGGGATGTCAGCATTGCCTCGCGATTCGCCCGCAAGCGGGCTCCTACAGGTGATTGCAGGCGCTTGGTTAAATGCGTCACCGCCACGCCCGTAGGAGCGTCGACCTCGGCGCGAAGCGATAGTGGCTGCACCGGGATGTCGGCATTGCCTCGCGATTCGCCCGCAAGCGGGCTCCTACAGGTGATTGCAGGTGCCTGAGTGCATTACCCGCCACCACCGTAGGAGCGCCGACCTCGGCGCGAAACGATAGTGGCTGCACCGGAATGTCGGCATTGCCTCGCGATTCGCCCGCAAGCGGGCTCCTACAGGTGATTGCACACGCCTGGGTAAGTGCATTACCCGCCACCACCGTAGGAGCGTCGCCCCCGGCGCGAAACGATGGTGGCCGCACCGGGATGTCGGCATTGCATCGCGATTCGCCCGCAAGCTGAACTGGTCAAGTAATTCTGGACACCGTTTATGGTTTAGGCCGCCAGCTTCTCTGCAGCCACGGGTGATCGGTAGCCGTTATAACTGTGAGGCCTGATGGTGTTGTAGCGCGTGATGTAAATCTGCACATCCACCCGGGCCTCATGCTCTGTTTCATAACCTCCATCGGGCACCCATTCCGACTTCAGGCTGCCAAAGAAACGTTCCATTGGAGCATTGTCCCAACACTCGCCTTTGCGACTCATGCTCTGCTGAAGACCATGCCGGCTCAGCTCATCCCTGAATCGATGGCTGGTGTACTGGCAGCCTTGATCGGAGTGGAACAGCACATTTGTCGGGTGCCCCCGCAGTTCAATGGCCATTCGCAACGCCTCGCAGGCTAACGCCGCATCCGAAATCAACGAGAACGACCAGCCCACGACACGCCGGGCAAACAGGTCTAGAACCACCGCCATGTAAAGCCACCGTTTCCCAATCTTGATGTAGGTGACATCCCCACACCACACCGTGTCAGGAGTCTTTACATCGAACCGGCGCTTGAGGACATGCGGTGCCGTTAACGCCTCTACTCCTGAGGACTTGTACTTGTGCCGGCGACGTTGCCGACTGGCGATACCGGCTTCAAGCATCAGTCCACTCGCCTTGAAACGGCCCACCCGGTGGCCGTCGGCCTGCAGCAACTTGGCCAACGTGCGAGCACCAGCCGATCCTCTCGTGGCTCGGTGATGCCTGACCAGCTTGGCCTTGAGCTGCTCGCGCTCAGGGCAAGGTCGGCCTTTGCGTTGACGCCAGTTGTAAAAGCCGCTGCGACTGACGGCCAGTACACGGCAACATTCATTGATGTCGTACTGCTCGCCCAGCTTTTCGATTAACGCGAAGGTTCCTTGGCGTCCGCAAGCAGGAGAGCACTGGCCTTTTTTAGGATTTCGATGTCCCGGTCTTTTTGCTTGAGCAAGGCATGTAACCGCTGAATTTCTCGCTGATCAGAGGTTATCGCCTTGGCTCCAACCGGCGTGATGCCTTCACGCTCCTGGCGCAACTGACTGACCCAGCGGCGAAGTGCGGTGGGCCCGATATCCAGATTGGCGCAGACCTGGGGCACTGATTGCCCTTCGTCCAGCACCATGCTGGCCGCCTTGATCTTGAAATCGTTCGAGTAGGAGTTACGCATAACAAAACACCCCCTGTTGTGGACGCCATCATAGCGCCCGATTGAGGTGTCCAGATTTATTAAGCCAGTTCAAGCGGGCTCCTACAGGTGAATGCAGGCGCCTGGGTAAATGTGTCACCGCCACGCCCGTAGGAGCGCCGACCTCGGCGCGAAGCGATAGTGGCTGCACCGGGATGTCGGCATTGCCTCGCGATTCGCCCGCAAGCGGGCTCCTACAGGTGATTGCAGGCGCCTGAGTACATTACCCGCAGCAACTGTAGGAGCGTCGACCTCGGCGCGAAGCGATAGTGGCTGCACGGCGATGTTGATGCTGCTTCGTCACTCGCCCGCAAGCTCAGCCAGGCATAAAAAAACCGGACTCGAGGCCCGGTTTTTCGTACGGCTCGGCGTATCAGCCGCGGCCTTCGCGGTAGAGGTTCTCGAAGCAGAAGTTGGTCGCTTCGATGTAACCCTCTGCACCACCGCAGTCGAAACGGCGGCCCTTGAATTTGTAGGCCAGTACGCAGCCTTCCTGAGCCTGTTTCATCAGCGCGTCGGTGATCTGGATCTCACCGCCCTTGCCTGGCTGGGTGTCATTGATCAGGTCGAAGATGTCCGGAGTGAGGATGTAGCGACCGATGATCGCCAGATTCGACGGCGCGTCTTCGGCCTTGGGCTTTTCGACCATGTGGCTGACACGGAAGATGTCGTCACGGATCATCTCGCCGGCGATCACGCCGTACTTGTGGATTTCTTCCATCGGTACTTCCTGTACCGCGACGATCGAGCAGCGGAACTGGTTGTACAGCTTGACCATCTGGGTCAGTACGCCATCGCCTTCGATGTTCAGGCACAGGTCGTCGGCCAGTACCACGGCGAACGGTTCGTCACCGATCAACGGACGGCCACTGAGAATGGCGTGGCCCAGGCCCTTCATTTCCACCTGACGGGTGTAGGAGAAGGTGCAGTTGTCGATCAGGCGACGGATACCGACCAGGTATTTTTCCTTTTCGGTGTCGCGGATCTGATGCTCGAGCTCATAGCTGATGTCGAAATGGTCTTCCAGGGAGCGCTTGCCACGACCGGTCACCATGGCGATCTCGGTCAGGCCGGCGTTGAGGGCTTCCTCCACGCCGTACTGGATCAGCGGGGTGTTGACCACGGGCAGCATTTCCTTGGGCATGGCCTTGGTCGCCGGGAGAAAGCGGGTGCCATAACCGGCGGCTGGGAACAGGCATTTCTTGATCATGTGTTTTCCTTGAGTGGTCAATGTTGCACAAGTCGCTGAACCGCTGGCATCAGGAGGTCTGGCGCAGCCGTTCGTAGTAATAGGGCAGTCGCAGCAAAGCGTGGCGCGCTGCGGCGGCGCGCCGTTCATTATTGTCTCCGGGGAAGGTGACGGTCTCGCTGGTCACCCCTTCATGCTCGGCGAGACGCGTGGCGCAGGCGAAGCACATGGCGCCGTCGATCACTTCCTGGCCGCTCTTGTCGTCGGCGGTCGGTGCGCCGGTAATGGCCAGGATGATGTCGGCACTGCTGACCTTCAGCACGCCGATAGCCATCTCACGGGCGACTTCCTCGCTGTTCATGCCGAAGGTCTCGATGGTCTCCAGCTTGACGCCGAGGCTGGCTTGCATCGCGCGCTTGGAATAGGCGACGAAACCGCTTTCTAGCACGCCGTCACAGCCCGGTACCGCCGCGACGGTAGCGGCCAGCAAGCCGGCCGTGGCCGACTCGGCAGTGCTCAGCACCAGGTTGTACTTTTCCAGGAAATGGACCGCCTGCTCGATGTTTTGCATGCTGGCGAAATTCTCCGACCCAATCGTTACTGTGTGTCTATGGCAGTGCATGGGGCACACAAGTTCCGGACAATTAGCAGAGACCATTTATCGAGCAGCCTGAACTCTTTGCACCGCCTGTTTTTCCCACGCTAGACAGCAGGCCGAACCCAAGGGGCAATGAAGTGAATACTCTGCGCAAGCTGCAAGACACCCATGAACTGCATGACGTGAGCGATAGCTCGATCCGCACTGCATTCATCCAGGCATTGAGCGAGAAAGCGCGCCCTCTGTTCGAAGAAGCAGCCAGTTATGCCCGCAATCACGATCTCGACGTGGTGGTCGATCTGGTGCTGGAAAACGACAAGCCGCGCCTGATCCTGGCGGTCAGTCGCCCCGATGAAGGTCTGGTGAGCAGCTACAGCCTGGTCGCCAACCTTGCCGCGCAGCGCATGCTGCACGAGGAGTACTACGCCGACAGCGGCGATATCCATCGCCAGGAATCGCTGCTGGCGTCGGTCAACGAAAAGGTCATCGATACCCGTCTGGCCAACTTCTTCCGCAAGGGCTTCGCCCTGCCACTCGATTACATCAACGAGCGTCATCCCATCGGCTTCTGGTGATCGCAGCGTTTGCCTGATCCTGGGCAATGTTCCCCTGCATTCGCTGACCTACAGTAGATGTCTGTCAGCAATGCGGGAATCGCCATGCAAGTGGATGTCGTCATCGTCGGAGCCGGGCCGGCTGGTCTGTGCCTGGCCCGTTCCCTGTCCGGCCACGGACTTTCCATTCGGCTGATCGAACGCCAGCCCCTCGATGCCGTGGCGAATCCGCCGCCGGATGGCCGTGAAATCGCCCTCACCCGTGCCTCGCGACAGACGCTGGAGTCACTGAGCATGTGGCGGCATCTGCAGGCCGACGAGATATCTCCACTGCGTGACGCCCAGGTGTTCAATGGCTCCTCGCCTTACGCACTGCGCATCCTCGCGGCCTCGGCTGGCGCAGAGCGTCTGGGCTGCCTGGTACCCAATCAGGCGATCCGCCGCTCGGCGTTCGCGGCGCTGAGCGACTGCTCAGACGTCGAATTGCTGAGCGGCTGCACGATCACGGAGCTGCAGTGCTCCAGGCACGCCGTGGCGCTGCGCCTGAGCGATGGCCAGCACTTCAATACACGTCTGCTGGTGGCAGCCGACAGTCGTTTTTCGGAGACCCGGCGACGCCTGGGAATCGGCGCGCGCATGGAGGACTTCGGCAAGAGCATGCTGGTCTGCCGCATGGCCCACGAGCGCAGCCACCAACAGGTGGCCTGGGAGTGGTTCGGTTACGGGCAGACGCTCGCCCTGCTCCCGCTTAACGGCAACTGTGCCTCAGCGGTGCTGACCCTGCCGGCGCAGGAAATGAACGAGATGCTGACGCTTGCGCCGGACGCTTTCGCCCGAACTATGGAGCGCCGTTTCGAGCGACGCCTCGGGCGCATGGCGCTGATTGGCGAACGCCATGTCTATCCCTTGGTGGGCGTCTATGCGCAGCGCTTCGCGGGGCTGCGCTGTGCATTGATCGGTGACGCCGCGGTGGGCATGCACCCGGTGACGGCCCATGGCTTCAACTTGGGTGTGCAGAGCCAGCAGCGGCTGGCGGGGGTGTTGCTCGATGCAACGCGCGCGGGTCGCGACATCGGCGACCCCGCCGTTCTGCAGCGATACGCCGGAGCCCAGCAGCGCGCCAGCTGGCCGCTGTATCAGGCCACCAGCCTGCTGGTGCGGCTGTACACCGACGATCGAATGCCCACACGCCTGCTGCGCAATGCCGGGCTACGCCTGGCGCAGAACCTGCCGCCGTTCAAGGCGGCACTGGCCCGGCACCTGACGCAGGTCACGGGCTGATTCAGCTGTCGGCAGCGCGCTGCATGTTGACCCGCTGACGCCACTCCATGTAGGTCTTGAGGAACAGCGTGAACAGCGCCATGCAGGCCAGCAGGGCCGCAGCGGTGAAGGCTGCCACCGGCTTGTAGTCGTTGTTCAGCTGATCCACCAGCAGCGGCAAGGTCAGGGTCTGGTTGAGGATGGTGCCGGACACCACCGAGACCGCACCGAACTCGCCCACTGCCCGCGCATTGGTGACCACCACGCCGTAGAGCAGCGCCCATTTTATGTTGGGCAGCGTGATATGGCGGAAGATCTGCCAGCCATTGGCACCCAGACACAGCGCCGAGGTTTCCTCGTCGTTGCCCTGGGACTGCATGACCGGAATCAGGATGCGCGCCACGTAAGGCGCGGTGACGAACACCGTGACCATGACGATACCGGGCCAGGCGAACATCAACTGCATGTCGTTATCGTAGAACCATTGGCCCAGGGCGGTTTCCAGCCCGTAGACCACCAGGTAGCAAAGACCGGCGACCACCGGCGACACGGCATAGGGAATGTCCACCAGGGTGGTCAGCAGCTTGCGGCCACGGAAATCGTAATGGGTCACGCACCAGGCCAGCAGGATGCCGAAGCACAGGTTCAGCGGCACGGTGAGCGCGGCAACCAGCAGGGTCAGGCCGATGGCGTGCTGCATGTAGTCCTGGGAGAGGTTGTCGACCAGCACGCTCCAGCCGCCACTGAGCGCCCTGGTGAAAATCAGCGCCAGGGGAACCAGCAGCATCAGCGCGACTGCGCCGAGGCCGAGCATGATGAGTAACCATTGATGCCAATGCTGAGGCTTTTTCATCGGCTCTGCCTCTGCCATTTGAACAAGCGCCCCTGCACCACCTGCAAGGCGAAGAGCAGGAACAGCGAAGCCAGGAGGATTACCGACGCGATCGCCGCCGCTGCTGGGTAATTGAATTCCTGCAGGCGCACGAAGATCATCAGTGACGAGACTTCGGTCTTGAACGGGATGTTGCCGGCGATCATGATCACCGCGCCGAACTCGCCCAGGCTGCGCACGAACGCCTGGGATGCACCGGTGATCAACGCCGGCGTCAGGCTCGGCAGCACCACGTAAGCGAAGCTCTGCCACTTGTTGGCACCCAGGGTGCTGGCCGCCTCCTCGTACTCGGTGCCCAGGCTCTGCAGCACCGGTTGCACGGTACGCACCACGAACGGCAGGCTGGTGAACACCATGGCGATCAGCAGGCCGGGATAGGCATAGGCGATCTTGATACCGGCGGCGTCGAAATACTGGCCAAGCCAGCCACCGGGCACCAGCAGGGTCGCCAGGGTCAGGCCGGCTACCGAGGTCGGCAGCGCGAACGGCAAGTCCACCAGCGCATCGACCAGGCGACGGCCAGGAAACTCGTAACGGGTGATGATCCAGGCGATCAGCAGGCCGATCAGTAGCACGATCACCGTCGAGTAGAAGGCGCCGCTGATGGTCACCTTGTAGCTCTGAACCACGCGCGGATCGCTGATCGCCTGCCAGTATTGCGCCCAGCTCATGTCGCTGACGTACAGCAACAGTGCGGACAGCGGAAACAGGATGACCAGCGACAGGTAGAAGACGCTGAAACCGAAGCTCAGGCCGAAGCCCGGCAGCAACGGATTCTGCAGGAAGAAAACGGGGGTCTTGCTCACTCGAAAGTCCTTCAATGCACAAACCGCCGGAAGGTGGCGGTTTGTGAAATACAGCTGATGCAGCTCAGCCTTCAGCGATCATCACGATCTCGAAAGCCGCAGGGCCGACGCGCAGCAGATCGTTGCGACAGCCAAATTACCGGCCTTGGGCCAGAAGCTGGTCAAGAATAGCATTGCCGTCGAAGTGCTTGGCCGTGATCTCGTCCCAGGTGCCGAGGACTTCGGTCGGGTTGATCAGGCGCAGATCCTGGAACTGACCAGCCGTCGCAGCGGCCACTTCCTTGTCCTGTACGCGGTAGTGGTAGGTGGTCAGCAGCTTCTGGATGTCCTTGCTGTACTGGAAGTCCAGATAGGCCTTGGCGACATCACGGGTGCCCTTCTCGTCGACCACCTTGTCCACCACGGCGACCGGGAATTCGGCCAGCACGCTGACCGGCGGCACGATCACCTCGAATTCACCGGATTTGAACTCTTCGCCCTTGGCGATATTGACCACTTCAGATTCGAAGCTCAGCAGCACGTCACCCTGCCCGTTCTGAGCGAAGGCCACGGTGGCACCCCGACCGCCGGTGGGGAAGTTCTCGACGTTGTGGAGGATCTTGCCGACGAATTCCTTGATCTTGGCTTCGTCCCCCTTGAACGCTTCGTTGGCGTACAGCCAGGCGCCCAGGTAGCTGTAGCGAGCGTTGCCGGAGGTTTTCGGGTTGGGGAATACCAGTTTCACGTCCGAACGGGCCAGATCGTCCCAGTTCTTGATGTTTTTCGGGTTGCCCTTGCGCACCAGAAAAGCAGTGGTGCTGTAGTACGGCGAGCTATGGTTGGGGAACTGCTCGGCCCAATCCTTACGCACCAGGCCACGTTTGGCCAGAATGTCCACATCGGTGACCTGGTTGAAGGTCACGGTGTCGACCTTCTTGCCCTGAATGATGTCCTGAGCCTGGCGCGAAGTCCCGGCGAACGACTGGTCGATTTTCAGATCCTTGCCGGTCTCGGCCTTCCAGTGGGCCTGGAACTTGGGATTGATCTCGGCGAACAGCTCACGGGCGACGTCATAGGAGGCATTGAGAATGGGTTTGTCCGCAGCCAGCGCAGCGGCGCTACCGAGCAGCGAGGTGGTGACGGCAGTCGCCAGCAGGAGTTTCTTGAGCATGATCCAGGGTTTCCTTACGAGATGGATACGGATGACGGCGTCAGTCTGCTTGACGGCCTTATGCCGTAAAAGAATCTATTTATCATAAACATATTCCACTACGCACTAGAAAGGCCACTTCCCTCCTCCATTCCTGTAACCAGCTTTTAGCAAGACAGCTAAATTCCCAAAAAGAATTACCACATGAAAATTGATTATTTATGGATCTAAAAAAGTCTGGGTAGAGTCGGCACATACGCCACAGCGCAAGAGAACCACCATGACCCATACCGCCACAGTGATCGATTTCACCAGCTACCGTAAACGCCGCCAGGCGCGGCTCATGGCTGAAGCGATGTGGGCCATGTACGCGAGTCGTTTCAGCTTTCCGGCCGCTCAGCTACAAATGGCGCACGTGGATCAAGCCTGCCGGAGCTGAGGGCCATGACCACGATCAGCCCCTTTCCCGCCAAACCTGAAGTCGTCGGCGCGCCCGACGACAATGAACCTGACGACCAGACCAGCCAGTTGGTCGCCCACAACCTTCAGCGCCTGCGCTGCAAACGCAACCTCTCCCTGGATGCCCTCGCCCGCCAGTGCGGCGTGAGCCGTGCCATGCTGGCGCAGATCGAATCAGGTCGCAGCACGCCGTCGATCAAGGTGCTGTGCAAGATCGCCAAGGGCCTCAAGGTGTCGGTGGCCGCCTTTCTCGAAAGCCGTGCATTCGAAGGCGTCGCGCTGTTGCCGGCGCGCACCAGCAGGCGTCTGGTGAGTGCCAGCGGCGCATTCGTCAGCAGGGCGTTGTTCCCGTTCGATATCGCTCGACAGTCGGAATTCTACGAGCTGCGCCTCGCTCCCCTGGCCGAGGAGCAAGCCGATGGGCATGCTCCCGGAACCCAGGAAAACCTGGTAGTGGCCCAAGGCGTGCTGGAAGTCTGCGTCAACGAGGAGCGCTACCTGTTGTCGACTGGCGACGCGATTCTCTTCTACGCCGACCAGCCACACCGCTACCGCAACCCGGCAGACAGCGAAGCGCTGTGCTATCTGGTGGTCAAGTATCCGGAACGGCTGGACTGAAAACGCAGAAGCCCGGCGCAAGGCCGGGCTTCTTTTGGTGGCCTGCCATCCCTGGCGGTCGCCCTACAGGCGGTCGCAAGCGACGTCAAAAATCGCTCCTGGCGATTTTTTGCCACTGTCTACTGCTGTCGAATCAGCAGGTGCAGCACATCATCGGCATGCCATTGCAGCTCATCATCATCGGCATACCGGAATCCATCATCTTCATCATCAGTTCGCAGCAGCGCTTGAACATCATCATGTCCATACCGGGCATCGGCATCATCTTGCACATCATCATGCCGTCGGCGCTCATGCTGCATTCCATGGCGCACTGCATGGACGGCATCGGCATGCCCATACCCATGGCAGGCATCATCATCATGTTCATCGGCATCTTGGCCATGGCGTCCTGCGACATGCACATCATCGACATGTTGCCGCAGTGCATCATCATCGGCATGGCGCAATCCATCATCATGGACATCATTTCGGCGCTGTTCTTGAACATCGCCTTGTCCATGCCAGCAGCCGGCATCATGGTGCAGTTCATGCAGTCGGCCTGCATGTCGCAGCTCATGGTCGCCATCATCATGGGCATGCCCATCATCATCGGCATGTTGGCATTCATCGGCATTTGCATTGCGTTCATCATGGTGAACTCCTTGATTGGCTGGAAGGGTCTTGAAGCTGTTTCGTTGGAGGCGATTCTAGGCCGCTCAGCACACCAGACAAGCTGTCAGCAGCGCAGCCAAAACGGGCGTGTTGACGGGGAAAATCGAGCGATTTGCGTCACCGTAACGTGCCCCAGCGTCGGAAACGACGCTTCAGCGATCATCGTAGATGCCATGAAGTGGATATGGACGTTATGGATATATCTTTCAGCGCTTAGCAAATAACCGAAGTGAATAATCGTTCTAACCTGAGCGCAAAAAATCGTCCTGAAGGCGACACCCTTGCCTATTGCCTGTCTCAGACCACCGTCTGACAACTTCACGAGCCCTGAATGCAGCAAGGCCCGCCTGGTTTCCCGGGCGGGCCTTGCTGACTTGCAGCTGCCGTCAGGAGCGAATCACTCCTTCCACTTGCCGCCTTCGACGATGATCGCCTGCGGGTCGGTACCTTCCGCCAGCTCCGGGCGCACGTACTGGTCATACAGAGCGAGCAGGAACTTCTCTTCTCCCAGCTTGGCCAGCTCGTCGTTCACCCAGTCGCGCAGTTCGATATTGCCCTTCTTCACTGCAGGTGCGATCGGAGCTTCATCACCCAGGGTTTCGGGCAGAACGCGATAGCCCGGATTCTGCTTGGCCCAGCTGAACAGCACCAGGTTGTCCTGGGCGTAGGCATCGCCGCGGCCGTTGGCCAGCGCCTGCAGCGACTCGGAGTTCTTCTCGAACTTGAGCAGCTTCCACTCAGGATGGTTCTTGGTCAGCCAGATATCGGCCGTGGTGCCGGTGGTCACGATGGTGGTCTTGTCGGCCAGATCATCGAGTTTCTGCACCTCACTGCCGTCGGCCACCAGAGCCTGAACGGCGACACGCAGGTTGGGATTGGTGAAGTCCACCGCTTGCGCACGCTCGGGAGTGACGGTCATGTTGGCGAGGATCAGATCGACCTTGTCGCTCTGCAGGAACGGGATGCGGCTGGCCGGCTCGACCACCACGAACTCGACTTTCTTCTCGTCACCGAGCAAGTCCTTGGCGAAGCGTTTGGCGATATCGGTATCGAAGCCGACGTGCTCGCCCTGCTCGTTGACGAAACCGAACGGCGGTTTGTCGCTGAAGACGCCGACGATCAGCTTGTCGCGGGCCTTGATCTTCTCCAGGTAGCTGTCGCTCGGTGCCGCTTCGGCAGCGGGTGGCGTCGGGGCGGCAGGCTCGGCAGCGGCCTGCTTGGGTTCATCGGACGGGCCGCAGCCAATCAGCAGGCTGGCGGCGAGTAACGGGAATGCTAGGGCAGATTTGAAGGTCATTGCGCTTTCCTTTTGGGCATGTTTTCCACGTAGGAGAACTTCTCCAGAAACTGCTGCGCGCGTGCGGTTTGCGGGTTGCTGAAAAAAGTTTCAGGGTCGTTCTGTTCGGCGATCACGCCGCCGTCCATGAACAGGATTCGGTCGGCCACCGCCCGGGCGAAGGCCATTTCATGGGTGACGATGAGCATGGTCATGCCGCCTTCGGCGAGGCCCAGGATGACTTCCAGCACTTCCTTGACCATCTCCGGGTCGAGGGCTGCGGTCACCTCGTCGAACAGCATCACCTGCGGGTTCATGCACAGCGCACGGACGATGGCGATACGCTGCTGCTGCCCACCCGACAGCTCGCGGGGATAGGCATTGCGCTTGTCCAGCAGGCCGACCCGCTCGAGCAGACGCTCGGCCTGCGCGAGGGCTTCGGCGAAGGGACGCTTCTGCACCTTGAGCGGGCCGAGCAGGATGTTCTCCAGCACCGTCTTGTTCGGGAACAGGTGGTAGCTCTGGAATACCATGCCGATTTCCTGGCGCACGGCACGCCAGTCGGTCTTGCCATTCAGCTCGTGGCCGGCGAAACGCAGGCTGCCGCCCTGCCCTTGCTCGAGGCCATTGAGGCAGCGCAGCAAGGTACTTTTGCCGCAGCCGCTGGGGCCGAGAATCACCACCACCTCGCCGCGTTCGACGCGCAGGTCGACGGCACGCAGCACCGGTGTGGCGCCGAAGCTTTTACTGAATGAAGAGAGTTCGATCAACGCGGTCATGCATGACTCCAGCGCCGTTCAAGCACACGCGAAGCGGCCGACAGCGGATAACAGAGCACAAAGAAGAACAGGAACAGAAAGCCGTAGATCAACACCGACTCGTAGGTGCGTTCGATGATCTGCTGGCCTACCTTGATCACATCCACCACACCGATCAGCACCGCCAGCGAGCTTGTCTTGATCAGCCGCGTATAAACGTTGATGGTCGGCGGCGTGATGCGTTTCAGGGCCTGGGGCAGCAGCACCTCGCCGTACAGCTGCCAGGTATTCAGACCGATTGCCAGGCCCGCCTCGCGCTGACCAGGTGGCAGAGATTGCAAGCCGCCGCGCACCACCTCGCCCACCTCGCTGGCGCCCCACAGCGACAGCACCAGCACCGCGCACCAGAAGCTCGGCACGCTGATACCGGCGAAGATCGGCAGGCCGAAGAAGAACAGGTACAGCCAGACCAGCACCGGGATCGCCCGGAACATTTCCAGATAGACCCGCAGCACACCGTCGACCCAGCCCGAACCCAGGCTGCGCAGCACGCCGTAAAGCACCCCGCCAGCGGTACTGAAGGCAATGGCCGACGCCGAAATACTCAGGGTTTCCCAGGCGCCGCGGGCCAGTTGTGGCGCCGACACCCAGAGCAGCTCAAGACCCGAACTGGCCATGTTGCAGCCTCCTTTCCAGTACACCCAGCAACAGCGACAGCGGCAGGAACAGCAGCACGCACAGGGCGGTCATCACCGCGAGCATCTCGTAGGTCTTGTAGTACAGAGCGATGTAGCTCTTGGTGGTGTAGAGAATCTCCGGCACTGCCACCGCCGATACCACGGTGGTTTCCTTGAGCAGGAAGATGAAATTGGCGAACAGCGCTGGCAGGCTCAGCAGACCGGCCTGGGGCAGGATCACGTGGCGCAACAGTTGCCAGCGCGACAGGCCGATGGACAGCCCCGATTCGATCTGCGCCTTGGGCACCGCTTCCACCCCGGCGCGCAGCACCTCGGTCAGGTAGGCACCGCCGAGAAAGGTCATGGCGATGATCGCCGCCGCGAAACCGGACAGCCGAATGCCGATCACCGGCAAGGCGAAATAGATGAAGAACAGCTGGATCAGCAACGGCGTGTTGCGCGCCACCTCGACGTACAAGCCGACCAGGCGGCGCAGCAAAGGCACCCGCCAGACCAGGATCGCCGAGTTGAGCAGCGCTACCAGCAAGGAACAGGCGATGGCAATGGCACCGACCTGCAGGGTAACGCCAACGGCTTTCAAAAAGGCCGGCAGCGTCGATAAAACGAATGGCCAGTCGAAGCTCATGGCTGCGCACCGCCGTCATACAAGGGGGCCTGCACCTGCAGGCCGGTTACCACGAACGAACGCATCATCAATACCAGCAGTCGACTGCCGCGTTGTGCGCAGCAGTGCAGGGCTAATTGCGCGCGGGGATCACCCGCGCTAGCAGGCTTTGAAAAACTATCTGCGTTGCCATCGCTGACGTTTTTCAACGGCCCGCTAGTTTCTGGTCACCGCTATCAGCTACCCGGATTGGCGTAGGCTTCTTCGAAGAAGTAATCCTTCCAGGAAGCCGCCTTGTTCTTCAGCACGCCCAGTTCATGCAGCTTCTCGGCGTAGATGAAGGTGCGTTGCGGCGAGACGGTGAAGTCGTTCTCCGGGTCTTCGATGATCTTCTTGACGAACGCCAGCGGCAGCTTGGAGTTCTCGACCTTGATGTAGGTCTCTGCCGCCGCGGCCTTGTCGGCCTTGATGATTTGCGATGCCTCGACCAGTGCGTCGTAGAAGGCCTTGTAGGTCTTCGGGTTCTCGTCGTGGAATTTCTCGGTGGCGTACAGCACGTTGAAGGTGGCTTGGCCGCCAAGGATGTCGTAGGAGCTGATCAGCTTGTGCACGTCCGGGTTCTCCAGCGCCTGGTACTGGAATGGCGGGCTGGAGAAATGCGCGGTGATTTCCGAGCCACCCTTGGTCAGCGCCACGGTGGCGTCTGGATGCGGCAGGCTCACGGAAATCTTGTCGAAACGCTGGAAGTCGGCATTGCCGTACAGCTTGGCGGTTTCGATCTGCAGGGTGCGCGACTGGAAGCCGACACCAGCGGCGGGCACGGCGATGCGGTCCTTGTCGCTGAGATCCTGCAGGGTCTTGACCTCGGCGCGGTTGCTCAGCAAGTAGTTGGGCAGCGAACCCAGCGAGGCGACGGCCTTGACGTTCTGCTTGCCGTGGGTGCGATCCCAGACGGTGAGCATCGGCGGCACGCCTGCCGATACCACGTCGATGGCACCGGCCAGCAGCGCCTCGTTCATTGCCGTGGCACCGGAAATGGTCCGCCATTCGACCTCGATCTCTTCCAGGCCCTGGGCCTTGGCGTGCTTCTCGATCAGTTGCTGGTCCTTGACCACGTGCAGCACCAGGTAGCCGATGCCGAATTGCTGGGCGATGCTGATCTTGCCTTCCGCGTGAGCGGCCAGCGGGGTTGCCAGGGCGCCGAGCAGCCCCAGAGCGGTGGCTAGGCGGCCGAGTTTGAAGGTGTTGGTCATCGTGTAGTTCTCGTTATGTGATTCAGTGAAATTACTTGTGCATCCTGATCGTTCCGAATGCCCTGCAGTGGGCCGATCAGCGATCCGGTTCCGCATGTAGGGTGGGCTAAAGCCCACCAACGGTGCTTCCAACTGGTGGGCTAAAGCCCACCCTACGACTCGTGCTGCACAGGTAGATAGGTGAAGTGCCCCTTGTAGGGTGGGCTTCAGCCCACCAACGGTGCTTCCAACTGGTGGGCTGAAGCCCACCCTACGACCCGTGCTGCACAGATAGGTCGGTGACGTGCCCCTGCGTATCAGCATGTAGGGTGGGCTTCAGCTCACCGACAGTGCTTCCAGCTGGTGCGCTGAAGCCCACCCTACGACTCGTGCTGCACAGGTAGGTCGGTGACGTGCCCCCTGCGTATCAGCATGTAGGGTGGGCTTCAGCCCACCGACAGTGCTTCCAACTGGTGCGCTGAAGCCCGCCCTACGACTCGTGCTGCACAGGTAGGTCGGTGACGTGCCCCCTGCGTATCAGCGCTGCATCCCCCAGCGCTTGACGGTGACGCGTTCCAGGGTGGCGAACACCAGGTTCTCCACCAGCAGCCCGATCAGGATCACCGCGGCCAGACCTGCGAACACCTTGTCGGTGTACAGCTCGTTACGGTTCTGGAAGATGTACCAGCCCAGGCCGCCCTTGCCGCTGGACGCACCGAACACCAGCTCGGCGGCGATCAGCGTGCGCCAGGCGAAGGCCCAGCCGATCTTCAGGCCGGCAAGGATCGACGGCAGCGCAGCGGGCACCAGAATGAACAGCACGAAGCGCAGGCCCTTGAGGCCATAGTTGCGCCCGGCCATGCGCTGGGTTTCCGAAACGCCGAGAAAACCCGCGTAGGTATTGAGCGCCAGCGCCCACAGCACCGAGTGCACCAGCACGAAGATCAGGCTGTTCTCGCCCAGGCCGAACCACAGCAGCGACAGCGGCAGCAGCGCGATGGCAGGCAGCGGGTTGAACATCGAGGTCAGGGTGGAAAGCAGATCACGGCCCAACTGTGTCGACACCGCCAGGGTGGTGAGCAGGAAGGCCATGCCGATGCCGATCAGGTAACCCTTGACCAGCACCGACAGGGAAATGGCGGTCTTCTCCACCAGCTCGCCAGTGCCCACGCCTTCGATGAAGGCGCGTGCGGTCTGCAGGAAGCTGGGCAGCAGCAGGTCATTGCCCTGGTAACGGGCCGCGAGCTCCCAGATCAGCGCCAGGCCAAGCAGGATCACCGACTTGCGCAGCCAGCCCTGTTGCCAGAGGCGCTGCCCCAGAGACAGCTCGCGCTCGACCTTGAGGCCAGGCAACGGTTGCAGGGGGATTTCGTATTCCTCACGCCGTGCGGGGGAAAGACTCATGGTTTCAATCTCCTCAGTAGGCGATGCGGATATCGTGGAAGCCCAGCTCGGCGCCTTGGCCGCTGTCGACCTCCTCGTCGAACAGCAGGCGATGGATGCGTTGCGCGGTCTGTTGGAAGCCCACACCACCGAGGCTGTGCAGGTCGAACTGATGGCTGTTGATCTCCGCCCTCACCCGCCCCGGATGGGGTGACAGCAGCAGAATGCGGTTACCGACGATCAGCGCCTCTTCGATGGAGTGGGTGACGAACAGCAAGGTGAAGCGCACCTCCTCCCACAGCTCCAGCAACTCCTCCTGCATCTTGCGCCGCGTCAGGGCATCGAGGGCGGCGAAGGGCTCGTCCATCAGCAGGATCTTCGGCTGCATGGCCAGTGCCCGGGCGATGGCCACACGGGCTTTCATGCCGCCGGACAGGGTGTGCGGATAGGCATCGGCGAAGGCGGCCAGGCCGACCTTCTCCAGATAATGCAGGGCGCGCTCCTCGGCGTCCTTGCGACCCAGGGTGCGCGAGGCCAGCAGCGGGAACATCACGTTCTGCTTTACCGTCTTCCAGGGCGGCAGTTGATCGAACTCCTGGAACACCACGATGCGATCCGGGCCCGGTTCGCGTACCTGGGCGCCGTCGAGACGGATGCTGCCGCCCACTGGTTCGATGAACCCGGCGACCGCCTTGAGCAACGTGGATTTACCGCAGCCGGATGGGCCTAGCAGCACGAAACGATCGGCACGATCCACCTCGAAGCTGACTTCGTGGGTGGCGCGTACGACGCGCTGCGGGGTGCGGTACTCGAGGCTGACCTTCTCCACCTGCAGAACGGTGTCGAAGGCGCCTGGATTCAGCGTGCTGGCCGTGTGGCCTTGCAGAGGGGCATTCATGGTTTTCAGCTTCCCTGACCGATGGCGGCGTCTTCGAAGAAGTAGTCCTGCCAGGTGGCCGGTTTGTTTTTGATGGCGCCGACACGGTGCAGGAAGTCGGCCAGCGGATAGGTATTGGTGGGGGTGACGGTGAACTGGAACTGATCGTTGTCGATGATCTTCAGCAGATCCTCACGGCTGATCTTGGCGCCGGTAACGCGGATGTAGGTGTCCGCGGCCGCGCCCTTGTCCTTCTGGGCGAAATCGGCTGCTTCGGCCAATGCACCGACGAAGGCCTTGTAGGTCTTGGGGTTGTCGTTGCGGAATTTCTCGGTGGAATACAGCACCGTCGGCGAGTTCGGGCCGAGCAGTTCGTAGGTATCGAGCACCACGTGCACGTCCGGATTTTCCAGCGCCTGATTCTGGAACGGCGGATTGGAGAAATGCCCGGTCAGTTCGGTGCCCCCCGCCTTCAGGGACGCCGTGGCGTCCGGGTGCGGCAGCGCCACGGTATATTTGTCCAGGCGGTTGAATTCCTGGTCGCCCCACTGCTTGGCGGCGGCGTACTGCAGGAAGCGCGATTGCACCGACACGCCCACCGCCGGAACGGCGATGCGATCCTTCTCGGTGAAATCGGCGATGGTCTTGACCTTGGGGTTGTTGCTCAGCAGGTAGTACGGGAAGTTGCCGAGCGAAGCCACGCCCTTGACGTTCTGGCGACCGTGGGTGCGATCCCACACGGTCAGCAGCGGGCCAATACCGGCACCAGCGATATCGATGGCACCGGACAGCAGCGCATCGTTGACCGCCGAACCGCCAGAGAGCTGCTGCCAGTCGACCTTGATGTCCAGGCCTTCGGCCTTGCCATGCTTCTCGATCAGTTGCTGATCACGCACCACGTTGAGCAGCAGGTAAACGATGCCGAACTGCTCTGCGATGCGGATCTGCCCCTCGGCGTGAGCGACTTGCGGCGCCGCCAGGCTGCCTGCCAGCAAGCTCAGACTCAGGGCGATGCCACCGGCGAGGCGGCCAAAACGGGGAACAGAGGGAAAGCGCTTACCTGCCGACATGTCGAGGCTCCAGTCAAAGGTGCAGAAATAGGGTTACAACGGGGTGAGGCGTCTAAAAAGGAACATCACCCTGGATCGTGGTGCGGTGCATGCGCCGACGCAGATGGCTCGGGCAGCCGGTCGCCAGATGGATCAGCGCGCGGTTGTCCCAGAACACCATGTCGTTCGGCTGCCACTGGTGGCGGTAGATGAATTCGGGCTTCGCGCTGTGGGCGTAGAGCTCGGTGAGGATCTGCCGGCTCTCGTCCTCGGGGACGTCGAGAATGTGGGTGGTGAAGTTCTCGTTGACGAACAGGCCCTTGCGCCCGGTTTCCGGGTGGGTACGCACCACCGGATGGATCACGGCCTTGACCTCGGCCAACTGCGCCTCGGTGAGTGTCGGGCGGCGGATGCCCTTGAACACTTCATCGGCATAGCGGGCGGTGTAGGAATGCGCCGCACGCTTGCCATCGATGGCCTGGCGCAGCTCGGATGGCAGTGTCTCGTAGGCCAGTTGCTGGCTGGCGAACAGCGTGTCGCCACCCTCTTCCGGCAGCTCCTGGGCGAGCAGCATGGAACCCAGGCTGGGGAATTCCTTGTAGGACAGATCCGAGTGCCAGAACTTGCCGGCATCGCCCAGACCGATCGGCTGACCGTTCTCGACGATGTTGGAAATGATGAAGACTTCCGGGTGGTTGGCCAGCAGGAACTGCTTGAGCACGTGGATCTGCAACACGCCGAAACGACGGCTGAAATCGATCTGCTGCTGAGGGGTAATGCGCTGGTCGCGGAACACCACGACGTTGTGGTCGAGGTGAGCCCGGTGAACGCGGGCGAAATCAGCGTCGTTCAACGGGCGGCTGAGGTCGAGACCGACGATCTCGGCACCGACTGCAGCGGAAAAGGGGCGTACTTCAAAATTCTGCGTTGGCTGGTGATTGGCAGAACTCAAGGACACGGCAGACATTCGCGCAACTCCACACGTAGGGCGCCAGCAAGGCGCATCTCAGAAGCAGGTGTTCGGCACCTGTATTCAGTCGTGCGGCGCGCCGGTTAGCCAGCGGGTACGCATGGGTGAACTATATAGATATAAGAATCTCCTTTTAAATATCGTTTTGGAATTAACTTATGGCTGGATCGTCGGTACGCCAGCATGGCGCTAGACGTGACTCCAGCGCCCATGCAGCCACCTCGCAGCGGCATCGAGCAGAAAGCCCAGCACGCCGATCAACAGCACCATCGCCATCAGCTCCGAGTAGGCCAGGCGGTCGCGTGTGTCGAGGATGTAGTAACCCAGCCCGGCACTGACGCCGAGCATCTCGCAGGGCACCAGCACGATCCAGAGGATACCGATGGCCAGGCGCACGCCGGTCAGCACGTGGCCGACGATACCCGGCAGGATCACCCGCAGCAGGGTTTCCCGGCGCGTCGCGCTGAGGCTGCGGGCCAGCTGCAGCCAGCGGCTGTCGAGCTGCTTCACGCCAGCGGCGGTATTGAGCAGGATCGGCCAGACGGCGGCGAACGCCAGCAGGAAATAAATCGGCTGATCACCGACGCCCATCAGCATGACGGCGATGGGCATCCACGACAGCGGCGAGATCATGCGCAGGAACTGGAATGCCGGCGTGGTCGCCCATTCCAGATGACGCAGACTGCCCACCAGCAAGCCCAGTGGCACACCGATGAGCAATGCCAGGCCCAAACCGATGAAAATACGCCGGAGGCTCACCAGGACGTGCTCGGCAAGCTCCGGACGCTGCAGCAGTTCGATCAGGCTGACCAGGGTGGCCTGCGGCGTGAACAGTGCTGCCAGGCCCTCGCCACTGCTGAACAACGCCAGCGCCAGCCACCACAGACCGAACAGGCTCAGCAATCCAAGCACGCCAAGCCCCCAGGGCCCGGCGTGTGTACGTAGCAGGTTGATCAAACGGTAATCTCCTCGACCCGCTCGAAGCTGTCCGGTGCGCCGAATGCCTTGAGGCCGCCAACCGCTTCGATGGCCGTGCGTACGAAACGATCATCGACCAGATCCCGGGCGGTGGCCGCCGGGTCGAGGTTGGCGAGAAAGCCATTATTGCCCTCGATCAGGGTGCCCTTCAGGCGACGAACCAGTTCCTCGGTGTAGCTGGGGAACGGATAGGGCTGGAAGTCGATGCGCTTGTCAGCCCAGTCACCGTGCTGGATCGCGCCGCTGGCCAGGTAGGCTTCACGCTCGCTGGCCGCGGGGGCAAGGACCTGCTTGAGCACTTGCGGAGTGTGTGGCGTGTAGCGATTGCTACCGTCCTTGGACAGCAACTGCGCGGCCTCCTCGCGGTGGTCTCGGGTCCACAACTGCGCCTTGACGATGGCGTTGACGACCTTCTGCGACCACTCCGGTCGGTTGTTCAGGTCGTGTTCGTGCATGAACACCACGCAGCAGGCGTGGTTGCGCCATACGTCACCCGTGAAGCGCTGGATACGGCCAACCTTGAGGTTTTCCGCCAGGGCGTTGAACGGCTCGGCGACGATATAGCCGGCGATGCGTTTGCTGGCCAGGGCCGGCGGCATGTCCGAAGGCGCCAGCACGATCAGGTTGACCTCGTTGGCGGCGAGACTGGCGGTGGTCGCCTTGCTCACCGCCGTCAGGCCGGCATCTCGCAGCAGCTGTTGCACCACCACGTTATGGATCGAATACCAGAACGGGATGGCCACGGTCTTTCCGCCCAGTTGCTTCACATCGGTGATGTCCGGCGCCACGGTCAGGCCCGAGCCGCCGACATGGTTCCAGGCCACCACCTTGGCCGGCACCTTGCTGCCGTATCGCGCCCAGACGGTCATCGGCGACAACAGGTGAATGACATTCACCTGGCCGGAGATGAACGCCTCGATCACCTGGGCCCAACTACGCAACAGGACCGGGCGCTCGGATTTGATGCCTTCGGCCTCGAACAGACCGTTGTTGTGCGCCACCAGCAGCGGCGTGGCGTCGGTGATCGGCAGGTAGCCGATACGCACCGGCGCGTCGGGCTCGCTGGCCGCCCGCGCCTGCAGGCTGTTGAGCAAAGGCAAGGCACCGGCTGCGGTCAGCAGTGTGGCGAGTTTGAGAATGTCACGTCGGGAATGGGTCGGATCGTCCAGGCACATGCTGTGGCTCCTGCAGGGGTGAGGGTGCGTGATCGCGGCTCGCCCGCCGTAGGGTTTTGAGGATGTCGACGCGTAGCGCGCCAAGCTCGTCGACCAGATCCGCACGGGGGTGCGGCAGGTCGATGTGCCACTCGCCCAACGTGCGCGCCGGGGTGTCGCCCAGTAGCAGAATACGTTCGGAGAGCAGCAGCGCTTCATCGATGTCATGGGTGATAAGCACGGCTGCGGTGCGCTGTTCACGGATGATCTGCAGCAACAACTGCTGCATCTGTGCCCGGGTCACTTCGTCCAGGGCACCAAAGGGTTCGTCGAGCAGCAGCACGTGCGGCTCGCGCGCCAGGCAGCGAGCCAGCGCGGTGCGCTGTGCCATACCACCGGACAGCTGCGCCGGATAGCGGCCGCGGGCCTCGCTCAGGCCCACCGCAGCGATGGCGCGCTCGATCAACGCCTCGCGCTGGGCTGGCTCACGACGCGGCTGCCGAGCGAAATCCAGGCCGAAGGCGACGTTCCTTTCCAGCGTCAGCCAAGGCAGCAGCGACGGATCCTGAAAGGCCACCGCCACCCGCGGATGCGGGCCTCGCAGGGTTTCGCCGAACAGTTCCACCCTGCCCTGGCTCGGCTGTTGCAGACCGGCCAGCACCCGCAGCAGGCTGGATTTACCTACGCCGCTGGGGCCGAGGATGCTCACCACCTCGCCAGCCTGCAGATCGAGCTGAAAACCTTCGAGCACTTGCTGCCAGCCCTTGCCCTGCGGGTAAGCGAGGCCGATGTCCCGGGCCTGCAGTACCGTGCTCACGCCGACACCTGGGCGGCTTTCTTCTGCAGCTCGGCACGCAGTTGCACCAGGCTGGGGGTGACCACCGGCACGAAGGCCGACTCCCGCCAGCGCCTGGCGAAACCATCGCCATGGGGCTGCAGATAGGCGCGCCCGCCACTGGCCTGCAGTTCCAGTTGCAGAGCGTCAGCGACGCGCTCGGCCAGGCCGATGCGCAGGGCGAACAGCGCCGATGGTTGCGCGAGGAAGGTGCCGTCATGCAAGCCCTGCTCCAGGCGCAAGCGCTCGAGACTCAGGGTGCTCGCCAGTCGTTCGTAATCGCCATGCAGGATCGAGCGCTGCGCCAGCGCCCCACGTACCTCAGCCAGTGCGCGCTCTGCCAGCCCTATCGACAGCCCGCACTGCAGGCCCAGGAAGGCCGGGCGGACCTGCGGCAGAAAGCGCCTGGCGTCGGCAGCGATCAGCCATTCGCGCTGCAGTTGCGCCTGGTGCAACTGCAGCGCCGCGGTGTTGCTGGATTGCAGGCCGAGCAGTTGCAGGTCCTCGCTGCGCCCGACACCATCCAGATCTCCCGAAAATGCCGCCACGAACGGCTGGGCATCAGGCAGATCGATCGCTGCCGCCACCACGAAGCCGCTCTTGCGCAGATTGGTGACCCAGGGCAGCCGTCCATTCAGGATCCAGCCGTCGTCGATAGGCGTGGCACTGACGCCCAGTTCCTCAATCCCTGATAGGTACTTCATGGCGTTCGACAGCCCGGTGGCGCCTGCCTGTTCGCCAGCGAGCAGCGCAGGCAGCAGGCGCTCGCGCAACGCCGGGTTGTCGCCCTGCAGCAGATATTCGATGAACGCCCGCTGCCCCCAGAACACGAAGGCGGCCGTCAACGAATGGCTGGCCACATCGGCTATCGCGCGCAAGGCGTCGACCACGTGGCCACCCTCGCCGCCCAGCGCTTTCGGCACGCCGAGGCGCAGCACACCGGCAGCCGCCAGTTGCGGCAGCACGGCCTCGGCATCGCACTGGCCGCCGTCCAGTGCCCCGGCCTGTTCGTCGAGCCAGCGGCTCAGGTTGGCATCCAGCATGGCGAAATCTCCTCTGCGGCTCACGCGCCGGCCTGGTCCCAGCGATAACGCTCCAGCTCCGGGTTGAGCGGGGTGTGGGCGAAGCTGTTGGCGAAGTTGCACAAGGTGGCCAGACTCACCCCGAGAATCACCTCCAGGGCCTGGCCCTCGGTGAAGCCTGCCTGGAGAAATGCCTGGTACGCCGCGTCGCTGACATTGCCGCGGGTGGCGATGACCTCGCGAGTGAACTGCGCCAGGGTTTCGTAACGGGCGTCCGGCAGCTCGCCGCGGGCACGCAAGGCCTCGACGACCTCGGCAGGCAATTTGGCCTTGTTGCTGGCGACCGCCGTGTGGCCGGCAACGCAGAAGGCGCAGCCGTGGGTGGTGGCGGCGATCAGCTGGATCACTTCGCGTTCCGCCAGGCCGAGGCTGGCCTTGCCGTTCAGGCCGGAGACGGTGACGTAGGTTTCCAGCGCGGCCGGCGCATTGGCGAGCACCGCCAGCAGGTTGGGAACGAACCCGGAAGCGGCCTGGGCGTTGCGCAGAAAAGGCTGGGCCTCTACGGGAGCGGTTTCC